>JANSXH010000024.1 GCA_024743055.1 Pseudomonadota bacterium
ACTGTTGGCCCCCATCTTGATGGCGCTTTGCATGTCCGGCGCCACATCCACCATGAAGCCACCCAGCTTCATATATTCCGATACTTCCGAGAGAAATGATGGATCGCCATCAATCAAAAGGACCCGGGAATTTGCAAACGCGAATTTATTGAAAATGCTCGCTTGTTTTAGTTGCTCCATCTGCCCCTAATCGGCTCCTAAATGCCGAACTTCCATACTTGATACTTAGGTAAAAATTGCTTTAAAAAAATCGAAGCGATCCAATTACTCTTTCATATTGAAAATGTAAAAGCCGCACTACCCGCATTCAATTTTTCTAACTTCTTTGTGCTTTCTAAAAGCACCGAATAATAGTATTAAATTTCCATATATTTTTATGAGGCCAGAAGTCTCAAAAGTTGTATCCAACTTCAACCGCCACAAAAAATCCACATTTCATTAGGATAATTTCACTTAACTCACATCTTCGAGAACATATCCATACAATATAAATAGATCGCTAAACGAGAATTGTCGACATAAAAAATTTAATTAAAAATTGTCGACAACTTTACGTAGCGTCAATAACCGATTATGGTTAACGCAAATCGCATTTCCGTGTCATCCACTGTTTCGCAACCCTGCAGCAATACCGTTAATAGCAATGTTGATCCCCCTCAAAACCTTCGGATGATCGCCGTTCATACGACTCTTCTTCAGAAGTTCAACTTGAATGTGGTTGAGGGGGTCTACATAGGCAAATCGGTTTCGGATGGACCTATCCAGAAGAGGGTTTTCCCCTAGCAGTTGACTTTGATTGGAGATCGACATGACAGCTTCAATGGTCTTCTGCCGCTCTTCGCAAATCCGACCGAAGATTTCGTTTCGGAGTGCTTCATCCTCAACCAGACCAGCATATCTCGAGGCGATGGCCGTGTTGGTCTTGGCAAGCACCATGTCCATGTTTGACAGTTGTGTCCGAAAGAAAGGCCAAGTCTCAAACATCTGTTGGAGGAGCGATAAGCCGTCGTTCGGATGATCGGATATCCACCTTTCCACAGCTGATCCAAATCCATACCAGCCCGGCAACATGAGCCGACATTGAGCCCAACTGAAAACCCATGGAATAGCCCGCAGATCCTGTACCCGTCGCGTCTTTTTGCGTGACGCAGGGCGGGAGCCGATATTCAGGGTAGCAATTTCATTGATTACTGTAGATGACCAGAAGTAATCTTCAAAGCCATCGGTTTCATAGACAAGATTGCGGTAGGTTTTAAACGCCTGGTCAGACAATGCCTCCATAACCAGGGTAAACTCTTCCGGTACGGGTTCCTGCTTTCCCGTCAGCAAAGATGCCTCCATTGTCGCTGCCGCAAGGCTTTCAAGATTGCGTCGTCCCATTTCAGGTCTTGCATATTTGAATGAGATGGTCTCACCCTGCTCTGTGACTCGGATCTGCCCCCGAACGGCGCCTTCGGGTTGCGCCAGAATTGCGTCATAACTGGGGCCACCGCCTCGACCTACCGTCCCACCACGGCCGTGAAACAATCTGAGCTTAACGCCGTGCCTTTCAAAAAGTTCAATGAGCCCGGTTTCGGCTTTGTACAGCTCCCATCCCGACGTGACATAGCCGCCATCCTTATTGCTGTCCGAATAGCCCAGCATGACTTCCTGAACCCCACCTTTGCTATCAACCAACTGACGATAGGCGGGAATAGATAACAGCTCATCCATGATGGGAACGCAGTTCCTGAGATCCGCGATCGTCTCGAACAAAGGGACAATATTGAGAGCGCTTGTCCCTTCTGGAGTCACCAGACCAACCTGCTTCAACAAAATTGCGAGTTCAAGAAGGTCGGAGACATTTTGGGTATTAGAAATGATAGCGGTGGCGATGGCGGTGACTCCGTAGGTCCGGTGGACATTGGTGACTTCCCGCAGAATTTCCAGCTCCGACGTGGCTTCCTCCGAGTAGCTCCAATAAGGCCGGAGCAAAGGTCGCCCGGACACAAGCTCAGCAGTCAACAAATTCACCCGTTCTGCTTCCGGTAACTGGTCGTAATGTATTTGCGGATCCACCGCCTCAAAAAGTTCGGCCACCACGCGCTCATGAACATCAGAATTTTGGCGCAGATCCACAGTTGCCAAATGAAACCCAAAGCAACCGACGGCACGCCGCAAATGCTTGAGCCGTCCGTCCGCAATGAGTTGGGATCCGTTTTCCACTAAAGAATGATTGAGAATATCCAGCTCAGCCAAAAAGTCCGGCGCGGTCGCGTAGGGCTCTCCCGAACCGATCGGCGTTCTTACCAATTTAGTAGAGCCAAAGCCAATAAGAGTTGCGGCCAAACGGGCATATATTCCAGATATTGCCCGACGATATGGCTCCCCCTGGCGATGAGGGGATCGGTCGGGGGATGCCTCTGCCAAGGCTAGCAATTCGTCGGATACGGAAACAATGTTTGTTGATAGGGACAGCTCACTTCCGAGTTGATGGACTTCTTCCAGGTAATATGTGAGCGCATGCTCATTTTGTCGTTTCAGTGTCTGCTTTAATACATCTGCTGTGACAAAAGGATTACCGTCCCGGTCCCCTCCTATCCAGCTTCCCATGCGCAAAAAAGGACGCACAAAAGAGCCGTCCTCTTTCAACTCCAGTTCCGACATTGATTCCTCAAGACTTTCATAAAATCCGGGAAGTTCGGAGAAGAAGGTCTGGTCATAATAGGACAAACCGTTCTGGATCTCGTCCGTGATCTGCAGCTTGGTGCGACGAAGGATATCCGTCTGCCAGACCGTTAGCACCTCTTCTTTCAGGCGCGCATCCAGGATATCTATTTCCCGAGGGGTCCAGTCTCCGCGCTCCCGTTTGTCCATCAGAGACGAGATAACCATTTCACTGCGCATAGTGCTCTTACGACGAACTTCCGTTGGATGGGCGGTCAGGACCGGACTGATCAGGGCTGTTTTAAAAAACTGCGCGAGATCATCTCCAGTGAGCCCTGCGTCTTTTAGTTTGGCCAGAGCCCGTGAGATGGTCCCAGGACGTGGCTCGGAGCCAGCATTATCATGATAGCGATTACGCCGAACATGATGTAGATCTTCTGCGATATTCGCCAATTGCAGAAAGTAACTAAAAGCCCGTAAAACAGAAACCGCCTGGTCGCGGGAGAGCTTACCGAGAATATCTTCAAGGGCCTGCCTCGATTCAACTGAATTATCCCGGTGAAACTGAATGGAGGTCTGACGGATGGCTTCGACAAGATCAAATATCTCCGTCCCTTCCTGATCCTCAATGGTCGTACCGAGTAATCGGCCAAGCAAGCGGATATCATGGCGCAAAGGCGCGTCTTTACCGTTGGGCTCAGTTTGGTCCGTCGACGTCATAGTCACTCCTGATTTTCTTGCGGAACATCCAATAAGTTTGTTCAGTTCTCAATTCGCGCGAGTTTGTCAATTGCAATGCCGAAACCTGCCGAGTCTGGAAACACCTGATAGCGGGATACAAGGCCGTCCTGCATTGAAAAGACATTGGCCACCGTTGCTTCAACCACTTTCCCAGTATGGCGGCTGAGCCACCTTCCTTTAAGCAGAACAATAACTGTGTCATCTGAGATAAATGTGTCCAGAGGCTCTACATTTTCGATCACCAGGTTTTCGGCCACTGCCGCTAAAAACTTTTGAAATCCGTCATACCCAACCCATCTGCCGCCCCAAGGTAGAATTTTACTGGTATCATGATAAACGATTTCAATTTCGTCGGAGACGATAGCGCGCAAGCGGGCTTCATCTCCGGACTTCAAGGCGGCGTAATATTCATCAAGAATTTGTTGTGTTTCGGACACTGGCTTTTGACCTCATCTTTTTTAAAGCTGTTATCGCTAATACCTCAAAACATACATCTCGACAGGCACAGCGGAGCCTCTTTGAGACAATAAATGTTAGCAAAGCGGTTCTGTAACGAGTAATTTGGGAAATCGTAAATGTTCGGTTCTTTGGCGACCGTTAAATAAGTTTAACCCAACGAGCCTTTGGAGGCCATCAATTATGGATCTGGACACAGTATTTTCTCCCAATACTGTTGCAGTTATAACAGGCGCGGCCCAGGGAATTGGACGGGCCGCCTGTTTACATGCAGCGTCACGAGGGGCATCTGTTTGTGCTGTCGACCTGCCCGGCGACCGGCTTGATAAAACCGTTGAGGAATTGATTGGCATCTCTCCAAGGGGAGAAGATGCAATACTATCGACTCCTCTCGATGTTTCTGATCCGGCTCAGATTTCTCAGATGCGTCAAACACTCCTCGAGCAGTTTGGAAAAGTGTCTTTTCTTTTTAACAACGCGGTGACCCGGATAGGCCACGGCCATGGCGCCGAAATTTCAGAGTGGCGGCAAGCCATGGATACTAATTTCTGGGGCTGCGTTTACCTTGTGCAGGCTTTTCTGCCTGCCATGAAGTCCACTGAAGACCCAAGTGTGATTGTCAATGTGGGATCAAAACAGGGGATTACCAATCCCCCCGCCCATACCATCTATAACGTTACCAAATCTGCCCTAAAGACCTATACTGAAGCCCTCGAACATGAGATTCGATCGGAGCCAGAAAGCCAAATCAGCGCTCACCTTCTGATACCGGGATGGACGTCGGAAAATGAAGAAAATGTCAAAAAGGGAGCGTGGCGGCCCGATCAGGTAATTGATCATATGTGCGCGGGCCTGGAGAAGGACCTGTTTTACATACTGTGTCCCGACAATGAAGTAAGTATTGAGATGGATCATAAGAGAATTGCTTGGGGAGCTGGTGATATCATCGAAGGCCGACCACCTTTGTCACGCTGGCATCCAGATTGGAAGGAGAAAGCGTCTAAAGCCTGTACCTAAATCTGAACCGAGTACAAAAAGAACTTAAGAAAGAGAATACTATGACCAACTCTTCCTCCAGTAAGTCCCTGCGCAGTCAACTCTGGTTCGACAATGCCAGCGACATTGGTATGACAGCCATGTATCTTGAACGGTATTTCAATTTTGGACTAACGCCGGAAGAGTTGAAATCGGGACGGCCAATCATCGGCATCGCGCAGTCCGGTTCGGAACTCTCCCCCTGTAATTTCATTCACACCCAGATCGTTGACCGGGTAAGGGATGGCATACGTGATGGCGGCGGCATCCCGCTGGTTTTTCCCGTTCATCCAATTCAGGAAACAGGAAGACGTCCCACAGCTGCGCTGGATCGAAATCTTGCCTATCTCGGCCTTGTGGAAATTTTACACGGCTATCCCTTTGACGGGGTCGTGTTGACCACTGGTTGTGACAAGACAACACCTGCCGCCATTATGGCTGCCACGACGGTCGATCTTCCGGCCATTGTTCTATCTGGTGGTCCGATGTTGGATTCCTATTGGCGGGGCCAAATGTCCGGCTCCGGCACCACCCATTGGGCCGCCCGCAAACTCCATGCAAAGGGCGAAATGGATGAGGCAGATCATATCGATATGGCAATTGGCCAGGTTCCTAGTACCGGGCATTGCAATACTATGGGCACAGCCTTGACCATGAACAGCCTGGCAGAGGGCCTTGGACTTTCCCTTACCGGTTGCGCTTCGATCCCGGCGCCGTATCGGGACCGGGCGGCCATGGCCTACAAAACCGGCAAGCAGGCGGTTACTATGGTCCATGAAGATCTGAGACCAACCCGCATTCTGACAAAAAAGGCGTTTGAAAACGCCATTGCCCTTAATACGGTATTGGGCGGATCAACCAATGCCCAGATTCATATTAATGCCATCGCCCGTCATGCCGGGATCGACATCGATATCACAGAATGGGAGACCCATGGATATGATCTGCCTCTGTTGGTGAACTTGCAGCCGGCCGGAGAATATTTGGGGGAAGCCTATCATCGGGCGGGGGGTGTTCCCGCGGTGCTTTGGGAGTTGGATCAGGCCGGTAAACTTCATGGGGATTGTGTGACATGCGACGGTAACTCGATTGGCGATCGAGTGGCGGAAACCAGTGACCGGCGAGTCATTTTGTCCTTTGATGCCCCTATGAAGAAGCAAGCAGGATTTATAGTGATGAGCGGGAACCTCTTCGATTCCGCAATTCTTAAGACGTCTGTCATAGATGAAGAGTTTCAGAAACGTTTTCTCGAGCATCCGGATCATCCCGGCATGTTCGAAGGGCGGGTCATCGTTTTCGAAGGATCTGAGGATTACCATGCCCGCATCAATGATCCCTCTCTCAATATTGATGAGACCTGTATCCTTGTAATCCGCCAGGCCGGGCCTGTAGGCTGGCCGGGATCAGCCGAGGTCGTCAATATGCAGCCACCAGACTATCTGCTGAAGCAGGGGGTGAACTCACTACCAACTTTGGGTGATGGCCGCCAGAGCGGGACGTCGGGAAGCCCGTCGATCCTGCATGTAACACCAGAGTCAGCTGTCGGTGGCCCATTGGCGTTATTGCAATCAAATGATAAGGTAAGGATTGATATTCCTAACCGTCGTGTCGATCTTCTCGTCGAGGAGACGGAGCTGGAGGAGAGGCGGAAGTCCTGGACGGCTGATATGCCGGATCACCAAACACCCTGGCAGCAATTGTATCGGGAGCATGTCGGTCCGCTCTCCACAGGTGGCTGTTTTGACTTTGCCACCGCCTATTCAAATGTCAGAGCAGCGGTTCCAAGAAACAACCATTAAATATCACTCCTAACTCAATTGTTCTCACTGGTTTAACGAAAAACCGGCCACTTTTATGCGCGTGACCACTGCGTTGAATCAGGTTTTTACATTTTTGTTTCATTCTGAAATTTGTTATAAAACAAATACTTATGATAATTTTGGACGCCTTTCCAAATAAAAATATGCCAAATCCTAGAATTTGAGGATAAGATAATATTAGGAAGGAAACATACAGCCTTGATCAGTGAAACAAGGTCTTGAACTCTGAGCGGCGTTTGTGCACGTCGCAAGTACCTTCCATTGGGGTGACCAGGTTACATTGGTTTTAGGGGGAACATTTATGTCAGATATTTACGTCGTAGGATTTCACAGTACGGAGCATTCAAGCCGTGCTGTCGACTATGCAGCTAAATTGGCTAAAAAATCGGGGGCAGCGCTGCATTTAGTTCAGGTGATCGAATGGTCGCCCTATAGTTTTCACACACCAGAAGAACTTGCTGAAAGGCATGGCAGACGGGAACAGGAATTAACGCGCGCATTGGCGCAGGTTCAACCCGTCACCGACGAGCTCAACGGATCCGGCGTTTCCGCCACTTGTGAAGTTCGCCACGGTCATGCCGGTGAATTGCTCTGTTCTATCGCGTCCGAGAAAAATGCCGACCAGATCATTATTGGTCGAACGGGAGACTCGGCGCTCGCACAACGGCTACTGGGCGGACTGGCCATTACACTGGCCCAGATCTCGCCGGTTCCAACAACAATTGTGCCTTAGGTCCAGAGCCTAAAATTCACCCAATTTGAATGCAGGAAGGAACTTTCTCATGTTAAAACGCTTACCTTGGGCACTGGCGGGATTGCCGATAATGGCGCCGGCCATCGCCTCCGCGCAAAGCGGTATTGACCAGGCAATCAGCGATGCAGTTGCTCCAATTGTCAATCCGATCGTCAGTACCATTTTTTATTCCGTCCCGATCTTCGGGACAAACTTTCCACTTATCGTCGGTTGGCTGGTGATTGCTGCCGTCGTCTTTACGGTTTATTTCGGCTTTATTCAGTTCCGCGGGTTTGGTCATTCCATCAGCCTCGTAAAAGGGGACTATCTTGATCCGAAAGATGCCGGTGAAGTCACGCCCTTCCAGGCGCTGGCGACGGCTTTATCCGGAACGGTTGGCCTCGGAAATATTGCCGGGGTTGGTGTCGCCGTCTATCTCGGTGGGCCCGGAGCAACCTTCTGGATGATCCTGGCCGGTCTGCTCGGCATGGCGTCCAAATTCACCGAATGTACACTCGGTGTGCATTACCGGAATGAATATAAGGACGGTACGGTTTCGGGCGGCCCGATGTACTATCTGTCAAAGGGTTTGTCCGAACAGGGAAAAGCCACTCTCGGCAAGATCCTGGCAATCTTCTTTTCCATCTGTTGTATTGGCGGTGCCTTAGGCGGCGGAAATATGTTCCAGGCCAATCAGTCATTTGCTCAGATCTCCAGCATTATCCCATTCTTTGAGGGTAAAGGCTGGTTGTTCGGTCTGATCATGGCAGCTCTGGTTGGCGTCGTCATCATCGGCGGCATCAAGTCCATCGCCCGGGTGACAGAAAAGATTGTGCCTGGCATGGCAGTTCTTTATGTCGGTGCAGCATTGATCATCATCTTCATGAATATCGGTGCCATACCGGACGCCATCAGCGCCATCTTCACCGGTGCTTTTGCACCAACAGCTGTGGCTGGCGGGGCTATTGGTGCTCTTATCCAAGGCTTCAAACGGGCGGCCTTCTCTAACGAGGCCGGTATCGGATCTGCTTCGATCGCCCATTCGGCGGTTCAGACAAAGCATCCGGTTACAGAAGGTTATGTAGCCCTGCTCGAGCCGTTCATCGATACGGTTGTGATCTGTACCATGACCTCCCTGGTGATTGTGATCACTGGTTCCTGGGTCCCGGACAGTGGAGTTACAGGTATTGCTCTGACATCCAAGGCCTTTGAAGCCAACTTCTCAGGATTTGGATATGTTCTGGCAATCGCAGCCGTTCTGTTTGCTTTCTCAACCATGATCTCCTGGTCCTACTACGGCCTTAAAGCCTGGACCTATATGTTCGGGGAAGGCAAAGCCAAGGAAGTCGTCTTCAAACTCATCTTCTGTGTGTTTGTTGTCATTGGCGCTTCCATGAGCCTCGGCCCGGTCATTGACTTCTCTGATGCCATGATCTTCGCCATGGCGATCGCCAATATCATCGGCCTTTATATGCTTATGCCGAAGGTCAAAGCACTCCTGGCAGACTACAAAGAGAAACTCGCCAGCGGTGAAATCAAAAAAATAAAATAGAAAAACAAGTTCAGCAGATCAAATTGATCTGAACCTGAATCTTAGAAAAGCCGGCGCTCCATTTGCCGGCTTTTCTTATTGCCATTGGACAACTAAATTCTGGAACGATTTCATTATTCCAGTAAATCAGTTAACGAACATATGTAACGAGCATTACATTGCATTTATTTCAATTTAAGCTGGACTGATCTAGCTTTACTCTATTAGAGTGAACACCATAAATCTCATTGTATGCCGTCTAGCGAACAGCCCTGTCACGCTGAGCATCGAAGAAATAGTATTTGTAAAACAATTATATAAGACCATAGAGGCATCGGTATATGAGATGATCCTGAATTATTTACTGTTGGTAATTGATTTCTACTATGTCAAATAAAGATACAAATCATATTTCTGCAGATCGCATTTATGACGCTATCTTGCATCGTATCGCTTCCGGTAATTTAAGGGCTGGAATGCGGCTTATTGAGCAAGATTTAGCTAAGGAATATGAAGTCAGCAGAAGCCCAGTGCGTGAAGCCCTGATCCGGCTCTCGGAAAAGGGCATCATCGAGATCATTGCCAATCGCGGGGCCTTTGTTTCAGACCTCTCTCAAGAAAAAATGTCAGAGGTATTGGTTATGCGGGCAGGACTGGAAGGTCTGGCTGCCCGCTTCGCTGCAACCCATAACGGCGGCTTTATCCTGAAGACGCTATCCGGCATAGCAAAGCGTATGGAAGTAGCCGCCCGCAACGACAACCTACCCTTATTGTTTGAATATCACTGGCAGTTCCACGAAACTATTTGCAATGCTTCAGAAAATGAAATGCTTCTGAATTCCTGGGAACGGTATTACACCATTATGCATATGATGCTTCAGAGCCTCATTAAGTCCGAGCGTTCCGGCGGCACAGTGGAGAGCCAGATCCCTGTTAAGAAAATTCTCTCAGGTACCAATGAAATCCTGAGAGCAATTGCCGAGGGAGATCCGGACGAAGCCGAAGACGTCTTGCGAAACTCGTTGATTTTTATTGGCTTCGAAATGTTCGGGCTTCCAGTTCCACATGCCTTTCCAAAGACCAAATCTGCCTCAGCTGAGTAAAGGCATTTCAGACAAAATTCATCCTGCAAATCTTTGCACAAATGCCAACCGTTACAAAAGTCTCTAAGAGGCGTGAGGATCGGGTGGTTAAGCGGCGCGGATAGTTGAAAGAAACTTATCGACTTCCTTCTGTAATACTGCTGCTTGCTCAGAAAGTTCCCGAGAGGCAGACTGCACGCCGGACGCTGCCTGACCGGTTTCTGAGGCCAAGTTATTTACCGCTTCCACGCTGCTGCCAACTTCCTCCGTCTCTGCAGCTGCTTGGGAAGCACTTCTGCTGATTTCGGTGGTCGCCGCAGTTTGCTGTTGAACTGCGGCAGCAATTGTTGAAGACGCTTCATTGACATCAGAAATTGTTTCTGTGACTTTTTGTACAGCATTGACGGCATCACCGACCGTCGCCTGCATGGTTTTAATCTGACCTTCGATCTCGCTTGTGGCATTATTGGTTTGAGACGCCAAGTTTTTCACTTCCGAGGCAACAACAGCAAATCCCTTTCCGGCTTCTCCAGCACGAGCGGCTTCAATCGTTGCGTTCAACGCCAGCAGGTTTGTCTGATCCGCGATGTCATTAATTAGGCTAATGACATCACCGATAGCGGCTGCCGCGGTCGATAATTGATCAACTTGGGCGGCGGCATCCTCCGCAATTTCCACTGCCTCTACGGATTTGTTTGCGGAAGTATCAATCTGACGCTGAATTTCCTGAACAGATGAGGCCATTTCTTCAGACGCAGCAGCAACTGTCTGGACATTTGACCCTGCCTGTTGTGTCGCGATCGAAGCTGTTTTCGACTCATTTGTTGTTTTCTCTGCAAAGGCCGACATATTGTCAGCTGTTTCCGCAAGACCGGAAACAGAGCTTGAGACCGTATTGAGAACCGTAGAGACGCTTTCTTCAAACTGGTTTGCCATATCAAGGCGTTCTTTAAGCTGTTGCTCTCTAGCCTTTCGATCCATTTCTTCCTTTTCTTGACGCTGGCGCTCTTCAGCTTCCAATTCGTTCTGCCGACGCTCTTCTTCAGCTTGAGCGGCGTCAATACGAGCCTGCTCAGCTTCAGCCTGCAGTTTTTTGTTTTCAAGACCAGATTTTTGAAAGACCTCGATTGAAGTTGCCATGACGCCGATCTCACTACCATAATCCGTATTCGGTATCTCGGCGTCCAGGTTACCAGAAGCCAGCTCAGTCATGCTCACTTGAAGCCCTCCAAGCGGCTTCACGATGGAACGTACAACGAAAAAGGAGAATACTGCGCTACCTGCAATGGCGATAGCTGAGACAACCATCACAAAGATAAGAGCATTTGAGGCTTTATTTTTCAGTGCATAGGCCATCTCTGCAATATCGGCCGCCAAAACGTCTTCAACTTGTTTCATCAGATCGATTTTTTTGGTAATGGTGGCGTACCAGTCCTTCCCGGAAACACCGGAACTAAATAGATTTGCTGGAGTGGCGATGGCTATTTTTCGCCATTCATCAATCTTACTGACATCCGGTCCGGAAACCGTCGTATTATACAGATCAATTGCCCTTTCATTCGCATAGGTATCAAAACTGTTCTTGAAGGCTTCTTGTGCAGCAATGAGAGAAACGAATTTCTTGAACCGGTCAGGCGTAAAGCCGCGAGCGGCAAATCCTGCGGTGCCGAAAGCCCGCTCCAGACCTGCATGCTCTTTTATTTCCAATACAGCAATATAGGCGGCAATTTCGGTCAGAATAGCAGCATTGGTCGTCAAGCCGCTGATCTCTTTAACAACAGAAAGAAGCTTATTGATGGTACCTGTATAATACCCAGCCATTTGCGGGACTGAATAGTCTAGGGCGGCAACTTTCCCGCGTGATCCCTTGAGCTCGGCAAGGTCTTTTTGAGCTGCAGAAATCTGCTCTGACAATTGCGGATCGAACTGACTAAATTCCAGGGTCGCTATTTTTTGCTCAAGGACGGAAAGGGCTTTGTCGGTTTCCGTTTTCTGGGTTGTAAGGGATTTCTTGGACTCTTCCGCACCTTTGGAGGAAATAAAGCCGGCCGAAGCCCCCCGTTCCTTTTGCATTTCATGGACCAGATTACTTACGTCTGGCGCCAAATGCGCCAGAGTACTGACCTTTTCTAGCTCCTGAGTAGTAGAAATGAGCCCTTTTGCCTCGTAGCCAGCAAAGCCTAGCAGGGCAACTATCAGGACAAGGACTACAACGGAAATCCGGTACTTAATTGCAAACCGGTTCAGAAAGCGTTCCATAAAACCTCCACATATTACTCGTGAGCATCGCGTCTAATTCAACTAACAAGTATATGTGAAGCGTAAAATAATTCTTAATTTCTAATAAAATACTACTTAAGTGGGTGTTTCATGATTTGCTCTTGCTGTTACTTTTTAGGCAAAGCGCCCTTTGTCACCGCCATATCAGTAAATTTCTTAAGCGCACCCGTCATTTTCATAAACACTTTTTCCCGATCCGTAATCCCATAACGTGCCGCAAGCCAGTTTGGATCCGTATAGGCAAGTTTCACCGTCCCATCCTTTTCCTGCCAGGCTACCGCTTTCAATGGAAGGTCCAGTCCTATCGCCGGATTGGCGGTCATCAACGGTGTCCCCAGCTTTGGATTACCAAAAATAAGGACGGAATTCGGCATTAACTCAAGATCTACTGACTTCGCGCCTTTGGCATGATCGACCCGGGCAAAAACCTTGATACCGTTGCGCTCTAGCGCGATGCCGAGACGGTCAAGTGTTTTCCCAACGTCAAAGTCGCTGGTTTTGATAATCAATCCGTCATCAATGGCAAAGGCCGGCTGCAGAAACAACAGACTGCAGACAAAGGCGATTGGAAGGGCAAATTTTGCTTTGAAATTCAATTGCATGGGCTCTCTCCTGAGCTAGAGACTAGAGGGGTAAAACGGGCTTTGATGACCATGATGACTTTGCTTTCGACGCCCTAAACTAACGGCTGAACCAAGGTCAGACAATCTTGATGGCCGCTTTCTCACGCAAGCGTGACCTGAGTTCCTATCGTCGATACACTTGTCCCAAACCTGTATGTCATTACTATGGCAGTAAGACTGCACATCTCTCGTGAAAAGGTTCCTGTATGAAACTCCGCTCCGATAACCCCGCTCCAATAGATGCCGAGGCCCGCCGGGCCGTTGCGCCCGTGATCTGTTATCCAACGGACAGTTTTCCAGCCTTCGATCCTGGTTTTTATACCGAAGCAAAGCAGAGCTTGCAGACGGTGGATACAATCATCGTTCCGCCTCGCGAAGCTGAAACCTTCACCGTTCCTGCCGGGTGTTTTTTCCGCATCATCAGTGTCGAAGGCACCCAGGTGGGGGATCTAAATTTATGGAACGCATCAAACCATCAAGAGAAGTTTTATAGTGGCAAGACCCGGGCTCTGCACGGGACACATGTCAGTACCGGAGATCGGCTCTGGAGCAGCTTGCCCTATTTACGGCCAATGGCGACAATCACTCATGACAGTCTCGATTGGTATGGATGGGATGAGTATGGAGGCGGTGTCCATGATGTGATTGGTACTCGCTGTGATCCCTACACCAATGCTCTGCTGAGCGAAGAAGACTACCATCATTGTTGCCATTCCAATCTGATCCGCTCTTATGCCAACCATATGCAGATAAGTACGAAAGAGGCGGAGCCATTTATTCATGATGTTCTTAATGTCTTCATGTGCACAGGTTTCACAAGAGACACCCATCAATATTTCATGAAGGCGAGTCCAGCCCGGCCCGGAGACTATATCGAGTTTTTTGCAGAAATTGATTTGCTAGGAGCCCTGTCGGCCTGCCCTGGTGGCGATTGCAGTGGCAGTCATTCCAGTGATGAAGCTGCCTGCTTCCCTCTCAAAGTGGAAATTCTGAAACCTGAGGCAGGTGCTCCGAAAGGTTGGCAGCCACCACCTCCCTCATCCTATTCAGGAAGCCATGGCATGGACCAATCGTGATATGATCGGGAAGATTACTACCATTCTATTTTTCCTATTTTTCACTTTGCCGGCCTCTGCGGAACGACCGATCCATCAGTTTCGCAACATCGATCACTTTGCCATCACCTATCTGACGAAAGTCCAACTCAAATCCTTGCGGGACGGCGTGGAGTATTGTGGTCTTTTTGGCTACCGCGAAGACGGGACATTAGCTGCAACCCCTGAAATTCGCGGTGAGATTGATCATTGTGAACCAGCGCTTGAGCCTCCCGGATTTCGGGTCATTGCCTCCTATCACACACATGGTTCCTTTTCCTGGGATGCAGATACTGAAGTGCCGTCCCTGGAAGATCTTCTTACGGATATTGAGGAAGAAATTGACGGCTATATTGCGACTCCCGGCGGACGGATATGGTTCAATGACCACAGAAAACAGGAAGCATATTTACTCTGCGGCCGCGACTGTATTATCGCTGATCCCGATTTTCGAGAGTGTAATGCTTTTCTGCCGAAGGCCCATTATACGGTCGAAAGCCTAACGGCCAGATTTGAGAATGATACGGGTGACTGTTAGTAAAATAGACACAAAAGGCCTATAAATCAGCTTTTGCTGTCTAAAAAATAGACACTGGTTTGAGGAAGGATGGCACTTACCCCATAGGTAATTGAAACGGGCAAGTCCATCATGCTGTGATGGCGGTTCATATAAATAACAGCCGGAGCCTAATCCGCGATGACCGATATCCCGACAGAGCCATTGAAAGATTCCGTGACCAATACGTTAAACCCGGTTCTGTCACCTACGGAAAAAATGCTGCAGGGGCCTATCCTGACGACTCTCTTGCGCCTCTCCGCCCCGAATGTGGGAGAGGCGGTTGCCCGGGTTGCGTTTATCGCGTTCGATGCTGTGTTTATTGGCTGGCTCGGGACAGAAGCGTTGGCCGGAGTCAGTATTGTTTTCCCGATTTTTCTGATCATGCAGATGATGTCGGCGAGTGGCCTTGGTACGGGTACTGCCGCAGCCGTCGCCCGCGCCCTTGGCGCCGGGGAGCAAAAGGATGCTGGCATTGTAGCCGCCCAAGGATTGTTGCTCGCTGTACTCGTGGCGGCTTTTTTCAGCCTGCTGTTCCTGTTGTTTGGAAGTGCAATATATCAATGGTTGGGCGCGGAAGGGGCGAGCCTGGAAGCGGCCAATACTTATTCCACCATCGTCTTTGGCGGCATCCTTCTGGTCTGGCTAATGAATGTGCTGGCGAATATCCTACGCGGCACCGGTAATATGCTGATCCCGGCCAGCGCCATTGTCATCGGCGAAGCTTTTCATCTGGCTCTGGCGCCAGCCCTGATCCTGGGATGGGGCCCTTTCCCGGCCTTCGGCATCAGTGGTGCAGCCATCGCCATACTCTCGTCCTACGGCGCCGGAGCCCTCCTGTTGCTGACCTATCTGCTGATGGGGAAAAGTATCATCCGTCTAAGTTGGCGGAATTTCAAACCCTCTGGACCACATATGAGAGAAATCCTGGGGATCGGTGGCTTTGCCTCCCTGAATGTTTTGCAAACCCAGATGATTCTTATCCTCTCTACCGGTTTCATCGCCACCTACGGCCAGACTTTGTTGGCAGGATATGGTGCCGCCAATCGGCTGGAACTCCTGCAGATTCCCGTGACCTTCGCCCTTGGATCCGCCGTCATCACCATGGTTGCAACCAATCTTGGCGCTGGACAGCAAGACAGGGTGCGGCAAATTGCATGGTACGGCACTGGCATCTCCATCGCCATAGGCCTCCTGTTCGGAGCCGCTGCCCTTTTGGCTGCCGAACAATGGATGGGTCTGTTCTCAGAAGACCCCGAGGTTATCTCTGCCGGGGTCCTTTATCTTACCTGGATCGGTCCGCTGCTCCCCTTGCTCGGAGCCGGACTCGGCTTGACCTTTGCTCTGTTTGGCGCCAACAAGCCGTTAATCCCATTCCTAGCGATCACATCCAGGCTCATATTGCTCGCCCTTGCCGGTTGGGTGGTCGTTCATGTCTGGGAAGGGCCTGTCTTTACTCTGATCATGGTGATCCTCGGCGCCATTGGTTTGTTTGCCGCTATCCTGATCATCGCTGGGGTCCGCTTTTTCCGACAACCAAACTAACCATTCAAGAAAACAGGAAAGAAGATAATCGCACCCCCAATCAACACCAACCCAAGCTTGAGTCCTGCATTCCGTGTGGCAATCAGGGCAAAAGAGATAACCGCCAATCCAACCGCCACCTGAAGGAAAGTAAAAAGTGCTGAGAGAGGCGCATCGGCAAAATCTAGTAAAGACGGATTGGCGATCATGGCCAGTGGGATGATATAAAGCCCCACCCCAAGCGCCATGGCTGTCAGGGCCACCCGTAGCCAATTCTCTCCGATCATTCCCGACGCAATAAATACGGCGCCACAAACGGGCGGAGTGATGGTCGAGAGCAAGGCAAACCAGAATACGAACAGATGGGCCTGCAGCGGATGCAGCCCCAATTGGATCAAGGCCGGGCCAGCGACAGAAACACAAATGACATAGGCGGCTGTCGTCGGCACTTCCATTCCGAGGATCAGACAGGCGAAAGCTGTCAGCAGCAAAGATGGCCATAGCAATCCCCCGGATCCTGAGAGAATAAGAGACGTAATCTTGACCCCGAGACCGGTAATCGACAGGACACCAATGATGATCGACGCACAAAGAATGATGGCAGCGATCATCGATACCTGACGACCGGCGGTTAGGCAGGCTCTTTCAATTCTTGTGCCGATCTCCCTCAGATCAAAGCGCAACCGTCGATCAACAAACAACAACAAAGCCCCTGCCAAAATTGACAGGCAAGCCGCATATTGCGGCGTATATCCAGCTCCGAACATCCCCCACATCAGGACCGCGAAGGGGATCAGGAAAAAAGCCGATGTGATGAGAATATCCCGGGATGCCGGCTGATCCTCTTTTGAAATGGATTTCAACTCGAATTTCCGCGAATAGGCGTTAATACCGACCCAAACCGCGAGGAAATACAGGATCGCCGGAAGAAAAGCGGCGGCCATGATGCCGGTGTAGGGAACGCCGGTAAGCTCGACCATGACAAAGGCGCCTGCTCCCATCAAAGGCGGCATGATCTGCCCGCCAGAGGAGGCTACTGCCTCAACTGCGGCAGCCAGGCGTTTTGGATAGCCAAGGCCAGTCATGGCCGGAAGAGTGATGGCGCCCGTAGAGGCGACATTGGCAGAGGCCGACCCCGAAATGGATCCGAAAAGGGCTGAAGAAATAACAGAGACTTTGGCAGCACCTCCCTTGAGACGACCCGCCGCTGCAGCTGCTACATTCATAAAGCCCTGCCCAGCCTCTCCCGAGTTAAGGACTGCACCAAATATGACGAAGATGGCAACAATTCCGACCGATACACCCGTAAGGCTCCCCCAAATTCCGCCCTCTGCAATGGTCAGAGTGCCAAGAAAGCTGTAGATCGGGGTTCCCGCGTGACCGAATTCACCAGGAATTTGCTGACCAAACAATCCATATAGAAGCGCTATGAGAGCAACTGTGGGTAAAGGCCAGCCAATGGCCCGTCGTGAGGCTTCCAACACGACAAACAACAGGACCGCGGCAACGGCGAGCTGGAAATTATTCTCAAGAAAGCCATATTGGTCCGCCAGCATATTATGAGAAAATACGATCCAGAGGCAGCTTGCAATTCCTATAGCCGCCAGAAAGCTACCCGAAATAATCTGCCAGCGTGAAGAGGCGGCAAAGACCAGAACCCAGGGCAAAATAAAGGCCATATGCAAGGGTCGGCTGACCAGGTTCGGAACCAGCCCGGAAAAAATCAACCCGATATGAAAGGCAACCAATAGGGCAGCCAGCAGAAACCAGAAAAGTCGGGTTGCGGGAGAACTGAAAGTTGGATTAGAGGGCATCAGAACACTATTTGAAAAAAATGTCAGGCGGGAGTGCCGCCTGACATCTGAACTTGAGCATGATCAGGCGCGTCTTTAGCGCTGATCATCTGTCAGGGCAACGCCTGATTCCTCGTAATAACGGACAGCACCGGGGTGAATCTTGCCGGATATATTGGACAGTAATTCTTCATCAACACCATTCCACCAGGCCGCGCCTTCACCCATCTTTGCTTTCTGTTCCCAATAGGTCTTGGTTAACTGATAGGCTGTTTCGTCATCCATTGCGGACGTCGTATAGGCCACAACGGGCAGAGAGGTTGTTGTGATGTCTGCTTTCTGTCCAGAATAGGTTCCGGCAGGGATCACAAGCTTGGTACGTTTGGTTTTGGCAATCTGATCGTCATCAAGGGACAGGACAGTTACGCCGGTAGATGCCGCTGCTTCAATCACATTCGGGGCTGGCCAGGAACCGGCGGTAACAAAACCATCGATCTGACCGTTTTTAAGCGCTGGCACCGCATTGGATAGCTCCACATCGGCAAGATCAACCTTGCCTTCCAGACCAAACAGCTTCAGGTATTTCGCCCCTTCTCGCGCACCGAAAGAGCCTTTTCCGATCAGCACCTTCTTGCCTTCGAGATCACTGAAGTCCTTGACCCCGCTGCCTTCCGACATAACGAAATGCATGGTCAGGGATGGAATGGGAAACAAGGCCCGGATCTCATCAAATTTGGGATCGGTTTTATCCTTGAACATCGCCTTGCCGCCCTGGGCCAGCTTCACTAGAACCGGTGGGGTCGTAAACACATAATCACCACCACGTGCTTTGGCTTCCATGACATTCTGGACTGAGCCCTGGCTTTCTTCCACTGTCACGATGATATCACCGCCGGATGCCGCTTTCATAGCCTCGGCGATCTGAACCGCCATCTGATAATAAGAAGAAGTGGTCTTGGCAGATTTATAAGTGACCCGGGTTTCCGCCAACGCTACACCGGTGAGGGCCAAACTCAGGCCAAAACCGGCCAGTACGGATTTTGTCAGAAATTTCATTTTTTGCTCCCTTTACTTTTAACTTTGGTTTCGTTGATCATTGTTACCGCTCTGACAGGGCCAGTCTTGCTCCCAGTATGGCGAAAGCTCCGGCGAAGGAGCGCCTCAGCCAGGTCATTACGGCAGGTTTAGATAAAATATAGTCTCGTGTTGCCGACGCCGCCGCACCATAGACAGCAAAACCGACAAATGTGAGAAGCATGAAAACCCCGGCAAGGGTCAACATGTCTATTGTTGGGCTTGCGGCACCACTGGGCACAAATTGCGGCAGAAAGGCCAGAAAGAACAAGGACAATTTCGGATTGAGGATGTTTAGAAAAAAACCGCTAACAACGACTTTCATAGGCCTGGTCCGTGTTTTGTCACCCGAAACCTGTAAGATCCCCTTATCCTTCAGGACATTCCAGGCCATATAAAGTAAATACGCGACACCAAGAAATTTCACCACTTGAAAGGCTGTTGCACTGGTATGCAGTAGCGCCGACAGGCCAACAATACTGGCCAGCGCATGGGGCACAATACCCAGAGTACAGCCAAAAGCTGCAAACACACTTTGCCGCAGCCCCTGCCCCAATCCCACTGCCAGCGTGTAAAGCACACCGGTACCCGGCAGTAAGATAACCACGATGGATGTCAGCAGAAACTCATAGCCCATGGAGTTGTCCTTGTTTTTATCAGGATATGAAGGTTACCCTGAACGGATATCACTTGATACCAAGAAAATCCAGACCGACTTTGGATCATGAGAAATACACTCAGACCTTCTCAGCACGTCTCCGTTCTTGCAGGACTTCTCGCCAACCCAGCAGCAGGGCACCGGAAAGAATGATCAGACCGCCCAATATACTGACCCATCCGGGGGCGACATCAAATATCCAGAAGTCATAGAGGGTAGCAAATACCAAAGTGGAATAGGAAAAAGGAAGAGCAAAACTAGCCTCACCACTTCGCATGGACTGGATATAGAGTGCCTGGGCGGATACCATGACCAACCCAATGGCGGCAAGTGCCGCCCATTGTCCCAAGCTGGGTGGCATCCAGACAAAGCTGGCTGCCGTGCAGGCAATAACGGCACCAATGCTGTTATTGATGACAAGGATCTGAACAGGCGCTTCCCGTCCAGTCAGCTTCTTGATCAGGATAACCTCCATTCCCATAAACAAGGCGGCCAACAGAGCAATTAGAGCTGCGGGCTCAAAAGCAGAGGTTCCAGGTCTAAGCAAGACCAGCGCGCCGATCAAAGCGATAGCAACAGCGAGCCATCGGATCGGTCCAACCCGCTCTCCCAGCAGTGGGATAGCGAGCAGCATACCAAAGATCGGATTGAGGAAACTGATGGCCGTCGCGTCGGAAACCGGGATGCGGGCCACCGCCGCAAACATCAACGTGACCCCCGCCCAGCCAAAAAAGGAGCGACCGATATGAAGCTTGATCGCAGGCTTTTGGAAATTTGGCCTCAGGATCGGCAGGAAAATCATCAGACCCAATAATGCAAAGATAAAGCGGCCAGCACTGATTTGTAAGGGATGCAACGGCGGCCCTTCAAAGCCTGTGCCAAGGCCTTTGGCAAGCAGGGTCGTCGCAGCGATCAGGGCACAGGCCGCCAGCATCATCAAGGCGGAGCGCAGGGGATTTGACTTTGCGGCAAGAAACATCTCAGGAAGGGTGCTTTCTTATTTTATCCCCCGTTCTAGCCTGCCAAATGATCGGATGGCAAGCATCCGCAGAAAAATGTGTGACGATCAATGGAGGAGAGTCTTGTGGGACGGCTTTTCTGTCCATTGCGGTTTATTATGATTTACTGCGGCGTGATTGCGGTAAAGCGCCTCATGCATCGAGCTGCGCACTGGCAGGAGCAATTTATGCTCCCCCAGATCTTCTGCCCAATTGAAGATAAGTGGCAGGCAATGGCGGACGGTGGTCGGTTCCAAAAAATGGGAGATCATTCCCGAAATCTGGAAAACGTTCCCCGTCTGCGCCAAGGCGACCGATTGGAGAATACGCCATTCATCCGGTGAGATACCGCCGCAACAAGGGCAACGGATATCCACCGGACGGCTGCGCCCGGCAACCATCAAGGATAGGAAGCTGTCGAGCAACAGGAGAGACTGTGGGCATTTGGCACGTCTGTAAGTCACTTTCAGGGTCTCATAGGGAGAGTAATTCTGACGATATCCATCAGCCCAGTAGCGGGCAGTCCACAGGATCAACTGTTCTGGAAAGGACAACTCGTCCAGTGCATCCGGTATCATTTCTGCTTGTGCCATAAAAGACTCCTTGATTTCAACTTGTAAATGATAATGATAATCATTCGCAATAATGTCAACCGGTTTATCTTCCCTCTTTCGATTACGGAGAAATTCAGACAGCCAATACCCGAAGCCGATTTCTCTGTTTATCATTTCATTTTTTCACGGTATCGTTTGTGTAAGTGCAATTGGATATCACGACAAGCCACGCTCGTGAGACCTCCTGAACGCGCCCGAACATGACAATGCACTTCAGGAGCCGTATGCCCGCTTTCGTCAGCAGATATGTTCATTTTGTCGATGGCATGAACCGCCGGATCGGTCGGATCATGATGTACGGCATCTTCGTGATGATCGCCATCCTGCTCTGGTCATCCTTTTCCAAGACCTTCATCCTGCCGTCGCTCTGGACACTGGAAATCGCCCAGTTCGCCATGGTCACTTATTACATCATGGGCGGCCCCTACTCCATTCAACTCGGGGCCAACGTTCGCATGGATCTTTTCTATGGCGACTGGTCGCCGCGCCGAAAAGCCCAGGTGGACGTCATTACCATTTTCCTGCTGATCTTCTATCTCGGGGTCCTGCTTTATGGTGCTGTCGACAGCACCAGCTACTCCCTTGAATATGGGGAGCGCAGTTCAACCGCCTGGCGTCCCTATATGTGGCCAATCAAGATTATCATGTGTTTCGGTTTCTTCCTGATGCTGCTGCAGGCCATATCCGAGTTTTTCAAAGACCTGGCGAAGATCCGGGGTGTTGAACTCTGATGTCCTATAACCTGATCGCCATAGCGATGTTCGCATCGATGATGCTGATGCTGATGACAGGCCAGCGGGTTTTTGGTGCTATCGGTGCCGTTGCGGCAATCGCCGCCCTGGCGCTTTGGGGAACCGGTGGCTCGGATATTCCCTTCTCCTCTGCCATGAAACTGATGAAATGGTATCCGCTCCTGACCCTGCCGATGTTTATTTTTATGGGCTATGTGCTTTCGGAATCAAAAATCGCTGATGATCTCTACAAGATGTTCCATGTCTGGATGGGTCCGGTTCATGGGGGCTTGGCCAGTGCGTGTTTGTTGTGTGAGTGTGTTGGTGTGCGGGCGTGTGTGTGTTGTATGTGTTGTGTGTTGTCCGTGCGCTTGCCTTGGGCGTGTC
>JANSXH010000002.1 GCA_024743055.1 Pseudomonadota bacterium
AATATGGGCACAGGCAAACCAGGAAATAACAAATTCCGGGCTGTTATCCATATGCAAAAGCACTTTCTCACCAAAAGCGACGCCTTTTTTGTGAAGGGCTGCAGCTACGGCCCGCACGGCAACATCAAATTCCCTGTAACTATATGTTGCCCCCTCACCCTCAAACGGCTCCCATATCATAAATGGATTTTCTGGCGTTCTCTCCACCCATTGCCGGAGCATCCAGGGAACATCTCGCCCCTCAACCATAGATTTATGGGATTGTTGAATGGAGTTCAGCAAGTTCATTGCAGGGCCCTCTTTTTAATTGTTATTGGGGCCGAGTTTATCATCTTTGTAAAAAGGAACTAGCTTTTTTCAGGCGAAATGCCGTGCAACTCCTTTAAGACGCGATGTCACAATCAGGATATGGAAGGGCAAGATCATTCGCAGATAGAGCTTGCCGAGAAGATTGTGCGGGTGAACCCAGGTGGAGAGAGAAATGCTATCTGATTGCAAACAATCTTTTCGAATGGCAATCCTGAAATCCAGATGGCTGTCATCCTCGCCGACAATGATTTCATTTTCCGCAATACTCTGGATTTTAAAAAAGTTCACATGCTCTCCGACTTTAAGGGAAGATCGATACCTCATATCCGTCGGCAAGCCCACTGTGGTCTTCAACCCAAAAAAACGAACAACGCCGTCCCGAATATTCAGCAATGTCTGCACCCAGGCTGGAAAATCCAAAAACAACCGCTGAACCACTTCTTCAATCGGCACCTCCTTGTCAGGAAAAATAACAGTATAGCAATCCAGGAAATCTCGTTCCCCGACATGGTCATGAAGCCGACTTTCCTCTGATAATTTAGTCTTCTCTACCTTCATCACTGCACCTATACCCACAAGAATATGAAACTATCTGTACACTCGTAAATGCTTGGCTTACATATACCTAACATGAACGAAATGCAGAACAGAAAATATTACGAGGGAGTGTGCTTCGTCTATGACGGAGAGTGTCCAATTTGTAGCTTTGCTGCCCGTTCATTGCGCATTCGGTCGGCCGTTGGCGACCTTAATCTAATCGATGCCAGATCGGAAAAGGAGCATCCCCTCTATAAAGAAATCGTAGAACAGGGTTTGGATCTCGATGAGGGCATGGTTCTCAGATATTCAAATGTTAATTATCATGGCCAGGATGCATTGAATATGATGGCTCTTCTTGGCAGCAGCCAAGGCTGGTTCAATCGCTTCAACGCACTACTATTTCGTAACAAGCTACTCAGTAAAATGCTCTATCCTGTGATGAGAGCCGGCCGTAACTTTCTTCTTTGGACCTTAGGCGTAACCAAGATTGATAACCTAGAAGGTACGCGACCTCAGACTCCCTTATTTTCTGACATTCTTGGAGATAAGTGGCAACAGTTACCGCCCGCCCTTAGAGATCACTATCTGGTTCGGCAAAATTCCAATGATGAGGTTACCGTTGCTGGAAAACTGGATGTAAAGGTTAAGCCTTGGGTTGGTTTAATGGCAGGTTTGAGCGGTATGCTTGTCCCCTACTCCGGCACGGATATACCGGTAACTGTGAAGTTCAATTGTGCACCTCCCGGAAACGCTCTACGATTTACCCGAACCTTCTATTTTCCTGGAAAGAAGCCAATTCAGTTTGTTTCCAGGATGGTCTCCGTGGGAAATAATGAACTGATAGAATTTATGAATTTCGGCTTTGGCTGGCGGTTCCACCTTGATTGGAAGGAGGAGCGACTGATCTTGAGCCATCGTGGATATGTCTGGCGTATTTTTGGATTGACGATACCAATGCCTTTTTCCCTTTTCCTTGGAAAAGGCTTTGCGGAAGAAAAAGCGATTGCAGAAAAACAGTTTTCCATGTGGACTCACACAACACATCCCATATTTGGGAAACCCTTTGGATATAAAGGGTCGTTTGAAGTATCGGGGATCCGATGCGACCCGTCCTAATCCTCGGTGGTTACGGAAATTTCGGCAAACGTATCGCAGCCCTTCTGGCGCGGTCAGAAATTCCTGTCGTCATCGCTGGTAGGAATCACTCCAAAGCCGCCAACCTGTTAGGAGAACTTCCTGGAAACAACAACCAGATCGCTATTTTTGATGCGGAAGAAACCTTGGCAGAGCAACTAAGGCTACTGGAACCATCTGTCGTCGTAAACACCTGCGGTCCGTTTCAGGCACGAGATTACACGATCGCACAAATCTGCATAGATAATGGGTTTTCCTATATTGATCTCGCTGACGGGCGAGACTTTGTCGGCGGCATCACCATGCTGGACCAAACCGCAAAAAAGAAAGGCATTTCCGTTATCAGCGGTGCCAGTACAGTGCCTGGCATTTCTTCGGCCGTAGTCGAGAAGTTTCTCCCCGATTTTGAGGAAATTTCCTGCATGACGTTCGGCATCAGTCCCGGACAAAAAGCTGAGCGAGGATTGGCAACGACCCAAGGTATACTGAGTTACGTCGGAAAGCCGTTGAAGCCTTTTGCAAGTGATAAGCCCTTAATCTACGGATGGCAGGATCTCTATCGGCAACCCTTCCCCGGGCTGGGTAAGAGATGGATGGCCAATTGCGACATTCCTGACTTGGATTTGCTTCCCGAAACATACGGGATTGAGAAGATCCGTTTTTCTGCCGGTCTTGAGTTACCCGCTCTACATTTGGGGCTTTGGGCTCTTTCTTGGCTCGTTCGATTGGGCCTTCCTCTGCATCTCGGGAAATGGGCCAAACCTCTTTTAAGCACCAGCAATTTCTTTGATGTTTTTGGCTCCGCTGATGGTGGTATGCATGTCGAACTAAAAGGAGCCGATAAGTCTGGGCGAGATCATCAGCAATCCTGGTACATAATCGCGAAGAGCTCTCATGGTCCCTATATTCCAACGGTCCCAGCTGTGATCCTCGCCCGAAAAATTGCCCTTGGCGAATTTGCTACACTCGGCGCAATGCCTTGCGTTGGACTAGTTAGTCTTTCGGAGGTTCTTTCAGAATTACGAGATTTCGACGTAGAGACCTTTAGCGATCGCTGACAATTTCTTCTCCGCAATTGGTCCGTTCTTGAGATAATTCGTATAAATCTTCGTATGATCGACAACATGTCTCTCCAGGATTGCGACTAATGGTTAAAACAGAATGTGTTTTGATGTGGTTTCGGCAAGATTTGCGATTGCAGGACAATCCAGCACTGAGCGCCGCCATTGAGCAAGGTCGGGTCCTTCCTATTTACATCCTGGAAGACGAAGATGCCGGGCACTGGAAGATAGGGGCAGCGAAGCGGATCTGGCTACATCACTCGCTCTCTTCCCTATCAGCTTCCCTGCAAGATCGGCTGTCAATCTATCTCGGCAGAGCAGAAGACATTCTGGCAGACCTGAGAGAACGATTTGATGTCAAAGCTGTTTATTGGAACCGTTGCTATGAGCCCTGGCGGGTATCGAGAGACGCGAACCTAAAAAAGTATCTTCAAAATCAAGGAATCGACGTCTTTAGTTATAACGGATCCTTGCTTTGGGAGCCGTGGGAGGTTTTGAAAAGTGATAAAAGCCCTTATCGGGTTTTTACCCCTTTTTATCGAAAAGGATGCTTGAATGCAGCTCCCCCGCGCCCGCTGATCAACATTTCCTTGTCTACTGAATCAATCGAAGATCCTGAATCCCTGTCTATTGACGACCTCAGTCTCTTGCCTGACAAACCCTGGTATAAGACAATTGAGCGAAGCTGGACAATTGGTGAAACCGGCGCATTGAAAGCCTTAGATGCATTCCTTGAAGAAAACCTGTCTGGTTACCGAGAAGGTCGAAACTTTCCCTCCCGCCCTCATGTCTCACGCCTTTCGCCGTATCTTCAGTCTGGTGAGATCTCACCACATATGGTCTGGCACCGGGCTCAAATGCGAGAGCCTGGAGAAGATCTGAACCACTTCTGCACGGAATTGGGATGGCGAGAGTTCGCTTATTCCCTCCTGTTTCATTTCCCTCATTTCCCGGAAAAAAACTATCAGGACAAATTCGATAACTTTCCCTGGCAAGACAATTCGGACGCACTGAGGGCCTGGCAACGGGGCCAGACAGGAATACCCATTGTCGACGCCGGCATGCGAGAGCTTTGGCAGACAGGCTATATGCATAATCGCGTCCGAATGATCGTCGCGTCTTTCCTGACCAAGAATCTGCGTATTGACTGGCGGCATGGTGCGGCATGGTTCTGGGACACTCTCGTTGATGCGGACCTTGCAAATAACAGTGCCGGATGGCAGTGGGTAGCTGGATCAGGTGTCGATGCGGCACCCTATTTCCGGATCTTCAATCCCGTCACCCAGTCGGAGCGGTTTGATGGGGATGGTGACTATATCCGCCGCCTCGTTCCAGAGATTAAAGATCTTCCTGACAAGTTCCTTTTTGCCCCCTGGAACGCTCCAGAGGAAATACTGTCAACAGCTGGTCTGAAGCTGGGGGTCGATTACCCGTTGCCGCTCGTAGATCTTAAGGCAACAAGACAACAGGCACTTGACGCTTATCAGTCACTTAAAGCCAACTGAAAGAAATTTCCGGCGCCCGCTTTTCTCAATTGGCGGAACCTGATAGCCTCGCATCCTGATCAATCAAGAAAGTACAAAAATATGGCTGGTAAAACGGCATTGGTTACTGGTGCAGCTCGCGGTATCGGGCTCGCGACAACTTTGAAATTCCTGAATGAAGGCCGCCGCGTAGCAATGGTGGATATTGATGGTGAGGAGCTTAGAAAAGTTTCCTCTGGCCTAAAAAATGTGCTGGCTATTGAGACGGATGTTTCGAACCCGGATCAAGTCGATCTTATGGCCTCGGAGATAAAGGCGGAGTTCAGAACCCTGGACGCCCTGATTAATAATGCAGGTGTCGCTGATTTTGGCCCCATCAAGGAAACGACCTTTGCCCGCTGGCGCCGAGTAATGGAGACTAATCTGGACGGCCCTTTTCTGGTCTCTCAAGCTTGCATTCCTTTCATGGCCCAACCGGGTGCTGCCATCGTCAATATCGCCTCCATCTCCGGCCTAAGAGCAAGTACGCTGCGTGTCGCCTACGGCACCTCAAAAGCAGGTCTTGTTCATCTGACGCAGCAGCAGGCTGTAGAATATGGAGAGATTGGCATTCGCGCCAATACGGTATCGCCAGGGCCTGTCGATACAAAGCTTGCCCTTGCCGTCCATACACCGGCCATCCGCAAGGCCTATCACGATGCCATTCCCCTCAATCGCTACGGAATAGAACAGGAAATTGCCAATGCCATTTGTTTTCTGTGTTCAGACGAAGCCAGCTTTATTACGGGTCAGATGATTTCGGTGGACGGCGGATTCCAGGCCGCAGGGGTTGGCCTCCCTGCCCTTCGAACTTGAGCTAGGGAAAACAGAATGACTAAGTTTTCTATCCTTGACCTTGCCCCGATAACCGAAGGAAGTGACGCCGCACAGTCTTTTCAGAATTCTGTGGAAATCGCCCAGCAAGGCGAAAAACTGGGCTTTCACCGCTATTGGATGGCAGAGCACCACAACATCCCTGGAATTGCCAGTGCCGCGACGGCGGTCCTGCTGTCCCATGTCGGTGCCCATACCACAAGCATTCGGTTAGGCTCTGGCGGAGTAATGCTACCAAATCATGCGCCGCTGGTAATTGCCGAACAATTTGGCACCCTTGCCTCCCTCTACCCTGATCGCATTGATCTCGGACTGGGACGGGCACCGGGGACTGACGGTCTTACAGCTCATGCTTTAAGGCGAAATCTCACCGGTGACGTGGACAGTTTTCCTTCCGATGTAGTCGAATTGCAGAAGTATTTTGCTGATCCGGAGCCTGGGCAAAGGCTGACCGCCGTCCCTGGAGCCGGGCTACACGTACCTCTTTATATTTTGGGGTCGAGCCTATATGGGGCGGAGCTAGCGGCCTATCTTGGCCTTCCTTATGCCTTCGCCTCACATTTCGCGCCGACACACTTGCATGAAGCCTTACATATTTACCGGCGGAATTTCAAACCCTCAATGCAATTGGCGGAACCCTATGTAATTGCCGCTATGAATCTGCAAGCAGCAGATAGCCAACAAGAAGCTGAGATCATGTCCACATCATTGATGCAAGGGGTCCTGAAACTGGCTATGGGAACGCCTGTAAGACTACCAGCCCCTGTGGCAGGATTTGGCGATGATCTGGGGCCGCAGGAAAAGGCGGCCATTTCTCGTTTCATGACCTATACCGCCCTTGGTGGACCCAATGAGGTTAAAACCGCCATTGATGGATTTATTGCTGAAACCAAAGCGGACGAGATCATCCTAACCGCCCAGATTTACAATCATGCAGCGCGCCTCCGCGCGTTCGAGATTACAGCAGAAGTCATGGAGATCCGCTAAGCATCAAATCACAAAAGGAAGACCAATCGAGAATTTTGCGCTATAGTTTGTATACCCATTAAAAATAAAGAATAAGGGGAAAAACATGAGTTTTGAACATATCGACTACGACGTCAGCGAAGGCATTGCAACTGTAACCCTCAACCGGCCCGATAAGCTGAATGCCTGGACCCGGCTTATGGAAAAAGAAGTCCGTGAAGCGATGGAAAGTGCGGACGCTGATGATGCTGTTCGAGTGATTGTTCTGACAGGTGCTGGACGAGGATTTTGCGCCGGAGCGGATATGGATCTGCTCAGCGGTATCGAGGATGGATCGGAAAAACGAGAGCCCGGCGCAGTATATGGAACTCGGCCCTACAATGTAGCTGTTAAAGCCGATTATCAGACCCAATATTCCTATTTCCCATCACTTAGCAAGCCCGTTATCGCCGCCATCAACGGACCTGCCGCCGGCCTCGGCATGGTCGTCTCCCTTTATTGCGATATGCGCTTCGCAAGCCGCGAAGCTATTTTCATGACGGCTTTTGCCAAGCGTGGCCTGATCGCAGAACATGGCATCTCCTGGATGTTGCCACGCCTCATCGGGCATTCAGCGGCTCTGGACTTGTTGTTGTCCTCCCGGAAAGTCACAGCAGAAGAAGCCCTTCAAATGGGTCTAGTAAATCAGGTCCATGAGGCGGACGCCCTGATGGCAGCAACCCGCGCTTATGCCAGAGATCTGGCTCAGAATGTCTCCCCGCGATCCATGGCGGTGATGAAACGGCAAGTCTATAATGCCCAATTTGAAAGCCTCAATGAAGCTGTCGCTGTCGGCAATGCAGAAATGCTGGAAAGCTTCAAGAGCGAGGATTTTAAAGAAGGTGTCGCACATTTTGTCGAAAAACGGGCCGCCAACTTTTCTGGTAAGTAAAAGGAACAGCGCATGATCAGCCAGCAACGCAATGATGAACTGACGAAGATCGGTCCTGGCGAACCGGCTGGACAGGTACTTCGTCAATACTGGATGCCGGCTGCTTTGAGTGAAGAACTTATCGGCGCACGGCCAGTGGTTCCAGTGACACTTTTAGGGGAACGGTTGGTTCTGTTTCGGGATGGTAGCGGAACTCTCGGGTTGATAGATCGGCATTGCCCCCATCGTGGCGCTGACCTCTGTTTTGGGAGGCTGGAGGAGGATGGCCTTCGTTGCCCATTCCATGGCTGGCATTTTGACACCACGGGACAATGCCTGGAACAACCGGCCGAACCAGAAGGATCGGAGCTTTACAAAAATATCAAGGCCGTAAACTATCCCGTAATTGAGAAACAAGGCGTTGTTTGGGCCTATCTCGGCGAAGGCGATCCGCCTCCCTTCCCCGGTCTTGACTGCTTTGCGGCACCCGAAAGCCATGTCTTTGCCTTCAAGGGGCTATGGGAGTGCAATTGGCTCCAAGCGCTTGAAGTCGGTATTGATCCCGCTCATGCGTCCTTCTTGCACCGGTTTCTGCAGGATGAAGATCCGGATCAGTCCTATGGCAAACAGTTTCGGGACCGGGCCGCCAGCCTTGATATGCCAATGACCCAGCTACTCCGGGAATTTCCACGTCCAGAATTGTTGATTGAGGATACGGATTATGGGCTGCGGCTGATTGCCTTAAGGGATCTTAAAAATGGCAGCACTCATGTGCGGGTGACCAATCACATTTTCCCTTGCGCCATTACCATCCCCATGTCCAATGAAATGACGATCACCCAGTGGCATGTCCCCATAGATGACAAGAACTGTTACTGGTATTCCCTCTTCACCAGTTTTGGTGATCCTGTCGATAAAAGCACCATGCGGGAACAGCGGCTGAAAGAGCATCACCTGCCTGACTACCGCCCCTTAAAAAACCGCCTTAACAATTACGGCTATGACCCAGAGGAACAGGCGAACCAGACCTGGACCGGTATGGGCATGGATATTAATGTTCATGATCAATGGGCTTGTGAAGGTATGGGCGCTATTCAAGACCGAACTCGAGAGCATTTAGGGCAATCGGACATCGGCATCATGAAGTATCGCCGCAAATTACAATCTGCCATGCGAGCACTGTCGAAAGACAATCCGGACGCCCTTCCCATGGCACCTGGCAATGGTGATATTGAGGCTATAACAGGCCCCCAATCAATCGACGCCATTGCTCCAACGGACAGTTGGCAGGAAAGCTGGAAGGAAAGCGAAGCAAACCGGCGAAAAGCGAGCAGTTGGGCTACGGACTTATGAATACTTTTTCTATGACTTCCAGCAGTTTTGCCGCTCGCCACAATCTCATCGATGAGGAAAAATCCCGTGTGATCGCGGAAGTGCTAGCTCGTCTGGAAAAAGAAAAAATCGAAACTGTCCGGGTGAGTTTTGTCGATCAGCACGGCATTATGCGCGGAAAAACACTTACATCCAAAGGCTTAGCCGCCGCGTTTGAAGCGGGCGTAAGCATGACTTCCACATTGCTGTTGAAAGACACCTCACACAATACCGTCTTTCCGATTTGGCAAGAGAGTGATGAGCTTTCAGGTCATATGATGGGAGCGGCAGATTTTTTGATGCTGCCGGATCCGTCTACCTTTCGGGTTCTACCTTGGGCAACGCATTCTGCCTGGATCCTATCGGACCTATATTTTACCGATGGCGATCCCGTTCCGTATGACACGCGTCGGATTGCAAAGGATGCTATTAGGGCTTTGGAAGAAAAAGGCTACAGCTTCACAACTGGCCTTGAAGTTGAATTCTATGTTCTTGAAATAGTTGAAGATAATCTGGATCACAATTCCAGTGGACGACCGGAAGAGCCACCCGAGACGCGGCTGCTCAGCCATGGCTATCAGTATCTCACCGAACAGAGATATGACCAATTGGAACCAGTGATGGATCTGATCCGCCGTAACGCGGAGAAACTCGGCCTTCCAGTCCGAAGCACTGAAGCAGAATTCGGTCCTAGCCAGTTTGAATTCACGTTTGAATCAGGTCAAGGAATTGTCAATGCAGACGCCATGATCCTGTTCCGCACGATGGTGAAAGAGGTTTGCGCACGGGAAGGACTGCATGCCACCTTCATGTGCCGCCCAAAATTCAAGAATGCCATGGCTAATGGCTGGCACCTTCACCAATCTCTCGCTCACCTAAAATCAGGCAAGAATGTCTTCACGCCGGATGAGGCTCATCCCCTGTCAACAGTCGGTCAACAATGGCTCGCAGGTTTACTTACCCATGCGAAGGAGAGTTGTCTGCTTTCCACACCAACATTGAATGGCTACAAACGCTTCCAGCCATTTTCTTTGGCACCAGATCGGATCCAGTGGGGCCTGGATAATCGTGGTGCCATGCTCCGAGTGATCAGTTCTGGCTTTGATGGGTCCAGCCGTATTGAAAATCGGGTCGGAGAGCCTGCTGCCAATCCCTACCTCTATTTTGCCAGCCAAATCTATAGTGGTCTTGATGGATTAGAACATGAGCTGAAGGCGCCGGACTCCTCTGAGGCACCTTATGACAATGACGCAGAGAAGTTACCCTCTAATCTCGGCGATGCCATCATTGCATTCGACTCTAGTGCGTTCTATCGGCGCATTTTGGGAGATGAGTTCGTCGACTATTACAGCCATATCAAGAAATCAGAGTGGGATCGGTACTTAGCTTCCGTGTCAGACTGGGAGCAGCGGGAGTATTTCTCCCTCTTCTGAAATACTAATAAAAACAATAAGATATACGGGAGAATGATTGTGGTAGGTGAAACTGTTTCCTATGAAAGCCGGGAGGGGGTAGCGATCATTACTCTTAACCGCCCGGAAAAAATGAATGTCCTGACCCATGAATTGGTGGATGAATTGCGGGCGGCATGGCATCAGTTTAATGCCTCAAACGACCGGGTGGCCATTCTCACAGGAGCCGGCGAAAAAGCTTTCTCCGCCGGGGCTGATTTAAGCGACCCTCCAGACCTTTGGAAATTTACACCGGGAATTGGTGTCGATGTAGACAAGCCAATTATTGCCGCCGTAAATGGTGTTTGTGTTGGCGGTGCGGCAGTCCTCGTTCAGTTTTGCGATTTATGCATCATGGCGGAGAACGCCAAATTCACCTACCCGGAAGCCAAGGTAGGCTTGTCAGGTGGGCTGATCACATCACTTGCTGCCCGTATCCCTCATAAAGTCGCGATGGAGTTTATCTATGGCCTCCGGGATCTGGACGCACAGCGGGCCTATGAAGTTGGCCTGGTCAACAAGGTCGTGCCGCAGGAGGACGTGATGTCGGCTGCTATGGACTATGCGATTGAACTTCGGGACTCGGCCCCCATGGTGTTGTCCATGGTCAAACGCTTTGTCGGCGATGTCCTTGCCAAGGGTCCGTCAGAGAAAGCCGGGATTTCCTTACGTGATACTCGGGCAGTTCTGGAAAGCGGAGACTTCAAGGAAGGCGCCGCCAGCTTCAAGGAAAAACGCAAACCTACTTTTACCGGAGACTAGATTGTTCCTTATTCCGCGGCTTCTTGAAGTGGTGCTGGCTGACTGCCCCTAACCAAACGCCCCGGACGAGCATCGGTGGGCTCACCATCTCGGCTAATAACTTCACCAGCAACAATAGTTGCGACATAGCCTGATGCCGTTTGCACCAGACGCCGCCCACCGGCCGGCAAATCATAAGCAATTCCAGGCTTGTAAAGTGTAAGGTTGTCATAATCAATGACATTGATATCGGCCCGATAACCGACTTTCAGTACACCTCGATCATAAAGCCCCACAGCCTCAGCCGTATCCTTTGATTGACGTTTGACAATCCATTCAAGGGGGAATTTCGGCCCGCGGGTGCGATCCCGGGTCCAGTGAGTGATCATGGTGGTCGGAAAAGAGCCATCGCAAATCATGCCCACATGGGCACCACCATCTCCAAGTCCCGGCAACGTTCCCGGATGTTTCAGCATTTCGTAGGACGGATCAAGATTGAGATCCGCATAATTCAGGAAGGGCAAATACAGCATTCGCCGTCCCTCATCCTCAAGCATAATATCAAGAGCGAGCTCATAAGGGCTGATCCCACGCTCTTCTGCCATGACTGCCAGGGTCTTGTCAGCAGCCGGTTCGTAATCCGGAACATCCTCAAGAACAAACATCTTACCAAAATTCCGCAACATATTGGTTACGAAAGGGTTTTTTGATTCAGGTACGGTGGCCAAAAGACGCTCCCTAAATGCAGGGTCGCGTAGTTTTTGCACCCGATCTTCGAACGGCTCGTCTGCAATTTCCTTATAGACAGAGTGGCCCGAAAACGGATTGAGGGTGAGTTCGAGTCCAAGAAGCACACCAACTGGGCGGCCACAGACTTGGGCCCGCATGGTTAGTCCCTGCTCCGCCGCTGTATCAATGGCTCGCAGCATGGCGCGCCAGCCGTTGGGCGCCACATCTGACTGAGCCAGAGACACGGACAATGGTCGCCCGGATTCTTCGACAATTCGGCGAAGCATGACGGTTTCTTTTTTTGGATCGTCAAAATCCGACACAAACTGCAACACTCCCTGACCTGCCTCCTTCAAAGCAGCGGCAATCCCAGACAATTCCGCCTCACTGGCCGTCAGGGTTGGTGTGGGCTGTCCATCTGACGTCCGATGGTTGAGAGTACGAGAGGTGGAAAAACCGAGGGCGCCCGCCTCAATCGCTTCCTTCGCCAGGTCAGCCATCTTGGCGATATCCTCTTCAGTCGCATCTTCTCGGTTTGCACCTCGCTCTCCCATCACATAAACGCGGAGGGCTGCGTGGGGTAATTGTGCTGCAAAATCAATATCATACTGCCGTTTTTCCAAACTATCGAGATAATCTGGAAAACTCTCCCAGTTCCAGGGCAAGCCTGTAGCAAGGACAGGGAACGGAATATCCTCAACTCCCTCCATCAGGCGAATGAGGCGGTCGTGATCATCCGGTCGGCAAGGAGCAAAGCCAACCCCGCAATTCCCCATGACCACTGTTGTCACGCCATGCTGGGAGGAAGGTGTCAAACGGTTATCCCAGGTCACCTGACCATCATAATGGGTATGAATATCAACAAATCCAGGGGTTACTATCAGGCCGCTAGCATCAATTTCTTCTTGTCCGGACGTCGAAATTTCTCCGATCTCACTGATCAGGCCGTTATCAACGGCGATATCAGCAAAAAACGGTTCCTCTCCTGATCCGTCGACGACCTTCCCTCCACGAATGACCAGATCATGCATGCTCCCAGCTCCATTTTTGTTTTTTAGAAATTTAGCATCTACATCTCTTTAAGTCGAGATAGTCCCTTAAGCTTTGAAGGCAAGCCTGGTAGTGGACGCGAGCCATACACCTACCAGACATACGGCAAAACCGATGATGATATGCATTGTTATTGGTTGTCCGAACATAAGAAGTCCCCAAACCGCTGTTACTGCCGGGGTGAAATACATCAAGCTGGCCACTCGTGTTGCTGTCGTGCGATGCAAGCAGAGCCAGTAAAATCCATAACCACCAATAGTGGAGAGCAAAATAAACCAGACAATCGCGAGGATGAAAGAGCTATCAATGACTGGCAAAATCGAGCCGTCGTAGAGAGCGAGAGGTAAAAATAGCAGAGCCGAGATCCCGCTTTGCAAGCCTAGGGTTGGTACGATGGGTAAAGAACTGTCCTGATATTTGGTCATCAAGGACGCGGCGACGATGGAAAGCATGCCGAGGAACGAAAAAGCATAGGCCAAGAGAGAGGCAGCGCCAAGGGCCCCGCTCACCGCGTAGGCGACACCTAGAAGGCCAACAACCAGCCCGAGCCATTGCAACAGACGCACTTTTTCCTTCAGGAAATAACCGGCGAGCGCGGCAGTGACCAAAGGTTGCAGCGCAGTGATCAGGGCCGCTGTCCCCAACGGAACACCGAGATCAATGGCTTTTACGCCAAAACCAAGGCTGGCAAACATCGCAAGCGCCCCGATGACGAGCTGCAAAACAAGATCGCGTTTTGGCAGAGCAATGCAGATTTTATAGGTAAAAGGAACCAGAACAACCGCTGTCAGCAAGAACCTCCAGAACAGGACTAGAAAGACAGATGGCGTTGAAGAGGCAAGCTGTGCCCCGATAAAACCAGAACTCCAGCAGATGATCAGACCCGTTTCCAGCATCAGCAATGAGCCAGACATCTTCATCGGTATTTTTGGAGGCACCTCAGTCAAGATCTGTGGTCAGTATCTTAAAACCGGCAGCCCCGAATACCAGTGCGAAGATCGCCTCAAACCATCGGCGCAACCGTGCATAGCCTGCCATCATTGGTTCACTCGAAAATAACAGTGCATAGCCGTGAAAGACCAAAAAGCTTTGGATACCGACTACCGCGATGACGAGAGCCAGATCCTGAAATGACGCATTGGCAGGCATTCCGATAGCAAAGAGCGATCCGAAAAAGAAAATTGCCTTGGGATTGGTAATATGTAACGCCAGTCCCTTGCCATATGCCGCGGGTAAGCTTGTGGCGATGGAACCTGTCAGCGGTAATCCGCCAGGTTTTAGCGCCGACCTTGCAGATTTGAATGCCAGAAATAGGAGGTATCCTGCCCCTACATAGCGAGCGACTTCAAATGCCCAGGCATTCGCCAGCATCAAGGTGCCCAGACCAAGAGCCGCAGAGACAGACCATATTAGAGACCCGGTGGTCACCCCGGAAGCAATAGCGAGGCCGGAAAGACGCCCAGAATTCATCGACGTACCAGCAATGGCCAGGGTCGCCGGACCAGGACTGGCCGTGGTGACAAAAGCGGCAACAAGGATCAGGAATAAATTAACCTCGGTAATCATGGTGACATCCGGAAAATAGGCGTTAAACTGATAGGAATAGACCTTCTCGCGAGCGCGCTGTCGCGCAACCTAATCCCATATTCCAGCCTTACACCTGTAACAAAGAGGCGTCAAATGACATATGAAGCAATAAATCTCAAACAGAAGCTTAACCTGTTCGACGAGACATGGACACCAAAGGTGATTGCCGAAATGAATGATTACCAATTCAAGATCGTCAAGATAGAAGGGGACTTTGTCTGGCACGACCATCCAGAAACTGACGAGACCTTCTTTGTTATAGAAGGCCAGGTGCGGATAGACTTCCGAGATGGTCATGTGGAGCTAAACGAGGGCGATATCTATGTGGTTCCCAAGGGTGTCGAACATAAGCCATATGCTGAAAAAATGGCCAAGTTGATGCTAATCGAACCCCGAAACGTCCTTAATACTGGTCATGAAGGCGGGGAACGGACAGCAGTAAATGACGTTTGGATATAGCCGTTAAAGGACATAAAGAAAATGCAACAAGCCATTGGTCTAACTTCACTTGTTGTTCGAGACTATGATGAAGCCATCGACTTTTACACCAAGAAGCTCGACTTCAATCTTGTGCAGGATATCTATATCCCGGAGCAGGACAAACGATGGGTGACCGTCACCCCACCCGGCTCAGCTGAAGCCCGCCTTCTGCTGGCCCGAGCGGTTGGGGAGGAACAGGAATCGCGGATCGGCAACCAGACAGGCGGCCGGGTCTTCCTGTTTCTTTACACTGATGATTTCTGGCGGGACTTTCGTACCTATTCAGATCGCGGTATAAAATTCGTCCGTGAGCCCAAGGAAGAAAGCTATGGGACAGTCGCCGTATTCGAGGATCTCTATGGCAACCTTTGGGACCTTGTAGAAGCGAGCGAGGCTTGATCAAAGTCAAGGAACGGACAATTCCAATTTATTATCCTTAAGATCAAAGTCCTATTGTGTGATGGGAAACTAGCTTGGAGGAAACGATGGGTGAATTAGCTTCCCTTGGAATTTTTTTTGGTGGATTGGGTTTCTTCTTCGCAGGCGCTGCAGCTATCTGGTGGGTCTCTCTGCAACGCCACTAGCGGCTTCAATTGATACGGAAAGCTCTCCCTTATTCCACCCAATATTCTTCTTTATTGAGGGTATCGGCACATGTAACTGATCCTCTGACAGATCCGAGGATACCGTCCTTCATTTCCCGAACCATCCAAGCGTCCGCGTGTTCAGGCGGAATTGGAAACGGCGCCTTTAAGCCCTGCTCACAAGCGGGGCGGAATCCAAACCGAGTATAATAACCTGGGTGCCCAAGAACAAAAACCAAGTCTGTATTTTGATCTGTTAAATGCCGCAGTCCATGCCGGATCAACTCACCGCCAACACCCTTACCTTGAGCATCTGGAATAATGGCCAGTGGTGCAAGGATGGACGCCGCAATGCCCTCTTCCTCCGTAATGCCAGCTCGAGTGAAAAGGATATGCCCCTGAGGCTTATCCTGTAGAATTGCCAATAGAGAGATTTGTGGTGCTGCACTAGGATCAGCCAACAAGTCCAAGGTCAAACGCGCTTCATCAGCCTGCCCGAAAGCGCTTTCCTGAACTTTTCGGATAGCGTCCAAATCTAACTCTGTCGTCTGCCGAATGATCATGCTTTCACCCCCTTCGTGCGGTGCCTTTTAAATCTGGGAAGAATACACTGTCGGGAACCAATCCTCCCGCAATCTGTCCCCTGCCTTCATTCCATGACCCGGGTACGGTGGAGATGTCGGACCAGCGCGCTCTATATATCTGGCATCATCACCGACAAGACGTAAAGAAAATGCTCTGCGCCGGGCTTTCGAATTATTACCCCGGGCGCCATGCAAAATCCCAAAGTTAAATGCCACGGCATCACCTGGTTCCATTGCCCATTCCACAATAGGCATATTCTCGATATCTGGATCAGGAACTGGCATGTATTCGTCTTCATTTGGATAAAAATTGCTATTCGTTAGCCACCGAACAGGCAAGACAGATTTTTCCCATTTATGGGAGCCGGTTACACAACGCAATGTCGCATCTGAAACCGGATCCAAGGGCAACCAAAAGCTGACGGTTTGCTTGCCTTCGACAAAATAATAGGGCCGATCCTGATGCCAAGGTGTGGGTTTTGATGTCCCTGGTTCCTTCACCAATACGTGATCATGGAAAACCTGCGCTGACCGTGATGTCATCAGCTGGGCCGCTACTTCGCCTACAATTGAATTCCGAACCAGCTGTTCAAACTCAGGTATTCTGTCCCAATTACAATAATCATCAAAAAACCGCCCGGTTTCACCTTCTACAAGATTCTCGGAAGCAAAGCGGCCAGGCTCCTTCATATTTGTTTCAATGCCACGCCGAAGATCACTTACATGATCTGCAAACAGTCCCTTGATCAGCACAACACCATCACGCTGATAGATATCTATAAGATCCTGGGAGATTTTACCGTTCATGGCGGTATCCTCACTCTAACAGAGGCACATCATCTCAATCTTTATCCTTAGATACAAATAGTATCTATCTTCGGAGATTGACCTTAGGTGCCTACAAATATACATCAACAAATGAAGATCAGGAAGTCACATCGGGCTTGGGTTGATGGTCTGGTGTCAATGAATACAGTCCAACTGGTTCGCTCAACCCGCGGACCTCGGTTTCGCCTATCCTCTGTAAAATACCGTCATCAACCTGCTCCGCCGTTGATTGGGAAACCAGCAAAGAAGTGTCAAAATCCTTGTTCATGCTTTCAAGCCGGGCAGCCAGGTTGACGGAATCCCCATAGACCGTATAGCTCTGCCGCCCACCACCGCCGACATTACCGGCTATAACAGGACCAGAACTGAGGCCGATGCGGATGTTGAGCTGCTCTCCGGCAAATGTTTCGTTTTTGGAGAGTTCAATGAGATCACGGGCGGCTTCCAAGGCCCTTTGTGCGTGCCGCTCATCCTCGACAGGGACGTTGAAAGTGGCAAGGATCGCGTCCCCCAGAAACTGCGTCACCACGCCATTATGCTTGCCGATGATTTCTGAAGAGGCATCGAAGAATGCATTGAATGTATCGACAATGGCCCGCGGTCCTTTGGTCTCTGTCAGGCTGGTAAAACCGGCAACGTCGGTAAACAAGACAGTCGCCTCTCGCTCCACCGGATCCAGAGCCCCTTCATCCTTGATCATTGTCTCCGCTACCTCTGCCGGGACAAAGCGGCCAAACATCTGAGATATAAGAGTGGTTTCCTGCTCCGCCTCTAATTGCCGTCGAACCGTGTTTCGGGCCCGCCGCATAACGATAGCAATCAGAATGGCAACCACCAGAAAAACCGCTGCCTCCTGCATACGGCTGCCCATACCGGCAAAATCCGGATCCAAAACATGATTTAGAAACTGTTCCTGGGTTGGATTCAATGGCATATCCCCCCATTCAAGCACTCGCTCCATACCATCGCGAATCCAGAAAAACGCGCCCATCCAGCCCGCTGTACCGGCCAGCCCCGTCCAGAGAAGAAGGCCCGGTGAAAAACTGAAGGCAGCAATCCCCAACAGAAGAAAATAAATGGGAAAAATGCTGAAGCGATAGATCATAGCCTGCGGGATGTCCATATCAGGTTCCGCAGGGATCAGGGCCACAGCCACCGATAGAAGTACTATATCAATGGTGATAAAGGCATATTTGACCCAGTTGCGATCATAGCGCGATCCGACAATCAGATAATGAGCAATTCCGATCCCACCAAACAGAATTCCAGCAAGAATATAGTCAAGAGCCCGTTCCGGCCCGCGAGACAGCGCCATCATCGCCACGACAATAACCACAGTGACAAGCCGACCTTTGATGGCAAGCCGTAGGCCCGCCAGCTCGGCAGCGTAAAACATGTCCTCAGTTTGCTTGGCCGACGCTTGGTCTGACATGGATGAAGCATGGCACCGCTTTGGTGACAAGTAAACCCGGATTGCTGATGAACCCGCAAAGTCGTGATGAACAGCACGTCAGTGACGATCTACATCTAAACCTGTTTGTTTGTGACCCCTGCGGACATGGCCCAATTGACGTCAGCAGACTCAAAGCCATCGCTCTTTATGATATTTCAGGAATCCCGCCACGAAATTTCATAATGAAGTGATAGAAATTCCTCTTGCTGTCACTTGCTGACAATCTCGGTGGAGACGGTTATGGCAAGATCGATATCCTCAATTTCCTTTTTCACCGCTTCCGAGATCAATGAAATCTGCTCTTTTAGTTGCTCAACTGAATGAAGATTGGACGCCGTGATCGTCACCTCAACATGATCTGATCGGCCGGACTGCCTGGTTCTGATATTTAAAATCTCGGTTGGATGCTGGATGGCATTTTTCGCGACCTCCGTAATCCGCTTATATCTTTGGGACGGAACCGGGGCATCGAGCAAATGAGGAAAACTTTTCGCCGTCATCCGAACCCCGTTATAGATCATGAACAGGCTGACAAAGGTCGCCCCAATTGTATCCGTTGTAAGCGCGATAACAGGATCCGTCGCAAGCGCCGCAATTGTAAAGGTTATCTGCAGGGCCGACGAATTTATGACCTTAATAAACCTGGATTTGGCTTGCGCTTTAAACACTTCGGACTCGCCACTATGCCGCGTCCGATACATCGCGAATAGAGTAAAGGAATTGACCAGCACATTGATCCCGTTGACGATGGCCGCGAAAGCAAGTCCAAGAGGAGAAGGTGCTACATCCGAGGAAAAAAGCCTGATTACCGCCGTATTGATGAGCCAAAAGCCGATCAGAATGAGCGCTAAACCGATAGTCAGCCATATAAACTGCTCAAGCTTGCCGATCCCGAATTGATACCGACGCAACTTATCCCGGTGAATGGACCTCATCAGCCAGAGCGCCGTATATTCAACAGAGAGCATTATCGTTGCCCGAACAGAGTCCCCCAGCATCGCCAGGGAACCGGACGTGAGGCCGACGATAAGTTGAGATATCGTTATCAGTGTATCGGCGGCTGAAGCATAAATGACGGTGCGCTCCTGCGCCCGCTCGGTTGCCGTGGGCTCACGCGTTGTCGTTTCTTCCGTCATCAGATACGCAGCCTGGCCCGGAGAACGTCAAGAATGCCAATATTCGGAAAATCGACATAGGCGGCTCTTCCCACCGGGCATTCCTCGAAATTTTCTCGCTCATGGGAGAATTCGACAAGGGCCTGGGCGATCCCCTCTCCTCTGCCCTTGGCGAGAGCGGCGAGATCGTTCTCCCCTAAAGTGAACGCCGATCCGCGAGACATAATGACTGTTCCCGTCCGCTCAACATTATCCCCTTCTAGCACGATCTTGGCAGTCATACCCGGTGTTACCAAGGGGACTTCGGCATCTGAAAGTGGCACGTCGATCATAAGAACGGAACAATCCAGCCATTCCGCAATCGGCTCTCCAGAGACAACAGTAGCGCCAGGCGCTGCACGTCGGTTCCAGATAATGCTTTCTTCGGGCACAAGAATTTCGGCCTCCGTCAGGCTCAGGAAATCTTCTTTTGCTCTCTGCAGGGCAACTTCCGCTAGGGCAATATCCGCTTGCGCTTCATGAAGTTGCAAAGCCGCATTCTTCTTCGCGAGCTTCAGTTCAATGCGGGCCTGTCCCACCCAGTTAGGATCGTTGCCATCCTCCATCAGAAAAATACTTTCCTTCGCGGCATCGCGTCGGGATTTCAGATTGCCCAGATCCCGGCTATGTTCGGAGAGCAGTCTCTCAGACTCAGCGACGGCAAGCTGGGCTTCATCACTAGTAAGCTGCGATACGTTTCCTTGGGCAAGGAGCTTATCCAAACGTTTGGCGATGGTGCGCCTCAACACCAGCTCACCCTGGGCCACGTCTATCTCGTTCTGCAAGCTCAGTATTTTCTGGTCTAGAAGGGCACGAAAGGCATCTGCATAGTTTGCCTTAGCCGCACTGCGCTCTGCATCAAGCTCTTCCAACTCTGCCAGATACTCACGTATTTCCGCCGCCCTCAGGACAATTTTTTCCAGATAATTCTCAGCCCCATCGACAACGCTCGAGCTTTGCCGGTCATTGCGAATAATCGCGAGGATGCCATTGCTCCCGACAATACCGGCAATATACGGCGTTTCCTCTTCAAGGGTCCCATCGATGGGCGATGTTGCTACATTGAGCCAGGATGTCACTGCTGAATCCCGTACAACAACGGACTCAAAATACGGTCCCAATATCCAGAATGTATAGGCGATAAAGAGCCCGATCATCGGTATGTAAAACCACCAGGCGGATTTTCTGGAACGTGATGAACCGGCCTCATCCATAACTGTCTTCCCCCAATACTTCTCAGAACATGCAAACGCTACAGAGAGGGTATAATATTTTCCCCGCGACGAAAAGCGAGCCGATTTACAACGGATATTGGTTCAACTGCACCCAGCACTGTCCCAAAGCCCAGATAACCTCACCCTTGAATAAGATCCACCGGAACAACCACGGTCGCTACCAGCTCGACAAGGAGGTCATCCTACCAGATTTTCGACCTGATTGCTGATTGCGCCAAGTACTACGCAGCCAATTTCAATAATACCTATCATCCTTACGATGCTTGATCAATTGAAGTATTGAAACAATGGAATACGCACCCAATACCACAATCAGTACTGCGCCAACTATCATTGTCCAGAACCCAAATCTCAAAGAGGGCACCATGGGCGTAGCCTCAGCTATTTTTGGAAATCGCGGGGAAAAAGTGACATCAATGTTTTTGCCGACCTCCGCTTTGAACGACAAATGGCGGTACACCAATCTGGTTTTATCATGCCTGTCGCCATTTTGATCGACGTAATTATAAGACAGGTAGAAATGTCCGTGGCGGTCCTTTTCAATCCGATCAACAGTTCCAGAAGTCGTTTCGCTGTCGATCATGAAAAGGGCATATGGAATACCGTCTGCAAAAGACCACATCATCATTCCCCCACCCACAAGAATGAAGAACATAGTGACAAAATATTTTAGATAAAGAAAATCCCGCTCTGCTTCACGTTTTGAGGACATACTATCAAAGGTTTAAAATTAAAGGGTGAGTTCACTACTTTAAAGTATATGAGATAAACACACAACGAACATTGCTTTTTGAGGAGAATTTATATTTGAAAAAGAATTGCACATGGCCAGGTACGATCCTGAAATATGGACTGAAATAATATAGCCTTTCGCTCGCTCCTTGCGTCAGGTGACAGTGAACGCGGCGGACGTGACTTTCCTCTCAGCTTCTGCCGTATCTCTCAAGATGTCGCTCAAACACGCCGGTCAGGGTCTCGCTTGTGTTGGGGCCGCTGAGCACGCCGCGTCGGCGACCGTTCGCATCGAACAACAGCAAAGTGACATGACCGACATTATGGGAAGCCGCGAATTGCCGGCCTTTGGTGGTCCGGATATCGGCCACCAGGAACTGCAGCTGACCGCTTCCTGCCATCTCACACAGCGCCTCCCGGGACTCCCGCTGCAAAGCGGCACATTGGGAGCATTGGGGATCATGGATCTGGACAATCGAAGGAATGCCGTTGCCGATCTGGGTGAGATCACTCTCGCGCATGGTGGCGCGGACTTCCTCGACAAAAAACCAGCTGCCCCCGCCAACAATGGCCACCCCAAGCGCGCCATAACCGACATTCGATATAAAGTCCCGCCGCGAGAGCTTCTTCTTCGGCACGTTGTTCCGGTCAGCACCTCCGGAATTCTTCGCCTGCCCGCCTTTAGTTTTGCGCTTTTTCTTGGCCATTGTTTTGCTCCCCGATCCAGATTCAGCTTCTCGTCAGACTAAGATATGGGGGATGCCGCCGTCCTTTCACGACATCTCACGTTGATGTGAAGGGATTTATGTAGGCCTGCTAAACCAGCCAGCCAAATACGTATCCTGCGGCAAGTGACCCCAATATGGCGAGGGCGAGGTATAGGAGAAACGGCTTCAGCTTGAGAACAGGCGCAATTGCCATGGCGCCCCAGATACTGACCACACCACCGGAGACCAAAAAGGCCATGGCCGCCCCTTGCGACATGCCGTTGTCAATCAACCCTCTGGTCAGGGGCAAGGCCGCGTAGCCGTCAATGTAAGCGGGCGCCCCAACGAAGACCGCGGCGGGGATCGCCCACCATTGATCTTCCCCCACATAGGCCGCAAGCGAGCCTGGCGTGAGCGCCGCATTGAGCGCGTATTCCGCGGCAAAGGCCGGCACCAAACAGAGGAGGATCAGTTGGGCGGTTGCCCGGAATTGTTTGGCAAAGGCTTGCCTGCGGTCAGGAGACTTCCATACCCGGGGATCAAAGGGCCGGGTCTCGCCGCAGCGGGCGGCGCTCAACTGGCGCGCCAACCCGTTGTCACGCAGCGCGTTCAATGCCCAGGGCTTGTGCGAAAACAAGGCTGTCACACTGCCCCCGAAGACACCCAATCCAAAGGCCGCCACCGTCTTTCCAATGGCAAAGCTCACACCGAGTGTTGCCGCCGTTGTCGCCAGCATGGCCGGATCCGTTACAGGAGAGGACAGCCAGAAGGCCATGATCGGGGCAAGCGGCACCCCGGCGGCCAGCAAACCTGCCATCAGCGGCAGGACTGTGACACCGCAAACCGGCGTAACTGCCCCGATTAGCGACGCCGCCAAAACAGTCTGATAAGTGCGGCCTTCAAAGGCCCCTGCGATATGACCATCCGCGTTACTGGCAATGATCCAGGCCGCTAGAATGATGCCGGGGATCACGATCGGCGCAACCGTAACCAACCCCCAGAACACAAAGACAGCGGCTTTCAACGCATGATCGGGCCAGGCAATCACGGCTATCAGCAGAATTGACAGACCCAAGCCCCAATAGGCATTGGCCTTCACAGAACGTTTTGCAAGAAATACCTGGCCGATCATGACGAACTCCTTTGATCTTGCAATTTAGGGGCGGTAGAAGCATATATAAAACGAATAGTTTCAATTTCAGCTATTGGAAATTCGAATGGAACATCTGGATAGCGATTTGCTTCGAACCTTCATCGCCGTCGCGCAAGCCGGCAGCGTGACAGACGGCGCGGCCTTGATCCACCGCTCACAGTCCGCGACGAGCCTTCAGATCAAGCGCCTGGAAGACGTTATCGGGCAGCCCGTGTTTGAGCGACACGGTCGCGGGATCACGCTCAGCGATGCAGGAAGACAGTTGCTTCCCGTTGCCCATGACGTGACCGCGCGCCTGGACGCGACCTTGCGGGACATTTCCGAAGATGCCGTGAAAGGCAAATTGAGATTTGGCATTCCGGATGATCATGGCAAATCAAAACTGTCGCAAATCATCGCCGCCTTTTCGCGTCAATATCCGCAAGTTGAGCTGGACGTGACCTGCGCCATCAGTTCCGGATTTCCGGACGCCCTCGACAAAGGGAAGCTGGATCTTGCCATATATGAAGTTGAAACCCCGACGCCGCGCGAGGAGCTCCTGTTCGAGGACCCAACCTGCTGGGTCTCCTCAGCCCATCGGCAATTTGCCGCCAATGACCCCCTCCCTGTCGCCTTGTTCGATCATGCCTGCTGGTGGCGGGACGCGGCTATCAGGTCGCTTGAAGCGCGGAACAAGCCCTATCGCGTCATCTATTCCAGCCAGAGCGTCTCCGGCGTGATGGCTGCCGTCGACGCCGGGATCGGTGTCGGGCTACTCGGAAGATCCACCCTGAAACCGGGCCTGACCGTTTTACCCGCAGACTTCGGCCTCGGACCAACCCCAACCTCAAAACTGGTGCTCGCCGAAAACAACTCCCAAACCAACGCCCCCCTGGACGCCATGAAAACCGCCATCCGATCTGCGTTTTTGACAACGGGGGGTAAAGGGGATGCTGGGCAGGACGTGGGGAGCTAACTCCCCCTCATCGATACCGAATAGTTCGTTACTCCAAATCGGACTCATTGAACCGAAAACTTGGCTCGCATAACGCTCAATAATGTGCAACAGGAGAATTATTGCTCGGTGCGTCAGATTTTGCGGGGCCAAAATCAGTAATACCGATCATCCTTACGATGTTTAATGACTTGAAGTATTGAAACAATGGAATACGCACCCAATAACACAATCAGTGCGGCGCCACCTATCATGATCCAGAACCCAAACCTCAAAGAGGGCACCATGGGCGTAGCCTCGGCTATTTTTGGAAATTGGGGGGAAAAAGTGACCTCAATGTTTTTGCCGGTTTCCGCTTTGAACGACAAATGGCGGTACACCATTCTGGTTTTATCATGCCTGTCGCCATTTTGATCGACGTAAGAATAAGAGACGTAGTAATGTCCGTGGCGATCCTTTTCAATCCTCTCAACGGTTCCGGTCGTGGTGTCGCCGTCAATCTTGAAAAGGGCATACGGAATGCCCTCCGCAAAAGACCACATCATCATGACCCCACTCACAAGAATGAAGAACATGATGACAAAGTACTTCAGATAAAGAAAATCCCGCTCTGCTTCTCGTTTTGAGGACATGCTATCTTGGATTTAAAATTCGTAGCGATGATTACTACTTTAAAGTATATGGAATATGCACACAACGACCATTGTTTTGTTAAGGAGTGTTTAAATGCGACGTATCGGTGCTTTGATTTTCCCGGGTTTTGAATTGCTGGATTTGTTCGGCCCAATGGAGATGTTCGGCCTTCTCCATAAGAAGTTCGATATTGACCTTGTAGCCGAAAATGTAGGGCCTATTCCAAGCAACCAACGGATATCCGCACATGCAGATAAGCCGATTGACCAGAGTACAGATTACGACATTCTATTTGTTCCAGGCGGAGCAGGATCACGTCGCGAGGTCGGCAATCAGAAATTGCTCGACTGGGTATCTGAAGCCTCTGAAAAAGCTGAGTTTACGTTGAGTGTTTGCACCGGCAGTGCCATACTTGCAAAAGCAGGTGTGTTGGATAATCGCCAGGCTACGACAAACAAGGCAGCATTCGCTTGGGTGGCAGAACAGGGACCGAGCGTAGAGTGGGTAAAACAGGCAAGATGGGTCGAAGACGGACCATTTTTCACTTCCTCCGGTGTGTCAGCAGGTATGGATATGACCCTTGGTGCAATCGCTGCAATGCACGACTTAGAAACAGCTGAGAAAGTCGCCACATGGTGCGAATATAGCTGGCATCAGGACAGCAAATGGGACCCGTTTGCAAAAATTCATGGTCTTGTCTGATATAGTTTAAATAGGCCCAGAGAAGACCTAGGGAGTGAATACAGATCATCCATGTATGAAAATACTGGATGTAGAAATGTCTGCTGATGATCCGAAGCGGTCATCACAGTTCAGATGGCAGAACCACGATTAAGCGGGCAATGCGACTCTTTGAAAAATTGCTGCTATAGAGCTGGGTGGGTGCCGAAATGACGATAGGAATTGCCTCGCGCGAGCTACAGGATCACCGAAAAACTGATCAGGACCAAGATGTTTTCTTTTATTCAATTCGGCGGTGTCGAGCAAAGGGAAGTCTACTCTTTGTATCGTTGCGTTCCAACCAACGTAACGCTTACTCCAACCTTTCCAATAGTGGGCGAGCAACTTCTCACGTAGCGAGTAACCGTGATAATCGAAAGCAACGGAGCCATCCGTCACATACATGTGATGCCCGCTGTAACCCTCAACCGGGACAATCCATTCCCCATAGAAGCCATCCAATGGGGCGTCTTCGAGATATACACCTGCCAGGATGTGACAAGCACCGAAACCGAAAAAAATACGGTCGGGTCGGTTCCATCTTTTTTCAGGATGTTTCTTAATGCCGGGTTTAGGCCAGTACATCGAAATAAAGTACATCTACTGTTATCTGGTTTCAATCGAATTTGGTCACTCTGGGCTTGGAGTTATCGTACACTTCATAATGAATGAATGACTGCTACTGACTCAGAGCTGACATTATGCGTCGTTTACTACGAAACCACCATCGGCTAAACCTGTGACAATTATGGGTGCTGAGCCATTTCTTAGTATCTCAACCACCCAGACACCATTAAAATTGTTAGTTCTTATAAAGGCAGTATGCAGCTCTAATAGTTCTCGAGTTCCCTTAATGGTCACTTCAATGTCTTTAGTTCGATTGGCTCTGGTCAAATAGTGCCATCTATTTCACTGCTAAAATATTAGATGTCCGTAACCCCATACAATTGTTCCCATAACCGCCGTAAGAACAATGGCTAGCGAAATACTTTTTCTCACCCTTGCAACAGTATCGATATAGTACCATGTGTTTTCATCAGGACTAATTCTTACCTCACTATTTCTCGCTAAGGATAATAAAATACCGAGTTTCCCACTAAATACGGGTGCAATAAAAAACTGATTCTGAGCTATCAGACGTCTTGGATTTGAATCGTCCATGAACAATTTTACTCCCATCGCATCAGCGTTCATTTTGGTCCAACGTTGATTTTGATAGAGGACATCCGAAATTAGTGCTCCACAAACCAAAACGGCTCCAGAGGCCGGTACCTCCCACGAAAAAAAAAGGGAACTCGCGAAGGAAATCCATACGACCAACATTGCACTCCAAGGCAATGTCGCAACGCTGAACCAAGCATATATAAAATTATACTTGGGTAGTATGATTTTATTTTTCTCTGCTCGGATTTCTTTATTCATTTTCCCACACTAGTTTTAACGTTTATCTATTTCCCATTAGGTACTTATAGAAGACCCTGAATTATTGGTAGTGTGTACACAAAAGGGGGCCGCTATACTATCGGCAACTATTGCGCCCATTGCTGTCGAAAATTCATCCCACACCAAACCACAGCCTTGGGACAAAGATACTCATCGCTTGTAAGATAAACTGTCCAGTGAGCGACAGACATAATCGGTCAATAAGGGCTCGGAGCGGACATTAGACATCTTCCCTAAAATTTTCCTTCTGGCACAAAACCAACAAAGAACGGAATAACCGCAAAGGCGGATAGCTTGCACTTACCAAAACCATAAACGGCTGCGTAGAAGCAACTACCACCCTTCACCGATACCTGAGCGTCCCATCCTCCAGATCCGTTGCCGGGATCTGGTCTTTTTCGCTGTAGTAGTCCTGGCTGAAGACCCAGGGTTCGCTGTATTTTGAACTTAGAGTCCGAATTCTAGTCAGTACACTCAAACGCCAATCTATCTCTCAATAGAGAATATCGACTTGTACACTCCTCTGGCAATTTTCCAGGCAGACAATCAGCCATTCCGGCTTACCGTTCTCCAGATAGAAGAACAGGTGGTAGAATATTCCCTGAAATGAACTTTGGGTCGAGAGTTGGTATATCTCTGTGATTTCTTCACTTGGTGGCCGGCCAAATCCAAGTTCCCACATTTTCAGTGTTTTGAATTTTGACTCTCCTGTCATCTCGCGGACGGCAAAGCGGGTGAAACGAATGTCTTCCGCGACCACACCATCGGGTAGCTTTTTTCCAAAAGGAAAGGCTTGCAATAAAAAGACTGCCTGCTTCTCATGAGTAATCCAGAAAGCAATACCGTCCCCCACCCCTGGGCTAAGTGCCTGACCGACTTCCGTACATATAATCAAAACCCAGTCTTGAACTTTTTTCGGCAGTTCCTCGACATATCCCTGCTTCGTGTTCTCGCACAAAATATCTTGTTTTTCAGATGCTTGAACAGCGATGATTATGGAAAAGGAGAGGCCGGCCGCCATAATAAAAAGCCATCTATGGATCGCTTTATTCTTTAGGAAGCAGAAAGACATGGAAATTCCAATACGCAAATATAGATTGTTTTGAGAATACTATATAGCTTTCAATGATTGCGCAACCTTGCGCCCTGTATCGCAAAATACTGATACGGGTATCACAATATTTTTGACGCAAAATTTTTACGGGAACCGGGGCTGCGCCTAGACTGCCGCCCCCCTCACCGATACTTAAGCGTCCCATCCTCCAGATCCGTTGCCGGGATCTGGTCTTTTTCGCTGTAGTAGTCCTGGCTGAAGACCCAGGGTTGTTTGTCGCCTTGTTTGGGCATTTTATGCATGCTGCGGGTGAGGTAGCCGGCGTTGAAATTTTCCGGGTCGATAAAGGGGAGTTCGGGCATGTCCTTGTCTTCCTCGCGTAGCTCCGGAGTGACGACAGAGACGTCTTTCTCGTCCATATGGTTGAGGAGGCGGCAGACAAACTCGGAGATCAGGTCCGAGCGCATGGTCCAGCTGGTCCGCAAATAGCCGAAGACCCAGGCCATGTTGGGGATGCCGGAAAATAATATGCCGCGATGGGCCCAGGAATCGGCGAAATTGAGCGGCTTGCCGTCGATGGCAAACTCGATATCTCCGAGGACCGAGAGGTTGAAGCCGGTGGCGGAGATGATGATATCCGCTTCCAGCTCCTCTCCGGATTTGAGCAGGATGCCTTTTTCCGTGAAATGATCGATCTGGTCAGTGACGACCGAGGCTTTGCCGCTCTTGATGCTATTGAACAGGTCCCCGTCCGGAATGAAGGCCAGCCGTTGCCGCCAGGGTCGATAGCTCGGGGTGAAATGCTTCTCCACATCGAAATCTTTCCCGAGATACTGCTTGGCGCCGATGATCAGCTCTTTTTTCAGGGTCTCGGAATCGGTGAACGAGCGTTCGGTGATGGTTTTCTGGTCATGGAGAGTCTTACGGCGGGCAATCTCATGGATCCATTCATCGGGCACATCGAGTTCCCGCAGGGTGTCGGCCATGTCATTGCGGTTCGGGGCCGCCGTGAAATAGGTGGGCGACCGCTGCAGCATGGTGATATGCGCGCAGTCATCGGCCATGGCCGGGATCAGGGTTGCCGCCGTAGCACCGGAGCCGACCACGATCACTTTCTTGTTCTTGTAATCGAGATCCTCGCGCCAGGTTTGTGGATGAATGACCTCCCCCTTGAAGTCATCCATGCCGGGAAAGTCCGGCATATAGCCTTCCGAATGGCGGTAATATCCCTGACACATCCAGAGGAAATTACATTTGAATTCAATGGTTTCTTCGGTGTCTTTACGGCGCACCATCAGGCCCCACTGCTTGTCTTCACCGGACCAGCTGGCACTTAAAACCTCATGATTGAAACGGATATGGCGGCGAAGATCATTCTCTTCCAGGCTCTCATCGAGATATCTGAGAATTTCATCCGCGGTGGCGATGGGCGGGCCGATCCAGGGCTTCCATTTATAGCCGAAGGTAAAGAGATCACTGTCAGAACGGATGCCGGGATATTTATGGGTCAGCCAGGTGCCGCCGAAGCTTTCCTGGTTCTCCAGAAGGGTGAAGCTTTTCTCGGGGCAGTTATTCTGCAAATGATAGGCGGCATCGATACCGGATATACCCGCGCCCACAATGAGAACATCCACATAAATGGCGTCCTGGCTGCTGTTCTGACTGGTCTCGACTGAAGCGTCCATGTCGGGGTCCTTCTTTCGCGCATTGCGGCGCTTGTTGTTGTTATTCGCCCCTAGCATAGTCATCGGGCGGCGAGTTGCAATAGGTCAAGCCGATATAGGGTCGGCCTCTTTCATGCTGAGAAAAGATGCCTGTTGCCACCTTGATCAGAATCATGGAAACTTGAAAAAAACCCCAAGAACAAACAGGCCTTTACCATGTATGAATTCCAGCTCACCCAGTCTTATATCCCGGCCCAGCAGGATGATGTCGTCCTGGAAAGCACCGTCGGCGGCTGTTTGCGCAAGACCGTGTCTGAGACCCCGGATGCCCCGGCTCTCATCGAGGTGACTATGGAGGGGGAAACGGCCCGTCGCTGGACATATGCAGAGCTTTTGAAGGACAGCGAGGAGCTGGCCCATGCCCTCGCCGCCCGGTTTGAACCCGGCGATCATATCACGGTCTGGTCGCCGAATATTCCCGAATGGGTGCTGATGGAATATGCCTGTGCTCTTGCCGGTCTCGTGTTGGTCACTGCCAATCCCGCTTATCAGGCACCGGAGCTTCGATATGTGCTTGAGCAATCCAACTCCGTCGCCCTGTTCGCGGTCAAAAGCTATCGCGGCAATCCCATGTGGGATATCGCGGCGGAGGCGATGAAGGGATTGGGTGCGGTGCAGGAGATTTTCGATCTGGAGGATATGGAGAGCGTTTTTTCAAATTTGAAAAAGAACAGCCCAAAAACAGGTGAGAGTTTTTCAAATTTGAAAAAGGTCAGCCCCGACGATGCCGCCCAGATCCAATATACCTCCGGCACCACCGGATTTCCGAAAGGCGCCATGCTCACCCATCGCGGTTTGACCAACAACGCCCGATATTTCACCCGCCGCACCCAATCGGATAAGACATCGGTCTGGGCCAATTTCATGCCGATGTTCCATACCAGTGGCTGTGGCATGATCACCCTCGGGTCGATGCAGATCGGATGCGTCATGTATATCTGCAAATTTTTCGATCCCGCCGCCATCCTGAAACTGATCGAGAACGAGAAGGTGACCGCCCTCCTTGGTGTGCCGACAATGCTGGTGGCGATGATGGAAGCCATGGAGCAGGAACCAAGGGATATGTCCTCAGTGACCATCGCTGTCTCCGGCGGATCCATGGTGGCGCCGGATCTGGTGCGCTCCGTCTGTGAGGGCTTTGGTTGTGATTTCGAGACAGTCTATGGCCAGACCGAGACCTCGCCGCTGGTTACCCAGCATCATGTGTCCGATAGTGTGGAGACCATTTGCAGCACCATCGGCCAGCCCATGCCGCAAACGGAGGTCTCTATCCGTTCCGTCGATGATAACGAGGTCGTCCCCATTGATGCGGTGGGAGAGATCTGTGTTCGCGGCTATTGCAACATGATCGGCTATCACGCCAATGAGGAGGCCACAAACGAGACCATCGATAAAGACGGCTGGCTCCATACAGGTGATCTCGGCGCCATGGACGCAACGGGATATTTGCGCATCACCGGCCGGGTCAAGGAAATGATCATTCGCGGCGGTGAAAACCTGTTCCCAGCGGAGATCGAGAATATCCTGCTGGAACATCCCGCTGTGGCCGAGGTCGCCGTGGTCGGCATTCCCGATCCGAAATGGGGCGAGATCGTCGCCTGCTTCGTCCGCCCCGAGCCGGGTCAGGAGGTCACACAGACGGAACTGCGCCGCCATTGCCGGGAGTTTCTGTCGCCCCAGAAAACTCCGGTGATCTGGTGTGCTGTCACTGGCTTCCCCCTCACCGGCTCCGGCAAGATTCAAAAATTTGCTTTGCGCGATAGCTATGAGGCCGGAGACTATGACGGCCTGGAAATCCAGGGTTAAGGATACAGCTCCATGAAGATCAGCAATCGGGATGCCCGCCGCCTTTGGCTCGCCTCGCAAGGCCTCGGTTCCGCGCCGACGGGTCCGCTCGATGTCCTCAGCATTATCCGCGACCTTGGATTTGTGCAGTTGGACACCATTCGCAATGTCACCCGGGCCCATCACCATATCCTTTGGAGCCGCAACCAGAATTACCGTGAGCCCATGCTCGGCAAGCTGCTGGCCAGGGATCGCGCCCTGTTCGAGCATTTCACCCATGACGCCTCAATCCTGCCCATAGAGTTCTATCCCATGTGGCAGCGCCAGTTCCGACGCCTCGGCGACAAGGTCATGAAATCGGGCTATTACAAGCAAGGCCTCGATGAGGCAGGCCGACAGGCCGTCAAAGCGCGGATCGAGGCGGAGGGGCCACTTTCCACCCATGCCTTCGATACCAAGGTCGAGGGAGAGCGCAAAATGTGGTCTCGCCCGCCCCATAAACTCGCCCTCGATCAGATGTGGTATGCGGGAGAGCTCAGCACGTCGCATCGGGAGAATTTCACCAAATTCTACGACCTGACGGAGCGGGTGATCCCGGAGGAACATCGAGAGACAGAGCATCCGGACGAACATCAGGTTGACTGGCTCTGCCGCAACGCCCTTGACCGCATCGCCTTCGGCACACCGGGTCAGATCCAGCGTTTCTGGGATGCAGTGCAATCAACAGAAGTCCGGGACTGGATCAAGCAAACCGAGCAAGACCTGCAACCGGTCGAGATCCAGGCCATTGATGGCAGCTGGATCAGCGCCCTCGCCCTGCCCGATATCGAAGCGCGGATGACATCGCTGACCACCCCGACCAGCCGCCTTCGCATCCTCAATCCCTTTGATCCGGCCATCCGGGATCGGGATCGCTTATCGAAGCTTTTTGGATTTGATTATCGGATTGAGATTTTCGTTCCCGCCGCCAAACGTAAATGGGGCTACTATGTCTATCCGCTGCTGGAAGGAGACCGCTTCGTTGGCCGGGTGGAACTGAAGGCAGACCGGGCCAAAGGCATCATGGAAGTCATCGATCTCTGGCCCGAACCGAAAGTCAAATGGACAGCGAAGCGTCAGGAAAAACTGGAATCAGAACTGGACCGGCTGGCCCGCTTTATCAAGGCTTCCACCATCAACTGGCAGTGCGGCCGGCCGACTTAACCCTAGAACGGCTAGCGGCTCATCACTTCCTTGACCTTGCCGGCGATCTCTTTCAGGGAGAACGGTTTAGGCAGGAAGTCGATTTTACTGACATCGAAATCCAGATCTTTGCGGAAGGCATCCTCGGCATAGCCGGAAATAAAGATCACTTTCATATCCGGTTTTTCCGCCAGAACATTTTTAACCAAAGTCGGTCCGTCCATGATTGGCATCACCACATCAGTGATCAGGAGATCAATCTCTCCATCATGCTCAGAAGCGACTTCCAGCGCGGATTCGCCGCTATCCGCCTGCAGAACCGTATAACCCTTATTCTGCAAGGCCCGGGCGGCAAACAGCCGTACCGGGTCTTCATCTTCCACCAGCAGAACGGTTCCCTTGCCGGTCAAATCCCGATGGTCCTGCTGCGGGGTGGCTTCCTCAACATCGCCAGTCTCGGCCGCTTCCATGTAGCGAGGGAGGTAGATGCTGAATGTTGTTCCGGATTCCTTGTTATTCTCTACAAAAATAAATCCACCCGTCTGTTTGATGATGCCGTAGACAGTACTGAGTCCGAGACCCGTTCCCTCACCCACTTTTTTGGTGGTGAAAAACGGATCGAATATTTTCGCAATCACTTCATCAGGGATTCCGGTACCGGTGTCAGAGACCTCAACCAGCACATAGTCTCCTATGGGGATAAGCTCGTTATACTCTTTGCCTCTTTCTGTGATGGTCAGGTTCTTGGTCTCGAAAGTCAGGATACCGTCGCCTGACATGGCATCACGGGCATTGACGGCGAGATTGATGATCACCTGTTCAAATTGTCCGCGGTCAACAGTGACAAGCCATAAATCACGGGCATGATTGATTTTGAGCTGAATGGCCTCTCCGATCAGTCGGCGAAGCAGGTTGGACAGCTCCGCCAGCACATCGGTAAGGTCCGTGACTTCCGGGCGCAAAGTCTGCTGCCGGGAAAAGGCGAGAAGCTGACGGACCAGCCCGGCGGCCCGATTGGCATTCTGCTTGATCTGGGTAATATCGGAATAGGACGTATCCCCAACCTGATGGCGCAACAGGAGCAGATCACAAAAACCGATCATAGCCGTCAGCAGATTGTTAAAGTCATGGGCAATACCCCCCGCCAGTTGGCCAACGGCCTGCATTTTCTGACTCTGGGCAAACTGAACCTCAAGGTTCCGCTGAATGGAGGTATCGAGAACATGTACCAGGAAACGCCCGGAGTTTTCGTCACTGCCGGAAATTGCACTGATATAAAAATTCGCGGCCCGTTCCGCCCCGCCGCTCAATCGAACTTCCACCGGTGTCGAGGTGGCATTGCTGGCCGACGCTTCTTCCAGTTTTTGGGTCAGAAAAGGGCGATCCTCTGGCTGGATCAGCTCCGAGACATGACGCCCCACTGTGTTATTGATAACGGTTTCAGTCAGGACACGAAACGCCGGATTCCCTTCGACAACAAGACCTTCTGAATCCAGAAGGACGATCCCAATGGGCGCAGCCTCAAAGAACCGCCTAAAATGCAGCTCCGCACTGGCCACCCGCTCCCGCCATTCCTGTTCCTGTAGCAATTCCCGAACAACGGAACGGGAGCCAAGAATATCTCCGGCCTCATCGCGTATAATGGTCTGGGTAATATGCACGGGTAAGACAGTGCCATCGCGTCGCTTAAGATCCATCTCTCCTTGAAACAAAGGACCCGCTGCTGCCATGCTCTCCATGAAGTCAAGCTGTCCGTCATTCTTCTTAATGGCCAGATCAGAAAAGGCCATATGGCTGTTGTTGAGTTCATCCTGATGATAGCCGAGCCAGTCGGAGAAGATCCGATTGACGAACTGGATCTTGCCCTCACCATCCAGAGAATAGAAACCCACCGGCGCATTGTTAAAATACTCAGAGAGTTTCTCACGCTCAATCCGCTCATCTTCTTCCTGCCGATGCTGGCGGGTGGTTTCCGTCACATACCAGATAATACTGTCCGGCAAGGCCTCAATGGAATGGGCCAGGATTGAGAGCCAACGCCCGGTATCTGTCTTTATTTCCAATCGGGGGCCAGAATAGCCCTCATAGACCGAAGTTTTGAGAAGGCGTTTGATCTTGGCAGATGAATCCGGATCATCAGCAAAAACCTGCTCCAGTGTTTTTGACGGCCCACGCATGGGCAAATCAAGCAGTTGCTCATAAGGCCGGTTGCAGGTAACGAACTTGCCGTCTTTCGTCGTAATCAATCGCCCCTCAGGGCTCGTAGAGATGACATCGGACATGAGATCGAGATTGCCACTGGCCGCCCGCCGTAGTCCGTGGAATATCAAATACCACAAACCCAGACCCATTGCGCCGATAACCATGGCACTTAAAATCACCAGATTGAATGGACCAATTTCACGCCCCAGCAAAGCAGAGATGACGATCAGGGCTGCGACCAGGAAAAAGGCGGCGGCCAACTGGCGGGCATCAAGACCGACGGAAAATTTGCGATTTTGCGGACGTTTGGTTCTGTGCTTCACGCTCGGCCTGCTTAATTCTTACGTTTGTTCTTGTTAAGACGCATAACATATCCGATCACTTCTGCAACGGCTTTGAAATGCTCATAGGGGATTTCATCGTCCAGCTCGCAGGCTTTGTGCAGGGCTCGGGCCAGCGGCGGGTTTTCGACGATCGGGACTTCATTCTCATTCGCGATTTCCCGCATCTTGAGGGCGATACTATCCTGACCCTTGGCAACGACTACCGGCGCCCGTTCATCCTCAGGGCTGTATTTCAACGCAACGGCAAAATGGGTCGGGTTCGTAATCACTACATCGGCCTCAGGTACGGCCTGCATCATGCGCCGACGGGAACGCTCCATACGGATAGCCCGGAGGCGCGCCTTGATCATCGGATCGCCTTCGGTCTGTTTGTTCTCGTCCTTGACCTCCTGCTTGGTCATGCGCTGCTCTTTGTTGAAGTTATAGCGCTGATACATGAAGTCGAGGCCGGCAATCACGCTCATTACAGCGACCACACCTGCAAGCAACAACAGGGATTGCTCCTGGATCAGTTCCAGCACTTGCAATACGTCAAAGGCAACCACATCGGGAAGCTGTCGCATACTCGGCAGGACGAATAGAAATGCCACGCTGGCGACCAGGGTCAGCTTGAAAATGCCTTTTAAGAACTCGACAAAGGATTTTAGGGAAAACAGCCGCTTGGTCCCCTTCAATAGGGAGATCTTTTCCCATTTTGGCTTGATCCGATCTGCCGAGAGGACAGGCTTATGCTGGATCAGATTACCGACCAGACCGGCAATCATCAGGGTGCCAAGGGCCGGCGCCACGACATAGATCACTTCCCAGCCCAATTCCCCAAACAAATTACCGAGATTGTACTGATCGAAGGGGATGGCATGGGGCCGCTCAATAAATTTCAGGAGGTCAAAGGTAAGGGTGTTCCCCAGTCCGGCTATAAAGATCATCACGACAAGGGTGATGCCTATAGTCATGAACCAGTGGCCGACTTCCTGGGATTTCGGAACCTGGCCCTTCTTAAACGCATCTTCAAGTTTCTTGGGCGTCGGTTCCTCGGTCTTTTGGGCTTCGTCCTTATCGTCAGCCATCTGCCTCTATTCCCCCAGAAAACGCATCAGCGCTGCCTCATAATAGCCGATAAACCACATCATGCCTGCCCCGATCGTTAATGCCAGAATGGCAAAGGACAGGACAATTTGCAGGGGCATGGCAACGAAGAAGATTTGTACCTGCGGCATAAGCCGGTTTATCAAACCAACCCCGATATAGAAAGTCAAACCGAAAACGAGAAACGGTGCGCCGATCTGAAACCCTAACTTGAAGGACGTCTGCACATAGTCCGAGACCAGCATGCTGATGTCACCAAGCGGCGGGATCATGCCCGCAGGGAACAGATCGTAGCTCGCAAAAGTTCCCTGCAAAAACAGGAAATGCATGTCAGTAACGAAGATCATCGTGATCCCCATCAAGGTCAGAAACGTACTGGTAATGGCCCCCTGTGTGCCCTGCCCCGGATCAAAAAACATGGCCGCGGCAAGACCAGACTGCTGGGCGATAATGGTACCGGCGACATGCAGGCTGCTCATCAGCAATCTCAGAACCCCACCAATAACCAAGCCAATAAGGACTTCCGTAACCAGTAAAATGGTCAGTTCCATCGGTGTGGCGGGTTCCGGCGGCAAGCGATCCGCGACAAACTGCGTCACCAGAAAACTGACAGCCAGAGCGATGGAAAGACGTACCCGTGGAGAGACGAAATTCTCGCCAATCCCTGGCACAACCATGAAGGCCGCGCCAAGACGCGTAAAGACCAGCAGGAAGGCGAAGATATTAACTGTCAGGTACTCTTCAAGCATCTACGTCTGATCCTTCACAGGGACGTAATACGCTGGGATATTTGCTCCATCAGCCCGATCATCTGGGACAGCATGAAAGGCAGAAAGATAATCAGGGAGACAAAAATCGCCAGGATTTTTGGCACAAATGCCAAGGTCATTTCCTGAACCTGGGTCAGGGCCTGGATCAAAGCGACCACCAGGCCGACCAACAACGCGACCACCATGACGGGAGAAGCCACCGCAAGCAATACCCAGATTGCTTCCCGTGCCACGTCGACGACGTCTGTTGGTGTCATGATTGGTTTCCTGTGCTGTAAATACGAACTACAGCCTAGATTGGCATTTTTATGATGTCTTGATAAGCCTGAATTACCCGGTCGCGCACGGCAACTACGGTTTCAAGCGTTGCTTCGGCATTACTGACCGCAGTAACGATGTCCGCTAGGCCGGCATTTCCTGTGACCGCGTCGAGGCTGACCTGTTCTGCAGCTACTCCGCTTTCAATGGCACCCCCACCTGCTTCGGCCAGCATTTCAGAGAAACTTGGGCCGGTTGTGACTTCATCGACACCTACTGTTGTTCCGGCGCCTTTCCCCTCTGCCCCGTTTGTCAGGGCTTTTGAATAGGCCTGTGCCGCCGTCAAGGCGCTTGTATCAACCATTTGTCTCTACCTTCTCTTAAGAGCGGAGGATGTCCAAGGTCCGCATGATCATTTTCTTGGAAGCGTCAATTACTCCAAGGTTCGCCTGATAGGAGCGCTGTGTTTCCTTCATGTCCATGATTTCCACCAGGGAATTGACGTTCGGCACCTTGATATAACCGTCTTCATTGGCCGCCGGATGGCTCGGATTATACTTGAGATCGAACTCGCCTCTATCCTCGGAGATCTTTCCGACCGCCACCTTGGTGATGCCCTGCTCACGATCCAGAACATTCTTGAAAGACAAAGTCTTGCGGCGATAGGGATCCTCTTCTGCCGTCCGTCCGACAGAATCCTTATTAGCAAGGTTCTCAGAGATGACCCGCATCCGCTGGCCCTGGGCATTCATGCCGGAGGCCGATACTTCCATTGTCTTAAGTAAATCCATTCTCGTCTTTACCCCGCTTGTTTATGCCTATCGGCGTCCCAGGGCTGTTTTCAACATCCCCAGATTTTTCTTGTACAAAGACGTTGTCAATTCATATTGAATCTGCGTCTCTGCCACTTTCATCATTTCCTGCTCCAGGTTCACCGCATTGCCTGTTGGCGTGACCTCGGTGACGTCCCGGCTAACCAGAGTCTCGTATTTTTCAATCTCATCCACATGAATATGCTTGGTATTCGTGCGGTTTATGCGAACGCTTTTATCTTCCGGCTCCGCAATCATTTGTCGGAATTCCAAAGGCTTTAGGTCCTTTGCTCGGTAATTAGGCGTATCTGAATTAGCGACATTCTGCGACAATACTTTCTGCCGCGCAGTCAGCCATTTCATGCGCTCGGTCAAGGCCGCGAAAAGTGGAATTTTCTCCAAATTCATATGTGAATCGCTTCCGATTACGGTTTTTCCTAACTCTAGCCTAGGGATTGATCGTTAATAATCTGTAAAGGCAGGGGATAAACGCAAAAAAAACGCCCCCGAAAACGGAGGCGTTGGCTGGTTCAGAATGTAACGTGGAAGCTTAAGCGGCTTCCCAGGCTTCCGGCTCATATTTCAGAACACATTCCACAAAGCGCTCGATCATCGGTTCAATCGCTTCTCTGGTGGTTACCAGCATATCATCCACATGCAGGTCCGTGTCGATCAGACTAGCACCCTTAGCACTGACATCTTCCGAAACGTCCTCAGTTACTGTCACCGCACGATCTTCAAGCAACGAAGCTTCAGCCAAAATCTTTGGGGCATCTTCGATTAGAGCAACGGGCTTGTTGTCTTCCATAAATCCGCGCATGAAGCGGGCTGTCTGCGGATCTGAAATCAAACGGCTGACATGGCGGGATCCACCCGGAATGACAACCGCATCGAAATGATGAGACATTGAAGTTGAAAGATGAGCATTTGCCGGAAAGAAGTGCCCCCATCCATTCCCATGCCAGCTGTTCACCACACCTTTTTCAGGGGACACGATTTTTACTTCCGCGCCCGTGGTAACTAGCTTTTTGTGCAGGCTGGTCATGTGGGACTCTTCAAATCCATTGGCAACCAGAATGGCAACTTTCTTGCCGTTCAGCGCATTTTCCAATTCACTCATATATTTTTTTCCTTTCCTACCAACTCAAACGATAAACGCGAGTAAGGGATTTTTGAATGACAGGCATTCAAACTGACGACGGCACCCTTTTTCATCTCGAGCGCCTGATCTGCCGCAAGGGCGTACATAAAATTCAATTGTGCAAATGGGGTGAAAACCCCGGCAGTTTTAATTGCAATTCGCTAGCGTCTCTCACTGGGGTGAGTCATTGCCAGCCAGCGATCGGGAACATAATCCTTCACTAAAGGAGTTGCAAGGATGTTTTTAAAATCTTTTTGAAGACGGTGACGGAAGTCGGATACCCGGCAAATTTTTCCTATGGTAAACAAATATTAACCATACGAAGGCACACTCCAAAAACAGAATAATTTTGGGATGGGCTTTCATCTTGGCCAATAGTAACGAAGAAAACACAAGTAAAAACAGTGAGGCAATCGCTGTTGCCCTGACTCATGACAAAAGCTCCGCCAGTGTTCCAGTAATAAAAGCCACTGGAAAAGGGGAATTTGCTGAGCAAATCTTGCAATTGGCCTTTGATCATGGTGTAAAGGTTCGCGAAGACGCGGACCTTGCCCAGATCTTATCGGAAGTTGATGTCGACTGCCCCATTCCACTCGAAGCGTTTGCGGCTGTTTCTGAAATTCTGTCTTATCTGTACAAGAGCCAGAATGAGTTACAGCCTGAGTTGAGTTTTGGTGATGAACAATAGTGCCACAGTGAAAACCGATATTTCCGCCTTGAGCGCAGACATCTCAAGATATCTTGCACAAACCCGCAATGGCGCGATGATTGATATCAGCGCTTTACCGGATCGGGTGGTCGAAATACACCAGCGGGTTCAGAATGCCAGCCATAATCAGCGACCGGAACTGGCCAGCCTTTTGACCCAGGTCATCGGCTCCCTTGATGAGCTTTCCAGGGAAATTCAGATCCGCCATGACAAAGTTTCCCGTGACATTGACAGTCTGGACAGCGTGTAAATGGATTCCGTCCAATATCTTAAATACATTGTTGGCCTGCTTATTGTTTTAGGTCTGATCGCCCTCGTGACTTTGCTGGCTCGCAAATTCGGCATGGTTCCGAAAGTTCAACGCAAGCCAGGCAGCCCAAGCCGCTTGTCAATCTCTGATATGACGGCAATTGATGCAAAACGTCGCCTTGTGCTCATTCGCCGGGATGAAAAAGAACACTTGTTGCTTTTAGGACCTGAGCGAGATCTGGTTGTTGAGCAGAATATCACCCCCCCTACTGATCCTGACCATATTAGTGAGACCGATAAATGAGTGAGTATTTCAGGACGGCAAATTTTTGGGGGCGGGTGACGGCAGTCCTTTTGACAACATTACTCCTTCTGACGGCAGTAACGCCTGACGCTCTGGCGCAAAGCCTGTCACTGGATCTTGGGGACGATGCGGGGCCTTTGACTGGCCGTATTGTCCAGCTAGTTGTCTTAATGACGGTTTTAAGTCTGGCGCCGGCAATCCTGATCGTCACAACCTCTTTCACCCGTTTGATCGTTGTCTTGTCCCTTCTCCGAAGTGCCATGGGGGTTCAATCCACACCGCCAAATGTGGTGCTGATCTCACTGGCCTTGTTCCTGACTGCCTTCATTATGGCACCGACTTTCGAAAGCGCCTATGAAAGCGGCATCGTACCGCTGATTAATGAAGAGATTGACGAGACTGAAGCCTTTGACAGGGCGTCCGAACCGTTCAAGATCTTCATGCTGAAACATACGCGAGAAAAGGACATTCTGCTTTTTATGGACCTCAGTGCCGAGCAAGATGCTGCGGCTCCGGAAGAAGTCCCTCTCAAAGTGCTGGTCCCGGCCTTTGTCATCAGTGAGTTAAAGCGTGCCTTTGAAATTGGATTTTTACTCTTCGTACCGTTTGTAGTTATTGATATGGTGGTTGCCTCCATTCTGATGTCGATGGGGATGATGATGTTGCCACCGGTGATGATATCCTTGCCATTCAAACTGATTTTCTTTGTTCTGGTTGACGGCTGGAACCTTGTCGCCAAAAGCCTGGTCGAAAGTTTTGTCGGGGGCGCCAGTTAGATAAAGAGACTAAGTGCCGTGCCCAACCTATTGAGCTATAAATACTTATTCATAATTCTTACGGCACTTTTTCTATTCAGTGCTCTCAGTGTTAGCCTTGCCTACAGCCCTTGGTCTAAGACCGACCCTGCCCTCAATATGGTTCATATTTTCGAGGGTGAAATTAATAAACGCGGCAAGCCTGTGGGCTTTCACAAAAAGCTAAATCAAACTGGAGCCTATAGCTCGCGTATAAAAAAGATGCTGTCAAAGCCCAATAAGGCGGGTGTCTATACGGCTATCGTCGAGATTTACGATCGCAGGCAGAATAAGTGGAAAGACAAATTTTCCAGTATGTTCCCCGATCGGCTTACAAAACAACAGGTTGTTCAAGCCATCTTGCGGGCGATCTCTCAAAATAGACTCGGAACAGGAGCAAAATGGCGGGGTCCGTCCGGCTACGGCTTTATGATTGAAGGCTATCGTCTCTATGATGGTCGGGTAAACACCGCCTACCCTCTCTATACTGCGGATTGAGAGTCTTCCGAATGGTAATATTGAGCCTGAAAAAAGATCTGGAAACCAATCTACTAAGCGCTGAAATAACGCCTGAAAACAGACTATTGAGCGATTTTCTTGAAACAGAGATTCAACAGGATAGAGCTTACATTGACTATCTGCTGAACCAAGCAACAATGCTAGAAAATCTTCCCTTTGAGATTAATGGGAATGCCTATGGTCTTATCCTGACAAATGTAGATTACAAGATAACCGCTCTTTACAGTGACGAGATGACATCAGGTCCCTTGCCGGACTTATTGGATATCCTGCGGCAATGGCGTGAATTCCTCCAGCCAGAATAGTCTTTTTGTTAACTTTTTGTTCATAAATTTCCGTCAAAACCATTATATTAGTAAATATTTATATACATAAATTTTATCTAAAATTATTCGGGTTGGAAATAGCCATGAACACGATACAAGGATCGGCCCTCGCCGGTCTCGCCGCAGCCACTAAGAGATTAGAAATCTCGGCTCAGAATGTTGTGAACCAGGGAACGGTTGGAACGCCGGGTGCAGAAGGCGCTGGCGCGGCCTACGAGGCTGTGCAGGCGATCCAAACCAGCGGTCCCGATGGCGCACCACGTGTGTCGGTGCAGGAACGCAATCCGTCTACCGTTCAGGCCTATTCCCCGAATAATCCTCTGGCCAACGAAGAAGGGCTGGTTGAGATTCCAAATGTCGACCTTGCTACCGAATTGGTGTCCCAGCAGCTTGCCTCTCATAGCTATAAGGCAAATCTCAAGATGTTCGAAATCTGGGACGACATGCAACAAGCTGTCTTGGATATTAAAACCTGAGGCTAGCCTCGAATATCACTCAACTCTCTGACTTCAACTGACATCACTGAATGTCCGGCAACGCTGCAGGCACCTTTAAGGCCTGGCACATCCACAATCGCCAAGGTCGCGGGTGGTTTGATCGGCGCCTTATAACCACTGGGAACCCCTCTCTCTATGGCCACATCAATATTCCGTGGATCAAGCGCCAACCCCTCACCTGTCAGCTTCATACGAGCTTCCTTTGCCGTCCATAGCCAAAAGAACATCTCCCGCCTGGCCGCGGGATCCAGACCCGCCAACGCTGCCTGTTCAGAAGGCGTGTAATAATGACTGCTCAAATCATCGATCTCAACGCGCCGGTCAAACAACTCAACATCAATACCAATATGTCCCGTAGCAGTGATCGCATAAACCGCACTGTCCTTTGAATGGGACATATTGAATTGCAGATTGGACTCCGGGATAAAGGGCTTGCCACCTTTTTGCAGCTCGATCCGCACCTGATCATGGGGTAACTCAAGATAACCGGTTAATATCTGACGCAGGCGCCCATGGGCCTTAACATACCGTTCTCGATGCAGATCATAGCGAAACCGTTCTGCACGGGTTCGTTCCGCATCGCCAATAATCTGCCAGCAGAGATCAAAGTCGACAGGACCATTTTCTCCGATATCTGCATGGAACACATGGACCGCGTTGTCTGGTAATTTGCTTTTCATTCTGGGAGCCTAGAACAAGTCCTTGCGATCCGCAAAACTAATCCGAAATCGAAGTCTCACCGGGCACGCCAGGCTTGAGTTCGCCGCAAGATGCCTTTTGACGCAATCAAATGCAGAATACGGGCTGCAGCGTTGGTATAGAAGATCATCATGCCCATGGCTGCTGCTGGCGCTATATCCCCGGCGTCATCCATATTCAGCACCGCAATTGAGGCGAGCGCCGTATCTGTCGAATACAGAAAGACCACCGCCGAGACCGTCGTCATGGCATTGACAAACAAGTAAATGGCAATATCCAGGATCGAGGGTAGACAGACCGGTACCGTTACTCTTGCAAACAGTTTGTAGAAAGGCTGCTTGAGGGAGGCGGCAACGGATTCAAATTCTCCGTCCATCTGCTTGAGCGCAGTTACGGCTGTTAGATGTGAGACGGTGTAGAAATGGGTGACTGTCACGATCACCAGTATAGCCATCGTCCCGTAAATCCCATTTAGTGGATTTTCCGGATCGTTGAAGAAGAAGATATAGGCCAGACCCAACACCATTCCCGGGATAGCCATGGGCAGCATGGCCAGAAACTGGAACAACCCTCTGCCGAACTGGAACCCTCGGGTCTTGTCCACCATATAGGCCCCTGTGAATACGACGATCGTGCCAAAAAAGGCAGTATAAAGACCTAGCTGAATGGAATTTCCGTAAGCCGCCCATCCCCCACCGTCGGTTAGGTCGAAGTTATAATTGTTCAGGCTGAAACTGAGATCATAAGGCCAGAATTTTATCAGAGCCGCGAACTGGCAAACGCCTAGAATTCCAAGGATAAAAACGGCGACAAGAGAGCAATAGAGGAAACAGAGCCGATCGAATTTCCTATCTGGTTTCGGCTCATAGACGACAGAGCGAGCGGACAGCAGAGCCACCTGTTTCTTTTGGACAAGGCGGTCCACGAAAAAGGCTAAAAACGCCGGCATCAGCAGAACGACGGAGACTACAGCACCCATCTCAAAATTCTGCTGGCCAATCACCTGTTTATAGATATCAACCGCCAGCATATTATATTGACCGCCAATCACTTTCGGCAGGCCGAAATCAGTAATCACCAGATTAAAGACAACAAAAGCGGCAGAGATCAGGCCGTATCTGGCCCCAGGAATGGTGACTGTCCAAAAAGTTTTCCAGGCACTCGCCCGAAGGGAGACCGCCGCCTCATAAAGGCGGGCATCTGATATGGCGAGAGCTGTCGTGATGATAATCATGGCATGGGGAAAAGTAAAAAACACCGATCCCATAACAATTCCATAGGGGCCATAGATGGATTCCCCCATCATCACCGATTTCAGCATCCCCTGATTGCCGAATAGATAGACAAGCGCAATTCCGGGCAGCAAGGATGGCACCAGAATGGGCGCCATGGCTATCAGCCGAAAAACGCCTTTAAAACGCATACAACTGCGATTTAGAGAATAGGAGAAGGCGAAGGCCAGGGTCACCGTGATGATGGTGCTGATGATAGAAATAATCAGCGAATTCTGAATTGACTGGAATAACGACGGTGTCGAGAAATAGGTGACGAAGTTAGATAGCCCCGTGGATTGAACGGGTCGCAGAACGACTTTACGAAAAGTATTTGAATCAACCTCATACCAATCCGGCCCTGTCTTTCGTTCTGATCCAATCAGAAACACAGAATTGGAGTCGATCCCCCTGACCTTGTACATGACCGGACTTCTGAAACTGAAGTCAGGAAATAGAGGTACCAAAGACAGTCGCCCATCTGAGCTAGTGGCCAATTCTTCTTGTGGTATAGCTTTGAGTTTTTGGTTCAAGGCCTCAGCTGACAGAATTTCTCCGCTGAAATTTCCACTTTCATCACTCACCTGTAGCTCAATCTGCGAGAGATTGAAGCTGAAGGTGGAAAAGGCTTTCGACAGCATGGCATAGAGAGGAAATGCCAAAGTGATGATCAAATAGAGAGCGATCACCAAGATAAAAGCCCGCATCAGCAGATCATCCCGACCGAGCTTCGCGGAAAGAGGGCGACCCGCTGGAAGGCGATCTGGTGTCGCGACAGTCATGCCGCGTCATCCTGTTGAAAAGCAAATATTTTCAATCGGTTACTCGGCATTTCTATCGTCATTTCCTTGCCATCAGATATGTCCATTCGGCGCACGGCGTTTATGGAGAAATCGGCAATAAGCTCAATGTCCCCGAGTTCCGCGTTCGTCAACCGGGCCCTCCAAAAGGAACCGAGAAACTCCATTTCACCCACAGTCACTTGTATGGCGTTATCTGATTCCGCGATGATATCCGGCGCGCCTTCTGATCGCGCTCCTGGACCATGTGGAATGATGTCTTCCGGGCGGATGGCGGCGATCACCTTCTCTCCGCTCGAAAAGGCATGTTGAGAGCACGCGAATTCCCTTGATCCGATGCGCACTGTCTTCCCATCCTCGGTAACGGTGGCGGAAATCTGGTTCATTTCACCAATGAAGTCAGCCACAAACAGGGTTTCAGGCTCACGGTAAATCTCCGTTGGTGTGCCGACCTGCTCGATAATCCCGTGATTCATTACGACGATCCGGTCTGCCATGGAGAGGGCTTCTTCCTGGTCGTGAGTGACCATAACCGTTGTAACCCCAAGTTTACGCTGCAGCTCCTTAACTTCATGCCGCAAATGTACCCGCACCTTGGCGTCCAATGCAGACAACGGCTCATCCAATAGCAGCAGGCCTGGCGACATAGCGATAGCCCGGGCAAGTGCAATACGCTGTTGCTGACCACCAGAAAGCTGCGCAGGGTATTTTGGGCCCTGATCTGGCAGCCCGACTAGTTCCAGTAACTCTGTTACTCGTGCCGTAATGTCATTTTTTGCAAGACCGGAATTCTCCAATCCAAACGCGATATTCTTTTCTATCGTTAGGTTAGGAAACAAGGCGTAGGACTGGAAAACAATACCAAAATCCCGTTCCGCAGGCGGTAGGTTCGAGATATCTTTCCCGCCCTGTTCAACTGTTCCTGAGGTTTGCAGATCAAGACCTGCAATAGCCCGAAGGAGAGTTGTTTTTCCGCATCCAGACGGACCGAGGAAGCAGACAAATTCACCCTCATGAATATCCAGGGAGATATCTTTCAGTGCAATAAATTCCCCAAAGGCTTTCCACAGTCCGGCTATCTGAAGGTAGCTGTGATGTGACTGATCACTTGCGCGTTGCATCAGCGGTCCCCCGAACGCAATTGTTCCGACTATCTTATTGAGTTTTGTCCCAAAATAAAAGGCATCGCCGAAGCGATGCCTTTCATGGATCAGGAAATTATGATTTTGGCTCTGACTTGGAGTCGTAGCGCTTCTGCCACTCAGCAAGGATGGCCTTGCGGTTGTTTGCGGCAAATTCAAAATCATTGTTGATCATTTTTTCAGTCAGATTCGTTGGGAAGAATTTGACGGGTTTGGCGACACCAGGATAGGCAACAACGGCATAGCCTGTGTTGTACATTTCATTGGCTTCTTTCGTAACGCTCCAGTCAACCAAGGTTTTGGCAGCATCCAGATTGCCTGTTCCGGCGACGATAGCCGTTGCTTCCATGTCCCATCCGACACCTTCTTCAGGCACGATGATATCAATTGGAGCACCTGCGGCCTTGGACTTGGCACCACGGAAAGCGAAGGAAATACCGATGGGGATTTCACCGGCTGCTGCCAGTTTACAAGGCTTGGAACCTGAATGAGTGTAACGGGCAATGTTTTCATGCAAGCCATCCATATACGCCCAGCCGCCCTCTTCTCCAAACATCTGCAACCAGCTGGATACGTCCAGGAAGCCGGTACCTGAGGAGTTCGGGTTTGGCATAATCACATGGCCTTTATATTCAGGCTTCGTCAGATCTTTCCAGGACTTGGGCGCCGTTAGGCCCAGCTTTTCACCTTCGACCGTATTAAAGCATACGGATGCAACCCAAGCATCCATTCCGGTCCAGGTTGGTGGAGTGCTTTTATCAACAAACTTCGGATCCAGCTTGTCCACACCTTTTGGCGCGTATGGCTCCAGCATTCCTTCGGATTTCATCAACAGAAGGGAAGTTGCGGCCAATCCCCAGATCACATCTGCCTGAGGATTGTTCTTTTCTGCCAACAATTTGGCAGTGATAATACCTGTGGAATCACGGACCCAGTTGATTTTGATATCCGGATGAGCCTTATTGAATTCCTCTGCGTAGCGCTTCAGATCTTCCGCTTCCACGGCTGTATATACGGTCAGCTCAGCGGCCATGGCGGTTGTTGTCATCAACAATCCGGCTGTGGCAGCGACGACCATTTTTTTCAAACTAAACATTTGGTGCTTCTCCCTGTTTTGAGTTCCTGTCTTCCGGCTGGCCATTTGCGGCCTCGACCGTTCCTTAATCCTTACGAATCATTACCCGAAATTTATAGTGCCGCAATATGACAAATAGACGAAATCTATTATATTTATAAATATATCAGTTAAATCTATGACACAATAGCCAGAAGGATGACGCCCGCCGCAACAACAATGGCCGAGATCAAACGGATCTCCCATGGCCGCTCATGGAACCAGATCACTCCGATAAGAGCGGCTATGACAACACTTGATTCCCTGACGGCCGAGACCGTACCGAGCGGTGCCAGGGTTTTAGCGTAAATGGCCAATCCATAAGCAGCAGCCGACGCAGCTCCTCCCAGCAAGCCAATTATCCAGACTCTTGAAGGAGTTTCCCGAAGACGACTACGGCGTCTGTGAAAGATAAACAGAATGACGAATATCTCACACAGGAATAACCAGCCGATATAGCCGAGCGGACTTCCTGAGACGCGAACGCCTATGCCATCAACCACGGAATAGCTGGCTATAAAAACCCCTGTCATCAAGGCGGCCAGAACGGCCTTCCTATTCCCAAATCCCGTACGGGAGAAAAACGCCGGTAATGAGACCCCGATGGAAACCAGGAGAACACCGGCCCAGCCCAGCAAAGGCAAGGTTTCGCCGGTAAAAATCTGCGCCCCCAGAGTGACAAGCACGGGCGCAATGCCCCTGGAAATCGGATAAACCTGAGATAAATCTCCGATCCGGTAGGAGCGTAAGAGAAAGGCATAGTAAAAGAAATGAATGCCCGTCGAGGCGGCAATAAAGGGCCAGCTTTCCTCCAGTGGTGGCAGAAAAATTATCGCCAGCGCCCCACCGATTACCACATGTGGCAGCGAAACCAGACCAAGAGATAAAGTCTGGTCCCCAGAGCCCTTGATGATGGCGTTCCAAATTGCGTGCAGAAACGCCGCACACAAAACCAGCAGCACGGCCAGGTCCGTGGTGTCACCCATATGATCCGCCTATAAACTCGTCAGCTGCCTGACGGAGGCTCTCTCCCCTTACCTGACGGGCCAGGGAAGTGAGTAGGTTTTGACGTTAGTGAAGAATTTCATGGCCTCCAGCACCCCTTCTTTGACGCCATTTCCGGAATCCTTGATGCCACCAAAAGGAGACATCTCAATGCGGTAGCCCGGCTGCTCCCAAATATTGACCGTGCCGACATCGAGCCCATCGATATATTTGGTGATACGATCAAGATTGTTGGTGCAGACACCGGCCGACAAGCCAAAGGGAGTAGAGTTGGAAATCTTCATCAGCTCAATATCATCGTTGGGCACCCGGACAATCGGAATAACCGGTCCGAAAGTCTCCTCATAGACAAGTTCACTGTCATGCGGAACATGATCGACAACGATCGGCGGGAGCAGCGCCCCCTTGCGTTCTGGATGATAAAGGATCTTCGCGCCCTGTTTTTCAGCCTCATACACCCGATTCTCAAAGGTCTCCGCCGCTTTATCATGAATAACGCATCCGAGTTGGGTGTCCGGATCCTGGGGATCTCCAAACTTTATTTTCCTGGCCCGCTCAACAATCAATGGCACCAGCTTATCGGCAACGGATTCCTGAACCAGGATCCGTTTGATGGCCGTGCAGCGCTGACCGGAGTTACCTGTTGCACCCGCGACAGCGATATCTGCAGCTTTTTCAAGATCTGCATCAGAAAGATCATCGAGGACAATGAATGGATCATTGCCGCCAAGTTCAAGGGCCGTGCGTTTATATCCCGCCTTTTCAGCGATCATCTTGCCGACCGGGACACCGCCGGTGAAGGTGATAATATCAATATGCTCATTGACGATCATTTCCTCACCAATGTCCTGAGGCCAGCCGGTGACGATCTGGAACATTTCCGGCGGCAAGCCTGCCTCATAGAGGATATCGGCAAGCGTAATGGCAGTCAGAGGTGTGAGTTCAGTCGGCTTGCAAACCACGCAGTTATTAGTAGCGATGGCCGGGGCGATCTTGTGAGCGACCATATTGAGAGGATGGTTGAAGGGTGTAATCGCCGAGATCACATTGACCGGCTCCCGCTTCGTATAGATCTTGCGTTCCTTACCATGAGGCGTGAGATCGCAGGAGAAGATCTGCCCATCATCGAGAATGGCCAGCTGACCGGCCAGGGTGAACACATCATAGGACCGACCCGCTTCATAGAGCGCGTGCTGGTTACAAATGCCAAGCTCCAGGGTCAAAGTTGCAGCGATCTCTTCCCGTCGTTCCCGGATCAACTCCGCCGCGCGAAACAAAATCTGCTGGCGCTCGTACCTTGAGAGTTTCGGCTTATAGGCCGCGGCAATCTCAAACGCCCGCTTTGCATGTTCGGCGGTGCCAGCAGGGACTGTTCCAATCACCTCGTTAGTATAGGGATAGCGCACCTCCACCACGTCAGGCGTCGATACCTTCTCGCCGCCAATCCGCATGGCTTCGTGGCGTATCTCAACTCGTTCTTTCAATCCGGTCATCTAGTTAAGTCCTGATACAGAGGTTAGAGGGCTGCCGCTTGGGCAACATAATAATAGGCATCGAAATTTCGCAACTCCGGCGCTTCGGGCAGATTTTCAACGCGCCGGTTCATAATGAACGGAACCACTTGTTCTGACAATCCACCATGGGAGCGTAAAGGAACTTCCAGAGCCGTCAAATCATGACGATCCCGACTGGTTCCAAGCACGGTGTTCTCCGTCGAGATGATCACAAGATCACCGATCCTGTCTTCCGGAAGCTCATAAGTTTCAGCCGCCTGTGCTTTCGTCAGAACCACATCTACACCTTGAATGCCTTTCAACTGGGAGATAACAGTATCTGCGTCCACGCCCTCCGACAGGTAGGCAGTGGCAAAGGAACCCAAAGCGCCATGATGCACAACATATGGATCTGTAATCGGCAGGATGACCCGCGCCTTTTCCGCGCCATATGCCTCATCCAGCACATCCTGAAGATAAATCACGTCCGGCGTGCCGTCGGCTTTATGCTTGGGCTTCATGCCATGATCAGCGGTTATGATGATGGCGGCACCAAGCGCATCGAGCTCGGTCAGGTAGCGATCAAACATTTCGTAGAAGGCGTTGGCCTGCGGGGCACCCGGAGCAGATTTGTGCTGAACATAATCCGTTGTCGTCAGGTACATGATGTCGGGCTGGAAGCTTTTCATCAGCTGAACCCCGGCATTGAAGACAAACTCAGACAGCTCCGCGGAATAAACGTCAGGAACTTCAAGATTGAGGGCCTCGGAAGCATTATCGATGCCATGTTCAGCCATTGTCGTCGTGTCAGATTTTTCAGCCGAGAAACACATAGCCCGCCCCTCATCGAACTTTAGTCCCTCACCCAGCAAGGCCCGAAGTTTGTCCTTGGCGGTGACGATAGCGATTTTAGAGCCCGCATCATAATAGGTCTTAAAAATAGTCGGAACCCGCAAGAAACGAGGATCATTCATCATCACTTCTTCGCCGGTTTCAGGGTCGAGCAGAAAGTTACCGCATATGCCATGAACAGACGGCGGACGTCCTGTCGCGATTGACAGATTATTCGGGTTGGTGAAGCTAGGAATGACACAATGGGCCATATGCATGGTACCGGTCTCCCGAATACGCTTCATGGTCGGCATTAAGCCTGCGTCAATGGCCGCATCGATATAGGCCGGCTCACAGCCATCAATACAAATCGCCACAGCCGTGACTTTCGGCATCGGGTAGGATCGGCCATTTACAGAAATCCCTGTTTGGGAATCATTGCTCATTTATAGTTACTCCAACTAGAATTCAGGCGGCCAGCTTGGCCCGCTCAATCAAGGCTGATTCAGGCGGATTGCCTGATTCCACATTCATCTCCCGTAATGCCTGAGCCGCCGCTTCAACAACCTCAGTCATCACATATTCATCCATACGTCCGATGCAGCCGATCCTGAAACTATCAACAACCGTCAGTTTTCCAGGATAGATGATAAAGCCACGCTTTTTCATCAACTCATAAAAACCGTCAAAGGTGAAGTTGGGATGGGCCGGATTAAAAAAGGTGACGATGATGGGTGACAGCCACCGGTCCTTCAACAAGGTTTCAAACCCGAGCTCCCGCATGCCGGACACCATAACATCCCGGTTTCGCACATAGCGCGCCAATCGTCCTTGTGCTCCCCCTTCAGCCTCGTGCATTTTCAGCGCTTCCATGAAAGCCGCGACGACATGGGTCGGTGGCGTAAACCTCCATTGACCGGACTTTTCAAAATTGACCCATTGGCTGTGGACATCCAAACTCAAGGAATGGCTTCTGCCCTTGGCTGCTTCAACCTCAGATTTTCTGGCAATCACAAAACCAAAGCCTGGGACCCCTTCAATACACTTATTGGCGGAAGACACCATAGCTTCATATTGGATCACATTCACGTCCAGCGGCAAGGCGCCAAAGGCGCTCATTGAATCCACCAAAAGTTTACGGCCGGCCGCATAAACAGCATCGGAAATTTCCTGAACCGGGTTCAGTATTCCGGAACTTGTCTCACAATGCACGACAATCACATGGCTGATGGTCGGATCATCGTCAAGCAACCGAGATACCTCGTCACCACGCGGCGGCATATAATCGCCTTTGTCCAAAACGACAAAATCCCGATCCAGATAGGACAAGGTTTCCGCAGTTCGTTTGCCGTACGCCCCATTCATTAAAACCAGGGTTTTGCTATCTTTGGGCAAAAAGGAGCCGAGCATGGCTTCGACGGAAAAAGTGCCACTTCCTTGCATGGGAACGCAAACAAACTCGCCGTTTTTATCTCCTGCTATGTCAAGAAGGCGGCGGCACATATCCGCCGTCATCTCTCTAAAATCACCATCCCAGGACCCCCAGTCCTTCAGCATCGCATGCTTGACTTCTGACGCGGTCGTAAGTGGGCCAGGTGTCAGGAGATATGGCTCTCCCATTTCAGGAGGCGCCATTCTTGAGGTCGATATCTCTCCCAAATCGTTCGACATGCTATTTCCCCTATCCTTCCGCTTGGATACTTGTTGCCTGTGAAATTAGGGGCGAACAAATCATTTGTGAAATCGTTATTTTAGATTATTTTATCGATTAAGATTATATGTGGAAATCCACGCATGATTCAGAGCTACCACTAAATCGGACGCAAGACTGTCATGACTTAGGTGTAGGATATGAAAACCTACCGGGAGAGAGTGAAAAAATGCGCTATGTTCAGTTAAGAGCTTTTCATAATGTCGCCATCTATGGCGGATTCTCCAGGGCGGCGGAAGCCCTCTGCCTGACACAGCCCGCCATATCTGATCAGGTTCGCAAACTTGAAGAAGAATATGATGTTCTGTTGTTTGACCGTAAAAAGAAGCAGGTGACGGTAACCGCGTTTGGTAAGAAGCTGCTGGAGATTACTCACCGAATGTTCGATATTGAGCATCAGGCTCACGAATTATTGTCTGAATCCCGAGCCCTCGGTGCCGGCACATTAAGAATTATGGCCGACTCGGCACATCATCTGCGTCCAATCCTCGGTCCATTCCGGCAGAAATATCCTGGTGTTTTTATTTCCGTCGGTACCGGGAATACAGAAGAAATCATCAATAAACTTTTCAGCTATGAAGCCGATGTTGGAGTTCTTGGGGAAATTCCTAAGAACCGAGATTTTGAGATTGTTAAATTGAACTCAACGCCCATCGTTGCGTTTGTATCCACAGAGAACAAACTGAGCTCTCAAAAATCTGTCTCTTTGCAGCAGTTAAGTGATCTACCTTTGGTGCTTCGGGAGCAAGGATCCAAAACCCGTCAAAAACTTGAGGAGATCGCCGCGTCGGCCGGGATCAGCTTCAACGCAAAAATCCAGGCGGAAGGACGGGAGGCTGTACGGGAAATTGTCGCCAGTGGCGCCGGCGTCGGAATAGTTTCCGAAGCAGAGTTTGGTCATGACGACCGCCTTAAAATGATCCCGATCAGCGGTCACAAGCCTCTTATGGATGAAGCCCTTATCTGCCTTAAGGAACGGAGCAAGGGAAAGCTGGTCAATGCCTTTATGACCATGGCAGATGAGCTTACCTCTCGAAACAGCAAAACCAGATGAACCGGAGCTTAAGACTATATTCTACTGGGCTATATGCCGATCAACAACACGCTGAATAATCGGCGCGAAATATTCAAAGCTTTCAGTTTTAAGTCCCGGTACTTTGCCTTCATCGTCCCATTTTCGCACCTGGACGATGGCATCGATGTCAGAGTTCTGGCCGAATTTTTTCGCAGCCTGTTCCGACATGGGTCCGCCCTGCAATTCCAGACTGTGAACAGAGGCAGGAGACAAAGTATCAAAATATTCCGGGGTAGTGGCACAGAGATAACGCTTGGCGGAAACATGATGGCGCACACAATCGGTTACGAGTTTTGGGAAAAACGGCGCCAACACCCGCGCGCCTGCCCTATCGTGATGAGCGTCTATCCCGAGGTCCGCTGCATTATCGGGAAACTCGTTGGTAAAATGACCGATATCATGCAAAAGGGCCGCAACAACAAGCTCATCTGAGGCACCAGACTTTTCAGCAAGATGTGCCGTTTGATACATATGCTCGGATATGGTCACCTCTTCACCAAGATATTCCTCCGACCCTCGACGGCTGAAAATCCCTCCCAGAAAATCGACAATGTTATCTGAATTGAGTTTTGAAATATCCGGTTCTGGCATAACAGACGCTCCCTTTTTTTAACGCAAGCACTGTATTCATAGTGATGAAATATGTCATCTAGATTTCAACCCGCTTCAACTCGATCGAGATAATCAAGTTTAGCTAGCAATGCGTCCTTATCCGGATAGCAACCCTGAAGCCATCTTTTTCCCTCCCCTGAGAAAGCCGTTCGGGAATGAAGGACACGGGTGTTATCGACAATGAAACATTCTCCGGCGTTGAGTTTGAAAGTGACATGCATGGTTGGATCATCAATGATCGCGTCAAGATGACGGTACGCCTCGTAGAAGCCGGACATTTTTTCAAATGGAACTTGGGAGATCGGAGCGGCAGCACGATTGTTGAAACGGATCCCGGTCAGTTCTCCTTCTGCCGAAATTTCGATCATCGGCTTTCGTGTTTTTAGGATCTGCCCTTTATCGCCGTTATATTCAAAGCTCATATTGTAGTTTTTCAAATATGAAAAGGATTCCGGGTTTTCCATCTGCAGTCTTTTGGCAGCCGCAAATCCATCTACGACCTTCGATTCTCCGCCATCAGCTGTATTTTCCAGGCAATACAGGATCTGCATGGTTGGCACGGGGTCCCTGTAAGGGTTATCGGTATGGGCTTGCAGGCCAAGGGAAGTAAAGGCGAGATTGCTCGGATTGACTTCGCTCCTCACCTCAAACCATTTTCCGTAATTGGTCTCGCGGACATAGCCAAATAGCTCCGCAACCTTTATCAAGGCACCGCTCTCCAAAGGACAGCCGGTCATTTTTGCGAATCCATGGCTGCGAATAGATCGAAGCCAGCCATGGAGACCGCTTTCATCTTTGCACGCTGTTTCAAAATCCACGACAGGGACCTGGTTTCCCAAGGAGCTGTTCCAAAGGATAAGGTTTTGGCTCAACCACCCCTCTTCCATTTTGGCGGGACGATCATATGCATGTGCCTTGAGCCAGGGTAACGGATACATCGCGCGTTTATTCTCAGGTGTGAATTCGATAACCAAATTGGCATCTTCCGTAACCTCGGCATGAAGGATCTTTGTATCATTCGGGATGTCAGCCATTGTGATCAGTCGCTGACCATTGGCTAAGGACCGGGTATCCTCCTCCAGAGCATTATCGCGAAGCCAGAAAGCATGAAATCTCAGCGACTCTCCATCGGCCATTACAAGACGGAGCTGGCCACCATCATCAGATACTTCCACTTTGTTTTCTGTCATCCCATTCTCCTTAAGATCACGTCTTTACCCTGTCAGGCAGAGAAGAAGTCCTTGATGGCATCCTTGTACACTTTCATATGTTCTGTCGTATAGCTGTGATAGTCGTAGTCCAGATCGGAATGACTTTCCGACACCATGCTCCACATCACCTCTCTCAACAGGGCGCCGCATTTAAGGGCCCGATATCGGCGCCAGAGGTCAGAAGACGGAATCGCACCAAAATAGAGTTCCAACACAGTTTTCTCCTGCCCTTCAGAAAACTCATTATTGGAGGCCATGCCACCAAGATCGAACAGCGGCGTATTGAAGCCCGCAAACTCCCAATCAATGAGCCAGAGGCGCTTACCATCGTCGATAAAGTTGGCTGCTAGGAGATCATTATGGCCGAAGACAATATCAAAAGGTCCTGCCGCCTTTTCTAACTCCGGAACCGGTTTCATAAGGTCCGGCAGTATGTCTTTATAGGGACTATTGCTTTCGTGAAGTACCCGTTCGTAGTGCCGAACCACCTGAAATGTCCAGAAAATCATCGCCGGCCCTTGAAACAGAGATGGCATTTTCTGATGACTTTCCCGAACCAGCTTAACGGCTTTTTCAAGTGTATCCGGTTTTGAGAAATCCTCAGGCTCGAGGGTTTTACCCTCTATATAGTCAAGTACCAATATGCCCGGGGCGTGATGCAAGACTTCCGGAGATACACCCGCGGCATGGGCAGCCAGACTGGCCGCAAGGTCATTGGATCGGACGACCTGATGCTCCGGAATATCTTCACCAATGCGGACAACGGCGCGGCGTTTTTCATCTGTGACCAGATAGTTCCTGTTGGTCATTCCGCCGGAGAGTGTCTCAATCTTGACTTGACCCTGCCAGATGGGCAGTTCTCTTACCAAAGCTTCCATCTTTTACCAAACTCCGCGCATCACCTATAAGCCGCGCCTACATCCTAAATACTTTTTTTAAAAACCGGGAATAAATTCGAAATCCAGCCGTTCTCCTGAACAACAACATGACGGGATCATCCCAAATCAGGAGATTTTTATGAAACGCCTTGCTTCGCTTTTTCTCATTCTACCCCTTTCCGCCTGCGCCATGGACGGTGGGTTTAGACTTTCATCAATTTCCAAAATGTTCGAACCTGTCGCTCCGTCGACGCAAAAACTCTCGCGGCCGATCCCGTCAATCTCGAAAGGTTCGGCCACATCAATTTCAAGCATGGAGGTGATCAGCCTAACGGATGGCGAGGCTGTGCGCTATAACGCACAGCCTTTTGGAAATGGTGTTCGCGTCACTCAAAGTGATGGTTGTATCTGGACCCGCAGCAACGACTGGTTCGCCCCGTCCGATAGCTGGGCCCATTGCGGGACATCATTAAACTGGCATACGGCGCAAGCCACGGTCCGTGAATTGAACTCAATCTATCCCTTGAAAATTGGCAGCACCGGCGTTTACGAGCGGTCCGCTGTATCCCATACTGGCCGCAAATACACCCGCAAAACCACCTGCGAGGTGACAGATGCAGTGGATGTGGTCCGGACCAACGGATCCCTGACACCTGCCTACGTAATTGTGTGCAAAAACAAAAGCCGTATTCGAACCACCTGGTATGCACCCTCTGAGGGGCCCATCGCCTTCCGGGAAACGCATCGCCACAAGGGAGTTGAGGTCGCCTGGCTGCGGGACAAATAAAAGAAACCCCTCAAGCTTACCTCAGTTGCATAAATGCTCATATTGGTCTTTAATATCAATCATTGGTCTGCGTTATAAAAGACCACTTAGCGTGCTAAAAAAGATCGGGAGAAATCTATGAGCATCGCAACTGAGACGGATTTTGAGGTCATTGTCATCGGCGCCGGTGTGGCCGGCATTTACCAGATCAAACGGCTGACCGACCTTGGTATCAAAGCTACAGTCCTTGAGGGATATGGCGACCTAGGGGGCACCTGGTACAACAATCGTTATCCCGGCGCCCGCTTTGATTCCGAAAGCTATACTTATGGATATTCCTTTTCCAAGGAAGTGCTGGAGGAATGGCACTGGAAAGAGACTTTCTCGCCGCAGTCGGAAAATCTTCGCTACCTCAATTTCGTTGCCGATAAATTCGATCTCAGAAAATATATGCAGTTCAACTGCCGGGTCGAAGCGGCACATTTCGATGAAGACACCAATCAGTGGCGGCTGAAGATCAATGATGGGCGGGAGCTGTCCTGCCGCTTTCTAGTGCTTGCCATCGGCTTACTCTCAACACCGACCCTACCCCGATATGACGGCATGGACAGCTTCAAAGGGCAGTCCTTTCACACCTTTCACTGGCCCCATGAAGGGGTTGACCTGGCGGGTAAAAAGGTCGGCGTGATCGGCACAGGCGCCACGGCGATCCAGTTGATTGCGGAAATCGCCGACAAGGTTGGCGAGTTGCACGTGTTTCAGCGCCGCCCCAATTGGAGCGCCCCGCTCAATAACAGTCCGATTTCAGAAGAAAAGATGACGGACATTCGCAGCCGCTATGATGAAATATTCGAAATCTGTGACCGCACGCCGGGCAGCTTTGTCCATGAACCGGACAGAAGACCGTTTTTTGAACTCTCCCGCGAAGAAAGAGTGGCTCTCTGGGATAAGCTCTATGATGAACCGGGATTTGGCATCTGGCTCGCCAATTTCCGTGAAATTTTCACAGATGAGAAAGCCAATGCCGAGATTTCCGACTATATCGCCGATCGCATTCGAAGGCGGGTCAAGGATCCGGTCACGGCCGAGAAACTTATCCCGAAAGATCATGGTTTCGGCATTCAAAGACTCCCGTTGGAGACCAACTATTTTGAGGCCTATAACCGGGACAATGTCCATCTCGTCGATATCAGCGAAACGCCGATTGAACGGGTTACAGAGACCGGCCTGGAAACCACAAAAGAAAGCTATGACTTTGATATAATTGTCTATTCTACCGGATTTGATGCCATTACCGGTGCCTATGATCATATCGATATCCAGGGTGTGGGCGGCGAGAAGCTCCGGGATAAATGGGAAGACGGTCCGTCCACCTTCCTAGGAGTCCTGGTCCATGGCTTTCCCAACCTGTTGATGCCGACAGGTCCGCAAAGCGGCTCCGCCTCGACCAATTATCCGCGCGGTATTGAAAATGGCGTCAACTGGTGCATGGATCTGCTCGACTATATCTGGGAGCATGGGTACAACCGTGCGGAAGCAACAATTGAAGCGGAAGAGAAATGGACGGCAGAAGTGACCAAGATGTATTCCATCATGCTGTTGCGCAAAGCTAAATCCTGGTTTACCGGCTATAACTCCAATGTCGCAGGCCATGAAGAAGGCAAGGTTCGCTATTTCGTCTATAACGGCGGCACACCGAAATATGTTGCCTCCATCAAGGCCGTGGCCGGCAACGACTATGAGGGCATCGAGTTCGAAGGCGGAGATCACACGTCCTCGAAGGCTCAAAAATCTGTGTCGGTTTCCTGAGATAGCTCCCGCATAATACCAATATGCAGTCGAGACGAAATCCGCCACACTTGCTCCTTGGCTATTGAAAAAAGGATCGCCTTCGGTAAACTGCGGCTCTGAAATTTTCCGGGCGCGCTAACATAATAATAAGAAGAGAAAAGACCATGAATTTTGATTCAGTTGTCCACGGACGGCGATCCATCCGTGGCTACAAGCCTGATCCGATCCCGAAGGAAGTTCTCCAGGAAATCATCGAAATCGCCACCCGGGCCCCCTCCTCCATGAATACGCAACCCTGGCATCTGCATGTGATTAGCGGGGAGCCGCTTAACCGTATTCGTGCCGGCAATACGGAACGCAATCTGGCCGGGGTTCCCCCTTCAAGGGAATTCCGGGTCGAGGGGAAATATGAGGGCAAGCATCGCGATCGTCAGGTCAAGGTCGCCATCCAGCTGTTTGAAGCCATGGGCATCGAACGACATGATGCAGAGCGGCGCCAGGATTGGGTGCTGCGCGGGTTCCGACAGTTTGATGCACCGGTTTCGGTGATCGTGGCTTACGATAAGGAACTACAAGGTGACATCCGTCATTTCGACCTCGGCGCCGTCACCTACGGCCTCGCCCTCGCTGCCTGGAGCCGAGGCATCGGTTCCGTCATCAACAGCCAAGGCATCATGCAATCCCCCGTCGTCCGCGAACATGCCGGCATCCCCGAAAACCATGTCATCCAGACGTCGGTTGCGATGGGGTATCCAGACTATGATTTCCCGGCCAACGAAGTTGTCTCCACCCGCCGCCCTGTGGAAGAAGTTGCAACTTTTATCGGGTTTGAGGAGGGGTGATTGACAGACTGCTAAGACCACTATTGGCATATTAATTGAGTGTTGCCAGGAGATGTACTAGCGCAGTCTCACAGTTACTAAATTTCGCGAGTTCCAAACTCGATACTACCTCAATCAATGAGCAACTATTTACTCCATACTGCTCTATTTCGCTCGTAGAGGAGTACATCTAGCCAATCAAATTTACTACCTATATACGAATTATTAAAGTTTTTTATGCCACTTTGGATTGGCTTATTGGTTGGCGACGTTGTTTCTCGCTAAAAATTTTGAACAGAGATATCTATTGTGTCCTAAGGAAGATCCATGCGGAAAGCTCTATTTCTATTTGTAACAGTACCACTTATTGCACTTACTGCCATCCTTGGCACTTTTGAAGGGCTTGGTATTCTACCTGAAACAAAAGTTGTATTGGGTAAAGATATATCAAATCGTCACCTCCAAACCCTCATTGATACTTCAATTGTCGCGCCTTCTGACAACATTGAGTATTTCTTTTCTGACGGTGTTTTTAATGTATTGGAAGGCGGACAGTTACTGACGGATAATAGGCTGGTAAGCTACGAACAAATAGATGGGACTTTGGCTGTCTATGAAATGCCGTACAGGGTGATCCAAAAAATTGAGTTACTGGAGAATGGTGATAGTTTTAACTTTAGCTCATATAAAATTTACGGAAACGAAACTGCAGAATGGGAATATGTGGTTATTTTTCTTTCTCATGACGAAGGAGGAGATCTGGCTTTCATTAAGGCGCTATCTGAAAAAGTCTCTAAATCCAAGCGCAAGTAAAATTGCTTGAACCAGCATTTAATCAAAATACCAGTTTCCAATTTCCATAGACGAGCAAGAGATACCTCCGTGAGGTTCTGTTATAGAAAATTTACTTCAGAAATGTTTTAGGTGGAATTCCTATACTTTCCGATTTCATTCAAATCTTCATCTTAAGAAAAATGGCGGTGAGGGTGGGATTCGAACCCACGATAGAGTTGCCCCTATTCATCCTTAGCAGGGATGCGCCTTAAGCCACTCGGCCACCTCACCAGAGGCGGCAATATGGCAGATTTTGTGGGACTGTCAAAGAGTTTTCTAGGCAGTCTCGGGAAAATTAGTTACCTCGGCTGTCACCGACATTTGTCTGATAAACAGCGAATGAAAATCGCTGTGGAATTGGGCTGGGCTCTAGCGTCCCAGCATCCATTCTCTGGCCATTTTCTGGGCCTTGGCGATTTCCTGAGAGGACATATCCATGGAAATCTCTGCGCGGTTTTCGCGGGCTTCTTCAACCCCATTCATCGCGGCGAGATTAAACCATTTATGAGCGGATACGAGATCCTGCGGGACGCCGTCTCCCGTTGAAAACAGAAGACCGGCACGAAACTGATCATCTGCCTTACCGGCATCGGCACTCTTTAAAAACTTCTCAACATGTTTAACATTTACGCTTGCCATTGTTCTTCCCCACTAAACTTCAAATCAAAAGCTCTATTTCCTGTGTTTCAGAGCCCAACTTTGTTCATGACAAAGACATGATGTAAGGGGATTAGTTAATTTTTTGTTTCGCTTTTCACTAAATTAGGCTTGGAAACAGAAAAATCCGTAAAATTGTATATATTTTGGCCAAAAACAGCCAAAGCGAAGGGGAACGCTACGTTACTTGGCGTCAAAAAACCGGGTTGGGATGATAAATTTTTCGTTTTCAGGTCAGGAATCTTTAGGGAAATCCAGTCCCATCTCCTGATACCTCTCCGGATCATCGAGCCATTTTTCACGAACTTTGACAAACAGAAACAGATGCACTCGGCATCCAAGCATCTCTTCCAGCTCTTCTCGAGCCAAGGCGCCGATTTTCTTGATGGTTTGCCCGCCCTTGCCCAAGACGATCGGTTTGTGATTGGCACGGGAGACAAAAATGATTTGCTGGATCTTGATTGAACCGTCTTTACGCTCTTCCCAACTTTCTGTTTCCACTGTCAAGGAATAAGGAAGTTCCTGGTTCATGCGCAGGAAGAGCTTTTCCCTGGTAATCTCCGCTGCCAGATGCCGCATGGGGGCCAGCGCCAACTGATCCTCCGGGTAGAGCCATGGGCCCGCCGGCATTTCTTTTGCCAATGCCGCCCGAAGGTCGTCAACGCCATCGCCATTGAGAGCCGAGATCATAAAGATGTCATCAAAGATTTCCTGCCTGGACAGGCTTTCGGCAAGTCCCAACAGCCGATCTCGTTTCAAGGCATCAATTTTATTGAGAATAACATGAGCACGACGGCCAGATTTTTGAAGACCGTCAATGATACGCTCCACATCTGCCGTAATGCCTTTTACCGCATCAACAATAAGAACAATCCGATCCGCATCTTGGGCTCCACCCCAGGCCGCCTCTACCATCGCTTTTTCCAGGCGCTTGGACGGCTTGAAGATGCCTGGCGTATCGACAAAGATAAGCTGACTACTTCCTTCCAGCGCAATCGCCGTCACCCGGGCGCGCGTCGTTTGAACCTTCGGCGAAACAATGGCGATTTTGGCCCCGACAAGCTGGTTAAGCAGTGTAGATTTTCCGGCATTGGGCGCACCAACCAAGGCCACATAGCCGCAGCGTTCCATTTCGTCCTTCTGTTCCTGCTCACTCACTTTGTAAACCTTTTAATAGCTTTTCTGCTGCGGCCTGTTCCGCCATACGCTTAGAGGATCCCTCCCCTTTGCAGCCTTGCAGACCGTCAACTGTCACTTCAATGACAAATCTAGGATCGTGGTCAGGGCCGGTTTCTTCAACGACGTGATAAACGGGATGCCCTTTCCCCTTCTTCGCCGCCCATTCCTGAAGCGCTGATTTAGCATCTTTTTTTGCCGCGTCCACCCGATCGAAGCGTGACCACCAGCGAGACTTGATGAAATTTCGCGCAACCTGGTAGCCGCCATCGAGATAAAGGGCCGCGATCACGGCCTCAATAATATCCTCAAGAATAGCCGGATTTTGCTTTCCTCCTGCCGCCGCCAGATCATCAGACATTTTGATATACTGCGCCAGATCCATTTCTTCTGCGATCTCGGCCAGGGACTCCCGCCGGACCTGTGCATTGTAGCGACGGGACAGTTGGCCTGCTTCAGCTGTATCGAACCGCTTATAAAGCTCCTCACTAATGACCAGCCCTAGTACCCGATCCCCCAGGAACTCCAGTCTTTCATAATCAAGGTCTGCCTTAGCGTGGCGATGTCCTTTTGTCAGAGATGAATGTGTAAGGGCGGCCTCCAGCAGAGAAATGTCCTTGAATTCATGCTTCAATAAGGCCGTCAGGGTTTTTATGTCATCTGGCGGGCTCATCAGGAAAGAGAATCGAAAATCCGGTTCCACCTGATTGCAAAAGGATATTTCCAGATTTCATACCAGTCAGCTTCCCCATTGAGGGACATAAATATTATCTCAGCCCTGCCGACAAGATTCTCCAGGGGAATATATCCGACCTGCGACAAGAACCGGCTATCCGTCGAATTATCCCGATTATCGCCCATGGCGAAAACATGCCCTGCCGGCACAGTATACACATCCGTATTATCCGCCAGGCCCCTGATACTTTCATCCAGGGTCAAGTATGTGCGGCCATCACTCAGGGTTTCCCGATATTGCGCAATACGTCGGGCATTTCCGAAACGATCCCGATCAACATAGTCTTCAACTCGTTCTCGCTTCACAGGAGATCCATTAATGATGAGCTGACCGTCTATCATCTGTAACTGATCCCCGGGGAGACCCATAATGCGTTTGATATAGTCTATTTCATCGCCGATGGGTTTTTTGAATACGGCAACATCCCCGCGATCAGGGACCTCACCAAAAATCCGACCGGAAAACGGGGCAATGCTGAAAGGAAAGGAATGGCGGCTATAGCCATAAGAGAATTTCGACACAAACAGATAATCACCAATCATCAATGTCGGCAGCATCGATTCAGACGGGATTTTGAAGGGCTCATAAGCGAAAGTCCGGATAACAACGGCGATAAGAACCGCATAGATAACCGTTCGTATGGTCTCACCAAAGCCGCCTTTGGCCTTAACTGCTTCTTCCTTCATCAACTCTTCCAAACTGTTACAAAATATGCCCTTCAATTGCACGAACGAAGCGCACAGGCAACTGAATTCAAGGCCAATACGACGATCTGCGTCGCTTTATGTCTCTGGTACGGCGAATATGAGCACGAAGGCCTGTGCCTGCGGCGGCTCATCAGTAATCGTTAGATGTATTTCAGCGACCATCCCATCCGGTGTAATCTTCTCAAGCTGGGCCTTTGCTCCACCCGTCAGCTTTAGGGTAGGCTTGCCGGACGGTAGATTGATGACCCCCATGTCTTTCCAGAAAACGCCTCTGCGAAACCCGGTTCCCAAGGCTTTGGAACAGGCCTCCTTCGCGGCATAGCGTTTCGCATAGGACTCTACCCGATTAAGGCGCCTTTCAGATTTCGTGACTTCTGTCTCAGTATAGATGCGATTGATGAACCTCTGACCAAAACGGTCGAGGGTTCGCTCAATGCGGCGGATATCTATGATGTCATTTCCAATACCGAGTATCAAAGCACTTCCTTACGCATCACTAAAACCGGATTAGGCAACAGCCTGATTTCTTGCATCATCCATCAATTGACGCATTTCCAGAATTGTCGTCTCCAAACCGACAAAAATGGCCTCACCGATCAGGAAATGTCCGATGTTAAGCTCTGCAATTGTCGGAATTGCGGCAACAGGTCCTACTGTTCCATAAGTCAGTCCATGGCCAGCATGACATTCCAATCCAATTTCATCAGCAATCGCTGCAGCCTGGATAATCTTCTCCAATTCGATTTGACGCTTCATGCTATCGGTTGTATCGCAATAGGCACCGACATGAAGCTCGACAATATCGGCAGATAAATGTGCTGCGGCCTCAAGTTGTACAGGATCAGGCTCAATGAAAAGTGAGACCCGGATATTTTCATTTTGCAGGCTGCTGACGTAGGATTGCAGCATATTGTGGCCCTTAGCCACATCCAATCCACCTTCCGTCGTCCGTTCCTCACGTTTTTCAGGCACCAGGCAACTGGCGTGTGGTTTGTGGGCCAAGGCGATATCCAGCATTTCCTCTGTCGCCGCCATTTCAAAATTCAAGGGAATGGTCAGTTCCTCTGCCAGCCTTTTTATATCGTGGTCACTGATATGGCGCCGATCCTCTCGCAAATGGGCCGTAATGCCATCCGCACCAGCAGTTTCTGCGATACGGGCAGCGCGCAATGGATCTGGATGCGCTCCCCCCCTGGCATTTCGAATTGTAGCGACATGATCAATATTGACACCGAGGCGTAATTTATTCATTTCCGCTCACCTCACGTTGTTTCGTTATCTGATTGTAAAGAATTACCATTTTGCCTAGCGAATCCAATCAATTTTGCGCGCTTGGCGTGGAATCTACGAATAAGTGCCCGTAAAGGGTAGAAAAAAATGATCCAGACAATGATGGAAATCGGGACGCAGGCAAGCAGCATTGGGTGAATAACATCCAGAAAAATATGAGATACGCGATCCCATTCGCCATCCCAGACACCATCGAAGAAAATTCTCATGGTTGTTTCGTTGAACGCACCCTGATCATCGTCATGTCCCAGCATCCAGTGCCCAACATTATAGAGAAGCGTCCAGATAAAAGGGAAGGTCCAGGGATTACCAACAGCGGTCCCTAATGCAGAAGCCAAAATATTTGCTCTGAAAATCCAGGCGAGAATGGCACTGATAATAAAATGAAGACCGATAAAGGGCGTAAAGGATACTGCCGCGCCAAACGCGAAACCGGCGGCGAGCGAATATGGTGTGCCTGGCAGCCGAGCTAGTCGATAGCCGACATATTTCGACGATCGTTTGAATCCAATCGACGGCCAGAAAAAATTCCCAAATTGTTTGGCTCGTGAGGCCTTATGGCGGCGTCGAAACATTCCTAACCTACTTTTTTACAGCTACGCAATATTCCGGCTTCCGGGCTTGACGGCTGGCGTGGATGCCAGTTCTGGTGGCAGATCATCCGGATTATACGTCTTTACATCCATCTGCATAAGAGAGATTAGCGGGACACCAACATCTGCTGTCCCATTAGACCGATCTATAAGACATGTAGCGGCAATCACCTCTCCGCCCGCCGCCTTAATGGCTGCAATACATTCTTTGCTGGACTTGCCAGTAGTCACAATATCTTCTGACATAACAACCCTAGCGCCAGTCGGGAGTTCGAATCCTCGGCGTAACGTAAATTCGCCATTTTCCCGCTCCGTAAACATGCCGGGTACGCCAAGCTGACGTGCCATTTCATAGCCTACGACAACCCCGCCCATAGCCGGGGATACGACATAGTCAATTCGATTTTTGCCAATTGTATCAACTACTTTTTGGGCAAGGGCCTTGCAGAGGGCGGCAGCCCGATCCGGATACATCAGGACTTTGGCACATTGAAGATAGCGATCGGAATGCAATCCGGAGCTCAACAAAAAATGACCTTCCAACAAGGCGCTCGTCTCCCGGAAATGCGTTAATACTTCCTCTTGCTTCATCTAATGCTTCCTTATCCTGTTGTTCTTTCGACAGAGCTGATGACCGGATCAGCCCTTAGTGCCGCGATAATATTAGTCAGATGCCGGACATCCTGCACCTGAATATCAATCAGCATCTCAAAGAAATCCTGACTGCGATTTGAGATACGTAAATTATTAATATTGCCGTTGTTTGACGCAATAGTTGACGTAATGCTGGAAAGCGCCCCCGGCTCATTTGCCATGATCACCGAGATACGCCCCACGGGCTTCGCCGCTTCCTGGTTTTCCTCATCCCACGACACATCAAGCCATCGCTCCGGAACTTCGGAAAACTGCTCAAGAGTGTCACAGTCGATTGTATGAATTGTGACCCCTCGCCCTGTGCTGACAATGCCAACGATGCGATCCCCCGGCAGTGGATGACAGCATCCTGCAAGATGCATCGCCATTCCCGGAATGAGTCCGCGAATTGGAATTGCCGGATCTGATTTTTTGCTCTGCTTCGAACGGCTCTTTTCAGGCGTTGCGGATGCATCCGCTTGAGGCTTGTGTTTTTCGCCCGGAAAAATGACATCAATTAGCTGACGCCCCGTACGAGTTCCATCTCCGAGCATGCAATAGACATCGTCAGTATTCTCGAGGTCCCAGATTTTTACGGCAGTTTGGAGCGCTTTCTCGGCAAACTTCTTACCGGCCATACGAAATGCTTTTTCCGCGATCGCCTTACCAAGCTCAACATATTGATCCCGCTGCTTCATTCGAGTGAAGCGCCGAATGGCAGAGCGTGCCTTGCCGCTGACAACAAAGCTGTCCCAAGTCGGTGAAGGTGTCTGGTTCTTGGACCTCAGGATTTCAACTTGATCACCGTTACGCAACACTGTCCGCAATGGAACCAAGCGTCCGTTAATCTTTGATCCGACGCAAGTATTACCGACGTCTGTATGAACGGCATAGGCAAAGTCAACGGGACTACTGCCGGCTGGCAACGAAATCAGATCTCCCTTGGGAGAAAAGCAAAATACCTGGTCTTGAAACATGCTGAGCTTCGTATTCTCAAGAAACTCATCCGGATCAACAGCATTTTCCAAAATTTCGAGCAATTCCCGAAGCCAGCGGTACTGTTTCCCTTCCGTTGCGGCTCCTTCAGGATTTTGCTTATACTGCCAATGCGCAGCAACACCATATTCATTGATTTCGTGCATCTCATTGGTGCGGATCTGCACTTCAATGCGCTGCCGTTCAGGTCCAATAATTGTTGTATGCAGGGACTGATAATTGTTTCTTTTCGGGATCGAGATGTAATCCTTGAAACGTCCTGGCACCATGGAATATTTGGCATGAAGAACACCCAGCACGTGATAACAATCCTCGACTGAGTTAACGACTATTCTGAATGCAATGATATCGGAAAGCTGCTCAAATGAGACATTGTTCTTCTCCATCTTTCGCCAGATGGAATAAAAGCGCTTTTCACGTCCATATATTTCCGCATTGATACCGGATTGAGTCACATCTTCATTTAAATCGGAAACGATGCGATCAACCAGATCTTCTCCTTCCTCACGAAGGAACTCCAAACGCCGCTTTATGGAATTTCGGGCTTCGTTATTCAGCTCGACAAAGGCCAGATCTTCAAGATCGTCACGGAAACTCTGCATGCCGATACGCTCTGCAAGCGGTGCATAGATTTCCATAGTTTCCGTGGCGATCCGCTTCCGCTTTTCCTCAGACTTAATGAAATGCAAAGTCCGCATGTTATGGAGGCGGTCCGCCAGCTTTACGAGCAGCACCCGGATGTCATTTGACATGGCCAGTAGAAGCTTGCGAAAATTCTCCGCCTGTTTCGTTCGATCTGATTGCAATTCAAGCTGTGAAAGCTTAGTAACTCCATCGACGAGAACCGCAATCTCGTTGCCAAACGCCTTTTCAATTTCTTCCGTCGTCGCGACAGTATCTTCAATTGTGTCATGGAGCAGCGCTGTAATGATGGTCGCGGTATCCAATTTCAGCTCGGTAAGAATACCCGCGACTTCGATCGGATGAGAAAAATAAGGATCGCCAGAGGCTCGAACCTGGCTGCCATGGGTTTTGATGGTAAAGATATAGGCACGGTTTAGAAGATCCTCATCCGCATCAGGATCATAGCTTAAAACCCGCTCCACTAATTCGACTTGCCGTAACATCAGATTTCCATAGTCCGGGGCGATCCGCCCAGAAATTCTAGCTCGTCCGACTTAAATTTAGATGAAATAGGGCAAGGAGGCATCCGAAACGGATACCTATCAGCAACTTTTTGGCCCAAGGGAAGAAGCCCTTGGGCTGAGTGTTTGTAATATTCAGGCTTCTTCGGTTGGGTCATCAGCATCTGCTTCTGCCGGTGCTGACGCCTCCTCTGTTTCCGCATCCGCTCCGGCTACGGCACCGACTTCATCGGCTGCAAAAGTCTCAGACACAGTATTTTCCTGAATGACACCTGACCATTCATTACTTGAAATCATCAGAGCAGCCATATTGTCTTCTTCTGGCTCATCAACCTCAACACGGCGTTGTAGCGAATGAACAAGGCTTGATTTTAATTCGTCAATATCAATTGTTCCATCACCGATTTCCCGAAGGGAAACAACAGGGTTTTTGTCATTGTCTCTGTCTACAGTCAGCATTGAACCGGCAGCGATTGATCGAGCCCGACGTGCCGCAAGCAAAACAATGTCAAAACGGTTAGGAATTCTTTCTACGCAATCTTCAACAGTGACGCGTGCCATAAACGATTTCTCCAAATGTATGAGATTTAGTTTATTACATATTCTTTTGTCCCCAAGATAGCAAGCCAAACCAACATGATTCATTGTCAAAATCGGGACTTTTTTGGCATATTTACCCTATTACCAGATATTTTTGGGAAATTGGCTAAAATTTCTTATTCACCACCCGCTTCTCCATCATTGGGAAGGATACGAAATTCCTGATCTTCTGGCAGTTTTTTCAGTAGCTCACTGGCTGGCTCACCTGTCTTGGAGTGGCGCCAATCCGGCAGGATCTCCGCAAGCGGTGCGACGACAAAAGCACGCTCAGATAATCTTGGGTGAGGAACCACAGGCCCCACATCCTGTGACTCGTTTTTTGTGACCAGGTCATTATAGGCAAGCAGATCGAGATCAAGCACGCGCGCCTCCCATTTTTGCTTACGGATCCGCCCAAAACTCCTTTCGACACCGTGCAGTTTCTGTAGAAAGTCTTCTAGAGACAAATCTGAAGAAACCGCGATCACCGCATTCACAAACCATGGCTGATCCGACATCGGAACGGGTGCTGATTGATACCAGCTTGAGCATTTCTCGACAGTGCAAAAGCCCCCTATTTCCTCTATGGCGGCCTTTAATGTACTAACGGGTTCACCGTAAACTGGATGAAGAAGGTTCGCTCCGAGACCAATCAGTATCAACTTTTATTTCCTAATTATTGTTTTTTATCAGTAACTTTGAAGAGTTTGTAAACAATATCCCTAAAATTATTCGAAATCTTTTCTAGAGAAATGAATTTATTTTTGCTATTGGTATATTCGGGGGGATGAATTTAATCCCGATATACAATTATTTTAATTAATATAGTCGGAAAACGAAATGTCTTTTTATTCTGAAGAACGCGTGGCGCTGTTTATTGACGGATCGAATTTGTATGCCTCTGCTCGGGCTCTTGGGTTTGATATTGACTATAAACGACTACTCGGAGAATTCTCTTCTCAAGGAAGACTTGTCCGCGCCTTTTATTATACCGCTCTGATCGAAGATCAGGAATATTCCCCTATTCGCCCCCTTGTCGACTGGCTCGACTACAATGGCTACACAATGGTCACTAAACCGACTAAAGAATTTACAGATTCTACTGGTCGGCGAAAATACAAGGGAAACATGGATATCGAGCTCGCTATCGATATGATGGAGCTTGCAACCCATATCGATCATGCAGTCTTATTTTCAGGTGATGGAGATTTCCGTCGGCTGGTTGAGGCCATTCAGCGTCGAGGTGTTCGTGTCACCGTGGTCAGCACGGTCAAGTCACAACCACCAATGATCGCCGATGAACTCCGCCGTCAAGCTGACTTTTTCCTGGAACTGAAAGATCTGGAAAAAAAGGTTGGTCGAGCTGTCTCCCCACGGGAAAATCAGGATTATGAAGACTTCCCGGGGGATTTTGAGCCTTATGACGACGCCGAGCAGTTGGCCTAAATCACACTCTCAGATTTTGCTAGCGAGATAATGGCTAAATTTTTTAGCCAACAAACGAAGCTTGTGCTTGCTCTGAAGTTGCTAGGGGTGGTTTCCTATCGAACATAACAACAACCTAAAGCATTAAATGTATCAATGCTGGTTTACTAAAACTGCTTCTTAAAAATATTGCAAAGCAGCACAAATATATTTCCTATATGGCAAATATAGATAGTCAGTAACGACCTGTTTGGTATAATTAATCATACAGATGGGGATCATATGGCTCGGAAGCTTGTCATCTTTAGCGATTGTTGCTGGGTTCGCCCGCAACTGAGAAGTAAAAACCGGCGCGTTCCGGGGAATGTGTCTATTGCTCATCAGTCTCTGTTACCGACAGATGTTCACGGCAATGATCAAATCTCCTATTTTCGCGACTCGAATAGATCCTTCCCCAGGACACGCAGATTAGTCCGGCGGTACACTGGAATTGGTTTGAAATCTGAGATTTTCGACAATTATAGATTTCTGGTCGAAAATTATCGGGTTGGTGACGATATTTACTTGCTTGGGGCGGGTCTGGGCGCTTTCAATTTACGGCGGCTCGCGGATCTAATTGACCGGGTTGGGTTGCTGGAACCAGAAGATATCCATTTACTGCCAACAGTCTTTGAATATAGCCAGATTCCTTTCGATGCATTGGATACACCTGCTGCCAAAATCTTTGAACGTCAACTTAACGGACGGCAGGTTCGAATTCGCTTCCTAGGATGCTGGGATACAGTCGGGAGCTTTGGCCTTCCCATTACGGGCCTCAACCGGATTTCACAGAGCTGGATGATGCTCCACGACCATAAAGTCAATGGTATCGTGGACAATGCCTGTCAGGCACTCGCACTCGATGAGGGTCGGCGGCTCTATAAACCTGGATTATGGACAGGTGCTCATTCTCCCAGCCTCGGTCAGATCGAACAGGTTTGGTTCGCAGGCTCCCACGAAAATATCGTAGGTGGCCGGCGGGATAGCGGCCTCTCTGATATAGCACTCACCTGGCTTCTTGATCGTGCGAAAGCGCAAGGTCTGAATCTAGATGCGGAAAAGCTGAATGAGATGTCAGCACCTGACGTAAATGGGCAACTTGCAAGGAAACGCCGCAAGTTAATGGGATTACCTTTGTCCCTCTCCCGTCATTATGTGCGCCCTATTGATCAAACCAGCGCAGGGTTTTCTGGCTTTTCTAGAATGGTCCCGGAAAAAATCCATGAAACCGTTCTGTTAAAGCAAAAGCAGGATATTAAATACAAACCTTACCAACTCACCAGCTTACAACCAGGCGACATTCCCATTTTTCGAGATCATGCGGAAAATTTCGAAAATAAACGTCGTCATTTCCGGCGCAAAGTGGACTGGCCTGCCTTCATCGTTGACGGTGACGAGAAACTGAATGCGAGCCTGGTGGATTTTAGCAAGAGCGGTGCCTGTGTCTGGCTAAGGGGCAAAGTACCTGTCGGAACGACAATTGTACTTCAGTCCTCTCGAGCTTTTGTCGACGGCTTAAAAAGCAGGGTCGTCTGGGCCAAGGATAACTTTCTCGGCCTTGAATTTGTCAGACCCATGCGGATGGACCAGTCCGTATAATCTACCTATTGATGATTTTTCAAAATGCGCTGTTTGTCACGGTTCCAGTCGCGATCGCGTTCAGTAGCCCGTTTGTCATGCTGTTTCTTACCAGACGCTAGGCCCAACTTGACCTTGGCAATTCCCCGCTCATTGAAATACATCCGCAAGGGCACCAATGTTTTCCCTGCCCGCTGAATCTGGCCGGCAATCTTGTTGATTTCTTTTTTATGCATCAACAGCTTGCGCGGCCTGAGCGGCTCGTGGTTATTGCGGTTGCCATGCCCATATTCGGAAATATGAGCATTGACCAGATACAGTCCGTCATTTTCAAAAGTCGCGTAAGATTCCTGAATATTGGCGCGACCGGCACGAAGGCTTTTGACCTCCGTGCCAAGTAGCATCATGCCCGCTTCAAACTCTTCATCTATGAAGTAGTTGTAGCGGGCCTTTCGATTATCAGCGATAATTTTCTCGGCCATAAAACGGCAGGGCTAACCCGCTCCCTAATTTAAAATGCCGGCGTGCCGCATCGCGGATTCAACCTCTCGCTTTGTCCCTTCCTGGATACCAACAAGGGGCAAACGGACATCTGCCTTGCATTTATCAAGCAAAGAGAGGGCATATTTGGCAGGTGAAGGATTGGCTTCGATAAACAGAGCGCGGTGAAGCGGCATCAGTCTGTCTTGCAACTCAATCGCCTTGTCTTTGTCACCCGCCAGGCTAGCTTCCTGCATTTCGGAAACTAGATCAGGTGCAACATTGGCTGTGACGGAAATACAGCCATTGCCACCATGAGCGTTAAAGCCGATGGCCGTTGAATCCTCGCCAGACAGCTGATTGAAATCCTTCCCGCAATGTAACCGCTGCAGGCTGACCCTATCGACTGCCGCCGTCGCATCTTTCACCCCAACAATATTCTCAAGCTTGGCCAGTTTGCCCATGGTTTCCGGCGTCATATCCACTACAGACCGTCCTGGTATGTTGTAGATATAAATCGGGATTTCCACGGCATCATGAATGGCCTTGTAATGGGCATACATTCCGTCCTGAGTAGGCTTGTTGTAATAGGGCATGGCGATGAGAACTGCATCGGCGCCGGCTTCTTTCGCAGCCTGGGTCAAGCGGATGGCTTCCTGAGTATTGTTGGAACCCGTGCCCGCCATCACAGGAACCTGACCAGCGGCAACCTCAACGCAGAGTTCAACAACCCTGTCATGCTCGGCATGGCTGAGTGTAGGCGATTCACCTGTAGTGCCAGTTGGAACAAGCGCTTTTGTTCCGGATTTTATTTGCCAGTCACAGAAGGATTGAAACGATTTTTCATCCACTTGCGCTCCATCAAAAGGAGTGATTAGCGCAGTGATCGATCCTCTAAACATGGCATTTACCTCAGTTAATGATTAATTCGTATTTCTCGGTCGTCCGTTTTTACCCAATTGAGCTGGGTTTTTTCATGACAAGGACGCCGAACGCCTGATTTATAGGCATGGCGGCGCGATTGGCAAGTGGTAACTGTATTTTTTGATCGGTATTACGGTCGGAAAATGCGACATATTTGCACAAAGAATTGATTTCCCCGTCCGCAATAGCCTTGATCGAACCGGCAATCGCGTTATCCTAACTTGAGTTCCTTTTTAAAAAGTTAGATTTCATGCCAGACACCTCTTCGCAACCGGAAACCATTTACCTTAAAGACTATACTCCACCGAACTATCTCATAAAAACGGTCGATTTAATTGTCGAATTAGGGGAAGAGGTTACAAAGATTTCTTCTCATCTGAAGCTTGAGAAAAACACTGCAACTTATTCTGATTTATCCTTAAATGGTGAGAAGCTGGACCTTGTATCTGTGGCACTCGATGGTCAAGTGCTTAGTGAAAGTGACTTCCAATGCACTGACGATACTCTGCGCATAGCAGTACCGGACGGAACAACCTCCTTCTCCCTAGATATTGTCACTGAAATAAAGCCCCAAGAAAATACAGAACTAGAAGGTCTTTATAAGTCCAGCGGAAACTTCTGTACCCAATGCGAGGCAGAAGGATTTCGCAAGATAACCTATTTCCTTGACCGGCCCGATGTGATGGCTGTCTTTTCGACAACAATTATTGGCGATGGTAGCCTGTATCCAATGATGTTATCCAATGGCAACCTCGTTGAGCAGGAAACACTGGATGATGGACGGCAAAAAGTCGTCTGGCAGGATCCCCACCCCAAACCCGCTTATCTGTTTGCCCTGGTCGCCGGAGATCTAGCCTGCGTCGAAGATCATTTCGAGACCCGGTCCGGACGCGATGTTCTACTCAGGATTTTCGTTGAAAAAGGAAATGAGAATCGCTGCGGCCACGCTATGGAATCCCTGAAGAAGTCTATGAAATGGGATGAGGAACTTTTTGGTAGGGAATACGACCTGGATATCTTCATGATCGTTGCCGTAAGTGACTTCAATATGGGTGCCATGGAAAATAAGGGCTTGAATGTCTTCAACTCTAAATATGTGCTCGCCTCGCCCGAGACCGCCACAGATGCGGATTTCGACGGTATTGAAAGTGTCATTGCCCATGAATATTTCCATAATTGGACCGGCAACCGCATTACCTGCAGGGACTGGTTCCAATTGACCTTGAAGGAAGGCCTGACCGTTTTTCGGGATCAGCAATTCTCAGCTGACATGAATTCCGCAGCTGTTCATCGAATTTCAGATGTCCAGCGCCTGCGGGCGGCTCAGTTTCCTGAAGATGCCGGTCCCCTCGCCCATCCAATCCAGCCGCAGAGCTATGTGGAAATCAATAATTTCTATACCGCGACGGTCTATGAAAAAGGGGCAGAAGTAATCCGCATGATCCATACCTTGCTGGGAAAGGAAAGTTTCCGCAAAGGGATGGATGTCTACTTTGAGCGTCACGACGGACAGGCAGTGACAACCGAAGAGTTCGTCTCAGCTATGGAAGCTGGCTCCGGAATGGATCTTGCTCAGTTTCGACAGTGGTATTTGCAGCCTGGTACCCCTGAAATTACGGTTGAAGAAGGGTATGACCCCGCCAAAGAAAAATACAGCCTGACCCTGGAACAAGTGAACCCAAAGGCGGAAGAGAAAGCGCAAGCACTTCATATTCCGGTACTTACAAGTCTATTGGATAACAATGGCAAGGCGTTCAACCTTGCCGGAGGCATTGATGAGAAAGTGCTGGAGCTTAAAGAGAGAAAACAGACTTTTACCTTTGAGAACATTAAAGAAAAACCGACTGCATCCTTGTTCCGTAACTTCTCGGCCCCGGTAAAGATCAAACAGAAGGGTGACAGAGACAAACTCAGCTTTCTGTTCGCCAAAGATACGGATTTGTTTAACCGATGGGAAGCAGGTCAGCGCCTGGCGACAGAAATCCTGCTGGAGGAAGTAAAGACCTTTAAGCACGAAGTTAATGATCCCTTGCCGGATATGTTTCTGAACGCTTATGAGAAGCTTCTTGACGACGTTGACATAGACAGGTCCTTTCAAGCTCTTGCCATGAGCCTTCCAAGCGAGCAAGGCCTCGCCCAAGCCATGGATATTGTTGATGTGGATGCCATCCATAAAGTTCGCGACGCGGCGATCAAACAGCTTGGGACCCAGTTTGAGGAAAAATTGCACTCTCTCTATACTGAATGCAGTTCAACTTCGGCTGCTCCAAGCAACCAGTCGGCAAGCAGCTTGAGGAAATTGAAAAACACTACGCTGAGATATCTGGCGGCGACAGAAAAAACCAACTACCAGGAGCTGACTCTCGAACAATATCACAGCGCCTCCAATATGACCGATACGGTTGCTTCACTCTCTATACTTGGTGATATGGCGAATGCAGATCGAAAGGCGGTCTTTACTGATTTTTTTACCAAATGGGAAAAGGATGCATTGGTGATCGACAAATGGTTTACCTTGCAGGCGATGGCCTCTCATCCTGATGTGCTCGATGAAGTTGTTGCCTTGAAATCCCACCCAGCCTTTACCCTCTATAATCCTAATCGCGTTCGTTCCCTGATCGGAGCCTTCGCCGCTGGAAATGCTGTTCATTTTCATGAAAAGTCAGGAAGGGGATATGAATTTCTCTCAAACAGCATCCAAGAACTAAACACGATTAATCCGCAAATTGCTGCGCGATTGGTGGTTCCATTGGGTCAGTGGCGGCGTTATGACACCGGACGCCAGGATTTAATGAAGGCAAAACTTGAAAAAATATTGGATTTTCCGGATTTATCCAACGATGTTTACGAAATGGCAAACAAAAGCCTGCATAATTGACACAAATTTTCCATATAGGCGATTTTGGACGATTTTGAGGATATGGGGACAGTTTTATAGAGTAACCTGATATTTGGATAATAATGTAATCATGCGTACCCATTTGGCTTTGACATTACTCGCGGCGTCACTGCTGTTGTCCTCAGGTTCTGAGGCGTCAGCGTCACAAGCCTTGCCGTCCGCTGAAACCAAGGCCACGAAAGTCGCCGTCCTGAATTCACGCAGTTCAACTAACGCAGCTCCCGTCTCAAAACAATCTCAGCAAGGTGTCGTCCAGGCACTTGTCAGCCTATCTCTGCCACCGCTTCCGAAAAAGCGTCCTGCCGGCATGGCCTTGCCGCCGCACCCCCTTGCAACGGGCCTTTTAAGCAAAAAAGATCTTGAGATCTATAAGCAGGCCTTTGATGCGGCGAGCAACAGAAAATGGAAGCAGGCCATAAGGATATCAAACCGGGCTGAATATCGGCTTCCTGCCAAGATCATCAAATGGCGATGGATGACGTCTTATCGTAATACGGCAAGTTTCGAAGCGATTGCCCGTTTTATGGAAGCCAATCCAGCCTGGCCCCGCCAAACAACGTTGCAGCGGCGCGCAGAGGAAGCGCTAGTTGAACCCGTCAGCACGTCGCGGACGATTGAATGGTTCAGGGATAAAAACCCTATCACAGGCATTGGTATGTTCCGGTACGGAGAAGCCCTGATAGAAAATGGCAAACAGATCGAAGGCGAAGGCTGGATCCGGAAATCCTGGAGTGTCGGCAATTTCCCCAAAAAACTCGAACGGCGTATTTTGAAAAGCCACAATGAATTATTGACCCTTGAAGACCATGAAGCGCGCCTCGATCATCTTCTTTGGGAGCGCCGGGCGACAGCTGCAACGCGAATGCTGCCTTATGTCAGCAAAGGAAAGAAAAAGCTCGCGGTTGCCAGAATCCGCCTGATGAAAATGTCTGGCAATGTGGATGCGGCCATTCGCAGTGTGCCGGACGAATTGAGAAATGATCCAGGCCTCGTTTTTGAACGGGCAAAATGGCGGCGGCGCAAAGCCATGCATGACGGTTCTCAGGAACTGCTGCTGCAGATGGATGACACGGTTCCTAGGGCCGAAAAATGGTGGCTCGAACGGCATATCCAGACGCGCAAGTTGTTGGCTCGCGGTGAGATAACTAACGCCTATAAACTTGTCAGTCAGCATGGCATGACGAAAGGTGGCGACTTCGCCACGGCAGAATGGCTGGCCGGCTGGATTGCCCTGCAATTCCTCAACGACAATGCTGCCGCGACCAAGCATTTCGTGCGCCTGTTTGAAACTGTGAGCTTCCCCATCAGCCGCGCCCGTGGCGCCTATTGGATTGGGCGAGCGAAAGCGGCGGCCAAAGACGAAGAAGCGGCCCGCTTCTGGTATGAAATCGCGGCCCGTCATTATACGACTTTCTATGGACAAATGGCCCTACATGAGTTGGGGATGAGACGACTGCCGCTGATCCCCAAGGTGAAACATCCGGACAGCCAAATCCAACGGGCCCTCTCTGAGGACGAGCGGGTTTTGGCTATTCGCCATCTCGGCGAACTCGATAAATCCAAATGGGCGAAGACCTTTTTGATGACTCTAGCGGAAGAGGTAGAGCGACCGGAGGCGTATATTTACCTGGCCGCCCTCGCAACGGAGATTGGCCGGCCGGATTATGCTATTTCAGTTGCCAAGCGCGCCCATCAGTTGGGAACGGACCTGACGGAAGTAAACTGGCCAACAAAAAATGTCGACATTGATAATCCTGCGATTGAGCTTCCATTGGTTCTCGCCATCACCCGCCAGGAAAGCGCCTTTGCTATCGACGCAATCTCAAGTGCCGGCGCGCGCGGGTTGATGCAATTGATGCCGGCAACGGCCAAAGCCGTCTCGCGAAAACTAAATGTGGGATATTCGAAAGGTCTTCTGACCGCGGATGGAGAATATAACACGCTACTTGGCAGTTCCTATCTGGGCAGTCTGATCAATTCCTATAACGGCTCATATGTGCTTGCCATCGCTTCCTATAATGCGGGCCCTGCCCGTGTCCGTTCGTGGCTCAAGGAATGGGGAGACCCACGGGCTGGGGAAATCGATATGATCGACTGGATTGAACTGATCCCGATTTCCGAGACCCGAAACTATGTTCAGCGGGTTATTGAGAACCTGCAGGTGTATCGGCAACGGCTCAATCGAAATCAGCTGAGCCTGTTGCAGATCGATAAGGACATTAACCGGGGAAGCGAATCCCATTAAAGTCTTCGCAGACTTCTAACGCATTCTTTTCTTGCAAAGATCGTCTAATCGTCCAACATGCAGACCGGGCGCCCTGACGAAGAGGCAAATTGCAATGACAACGGTAAAACTTGAAAATATTGACGCTTGCGTGTTCGATGCCTACGGCACCTTGTTTGATGTCAACGCGGCTGCACGAGAGGAACAGGCTGCGCTCGGCTCTCAATGGGAGGAAATTGCCAACAATTGGCGCACCAAGCAGCTTCAATATACCTGGTTGAGGAGCCTGCAAAAAAAGCATGCAGACTTTTGGCAAGTGACGGGTGATGCCCTTGATTTTGCTCTCAGCACCTCCGGGATTGAAGACGCTGAGCTTCGTGATAGGTTAATGAACCTCTATCTGAAGCTCTCCTCTTACCCTGAGGTTAAATCCATGCTTGAAAGTCTCAAAGCGGCGGGAAAAAAGACTGCAATTCTGTCTAACGGAACTCCTAAAATGCTCGATGCTGCGGTCGAGAATGCCGGTATTGGGCATTTGCTTGATGGCTGCTACTCCATTGAGGATGTCGGGATATATAAACCAGATCCCAGTGTCTATCAGATGGCAGTAGACGAACTCGGCGTCGCTCCCTCTGCCATTTCATTTCAATCCTCCAATGCCTGGGATGCCTATGCGGCAAAAGCCTTCGGCTTCAATGTCGTCTGGTGCAATCGCTTTGGACAGGCGGCGGAGAGGTTACCAGGGACACCGGATGCTGAAATAACCAACCTGTCCCAACTTCTTCCAATCGTCGGTGCCGACTGATCAATTCCTGGATCCGTAATATATGGCTTATACAGAAAATTTCTACAGCTCAGTGGACGGTCTCAATCTCTACTATCGAGAGTATGGCGAAAGCACTGAAAAATGCCCACTGATTTGCCTCTCAGGTCTGACTCGAAATGCCGGTGACTTCGATAGCTTCGCTGAGAGATATAGTGTGGATCGCAAGGTCTATGCCCTGGATTACAGAGGGCGTGGCAAATCCGACTATGACCCGGATTATTCCAACTACAATCCGCAAGTCTATGTAGGTGACATCTATGCATTCCTGACAAAGCTGAGCATTTCGCGTGCCGTTTTTATTGGTACGTCCCTTGGGGGACTATTGACCATGGGTTTGGCGGGCCTGGCCAAGCAGTTTATTGCCGGCGTTGTCCTCAACGATGTCGGACCAGAAGTCAATCAGGATGGCGGCCAGCGGATCCTAGACTATGTCGGGAAGGACATTCGTTTCGACAGTCTTGAAGAAGCTGCTATGGAGCAGAAATCCCTCTACGGGGCTGCTTATCCTGATCAGAGCGACGAAGACTGGTTGTCACAAAGCAAAATCACTTTCCGATTTGATGAAGAAGCCAAGAACTACCGGTTCAATTATGATTTAAATTTAGGAAAAGCTCTCGCAGAGCAGTTCAGTAATAATGAACCTATCGATCTCTGGCCGTTCTTTCGGGAACTTAATGGTATTCCGACCCTTGCCATTCGTGGTGCGCTGTCGGATGTGTTGAGCGCAGAAGTCTTTGAACGGATGAAAAAAGAAAACCCTTCCATGGAGACAGTGGTTTTGCAAAACCGTGGCCATGTCCCTCAGCTGAATGAGCCACCCGCGCTCGAAAAACTGGATAAGTTCATTGCTAGAATTCGATAAAACCCCCTCCTATCAGTCCGTACGGGACGCGGCGGAAGTTCTCGACGGAGTTGTCGTACGGACCCCGCTTTTGGAATCCCCTGCCCTTAACGAAAAGCTTGGCGGTCGCCTACTTCTAAAATGCGAGACCTTGCAATATACCGGATCTTTCAAATTTCGAGGGGCCTATAACACCATCAGCCGTTTGTCGGACGAGCAGAAAGAAAAAGGTGTCTTCGCCTATTCAAGTGGTAACCATGCGCAAGGCGTGGCGCTCTCGGCGAAATTACTGGGGATCGAAGCGACCATCCTGATGCCGGAAGATACCCCTGCCATCAAGCTGGCCAATACGCGCGGCTATGGTGCTCATGTGGTCACCTATAACAGGTACGAAGAAAACCGCGAGGAGATAGGAAAACAGATCGCAGATGAGCATGGCTATACCCTGATCAAACCCTATGACAATTATTTCGTCATTTCTGGTCAAGGCACCACGGGAATCGAAATCCATGAACAGCTGGTTGACCGGAAACTTGAAGCAGATTTTTGCGTATGTCCCGCCGGCGGCGGTGGCCTGATTGCCGGCATATCCCTTGCCTTGCGGGAGCTTAGCCCAGAAACGCAGACTTTTTCTGCTGAACCTGAATATTTTGACGACACGCGCCGTTCACTTGAACTCGGTCAAAGGGTTGAGAATGAGCCTGGTCATCGCAGTATTTGTGATGCAATCGTAACGCCCACGCCTGGTGAAATTACTTTTGGCGTGAATAAAACAACCCTTGGCGGTGGCTTCTCTGTATCTGAGGATGAAGTTCGCGAGGCCATGCGATGTGCTTTTCACTATTTCAAATGTGTTGTTGAACCAGGCGGTGCTGTTGCCCTTGCTGCTATTTTGAGCGACGAAATTGATATCGCTGGGAAAACTGCAGTTGCCGTAGCGTCAGGCGGCAATGTGGATCCGGCACTTTATGCAGAAATTCTGGCGCAGCCTTCTTAATAGGTTGCCCAGAATTCTCCGTTCTCAAGTTTTTCCCGATAGCCGGCCATAAAAGATTCTAACTGGCCCACCTGCGCGATAATGGTTGCCCGTTCCCGAAATTCTGCCGCTGACGGATCGTTTTGCTCCGTGATCAGGTCAAAAGCAGTTAGGTCGGACGTGCCTTCCATCTTTGCGCGATAGTCCTGTCGCATCTGGCGAATGCCGCGCTTGTCATTCATCAGGCTACGCGCAACAGCCAGCTGCATGATACGTTGTCGATCCAGCTTGTCCAGATCCGGAGTTTTATCGCTTCCGTTATTACCAATCAGCTTTTCAAGCGCCGGAATAGCGTTAGGCCAGTCTTTTGCCTTCCAATAAATCTCTGCTCTAAGACTATTGGCTTCAGACGTCCTGTCATTCTCTATCAAGGCCAGTGCCTGCTCAAAATTTTCAAGCCCTGTCTGCGCCCGCGCCTCAATATAGATGCGTTCCCGCTTCACCTCTGGTGATAGCTTGCGCCACCGGGTTTCATATAAAACTCGTAGGCTTTCCTGAGGTTTACCGTTCCAGAGATGCACCACAGCTAATTTGGTTCCCGCATTAGCCCGATCAAGACCTTTCAAACGAAAATTAATCTGATGCTCCAGCAGCTGTGCGGATTGTTCGAGGAGATCCACACGAGCCAGGCGATCTGCCAGGATACGGATCATCTTGTCACCTTTTTTCCCGACAGGTGTCAATTCCCGATATTGGTAATAAATGGCGAGAGCCTTGATTGGAGGCAGCTTGTCCGCCGCCCCTTCCAGGAACAGTTGCGCAAAGATGTCGTTCATCTTGCGGCCCAAATCCTTGGAATAAGGTGATTCCGGGAAGTTTCTGACAATGCGCTTATAAGTGTCTAACCCATCGCTAATACGCCCAGTTGCTACATAGAGATCCCCCAGTCTCTTCTGGATATTGACTTCCAGCTCATCTCCCCGCCAGGCGAAATCAAGCTTCTCAAGAGCGGAGATTGCCTCTTTCGGGGAAATCTTTTTCTCTTCCAGCTCGCTGTTGACTTTAACGAAACGGGTTTCCTCAACTACCGGTCGATAGCCAAGTGCGATAGCTTCTGAAAACTTTTTGGATGCCGCAGGCAAATCGCTCAACTGTAAGGACACAAGGCCTTCAAGCAACGCCTTTTCAGATTTTTGAAATGCAGATGCCGGATCCTTAACCAATGCCAGGGTCTCCTGGGCCAATTCAGTGTCAAAGTCTTCTAACGCGGCCCGGGCTCTCAAGAGGTTAAAGCGGTTTTGTGTTTCCTTATCAAAGACCCCAAACGCTCCAGCACCATAGGCCAAATCCCGAGCGGCACGCTCCCAGTCCTTCAATGCAGCAGCAACAACACCGCGCCAAGGAGCAACCTCAACATCACCGTCAAAGTCCGGGTGATAGAGATGATGCTCTGCTGCCTTCAGGTGATGCAATCCAAGATCGGACAATCCGCGAAGCAACCTAAACTCCCTGTCCTTTTCCATTTTTGCAAAACGAGAACGTATTTCGTGTAAGACGCCTTTGGAATCTGCAAAAAACCCATGACCTACATAGAATCTTGCCAATGTCAGAAGACTGTTGAGCTTTTCTTTAGGGCCTGCCGCGGCAGCCTGTTTTTGCAATTCCTGCTTTCGCTCCGTGAATTGATAGGGCCGAACCTGACGCCATTCTTCGAGTTTCACGAATTCTGCTTTGTTGAAAAGAGGCGTCGAGCCAGCTGGTCGCGCAATCTTGCGTTCAGGTTTCTTCGCTTTTTCCGTACGGATAATACTCTGTTCGGAAACTGCGGTGACAGAAACACCATTTTGTTCCGCCGCAATGTCAATTTCAGCATCTGTGGCAAAAAGTGCGACACCCTGTACGGTTTCTAGAACTACAAGTTTTTCAAAGTTTTGTGTCTTGTTCAGTCCCCATCCTGCCTCGTTTAAGGGTACAGCTGTTATTTCAAATCCAGAGCTTGCATCATGAAACCGGATGTCCTTGCCGTTATTTATTGCAGGAATAAATACACGTGTTCCCGAAAGTGACGCTGGCTGGGTCTGAACATCAATTGGATTGGCAAGTTCAGCTTTCGCACTTAACTGAAAATCCACATGCCAGTCGTCATTGACCTTGCTAACCGCAGGCGTATATCCCTTCCTGAAGTTAAAGCGCAGCACTGTGCCATTTTCTGTCGGCAGTTGCGATGAATGGGAGACGAGGAATTTATAAGGGCCCGCCAGATTGGAAAAATCAGCTTTAACTGCCCTGTCAAACACTACCCAATAAACACCATTATGATCGAACATCGCCATGGCTGCAGCGTCTTCCCAAGGGAATATCAGCCGAAAGCCATCTTTAAGGTTTGCAATTTCGACCTTCAATTTTTCAGACGGTGATGCGATTACCTCCTGCTTTACCGGCTCAGCCTTCTTTACCTTAACAGGTTTTGGGGCCTCAACGGGCGTTGTGACAGGAGCCACAGACACCGGCTCGTCTTCAGGATCAAGAATTATTGTTGGCCCGATCGCCGCAATGGCGGAACCGGATGAAGGAGAAATTCGAGCCAGTTCATCAACCGTAACTGCGTCTTTTTGAGGAGCTACAGGAGTCGCTTCCTGTTTGATAGCCGGTGCTTTCGTTGTCTCAATAGCAATTTTTTCTTCCACTGGTTTCACAGTTAAGGTTTTTTCATCCTTTTTTTCTGGGACAGATGCCGTCCTTACTTCTGGCTGAACGGGCAAGGGCTTTTCAGTAACTTTCACAGGCTTTACGGCAGCAACCTGAGGCTTTTCCGCTACCGGCTGCTTTTTCTCCGCAGATTGCTTAGAAACAGCCTGTTTGCGCATATCGAAAACAACGCTTTTTTCATTGGTAAAGCTGGTCATTCCGGTGCCGGATTCCAGAAGGATAATGACCTCTGTTTTGCCATTAACGGATTTGGTGGAAACTGAGCGAACAAATTTAGGTGGTTTGCCATTGATTACAGCGGTATTGATCTCTCCTTCTGCCTGGAAGGTAATGAATAGCTTATCACCATCTTGGCGGCTGCTATATGCGACTGCCTTTTTTGGCCAGTCAAAGACAACACGGCTGAAATCCGCGTGCTCACCGCTACGGATCTTAACTGCACCTCCAGAGGGCGCCTTCAGTGGTTTTTTGAGATCAAGCTGTATCTCTGTGCCGTTGGTATTGGCGGCCAGTTGTATGTTCCCCTTCAGGGGAAATCTAACCGACTGTTCACCCTCCAAAAATTCGCCTTTACCTACATAACGGGATAGAACATTTGAGACGACTGCCAGATCCGCAGTAAACGGTTTGGTGAAGCGAACATATAGATATCCGTCTTCCAGTTCTGCACTAAATGGCTGGTTCCGACCCCAATCGAGAACAAACCGCCCAACTGAACCCTGATCAATCGCCTTAACCTTCACATTGGTCTTTGCTGCGACATCTGATACCCAGAAAGTCGCAAGCAACAAAGCCATCAAATATGTCAAAATCAGACTGGTTTTTTTTCTAAGCGCCATTTTACTGTCCCCGTCCTGCAGCTTCCTGAACGACGATGTCCACTCGTCGCGCAAGGGCATATTTCTGTTTTTTATCCGTTACGTTCGCTAATTCGTTGAACCTGGAATCCGCCATTCCAAAGGCCCGAATGGGATAGCTGTATCCGGAATTCTTGAGCTCGTTGGCTACTGTCACCGCACGTGCGACAGACAGAGACCAGTTGTTCTTGTATTTTGCAGTTGGTGATGTGATCGGATCTGGATCTGTATGTCCATAAACTTCAACCCGATTGCGAATGTACCGCAAGGTATTCCCGATCAGATGAACGACCTCGACAATCTTGCCGCTTTCTTTGTCGGTTCCCGGTTGGAAAAAATCTTCGCCAGCTAATGAAATCACCAGTTTTTCCTCCGCCCGGAATATCTCTACATTGGCTAACAGAGGACTCTGGTTCTTCTTGCCATTGAGGATATGTTCAAGATACGCAATATCGATGGCCTTGGGCTCACTCACCATAGCCATATTCTTTTCGGCCTCACCGGTCTTGGTCACCAGATCCGTTGTGTCACTGATCTTGTTACCCAAAGTTTCTTTGAGGGTTTGCCATCTATCGACCTTGATCTCGCTCATGGAGAACATCAGCACGAAAAAGGCGAGCAACAACGCCAGCAAATCGGCCAGAGAGGTCATCCACATGGTCGAGGGGTTACTATTTGTCTTGCGAGTTAGAGGAAGCAGGTTCATTGGCTTCCTCCATTTGGCCGGAACTGATAATTCAGATTTGGCCGCAAATAGAAACTGAAATGAACAAGTCCGGCATCGCCTTCTTCCATTCCGATGGAAATGTTTCGTGATGGCACGCCCTGCAACAAAAGCGTCTCAGCAAGAAGATTGACGCGCTGGCTTGCCAGATCTGCGGCGATTGCCTCGTCATCTGGCAGGCGGATCCCTGCCCCAATCAGAATTTCAAGATCAGTTGAAACGTTATTGTTTCGTTTAATCAGCGTCTGAGCTACATCTTGCAAAAATTCCTGCTTTAGATCTCTCAGATCCAGGCTGCCATAACTAAAAAGTTGTTCAAGCGGAACGCTAAACTGAAAGCGGGAACCTGCGTTTAAAATTCGAGATTCCACGAGTGGGATCGCCGTTTCAAAGACATTTCGAAGCTTCGCGTGAAATTCCTGAGTTCCCTGCTCTTCGCCCGACAGAGTTTTCTGCTTTTCAGCAGGTGTGTCTTTTGAGAGGCCCTTGAAAGCGATGCTGACGCTACCCAATACATCTCGGATACGCTCTTCTTGTGGAACAGAAACAGAGTGTAAAAAGATGAAAAAGGCCAGCAGCAACAGATACAATGAAACGAAGATTACAGCGGTACCGCCGTTCTGAATTTGGGGATATAAAGTATGACCGTGAAAGTCATGATCTTCCCGATATTCTTCTTGCTGCTCTGTCACCGCATTCACTCTCTTACTCAATTCCAGGCTTGGAAAAGACGCCACTGTTGCGAACTAGGCAAATTTTACCGCCGAATGGTTAATCAGCGGTAAATATTTGTAATTCCAACAGAAAACAGAGTTTTAGCTTTTCTTGTCGTCAATACCGGGTAATTGGCGACGGGTGGCTAGCTCAACAGTCAATTTGTTGGCTCGCTGGCTATTCATGGAGGCTAAGATCGATGCCATCTTAGCTTCTTTGATCTTGCTTGCTACATCGATGAGAATATCCATCTCAAGGCTATTGAAGATACGGGCCGCATCTTTTGGCTTCATTTTCTCGTAAATCTTGACGAGACTTTCCATTTGAGCTTTTTCTTGCTCATCATGCAGCTGAAGAAGATCGTTAAGTGTTTCCTCCATCTTCTTAAGCTCATTGATTTTTTCGTCAATACGAGCTTCCGTCACTTTTAACAAATTATCTCGCATGTCGATTTCTTGACTGCGACGATCAAGCTCATCCCGACGCTCGACAAGACGCTCCAGCACCTGCAACTCACTCTCGGAAAATTGTGGTACTGCCTCAGTCACTATTGTTTTCGGAGTCTCTGCCTCATCTGAAGGCGGAACGCTGGCTACAGTATCTCCATCGGGCGTTGCAGGCGCTTTTGCAGTTTCTGCGTCCTTTTCTTCAGCCTGTACCTCAGCAATCGATACGCCGAGGAGAAACCCATGGGCATCATTCCAAACAGAGCTTAATTTAAGCCCGAAAATCAGTGCCAGAGCGACAACAGTTACGGGAAGAATTCGAATAGAGTACTTCATATTTCACTTCTCTGTTAAGTCGCTTTGGTCAACATGTCGAACAATTCTTTTTCAGCATCAGTGCGAAAAGCCTCTTTCTTTTCAGAGGGTTGCTCACCAGTATTGCTCTCATTTACATAAAGACCTGCAGGGTCATTATCATAGATTTCCGGTTGCTTACTTTGGGAACTGACTTCAACATTTTTCTGAAGTCGGTCAGCAATGCGAGCGCTTGAAGCATTGATTAACTGCAGTTCTTCAATCAACTCATTAGCCTGACCAATTTCGGCTTTCATTTGCTTTCCGGCTTGCTGGGCTACTTTCTTAAGTTCGTCCACCCCTAATTTTGATCGAACAATAGCCTTATCGAACTCCTCTGAAAGCTGCCTGAGCTCATGATGGGCGTTCCGCAAACTGGAGAGTTTACGGTTCAACATGGCACAATATCCGATTGTTGCTAGAAGCAAACAAACGAGAAACAGGTCCAGGAGAAAATCCATTGAAATATTTTGCAGCATTCTCAGTTATCCCATTGCCCTAAGAGATTTATCCACCTTCACGGCGATATTTTGCCCAGATCGTCCCATTTTTCCGGAGCCCATTGAAATACCGCCACAACTCAGTACCGTTGGGCTGTCTGGTGTGGCGTTAAACATGATGGTGTCACCGACTTCCATCGACAAAATTTCACTCAAAGACATTTCCTTGTCGTCAAGAACGGCCTGGATATCGACCTCGGTCGACCACAATTCGGTTGCCAAATGGTTTTCCCAGATGCTGTCGCGACCAAATTTTTCCCCCATGAACATCTGCAACAGCAGTTCACGGACGGGCTCAAGGGTTGCATAGGGCAGTAAAAGCTCTACTCGCCCACCGCGATCTTCCATATCAATCCGCAGTTTAATGAGGATGGCTGCGTTGGCCGGACGGGCAATCGTTGCAAAGCGCGGATTGGTTTCGATCCGCTCATGCAGGAAATTGACCGGGCTCAACGGCTCAAAGGCCGCAGACATGTCTGATAATACGACGGAAACCATACGTTCAACCAGATTACGTTCGATCGTCGTATAGGGACGCCCTTCGATCCGCATTGCGGCCGTTCCGCGGCGTCCACCGAGCAGAACATCAACAATCGAGTAGATCAGGGAGCTTTCGACCATGATCAGGCCATAGTTATCCCATTCATCGGCCCGAAAAACACTTAGAATAGCGGGGAGTGGAATGGAATTTAGATAATCCCCGAAACGAATAGAGGTAATGTTATCGAGGCTGACTTCTACATTGTCCGACGTGAAATTCCGAAGAGAGGTTGTCATCATCCTCACCAGACGGTCAAACACCACCTCCAGCATTGGCAGACGTTCGTAATTGACCAGGGCGGAATTGATGATGGCCTTGATACCGGAATTTTCACCCGATCCATCTCCATCCATGTCAAAACCAAGAAGACTGTCGATTTCATCCTGATTGAGAACTCTAGTTGCATGTCCGCTTGAGGCCTCGGCAATGCTGGCACCGCCAGCATCCCCACCTGCATCACCCATGGCCGCAGCCATGTCGTCATCCCCATCTGCTGCCATTGCAGCAGCCATGTCATCGTCCCCTTCAGCAGCCATTGCGGCCGCCATGTCATCGTCCCCTTCCGCTGCCATTGCGGCAGCCATATCGTCATCCCCTTCGGCAGCCATCGCAGCTGCCATATCCATTTCTTCTTCGTCGTCGATTTGATCGGCCATCAGGTTTCCTACTGCACCAGCATTTCTTTAAAAAGGACGTCATTGACCTTAATCGGCGTGGTCGACGCATTTATGCGCATAAGCAATTCTTCTTTCAGCCGAAACACACCGGCTGACCCATTAAGGTCTTCTTTGCGCAATTCACGCAGATAAACCTGGAAATTGTCCATAATCCGGGGAATAAGAAGCTCCAGATCAGCCACCGTAGACTCATCCTCAAGTTCCAGTGACACACCAAGCTTCAAAAAGCTGCTAGAAGCACTGCCGGAATTGAGATTTACAAGCATTTCCGGCAGATCATAAAAAACCACCTTCTTGTTTTTCTCGGCTACTTCCTCGGCCAATTCTTCTTCCGTTGGCCCTTCACTATCAAACAGGCCGGCGAAATAAGCACCGCCAACACCGCCACCAACTACCAGAAGAGGCAATAGAATAAACAGGACCAGGACCTTTCCGCTCAGGCCTTTTTTCTTTTTCTTTAAGCCCTCTTCCTCTTCAAGATCGGACTCAAGCGGTTCTTCGTCTAACTCATCAACCATTGAACGCAACACCCTTTCGACGATTTCATCGCCAATAAACTGTGATCACAGACTAGGAGAACTTGGTTAACAAGAAGTTGAGAAAGGGAAGATCTTTCTTAAATAAGCCTATTTTTTTAAGGGATCTGTAAAGCCAGGATTTTGGACTCTCCAAATACTAGGAAAAAAATTCCCCACTGGTCAGTTTCTACCACCATATTTCCTTCCCTTTAGCCAACGCTTCTATCTCAACCCATTGTTTTTAAACAATTTTATTATTGGCATGGCACTTGCGTAATATTTGGCATGTAACTTTGTGCCAGAAGGGCAGAAATATGGAAAACGCAGTTTTTATTGGTTTATCACAACAAATGGCTTTGAAAAGGCAATTGGATATTACCGCCAACAACCTTGCCAACGTCAACACAACGGCCTTCAAGTCAGAACATCCCTTGTTTGAGGAGTTCCTTGTCGACAACTTCAATGATCGGTCCATGTCATATGTGCAGGACTACGGAAGTTACCGTGATCTTCGGGAAGGTGAGTTTTCACACACAGGCCGCCCTCTTGACGCGGCAATCAACGGTGAAGGATATTTCACCATTGAGACGGATCAAGGCATTCGGTATACGCGGAACGGCAGCTTTCGCCTGGATCCGGAAGGCAACATCGTCACCATCAACAATAACTTTCTTCTGGATGAAACCGGGAGAAAGATCACAGTTGATCAGCAGTTTCAAGAAGTTGCCTTTGCTCCCGACGGTACCGTGACAACTGCGCCTGGGCAAACTCAGAAAATAGAGCTCGTTAGGTTTAACAACCCGCAAATTCTGAAGCAGGTCGGAGATGGCCTGTATGACTCTGAAGGATTTGAGCCTGCCCCTGCCGTTGAAGCAAAGATCATGCAGCGTACCCTCGAAAAATCAAATGTTCAGCCAATTCTGGAGATGACGGCGATGATTGACATCATGCGCGCCTATCAATCCGCCCAGAAACTGCTGGATGCAGAACATGACTTACAGATGAAGAGCATCGAAGAGATGCCGGCCGTACAATAAAGAAGGAATGAAGCAATGCGTGCATTAGGAATAGCCGCCACGGGGATGTTAGCTCAACAGCTAAATGTTGACGTTATCTCCAATAACATCGCAAACATGACCACGACTGGCTTCAAGCGCCAGCGTGCCGAGTTTCAGGATCTGCTCTATCAGGATATGGAGCGGGCTGGTGCTGCCTCCTCAGATGCCGGGACAATCGTTCCAGCAGGTATTCAGGTCGGCGTCGGTGTTAAAACTGCGTCTGTCTATCGGATCACAGATCAGGGAGCGCTTGAATCCACGGGCAACACATATGATCTGGCTATTCAGGGCCAGGGTTATTTCCGGGTGTTGCTGCCAAGCGGCGAAGAAGCCTATAGCCGTGCCGGTTCTTTCCAGCTCAGCCCCGATGGCGGGATTGTGACCCAGGATGGCTTCACGGTCATTCCGAACATCACCATTCCGCAGGACGCCATCAGTGTCACCATTAACCCGAGCGGCGAAGTTGAAGTTCAGGTTGACGGTCAGATAAATCTGCAGACCGTTGGTCAGCTTGATTTGGCTATTTTCTTTAACGAAGGCGGCCTTCAGCCTCTTGGTGACAGTTTGTACAAGGAAAGTACGGCTTCCGGCACTCCGACTATTGGTGTACCGGGATCAACTGGCTTTGGAACCTTGCGACAGGGATATCTTGAAATGTCCAACGTCAATGCCGTTCAGGAAATCACTCAGCTTATCAGCGCCCAGCGTGCTTATGAGATGAATTCAAAAATCATCACCGCCGCGGATGAAATGCTGTCCGTCAGTAATCAGCTCGGTGGATAATTCTTTCTAGAATAGAAGAGATCATTATGAAAAATTTCATGCTCATTCTGACCCTGGTAACTGTGATTATGGCGCCTCTGACAGCCTGGGGAGCTTCCGAAGTTACTTTGCGGTCGCATGTAACCGTTGAGTCAGACCAAATCACCGTTGGAGATATCTTTGACGGTGCGGGTGACGCGGCGGACAAAGTGATTGCCCCCGCCCCGGCACCAGGGAAATCTATTTTGTTTAAGGCAGTTTCTGTTGCCAAGGTCGTTCGTAATTTGGGCTTGTCCTGGAGGCCAGCAACTCCGGTCAGACGCATCAAAGTTGAGCGTCTTGGTCAGACAGTTCCGTTTACCAATATCTCAGAGGAAATCCGAGTTGCCCTCGAATATGAAATGAGCGTGGATCTATTTGAAATGGAACTGGCGACACAACAACCGAACATCAAAGTTGGAATGGATCAAGACCCTTCCGTCTCTGTCGAAAATATCTATATCAACCGGAAAAGCGGCCAGTTTACGGCTGAACTGTTGGCCCCAGCAGCGGATCCCAACGGTCATCGCTTCAAAATCAGCGGTCGGGCCCACAAGCAGACCTTAATCCCTGTTCTGACAAGGTTCATTCCTGCAGGTCGGGAAATATCTGAAAAAGATATCGATCATAAAGCTGTCAGGATCTCCAAGACGAACCGACATACCATTACGGACGCCAACCTAGTCATTGGCAAAAGCCCTCGGCGGTCTATTCGCCCCGGAACAGCAATCGCCATGAATAACCTGGGTGATCCGGTTACAGTAGAAAAAGGAAAGCTGGTTTCCGTTGTTTTACGGAGTGGTGGGCTGTTTCTATCCGTATCCGGCAGAACTCTTGAGCCCGGCGGCACCGGTCAGGTAATTCGCGTTGAGAATATAAACAGCCGAAAAGTAATCCAGGCGACTGTTATCAACAGTCGGGAAGTCCAAATCACTTCGACACCCCAACAGCTTGCAGCAGTCCGCTAAAACGGCAAAATGAGAGACAAGAATATGAAACAGAATTTCAAACATTTCCTCCGCATCGGCTGCATCTCTTTGATAGCGCTGTCCCTTGCAGGCTGCAATTTCCTGACCCGCCTTGCCAATATCGGAGAAGAGCCTCCCCTGTCACCGATCGATAATCCGGTTCTGCAGAAAGGATATCAGCCTGTCACCTTACCGATGCCACGTCCTGAACCTGTATTGCAACAGGCCAATTCCTTGTGGCGCCCGGGATCAAAGGCCTTTTTCAAGGATCAACGGGCAAGCCAGGTTGGTGATATTGTGACGGTCATGGTTGCCATTGAAGATGAAGCAACGTTGAACAACTCAACCGATACGACCCGCTCAACCAATGAGGAAGCAGGGTTTGCAGGCTTGTTCGGCCTTGAATCTCAGGTGACAAAGGTTCTTCCTGAAGGCACCAGTGCCGAAGGCCTTATCGATTTCGGTAGTGACCACAGCGTCAGTGGATCCGGTGCGGTCAACCGCAATGAAACCATCAATATGGAAATAGCGGCAATCGTCACCCAAATTCTTCCCAATGGCAACATGGTGATTGTGGGCCGTCAGGAAGTGCGGGTAAACTTCGAAAGTCGGGACTTGTCGGTTACCGGCGTTGTCCGTCCTGAAGATATTACATCAAGAAACACTGTCCAATCCTCCAAGATTGCGGAAGCACGTATTGCCTATGGTGGACGTGGTCATCTGACAGATGTCCAGCAAGGACGTTATGGTCAGCAGTTGTTTGATATAATCTTCCCATTCTAAGGAAGCGATGTTCCAAGAAAAAAGCCGGCCCAGGAGGCCGGCTTTTTGTTTTGGATATTTCTTTGCCTAGTCGTCGCGATAGATCTTCTCGCGCCGCTCATGCCTTTCCTGGGCCTCCAGGCTTAAAGTTGCAACGGGACGCGCTTCCAGACGTTTCAAAGAGATAGGCTCTCCCGTTTCATCACAATATCCGTACAAGCCTTCATCAATCCGGCGCAACGCTGCATCGATCTTGCCGATTAGTTTCCGTTGCCGATCCCGTGTCCTGAGTTCGAGAGCTCGCTCAGACTCTGTGGAGGCGCGGTCAGCAATATCCGGCTCCTTAATTGTCTCTTCCTGCAAATTAGCGATAGTCTGACTGGCATCTTCCAGAATTTCAGCTCGCCATTGCGTAAGTTTATTACGGAAATATTCCTGCTGACGCGGATTCATAAACGGCTCATCATCTGTGGGCCTATATTCTTCAGGAATTTGAACGTTCATTTAAGCAACTCCAGTCCCTATACCAAAAACGCATCTGTAAAAAATTGCGGCCATATTTATAGGATAGCCAAACTATAAGCAACAACCTAATCGACATTCGATCAGATAATTGTGAAGTTTAAATATTCAAAGTGGAAAACGTGTCTTGAATGATTGGATCAATACCCAAATTTTGCGAGTTCTACGGCTGCACGCACTTCTATATCACGGACGATCTCTTCTAGTCTTGGATCAGCCCCGCTCAGATTATAAGAAGCGAGTGTTTCTTTCAGCCTGAGAAGGCGATCTGCGGAAACCGAACCCATAAGCAAGCCATCGCGTATTTCTTCAAGCTTTTCAAGGAGATCTTCTCCCTTTTCAACAGCCTTTCGATTTCCTTCAGTCGAATCATCTACGCCTTGCAAAGCTACAAGGGCGTCGACAGACCCGATGGGAGAAGCAGTAGAGACACCCGACGAAGTCGCCGCGTCCGTTGCCTCTTCAGCGAGGGAGAACTTTTCGCCCGACTTGGACGAAGCACTCTTGCTTTTCCCTCCTGAGGCTGCAGTTGTTCTGCCTGATCCGCCTACTCTCATGGTCTCAATCCAAAATGCACCAACTCGAAAAAATATCCTATTTTTTGGTTCGTATCTATTCTTAGGGGACAATCTTTCCGGGTCAAGTGGAAGATATTGCCGCCAATCGCCAAAATTTCCAATCTTTCCTATTTTTTATATTTATTTTCAATGAGTTATAAAGAATGAAAACTGGCATGATTTTCGCTTATTAGTTAGTAGATATTATAAATATGTACTGTTTTAGACGGAAAAACGAATGTATTCGAAACTGATCCGATATTTTGTAACGACAGGTCTGCCGCTTAAAAAGGCGCTTCTGGCCTGTCTGGTCGTGCTTTTCTCAATGACATGGTCTGTAACAACCGCCAATTCAGCATCACGAGTAAAGGACATTGCTGAGTTTGAAGGCATCCGGGATAACATCCTCGTTGGCTATGGCCTTGTCGTTGGCCTCAATGGAACAGGAGACTCCCTGTCAAACTCGCCATTTACCGAGCAGAGCCTGACATCCATGTTGGAGCGGCTGGGTGTGAATACAACAGATGAGACATTAAAGACAAAAAATGTTGCTGCCGTCATTGTTACGGCGACACTGCCGCCATTTCAGCGGCAGGGAACCAAGATTGATATTGTTGTCAGCTCCTTGGGTGATGCAGAAAATTTGACTGGCGGTACGCTTGTGGTCACCCCCCTCCTCGCAGCTGATGGCGAGGTATATGCAGTTGCACAAGGAACTCTGACTGTTGCCGGTTTTGCCGTAGGTGGAGAGGCCGAGAGCATCACAAAGGGTGTGCCAACGACAGCCCGCGTCGCAAATGGCGCCATTGTCGAACGTGAAATGGGATTTGATCTCGCCACATTGACAAGCCTTCGCATCTCGCTCCGCAATCCGGACCTAACAACTTCTCGCCGCATTGCCCAGGCCGTCAATAAATATGTCGGCAATCCGGTTGCTGAAAGCTCTGATCCGTCCACTGTTATCCTCAATCTCGAAGGAAGCAAACGGGAAAATATGGTCGAGCTACTCGCAGATATCGAACAGTTGATGGTTGACCCCGATCAGATCGCTCGGGTCGTGATTGATGAGCAGTCAGGGATCATTGTGATCGGGAAAGAAGTCAAAGTCGACACCGTCGCTATTGCCCAAGGCAATCTGACAGTGAGAATAACGGAAACACCACAAGTATCTCAGCCAGCCCCTTTCTCTGAAAATGGAGAAACGGTCGTGGTTCCCCGCACCAATATTGAGGTGTCCGAAGACAGTGACCATAAACTTGCCATCCTCAACAAAGGTGTGCGTCTTCAGGAACTTGTCGATGGTTTGAACGCTCTCGGCATTGGCCCCAGAGACATGATTTCCATACTTCAAGCCATTAAAGCAGCCGGAGCGCTGCAGGCAGAAATCGAGTTGATGTAATGACGGATATCCTAACCAAAAGCACTGGTTTTCCGGTAGAAGTGAATGTCACTCATGCCAGAAATGACGCGCGGTCGCTAGAGAAGACACGGGAAGCAGCTGAGGAATTCGAGGCCTTTTTCCTGAGCCAGTTCCTGAACTCAATGACGTCGGGCCTGCAAACCGATGGTATGTTCGGCGGCGGGGAGTCCGAGAAGGTCTTCCGCGGCATGCTCAATGAAGAATATGCCAAGACCATCAGCCGCCAGAACGGCATTGGCGTAGCCGACGCGGTATTTCGTGAAATGCTGGCGATGCAGGAGGTATAGCCATGAACCCGGAGCAAGTAGTCGCTGGTAAATTGATGTCCCCAAGTGCCCTTTGCCAGGTGATATTGAGGTTATGTGAGATACTCGAATTAGAGAATGATCTACTAGACCAGAACAAGCCGGAGTCATTTTCAGAGAGCCTCTCAGAAAAAACCCGCCTCGTGGCCATCTATAACCAGCAGATGACGCTAATAAAACAGGATCCAGGGAAATATCGCGATTTTCCTAAACCAGATGTTGAAAAACTCAAACAGGCGAGTGAAGCCTTTTACGAGATCCTGGACAATCATTTCCGGAAACTCTCGACAGTCAAAACCGTTACGGAAGGTATTGTCAAATCTGTCGCGGACGAGGTGGCAAAAAAGAAAGCGCCTCCGGCGACATATACAGCTTCGGCCGGCGTAGCTAGCCCCCGGGCAAATACCAAGATACAACCAGCAAATGCGGCAATCGCCATTAATCAGGTAGTTTAGGCTTAGTTGGGAGAGTTAGACTTCGCTATTGACAGCGATTCCTTGCAATTCACGATAAAAAGCAACTCGACGAAGCACATAATCGCCAGGAAATTGCTTGATGACCTCGTTGGTTTCAAAATCGATGAGCCGGTAGACATACCGCCCACTGCTTTGATCCTGGTCTATTGAAAAACGTCCATTTGGAAATCTATCATCCTCGAAGAAACCGCCAATAGCCTGTTCAGCCCGCTTAACCGGATCAATGGTCTCCGTGAGCTGTTCAGTGGGATTGGAAACGACTCCAGCCGTTGATTTATTGAATGCGTTATGGGCCGAAGAACTGTCGCGTTCGGGCTTGGTCATATTCATATTTGTTTTTGAAACAGGGGTCACGTCCATGTCGCAACTCCTTTCTCATACAAAATCAATTCAACAAAAACGGCGCCCTAACAGGGCTGTACAATCAAGAACCCTAGCGGAGAAAAGTTAACGTAACCTTAACACACACGGTAAAGAGGTGCCGGACCAATGTAAGTCCGGCTAACCCCTAATAATTTTTGATGAAATTGTCTGAACTACCGTCAATTAATGTGCCGCTACTGGGCACCATATTGGATATAATCGGTCCAGATTCTCTCGATTTGGCGCAATGATTTACGAGTTGCTTCAATATCCGGTGATGGATTTGAGCGAGTCAACAGTTCTGATTGTTTGACTTCAGACTGGGCCATTTTCGACACAAGATCCAAACCCTTGCCAGACAGACGTATCATTGTCGCCCGGCGATCCCGTTCAGATTTTTCCTGGACAAGATACCCCATTTCAACCAGCTTTTTCAGGTTGTAGGAGGCGTTGGAGCCCTGATAATAGCCGCGTGACATGAGTTCACGGACATTGATCTCCTCATCGCCGATATTGGCTAGGAGCAATGCCTGAACGGCATTGATATCCGTAATATCCATCAGGGTAAGTTCGGTTCTCAATACATCCAGAAAACGGCGGTGCAGCCGCTCAATCAGTCTGGTGAGTTCATGATAATCTTCTGTCACAGTTTTTCCTTTGTGCAACGATTACGCTACTTTGCCGAAAAAAATAGAAACCTGCCAAATTTGACGGCTAGAATGCCCGTACAATCTTAACGAATTGTAAAACTTTAAAAAATTCTTCCAAACAAGCACTAAAAATCTCGATATTTGTCGCAAATTCTCAACGATTTTTCGAATTTCTTCGAAATTTAAACCTCATGGCTAAGCTTTATCTTTCTTTCCTGCTAAAAGTTATTGATACAAGAAAAGTATAAAAATTTGGCTAAATTGTGTTTAAACTAACGTCAACAATTTTTACAATGTACGTAATTAATTAATTAACGGGAATTTAAGGTCGATATAAGAAGCTGAAGCATCTTTCGATACAGAGTTCTCGAAACAACTGACAGTAAATCTAGTGAGTAAGTTCTTGCCCTTGTTACGATTTTTTAGTGCTGCCGGGCGTAAAATATAAAAGTGACTTTTTAAAGCGAGATAAAGCAGACCTAACCCATGTCAAACTCCGAGAATAGTGAAATAGAGGCGTTGATCGCCCTGTCCAAGGATAGCTCTAAGCGCGGGAGACGTCAGCTCTTCAACAATATCAGCGACCTGTTCCTCACAGACGATGAACGGTTGAGCGAGCGGGAGCATGCGCTCATCACCAGCATCCTATCTAAGCTTCTCACGGAGATCGAAACAACTTTACGGCAGAATTTAGCGGAAGAACTAGCAGAGCTTGAAGATGCTCCTCATGATCTGATAAGCCTGCTTGCCAATGATGAGATTGAGGTGGCCCGTCCGATTTTGTTCAAGAGTCATATTCTGGCTGAGCCGGATCTCATCGAAATTATACAAAATCGCAGCAAAGAACATTTATTGGTGATTGCCGAACGCGATGATGTCAGCACAACAGTCAGCGATCTGCTGATAAACTATGGTGACGAAGATGTCGTGTCCCACCTGATAGAAAATGGCGATGCAGAAATCTCACGGGAGAGCATGGAGTATCTGGTCGAGGAGTCCAAGAGAATTGACCGTTTCCAGGAACCTCTTATTGCCCGCCACGACATTCCAAAGGACCTTGCCCATAAGATGTTTTGGTGGGTATCCGCGGCACTGCGGCGGAGCATTCTGGAAAATTTCACGATTGATGAACTGGATCTGAATGAAAAGCTCGTAGCTGCTGCCAAAACTGAATACAAATATGATGTCGCAGAAAACAGTTCTCATGCCGACAAGTTGATTGCAGAACTCGCTGAGAGAAAGGAACTGTCCGAACGCTTCCTTGTGCAGACATTGAGGGCAAAGCAGATCCGCTTGTTTATCACCGGATTGGCTTATAAAGCGGAATTGGATTACCGAAAGATCAGCCGTTTTATATACGATCCTAACGCCGAGGCGCTAGCTGTCGTTCTTAAAGCCTTAGACTTCGACCGGAATTCCTTTTCAGCCGTCTTTCTACTGACCCGTAATATTTCGGACACAGATAAAGTAAGAAAAATTACAGAACCTGAAGAAGTTGAGATAATCATCAACTTTTATGATAAACTATCTGAAAATAATGCAAAATCCACGCTAAGGTTCTGGCAACTAGAAACGGATTTCTTGGAAGTTGTGGAACAGTTGGAAGAAGATATGGACGATCAAAGGGTCTATTTATAGGCGCTATTGTGGGGGACCGAGTTAAGGGGACATGCGAGTTGGCATGTTGATTTGAAAATATGACTGATCTGAGGCAAGGAAGCGTTGTTTCGCTTCACTCTGATGGTAAAAACACCAGCAGCTCAGGAATTCCAGCGATGCAAAGCATCGTAAGTCGTGAATTTTTTGATGCCGTGTTCGAACAGGCCGAACCCATGTATATGGCTCGCCCCGATGGCGCTGTTATTTATGCCAACTCAGGATACAAAAACTATTTCCATTCCACTGGTAGCAATGTCGGCGAAAAAGAAGCACCGCTGCGCTTACCAATGGATCATCTCGATATCGTAAGGCGCGTTGCCGAGACCAAGGAAACTGAAACCAAACTGGTTTCCATACGGTCTGGCAAGGCCATGGAACATTTTCTCTCCCGCCATTTTCCAATTTTTGATGACGCTAAGCATCTCATTGCCATTTGTGGCAGTTTTGTAAATTCAACGCGCCAGGTAAATGCGGAAGCCAAGTTAAAGGAAGAAAAGCGCCGTTTTCTCGATATTACCCGCGCCGCATCGGACTGGATCTGGGAAACGGACGCGGACGGAAGGCTCACGTTTGTTTCCGATCGGGTTGTGCAGGCCGTTGGTTTGCCCCCTCTCCTGCTTAAGGGCAAGAAGTTTGCAGAGCTTGGTATATTTAAGCCTGAAGACGACGGCAGCAACAAAGCTGAAACTGCTATTGAACGCCATGTACCCTTTCGCTCCGTCCCTCTGGAAATACAAGATTCCAGTGGTGATATAAAGATTTTCAATATCAGCGGCGTACCGGTCTTTAACGAAAAGGGCCGGTATATTGGTTACCGGGGGACCAGTGACGACATAACCGCACGTCTTCTGGCTGAGGATGATGCACTCTCCTCGAAAGCGGATCTTGAACGCGCCATTAATGAAATAACCAATAAGAATATTCAGCTCGAGGTAACTGCGAAGAAGGCCGTTGAATCGGCACGTGCCAAAAATACCTTCCTAGCCAATATGAGCCATGAACTTCGCACACCGCTGAATGCAATCATCGGATTTGCAGAGGTCATTGGTCTGGAGACTTTTGGCCCGATCAATGACAAATATCGCGAGTATGTTGGTGATATCCTGAACTCAGGTAAGCACCTTCTGAGTCTGATCGAAGATATTCTTGATATCGCCCGCATCGAAAGCGAAAAAATCCCTATCGAGATAACAGATATTCCTCTTCAGAGCATGATTGCCGATGCCTTTGTGCTGGTTCAGACTCATGCGGAAGAAAAGCATCTGGATATGTCCGATGTTCGATATAAGGGGGATATAAATCTGTCGGTTGATCCCACCCGCTGTTTGCAGATTCTGGTAAATATTCTTGGGAACGCCGTTAAGTTCACACCGGAAAATGGAAAGATTGGTATCGATATAGATGTCATCGACGATAGCTTTGCTGATATCACCATTTGGGACACCGGTCCTGGTATCCCGGAAGAAGATCAGGAAAAGATATTCGAAGCCTTCAAGCAGGCCCATGAAGGGGTATATAGTCGAGGAACGGATGGCGTTGGCCTTGGATTGACCCTTTCGTTGAAGCTGGCGCGATTGATGGGTGGCAACATAACTGTTGAAAGTAGCTTATCAAGCGGTAGCCGCTTTACGGTTCGACTTCCCATATCCGCCTAATTCACCCACCCTCTGGTGGATTTAAATCTTTTAGTCGAAATTGGATAAAATTCAGTATTTGTTAACCTCGAATCTGCAAACTTGATCCGGATTAGAAAACCACGGGACTGCAGATTTTGGCCACGCAGCAAAACGAAAATTTTAATGGAATTAGTGACTTGCTGAAGATGGCAGAAAGCAAGTCTACTGAACATCGTCAATTCCTATATCAACGGATTGGGAACTTCCTCGTTTCTGACAATCATAGTTTCAGTGACGGAGAGAAGGAACTTATGGTCGATATCATCTGCCGGATTACGGCAGATGTAGAAAAATCTATCCGTTCTCATTTCGCCAAACGGCTTGCTGCAAGAACAGACGCTCCAAATGATCTCCTTGTATTCCTGGCCAACGATGAAGCAGATGTAGCTCTGCCAATATTGCGAGATTGCGGTCTTCTTTCAGAGCCCGATCTACTGGAAATCGTCAAAAACCGATCCCTACAACATAAATTTGCCGTTGCCGCCCGGGAAAATATCGGTGAAGAAATCTGCCTGGCCATTAATGAAATTGGTGACCGGGATCTCACGGTTGTTATGTTGGAAAATCACAGCGCACAAATTCCGGAATTTGTTCTAAATCAGCTCGGCGATATGTCAGAATTTGTCGAGGAATATCAAAAGCCTCTCTTACGTCGACCGTTTCTTCCAAAGCCCGTCGCAGAGAAAATGTATCGCTGGGTATCCATTGCCCTTCGTGAATATATTGTTGAGAAATTTGAAGTGGATCCACGTAACCTTGATGTCGATATCGAATGCCGGGAAGAAACGATCAGGTCAATCTCGACTGAAAGCGACCCTTCGTCTCAGCTCGTGGAAAAACTCTATTCTGCCGGTGAATTGACAACAGGGTTTATGATCAAGTCCTTACGACAGGGCGAGATCGACTTGTTTGAATATGCTTTCGCAAAACTTCTGGGACGAAGTGTTGAACAAATCAGATCAATACTTTACGCAGATAACCCGGAAATCCTAGCTATTGCCTGCCGGGTGATCAATATAGACAGAGCTGTCTTTAAGCTGATTCATGAGCTTTCCCAGTCGGTTCAAAATAAAGAAGATTCCCTCCTCTCACCGGCAATTCCAGCGCCAACGGAGCTTTATGACTTGCTGAGCATGGAAGCCGCCGAAAAGGCTCTTAGTAACGAAGACTTTATGAGCGGTTCGATAAAATACGCGGAGACCGCATAATCCCTTGCCGTCACGGCTTGCAAATCGCCTCTAACACTATATTCTCTTTAATCTGGCCCTCATTTGTTGGATTGGAATAACCAGGTGATTGATCCATTTGGCAGAGAAGTGAATTACCTTCGCGTGTCCGTCACGGACCGCTGCGATTTTCGCTGTAAATACTGCATGTCGGAGAACATGACCTTTTTGCCAAAAAAGGATGTTCTTAGTCTGGAAGAACTGGAACTCGTCAGCGCTGCCTTCATCCGCAAGGGTGTTCGCAAATTGCGGATTACGGGTGGGGAGCCGCTAGTTCGGAAAGGGATCATGGAACTTTTCCGCAATCTCGGTCTTTATATTAAGAGCGGTGAGCTGGATGAACTCACTCTGACGACGAATGGCAGCCAGCTCAGTAAATATGCCGGCGAGCTTTATGAGGCCGGGGTCAGACGGCTTAATGTGTCACTGGACACCCTTGATCCTTATCGTTTTCAGGACATTACTCGCTGGGGAAATTTTGAGAAGGTCATGGTAGGCATTAAGGCTGCTCAAGACGCTGGACTCAAAATCAAAATTAATACGGTGGCAGTTCGGGGCTTCAACGATATGGAAGTTGATGATCTCATTGCTTGGGTTGGCCGCGAAGGCATGGACATCACCTTTATTGAAACCATGCCTATGGGCGCCATTGACGAACAAAGATCTGACCAGTTCCTTCCCTTGTCGGAGCTGAAGGAACAAATTTCTAAAAACTGGACGCTTACTGCGTCTGAGTACCGCACTGGTGGTCCTTCTGATTATTTCGAGGTTTCGGAAACCGGTGGGAGAATAGGGTTTATTACCCCCCTCACCCATAATTTCTGTGAAAGTTGCAATCGGGTGCGCCTGACTTGCACAGGTATGCTGTATATGTGTCTTGGACAGCAGGACAATGCAGACCTTAAATCAGTTATTCGCAGTGAGAATGGGTTGGAAAAGCTTGATGCTGCTATTGACGAAGCAATTGGCCGGAAGCCGAAAGGTCATGACTTCGTGATTGATCGAGATTCAGATGGCCAACCGGCCGTACCTCGCCATATGAGCGTAACTGGCGGCTGACTTACCCATGAATATCTATTTTACGGCCGGCGAAACGGAAGATGCGCAGCAGGCTAAGAGAAAGCTCACCCATCAGTATGGACATACTCCCCTTGATCAGGCAGAGATCATAGTCGCGCTTGGTGGGGATGGTTTTATGCTTCAGACGATGCATGACTATCTTCCTTCAAACCTGCCTATCTATGGCATGAACAAAGGAACAGTTGGCTTCCTCCTCAATAATTATGAAGAAGACGGTCTCATCGAGCGGCTCAACGAGGGTGAAATCACCGAGCTTCATCCCCTTAAGATGACAGCGATTAACATGAAGGGGGAGAGCTTTGAAGCTTTAGCGATCAATGAAGTTTCCCTTCTCAGGGAAAGCCGTCAGACCGCAAAGATCCGGATAGATATTGACGGGCATATGAAGGTAGCCGAGCTCACCTGTGATGGTGTTTTGGTGGCAACACCGGCTGGCAGCACAGCGTATAACTATTCCGCTCACGGTCCAATCTTGCCGGTAAATGCCGGTGTTCTGGCCCTCACCCCGATAAGCGCCTTTCGCCCAAGACGCTGGCGGGGGGCAATTTTACCACGCGAGGCCAGAATTGAGCTCACAGTAGTGGAAGCCGCAAAAAGACCTGTCAGTGCGGTCGCCGATGCCGTTGAAATCCGTGATGTCGCCAAGGTCATCGTCGAGGAAAATCGGGAAACAACCATCCGTTTGCTGTTCGATCCGGAACATAATCTGGAAAAACGCATTCTTGATGAACAATTCATGCTGTAAGAAAAAAAGTAACCAGGAAAGAAATTACAAAATGGCTGAAACAGTATTGGTCTCCGTTGAAAATGGCATCCAGCTCCTGCAAATCAATCGAGCAGATAAAAAGAATGCCCTCACTCAGGAGATGTACGGCATCCTCGCAGATTCCCTGAGGGCGGCTGAAGAGGATCCTGCGATCCGTGTTTCCGTGATAACCGGAACTAACGACAGCTTTACAAGCGGCAACGATATCATGGATTTTATCCAGAACCCTGTGTCTGGAGAGGATAGTCCTGTTATTAGGTTTCTTCAGGCGCTAGCTGAAATTCGCAAACCCCTGATCGCAGCAGTAAACGGCCTTGCAATTGGGGTCGGAACCACGATGCTCCTTCATTGTGATCTGGTTTATGCCTCAAAGAACGCGGTATTCGCCCTTCCTTTCGTTAATCTGGCTCTGGTGCCGGAAGCCGCGTCAAGTTTACTGCTGCCACGGATGTTAGGCCATCAAAGAGCCGCAGAACTCCTCTTGCTTGGAGAGAATTTTACAGCAGATAGCGCCCAACAAGCGGGGATCGTCAATTCCGTTGTTTCCGAAGAAGATCTTCGCAAGACAGCCCTGGATGCTGCTGCGAAGCTGGCAGCAAAGGCACCAGAAGCCGTTCGTTTGACCAAATCCTTGATGAAAGGCAACGTGGACGATGTGAAAAACGCCATGCAAGCGGAAGGGAAAGCCTTTCGGGGGCGTTTGGTATCTCCGGAAGCACAGGAAGCCATGCAAGCCTTTATGGAAAGACGGGCGCCAGATTTTTCTAAATTCTCTTAAAACTCCGTTGAGGAGCGGCAAATTCATTGCCCTCCTCAATTTAGCCGCAATTGCTGGCTACATCCTTACCCTTCTCCTGAAAACTGCCACTTTTGTCCCTGGAAATTCATTAAAATTTTCCTAATTTTTTGCGCAGTTTGGCGTTAATTCGTAATCCTCTTTTAAGTTTTAGTCGGTAATTTCGTCTTAGATTGACGACAACTGGGACTATTGGCTGACAAAGATCATTAGGATCGCCTGCCCCAGTTTACAAGGGACCGTTCAGGAGAGTTCTAATGAAAGTAATCGCAGTTGCATCGCAAAAAGGCGGCTCAGGTAAAACGACACTTGCCGGCCACCTTGCTGTACAGGCCGAGATGGCTGGACAGGGTCCGGTGGCACTTGTCGATACAGATCCACAGGGAAGTTTGTCGGAATGGTGGAATGAGCGCGAAGCCGAGACCCCGTTATTTGCGAGAACAACTGTTGAAAGGCTAAGTGCTGACATAGGACGGATGGAGCAGATGGGAATCAGCCTGCTCATCGTCGATACACCTCCTGCTATTACCTCGACAATTGCCAATGTTATTGGATTGTCTGACCTTCTGATTATCCCGACCCGCCCTAGTCCTCATGACCTCAGAGCTGTTGGTGCGACAGTGGAACTGGCGGAAGGATTGAATACGCCCCTAATCTTTGTTGTTAATGGCGCGACACCGCGAGCCCGTATTACCAGCGAGGCCGCAATTGCCCTATCCCAGCACGGAACCCTGGCTCCATCAGTGATCCATCAAAGGGTCGATTTCGCGTCCAGCATGATTGATGGCCGCACAGCTATGGAATTGAACTCAGCTTCAAAATCCAGCGAAGAGATAAGTAAACTCTGGGCATATATTCAGGAAAGGGTGGCGCGTCTGTCCCCAACCTATTCAACAAATCCTCAGCACGGTATGCCGAATTCCGCCAGTAGCAACGGCGCGATCTACAACTGAGCTTTGTCCGCAATTAGAATAAAGAAGAATTACTATGAAAGCAGCATTCTTAACAAGTTCACTTATTGCGCCGAAGGGCAAAGCCTCTCCTGCGTCTCCCGCGACGACGCCTACTAAGCTTCTGGGGGATCAATCGTCAAAAGACGAAAGCGGTGTGTCCCGCATCTATCAGCGTGTTAGAGAATATGCGGATCCGCATCACGAAGATGCTCATCACTCTGAGGCACCTATTGAGGCTCAGGATGATTCTAAAGAACAGGAAGACAAGTCCCTTTTCGCGGCCGACGAGACGCATGAAAAAGAGGAAATTGCGGCCCCTATTTTTGACACGGAATCCACCAAAGATGACGAGATTGAAGATATAGATGTTGTCGAGCTAAAAGAAGTTAATACTCCAAATGAAATTGAAAAAGTCATTGAAAATCACACACCGGTAAGAGAACAGCGCACCATTTCAGATGCCCTCCCGCAAGCTGGAAAAGGTCGCTACTCCGTGAGCGAAGCTGTGTCTAAGGCAATGACGAAGCCCTCTAAGTCCGAAAATTTGCCGGAAGCAAGGGTTGAGGAGATTGCGACAGAAGTCTCAAAACTCAAAAAGGACAAGCTTGGTCGAATCCGGATTTCAGTAAGAATGGCCCCGAAAGATCATCTTCAACTGAAACTGATTGCAGCTCATACTCAAATGTCAGCCCAGGCGATTTTTGAGACTGCGCTGGAAGAATATGTGGCGAACCACGGCACGGAGTTGCTGCCTGAATCCTGCAGCTGTGTTTTGGATAAGTCCACACTTTGAGCGGAAGTACCTGATTATGCGTGATAATTTAGCAAAAGATGAATTAGAAGCAGGTGTCGACGCGGCGTCCTTGTCAAAAATCAAGGTAACGCGCCCGAAGGACAAAAAGCAATCTGCACCAAAGAAGGTCAAGTCCGGTGATATCACCGAGCGACTGCAAGCCCTTGCGGAGGAGCTTGAAGCAACCAAACCGGATTTGCCTCCAGTAAAGCCGGCCTTTGAGGCTGACGATAATGGCCTGTTTGAGAGCGCAAAGAAAAAATCTAAGTCATCAGAAGCTGATTCAACCGATATTCTTGGGACGACATCGAGTGAGGCTTCGATCGAGGCTGAAGAACCTGCAGTAGAGCCTATTGTCGAGGACGTTGCTGAGGAAGTTATCGAGCCTTCAGCAGAGGACAGTATCCAGCTGGCCGAAGAAGAAACGCCAGAAATTGCCGAGGAAATTGTTCCCGAAGTTATCGAAGAAATTACCGACGAAGATCCCAAGAGTTCTGCCCCTGAAGAAGCTGAAGTGCTGGTAGAGAAGGCTGCAGCGGAACCGACAGCCAAGAAAAAACCAATTATCAGCGATGATATTGATAATGAGGTTGTGGTCGAGCCGAAACCCGACCCTGAGCCAGTCAAGGAACCTGCTGCTAAAAGGGAAAAGAAAACAAAGCCGGCACCGTCTACGTCGGCAGTCCCACCGCGCCGGGCAAACTGGGCGCGGCCTGCTGCGACACAAGGGTGGCAGAAGAAGAACCAGTCTCCAGACATCTTGTCCTACTGGATGGAACTGAGAAATGGCAACCGATATCCTACCTGGCAAAGCCTGGATACAATGAAAATCGGAAAATTCTGGCCGAACTGTGTATTGGTGCATTGTGATCGGTCCGTTGGTCGGCTTCAGCTTGAACCAACCTTTTCCAACGAATTAAGACAGGCAGCACGTCGGGCAAATCCATTGCGTGATTTCTCATCCGATATTGATTTTACGCCAATGGTTGTAGATTGGGTGTTGAGCCTGGCAAGAGATGTCGCCAACACGGCGAAACCGGCCCATGGGACTGAGTATTTTCCCTCTGTCTTCGATGAGATTCCATTACGGGTGATTGCCCTGCCCTTAAGTGAAGATCAGATCGAAATTGATCATGTTCTTTGCTATGTGCAGAAACTCTGATGTCGTGAGCCTGTTATTTCAATAGGCCCGCCAAGGCAGCTTTTTCAGCATCTTTGAATCCGACAATAAACTGCTCACCGATTTTGAAAATCGGGCGTTTAAACAAGGTCGGTTGGATCAGCAGTAAACCCTCCGGGCTTTCGCTGTCTAGCTCCTTTTTCTCATTTGGTTGTAGCTTTCGATAAGTGGTTCCGCGCTTATTAATCAGAATTTCCCTATCGATATTCTTCAACCAATTGGAGACTTCTTCGATTGTAAGGCCATCTTTCCGAAAGTCATGAAATTCATGGCTCAAGCCCTCAGTTTCCAACCATTTGAGCGCTTTCCTGCAGGTATCGCAATTCTTGATACCGAAAACCGTGACCATCTTTCCGCCTTTCGTTCATAGCTAAGACATCGTGCTTCTTGTTTAAACGAAACCCTCCAACAGAAGCAATCAAGATCTCAAATACCTTGTTCTGTTCCACATAAAGATTTCTCACAGCCCGGAATGTAATTGCGTCTTTCGAGTAGAAGGAGCCGTAATGACAGAAGAAATCCCCAAGGATATCCAGGATAAAAACCCTTCCGGCCTGCCCCGCAATAGCGATGACAAGCATATCCTAAGAACTGCAATAGCCAATTCACGTCTTTTAATAATGGCGGCAGCCGAGCGCGGCCATGCCATTGAAGAGAGCGTATTGCGAGTAATATTTGATACCGATGAAGCGTTCCAAGAAGGTGGTCTTTCCAACCCGCAAAAGATAGCGTTCTGGCAAACTTATGAACAACTCTCGAGCCTTCTGGACCCCATCACTATTGACAGTATCCGGGCCACCTACAACCTTCAGCCAGATAAAGAAGGATTCATTTGGTTGTTTCTTGGTAAGTTAAATATCTCCTTCTCCCAAAAATGTATTTTTGGCTACAAATTGCTTTCTACTCTAACCCTTGTCGCTCTTATTATTCTTCAGGTTTATTGGTCTATCGGGCATTCACTTGTCAGAGATATAAAAATTCAGTCAGATGAAATTTTCTCACTGGAGAAGCAAATTCGGAGCCTGGAAACAGAAGAATCAGCCAAAACAAAAAGCACTTCGACAGCTCTCAGCATTAAGGAAAACATTGCTAAAACAATAAGTTCGTCCACACATAAAACCTTACATCGGACAACTGTTGAAATAGAACTCGGTGGGATAGACAGCAAGTTGGAGGAACTGTTTTCTTGGCGCGAGGCAAATTTTGGACAGCTTGCTAACTGGAACCATCTATGGGGAGCCGCCTTAATCATAAAAGAACAGCCGTGGGAGAGGACTTCTTATCAGGAACTCCCTAAAGAATCCCAGCAGCATATTCAGTTTCTCTCAGCTCTTTACGTATTAAATGCCATTTCCCAATATTTCCTGCCAATATTGTATGGCCTGCTAGGAGCCACATTTTATGTGCTTCGCCAGCTACCCCGTGAGATCGCCAATTTGACTTTCTCTGTAAATTCTCAAATTGAATATAGCCTTCGGATTACCCAGGGCCCACTGGCAGGGATTATGGCAAGTTTTCTTTTTTCTACTGATGATACCAATGTGCACTCAATCGTATCTGAAAGCGCGTTAACCAGCGCAACAAATCTTGAAGACTACGCCTTTTCCCATTTAGGGCCATTAGCGACAGCTTTTCTTGCGGGCTACAGTGTCGAACTAGTTTTTAAAGCCGTTGATAAGGTTATTTCTATGGTCACTAGTAAATCACCTACCAATAAGCCTGAGACTAAAGATACGTCGAAAGCCTCAAAGCCCTCATCTCGTTACTCAAAATAGGTGAAATTAACTATATGTTAATACTCTCAATGAAAGATAAGTTTGTCCAAGGTTGATCGAAGCTGCTTTTGTCATTTCCACCCTCCCCTCAACGGCAAAGGTGGCTTCGATTACCCCCCCCTGCTTCATTTCTGCTCTATAACGGTTCGATATCGCCCTGTTCCTGGCGTGCATAGAACTCAAGGGCAAAATCTGAAAGACTGCCTGCTTCAATGGCAGATCTCATGCCAGACATAAGCTCTTGATAGTAGTGCAGATTATGCCAGGTGAGTAAAACAGATCCAAGAATCTCCTTTGCTTTCAGCAAATGATGGAGATATCCCCGACTATAGTTTCTACAGGCTGGACATTCACATAAGGAATCCAGAGGGCGAGAATCTTCGGCATGGCGAGAGTTTCTCATATTAACAGTTCCATATCGGGTAAAGGCCTGGGCATTTCGGCCCGACCGGGTTGGCAGGACACAATCGAACATATCAATGCCGCGCATAACTCCTCCCACAAGGTCATCTGGTTTACCGACCCCCATCAAGTAGCGAGGTTTTTCCTGAGGCATGGACGGGACTGTGAACTCGAGAGTTCTGAACATCTCTTCCTGCCCCTCACCGACAGCTAGTCCACCGACGGCGTATCCATCAAAACCAATACTGGTCAAAGCTTCAATTGACTCATGCCTGAGATCTTCGAAGGTTGATCCTTGAACAATACCGAACAGGCCGTAACCTGTCCGCTCCTCGAATGCCGACCTGGACCGATCCGCCCAGCGCATGGATCGCCGCATGGATGTGGCAGCCACTTCATGGCTGGCTGGAAAAGGCGTACATTCGTCAAAGGCCATGGTAATGGTCGCGTCGAGATGACCCTGGATCTCCATAGACCGTTCCGGAGTGAGCTCAAACCGCTGCCCATCAATATGAGATTTGAAAACAACGCCGTTCTCATCAATTTTACGCAGCTCATTCAGGGACATAACCTGAAAACCCCCGGAATCCGTCAGGATCGGTCGGTCCCAATTCATGAACTTATGCAGGCCTCCTAACTTGGCAACCCGTTCCGAACCTGGTCGAAGCATCAGGTGATATGTATTTCCAAGTAGTATATCCGCGCCGGTCTCACGTACCGCCTCCGGTGTCATACCTTTCACCGTCGCGGCTGTCCCAACCGGCATAAATGCAGGCGTACGAATGTCACCATGTGCCGTTCGCAGAGTTCCCCGCCGCGCTGCACCATCATTCGCGTGAATTTCAAAAGAGAACGCAGGCTGTGTCATGATGACCTCTCCAACAGAGAACAATCTCCATAGGAATAGAATCTGTATTTGGTTTCAATCGCATGTTCATAAGCTGCCCGCATTTTATCAATTCCGGCAAAGGCAGAAACCAGCATGAAAAGCGTTGATCGGGGCAAATGAAAATTAGTGATCAAAAGATCAACAGCCCTAAAACGATAGCCGGGTGTAATGAAAATGTCTGTTTCTCCAGAAAAGGGATGCACGATACCCTTGTCATCCGCCGCGCTCTCTAGAAGGCGCAAGCTAGTTGTACCAACAGACACAATCCGGCCCCCAGCCTCGTGACAGGCATTGATAGCTGCTGCAGCTTTATCGGAGATAATCCCAAATTCGGCATGCATCTTGTGATCTTCGGTATCCTCAACTTTCACAGGCAGAAAAGTTCCAGCACCAACATGTAAAGTGGTAGCGACGGTTTGGATGTTTCGATCTTTGAGTTTCTGCAAAAGGTCTTCCGTAAAATGCAGGCCAGCCGTTGGCGCAGCGACAGCCCCTTCTTCACGTGCAAAAATCGTCTGGTAATCTTCTTTGTCCTGATCATCAGCAGCTCGCAAACTGCTGATATACGGCGGCAAGGGTATCTCCCCGTAGCGCATCAGCATTTCCATAAGCTCTGGACCCGATGATGAGAATGACAGGGCAATTTCTCCTGCCTCGAACTTGTCGGTAACGAGCGCCTTGAAATCATCCGAAAACACAATTGTATCTCCGGGTTTTAGCTTCTTGGCTGGCTTCGCAAATGCGTTCCAGCTATCGGCAGAGACATTTTTGTGAAGGGTCACTTCTATCTTGGCTGAGCGTCTTAATCCCCGCAATCGGGCGGGAATAACCTTCGTATCATTGAAAACGAGTAGGTCCCCTTCTCTTAACAAAGAAGGGAGATTAGAGACCAGCCTATCCTGCAATTGCTCACCAATATGAAGCAGACGCGCTGCCTCACGAGGGATTACCGGTCGATCGGCAATCAACTCCGCAGGTAGGGTAAAGTCAAAAGCATCTACTTTCATTGGCCAAAACGCAAACGAACGACCTGATCTCTCAAGCCGTTCGCTCCTGATTCCTGTAAATTTTTACTCTACGTCAGCAGCAACTTTCATGCTGATGATGTTTTCCGGATCCCGGACCGAGCCGTTATCCATGCTGTCACCCTTCTTAATAGAGTGAATGGCATCCATCCCTTCGACAACTTGTCCCCAGACAGAATACTGATTGTCCAGATGTGGAGAACGACCAAACATGATGAAAAACTGGCTGTCCGCACTATCAGGGTGTCCAGCGCGGGCCATGGAACAGGTCCCTTCCACATGCGGCTCTTCAGAGAATTCCGCTGCTAGGTTCTGGCCGGATCCCCCCATGCCATTGCCATCAGGACAACCTGTCTGGGCCATAAAACCGTCAATCACCCGATGAAAGACAATCCCGTCATAAAACCCTTGCCTTGCCAGTTCCTTAATGCGGGCGACATGGTTCGGCGCCAGGTCCGGACGCATTTCGATAACCACACGGCCATCTTTCAATTCAAGATACAGGGTATTTTCTAAATCACGGGCCATTTCGACACTCCAGTTATATCCGGATCCAATCCAGACAATTAAAGTTTTAATCTATTGATTTTGTTTATGTATCAGCGCGACGCGTTCGACAATATTTTTCGCTGTAGTTGCTGAAACAAATTTTGAGATATCACCATCCAGCAAAGCAATTTCCTTGACCAGACTCGAAGCGATAAACTGGTGCTGGTCAGAAGCCATCAAAAATACAGTTTCAATTTCCGAGTTCAAACGACGATTCATGCCCACCATCTGAAATTCATACTCAAAGTCAGAAACAGCGCGTAAGCCTCTGATAATAATACTAGCTCCCACTTGCTCTGCGAAATGCATAAGGAGATTGTTGAAGGGTTTCACCTCGAAATTAGTGCCCGGAAACTCTTCAGTCATCTTCGCGACCATTTCGACCCGCTCCTCCACCGTAAAGAGCGGGTTTTTGCCAGGATTCATCGCGACTCCAATGACCAGCGTATCGACCAGCTTGGACGCCCGACGGATAATGTCGTAATGCCCCAAGGTGATGGGATCGAAAGTACCTGGATATAAACCAACGCGATTTTTAGACATGGAGTTTCCTTCTATTTATAAGCTAATTCTTCTGTTAGCCTTCAGTTTCATCTGGGGGCACATCCCCATCAGTATCATCTGAATTAGAAGAAGCCGCAGCTTCCTCATCGGTAATTTCCTCAATGTCGTCCTCTGTCTCGTCCTCGTCAGAAGATTTTGCTTCTGCCAGAGCCGTAACCGATACGACTTCCTCACCTTCCGCGGTTTTAAACAGGGTGACCCCTTGGGTGTTGCGTCCAGCAATCCGTATGTCCGTTACCGGTGTCCGGATCAGCTTACCGCCATTGGTCACCAGCATGATCTGCTCATCTTCCGTAATCGGGAACGTAGCGATTACTTCGCCGTTGCGGCTTGAGGTCTCAATATTGATGATGCCCTGACCGCCGCGGTTGGTGACCCGGTATTCATAGGCGTTTGTCCGCTTACCATATCCATTGACTGTAATGGCCAGCAGCACTTCTTCTTGCGAGAAAAGTTCATCGTAAAGGTCAGTAGAAATATCCCCGTATTCCGTAACGGTGCCATTATCGTCGACGGATTTCCGTGCTTTGAGGTAAGCATCGCGCTGATCAATTTCAATATCCACATGATTGAGAATGGACATCCCGATGACGCTATCCCCTTTTGCCAGCTTCATACCTCGCACGCCACTGGAGTCGCGGCCTTTGAACAGCCGGACGTCTGTAGCGCGGAAACGAATACATTTACCGCCCTTTGCAACCAGCAGCACATCAGAAGCTTCCGTACATATCTGAACGCCGATCAACTGGTCGTCTTCATCCAGTTTCATGGCAATCTTGCCATTTGCCTTGACGTTGGAGAAGTCACTCAGACGGTTACGGCGAACATTGCCTTTTGCGGTCGAGAACATCACTTCCAGCTCGGACCAGCTTTCTTCCTCTTCCGGGAGAGGCATCAAGGTGTAGATCACCTCACCCTCTTCCAATGGCAATAGATTGATAATCGCCTTGCCGAGGCTTTGTGGTGATCCCAATGGAAGACGGTATACCTTCAGTTTGTATACTCGGCCGAAGGAGGAGAAAAACAGAACGGGCGTATGGGTATTGACCACAAAGACCTGGGTCACGAAATCCTCATCCCGCGTCTGCATGCCGGCCCGACCCTTGCCGCCCCGCCGCTGTGGTTTGTAGGTAGAGAGAGGCACGCGCTTGATATAGCCTTTGTGGCTGACCGTGAGCACCATGTCTTCCCGCTGGATCAGGTCTTCCACGTCATGCTCGAATTCATTTTCTTCAATGATCGTGCGTCGCGGAACCGCATATTTCTCACGCATTTCCAGAAGCTCGTCCTGAATAATGCTTATCAGGCGTGGGCGGCTGGACAGGATATCAAGGTAATCAAGGATTTTCTCGCCAAGTTCCTTGAGCTCATCGCCAATTTCATTTTGACCAAGAGCCGTCAGGCGCTGCAGGCGTAAATCGAGGATCGCTCGCGCCTGGGTCTCTGACAACCGATAGGTCCCGTTCTCATTTATTGTGTGTTCCGGATCGTCAACCAATCGAATAAGGGATTCAACGGAGCTGGCGTCCCAGTCCCGGCCCATTAATTCAGCCCGGGCAGCGGCGGGATCCGGTGCTGAGCGGATCAGCTTGATGATTTCATCTATGTTAGCAACAGCAATCGCCAGACCGATCAAGACATGGGCCCGCTCCCGCGCTTTTCTGAGCAGGAACTTTGTCCTTCGGCTGATGACTTCTTCGCGAAAATCCAGGAAGGCTTCCAGCAACTGTTTGACATTCAACAGCTCAGGCTTGCCGCGGTTGAGGGCCAGCATATTGACCCCGAATGAGGTCTGCAAAGAGGTATAGCGATAAAGCTGGTTTAGAACCACTTCGGCCATGGCATCGCGCTTGATCTCGATAACAACCCGCACGCCATGCCGGTCAGACTCATCTCTAAGGTCTCCAATCCCTTCAACCTTTTTCGCGCGGACCAAATCGGCAATCTGCTCGACCAGGCGCGCTTTGTTGACCTGGTAGGGGATTTCCGTAACGATTAGCGCCTGACGGTCTTTCCGAATATCTTCAATATCAACCTTGGCCCGCATAATTACGGATCCACGTCCGGTGGTCAGACCACTTATAGATCCGGTGCGACCAAGAATGACTCCGCCAGTCGGGAAATCTGGGCCTGGTATATATTCAAGTAGTTCCTCAACCGGCATTTCCGGCTTGCCAAGCAAGGCAATGCTGCCATCAATCACTTCCCCAAGGTTATGGGGCGGAATATTAGTCGCCATTCCGACAGCGATACCACCGGCACCATTGACCAACAGGTTCGGGTACCGCGCCGGCAGGACAGAGGGCTCCTGTTCGCTGTCATCATAGTTATTGATAAAATCAACGGTTTCCTTGTCAATATCATCAATCAGGCTCTCTGCCGCTTTTTGCAGCCGCGCCTCGGTGTAGCGCATGGCAGCTGCCTTGTCGCCATCCATGGAGCCAAAGTTACCCTGCCCCTCGATCAGCTTCAGACTCATGGAGAAATCCTGGGCCAGACGCACCATGGCATCATAAATGGCGCTGTCGCCATGGGGATGGTATCGACCCATGACATCACCAACCACGCGGGCGGATTTTCTAAAGGCTTTGTCCGACGTATAGCCGTTTTCATACATGGCATAGATAATGCGCCGATGCACTGGTTTGAGGCCATCTCGAGCATCAGGCAACGCCCGGGATACAATCACGCTCATGGCGTAGTCCAGATAGGACTTACGCATTTCCTCTTCGATGGGAATCGGGACGATGTCGCTATCGGAGGGGGGTAAGTTTACGTCGTTCAAGGCTGGTTTCCAGAATAATCATTTTCATGCCCGAACCGCTCTCGGACATGATAAAAAACACGAAACTCCCCTTTCCATTTTTCCGCCGGAAAGGGTTACCCTGTTCTACAAGAAATTAGGCGCCCGCGCAACCTATTGCAGGTGCGAAATGGCGCCTAATCGGAGGATATTTAGGCTTAAAGAGAAGCGCTCTCCAGAGCCTGCTGATGGAGGCTCTCCCTGGAATTTTGTGGCTGCATTTGCCGAGGTGCATTTTGAACCCGATTGGTGACCATCCGATCATGGAGCCGGGTGATAATCTTGCTGCCCGTCTTCACAAACAGGAACGGAAAAATGGCATGTACAAGAGCACAGAAGCCGGCAATCAAAAGCCAGAATGAAAAGGATGCGGACATTTCCATATGTTCGAAATAGGTTTCATTGACGGATGCCGGATGTTCGGTGAAGAGATTGGATAAGGTCATTGTCTTTGTCCGTTTACTTGAATTTCCATACCTGTTATATAAGAAGCATAATATCTGATTTCACCGCAATTTTTACCCTTTATTAGCGAGTTTTGGATAAAAATTGAAACGTACATCCCGATAAATTTTATATTTACGGAATTTTATTTCATGGACACTATCGACAGAAAGATCCTTGATCATTTACAGCAGGACAGCTCGATAGCCGTTGCTGATCTTGCTGAAAAAGTTGGTTGTTCCCGAACTGCCTGCTGGCGCCGCATCAAATCCCTGGAGGAAACTGGCGTCATCAAAGCACAAGTGAGCTTGCTGGACCGGGAGAAGTTAAACCTTTCGGTCACCGTGTTCGTCGCCATAAAAACAAGTCGGCACGATGTTGACTGGCTGCAAAAGTTCGCCAAAACCGTCGATAGCTTTCCAGAGATTATGGAATTCTACCGGATGAGTGGTGACATAGACTACCTATTGAAAGTCGTTGTACCAGACGTCGCGGCTTATGACAGTTTCTACCATCGCCTTATTCAGCAGATTGATCTTTCTGATGTCAGTTCCAATTTCGCCATGGAAGAGATCAAATTCACCACGGCACTACCCATCCGCACGACCCTGTCAGGATAGCGCTATTCTGGGCCTTCCGAAGGCCACGGCCTTAACAAGGCTTTCAACAAAGAGTTCGCGACCGTCGATCATCGCGGTATTGTCCTTCCGTTCAAATCGTAGGGAGATATCGCCGGCCCCGGCATCACGCGCCCTGTCTTGTGCCTCCTGACCAAGCAGTTTATCCGCTGCCTGAGCCGCTTCTTCCAGCGTTGCGAAATCCATTGGGCTGCCACTATGATAAAGGCGATATAGATCATTTTCCGTTGGTGAAATCGTCCCATCGACTGCTACTCTGACCTGTCCGACAACAGCTCCAATCGCATTGGCGACACCGGCATGCTTAGGAATGCTTGAGGTTGTCCCGAGCCGCTTTGCAACATCCGGATAATAGACATGTGCAGATGCCCCTAATCCAACAACGGGTAGCTTGAACCTTAACGCCACATCGATAAATGGACTGGATTTAGAGCTTTCGGTGGCAGATAACAAATCTGATGCAAGATCCGGGTCGAGAAACGGCTCTTGCTCAAGAGACGCAATCAAAAGAGTTTCGCAGGAAATTCCGACAAGCCGGCTAAAAATCCACTGGCTCATTTCTTCGGCGGTTTCCGCTATCCTGAGCCCCTTGGCGTTCTTTTGTCGGGAAAATAGCCGAGTGGCCTTGATCGCCGCCTCTTGATCCCACGATTTATGCAGCCCCAGGACATGCGCGGCATCTGACGGTGTCAAACCTGAAATCTGAACCAGGCCGATAGAAACCAGCCGATCAAGTACCGCCGCATGCCGGCGGCGCTTGATTAGCTTTTCAAGAGAGATCGGCCCTTCCTGAAATTGCTCGATAAGAGCCTGCTCTGTCTCATTTAAACTAATTGATCGGCCACTTTCTTGCCCTACCATCAAGGCGAAGCGACAGAAATTATCTTCAAACCTCGATTTTAAAAGCTGAGCGTCCAAGGTCTTATGAACCAGATCTGGATAATTGACCGCCAATAGACTGACGGGAACCAGACGCTTCGGCCCAAGAGAGAGTTCCGCCTCGAGGCCAGACTTGACGGTCTGTACTTCGCTGTCACCACCGAGGCCGACAGTGTACATATCGACAGCCTCAACCATCGTGCGCCACCCCCCAACAGTTGCCCCCTCCGCATCCAGCCGGGGGTTTCCATCCTGCAATATAGCGATATCTGTGGTAGTGCCGCCGATATCAGAAATAATTGCATCTGACATCTGGCTCAAATACGCGGCGCCAACGAGACTGGCGGCCGGCCCCGAGAGGATAGTCTCAATCGGTTTAAGCTTGGCAAGCTCAGCGGAAATCAACGCACCATCTCCTTGGACGACCATTAGAGGCGCGTGTATGCCAAGGGATTTCAGTTTTTCTTCTGTTGCGGCAATCAGATGATGAATTAGGTTGATCAGGCGGGCATTGAGAACGGATGTAAGAGCACGACGAGGCCCATCCAGTTTGCTGGATAACTCATGGCTGCAGGTCACACTCGTATCATACTGGGTCAGAATAAGGTTGCGGGCGGCAATTTCATGCTCAGGGTTTCGAATGGCAAACATGCTGGCGACAGCGAATGCTGAAACAGGTTCGGCTAAACTGGCAAGTGCTTTTCCCAAGGCCTTTTCATCGAGAGGCTGGCTCGCGTCTCCCTGCCCGTTATGACCACCCTTGACGAAAATAACAGGATCCCCGTCCAAAGCTTCCCTGAGCCCATTCCGATCCAGTGCACTTTCGTCAAAGCCGATCATGACCAGACAAACCCGACCACCCTGCCCCTCGACCAGCGCATTTGTTGCCAGGGTGGTCGACAGGGATACCAATCCGATTTCGTCCGGGCTGGTACTATTCTTTGAAATAACCTTGGAAATAGAATTGCCGACGCCGATCGCATAATCCTCACGGGTCGTCAGAGATTTTGCATCAGCAACAACGCCGGCATCCTCTTCAAACAGTACCGCATCCGTATAGGTGCCGCCGGTATCGATCCCCAACAACAATGCCATCTGGACTTCCTATCTACCACCCGACCTTCAAGGTGCTGGAAAAGTTACAATTTCGATTTTGTTTCCGTCTGGGTCCTTAACAAACGCCCCAAAATAGTCCGTCATTTCGCCAGACCTTGTCCCGGGAGCGCCATCATTTTCTCCACCTTTAGAGAGTGCCGTTTCGTGAAATCTACTCACGAGTTCCTCACTTCGTGCACGTAGGCAAATATGCATGCCCGTATCCGGATCGACAGGAGACATCTTCGGTCGGGCATTCAACCAGAATTCTGGATACCGTTTGCCATATCCGATTGTTGTTGGGCGCTCTGCAATCCGACGCATGCCGATGATGTCGAAGACAGCATCATAGAACTCCGCGCTTTTCTGGAGATTCCGCACAGCCACTGAAATATGATCTATCATCGGACACCCTCCTTATTATTGTCTTATAGGGCAAAAAGGCTGCCCCTGAGGACAGCCCATTCAACCAAGTTATTTTTTCCGCGCCTAGAACGGGATATCGTCGTCGAAATCGCCGCCCATACCGCTTCCGGAAGGTCCACCATATCCACCCTGCTGGCCGCCCCCTTTTTGACCACCGCCAGAAGGTGCTCCTCCTCCATAATCTCCACCGGAGCTGCCGCCAAAGCCACCGCCCTGTCCGCCCGCGCTATCGAGCATGGTGAGAGCCGAGTTAAAGCCCTGCAAAACGATTTCTGTCGAATATTTTGTGATACCGTCCTGCTCGTACTGACGGGTTTGTAGCTGCCCTTCCAAATAGACCTTTGAGCCCTTTTTCAGATACTGCTCCGCAATTTTGCACAGGCCCTCATTGAAAATCACAACCCTGTGCCACTCTGTCCGCTCCCGACGCTCCCCGCTCTCGCGGTCCCGCCAGCTTTCAGAAGTTGCAATCCGCAGGTTACAGACAGGCTTTCCGTTCTGCATATAACGGACCTCCGGATCCGCACCGAGATTTCCTACAAGAATGACTTTATTAACGCTGCCTGCCATGATGGTATTGCTTTCCGATTCTCAAAGACCTAAAAAATTCTGGCCAGACAATAGCGCGCAAACACCCCTCTGACCAGAGGAATTCGACGTTTCTGTCTGACGTGAACAAAAAGAAAACATTTTTAGTATTCCTGCTGGCAATATTGGCGATTACCTTATAGATTTACCGCCTGTCAAAAGCTCAAATTAGGTTCTATTTCCGAATGCATACAACACTCAGTATCCGCGGCGCTCGCGAGCATAATCTGCAGAATGTAAATATTGATATTCCCCGTGACAAACTGGTCGTGATTACCGGCCTGTCAGGGTCAGGCAAGTCCTCTCTGGCCTTTGATACTATTTATGCGGAAGGCCAGCGGCGTTATGTGGAGAGTTTATCTGCCTATGCCCGGCAATTTCTGGAGATGATGCAGAAACCGGATGTGGACCATATTGATGGCCTAAGCCCCGCCATTTCCATCGAGCAAAAGACCACGTCAAAGAACCCGCGTTCCACCGTTGGAACTGTGACAGAAATCTATGACTATCTTCGCCTTCTCTATGCCCGCATCGGTGTTCCCTATTCACCGGCGACCGGTCTTCCCATCACCAGCCAGACCGTCAGCCAGATGGTCGATCAGGTGGTAGCGATGGGAGATGGAAAGCGCCTCTATCTGATGGCACCAATTGTCCGTGGGCGCAAAGGAGAATATCGCAAGGAATTCCTCGATCTTAGAAAGCGTGGCTTTCAGCGGGTAAAAGTTGATGGGGAAATCTACGATATTGAGGATATCCCCGAGCTCGACAAACAGATCAAGCATCATATCGATGTTGTTGTCGATCGGGTGGTCATCAATGATGATATCAAGGGTCGACTAGCAGATTCCATCGAAACGGCCCTTGATCTTGCAGACGGCCTATTTGCTGTCGAAGATGCGGACAGTAGCGAACGGACAATGTATTCGGCAAAATTCGCCTGTCCGGTTTCCGGTTTTACCATTGAGGAAATCGAGCCCAGGATCTTCTCCTTCAACAATCCATATGGTGCTTGTACAGCCTGCGGCGGTCTTGGGACCGAAATGTATTTCGATCCTGATCAGATCGTCCCTGACGTGACATTGTCGTTACGTGACGGGGCAATTGCGCCCTGGTCTCGTTCACAAACGCCCGCGCCTTACTATATGCAAACCTTGGAAGCACTCGCGAAACATTACGGATTTTCAACGACGGAGCCTTGGGAAGAGATTTCCGAGGAGCACCGCAAGGCTGTCCTGTTCGGAACCGGAGATGAAAAAGTACAGATCACTTTTGATGACGGCATGCGGACCTATAAGACCAACAAGCCGTTTGAAGGGGTGATCCCGAATATTGAACGCAGGTGGCGGGAGACAGACAGTAGTTGGGTACGTGAGGATCTCGAAAAGTATCAGGACAAGACCAACTGCAGCAAATGCGGCGGCCACCGTCTTAAGGAAGAAGCGCTGGCAATCAAGATTAATGAGCATCATATTGGTGAAGTGGTCAGTAAGTCGATCCTGGAAGCCCGCAAGTGGTTCGAAGACCTGAGCGGTGTATTGTCCAAGAAGGATCGTTCCATTGCCGAGCGGGTGCTGAAGGAAATCAACGAACGGCTTGGCTTTCTTGTCGATGTCGGATTGGAATATCTGACCCTGTCCCGCGGATCTGGAACCTTGTCAGGTGGAGAGAGCCAACGCATTCGCCTCGCCTCACAAATTGGATCTGGTTTGACTGGCGTCCTTTATGTGCTGGATGAGCCATCGATTGGTCTGCATCAACGGGATAATGCCCGCCTTCTCAAGACCCTGGTCAATCTCAGGGACCAAGGCAACTCCGTCATTGTCGTGGAGCATGATGAAGAAGCCATTGTGACAGCAGATCATGTGGTTGATATGGGCCCGCGTGCTGGCCGTCATGGCGGGAAACTGATTGCCCAGGGAACGCCAAAAGATATCATGGCCGCGCCTGAGAGCATTACCGGGAAATACCTTTCTGGTGAAATGGAAGTTCCCCTTCCCGCAGTGCGACGCAAAATTCAGGAATCCCGGCAGCTGCGGATCATTGGTGCGCGCCACAACAACCTGAAACGGGTCAATGTGAATATCCCTCTCGGAACTTTCACTTGTGTTACCGGAGTCTCAGGAGGTGGTAAATCCTCTTTGATTATCGAAACCCTCTACAAGGCAATTGCCAAGAAGCTGAATAACAACCGCAATCATCCGGGACCTCATGACCGGATTGAAGGGATTGAATGGCTCGATAAGATTGTCGATATCGACCAGTCTCCCATTGGGCGAACCCCCCGCTCCAACCCGGCCACCTATACCGGCGCCTTTACACCGATCCGGGAATGGTTTGCCGGTCTTCCCGATGCCAAGGCCCGCGGATATAAATCAGGGCGGTTCTCCTTCAATGTAAAAGGCGGCCGCTGCGAAGCCTGCAAGGGCGACGGTGTCATCAAGATCGAGATGCATTTCCTGCCGGACGTCTATGTCCAGTGCGATGTCTGTAAGGGGCACCGCTATAACCGGGAGACGCTGGAAATCAAGTTCAAGGATAAATCCATCTCCGATGTCCTCGATATGACCGTTGACGAAGCTGCCGTGTTTTTCAAGGCAGTTCCCAATGTCCGCGAAAAATTCGAAACCCTGCAGCAGGTTGGTCTCGGCTATATCCATGTGGGTCAGCAGGCGACGACGCTTTCGGGCGGTGAGGCGCAACGGGTGAAACTTGCCAAGGAGCTTTCCCGCCGGGCGACGGGCCGGACCCTTTATATTCTCGATGAACCGACGACCGGTTTGCACTTTGAGGACGTTCGAAAGCTGATGGAAGTCCTGCAAGCTCTCGTCAATTCAGGTAATAGCGTCCTGGTGATCGAGCATAATCTCGAAGTTATCAAGACAGCGGACTGGGTTGTCGATATGGGCCCCGATGGTGGTGATGCCGGAGGTTATCTAGTTGCAGAGGGGACTCCTGAGGATGTCGCCAAGGTTAAAGGCAGCTACACGGGACAGTATTTGAAGGACATATTGGCCAAGCGTCCTCCGGTAAAGCAGGCTGAAGCCAAGGCCAAGAAAGCCCGAAAAACTAAAGCGGCCTGAAGGTAGACATAACGACAATGACAGACAGTAACAAACTGGCCCACGTTGTTGGTGGTGGCCTGGCGGGGAGCGAAGCCGCCTGGCAATTGGCCTCTGCAGATGTCCCCGTGATTTTGCATGAGATGCGCCCGGTAAAAGGAACGGATGCGCATCTGACGGATGGCCTGGCCGAGCTTGTCTGTTCCAACTCTTTTCGCTCAGATGATGCGCAGAATAATGCGGTCGGGCTATTGCATCAGGAGATGCGGAACTTGGGTTCCCTGATTATGGAATCTGCTGATATCAACAAGGTCCCGGCTGGAGGCGCTTTGGCCGTCGATCGTGATGGCTTTTCTCACTATATTCAGGAGAAGATTGAAGCTCATCCGTTGATCACCCTGCAACGAGAGGAAGTGGCGGACCTGCCGCCGGAAGATTGGGGCTCGACAATCATTGCGACAGGCCCCCTCACCTCATCTGGTCTGGCGGAAGCGGTACACAAAGCTACGGGTGCCGACGCGCTCGCCTTTTTCGACGCGATTGCGCCGATCGTCTATAAGGAAAGCATAGATTTTGATATTGCTTGGTTCCAATCACGCTATGACAAGGGCGATGGATCTGACTATATCAATTGCCCGATGACCGAGGCTCAATATATTGATTTCATTGATACCCTTTTGGCGGCGGACAAGACGGTATTTAAGGAATGGGAGAAGAACACTCCCTATTTTGATGGCTGCCTTCCCATTGAGGTCATGGCGGAGCGCGGGAGAGAAACCTTGCGCTACGGCCCAATGAAACCGGTTGGCCTGACCAACCCAAATAGCGATGAAAAACCCTATGCCGTTGTTCAACTGCGACAGGACAACAAACTCGGCACCCTATACAACATGGTCGGATTTCAAACCAAGCTGACCTATGGGGAGCAGAAAAGAGTATTTTCGGCCATTCCTGGACTTGAGAAAGCAGAATTCGCGAGACTGGGCGGGTTACACAGGAATACTTTTATCAACAGCCCTGAAGTATTGGATCAAGAGCTCCGACTAAAAGCCCATCCTTACATCCGTTTTGCCGGTCAGATTACCGGAGTGGAAGGCTATGTAGAAAGCACCGCGATCGGATTGCTGGCAGGCCGACTGACAGCGGCAGAGATCAAACAGGAAAGCTACGACATACCGCCTGTAACGACTGCCCTTGGAGCGATTATGAGCCATATCACTGGCGGCGCCGACGCAAAGACCTTTCAGCCGATGAACGTCAATTTCGGTCTTTTTCCCCCACTTGAAGGGCGTATCCGGAAAAAGGAACGGAAACTGGCCTATACTGGTCGCGCTGCAACGGATTTTGACCATTGGCTGCGCAATGGCGGTTCCAGAACTGCCTAAGCTGGTTTCTACAGTCACCGATCCCGAAAAATCGTTTAATATTATTAATCGGACCCGTTAGTAACCTTTTGTATACGATGTGCTTATAGAATGTCTTACCAACTGTAGGTAAATAGGTATGTAGGCTTTCAAATGAGTACTGCGGAGATACAAACGACAGAGGCAGATGACGCCAATTCAGCCCCCTCAGGGGAGAAGCTGGATCCGAGTGTCTATTTCTCCTTTGAGCACAAGATCTTTACGGTTGAGGGCGCGTTCTTCCAGCTAGCTCATGACAATAAGGAACCCTGCTTTTACGTCAATCTCGGAGAGATGACGGGAGCCATCCCAACGAAATCGCTCTGCAAGGAGTTTGGCATTGAAGATGGTAGTTCTGATGCCACTCTGCTAAAGACAATCGGCAGCGCCCTTAAATATGTAAAAGAAATTCGACCAAATGATTCCATTCCGCGGGAACTGCTAGATGGATCTGCCTCTTGGTCCATCGAAGAATCTCATAAGGATATTGCTCGTGGCCGGATCACTGTACAATTGGTTTCATGGTTGAGCGGAAACGAAGAAATCGTCCTTAACCATCGGGAACTCGAAGGTATTTCCAGTGACCCATCAACCAAGGAGAAGGTTCAGGACGCCTTTCGGGAGATTAGTGAGAAACTTGGTATCACCAAAGAAGATGTCGTCTCAAAAATTGACGATATCATTCGTGAGCTCGCCTATATAGAAGCCCTCCGGGATTATTATTCAGGGATTAAGAAAATCAGCACAAACCTGACCCGTTTGGCCTCGATCTATAAGCGGGACCGTGGAACGTCTGAGGATATCAATAGGATGCAAATCCTGATTGACCCGGTCATCAAGAAGTTCGACCGCATATTCACAGAAATCGACGCCCAAACTTGCGAGGTTCTGGTCATTCTCAAGAATTTCGACCCGACTATTCAGACCATTCGCGATACCCGGGACGACCTGCATCAGCGGTTTATGATCTGGGGTGAAATGGTCGACGGTTGGAAAGGCCTGATCATGGAAGAAGATTCAACCGTCGAAAGGCAGTTGAAGGTTACGTATCAGTTCCTGGCCCGAAATTTCATGCAATCACAATCATGGCGCCTAGGAAATCTGTAGGTTTCCACTTAACCCCGCCACAACGCCCAGATTTTTCGAACTTTACCAACCGCGACCTTCGGCGATGCCGGATCCATTCCGCCTGACTTGATCCGCTTCAAATACAAGCCCGTCAGAGCATTTAACCTGAAGGCGGACCTCTCTTCTGATGGCCTTGATCGACATAATACCAAAGCTTCCTGATATTGCTTTTCGCAAACGGAATACAAATCGGAAACTGCCCCAAAAAATGCCTGTCGATTTTCACTCAGGAAGACGGTCTCTTCGGTCAAGCCCTGTGCTTCAAGAATTTCCCTTGGAATGAGTAAAAGATCCTGACGAACATGATAAGGGATCGCACGGATAATACCGGTCAGTGCAAAGGCGGTGCCCATCTTTAAGGCGGCAGCCCGCCCCATATCATCATTAAGGCCAAGCAGGGTGTATATTTGAGAGCTTAATAAGCCCCCTGTCCCTTCTGCATAGGATATAAGAGCCTCGACAGTATCAAAAGGCGCGGGATCGAGATCATTAGCCCTGGCATCAATCATCTGCACTAAAAGATCCAGGTCCAAACTGTTTCGTACATTCGCCCGACCCAGTGCTTTGACAACCGGGTGATCCAGCACCTTCTCAGTCTTCAACCCAGCGATTGCATCTCGCCACCATTGCAGGCGGATATCTCCAAGCAAAACCTCAGAAACAGTTTCCCGCACCCGAGCAATTTCCGAATTAAAAGCCAAAACTGCGATGACATCTTCACGGGAGTCCGTTGGCATCAGAAGTGCAGAAAGCCAGCGATCATAGTCATATTCCCGCACTTCACCGGATATATAGTCTGCCTGATTGCCTTCTGCCACGAACGGTCTCACCATTGATTGGAATTATTCAAAAAAGAGCTGGAAGCCTGTTACAATTGCTATATATCTGTAGGGACAAGAAATGGCGAGTTCTTTCCCCTTTTCGGGGAGGGATATTTTCCAAAAATTTTTGCAACAATCGTAATGACCTGAAAATTGGCAAGAGGATTACTATGGCATTTGAACTACCTGCCCTGCCCTATGCGAAAGACGCTTTGGCACCGCATATCTCTGAAAACACGCTGGATTTCCATCATGGTAAGCACCACAATTCCTATGTGGTCAACCTGAACAATCTTCTGGGCGATGACAGCCGCTCTCTCGAAGATATCATGAAAGAAACAGCAGGAGATGCCGCAAAGGCCGGTGTCTTTAATAATGCCGCGCAGATTTGGAATCACACCTTCTATTGGCATTCAATGGCGCCAAATGGTGGTGGTGCTCCTACCGGCGCCATCGCTGCCAAAATCACGGAAGATTTCGGATCCTATGACAAATTCGTCGAAGAATTCAAAGCAGCCGGAGCAACACAATTCGGTAGCGGCTGGGCCTGGTTGGTTCTTGACGGCGGTAAACTGAAAGTCACCAAAACCGGAAATGCCGGCTGCCCACTGACAGACGGTGCAACGCCGCTGCTCACCATGGATGTCTGGGAACATGCTTACTATCTGGATTTCCAGAACCGGCGTCCCGACTATATCGCTACATTCCTGGAAAGCCTCGTAAACTGGGACTTTGCCAACGAAAATCTTGCTAATGCCTAAGAAAAAAGGCGCTCAGATAAACTGAGCGCCTTTTTTTCTCTCTAAAGAATTAATAGAGATTTTGTGCTGACACCATTGCGTAAAGCATGGGTATAGACAGCATGGTGTTGGTACGGGAGAACAGCATCGCTGTTCTAGCAGACGCCGCCTTCGTGGCCGCATCCGCATCCACAATACCAAGGGCTTTTTTCTGGTTTGGCCAGATAACAAACCAGACATTGAACCACATGATAATGCCGAGCCACATACCTATGCCGATAGCAAGGCTCTTATCCACAGCAAATCCATCCATTGCGCCCAAGGTAAGCGCATCGCCCAGGTAACCACTCATCCAAGCCAGCAATAGGCCTGTTACAATCGTTGCCATGGCAGCCCAGCGGAACCACCAGAGTGCCGCCGGCGCGATCACTTTACCGATGGCAGGCTTTTGCTCATCTGGTATATTTGGCATGTTCGGGATTTGGACGAAGTTGAAATAATACAACAATCCAATCCACATTACCCCGCTTAACACATGCAGCCAACGCATGATAAACGCGCCATAAGCATGGCCAAATGCCATGCCATCTCCGGATACGGAAATGACAATAACAGCCATAACAATTGTGAGAACGATCCCCGCGATCACGGTATTTCTCAGATTTGAAAGAATACTCGACATGAACTTTCCCCTTCATTCAAATGACAGACATCCGGGCTTTTTCGTGTTTTTGTTTTGCCCACGACGTCTTCCGCGCCAGATCATACGATCAGGTACCTGCATATGTAAAGTCAGTAATATAAGTGGGGAAATCCTTTAGACGGCGATTAAAGCCGCGGCCACATGTCGACCTTCAAGTAGCAATACATTGTAGGTGCGAACGGCTGCTCCTGTATCCATGGCGTCTATAACAATGCCGCTTTGCTTTAGTTCCGCCCGTAAATCTTCTTCAATAAAAGCCATACTGGTACCGCAGCCGATAAGGAGAATTTCAATACTCTTGTCGGTTTCTGTCACCACACGAAGGCTATCTGCGGTCAGGTCATTCATATGATCGACCTGCCATTGAACTGTTTCTTCCGGCAAAATGACAACGGAACCTTCGTATTTAGTCCCGCTAACGCGGAAACCTCCGTCGCCATAGCTGTTGATCAGCTGCTGACCAGCTTCTGGAAGGCCTGAAATATCCTGCATTATGCCTCTCCGTCACAAACCCGATTAAAACAGGTCAGTCGGCTTCGGCCTCTCCCTGCTTTTCTGCACCTTTAAAGCCATCTTCCTCTTCATTCCGATGGGTAAGGCCGATCTGCAAAAGAACCGGTGCGGCGACAAAAATAGAAGAATAGGTACCAACAATAACACCAAAAATCATGGCCATGGCAAATCCGCGTATCACCTCTCCACCAAAGATGTAGAGGGCCAACAAAGCCAGCAATGTTGTCAAAGACGTCATTGTTGTCCGGGACAAAGTCTCATTGATAGAGAAATTAATCAGCTCCGCTACCGGCATTTTCTTGAACCGTCGGAAATTCTCCCGTATCCGGTCATAGACCACCACTGTATCATTGATGGAATAACCGACAATCGTCAGGATCGCCGCAACAGAGGCCAGATTAAACTCAATGCCGGTCACGGCAAACATGCCAATGGTCAGGATCACATCATGGACAAGCGCAATGATGGCGCCAACAGAGTAATGCCATTCAAAGCGAAACCAAATATAGACAAGGATAGCAAACACCGCGACAGTGACCGCTTCGATGGCGGCCATGACCAGTTCCTCAGAGACAGTCGGCCCGACAAATTCCACACGCCGATAGGAAATTTCCGTCCCATGGTCACTTTCCAGCTGGCTCTTGACCAAAGTAACGGCTTCTTCCTGCGCTTTTGCGGCTCCAGGCTGCCTTTGAACCCGGATCAGGATGTCGTCGTCCGCACCGAAAGTTTGCAGGGCAACCCCGCCTAAGCCCAGGCCACCCAGAGAGTCTCTCATATCTCCCAAATCTGGTGCTTCCGGAAATTGCACTTCAATCAGAATACCGCCTTCAAAATCGATGCCCTTGTTTAAGCCAGGACCGAAAAACATGATGGCAGAACCAACAATGAGCAAGGCCGACAGGGCAAATGCCATGAAGCGGTATTTAAGGAACGGAATTTTCGTGTTCGCAGGAACGAGTTTAATTTTATACATTTTCCGCGCCCCTACACTTCCATTGTCTTCGGCCGCTTACGCAGCATCCACCAGGTGATCAGCATTCTCGACAACATGATTGCCGTAAACATTGAACTGATAATCCCGATGAGCAGGGTCACGGCAAATCCTTTAACAGGTCCCGATCCCATGACGAACAGGATCACTGCGGCAATACCAGTGGTAACATTGGCATCAATGATGGTTGTAAAGGCCCGACTAAATCCGGACTCAACTGCATTGAACGGGGTTTTCCCGGTTCGGAGTTCTTCGCGTATTCGCTCAAAAATAAGAACGTTCGCATCGACCGCCATACCGATGGTAAGAACGATCCCGGCAATACCCGGCAAGGTCAGTGTTGCGCCGAGCAAAGACAATACGGCCATAATCAGGAACATATTCATCGCCAATGCCACATTGGCGACAACCCCAAACAATCCGTAGCTCGCGATCATGAACACGGCAACGGCAATGATGCCGATGATCCCGGCTACTTTACCGGCAGCAATAGAATCTGCCCCCAAGTCCGGACCGACTGAGCGTTCTTCAAGAATATCGAGAGGAGCCGGTAAAGCCCCTGCCCTCAATAGCAAGGCAAGATCCTGAGCGCCCTGAACATTAAATCCGCCACTAATTACCGCGGATCCGCCAAGAATTGGTTCATTAATACGCGGGGCACTGACCACTTCATTATCAAGAACAATAGCGAAAGGGCGACCGACATTATCTGTAGTTGCCCGGCCGAACTGCTTCGCCCCCAATCCGTCAAAACGAATAGAGACAACCGGTTGGCCTTGCTGGAAAGTCGCCTGGGCATCCTCGAGATTTTCACCAGAGACCATCACGCGGTTTTTAATAACGTAGCTGAGGCCTTCTTCGTCAATGGATGGCAGTCGCTTAGATCCTGGCGGCACACGATCTCCCGGCGCGCTGCTGGCAGCAATATCCACAAGATGGAAGGTCATCTGCGCAGTTTCACCGAGCAGACGCTTGATACGATCAGGATCGTCAACGCCTGGAAGCTGAACCAGAATTCGGTCCGTGCCCTGTCGTTGAATTGAAGGTTCATTGACGCCGGTTTCATCGATCCGGCGACGGACAATCTCAATTGACTGATCAACAGCAGAACTAAGCCGAGCTGCCATGGACTGATCGCTTGGGGTCAGTGTAACCACACCATCACCGCCAAAACTTATCACCGTATCCCGTTGTCCGTTCGGCATAATATTGGAAAGGACTGATAAGCGCTCCCGCGCCTGTTCCTCATCTGCCAGTTCGCGCAAAGTGAAGGAGACGACATTGTCCTCATGCTTAAGGTCCCGGTAACCGATGTTGTCACCTTGCTGGCGCAAGCTATCCCGCACAGCGTCCACAAGGCTATCCATCATTTTCAGGGTAACGGCCTCGCTATCCACCTGCAGCAACAGATGAGAGCCGCCCTGCAGGTCCAGACCGAGATTAACCTGCTTTGTTGGCAGCCATTCCGGCAGGCCTTCAAGCGAACTTTTGCTGACAAAATTCGGAAGGGTATATAAAACGCCGAATGCACAGACCAGCAGTACGACGACAATCTTCCACGTCGGGAAGCTAATCATGGGCAGAAACCGTTATTTCTTGAACAATTTCGAGATCGGGTTACCACCGTCGGAATTCCCGTCTTTGTTTTCCGTTGATGCCGCCGGGGCAGGTTCCGTCTTACTCCGGACCTCAGACAGGGTAGACTTTACAACGTCAACCTTGACATCCGGTGCCAACTCAACCTGGACAACATTATCTTCACGAACCTTAACGACTTTACCCATCAAGCCGCCTGCGGTTACCACAGAATCTCCGCGGCGAACGGCTTCCACCATGGCTTTATGGTCCTTAACCCGCTTTTGCTGCGGGCGGATGAGAAGAAAGTAAAATACGACGCCGATCAGTATCAGCGGCATAATCTGCATAAATCCTTGGTCCATTATTCAGGTCCTTTGGTCCGGTCAAAAATGAGAGGCGCCATCAAAGGCCTCCCTCAGTGAATTCTAGAACGACTTTTATAGTGGTCTTGGGCCGCATTGCAAGCCGCAATCCACTGTTTGCCATCAAATCAACTTGACCCTAACACAGACGGAAAGCTTGAACATTCCTGCCCCAACTGGCATTTATGGGTCTAGCCCAGTAATTTGGGAATTCCATCGTCAATTTCAATTGGTCCCCATGAGTAAAGAAAAAATAGTAGAGCAGCTCAGACGCATTGCCGATAGCCTGGAGCGGATAGCCCCGCCGAAACCGGATAATCCTGATATTACTTCGGGGGAAGCATTTGTCTGGCAAGCAGAGACCAACGACCTACGGCTGATCCCGAAGGTCAACCATGTCGATATGTCCATGCTGCATGGGATTGACCGGGTTAAAGATATCCTTCTCGATAATACAATGCGGTTTGCCAAAGGGTTACCAGCCAATAATGCGCTGCTTTGGGGCGCCCGTGGAATGGGGAAAAGCTCCCTCGTCAAGGCAGCCCATGCCTTGGTCAACCGGGAGCTGGAAAATTCGCTGGTTCTTGTGGAGATCCATCGGGAAGACATCCCCTCACTGCCCGCTCTCATGCAGCTGTTACAGAAAACCGATCGCCGCTGCGTCCTGTTCTGTGATGATCTCTCATTTGACAGCGACGATTCCACCTACAAATCCTTGAAAACTGTCCTCGATGGTGGACTAGAAGGCCGGCCGGCGAATGTTATTTTTTACGCGACTTCGAACCGCCGTCATATGATGCGCCGGGATATGATCGAAAATGAGCGCTCCACGGCTATCATGCCCTCTGAAGCTATTGAAGAAAAGGTGTCCCTATCCGATCGTTTTGGCTTGTGGCTCGGTTTTCATAGCTGTTCCCAGGACGAATATCTGGAAATGATTCGGCGTTACCTCGCCCACTATAAGATACCAATTTCCGAAGAGGATTTTACGGCCGAAGCGATTGAATGGACCCGAACGCGTGGCTCTCGTTCGGGGCGCGTCGCCTGGCAATACATTCAGGACATTGCCGGACGCACAGGAACTCAAATTGAATAGAAACCAGAGTCGTAAATTTTACCTATGAGGTAATTGTCGGATTTCCCACAGAGGTTAGGTTTACCCAAAAAATACAAAGGAATCCTGCTTATGGCCGATAAAAACCTCACCGACAATATTCGTGAAAAAATGCCGCTTTGTGCAACCCTTGGTATCGAGGTCGAAAAGCTGACGCCCCAAGAAGCTATTTTTAAACTGCAATGGGCACCAGGACTTTGCACAAGTAACGGGATGATCCATGGCGGGACCGTTATGGCATTGGCTGATTCCGCGGGCGGTGCTACGGCCATGGTCAATCTCCCTAAAGGAGCGGTCGGTACATCAACCATTGAATCCAAAACAAATTTTCTTGGCGCCATACGCGATGGCGAGCTCAAAGCCACGTCCCGCCCCCTCCATGTAGGCTCGACGACGATTGTGATAGAAACAGAGCTTCACAACAATGGAAAGCTGGTTGCCAAAGTTACACAGACTCAGGCGGTCTTGCGTCCTCGCAATTGAAGGGAATTTATTTCAGGAGGGGAACCGGATTAAGGGCTTTGCCCTTTTTACGAATTTCAAAATGCAGCTGGCTCTTGCTTACATTTCCTGAGGAGCCTGCATAGGCAATGATATCGCCCTTTTTGACGGCATCTCCCTTCGATACCGCGGCCTTATCCGTATGGCCATAGGCGGTGACATAGCCGCCGGAATGGGAGACTAACAGCAGGTTCCCGAAGGAGCGCATCTCATTCCCAACATAGGAAACCACGCCATTCTCCGCTGCACGTATAGGCGTACCTTTCTTGACCTGTATATTTACCCCGTCATTATGATACCCGCTGCTTTTCTTTCCATAGCCGGATATAACCTTTCCCTTTACGGGCCAACCGAATGTCTTGCCACTGCGCGCAGGCGGTTCCTTGATGCTATATCTGCGTTTCGGTACCGGTGGGATATCCAGCTTGGCCGTCTGGAACGATTTGTCGGATTTAGCAGGTGGGACCGCTACTTTTACAACTTTGGGAGAGGCAGCTACCGGCTGTACGGTCTTTTTAGCAACAGTCGCCTTCACTTCCGATTTAGGGACTGCAACCACCTGCGGCAATGAATTGACAACAATGGTTTTGACAGGCGTCGTCGGGGATTTAGCGACAGCAGGCTGCGCCTGTGGCCACTCAGTATTCTGTGCCGATGCTATTCTGATTTCTTCCCTGTTTTTCAATGGGATCTGCAAACTGGTCCCGGGCATCAGGGTATACGGCGACGATAGAAAATTGTAATGTGCCACCTCAGCAATCTGCACATTATACACCCGCGAGATAGCATACAGCGTTTCCCCGGGCTTTACCGAATGGGTATGAAATGCCGGTATTTTTAGCTGTTGCCCCGGATGAATTGTGTAGGGTGATTGTAGACGGTTCAATGTAAGGACGGATTTCAGCGGAACATTGTTTCTGGCTGCGACCCGAGATACCGTATCTCCGGCTCTAACCGTGACATACTGATAGGAAAGATCCTGGTATTGCGGCGTATAGCTGGCCGGGATAACAAGGGATTGCCCTGTCGTGACCCGTTTAGGAGGCGGGACTTCATAGTTTCGGGATTGTTTGATGCGCGGCAGGTAGCTGTCATACACACAGCCCGCCAAAAGCGACATCATAACGCTACCGATGGCAACTCGAATAATTTGCTGATTCCACGCCGTCATGCGACCGATATTAAGCATAATTGTAAAGGAATCACAACTAAATTAACGTAATACTAGATATTGCGGTTTATTAAGTTTCTTCCGCAACCCCTTGAACCATTGGTACGAATCGAACGGGTAATAACTGCTCTTCCGTTACCTCGCCTTTACCATCCTTGGTAACCTTAACAATATGTTGGTTAGCAGGATCAGCCCCGACCGGCAGGATCATAATCCCGTCATTGGCTAGCTGTGTCACAAGGTTTTCGGGGATTTCTTCCGCTGCAGCCGTTACAAGGATGCGATCGAACGGTGCCTGCTCCTTCCATCCCTTGTGGCCATCGCCTACTTTGGTGGTGATATTGGTGATTTTCAGCGCCTTGAAGGCTTCTTCTGCGCTCTGCAGGAGATTTCGGTATCGCTCAATGGAATAAACGCGTCGACATAGCTTGGCCAGAATTGCGGTTTGATACCCGGATCCGGTTCCAATCTCCAAAACCTTGCGCATCTTGTCCAGCTCCAACATCTGGGTCATATAGGCGACGACATAGGGCTGACTGATGGTCTGACCACTGGCGATTGGCAGGGCTATGTTCTCATAAGCGCGGTCTTGAAATGTTGGTGGGACAAAAACCTCCCGCGGAACCCTCTCAATCGCCGACAACACTTCGGTATTGCTAATGCCCTGACGACGCAGCTCCATAATCAGCCGTATCTTGAGCGCCGGATTTTCGTTCACTCGAATGCTCCGGATAGCCGGGACGCCAGGTCCTGATGAGTAAGATTGAGACTGAGGGGTGTAACAGAGACAGATCCATCAACAACTGTACGCAGATCTGTCCCTACGGCGGGATTACCGAAAGAAGGCCGATATCCAAGCCAGAAATAGTCCCGCCCTCGCGCGTCCACCCTATCGTCAATTGTCAGGTTCGACAGATCCCGCTTCCCTTGTGACGTGATTTCGACTCCGATGACATCTTTGATTTCTACGGCCGGGAAATTGATGTTCATCAAAACATCATCATGCCAGTCTGATTCCAGCAGTTTTCTGATGATATCGGGCGCCATATAAGCCGCTGTATCCCAGTGGATCCGATCTGCGTCCAAGATGCACTGGCTCAAGGCTACTGAGCGCACACCCAGCAAGGTTCCTTCACTGGCTGCAGCAACTGTCCCGGAATAAAGAACATCTTCTCCCAGGTTACCACCACGATTAACACCAGATAGAACCAGGTCAGGTCGTTTGTCCTTGAACAAATAGTTCATGGCCATCATGACGCAATCCGTCGGTGTTCCTTCCACAGAGTATTCTCTGTCAGAAAATTTATTGAGCCGGATCGGGTCATGTAGGGTCAAGGAACGGGATGCCCCGCTTTGTTCTTTGGCCGGAGCGACAACATAGATGTCATCCGTCAGGGCTTCTGCAATCCGCCTTAGGGTTTCCATCCCCGGGGCATCAAATCCATCATCATTACTCAATAATATTCGCAAAGGTTCATCCTTTATCTATTGTTTTCCGCCGATCTGTTCGATCCCGCCCATATAGGGCACAAGCGCTTGCGGAATACTGATTGATCCATCTTCTCGCTGATAGTTTTCCATGACCGCGATCAAGGTTCGGCCAACAGCCAGGCCAGACCCATTTAGGGTATGAACAAAGTGATTGCCCTTACCTTCTTTAAGCCGATATCGAGCTTTCATCCTCCGGGCCTGAAAATCCCCACAGTTGGAGCAACTGGAAATCTCACGATAAGTGCCCTGCCCCGGCAGCCAGACTTCCAGGTCATAGGTTTTACGGGCACCAAAACCGGTATCCCCACTGCAGAGGACGACAACACGGTAAGCCAGGCCTAAACGCTGCAGGATGTCCTCGGCGCAAGCTGTCATGCGTTCATGCTCATCAGCAGACTGCTCCGGTGTTGTGATAGACACCATCTCAACCTTCGCAAACTGATGCTGACGTAACATGCCAGCCGTATCCTTACCGGCAGAACCCGCTTCAGAGCGAAAACATAAGGTATGGGCAGCAAATCGCTTCGGCAGTTCGGCTTCCTCAAGAATACTCTCACGCACAAGATTGCTGAGAGGCACTTCAGCTGTCGGGATCATATATTGATCTTCTCCGGTCTTGTACAAATCCTCTTCAAACTTCGGCAACTGGCCCGTACCAAAGAGGGCATTTCCGCGAACCATGACGGGCGGGGAAACTTCGAGATAGTCTTTTTCCAGTGTATGGACGTCAATCATGAACGCGGACAGTGCCCGTTCCAGACGGGCGATCTCTCCACTGGTCACCACAAAGCGTGAGCCTGACATTTTCGCGGCAGTTTCAAAATCCATAAGACCGAGATCGGCACCAAGTTGATAATGTTCCTTGGGATCAAAATCAAAGCTCGGGATTTCGCCCACTTTGCGCAGCTCCACGTTATGCGCTTCGTCCTCTCCATCAGGAACACCGTCATCCAGGATGTTAGGTAATCCGGCAAGCTGTGTTTCAATTTGCTCAGCCAGTTCACGCTCTCGCCCTTCCATATCCTGTACAGAAGATTTCAAGTCCGCGACTTCCCGGATCAACTCATCGGCATTCTCGCCAGAGGATTTAGCCTTACCGATAGCCTTGGCCGCCTCATTACGGCGCGCCTGCATTTCCTGGAGGTCTGTTTGGACTTTCCGGTGTTCTGCGTCTTGGGCAACCAACTCAGATGCTATGGCTGGTGCTTTTCTACGAGCCAATGCCGCATCCAGGGCGTCGGGATTTTCCCTGATCCATTTTAAGTCGAGCATACTGGTGTCATTTCGATTTCTAGAAGATGGAATCCCTGTTGTATAAGCCCCCCTCCGCCTGCCGTCCAGAGGGCTTTCTCACCGAAATCCAATTTATGTTAAAAATGTGGTGACTACCCCACAATTGACAGGGGATCAATCGTCCTCATCTTCGAGTGCTTCACGCGCCTCACGCTTCTTTTCAACCATGCGAACACTGACTATCGAAATGCCATAGAGGCAGACGATCGGGATCGCCAGGGTGATCTGACTCAGCGGGTCCGGTGGTGTCAGGATGGCTGCAGCAATAAAGGCGAAAACGATAGAATATTTAAATTTGGCTTTCAAACCGGCCGACGAAACAATCCCGACCCGGCCCAACAAGGTCAGCAGAACCGGCAGCTGGAAACACAAACCAAAGGCAAATATCAGCTTCATGGAGAGGCTGAGATATTCACTGACCCGGGTTTCCGACTGGATCGGCAAGGACATAGGTTCCGCCGGAGTCGGTAGGAAATTCGCCATTTTTGGAAATTCATGAACAATGGCGGTAAAGGCCCGCGAATAAAGCGTCGCATCGCCGTTACTTTCAAAGCTGAGAAGGAACTTCCAGGCAAGCGGCATAACGATTTCATAGGCAAGCGCACCGCCCATGAAAAACAGGATCGGAGTGACGATCAAAAACGGAAGAAACGCCTTTTTTTCGTTCTTGTAGAGACCCGGTGCCACAAATATCCAAAGCTGGGAGGCAATGATCGGGAAGGAAATAAACAGTGCGCAGAAAAACGCGATCTTGATATAGGTGAAAAAGGCTTCATGCAATCCGGTAAAGATCATACGCCGGCCTTCGACGTTATCTCCCATTGCTTCAACCAAAGGCTCAACAAGGAAGGCAAACAGATCTTCCGCGACCACATAGCACAGGATAAAGGCAATGATCAGCGCAATCACGGAATAGACGAGCCGGTTCCGAAACTCGATCAGATGCTCCATCAAGGGTGCTTTGGAGCTATCTACCTCTGAATCACTCACGATACTTTAGTTTCCGGTTTGGCATCCGGGGCTGGCTTGATGTCACCGGCGATATTGTTCTCAGCGACGTTTGGAGCTGCTTCATCACTCTTGGCGACTTCCGTCGGTGTAATGTTGTCCTCGCTCGCAGGCTTTGAATAATTATTTTCACTCAATCGAGGATCCCGGATTTCCGGTTTAACGTCATCGAACATTTTCTCAAAACTACCCGTAGGATCAACTGCGTCTTCGACCTGTTTCTTCAAATTGAAATCGGTTGTCTGCTGAAGATCTTTCTTGATGTCATCAAGTTCGGTCTCTTTTGCCAGATCATCGATGCCGGATTGAAAGTCTCGAGCCATAGCCCGTGCTTTGCGGACGTATTTCCCAATGGTGGCGATCGCGCGTGGCAAATCCTTCGGGCCGATGACCAGCACCGCCACAATGACCACAAACATCATTTCTGCCCAGCCAATATCAAACATGGCTTACCACTCAATCGCGATTGAAAGAATTATCGAACCTAAAGGCACCGGAGCATCAGCCCTGGGCAGCCTTGTCCTTTTCCTCTGTCTTTTCACTGACATTGGCGGCTGGTTCCAGCGCTTCTGTCTTGGCATCGGCTTCTTTAGCCTGCTCTTCTTCGTTCATTCCCTTTTTGAAGTTCTTGATGCCCTTTGCCAAATCTCCGGCGACACGGGGCAACTTACCTGCTCCAAAAATGATGAGCACGATGACAAGAATTAAAATAATCTGCCACGGACCAATACTCATAACCTCAGCTCCTGTTCTCACTTCCGAGAAAAATAATTTTTCGCAAATTTACCATCTGCCGGAAATACTGCCTTTTATAAGGCTGGTTTTGTCCATTTCCAGCGGCCATTCAAGCCATTATATAGCGGTGTATGGGAGTTTATACGACAATTTATTTCAGAATCACACGGGTTTATCTGTTTTTTCGCCGTTTGAGGTAGCCGGAAAAACGAATACCTGCGTGAGATTGAGGGAAAGAGAGCATTTTGTACCCACTTCGGGCTGATTGACGGTTGCTACCCGCGCTGTGACCCTAAACCCGCTTGGAAGCTGGACATCGACCAGGCAAAAAGCCCCAAGATTCCTTGATAAAACAACCTCCCCCGTCGGCTGCGTTGTGTCTATGACGGGTAAAAAGCGGATGGCTTCCGGTCTGACGAGGATTTCAGACACAATTCTGTCATCAAGTCCGGCCGGGATTGGCGCCGTTCCAAGTTCGGTTTTCAGTCCATTGTCTGTCTTTTCTGCTGGCACTCGATTAACGTCGCCAAGAAATGACGCGACAAACTCATTGACCGGATTTGTATAAAGCTCTCCCGCCGTCCCTTGCTGGATGACCTGTCCGTTTTGCATCAGAACGATTTCATCGGCCATACGCATGGCTTCTTCCGGGTCATGGGTTACCATTAGCACCGTTGTTCCCATCTCCTTGAGCAAAGCCTGGGTCTCATCACGAACACGGTTTCGCAAGACAACGTCAAGCCCCGAAAATGGCTCATCCATCAGGATCAATCGTGGATTAGGCGCCAGAGCCCGCGCCAGAGCCACCCTTTGTTGCTCCCCTCCGGACAGCATATGGGGGTATTTATCCGCCGCATCTTTCATGCCAACAGTATCGAGGATTTGCAGTGCCCGTGCCTTTGCCTCGGATCCAGAAAGATGCGTGAGACCAAAAGACACATTATTGCGGACGGTCAAATGGGGGAACAGGGCGTAATCCTGAAAGACCAGCCCAACCCTGCGGTCTTCTGGGCCGACAAAGATATCATCATTGGCCATGACTTCGCCATTGATAAGAATCTCGCCTTCCATAGGGCTTTCAAGACCTGCCGCCAGACGCAAGGTTGTGGATTTGCCACAACCGGATGGACCCAATAGACAGACCAGCTTTCCCGACCCAACTTCAAGATAGTCAATATCGACAGAATAGGCCCGACTGTAGCTATGTCGTACATTCTTGAAGACGAGATTACTCATAACGGGTCTTTATTTCTTTCGGCAGTATATCCTGGCCGAGATTTAGCAATGGCACGGCTCAGGATGATCACTGGAAGGATACCAACAACAACGATGGCCAATGACGGGGCAGCCGCAGCGGCTAACTGTTCATCGGTGGCCATTTCATAAGCCCGAACCGCCAAGGTGTCAAATCCGAAAGGTCGTAAAACTAGGGTCGCCGGGAGTTCTTTCATAACATCGACAAATACAAGAATTGCCGCTGTCATGAGGCTGCCGGAAATGATCGGTATGTGAACCCGGAAAAGTGCTTTCAAACCAGTCACGCCCATGGTCTTGGCGGCCCGATCCATGTTTGGCGTAATGGTTTCCACGCTGGCTTCAACTGTGTTCAAAGCCACGGCAAGAAAGCGAACCACATAGGCAAAAAGCAAAGCCACGAGGGTTCCGCTTAAGATCAGACCGGTCGAGACATTAAATGTCTCCCGCATCCAGTGATCGATACTGTTATCAATAAATCCAAAGGGTAACAGGATACCAACAGCTAGCACTGGTCCCGGAATGGCATACCCCATAGAGGCAACGCGAACAGAAAACAGTTTGGCCTTTTGCGGTGTATGTCCATCCTGACGCAAGCCATAAATCAGCATAAGTGCAATACAGAGAGACAGGATAGCCGCCAGTGCGGCAACCGATACACTACTCAGGACAAGAACGGGGAAATGGCGATCAAAAGCCTGTTCAATATCAGAAAAACTCTCTTTGATCAGCCACCCCGTCGGCAGCAAAAAACCGAACAGCACCGGAAACAGGCATCCGAGAAAAGCCAATGCCTTCTGACCAGGTGCAAGAGAGTATCGGGTGATCTGTTGATATCGACCGGTGGTATGATGATATTTTTTCGACCCCCTATTCATGCGCTCCAACAAAATCAGTATAAAGACAAACACCATCAATATTGCCGCCAATTGAGCGGCAGCCGCCGGCTCCACCAGTCCAAACCAGGTCCGATAAATGCCGGTTGTGAAGGTATCCACAGCAAAATACTGGACGGTCCCGAAATCACTCAATGTTTCCATTAAGGCCAGCGCCAGGCCAGTCACAATCGCGGGTCGGGCGAGTGGCAGGGCAACCGAGAAAAACACCCGCCAGGGTCCACGGCCCAAGGTCCGCCCCACTTCCAATGCACAGATGGATTGCTCCAGAAAGGCTGCGCGGCTGACCAAGTATACATATGGATACAAGACCAACCCGAGCATGCTGATCGCCCCGCCAAGGCTTCGGATAGGAGGAAACCAATAGTCCTGACGCGTCCAGTCAAAGGTATCCCGTAAAAATGTTTGAATCGGCCCCGCATATTCGAGCATGCCTGTATAGGTGTAGGCAATAATATAAGCCGGCATGGCGAGCGGCAGAAACAGAGCCCAAGTAAAGATCCGGCGTCCCGGAAAATTACACATGGTAACCAGCCAGGCGCTCCCTACTCCCATCATCAGAACCAATACGGAAACACCGAGGCCCAAAAGCAGGGTATTTGTCAAATAGACAGGTAGAACCGTGCTGGCAAGATGGGACCAGATATCACCTGTAGGCACAAAAATGAAACCGAAAATCACAAGGACAGGCAGGGCAATGACCGCAGCGACGACAAAACTAAGGGCCGTCGACAATGTTAATTTGCCACGCTTGTCTGACGGTCTGTATTTCAGACCGGTCCTGTAGATTTGCACAACTGCCAATGCAGCATCCCTTCCCATTTCTGCAACAGCCATCAATAGGCTTGTTGGAACTGCCTGTAAATAATAATCATTCTCATTGGCGTAAGAAAGTCAGTCCCTTAATCCCTATCAGTCTTCAAACTGCCTGACTTTGATTCATATCAAGTCGCAACTCCGCCAGGATTCGACCTAAAAACCGCCAAAATGACGGGTTATAGACAGTTTATTAATACATATGACCTAAGTTGCCACCTGAAGAGCTTGGATACAGCGGTAGGTGTTTTTTGCGGAAGTACGTTATGGGAGCACGTTTTCTAAAAGTGGTTAGCTTGGCATTTATGATGTCCATGCTGCTAGTGCCCCCCTCTACCCTGGCTCAGGAAGTCTCTCTTTCTTCAGAACAGCGCGAATGGCTTGCAGCCCATCCGGAGATCAAGATCGGTCCGGATCCCACTTTTGCCCCTATCGAATATTTTGATGATAACGGTGAGTTCAGCGGTATTGCCGCAGATTACCTTCGTCTCCTAGAGAAGAAGCTCGGGATCACTTTTAAGGTAGAACGCCTGAAAGACTGGAACACTTCCGTCGAAATGGCGAAAAATCACCAGATTGATGTCTGGACGGCAGCTGTCGAAACGCCGTCGAGATCCGACTATATGAGCTTCACGGCGCCCTATCTTAAAGTCCCGGCCGTTATTATGGTCCGCAGCGGCAGTAACGTCCCGGAAAGCCTCACTCTCGAAGCACTAGATGGCTTGAGGGTTGGTGTTGTCGGGCGCTATGCGGTTCACGAATATATTACGGAGACACATCCGGATTTACCGCTCATCATTATGCCAAATGTTGAAACCGGATTGCAAAAGCTCTCCTTCGACGAAATAGACGTCTTCATCGGTAATATCGCGACAGCAGTTCGCTATGCAAAGTCTGCTGGTATTGGAAATATCTCCGTTGCCGGAGAGAGTGGCTTTACCTATGAATGGTCCTTGGCAAACCGCAAAGACTGGCCGATCCTGGCAGGAATATTACAGGCAGGTCTCAATGCCATCACAGCTGAAGAAGCCAAAGCTATTACAGATCGCTGGATCAGCTTGCGTAAACCAGAACCTATCTGGACCCCGGAACTGATCTTCGGGCTCATTGCCCTTGCCTGTATTATATTTGTAATTGGCCTTCTACTTTGGACTAGATCTCTTAGACGGCTGGTCGATCAGAGGACTAAAACTCTTGAGCAAGAACTGGTAGCACGGCGCAAATATGAACAGGAAATCAAGCAAAAGAAGAAGCTTCTGGATGAAGTCGGATCCTTAGGCACTATTGGCGGCTGGGAGCTTGATATCCGCTCCAACAAGCTGACCTGGACGAAAACAACATACGATATTCATGATCGGCCACGGGATTTTGAACCTAACGTTGAGGCCGTTGCCAATGCCTATCCGCCAGAAGCGCGCGAAATACTTCTTGGTGCCGTAAAGCAATGTAAGGAATCAGGCACGCCCTATGATCTTGAACTTCCTTTTATTTCTTCAAAGGGTCGTCACAAATGGGTACGGACGCGCGGGATATGCTACAAGGAAGACGGCGTAATTGTTCGTGTTTATGGCGCACTACAAGACGTTACATACCGCCGGGAAGTCCAAATGGACCTTCAGCGCAGCAAGGAAGAACTCGCTGCCCAGCTGCATGAGGCTGAATTTTCACATAGAGAGTTGGAAAAACAGGCTGCTGCGTTGGTGGAACTGGCCGATCAGCAAAAAATCCTGACGGACAAAGCGGAATCAGGAGAGCGAAGCAAGTCGGAATTCCTGGCTACCATGAGCCATGAAATCAGAACCCCGATGACCGGCATCCTGGGAATGGCTGATCTGTTGTTAATGGGGGATCTCTCTAAGGAGCAGCGCAAGAAAGCGCAGACCATCAAAAATTCAGGCGAAATGCTGCTCACTATCTTGAATGACATCCTTGATCAGTCGAAACTTGATTCCGGGAAATTTGAGCTGAGCAACGAAGATGTTTGCCTGCCAGATCTGATCCAGGGCACCCTGGACTTGCTCGGTGACAAGGCAACCGAGAAAGGTCTGACCCTGGGCTTTGAGCCGCCGGAAGATCTTCCCGTCGGAATTAACATTGATTCTGTCCGGTTGCGTCAGATCCTGACAAATCTGATCTCCAACGCTGTCAAGTTTACCGAAAGCGGTGAAGTCACCCTGGGTGTCTCCATCGAAACGGTCGAAGATCAACAGAGCTTACGTTTTACGGTGGCTGACCGGGGTATCGGTATCTCCGAGGAGCACCAAAAACGTCTGTTCCAGAGATTTGAGCAGGCAGACGCTGCAACCGCAAGGAAATATGGCGGATCCGGGTTGGGTCTGTCCATCTGTAAGCAACTGGTTGAGCTTATGGGCGGCGAGATTGGTGTCGACAGTACCCTGGACGAAGGTAGTGAATTCTGGTTTACCGTCCCGCTTGTGCCATCGGCCGAGGAAATGAGATCGGAATATCTGACAACCCCCGTTCCCCTTCCCGCCCAAGGCAATCCGTTAAATATCTTGTTGGCTGAGGACAATGCCATCAATCAGGCACTGATCAGCGCGCTTCTCGAGCGGGCGGGCCACACGGTTGAGATCGTCGATGACGGCCAAAAAGCCGTCGATGCAGCCTTGTCCGGTAATTTTGATCTGCTGCTGATGGATGTGCGGATGCCGGTGCTAGAGGGGCCGGAAGCAACACGGCTGATCCGAGCCAGCGGGCTTCCCAACGCCAATATTCCGATCATTGCTATCACTGCCGATGCCATGAAGGAAAATGTTCAAGGTTTCCTGGATGCCGGCATGAACGCCGTCGAGACCAAGCCGGTCAATCTGCCGAAACTTCTGAGAACCATCAATACCGTTATGGCTTCCGTGGCGGGCAATAATATGACATCAGATATGTCGCCGAAGAAAGAAACTGAAGTTCTCCCCTATGGCGATGAAGGCAAGATGACAGAGCTGCGAGAGCTCCTCGATGATGAAACCATGAAAGAACTTCTAGAGCAGGCCCCTGAAACCTTGGCGGCCAGTCTCAAAGATCTCAAAGCTGGTCTGACAGCTGAATCAGAAGCCGGAATTCGATCCGCGGCCCATGCCATTAAAGGGATGAGCATTTCTCTCTGTGCTCCGCGTCTGTCCGATGAAGCCTCAGTCATTGAAGGGATGGCGAAATCCCCGGCAATGATTGCGCGTAGGATACCCGAATTTGAAAAGACCATTGAGCGGACTGTGGCCTGGTGGCAGCAGCACGCCAAATCAAACGTTGTGCCGTTGCGGAAGAAATCGCTCTAAGGGCGGCTCAGGCTTCTTCCTCTTCAGGATCAAAACGGTCCTCGCCGTCTTCCTCATCCTCGTCCTCACCGTCATTTCCGGATAAATCCCGAAAGATACCACTTGGCTCAGTATCGAGTAGACCCGCAGCTTTGAGCTCATCAAATCCAGGCAGATCCTTGATATCGTCGAGCCCGAAATGAATCAGAAATTCTTCCGTAATGCCGTAGGTGACCGGCCGGCCCGGTGTCCGACGACGACCGCGCGGTCGGATCCAGCCGGCATCGAAAAGGACATCCATGGTTCCGCGACTGAGGCCAACTCCGCGTGTTTCTTCAATCTCGGCCCGGGTGACCGGTTGGTGATAAGCGATTATCGCCAGGGTCTCGAGCGCGGCACGGCTCAGGCGTCGTGTCGTTTCCCGTTCCTCTTCCAGCATCCAGGCCAAATCCGGTGCGGTTAGAAAAGTCCATTTCCCAGCCAGGCGCGTAAGATTGACCCCTTTATGACGATATTGCTCTTCTAGAGTTTCAAGCACGGCATCAATGTCGGCGCCGTCGGGCAGACGAGCGGCCAGGGTTGCAGCATCCAGCGGCTCGCTCGCGGCGAACAGCAGAGCCTCGGCCATACGGACATGTTCGGGATCGACTGTCATTTCCCGTCTTTCCTTTTCTTGACTTCAATCGGGGCGAAGGTCGCGGACTGGCGCAATTCCAGCTGCCCTTCCTTGGCCATTTGCAAACTGGCTAGCAATGTCGAGGCTTGCGCCGAGCGCTGGCTGAATGGATCAGTGAGGTTTTCCGGTAAGTAAGACATCAGATCCGTCCATTCCGGCAGCTGACCAAGCATTTTCTCCAGCCGGTCCAGCGCCGCCTCTACCGAATAAACCGCTTCACGCATCAGGCGCAGTGGATTGGTGTTGCCCTTTCGCGTTTTCTGGTCCGCATAGGCCTGGAGCAAATCACGAAGACTGCATTCATATTTGGAATGACGGATGATCCGCACCCCTTCGGGCCGTCCCCGCTGCAGCTGATCACGGCCAACAACCGTTCCATTTAACAGCTTCTCGGAGGCAGCGCGCATGGCTTCCAGTTTGCGCAATTGAAAGGCCAGTCGGTCAGCCAACTCTTCTCCGGTGGGTCCATCATCTTCCTGCGCTGGTAACAGCAATCTCGATTTGAGATAGGCAAGCCAGGCTGCCATCACTAGATAATCCGCTGCGATTTCAAGCCGCAGCTTCTGGACCTCCTCGACGAAGCTCAAATACTGTTCCGCCAGATCGAGAATCGAGATTTTCAGGAGGTCAACCTTCTGGTCCCGGGCGAGCACCAGCAGCACATCCAGCGGTCCCTCATAGCCATCCAGGTCAACGACGAGCGAGCTTGTCGGCAAAGGAATGACATCCGGATTTTCCCGCCCCGCTTTGTCAAATGACCCTGTGTCCACTATGCCTCGCCTGACTTACGTTTCATGCTGTCTACGCTCAAAAAAAGGTTACGTCAAACCGGCCAGATTGGCAATGAGATTGACCACAAAGCTGATGGGTCCGGTCATCAACCAGGTGATGGGATCGATCTCCGCCCCGAGCTGACGGCTGATCATCGGCACGAAAAAAATTGCCCCGATCAGGATCAGAAAACCAAACCGCTCCAGCCGGGCCAACGGGATCGCGAGACTGTCAGGTAGCAACCCAACCGCGACACGCCCTCCGTCCAGCGGCGGTAAAGGCAGCAGGTTGAAAACGCCGAGGATGACATTGAGCAATATCCCGTTGCGGAAATTCTGGGCGAACCAGGTCACCGTGTCATCCGGCACGAAATGCAGAAGGTGAAATCCCAGAGCGAACAGAAAGGCGAGCAGGAAATTCATGGCCGGCCCCGCAAGGGCGACCCAAACCATATCCCGCCGCGGATTATTAAGGCGTCCGAAATGCACTGGAACGGGCTTGGCATAGCCAAACAGGAAGGGCGCTTTAAGCAGCAATAGCATACCCGGGATGAGAACTGTCCCGACGGGATCGATATGCTTGAACGGATTGAGGGTCACCCGTCCTTGCCTGTAGGCCGTATCGTCGCCGAGCCTGAGGGCCGCATAGCCATGGGCGGCCTCATGCAGGGTTATGGCCAGTAGCGCCGGAATGATCCAGACGGAAACTGTATAAAGAATACTTGTGATGTCCAAAATGGGCCCCTATTCCGCCGAGGCGAGAAGGTCGTTGAGTTGGGCAAGATCCCCGTCCCTGTCGAGCAGAGAAGTGGGATTGGCCATGAATTTTTCACCGCCGCGAATGCGACCGATGGCGGCGTCAGTAAGCGGCGGGCAGAGGGGCGCTACTTCCTCCATTTCCGGCATCTTGCCGGAGCAATGAAGCACGATATCCACCCCGGCTTGCAGGGCGCGCTCCGCCCGCATGGCCAGGCTGCCTTTAAGGGCATTCATATTGAGATCATCGGTCAACAGCAGCCCGTCAAATCCGATTTCACCCCGGATAATGTCTTTGATGACGGTGGGAGACTGGGTCGCTGGCCATTTCGGATCAACCTGCTCAAACACAATATGGCTGGTCATGCCCCAGGGCAGATGGGAGAGCGCCTGAAACGGAACCAGGTCCGTCTGCTTCAGTTTTTCCAGGGAAACGGATACCCTGGGTAACTCATGATGGCTATCGACGGTCGCCCGGCCATGTCCCGGCATATGTTTGATCACCGGCAGAACGCCGGCACCACGCATTTCCTCAGCCACCAGTTCTCCAAGCTCAATGATCACCTCAGGATCCGGGGCAAAGGCCCGATCGCCGATGGCATCGACGGTTTCCGGCAGGCGTAAATCCAGACAGGGCGTACAATTGACGGAGATTCCGAGATCGACCAGATCCGTCGCAATCAGCCGCGACGTCAGGGCGAGAGCCTCCCGCGCACGATCCCGGTCTTCTTTGTAGAGGCGGCCAAAAAATCCGAAAGGCCGCGCATCAAACCAATGGGGGCTGCGTATCCGCTGTACCCGGCCACCTTCCTGATCGATCAGGACCGGCGCGTCATCCCGACCGACCGACGCGCGAAGATCCCGCACCAGGGTTCTCACCTGATCTGGCGTTTCCATATTGCGAGCAAACAGAATGAAGCCGTATGGCTGTTGTTCAGCGAAAAACGCCTTCTCAGACGCACTCAGAACCGGTCCCAGGCATCCCAGGATTAGCGACCGGCAGCCGGTCAGATCACTTTGAGACAACGAGGCAATCCTGCTTCTTGGCTTTCAGGGCGTCACAGAGCTTGTTGGCACCGGTCCGGTTGTCATAGGCCCCGGCCTGCAGACGATGGAAAGTCCCTTTTCCTTGTACGGTAACATCCTCCACCCGGTAGCTTACATTGCTCAGCAGCGCGCCAAATTTACTGTTGAGTATTTTCCATTGATTCTCCGCCGCATCGCTTGACCGGAACGATCCGAGCTGGACCCGATAACGGGTGCCGCTGGTGGCGGCAGGTTTGGCCTTGGGTTTTGGCGCCGGTTTGGGGGCCACAACAGCCACTTTTTCCTCAGCCTTTGGTTCCGTCGTTGTGGCTGGGGCCGCTTCTTTGACCGCGCTCTCAACAGTCTTTGTGGTCTCCTTGGCTTCCTGCTCCACCTTCTCAATGGTCTTGCCAATCAGATCTTCTTTCGGCGCTTCTTCCGAACCTTCATTCGTTGCAGCGCTTGCCGTTGTGTTTTCTGCCGTCGCCGCAGGGGCATCATCGGTGGCTTCTTCCGGCGGCTGCATCAGTTTTTCAACGACAACCGTCTCCCCATCGGACTTCAGCACCCCGAACACCTGCTTGTCCTGATGGGGGATCTCCATCCCGCCCGGATCTTCAGGCTTTTCCTTCACGGGTGTTGTGTCGGCACTGATGATCGGCGGCGCCAGTTGAACGCCTTTCTTGACCCCCTGATCATAGGCATACCAGATGCCCGTCCCGAAGCCAGCGACAATCAGCACGGCCAAGACGGCCATAATCAGCTTTCCCCGGCTCATGCGCGGCTCATCATCGCTATCATAGAAATCGTCATCGGGAAAATCGTTGCCAGACACTACTCAAACTCCTTCTTTGCGGGGATCCCGAGAATATCAAGGGCCCCGGTCAATACGGTATCCACAGACTTCAGCAAGTAAAGACGTGCCGCACTTTTGCCGTGCTCATGCAAATAGTCCGAGGATACGGGGCGCACGGCCTCAACCAGTTGGAAAAATAGCAAGGATATGTCCTGCAGGAAAGACGTCAGATAAAAAACATCCTGCTTTTCAAGGCTCCGCTCCACGGCCAACGGCCAATGACAGAGCAGTTTCGTCAATTTCAGCTCCACTGTCCCCTCCAGGACCGATAAATCGGGAGCCTGTCCCTCACCCTCACCGGCATCAACTCCAGCCGTCAATTTGCGCGTCATCTGTCTCGCATAAGGTATGCAGAAAACAGGATTATCATAGGATTTGTCTATGGCCAAATTAAGGCTGAAAGCCTTGGTAAAGGCTGGCGGATTGGCAATCAGGGCAAAGCGGGTATTGTATTTTCCGCATTTGGCAACCACCGGCTCAAGCGCCATGGTTTCCGCTTCATGGGGCGGTCCCGGCTCCTTCCGAAACTGCCAACCCGCAATTACAGCTAGCTGTTCCAGAATTTCACCATTGGCCTGTCGTCGGGCCTCGACCAGGTCCTGAACCTTGTCCGGGACCTCGATCAGAACGTCCCTCTTCTGCGCAGACACTTTTTCAAAGCCGAAATTCGACATCTCATGACAGAGCCGCGGCAGACTTTCCTGCCAGTAAGACGGCGCATAGCGCAGGTTGAGATAGCCATTTGACGAAACAGTAACCGACTGCATCTGATCCAGTTTTTGAAACGCCTGAAGGATCGGCTTTGCGGCCTCTTCAAAGGATATATTTTTCTCTTTTTTCAACAAGATAGGAGCATTTGTACAGAGATCACCCCAACTTTGTTCTTTTGGGGGTCGCAAAAACAGGCTTTCCTCAAAATCCGCGCGCGCCGCTTCATCTCTGAATTCAAGGCCTTGAACCGCTGAATTCAGGGCTTTTTTGGCATATTCGAGGTAATTCAGGGACATGGAGGCGATAACTTTTTTGAGGGTCGCAAATTGACAAAGACTGCTAGGGTTAATACATCATTGAGTATATACTGTGTAAAATATTGGCACATGTTCTTTATTTTCAGGAATTAGGGCAAAATGTTTGCAACGGACACCATGGAGCCGCCGGTCAAACTCTCAGAATCGGCTGCGGACAGAATCAACGTGATTGTCGAGGAAATGAAATCCGACAAGAAGATGCTGCGCGTGGCTGTCAATGGCGGTGGCTGCTCCGGTTTCCAGTACAGCTTCGACCTTGAAGATACCCAGAACCCGGACGATGTGGCCGTGGTCAACAAAGGCGCCACCTTGCTGGTCGACCAGATTTCGCTGATGTATCTTGCCGGATCGGAAATCGACTATGTGAATGACCTGATCGGGGCCTCCTTTCAGATAAAAAATCCCAATGCGACGGCTTCCTGTTCCTGCGGATCCTCATTTGCCGTTTAACCCTACTCGCAAAGATGTTAGAAAATAGCCCGAGTATTTCTCGGGCTTTTTTATTGGGACATCGACATGAAGATCGCAAGCTGGAACGTCAATTCCGTCAAGGCACGCCTGCCAAGGCTGCTCGATTATCTGAAAGACGCCAGCCCGGATGTCCTTTGCCTGCAGGAACTGAAAGTGGTCGATGAGGCCTTTCCCCGCCAGGAAGTGGAGGATATGGGCTATAATGTCGAGACCCATGGCCAGAAAACCTATAACGGCGTCGCCCTTCTTTCGAAATACCCCATTGAGGATGTCATGCGCCGCCTTCCCGGCAATGATGAGGATGAACAGGCCCGATATATTGAAGGGACCGTCAATAACGTCCGCATCGCCTCCATCTATCTGCCCAACGGCAATCCGGTCGATACCGAAAAATTCCCTTACAAGCTCGGCTGGATGGACCGACTGATCGAGCGGGCAAAATATCTGTTGACCCTGGAGGAGCCAACCGTGCTCGCCGGCGACTATAATGTCATCCCCCAGGATGAGGATTGCTATGATGCCAAAGCCTGGGAGGGCGATGCCCTCACCCAGCCGGACAGCCGCAACCGGTTTCGTCAGATGCTCAATATGGGCTATGCCGATGCCTATCGCACCTTCACGCCGGAGGTCAATTACACCTATTGGGACTATCAGCGCGGGGCCTGGCAAAAGGATCATGGCATTCGCATCGATCATCTGCTGCTCTCTCCGCAAGCCACGGACCGCCTGGAGAATGTCGGGATCGACAAAGGCCCGCGCGGACAGGAACGTCCCTCCGATCACACCCCGATCTGGGTTCAGTTGCAGGACACATAAGTTTTTTAACATTTTCCCCCTATCCTGACGGCCTCTGATCACGAGACCCTCGGAGGAGGAAAAATGGGCCGATATGGCGATATCGCCTTTCTGAAAGGCAACGACGTCCCGACGGAAGAAGTACTGCTGCGCTCTAAAATGTCCGGCATTGGCCATGGCATTGCCGGCGTTCTGTTGCTCGGCTGGAGTATCGGCTTTCCCTATTTCCTGTTTGCCAATGGCCTTGTTCACTTTAGCAGCTCTCTCTTTGATATCCTGTTCTCGCTCTTCATTGTTACTTTCTGTGGCCTCGCCGTCCTGATCAGCTTTCTTGCCGGCCTGATGTTTCTTTCCTCCGCCCTCGCCGCTGCCCGGCCCAGCAACTGGACGCTGGTGGCAACGGAACAAGGGTTGTATGTCAATTTGCGGTCCTACACGGATTGGCGATTACCGGCAGACGATGCCGTCATTGCCTTTATCCCGAAACGGGAAATTCGCCGCTTCCGCTTTGTCCATCGGAAAAACCGGGTTATCGGGGATAAGGACAATCCGACGGATACTGCACTTACAAAGGATGCCTATCTTGAGATCCATCTCCATGGCCAAGATCTCACTGCCATCGACGACTGCCTGACGGCAGAAAGACGAAAATCGGTTCCAACCTGGATCAAAGGTGTGACGGCCAAGGCCAAAGGCGCCGCAATTCAGATCGGCGACAATAACGGTGTCTTGCGGATTGACTGGTCCACCCGAAAAACCCGCTTAACGCCGAAACTCGATAAAACAGAGGCCCTTCTTTCCGGACTGTATCAGACGACCGCTCACCAGGAACCGGACGAAGCCCCCATCGACAGCCTTTCACCGGAGGATCAGGAAGCCCGCCTCCTCGATATGGTCCACCGCGGCGACAAAATCGACGCCACCATTCTCGCCCGCAGCCTCTATGGCTTGAGCCTGACAGAAGCAAACAGGTTTTTGGACGACTTGCAGGCGTGAAGACATCTAGTCATAGATATGAATTTCCTGTCCCCTAAGTGAGAAATCTTTCTCCATGAGGCTCCGACTATAGGGGATGGTTGTAGTCACACAATTTGCCAACGGTCGATCCCCTTCCTCAACGCCATTAATAAAACGCGTGGAAACTATTTCAGTATCACCGAGAAAAATCTTGGCCTGCTCAATCCAGGTTGCCGTAAGACGTTCTTCACTTCCACTCGACTTAATATAGTATCCACAGACTGCTACCTTTCCTTCCTTATTGTATCCCTTGAAAAACAACTTTGTCTTTGACCCTTGAAACGTGCCGGACCAGGTAATCGTATAATTAAGGTAATTCTCTTTTGCCAGTTCCTGAGTTACAGGACCAACCACACTCGTTGACTGACACGCGGTCAGAACCCCAAGTGTAAATATGGAACAAATAAAAAGGGCCCGAAAAGGCCCCATTTCCAATAGTGCTTTAATCAAAAAATCACCCTCCGACCCAGAACCTGTGCCCTACAGCCCGTGCCGGGAACAATCTTTATACACGTTTTAGCGATGATACTATACTAGTGTAGTTTCCTGTTCCTGTCAAGAAATATGTGTCGGGCTGGATCCTTCAAGGTATTTCAATTTCACCTTGGGAGAGTAGATCCTGTTCGAGGATATCCACAAAAAAGGCCCGCAACCGAAGCTGCGGGCCTGGTGTAAAATCCTGGAAAAACTAGTCGTGCAGCTGATCCACATCCCTCACCGCGCCGCGGGAGGCGCTGGTAGTGAGGGCAGCATAAGCGCGTAAAGCCGTGGTGATTTTGCGGGTGCGGACTTCGGTCGGCTTCCAGGCATCTTTGCCCTTGGCCATCATGCGGCCATGGCGATGGCCCATTTCCTCATCCGTGATATCCAGATGAATAGTCCGGTTAGGAATATCGATCTGAATGGTATCCCCCTCTTCTACCAATCCGATGGCGCCGCCTTCTGCGGCCTCAGGGGAGACATGGCCAATAGAAAGACCGGAAGTCCCGCCGGAAAAGCGACCATCGGTGAGCAGAGCACAGGCCTTGCCCAACCCTTTGGACTTAAGGTAGGAGGTGGGATAGAGCATTTCCTGCATGCCTGGTCCACCCTTCGGACCTTCATACTGGATAACAACGACATCACCTTCGTTGATTTGATCCCCGAGAATGGCTTCCACGGCTGAATCCTGGCTTTCGAAAATCCGCGCCGGGCCGGAGAAAACGAGAATGCTCTCATCCACACCGGCTGTTTTGACGATGCAGCCATCAAGGGCGATGTTGCCATAGAGGACCGCAAGACCGCCATCCTGGGAATAGGCATGCTCTTTTGACCGGATGCAGCCATTCTCCCGATCGAGATCCAGATCAGGATAGCGTTTATCCTGGCTGAAAGCCTGGGTGGTGCGAACACCGCCGGGGCCGGCCCGATAGAAATCCTGCACCGTATTGCTGCGGGTAACAGCCACATCCCAAAGCTCTATAGCTTCGGCAACTGAAGGTGAATGTACCATCGGCAGATCCGTATGCAGAAGATCGGCACGGGAGAGTTCCCCGAGCAGGGCCATAATGCCGCCGGCCCGATGGACATCTTCCATATGATAGTTCTGAGTGCTCGGCGCCACCTTAGACAGATGCGGTACCTTGCGGCTCAACCGGTCAATGTCTTCCATGGTAAAACCAACTTCACCCTCACTTGCCGCTGCCAACAGATGCAGAACCGTATTGGTCGAACCGCCCATCGCGATATCGAGAGTCATGGCATTCTCAAATGCCTTGAAGGACGCAATATCACGGGGCAACAGGCCCGGTTCGTCCATTTCATAATGACGCCGCGTAATATCGACAACGGTGCGGGCGGCATCCAGGAACAGCTGTTTGCGGTCCGCATGGGTCGCCAGCATGCTGCCATTCCCCGGCAGCGCCAAGCCAAGAGCCTCGGTCAGGCAGTTCATGGAATTGGCCGTAAACATACCAGAGCAGGAACCGCAAGTCGGACAGGCGGACCGTTCAACCTCAGCCACTTCCGCGTCCGACACGTTTGGATCCGCTGCCTGGACCATGGCATCGACCAGATCAAGACCGATTTCCTTGCCGTCAGCCATCCCCTTACCGGCCTCCATCGGGCCACCAGAGACAAAGACCGTCGGAATATTCAGCCGCATCGCCGCCATCAACATACCGGGTGTGATCTTGTCGCAGTTGGAGATGCACACGAGCGCATCGGCACAATGGCCATTGACCATATACTCGACCGCGTCGGCAATCACCTCCCGTGAAGGCAGACTGTACAGCATGCCATCATGGCCCATGGCAATGCCATCATCCACAGCGATGGTATTGAATTCCTTGGCAACACCGCCGCATTTTTCAACTTCCCGAGCCACCATCTGGCCAAGATCTTTCAGATGCACATGACCCGGCACGAACTGGGTGAAGGAGTTGGAAATCGCGATAATGGGCTTGTTAAAATCATCATCGCCCATCCCTGTTGCCCGCCATAAAGCGCGGGCCCCTGCCATGTTTCGTCCATGGGTTGTTGTTCTTGATCTATATTCAGGCATTCCAATCCCTTTTATCTAGCAGTCTCCGTTGACTACCTAACTAGTCTCTTATGGCGGCTGGGACAAGCGAATGCGTCTGAAGATTGCGACTAAATCAAGTTTTTCGCATCTTTATACTACTTATACTTGTTTTAATATTGTCATTTACTATTTAAAATTTATCCAGCAGAGACAACAACTGAGGCGGAAACATGCAATGTGAAGGAATTACCAGGTCCGGCCAGCGCTGCCGACGGAAAGCTCTTGAAGATGCGCTCTTTTGTAGCGTCCATCAGCGGGTCAACCAGACCTATAGTCTGGCTTTGCTCGCGCCGTTTCTAACGGTCCTGCTCCTTGGGTATTTCTTCCTCTATGGAATATTTTTCGACACGCTTGTATACGGTGTTTTTGATCTCAATTACCTCAAATTTGCAGGTCTTTCGGATTTGTTCGTCAGCATGTTTCGTGTGGGCGGAATGCTAACGGTCATCGTCCTCAAACTCTGGTTTGTCTTTACTCTGACGGTAGCCCTCGGTTTCGCAGTCGCGCTGCTAATCAAATTAACGATTCTGACCTCAAAACTGCATCTCAAATTTGGTCGAAGAATACGCATCATCGGGTTGAGCCTTGGGATCTATCTACTCAATTTTATCTGTTTGTTTGTCTTCCTTTTACCGAAGGTCAACCAGAGCCGGCCGGGGCATCTGCTGATCGGCCGTGAGCATCTCGTTCGATCCCTGAACGCGGAAAAAAAGCGACATCTTCCGCCGATGCCAAGGAAAGTTCGAGAGAATACGGCGGACTATTTCAGACATTTTCAGATGGTTTCCAGTTTTAGAAATCACCGTTTTTTCGCGATCCTCTTCGTTCTCGCTGTTACGTCCATCCTATCCCTTTTTTATGCCGGGCATCAGGCAAGAGAGGCCCGCAACTGCGTGATAGGCGCGGTGGAAGAAAAGACCTCTTTTCCAACGCCAGCTACTCTTCTGCCTGGCATTAACATTGCGCCGCTTTGTCTGGCGGGCGCTGACCCTGATTATCGGAATATCAGTGTCACCGGTAAATTCTCGGAGAGCCTGAGCAGCTTCTTCGCCTTTCCTTCCATTGTCCTGACCTTCGGTACGGAGGAAGTTCCCCTGGTCTTTATCGGATCAACAAATCGGTTCGAGCTTTTTTTCAGTGGCATCACCCGCCTGCCCTTTATCTTGCCAAACCAGAATCTTGGCATCATGTTCAACCCTTCACAGGATAGTTCAGCGAGAAAGATTTCTGATATTCAGAAAGAACTGTCGGCATTGGCGGATCAAGCTCAACAGACTGAACAGAGCGTCTCCGACCTTGCCAGCCAGTCGGATCAAAGCGCGCGCGAAGGCCTCATACAGACCCTCACCTCCAAAACCGGCCGCTCGCTAAAACATCTGGACCAGAAACTCAGTCTTCTTGAAAAAAACCTGCAACAGGACTTCAAGCGGCGGCAGCAACAAAATCTAAGCACCATACCGATTGACTGCTGGAATACGGCGCCTTTAGCGATCCTGAAATTTGCCACTGGCAGGACGCAGGTGACCAGAACAACGGCCCAGGAAATGATTGAGGCCTATGCTGTAAAATTCGTTGAAAGTGAACGTCATCACGTCATCGTTTCAGGATATGCGGATCCTAGCGGTCCCACCTATCGGAACAACCTGATTTCAGAAGACCGGGCAAATTCTGTACGGGATTTGCTGATGGCCTCCGGCCTCGACCCAGTCCATGTGATTGCCATTGGTCACGGCGAGAGTACCAGTAACAGCCTTCCTCGCCGCCGGGTTGAGATTCGGGACTGCACTGGTCTCCTTTGACTTGGATCAGCCGACCTGCTTGTCCTTGCCTTCCCAGAAAGGTTTCCTGAGCTCGGTTTTCAGGATTTTCCCGGCACCTGACAGGGGCAGAGGATCGGTAACGAAGGAGACACTTCGCGGGCATTTAAAACCGGCAATCAATGTATGACTATGGGCAATGATTTCTTCGTCGGTCGCCGTTTGTCCTTCATGCAAACGGACAACGGCATGAACCTCTTCTCCCCATTTTTCATGGGGGATGCCAATCACCGCACATTCGGCCACCGCCGCATGCTGATAAACCGCATTCTCGACTTCTGCCGAATAAACATTTTCACCGCCGGAAATGATCATGTCCTTGACCCGGTCAACGATATAGACAAAGCCCTGCTCATCCATATAGCCACCATCGCCCGTGTGCATCCAGCCACCGCGCAAAGCTTCTTCCGTTTGTTCAGGCTTGTTCCAATATCCTTTCATGACATTGGCGCCGCGAACGCAAACTTCCCCAACTGTGCCAAGGGGAACTTCCTCGTCATTCTCATCGAAGATTCTGACATCCACCGCGTAGGCGGCCCGGCCTGCTGACTTGAAACGGCCGGCGTTAGGGCCCTCCAGCACATGGAATTCCGGGCCCGTATAGGTGACGAGCGGCGCGCATTCGGTCTGCCCGTAAGCGTGGGTAAAGCCGCAATTTGGCAGCACTTCCAAGGCCTTAACAATGACAGCTTCCGGCATTGGTGATGCGCCATAGACAATGTCTTGGATGCTGGACAGGTCATAGTCCCCGATGGTCGGGTCATTGACCACCATGTTGACCATGGTTGGCACCAGTAGCGTATTTGTCACCTTGTGATCCTGGATCGCCTGCATAGTGCCGGCAGGGGTAAACCCGGGAATAAAAACATGGGTGCTCATACCCATGGTCGCGCCGAAGACGGCACAGCCATCGGCGATATGAAACATCGGTGCCGCATGCAGCCAACTGGACTGTTCGGTGAAGTTGAAAGCCGGCATGGCATTCAATGTATTGACGATAAAATTCTCATGGGTAAGCATCACGCCCTTTGAGACACCCGTCGTGCCCCCGGTATAGAATAAACCTGCGAGATCCTTGTTGCCGCGTCCGACATCTTCAATGGGATCGCTGGCTGCGACCAGCTCCTCATAATTCAACATACCGTCTGGCGTATCACCATCGCCGATATAAATCACTTCACGGATACTGGCGACCCGCTCCCGAAGTTCCGGGACGACACCCATAAAAGCATCATCCACCAGCAGAATCTCTGAGCCGGAATCATCAAGCCAATAGGCAAATTCCGGTACGGCAAGCCTGGTATTGACCGGCACAAAGACCCCGCCGACCCAGGGAGTCGCATAATAGAATTCCAGATACCGATCAGAATTATGGGCGAGGATCGCAACCCTCTCTCCGTCTCCAATACCGAGACCTTTGAGAGCTCCGGCAAATCTTTGGACCCTGTCGGCGAATTCCCTGTAGGTCCGCTCCCGCCCAGCGCAGATCGTAGCCGTCTTATCCTCGTTGGTTTGAACCGCCCGTGTCAGTAGTTGCGATATATACATTCTTTACTCCCAGCTTATTTTGATAGCAGTATCAAAGAAACAGACCGCAAGGTAAAGGGCGGGATGGAGAATGACGGCATAAAAAAACGGCGCTTCGAAAAGCGCCGTTCCTGTCTTTAACTGAATTTCCGACCTTAGGCTTCAGCTGCGGCCTGTTTGCGCTTGCGGCGCCAGCCGATGAAGCCCATTGCTGCGAGACCTGCGCCATAAAGAGGCAGCGCTGCTGGCAGAGGCACAGCTGAGATCTGAACATTATCCAGATATCCGCCAAGTGTGTCTTCTTTACCTTTGGCCCAGAAGTTGATCGCAATTTCAGTCTTTTCATCCAATGAGAAGATATGACTGATGATTGTCCAGCCGTCCTTACGAACACCGGTAACCATGTCATTCAGGATACCGTTCATCAGGCTGTATCCGATGCCGTTTGAATTGGCATCTTTCGTCCGACCCAGATAAGCAAAGGAAAATTCGTAAGTACCAGCACCGAGTGTCAGCAGCTGCTGCATACCGGAGTTGCTGTTGTCGTTCTTGGAACCGCTTCCAGACAGGTTGTGGCTATCGAGCTCAACTTTCTGCAGCCCTTCATAAGGAGATGCACCACCGATGCCGTTGCCGCGCTGGATTTCAATGCCTCGGCCTGACGTTGTCGTCCAGCCCGGAATGCTATCGAAAACGTTCCATGAATTGTTGCCGAGACCAACATTGTCTTCAAAGCCACCATTTACAACGAAGTTTGTTGCAGCCATACCCGGAGAAGCCAGAAATGCTGAAACTGTCAGAGCCGCCGCTGCAAATTTAATCTTCTTCAATAACATACTGAACTCCTCAAATTGCGTAACACGCGAATAAAATCTCATTCAAAAAACATTATGTGTACTTAATAAGAGGATTATTATCATAAAATTTTATCTAATAGCGAAAAAACTTATCAAACCGCCAAAATACATCTATTTCCATCTAAATAACTGATATTTATGCAACATTAACCATTTCTATTAAGGCTTTTTGATGGGATAAGGTTAACAAATCCCCTCTATTTCCCCCTACCAATACAAGAGTAGAAGAAGATTCTGAAGGTAGAATGCCTTATGAAACAACTCCCTTGCTTAAAGCATTAAACGAAATAACCTTGATTTTACTGCTCAGTTATTCGCATTTTATAGTTCTGTCTTTGTCTAATCAGTAAGAAGAAAATCCATGCCAGAACTGACACAACAAGAAGCGGAAGAATTCTTCAGAAACAGCTTCGCCCCTTGGGTCCAGGACCTCAATATCAGCTTTCCAGTTATCGCGAAGGACGGTGTAACCCTCAGCATTCCCTCTTCCCCGCATTTGAACCGTCTCGGAAACAGTATGAGCGGACAGGCGATTATGGCCCTGGCGGACACAGCAATGGTCTTCGCCGTCGCCGCCTTTTCCGGCAGTTTCGTGCCGATGACGACAATTAACCTTCAAACATCTTTTCTAAGGCCAGTGATGGACGGAACCCTGTTCGCCGACGCCAGAATCATTAAGCCAGGTCGCAGCATTATGTATGGGGAAGTAAATTTACATGTGGGCGACAAAAACAAGCCCATAGGCCATGTCACCAGCAGTTATATGTTGCTTTAATCAGAATGAGTTTCAAACGAAAGCCTATGGTTTTCGCGGAATCGGGGTGTGATCATGATCGTCGATGAGATGCTCCGACAATTCCGGTGAGGCCAATGTAATACTTCCACGTCGCCCTTCCAACTCTGGCGAGCTATGTAGTGTGTCGAGATTGTCGTTGAGACCATTATCAAGCCCGGAAACATTGTGCGCCACATTCCCGAATTGATGTCCGGTTGGTAAAAAGCCCTGGCTCAACAGTGAATGGTAGTGCCAGGCATTATAGACAAAGGCAAAGACCAGAGCGGAAAGCCCGAGAGTGCCAATATTGACCAGTGTCATGCCAATAAAACCGAAAATATGTTTTCTATATAGGGCAGGAAACGGGCCGAAAAACAGGCATGTCCAGGACACGCCCGTATATCCTATCGTGCGCTTTCGCGTTGTCGGCTGTATCATCGGTATGGCGTAGGCCATTGTTACCTCCTGGACAGACTACGAACGGCTTCAGCGGGACCCCACCCTCAGGTAACAGGGCGGCAGGGTTATCTGAAAAACCTTTCCATCTTGGGTAACAGCAAATCGTAAACAAAAACTTTCGTTTAACATTCAGTTTTACAAAATTTTTACCAATTCATGCTTGTAAAGTACAAAAAAGTACTTGAAATTCCGGTGGTTATCAGGAATCGGGGAAAACCGTCTATTTGTAGGCAGGCGGCGGCGTAAAGCTTAAGAATTGTTCTTCAATGAGCTGACACAGGGCAAGCGAGGTCTTGTCCTCACCATAAGCCGCCACAGCCTGTAAACCTACTGGAAGTCCTGCTTTGGTTATCCCGGCCGGCACAACTGTCGACGGCAGATCTACCATATTCGAATACCCGGCCCAGAACATTTGATCCGTACTCGGTTGCTGCCTGTCATTCACATCAATCATGCGATCCTGACGCTCACCCTGCTGATTCTGCGGGAAGGCCGGGCCTGCCGCTGCAGGACAGAGAAGAATATCCCAGTCTTTAAAAAACGCATGCCATTTCAGGGCAATATGATGCCGATCGTTATTGATACGGAGCCAATCCTTGTGCGACAACGTTCCCGCCCGCGCCATCAGGGTGAGATAGTTTTTTTCTTCCTGGTTGGCATTGGCAACAATACCCCGGAATCGCTCCAGCTGCTCCTCTGTAAGGGCACCGGATGTCGCGGCTCTTAATAACAGAATATAAGTTTCAAAAGCATGGGCTGCATCCACCTCCGGCCGAGCTGTCCGACTGACGGTCGCACCGGCCTGTTCAAGTTTGTCAGCAATACTATTGAGACAGGCTTGATACTCGTCATCCACATCAAATCCAGGGGCGGAGGTCATGACTGCCACTCGGAAGTCCGATAGGCGGCGATGGCGGGAGGGCTTGAACCCAAGATGCCAGGCAGCGTTTTGCGGTTGCCCAGCTCCGGCCATAATATCGAGAGCGATCTCAAGATCGATGGCTGAGCGCGCGAGGGGGCCAAGCACGGCAATATCACTGTCGGCGACAATTCCGGGCGGCTTTTGACCATGGCCGGGAATAACGCCATAAGTCGGCTTATGGCCGCTGACACCACAATAATGGGCAGGATTGCGAATGGACGCCCCAATATCTGATCCAATTTCAAGCCCGCTGAGACCGGCCGCAAGGGCGGCCGCTGATCCACCAGACGACCCTCCCGGTGTCCGCGTCAAGTCCCAGGGATTGTTAGTCGTGCCGTAGATATCATTAAAGCTTTGCCAGTCCGCAAGCATGAAAGGTACGTTCGTTTTGCCAAATATATTTGCCCCGGCATCCAGCAATCTCTGAACACTCAGAGCATTGCGCTCTGGGAAATGATCCTTCCAGGCCGGATTGCCCCAGGTCGAAGGGCTGCCCATTAGGTTATAGGATTCCTTGATTGTCATGGGCACCCCATGCAAGGGACCTAGACTATCGCCGCGTGCCCGAGCCTTGTCCGCCGAACGTGCCCGCGCCTTCGCCCCTTCAACATCCATCCAGATCACTGCATTGAGGTCGCCGTTATACTTGTCGACGCGGTCAAGATAGTGGTCCAGTAGCTCCTCCGCCCCAATTTCCCCCGACGCAAGAAGTTCTGCCTGTTTATATGCTGGTTGAAAATGGATATCAGTCATCGCTGGGTCCTTTTGTTGTTGAGCAGCCTGGCGCCCGCTTTTCTTTTTTGGATATAGGTGACTAACCAAGCTTAAGGCTAGAACACCGGGACAGACAACAAAAAAGCGGCCCCGGAGAGCCGCTTTTTATCGTTCGGATTGTGAATGACCTACAGTTCCGCTAACCGCGCCGCTGCATCATTGAGTTTTGCAAGCTGGATCTCAGCATCAGTGAGTTTTGCCTTTTCCGCATCAACCACATGGGCTGGCGCATTGGCGACAAACTTCTCATTGCCGAGCTTCTTGTTCAGTCCGGTCATGTAACCGTTAAGCTTACCAATTTCCTTGGCCAGACGGGCTTTTTCCGCATCAATATCCATCGCCCCCGCCAGCGGCAGTGCAACTGTTGCACCCTTATGGACGAACTGCAACGAGCCTTTTGGCAAAGGAACATCCACGTCGCGACCCTCCAATCGGGCCATACGGGCAATAATATCCCAATGCTGCTCAAGCCACTCTTTATCCCGCTCACTTCCATCATTGAACACAAGTGGGACCTTAGCGCCGGCCGGAACGTTCATTTCATTGCGAACCCCCCGAATACCAGTAATCAGACCCTGAACCCACTCCATTTCCTCTGCCGCAGCGGCATCAATGGATGCGGCCGCGTAGTCCGGCCAATCGGCAACAATGAGATCTGTTTGCCGCTCAGCACCGAGGGAACCCCAAAGCTCTTCAGTGACAAAAGGCATAAACGGATGAAGGATCTTGAGAATCTGATCAAGAACCCATGCTGCCGTCGCCTGGGTTTCCGCTTTGTCATTCCCTTGAAAGGGCAATTTGGCGAATTCCAGATACCAGTCACAGAAAATATTCCAGGTAAAAGCATAAATGGCATTGGATGCGTCGTTGAAGCGATAACCGTCGCGCTTGCCTTCCAAAGCTTCGCGCACGGTGGCTTCGCATTTGACTGTCTCACCGACGATCCATTTGTTGATGACTTCCTTGACGGCAAAGGGATCAAAGCCCTCAGGTACCGTACACTCGTTCATCTCGCAGAAGCGGGCCGCGTTCCAAAGCTTTGTCGTAAAGTTACGATATCCCTCGACCCGTTGCTCGGACAATCGGACATCGCGCCCTTGCGCAGCACTGACGGAAAGGAAAAAGCGAAGGGCATCGGCGCCATAACTGTCCATAAGATCCAGCGGATCAACGACGTTACCCTTTGACTTCGACATTTTAGCCCCATGTTCATCGCGAACAAGCGCATGGATATAGACCGTATGGAATGGTGCCTCATCCATGAAATGAAGCCCCATCATCATCATGCGGGCAACCCAGAAGAAGATAATGTCAAATCCGGTAACCAGAACATCCGTCTGATAGTATTTTTCAAGCGCTGGCGTCTGTTCTGGCCAGCCCAGGGTCGAGAACGGCCATAGCGCCGATGAGAACCAGGTATCCAACACGTCGTTATCCTGGTTTAGATCAACACTCTTGCCGTAATGGGCTTCTGCGGCGGCAAAGGCCGCTTCCTCAGTTTCCTCAACAAAAATCATCCCATCCGGGCCAAACCAAGCCGGAATACGATGCCCCCACCAAAGCTGCCGCGAAATACACCAGGGCTGGATATTACGCATCCAGTCATAATAGGTGTTGGTCCATTTTGACGGAACAAACCTGGTGCTGCCATTTTCCACCGCCCGAATGGCCGGTTGCGCCAAAGTAGCGGCATCAGCGAACCACTGATCCGTCAATAAAGGCTCAATAACAACGCCAGAGCGATCGCCATAGGGAACCGTATGAGGGTTATCTTCAATCTTCTCCAAAAGCCCCAGACTCTCGATTTCCGCAACAACTTTTTTACGGGCTTCGAACCGCTCCAGACCCCGATATTCCTCAGGAACCATGTCATTGAGACAGGCACTCTCGTCCATGATGTTAATAACCTCAAGATTAGCGCGCTTGCCAACCTCGAAATCGTTGAAATCATGGGCTGGTGTGATCTTAACGGCACCGGAACCCTGTTCCGGATCCGCATAATCATCAGCGACTATAGGGATGCGGCGTCCAACAATCGGTAATATGGCAAACTTGCCGACCAGATCTGAATATCGCTCGTCTTCGGGATGAACCGCAATGCCCGTATCACCAAGCATGGTTTCCGGGCGTGTCGTCGCAACAGTAATGAAACGCCCCTCTTCTCCTTCAACCGGATATTTGAAATGCCACATATGGCCGTTGACTTCACGCTGTTCGACTTCAAGATCGGAAATCGCAGTATGAAATTTCGGATCCCAGTTAACCAGGCGCTTATCCCGGTAGATTAGGCCCTCTTTATAGAGCTGAACAAAGACCTTGCGAACAGCCTTGGACAGCCCTTCATCCATGGTGAAGCGTTCCCGGCTCCAGTCACAGGTAGCGCCAAGTCGTTTGAGCTGCTCAAAGATCAGACCGCCGGATTCGCCTTTCCAATCCCAAACCTTGTCAACAAAGGCTTCCCGGCCAAGATCATGACGGGAAATGCCCTGTTCAGCGAGTTGCCGCTCAACCACCATCTGGGTGGCGATGCCCGCATGGTCCATTCCGGGTTGCCACAATACATCCTTGCCCCGCATTCTTTCAAAGCGGATCAGGATATCCTGCAACGTATTGTTGAGGGCATGGCCCATATGCAGGCTACCCGTCACATTTGGCGGCGGGATAACAATGGTAAAAGCATCATCGGATTTGGAACGTCCACATTCAAACGCCCCTTGCTCCATCCATTTGGAATAGAGCTTTCCTTCGACCTCCTGCGGTCGATAAGATTTGTCCAGCATCGCTGAACCTTTCTTTATTTAAAGTCTGGCAAAAATTTCGGGAGTAATATAGTCGGCTCACTGCCCGGGAGGAAAGACTTTATTCGTCTTCGTCTGCCCGATCAGCAAGCTTACTCACCTCGCGCTCGACAATGCGCTGTACGATCTGCGGAAGATTCTGGTCCAACCAATCTTTCAGGATTGGCCGAAGCATATCTTTAACAAGATCTTCTAATGTAGAATTGTTACCCATCTGCATTCCTCGCGATGACGCTACTGCACCGGCCAAATTCGCAAAAGCCGTTGTTGTGGCTGCAATTGTCGGATCAGCCAAAAGACTGTTCGTGGTAGGTGTATCTGCCGCTTCCAAATCTGGTTCAACTTCTGGTTCCGGCTCAGGCTCAGGCTCGGCTTCAGCCTCGGCTTCCGCTACAGCGGCGGCGGCCTTGTCAATTTCCTCTTCAATGATCTCATCCGTCAATTCGAGAACATCTTCTTCAACCTCGGCTTCAGCTTCCACTACAGGTTCTTCTTCCATTTCGGGCTCCGGCTCTGGTTCAGGTTCTGGTTCCGGCTCAGGCTCTGGTTCTTCAGCAGCTGCCTCAGCGACCTCTTCTACTTCCGGAGCAGCAGCTTCTTCTTCCTCAGCCGGCGCAGCGGCAGCGTCTTGCTCCTCGCCTTCTTCTCCGTCTTCAGAAATAATGCGCCGAATGGAAGCCAGAATCTCTTCCATGGTTGGTTCTTGTTCTGTATTTGGATCGCTCATATTAAATTCACCACCGAAACAAAGGGTCCTGATATGTGAAAGCCACTCCAGGTAACCCTAATACTCAGATTACTCTCCCAATATGGCCTATCTGATTTAAAGAACCCTTAATTCAGACCGCCATCCGTTCCAAACCATTTGTCGCGAACCCTATCATAGTTGCTGGCTGGATCGTAATATTCAACATCGAGGTTCAGATCACGGGCGTTCAATTTGCCGATAGCTGCCAAGACATTGTAAATTGCTACATATTGATCACGCCGGGACGTAACAAGACTGACCTTCGAAGCCAGTAGTTCTTGTTCTGCATCCAGAACATCCAAGGTGGTTCTGGAGCCAACTTGTGCCTCCTGCTCAACCCCTTCCAAGGCGATAACATTGGCACGAACAGATTCTTCGTCGGCCCCAATCCGCGATCTGGCTGTTTCAAGCTGTTCCCAGGACTGGACAACGGCTTCGCGAATTTCACGGACCGCTTCTTCAATTTCCTGAAGGCGTTGGCTATTGATTTGACGGGCTTGACGGACCTGACTGTAAACAGCCCCGGACTGATAAAGCGGGACAGAAAGAACAGCGCTAATACTGGCCGTATTCGCCCAGGTCCCATTTCCAGTAACTTCGTTTCCATGAGAAAGCGTGCCATCTACCGACAGGCTTGGCAGCAACTGCCCGGAGGTCGAGCGGATGGTATAGCGAGAGCTTTCTTCGTTAAATTTCGCTGTCTTGATATCTGGATGATTTTCAAGCGCTATTGCAAGGGCAGCTCCTTCTGATTCCGGAAACATTTCCGGGATAGCCGGATCCTCAAGGTTTTCAGGTGCCCGTCCGACAATGCGTTCATAATTTGCCCGGGTTGATCGAAGGTTTCCTTCCGCCTGAATCTGGTTGGAAATTGAATCTGCAAGCCGGGCTTCCGCTTGGGCAACGTCCGTACGAGTGATTTCCCCAACTTCAAAGCGGTCCCTGGCAGCCTCTAACTGACGCCGTAGCACCGTTGTGTTGTTTCTATTCAAATCGACAACCGCCGCGTCACGAAGGACATTCATATAAGCAGCGACAGCTGACTGAAAAATCGTTTGCTCTGTTGAGATCAATCCTGACCGTGCCGCTTCAACCGCCGCTTCCGCGGATTTTGTGGAGGCAACCGTCTGGCCGCCCGTATAAATCGGCTGAGAAACTGTTAGTGCTGCACTTGTCGGATTGGTATTCTTACCAACTCCGGCATTGTTTGTAATGTTTGTATTACTGTGCTGGGCACCCGCTTCACCAGTCGCAAAAACCTGTGGCCGCCATCCGGCTAAGGCCTGAGGTACATTTTCGTCAACACCCCGAACATTGGCCCGCTGAGCCAAGAGAGATGGGTTATTTTCGTAGGTTGATGACAGAGCATCCTGAAGCGTTTCCGCATTGGCATTCGACAGAAACATCGTCATTGCAATTACTGATGCAACAGATAAGGCCACTTTCTTCATTTTGTACTCGCCCCTCAAGCCCAATAATGGGCCGCCAAGATATTAACCATAAAAGAATTTAGTCCCGTAAGGCAAAATGATCAACTATTATAAATAGCCGATTTACTCGCTTTGGGATCATAAACTCTCAATTAACCATTATTCACAGAAATTATGATCGAATTATTAACTACCGCAATCCCTTCCTGAATTAACCTGTACAGAAAGTGATCGCCATCATGATCTTCTAAAACTGGAAGGGTTCCGGCTCTTTTAGATCTTTCAATTCAGGGACCGACGCGTCAAAGGCAGCGCGTGGGAAGAAATTTGAGCCAGTACGCCTGTAAATGGTTGCAACACCTGGGCCAGAACCAATCACACAAACCAAGCGCCCACCGTCCGACAATTGATCCAGCAATGATTGCGGGACTGTCTTGATAGACCCGTTTATGTGAATAACATCATAGGGTCCCTGCTTTTTATTACCTTCGGCCAGAGGGCCTTCAACAACGGCGACATTGTCACACTCAAGGCGGGTCAATGTCTCTGTCGCCTTTGCTACGAGTTCCGGATCGGTTTCAATGGCAACAACTGCCTGCGCCATAAATCCAAGGACAGCAGAAGAGTAGCCAGTGCCACATCCAATATCGAGGACAACTTCGTCATGTCTAATTTCCGCTTCCTGGAGCAGTCTGGCAAACACTCTTGGCTCAACGACAAACCGACCCGGGGCAACTTCCAAATCTTCATCCAGATAGGCAACTGATCGTAGCTCCTGGGGAACAAATTCCTCTCGCGGCACTGTATCCATTGCCTCGGCAACGGAATCGCTGGTGACCTGGTTCGGTCTCAACTGGCTAAGCACCATATGGTGCCGTGCTTCGGCAAAAATTTCAGTATTCATAACGCTCCTGACAGGCCTCGTGTTTTGCTCTCGCGTTTATACTTAAAAAACCGCCATCGACGCAAGGCTTAAGGTCATTCATCAATGCTAGCCATAGATAACCGTAATGATTGATTTAAATCATTTTATTGCCCTACTAAAGAGCTAAACTATAAACCTTTTCAGCTCCAAAGGAGGGATAGACCATGCTTAAGGTTTTTACATTTTTGCTATGTCTGGTACCTGCTAGTGCGTTGGCCAACGTAATGACGTTCAAAGATCTAATGACGACTTTTCCTCAGTCAACAGGCGAGGCAGGCGCCTACAGTGAGGACGGGATCACCACGCCAAATGCAAATTTCTATCTCGGAGAATCTGCCCACCTTGATCCGCCCAGCGATGGACATTTTCCTCCGATGATATCTTTTACAATGGAAAAACGCTTTAACGCGATATCCTTTGATATCAATGGTACATTCTTGGGGCGAGATCCTTTTAAGAATGTTCGAGTCGATGGTATCCGCGACGGTGGTATAGTCGTCTCAAATTTGTTTAGTACTGCAGATATTTCCACCTATTTTTTCAACAGCCTCTTTATTGCTCTGGATGAGGTAAAAGTATCGGCACTCGACGGATTCTACGAAAACTGCCCTGAATGCGGTCATTTCGACATCGACAATGTTGAACTCTCACCCGTCCCCCTTCCCGCAGCCCTCCCATTGTTCGGAGTAGCGCTGATTGGGCTGGGCTTGATGAGAAAATTCAAACAGAAGCCCTAGCTTTTCGGAAAAGAAAGACAGGGATCAGAAAAACGATAGAAACTTTTTAGCGGGTAATATTCCATTGCTAAACTTTGATCATGGAGGCATTGTTTGCCCCCATGACCGCTTATTCTTCCCCTGCCCAAGAAAATCAAACCATTTCTGCCAGGACTGTGATTGCCTGTACAACAGGAAATGTTCTCGAATGGTATGACTTCATTATTTACGGATTTCTTGCAGCCCTGATCGGGAAGCAGTTTTTTCCCTCGACTGATCATATAGCATCCCTTTTGTCAGCGTTCGCTGTTCTTGCGGTGGGCTACGGGGTTCGGCCTATCGGTAGTCTGATTTTTGGTCATTTTGGGGATCGCATTGGGCGTAAGCCGGCGATGATGGCTTCCATTTATATAATGGGAACAGCGACCTTTTTGATTGGATGCCTACCGACTTATGAGCAAATCGGCATCTGGGCAGCAGTACTGCTCGTGTTGCTGCGTATTTTTCAAGGTATTGCTGTGGCCGGGGAATATTCCTCTTCCGCCGTATTGCTGGTTGAAAAAGCCCCGGCCGTGAGGAGAGGTTATGTTGGCAGTTGGATTGCGGCAGCGTGCTTTGGCGGTGTCCTTCTCGGCTCAGGCGTCACGGCTTTGATAAGCAATTTGTTGGGCGATGACGTGATGCAAAGCTGGGGCTGGCGCCTCCCCTTTCTCATCGGTGGCGGAATCGCAGTAATTGGCATATTTCTGCGTCGTCACTTGACCGAATCGATTGCTCTGGCCTCGGACGATGAAGATATGTCCTCTCCAATCTTCCAATCTGTTAAGGACCATTGGCGGCAGATGCTGACGATCATCGGTATCAACATGCCGGTCTCCATCGGATATTTCATTCTATTCGTGTATGCAGTTTCCTACTTTACAACGGAAATGCATTTTTCCACGGCGAAGGCCATGAATATCAATACCTTTAGCTTGCTGCTAATAACGGTCTTGATACCCGTGGTTGGATACGTGTCAGACCTTACTGGTCGTCGGCCTGCCCTGTTTCTGGCACAAGGGGCCGTCCTCCTGTTTGGCTGGCCGCTCTGGTATCTGATGCATGAGCAATCTGCTGCTTTGGTTCTCATTGGACAGTCTTTACTGGCCGTATTCAACGGTGTTGGCTGGGCATTGACGATCCCAGTCATGGTTGAAACTTTTCCGGCTAAAGTCCGCTGCACTGCGGCAGGCTTCAGCTATAATCTGTGTCTCGGCCTCTTCGGAGGGACCACACCCTGGATCGCGACCTATCTGGTCAGCCGAACCTCTGATGACTTTGCCCCGCTTTATTATCTTCTGGCCGCAACAGCGATTTCCTGCATAGCCATTTACTTCCTTAAAGAGATGGCCCGCAAGCCATTGAACTGATCCTTTTTGATGCTTTCGTGGATCACGCAATCTCGTCTTGACAGCCTTCCCCCCAAGTCCTAAAACCCCAAAGCTTTTTCAAGCACACACCACAAGTTTCGAGGCCTGGTGGCGGAGTGGTGACGCAGCGGATTGCAAATCCGTGTACACCGGTTCGATTCCGGTCCAGGCCTCCAATATCCGCGATTCAAACTACTCCACTTGTTTTTTATTTGAATGCCTATACCTGTATAATCAGGCATTTGCCAAACACGGCAACAATGACTAATCTGCTTTTAGTTTGTTTGTGGGGGAGTGAGATATGATTAGACTTATACTTGCACTATTAATTCCGTTTTTTGTTTTCTTTACTATTGGCAAGCCAATACAAGGTATTATTTGCCTGCTTTTGCAGCTGACTCTGATTGGTTGGGTTCCAGCTGCTATCTGGGCCGTTTATGCCCTGAGCCAATACAATACGGATAAGAAAATCGCTGAAGCACAGGGTCAGAACTGAGCCGTCGCCGACAGATACGGAATCTCCGTGCATTTTTTTCGGTATTTTGCAAAAACAAGGCTTGGCAGCCTAAAGCGCAATTGCTATAAGCCGCCATCCCGAATTTGTTCGGGAGCCTGATCCCCGATAGCTCAGTTGGTAGAGCAGCTGACTGTTAATCAGCCTGTCGCAGGTTCGAGTCCTGCTCGGGGAGCCAATTCAAAAACCTCTGAAGCTTGCTTCAGAGGTTTTTTTATGCCTTGAAAAATTGGCAGCCAAGCTGATTGACCCTTGCATGATGCCATCCTATGGTTGCTGTCCCCACCCCATCTATCTAGGGAACAATTCAATGACATCACTGCCGAAGCTGGATCACGCCGTTATCAATGTCGGATATGAAATGGATCAGGCGGCGGAGTTGTTCGCAGCTCTGGGATTTCAACTGACCAAACGAGGATATCATAGTCTCGGTTCCATCAATCATCTAATGATGTTCGGATCCGATTATCTGGAGCTGATCGGTCTGCCCTCCGAGACCGCTGACAAGCCGGCCGGACGCCCGGATATCGCCAAGGCCCCTGCCGGGTTGAACGGATTGGTCTTTAAGACAGAAGATGCGACTGCAACCCATGCGCATCTGGATAGGCTCGGCATGACGAAAGCGCCGCCTAAATCATTCACCCGACCCGTGGAAATCGATGGCGGAGAAGTCGACGCCAGTTTCACCACAGCCCATTTGACTGGGGGGCTGGTTCCCGGCGGTCGGGTTTATTTCTGTGAGCATCATACGCCGGATGTCGTTTGGCGAGAGGAATGGCAACAGCATGACAACGGTGCCAAGGCAATCACAGAGTTTGTCATTGCAACGGAACAACCTGATGTCGAGTCAGAAACACTGGGGCGTATTCTTAACACGGACGCACTCCCCGAGGGCAATGGAGCAAGCATTCCTTTGCAAGCTGCAAAAATTTCAGTGATGGCAGTTGGCGACTATCAGGAGAGATATGGATCTCTCGCCTGCCCCATGGGAGATCGGCAGTCAATTTTCGGCGCGTTACAGATCCAAACAGACGATCTCAACAAGATACGCCGCATTCTCAATGCCATGAAAATTCAGGCTCCTTTCGATGACCAGGGGGACCGGCTTTTAGTCCGCGAATCTAATTTCAATTCCCTGTTCGAATTCATCGAATAGTCACAATTGATATCTTATATGTCGGATAAGAAATAACCAAAGATCAGGAGGCCAAAAATGGGAAGTTTAGAGGCAATTAGAAGACCAAGCATGACGGTAGAAGAGTGGCAAACCCGTGTGGATCTTGCGGCCTGTTACCGACTGATTGCCCATTTTGGAATGGATGACCTGATTTACACCCATATTTCCGCGAGAGTGCCCGGCCCGGAAGAGCATTTCCTGCTCAATCCCTTCGGTTTGCTGTATGAGGAAATCACGGCGTCCAATCTGGTCAAGGTCGATATCGAAGGCAATATCATTGATCATGTGGAGGATTCGATCAATCCGGCAGGTTATATCATCCATTCCTGCGTGCATGCAGAAAAGCCGGAAATGGCCTGCGTGATTCACACCCATACCACAGCCGGTGTCGGTGTCTCCGCCCAGACCGAAGGATTGCTACCGTTAAGCCAGACTTCCATGCTCTATACAGGCCTGATTGCCTATCACGATTATGAAGGGATCGCGCTCAATCCGGATGAGCAGAAGCGTCTGCTTGCGGACCTAGGCGACAAGCAGATACTGATCCTGCGCAACCACGGTCTGCTAACCTGCGGCCGCAGTATCGCAGAAGCCTTCATCATGATGTATTACATGGAACAGGCCTGTAAGATCCAGATTGCCGCGCAAGCCAGTGGGAATGTAAACCTACCGCCGAAAGAGGTTCAGGATCTGGTCCATAAGCAGGCTATGACCGGCTTTGGTGCCGCCATCGGTTCCCGCGAATTTGCCGCCCTTAAAAGACGGCTCGATCGATTGGGTGCTGACTACGCACGCTAACTCGGCGCCACGGATTTGATTTCTTTGCGGTCCAGCTTGAGGACATAAAGGCTGGCAATCAGCGACGTTGCCGTACAGGCAAGCATCACGAAAAGAAGTCCATAAGCGCCGTTTTCCTCGGTGACAACAAGACCTGTTGTCGTTGTCAGAACGGCGCCAAAACTAATGGCAAGAGCGCCGGCCAAACCGGCTGCACTGCCGGCCAACGAGGGTCGAACAGACAGAATTCCGGCATTGCAACTGGGCATGGTCAAGCCATTGCCGAGCCCGACAAGCACAAGCGGACCGAAAAGCGCCACGACATGGGAATTTCCGACCGCAAAAAGCAACAGAGATATGAGAATGCCGAGATTGCCAACAACGCGTCCGGAAATAATCATCGAGGTGAGCTGAAACCTTTGCGCATAGCGGCCCGAAAGGAAGCTCCCCAACATATAGCCCGATGTAATTGTTCCCATATAAAAGCCAAGCTCTGCGGGACTCATCCCCAGTAAAGTGACCGCAACAAGGGGGGCACCCGTCAAAAATACGTAGAATGTGCCTGTTGCCGTGGCACCGCAAACGGCATACCCCCAGAAGCGGCGGGAGCGAAACAGCTCAGGATAGGCTCGGAACTGCTTGGAAAAGGTCTCCGACGGTGAGGTGTTTGTCTCCCCCAGATCAATCCAGCAGAGGACAAAGGCAAAGACGCCCAAAGCGGCATAGGCAACGAAATTTGCCCGCCAACCAAAAAATTCATCCAGCAGCCCGCCAAACATGGGCCCAAGCATTGGCGCAACAGCCATTGCCATGGTCACATAGCCGATTTTGCTGGCGGCTTCCTGCGGCGGATACTGGTCCCGAATGCAAGCCAATGAAATCGCCCAGCCGGAGACAATCGCTCCCTGGCAGACGCGAAAGGCAAGAAATACCCAGATGTCGGTGGTGAAGACGCACACCAGCGAAGCCAGGGTAAAAATCGTGACACCGCCAAGCAGAACCGGCCGACGACCAAATCGATCAGACATCGGCCCGGCAATCAGCATCAATATCCCCGTAATACCAAGATATCCGGCTATCGCAAGGGCGACGATGGAATAGTCAGTCTCAAAGTCCACCGCCATGTTTGATAAGGATGGCAGAAACATGTTGAGGGACAAGACAGACATGCCTGTCAACAGAACCAGCGTTCCCAATCTCGGCGGTGTGCGCGCAGCGTACAACAAACTATCCTTTCAACCGACCAATCAGGCACGGTTCGAGACAGGCACAAAAAAGCCCCCGAAAATCGAGGGCGCATGGACAGGGGATCAGCTAACCGTTACCGGCCCATGCGCAAATTTCCCACGATCACCACGACAAATGACATTTCATGCCTCATTAAAATTCTGACGAAAAGCTAGCGGCAATCCGGTCTTTCGTCAATCGGTTACAGGTTTGGGTGCGATGGAGATCGGCACCGGCTTGCCGATCTGGCGAACTTTTGGTGCACCCGGTTCGTTCCAGCGCAGCAAGGTGATATGCCACAAGCCGGGTTGCTGGCGAGACGGATCAATCAGGCCGACATGACCCAAATTCCGGATCAGATCCGCTGCCTCCCAAGAGGGTGGCGCCTCCCCGCGGGCAAAGGGCGGGCGCCAGCTTTGGCGGGCAAGCTCGTAAATATCCGCTGCCTCAGGAAGACGCAGATCGAGGAGAGTACAAGCATCAACCTCATAGCTTAACAATACCCGAGGTGGATCCCCTTCCTGCACATATTCGCCGATGGCCACCCGCGCACTTGCTTCATCGGGGCTGAGATAAAGCGCATCCTGACCCGGACGGTTAAAGCGGGCGGCAGGGCGCTTTGGATGCCCACGCAAAAGCGGCACCTCAACCGCATCGGCAAAGGCGATCTTGACAAAATTTCCCGACACTTCCGTCAGCACCAAAACTCTCCTTAGGTCCGTTTTTAAACAGGCCCGTTGCTAAATGACCCAATTGCTTACAAACTGGCCCTTGAAAATTCTTCGGCAGATATAGCCAATCTTATCGATAACGAAAAGGGCCCAAGCCCAGGGAAAAAGACAATGGTATATTATCACGACGGCATGCGCGAGTTACAGGATCGCTACGAAGGACGCACGGTCGCCGACCGCCTCAAAGCCAATCGTATGCGTAAAGCTTTCAACGAGGTGGATCGGGAATTCATCGAAAGCTCCGAGTTCTTTTTCCTGTCCACGGCGTCAGAAGAAAGCGTTGACTGTTCTTTCAAGGGCGGCGCACCGGGCTTTATAAAAGTGACCGGAGAAAACACCTTGGCCTGGCCCGATTATGACGGTAACCGGATGTATCGCAGCCTTGGCAATATCACAAAAAACTCTCGTGTTGGCCTTCTATTCATCAGTTTTGACGGCAAGCTTTATAACAATGCAGGACGTCTGCGGATCAGTGGCCATGCAGAGATTGATGAAAGCCCGGAAGCGATTGAGGGCTTACCCGGGGCCAAGCGGCTGATCCGGGTCACGGCAGAATATATCTTTAGCAATTGCCCTCGCTACATTCCCAATATGGCCAAAAATGAACCGTCAATCCATGTCCCGGATGAGGGCTACAGCCCACCGGACCCCGCCTGGAAGTCCATGTCTTTCGTTAAAGATGTGTTCGAGGCTGAGAAGACGGAAAAGGACGGCGCAGAAGACTAGCTTTTGCCACCGTCCCGATACGGGGCGAGCAAGGCATAGCCTGTGTCATGGATCGGTGTCGGCACACCAAGCCGTTTGCCTTCCCGGCACAGCCAGCCGACGGTGGCATCGATTTCGAGCGGCTTCCCCCGCTCCAGATCTTCGAGCATTGACGCCCGCGTATCGGGGCTGGCGTCCGTCTTGCAAAATGCCACCTGTTTCTCGGCAATATCCGGCGTGATCGCCACCCCTTTCGCCATGCCCACCGCCATGACTTCCTTCATAGCTCGGAGAAACAGATCCTCAGTCTCTGGGGAGGGAATCCAGCCGCCAAGAGGCATCCGGGTCAGACAACCAATGACATGAAACGGGGTGAGAACAACAAATTTTTCCCAGATTTCTGGCATTGGCTCCGCCCGGGCATGGATATCCATTCCAACTTTAGTGAGGTCATCAGCGAGCTGTTGATGCAGACTGAAATCCCGCGTTGTATACGGCCCAAACAGAGAGCGGGTCAAAGGACCGGTATGGCGGACAAGGCCAGGCTTATCGACAACGGCGGGGATATAGGTAATGCCGGGGGAGACTTTGTCCGCGCCGTAAATCTCCGCCAAGTGCTCAATGCCGAAAAGACCGTTCTGAAAACTGATGATTTGCGTGTTCGGACCGATCATCGGCTTCATGTCTTCCGCCGCTTGAACCGAATCCTGACTTTTAACGATGAAGATTACCACATCCATGATGCCAATGGCCGCCGGATCCTCCTCAACGGCGGCAAACTTTACCGTCGCGTCGCCAGTGCTGGAGGTCAGGGTCATGCCCTTCTCTGCCAGAATTTCCCGATTGCGTCCCCGCGCCAGGACCGAGACATCATATCCCGCCTGCGTCAATCGCACGCCAAAAAATCCGCCAATGGCTCCTGCCCCGACAATTCCGATTTTCATGATGATCGGCTCCTATGAATTGATCTGCTGCCAGCGCGCAAGGCTCTCGGCGGGCCAATGATCATTGCGATCATAATAAACGGGAAAGGACAAGGCGTCTTCCGGCAGGGTCACCCATGACATCTTCGAGCGGGTGAAGATATGCACATCCGGCGGCAACTGTGTCGGATCGTCGAGGGTCCCTACCCGAACGAAACGCAAGACATTGCGACTACCGTAATCACTCCAGACTGCGGTCTGACATGCTTCGCAGTGATAAATTCCATGAGGCCCGCCGCTATGGGTCGGAACCTGATAAGGCACCGGGTCACCAGAGAGAATCTCCAGATGCTCCCGCTCCAGAATCGCATTCAACACAAAGGCACTGCCTGAATGGCGTTGACATTCCCGGCAATGGCAGCAATGCACAAACATTGGGGCTTTCTTTAGTCGATACCGCACCTCCCCGCAGGCACAGCCGCCCTCTAATTCGTCACTCATGCTTTTCGCCTTCAGAAAAAAATAAAACGGTAGGAAATTATCAGAAGACCAGCAAGGACGAATATCACATTTGGGAGTGTTTCAGGCTGTTTGCGGCGCCAGGCCGATCATATCCCGATACAGGAACGAGACAAAAGAAACAGAGACCGCAAGGACCAGAGGCATCACCAGAAAACTGGCCACCACTGAAACCAGAATTTCGGCAAAGGTCGTTCCCATCAGGATGGCCAGAAGGCCAAGGGGCAGGAATATCAGCAGATAGAGTCCAACGGCCGCGACAATCCCGAGCAACACAGTGCCCAGGAGCGGCAGGAAAATCTCAAAGATTCGCCGGGCGAAATAACCGGGACGCAATGGCTGATCCAGGGCAATAGCGGGGAACATCAGGATGATCGGCAGAAAGGCGAGCCCCAATGCAATTATAAATATCAGAATTGAGGAGGCCGAGCCTGTGCCCATAGCGGCCAGAAAGGCCGTCGCCAATACATACGTCACCAATACATAGAGCAGCATGACGGCGGCAAATTTGATTTCCCGGATGCCGAAATGCAGGCCGAAATCCGGGCTGAGACGATCTTCCTCCAATAAGGTATAGCGATGCCAGTAAACAGCAAAAATCGCGTACAGGATTTCGTTCATGACCAGGGGGAAAAATTCCGTGCGGGCCAGGATATTGGTTTCCAACCAGGCGATAAACCCGGTCATGATGACGATGGGCACTGCCCGGATCAGGCAGGGCCAGCGATGATCAATCACAAAGCGGAAGGCTTCCAGCAACGCTGCCGTGGGCCGGATATCAGCACGCATTTCCATCAGGAGACAATAGGTCCAAGTCACTAAGCAAAGATTAAGGGCTTGCCCTCATTCCGTTAAGCATAAAGCATAAAAAAACGGCGGCTCGAAAGCCGCCGTTTGATCTTCTATGTCACTATAATCAGGCTTCCATAGCTGCCTTTTTCTTTCGGCGGCGGGACAGATACCCGATCCCGAGAAGAGCCGCGCCAAACATTGGCAGAGCTGCCGGCAATGGCACGGCAGATACCGTCTGATAAATACGGTAATTGCTGAGGCCCTTGCCAAATCCACTTCCCTGCCAGAAGAAGGGGTTATCCTCATCATAGAGCCAGGCCATGCTGAACCCGCCGACATGGATATAAAGGACGTTCCCGGGCAACGCATTGGCTGTTGCTTCCCTTCCGGTGAGACTCCCATCGCCCACTAATGTCAGAGGCTGACCAAACCAGTCAGCACCTTCAAGAACAGTTTCCACATTCGCAGGGCTTTGATCACCAAAGGCTTTCTGGGTGGAGAACTGAGACGCCAGCAGATTGGTCGTGGTAAACTGGAAATCGGTCCAGTCGCCATCGGAACCGGCAGGTGGTCCGTCAAATGTCGTGAAGCGGGCTTCCCAGCCGCCATCACTGCGGAAATCACCAGCGGCATTGCCAGCTGTATCCAGCTCGTTCCAGCATTCGCCCTGCCCCGGCATTGGCGCCGCGACGGAACAAACGAAAGAAGCATCGGCGGTAGTTGCCGATCCGAGGAAGGCCATACCGCCCACCAGCGCCGCAACGCCGAGGCCAAGAACCTTCAATTTTAGAGTAATAGTGTTAGCCGACATAAATATCGCCTCCCTTATCAACATAAACAAATAACCGGAACGAATTAATCTACTTCCAACTTTATCAAAAGCGTCCTTCAACCCCTGAAGGTGATTCTTAAGATTTGCCTCATTTTTGCCTAAAATTTTACGATTCACCAGAAGTAATATTAGTTATGGTTAACGAGAGAAATGAAAAACCCCCAAAAACTGCAGATTGACCGACGAATTGCGAGTCATTACTAGTTTTGCATGGCACGAAAAGACCTTCTTAAGACTCAAATATAACCAGTGATTCTGAGGAAACCGGAAAACTAAGTCTCAAGAGTTTTTTGCAACTTAGTTGAATACCTTTTCAAGTACTTTCGCGATGGTTTTGCTGCCGGTCGTCACCAGGATCAAATCGACCCCCACCTGCAGCCATTCATAGCCCTCATAATAAGGCAGCTCCTTGAGGATATTCGGCGCCAGGTTCTTTTTGGCAATACCGGGTGGCAGTGGTTTGCCCCGCGCCAGATTTTTGGCAATTCCCGGTGGCAACGGTTTAGTGTCCGGAAGTTGAAAGGCACTCAGGATTTGGCGGGCATCGGCGGCTGTCAGACCTGGACTGACGAGGGAACTGGTTTGCGCCGAACTAGACGCCCCGCCTTTTTTGCCACCCTTGGCCTTGTCATTCTTGGCCTGAGCCATGGGCCCCGACAGAACCATCGCAGCCGCCAGAATAACGACATAAATCCTCTTCCCTAGCATACCCGTACTCCTTATCTGACTTGAGCAAACAGGTTCTTCCAGAAATTCGAAGAGGTCAAGACGGGATGGTCGCCCGGAAGGTTCCAGGCGATCGCTGGAAATAAGAGTGAATTATCAGGCTCGTTACTACTCGTCCTGGACCGGCTTTACCTTGCGCCGACGTCCCAGATAGATCATGCCAAGCATGGCTCCGCCGAAAAGTACAAGTGCCGGAGGCAGGGGAACCATGGATGTTTTGGTTTTGGTCTCGGCCGGGGCCGCTGTTTCACCCGTGTATAGAATGCCGTGATCATAAGACTTCTGAAGGACACTGCCATACAAGACAGCATCTGTCCTGACAGCTGCCTTGCTCTCAAGTGCTGAGCAGTCTGCCTTGTCCGCATATTCGCCAGAGCAGGCGACCGGAGCGGCGTTGCCTTCATGTGTGAGACCAAGGAGGGTGACCCCTCCCGCAAGAAGAACGGATACAATCCCGATAACCATCAAATTCAGTTTGACCGCGCCATAGGCCATAGGACATCTCTACCCTAATTAAAGTTTGCAAAAGTAATGGGACTGGTTCAGCTACAAACGAAACAGATTCTCAAAAATATATATCAATCATACATAAAATTGACTCAAAACGCCAGCAAATTGTGATTTATGGTTAATAAAACCGCATTTTTCTGTGGAATTGTCACAAATAATTCACAAAACTCAACAGCTTGGCATCGCAAACAGGGGCTTTGAATTGAATCGGCTCGTTTCAACTCAATTGACCGCTCCTTCCTATATGCTACTTTGGGTGTATGGAACAATTTTTACCACTGATCTTTGTTAGCCTCGGCCTTGTGGCTATTCCCGGCCCCAATGTTGCGCTCATTATCGCCAATTCCGTGCGCTATGGCTTTACCTATGGTCTCTGTTCGGTCGTCGGGACAACCATCGGGGTTGGCCTGCAGCTGGTGTTGGTAGTCCTCGGTATCGGTGCGTTGTTGGAGTTGGTTGCGGACATCCTTTTCTGGATCAAATGGGCAGGTGTCGGCTATCTGATATATCTCGGCTATAAATCCTGGTCGGCACCGATTGAGGATCTCTCCGCGATTCATGCCGTGCGGGCCCCTCGTCTGAAACTTGTTTATCATGGCATTCTTGTCGCGGTGATCAATCCAAAGACCCTGATTTTCAATGCTGCCCTCTTGCCGCAATTTGTCAGCGCAAACGGCAGTTATGTGGTGCAGCTCGGGCTGGTGGCGGCGGTCTTCCTGACCATCCTTACCCTCGGAGACGCGGTTTGGGCGGCGTTTGCCGGATCATTGCGCACAGTGATGCTGCGTTTCCAACGTCTGCGCAATCGGATCACGGCAGGATTTTTCATCGCTGCCGGGATCGGCCTCGCCCTCAGCGACCGTAAATAACCAAGCGTCCTAGCCCCAATCCTCATCAAGAAAGCCACGGCGACGAGAACCTGATTCTGAGAAATCGAGTTCCTGCGGGTTCTCCGATCGCCGCTGCAGAGAGCCGAATTCCGCACCGTCCGGCCCATCGCTTTGTCCTTGCAGGCTTTCTGAGTTCCGCCAGACTGTGCCCTGTACCACCTCGATCAGCCGTGCGTTATCATTGGCCCCCTCTTCCTCTGGCGGAGAATACAGAAGCGGCGCACTGTCTGCCAGATAGACGTCCAGGCCGCCCTCCTCTTCTCTGTCATGCTCCAAAGGGATTTGATCGCTATTGGCTGAAGATGTCATGTTTGCTCCTTTGTATTTTGATGGGAAAGTCACAGGGCTACCGGTCATCTGCATTTCTGTTCTGACCGACATTTCCAGCGATGAGGTTCATGAACTGAAAAACCCGGTCAAGCATCCGGTTATCCCAGCGAGAGGGTGTGAGGGCGGTAATGACTGTCGCCACTGTGACCAGGATCGTGAGCATCTCAAAGGCAAGCAAAATGGCCTCTTCCAACGTGATAGGCATAAGATATGTCTGCATGATTGTTCCTCTTAAAGTTAAAGATTAAAGGGTTTGAATGCCTGCCCGATCCAGGCGGCGAAGGTCAGCAGGATGGCGGCAAGGCTGCCGATAATGCCGATCACCTTAAGCGCCCCGCGGCCCATGCTGACCTGCAGGCTGAGAAATTTGACATCATCGCGCAGCTCCACCATGTCGAGATGCAGGTTCTCCACCCGCGCCCGCATGGCGCCAATTTCCTGTTCCAATCCATCCATAGCCACCTACCCGACAGCCTGAATGCAAAACCAGCTGGACACATGGCTTTCGATAGTGCGATCGGAACCGGAATTCTGATTGGCAAAAACCTCGAAATAGTCACCGGCAGTCACCGGCAGCACCGGGGAGAGGAAATGCTGCATGGTCCGCGCGGTCTGAGCCTCACTATGGGTAAAGGGGCGGCCGTCAAAGGCCGCCGAGCCGTTCTTATAGGCGAGGATCTCTCGTACCCCGGATGCGTTATTATCCCAGCGAACCTGGCAGCTGAGAATGATCTTGTTCACCCCGCTCGGGATGGTGAAACGTTCTGTACTGGAACTGCTGTCATAGAACCCATCCGTGTCATAGCTCTCTGCCCCCCAGTCAAGCAAGACGTTGCTGGGACCGCTGGCAACGGTTTGATCGGACGCCAGTAAAACGAGGGCGCCGGAATGAGACGCTGAGACACTGCTACCGCTGGTATCGCTCAACGCCGTGATGTTGACGCCATCGCTATAGAGAAGACGGGTTTCCGTATCCAGAACCGGAGTAGCAGCACCGCCTTCGATTTTTACCGTCACTGTCATGCCGCTCTGATTATCCATCAAAAAGGGGCGACTGACAGACGGCAGGATCAGATCAAAGGCGGCGGCTGGGGATCCCTCCAGACGAAACCGCCAGGCCGTCTGAAACTGCTCTTCTGTGAGGGTGATATTTCCCGAAGACGGCACAGTTACGGCCAGGCTGTCGCATAAGGCTTTTTCAAGTCGAGCGTCCGCATCATTGGACGTGACATAAGCCAGGGCTTGGCTTTCGGCGATCTGGGGTAGGTTCAGTTCTGACATTATAGAATCTCCGTTGCCGGGCTGCCCCGACCGATGGCCTCTGAAATCTGATAAAGAGTGAGGGTGAGGATGGGAATTTCGCTTTCCGACACGGCAAAATCGCTATTGAAGGTGGCGAGGTCATAATCAAACGCCGTCGCCTCGCGCACATATTTTGAGACGGATGCCCCGTTAAAGGTAAAGACCAGCTCATAGGTTTCGCTGGCTTCGGCGATGGGAAGTATTGAGGCCAGTCCGCTGCTGCCAATCCGGCTGCGTCGAACCCAGGACAGACTCACCAGTCCGGGCGAACGGAGAGCATCTAGATGGACCGGCGCGTAGGGCATCAGATCCCGTCCCGTCAGGGGAACAATCTGCTTGGCAACCTCCTCCAGGTTCCTGCCCGGGCTAACCGCCTTCCAGGAACGCGGGATATTGAGGTCTGCCAGAGACGCGATCCCGCTGCCAAAGTTATTCGCCTCCAGCAACACGGCCTTTTCACCGAGGCTGTGAGAGCCGGTGCTGGTTTCTGTACCACGCCGCCCCCGCAGCAGCGTTGAAAGCCGGTAACTTCCATCCACATTGAGACTGACATCGGCAAATTGAATAATCTCGGAGCCGATCAGCAAGACGTTGCCGCCCATTAGCAAGGCAGCCTCCGGAATGCTTTCAAGCTGCTCACCGCCATTGACGAAGCGTATATCAACAGTACTGGTGCGGTCAGTCTGCCACGGCTTGTCTACATCCGGCAAAGCATCATGAGTGACGCCCCAGGTCACATCGGAGCTGATCTCTCCTTCAACCTCAAAGGGGCCATCTTCAGCGGCGCCATAAAGCACACTGCCACCGGCGCTGCCCTGATAGCCATCGAGGGCGAAGTAGAAGCGGCTGGCGACACCAGCGGTCGCGTCCTGATCCTGCAGGAGTGGTAGATTGAGCAGGAACAACTCAGCCTCGGTGCCCCGCTGGATCAGAACCTGGGAATAACCGGACCCCGCTTCACCCGTGACCGACGCCTTATACCCATCTGTCGCGATCAGCGCGCCATTGGCCTGCAGACGCATATCCGCGCCAAAGGTCGACCCGGTCAAGCGAACGGGGCGAACTGCCCCGGCCAGATCAACCGTCACCACATCCGCAGGATCAAAAGCCAGATAGCGGATGGGCAAGGCCATTTCCAGGCTCTGGCGTTCTGTCCAGGCCGCGGACAGTGTTTTCTGGCATGTCTGCCGAGCTTGATCCGCTGTCAGGGCCATGGGCAGATCCCGAGTGATCTGGGAGGTGCCGAACATGGTGGCGACCGGATCAGCCATCCGCCGTTCCGATTGACTACCCACCTGAAAGCCGTTTTCCGACGCCAGATAATTGAGAGATATGGATGCCGGCAGCTCGCCTTCCTGCTGACGCCGAACTTGTGGCGGAGCTAACAGGTCTTGATCGGATATGCTAATTTCAGGATTATTATTCCGTGGAATATAGGAAATTTTTCCACTACATTCTACGGCATCAAAAAAGCCCACATGCATTAATGGCTGTAAGGCGTCTGAGACGGACATGGGCCGACTGACAACAAAGCCCGGAATCGACCCCGATAGCCCGCTGACATCAATCTGGCTCGGTATCAGTCCTGCGGCTGTAGAAAGATCAAAGACAATATCAGCAACGGCGGCATCCTGCCCGGCCTGACGACGCAAATATAGACGACGCGGCACCTGCCCATTCTGCAGGGCCAGGAAGCTGTCGCTATCTGCGTCATAGCAACCCTGAACCGTCGTGGTGATTCCTGCAAAGGATTGCAGATCCACCTGTTCTGTTTCCAGGAGAGTTTCGGCGCTCAGATAGGTGACATAGCGGCCATTTTTAAGATAAACGAGTTCACTGTCGTTATGGGTATTGAGGAGAGAGAGGGCACCGCCAAATCCAGCTCCGTCGCGGGTCACCGTAATGGTCTTGCTCTCCATTGACCATTTGAACAGGCGGTAGTCATTCTGGAAAACCAGCTCCCGGCTCTGCGGCAGATAGGCGACCAGATCCGTAATGGTATTGGTCTCATTCCCTGCCCCGCCGAGCGGTGTCAGGCTGCTGGATGGCAAGGTCGTTATCTCAAACTGCGCCTGGTGAGTGATGCCGCCCACGCCTTGACTTGCAGAGATTGAGACCGCAACGATATCGAGGTCACTGACAGCCGGCCCACTGGCCTGGCCGGAGAAAGCGAGCCAAGCCACTTCGTTCTCGTCTGTGAGCGCGCCGGTGCAGACTGGCGCCGTTGTTGACATTAGGCCTATGACCGCAAGATCAGAATCAAACACGACCGCCTGCGAAGATTGCTGTGATCCGGCGACCTGGAACCGCTCCCCGGTCATGGTCGAGACAATATCACTGGAGGCGGTTACGGCCCCGATGCCGGTTGGCAAATCCGTTGAGCGGATAGGCGCCAGGCTGTCCCCATCGACCAGATGGATTTTTCGACCGGGGAGCAATCCATTGCCGCTGCCAATCCAGAACCGCCCAGCCCGATCCCGGGAAAAGCCCACAGAAGCCGAAGGGAGCCGGGGAAAGACCGTATCGATTTCCACCGCTCCCACCTCGTCCAGTGTCAGGGCATTGAATTTTCGGACCCGGTCGGGACTGCCCGCCACTTCATAGGTAAAGACCTGACCGCGAACAGGGTCATAGGCTATCGATCCTGGCGATCCAGTTGTTACGGTTCCGGAGGTTTCCGGATAAGTGTCCAACCCGGCGGTGGAGACCAGCACTTCAATATTAGGCAGGCGGTTGCCATAGGCCTGAAGCGGCAGCTCATCAAACACGACATAACACAGACCCCGATAGGCGGGCACCTGCCCCGCGCCTTCCACCGCTTCCATAACACTGTCAGGGAGCTGCTCTACTGATCCGCTGTAAAAGCGCGCCCGCACATCGGATGCCAAAGCCTCCCCACTACTGCTGCGATCATATATGACCGTGCCATCGGCCCAGATCTTGAGAAGGGAACCAAGCTCCCCTTCCGCAATGGCGACGGCAAAGCTGACCGAATAGACACGGCTTTGTGTACTTGAAGAGGAACCGCCGCCTTTCCCGCCACCGCCACTGCTGACTGTCTCTGAAGTAAGTGGACCAGTCCAGATGACGTTCCCGGCGAGACGCATGCTGCCATAAACCTTCGGGATCATTGCCCCGTAACTGGCGCCAGTAATCTTCAGATCGCTGAGGCCGGATGCCGCCGATCCACCCGTCTCGGGAAAAAGAACCCGCCCCAAAGTCGTGCCGAGCGCCCAACCGGCTCCAGCCCCTACACCGGTTATAGAGCCAATACCGGCGCCGACTACGCCCAATGCCAGGGTCGCCATCAGTGCATCTCCCGAAAGCGAAAAGCGGCGATAGGCTGTCCGTAACCGATGAGGGATTCTTCGATCACCTGACGGCGGCGAGCATGGGCATGGATAACAGTCGCTGCTCCTTCCTCAGGATTGAGAAAGCCCACATGGATCGGAAAACTGCTTTCCTTAAAAACACCGATATCACCTTTTTTATAATGAGTTACAGAGGTTTTCTTAAATCTTTTATTAAGTTCTTTCATGAGCTGCAGGCCATTTGACTGACGCTGATATCCATGTACATCTTCAAGGTCGAGCCCGAGAGATCTGGCGACCACAACGATCAGACCGACGCAATCCACCCCGCCCTGGCGGGACCGTCCCTGATGCTGCCATCGCACGCCGATCCAATCCCGAGCGGCGTCTAAAATCAGCGATCCATCAACCATTGCCACTCTCCAACAAGGCATCGGTGCCTGGAATATGAGGGAAGCCACGGAAATTGATCTGGTTGCCAAAGACATCGCGGCAGGTGGCAAAGCGCTTGTCACAGCCGGGATAAAAGCTGACGGAATCGCCAATGGTAAGATCGAACGGGAGGTCGAATAACAGGGTGACAGTCTTGGTGGACTGGTTCCAGCCCTTGATCTCAAGGGACCTGCCACTGTTCAGGCCGCTGGTCACCGTCAGCCCGCCGCTCGCTAGCACTTCCTCCGCTCCGTCATAACTGGTCAGGGTAAACTGACTGCGGCTGGTCACGGAGGCAATCACATCGGTCTCTTGCAGGGGGGAGAGGTCAATCCCGCAGGCCGTGCTGCCGAGGTCAACCCGACAGGTCGGCGTGTAAACCTCCCCAATTTCGGACAGAAACGCTTGCCCCAGGCCGCGCAGCTCGACAGTGAAGCGGCCCTCCACAAAGCTGATCTCTCCGAGCCAACCCGTTCGCAGCGGGATCTGGCCCATACTGAGATCCTGCCAGTTGACCATGAAGATCGTCACCTCGGCAAAGTCATAGAGCCCGGCCATCAGATCCTGCGCGGTAATGGCGGCACTGTCGAGGCTGCCAATGATATCGAGGTTATCGACGGTGAGACCGTTGGTATTATCAATGGCGGTGCGGCTATAACCGGTCTCGGCCCTGTAGATATTTCCCTCCACCGTAAGGTCTTGATCGAAGTCCGTAAAGTACAAGGCGGTCCCATCCTGGCGGGTCAGCGACCAGCAGGTGGCCAGGCTCGTCACTTCCCCACCAATATGAGATTTCATGTTTGAACTCAATTGCTTCACAGTCTTACCTCAACCAGTTTGATACTCTGCCAGTGATGGATATCCGGCCCCGGAATGGCTGACTGCATCAGGTCGGTATCGAAGCGTACGGGCACATCAAATTCACATTCAACGGCGATATCGACATCGGCTTCGGGCGCCGTATCGAAACTGACAATCCCCGTATCCACATCCACGGACCAGCCACCACTTTGCACGACACCGGCGAGAGAAACGGAGACAGTTCCTGCCACGATCTTCTTCAAAACCCGATCATAGGGCGGCGCATCGAGGGCAGCGTCCGTATAGCGCTTGTAGATCTGAAACTCGGAACTGGTCCCATTACCGCTGCCGATACTTTGCTGCGGCAGAGTAAAATCAGAGAAATCCTTAAGGCGAAAGCCATAGGCCCGTCCCCAGCGGGCATGGAAGAAGTCCAGCACCGCCGTCCATTCCGCCCCGCGGCTTGGCCTGAGATCGACGGTAAATTCCCGCCGCGCCTGGGCCCAATTGATATTGCGCTGTTCGTGACCGGAATTCATGATCTGTACCGTTGTTGAAAAGCGCGGGCCCCCAACGGCCCCATAGGAAACGGTTGTCGGAAATCTGACGTCGTGAAAACTCATGCTCTATCCATTCCTCTGCAACTGACGTTGCGCCTGACGCAAGGCCTCGCCCTGGATTTGCGATTGGCTGCGCCGGAAGCTGTCGGCATCCGGGGTGGTGATATTGAAGGCCAGGGTGACATTGGCGGCGGGGCTCGCCTGTTGCGGCGATTGCCGCGCCTGGGCCGGGGTCTCGACAGTGACCTTTTCCCCGCGGGTCAGGCGCAGACCGACGAGATTGCGATCTACGCCGGCGGCACCGCCAACCGTAAAGCTGCCGCCGTTGGAGAAGCCCGGGAAAATTTGCGAGAGAAGCCCCTGCCCGGCGGATGCCAAACCACCGCCAAAGGCCTGGCCGCCTAGACTTAAAAGATCCGTCTCCAAAGAGGCGAGCACGGATTTAAAATCCTGGCCCTTCAGCATCAATTTCTGAAACGCTCCACCAAAAGCGCTGCGAAGACTGGCGGCCGTCCGCTCGCCAATCCCGGTGAGAGACGCCAGCTCCTCCTGCATGTCTTTGACACCACTTCCAAGCGCCTCAAACAAACCTGTGCCAGACCCGGCACCCGCCTTCAGGCCGAGATCAAGTTTGTCAAACTGGCGGGTTAGACCAGCGGCTTCCCGTTCTGCCTGACGAAAGTTATTTCGTAATAAATTCATATTATTGAGGATCTTTTCTAAAGTATCACTTTGCCTTGAATTCAAATCCGTCACGTCTTGTTTTCCTCCATCTGGTGGTCCCGCCAGAGATCAATCATGTCCATCAGCACGGTCAGTTCCGAGGGCCGCGGCGGCAGACCAAAACGAGCCTGAATATCCGCCGCGATCCGGGCCGGGGATCGGGTCTCCAAAGGGATCAACACCGCGATCCATTCCACGAGATGCCCGAGACAGGGCGGCGGCTCTAACGGAACCTTTGAGCTTGGCAACTTGCCTATTTGTTTTAGCGCCACCTCCCGGCTGATCCCCTGCCCGAGGTCCGCCTGCAGCCAGAGCTGATGACGGAACCAGTCCATCAGCGCCGCCGCTTTCAGGGCAAAAAATTGGCCCGCTCCTCCACAAAGCGAGAAACTTGTTCTCGGATCCAGAGATGGCGCTGATAAATCTGGCGAGCTGCCTCCGTTGTGCAGGGCAGCGCCGCCCCGTCCTCAATCATGTTGTCCCAGCGCACCGTCAGGGCGGCCAGCCGCTCGATCAGCCGTTCTTCCAGGTCCGCTGCTTTCAGTTCGGCCTTGGGATCAGCGAGATGACGGTCAAGCTGTTGACGCAGCAGTGCCCGATAGCTGGCCGCATCTTCCCCCTGCAGCCAGATCCGCACCGACAGGGCCTCTTTTGTTTTTGGATGGCACAAGGTCAGGGGTGCCCCCGCCTCGGCCAGCGCCCCGAGATCAAAATCCGCGAGATCAAACTCAGTTTTCATGTGGCACTCCGTCATGATGCTGTCCGGGTCAGGCTAAGGGATGTGCCTGCCGTGCCGTCATAAAGGGCGGTAAAGGGCAGAGAGAGTGTCATCGGCCCTTCACCTGCCACCGGGTTGTCGGCGCCTGTATAGAGGATCCTCGGCAGGGAAAAGGCATAGGACCCGCCACTGCCACTGACGGTCAGGGTCAGACTGCTTTCCGTCCCGCCAGCAAATTTACCAAGCAAGCCCGCATCCTCAAAATAGCAAACAAGCTCCCCACTGATGCGGGCGCTGCCCGGGATCAGCGCACTGCTTTCGCTGCTGCCAAGGGTAAAGGCCTGCTCATGGTTATTATCGATCCTGAGTTCCGCCGCAGCCACCAGCGCCAGACTGCTGCCACCTTCGACAACGCTGCCTGAATAGCTATCCATGGGATCAAAGGACGATGCAGCGGTCGGGTTTGCGTCCAGGGCCTCTGTCGCCAGGCCCGACCCCTTGCCCATCACCGAAAACTTGCCAGCGGCCAGACGATCCGGGCGCAAGGACAGGCTGAACTGATCGATGATACAGCCGCTCAAACGCTGACACTGGTCGATATCACCAAAGGCCCGCTCGAAGGTAAAGCTCGGCTGGTTCGCGCCAATTTTCAGCACATCCCCATCCCAATCAGACTGGAAGGCCGCCGCCAGCAAAGCGTCGTAAGCATCATAGGTCAGCTCGAAATCGATATCGCCGGACACTGTCTGCTGACCCAGCAAAAGATGGCTGAGCTGGCGATTTCCGGTAATATCTTCCGACGCCAGCGCCGCCGTCGAATGGCCGAGACTGCAGGCCGTGTGACGGAGGCTGGTCATGGCCGGGTTGCTGGGGATCGCACCAAAGCTGGCCTCCGGGACATAGTTCAGGCCGTGCCTGAACCCTGTGGCATAAGTCATTGAATTCTCCTAAAAATAGCTGCGCCAGGAAACGGATACAGGGCGGGACAGATCGGCAAGGCGCTCAGCTGGTTCGCCAACCGTGGTACCGTCAATATGGACCTCAAGCTCTTCAAAGCTGAGGGTGAGACCACGATTGAAATGGCTGCGCAACTCATCAATTTTTGTCAGCAACCCGGCCGAAGATGTCTCCGTCACCGTAATCTCATAAACACCACCCTGCTGCTGGGGTGATGCGGCACCGAGGGTGATCAAGGTCTCCGGCGCCGGCAGAAATGCCACCCGCAGATAGCCGATGCCTTTGGTCGGGCGATAGCTCACACCTTCAAAGGCGACATGGCTCGACTGGTAGGCCAGCAATTGGGTATCGAGGGCGGCCTGCACTTTCCGATAACTCATTGGTAAAAGACCTCATAGAGAATACCGGCACCGAGATCTGCTGCGGCCACCTGCTGCAAGGTAACGACCGTATCGGCAATCACCAGATCGTCGTCAACGCGGGGGGCAATCTCTTCGCTTTCGATCAGCGCATGCTGCAACACCGGTTCCAGGATCCTGTCGGTTTCATTGCGGCTTTCCCGCGCCGTCAGATCCATGGTCAGCAGACGGACCGAATAGTCTGTAACCACGACAGCCGGAGCGGATCCGGGAACATAGCTATCATTTGCTTTGCGGCGCAGGATTGCGGTGACGGCCAGTTCTCCGATCTCATCGAACAGGCTACGAACGCTGTTTCGTATGGCTGTTAGGGACATAAACCTCTATCCTCTGGTTAGGGTTTGGGAGGGGGACCGGGCGCCAATGCGGCTGAGCAGGCGAAAGACGAAACTGCCACCCCGGGCCCGGTCATAGGTCAGCTCCACCGGGCCGATTTTCTGCTTGATAGGAGAGCGGCCATCAAGGCCGTCGGAATTCTCTATGAAGATCAATGCCAGCTCGAGAGTTGCCGTGCGCAAGGCATGGGGAAGCCCGGTGATACGACGGCCATCACTATCATAGGCCTTGCTGCGCGGCCATTTCAGACCCTGGGACAAGGACAGGATCTCCCCCGGATAATCATAGCTGTCGATATGCAGGCTGGCGCGGGTGAGTGCCTCTTCCCGGGCAGCGCTAACCGCACTGGTCCAGGTATTTTTCGCCAGGGCCGTGAAATGGCTGTCAGCCTCCGCCAGGGAGATATAGCTGGTGGCGCCGTCGACGCCGTCGCCGGTTTCAGTGATGAGGGTCATGAAGTTTATGTCTCTTTGCTAGCAATCCCGAAACGGGGCGGCACCGAAGCACCGCCCCACCCTTGCCGATCTATCCGGCGAGCCGCACGGCCAGCTCCGGCCGCACCAGTTCGACACCCCAGAGGATGTCAAACTCCCAGACCACCTGCTTGTACTGGCGGCTGACCTCCAACCGCAGCGAGATGCCGGTGACCGGATCGGTCATCGACAGAATCTGACTGCCCAGCCCCATATCCTGGGTACTCTGGGCCAACGGCCGGTTGGCGAAGGCGAAGGCATCGCGGTTGAACACCAGATTGACAACATGGCTACTAACAAAGGTCAGGGCCGCATTGTCGGCGGGCGCCGAGATGATCTCAGGCGAGACGGTCAGCGTTGATTCCGTCCCGTTCAGATCTGTTGCCGCGCTCACCACATATTGCTGGCCATCGCCAGCCAGGGTAAAGACATCTCCGACGGACGGCTTTGTCGTGAAGCCATCGACAATCAGGCTGCCGCCGGTCTGGGTGGTCCCTTTCACCAGAGGGTTCCCCTCTGCGCCGGTCACATGGGTCAGAACATGGTCATCGCTATACCAGTCGATGCCATATTTGCGACCAATCTCTCCCTCAATACGAACCGAGGAAGACCCGGCCCGGTCGACATCGGCAAAGGCTGCCAAATCGAGGGCCTTGGCCTCCGCATCAAAATTGAGAATACCGGCGCGATTGTCTTTTGGCGCCTTTTGCTCCAACAACAACTTGCGGGCCGCCGTCGCGACCGACGCGTCGCTTGCAAAGGGCGTGTCTCCGGCATTGCCAACAAGGCCATAGATGCCGGAATATTTGGCATGAATGGATTTATTGACTTCATTGGCCAGCGCGCGGACGGCGGCACTTGCCTGCAGCGGCAGGAAATTCTCCCGCGATTCGACCGCCATCATTTCCCGGTCGGTCAGGTAGAAATTCGCCTTCTTCCAGTTATCAAGCTCGATCTGTACTTTATCGAGACTTGTATCGGCTGGATCCGCTGGCGTCACCCCGGGGGTGACATCGCTCGCTGTCAGTTCAGAGGGCAGGATGACATCGATCGTGTCGCCCTTCTGCGCCGCGTCCGAGCTGAAATCACCATTGACCAGGCGGGGCATCACTGTTTGCTCGCGCAGGCTCAAGAGCCCGCGTGCCAGTATTTTCGGCATCGCCGCCGAGATATCGTTTGTCATAATTGTCTCCAGTTGGATTGGGTTTAACCGTTCTTGCGTCCATCCCGGACGGGCCCGCTTCCCGCGCGGCCAAAGTGCCGTCTAGACGGCGACCACCACCTTCCCGGTGGCAATATCTTCAAGGCGAAGGCCGGAGGCCCCGGCATCGTTGTTCGGTGTCGGCGGCAGGCTTGCCGGATCCATGCCGCTACCGCGATTTCCGACAGGATCAAAACCACGGGCAAACACCGGAGAGGCGCGCATTTCCTCAACCAGATCCGGGACGGTCATATAGCCCTCCTCCCCCTGTCGGCGGTCCTCCCCATCAGGGCCGATGATGCGGAGCTCCGGTGTGGCGCCGTCTGCCTCGACCCGCACCGATTTTTCCAGATGTGGCATCAACAGCTCAACACTGCCGCCGGCCGCCAGCAGAGCCTCTGTCGCGGCTGTCGTCACCAGATACTGATGGTTCCGGGCCCGAAGATCGTCGATCACGACCACCGCTTCTTCTGCCGTGCGTTCCAGATTTTCGAGGCTGGCCCGCACCTGGTCCGGTGTCTCCCCGAGGGCGCGCCAGTCTTTCAGCTCCCGGCTCGCTTTCAGGCCGTTGGACCGCTCCTTATCAAGGGCGGAGGCAAGGCCGGAAGTGTCGAGCTTCGCGGCAAGGGCCGGATCGAGAGTGACCCCGCCCTCCTCCGTTTCCGTATAGAGGCTTTGATAGGCGGTTGGAATTTCAGTCAGGCTGTCGGATTTGATGGGAAAGTCAAACATGGGATCCTCATAAAAAAAGCCCCGAATGACGGGGCCGGAAATTGGTTTCATTGGCGTTCTGGTCTAATCGACAGGGGCGGCATTGGCTTTCAGACTATCGCTTAAAAGGCCGCGGCGGCGGGCTTCGCGCAATAGCTCCTCCTTGCTGACATCGCCGAGGCGCCGGGCTTCCATCAGGAAGGACATATCGGTCTCTGTCGCGCCGGTATGGGAAATATCGGAGGCCACCGAGATCGATCCAAATTCCGGAATATCCATCCAGGCGGCGAACAGGGCCAGCATGGCATTGAGACTGTCCTCCAGGTTAAGGGCCATGGCGGCTAAGGGCGACAGGGCATCCGCCGCATCGAGGGCGCGGCCGGTGGCCGTCTCACCGATGCCCTGCCCGGACTCGAATTGCAGGCCGAACAGCTGCATGGCGTCTTCGAGGGCGACCAGCTCCCGCGCGCCGGCCTCCAGCGCCGCGCCGCTGCTTTCCACATAATAATACCGGCCATCGCTTTCGGTGGTGGTCAGCACCTTGTTAGGGCCAACCTCGATGGGGCCGTCAATCTCCGGATCATAACCCGAGGCGGCGAGGATGGGAAAAGACGCCACATTGAGGGCGTTGCGCTGATCGGAGCGGATCTGGTAATGCTCCAGATTGAGGAAGGCCAGATCCTCGAGCGGCGGATCGGCCTCCAGAAATCCGGTGCGATCTGTGTACAGGGTGACCAGTGGGATGCGACCAAGGCTGTTTTCACCCTCCGCTGTCTGATGCCAGTCACCGTTCTTGTCCTGCCGATAGAGCCGCCAGTGATCCGGCTCGATCACCCGGATCTGATCCTGGGGGACTTCTTCATAGCCTTTGTAGTTCTGAATTTTCTCGCGGATACGGATCTGGGTCAGGATTTTCTCCTGAGCACGGCTGTCCCATTGCGCGGCGATCAGTTGATCTGCGCGGATGTGAACCGCATAGGGACGCGCGCCGTTGGCGCGTTCCTCGGCCAAGGAAGATCCCTCTATAGCTGCCGGAAAATCCACCAGCACATGAGAAAGACCTGAGACCAGCGCGTCCTGGAACCAGTCGCGGGCGAACAGATTGAGACCGCGACCGACCAGATCGATATTGCGGAACGCATCGATGAGGGCCGGTGGCATATCGTCACTGAGACCGAGGGGGTTGGAAAACATCCGTCCGACCAGTTTCTGCACCGTGCGGCGGAAATAGTTGCGCAAGACCGCCCGCCCCGCCCGCTCCCGATAGACGGCATTGTTCTCAGCCGGATGGCGCGGCAGGAAGCGGGTACCGGCAGCCTGCATGGAGAGGGTCCCTCCCATCAGGGCCTTTGGCAGCGCCTGACGGCGGGCCATCCGGTCAAAACTTTCCGAATGTTGCGAGGGATCGGTCATGAATACATATCCTGTTGGGTTTTCTTCTCAATGGTAGCGAGGGCGTTAAAGGCTTCCGTCACTGCATCCACCTGATCGTCGTGACGGCCAGAGGGGAAATTTTCAAGCTCCGACAAAAACGCCTCATTCCAGGGGCCCTTGACCAGCATGACATTACCGGCCTCGGCCTGAGCGGAGAAAGGCGCCGCCCGGACCAGCTTGCTGCCGGTCACCGGTCGGGCGAGAACCCGATAACCCGCAAGGCCGCTGATCAGGCTATGACGCTGGGCCTTGCCGGCCTGTCCCGGATCCTGCGGCAGGGCGACGGTGACGTTCTTGCCATCGCTTTCCGCAAGGTTGCGAATGGCGGTTGCCACCTGCCAGGGCGTGCCGCGAAAGCGCTCCACCTTTTCCACATAATAGACGCCCTTCTTATCCTGGCAGAGGCGGATGCCGACGGAGTAGTCCGGGTCCGATGATCCCTGCACCAGGGTCGCAGCCAGATCCCAACCGCGAACCCGCGTCCCGATGACCGGCGCGGCAGTGACGATGGGAAACCAGCCTCTGCGAAAATAGAGCCCCGCCGAGGGGCGAATGTTCCAGTTGCCATGGAGAAGCCTTTCACGCTCCACCGTATTGAGGGCTGCCAGATTGGACCGGTATCCCGGATCCTTGTCCATCAGCACCTTGTTATCCTCCACCTTGGCGGCAACGAAGGTAACGGACTTGGCGATCTGACCCGGGTACATTTCCTCAAGAGCACTTCGATCACAGTCCCAGACCAGATGCTCCCCGTCCCGGACGAACCAACGCAGGACACCCGATCGCTCCGGATCGGGATAGCCGGTCTCGGGATCGATCCACCAGCGCACCAGATCCGCCACCCAGCTGTCCGCATCGGGATTGCAGGTGGCCCGCACATACGGCGTGGCCCCGGCCAGGGAGCGGTTGCGGCTCAAAAGATAGAAAAACTGCGACTGGGTGAAATGGGTCAGTTCATCAAATCCAAGATAGGTGATCTGCGAGCCCTGCCAGTCATATTTGTTCTTCTCATGATCGAGATGGCCGAAGCTGATGGTGGCGCCGGAGGGAAACCGCCAAAGCATGTCTGTCTCCTTGGCTTTGCCGCCGAGGGTTTCATAGAGTTTGCCGGCGGTGTCCCAGAGCCCGCCTTCATTGCGGACCTGCTTGGCATTGCGCCGGAAAATTACCGCCCGAAAAGCCGGATCGGTAATATGGCGCAAGGGTTCCATGAGCAGGGCATGGCTTTTGCCACCGCCGGCAGCGCCGCCGTAAATGGCAATATCGGCAGCGGAGGAGAGGAACATCTCCTGCGGGCCGGCTTGGGGTCTAAGGTCTGCCATTTTCAGGAAGATACAAATTGGCAGAAGGAACGGAGGCCGTCGTGTCATTGGCCGCGGCGGGTTTATCGCTATAGTGACCCGGGGCGAAATGGGCCATCAGCCATTTGCGGGTATCGATACGCAATTTGGAACGCGCAACATTTTCCCGCTCTCCCCCGGCCCCATCCTCATTATCATTGACCGCATCGGCAATCTCGAGGATTTCCCCGGCGAACAGGTCGGCCATAAAGCGACGCACTGTGGTTTGCTCTGCCGGCTGGAATAGAGATCCGAGCATGGCCACCAGATCGGTGACCCGTCCGGACGCCCGTAAGTCCTCCAATAAAGGGAAGGTGCAATTGCGCGGTAAAATCCGCTCCGTGAGGAGGGACTTCAATGTCTCGAAGCTTGTCATCAAGGAATATCCTATCCTTTGTCTAATTTACTTTATATTCTTATTTTAGTTGTATTACTTGAAACTCTATCTTCTCGTGTGCTGGAAGTTGGAAACGCATTAAACCACCACCCGCCAGCACAATGTACAGGGAACTACAAACTCATAAATTCATAAGATATTATTTTTAAAGGTTTTTTAGACTCACCTAAAAACCAAGTCAGGCAGAAAAAAAGGTCCACGGAAAATTTAATTTCCGATGGACCCAATACTCGACTATGAGAAATAGCATAACAATGTGTTCCCCGTATGTCAAGTATTTTCTATTTAATAGTGTTTATCCGAACAGTTTTCCGTATCGCTCCAGACAAGCCAGCAGATTTGCCTTGGCATATCCGTTACGTTTTCTTCGGCCCCTGTCCACCTGCCGACAGCTCTTGCCGAAGATCAGGATATCAAGAGTTGCGGACAGAGACAGGCCCTCTGGTCTGAGGGTGTCAGCCCACTCGGTAAAGGCGCGCATCAGATCCAGCTGCCAATGCTCCTGTACCTGTTCCCCGCCCTGCTGGCCGGAATAGGATTGGGTGCGAAGACCAATCCCGGAAGTTCGGAATTGAAAGCCGAGAGCTATTTTCTCTGCCTGGCGCAGCGCCTGATCATCGAGAAAAGCCGACAGGCGGGTGGTGCCCCGCCGTTTCATCTCCCTTATTGTACCATTGGTATTGCTGTTCGCTGCCGTTGTTGCAGCTTTACCCGTTGAAGGTTTACGACGAGATCCGACCGCCTTGCCGGATTTTTGCTTGTGAATGTCGTTTGTTTCATTGCCCTTCATATTACCTCTCCATGTAAATCAAAATCTAAGAGTTAAGGAAAATGCCGAAAGGAACACTCATAAATTTGTCCCCGCCGACGCTCTATAGTCGAGGCATACCCGGACGCCGATCTCTCAGGTTATTGAAATTTTATTATTGGGAGGTCACGGTGCTGAACCGCAGAATTCTGGCAATTTTCCTGTTTTCTTAGGTGCATGCAAGTCCAGATCAGAAACTGTTAGATAGTTTTGTTTTTATTTTAATACTACTAAAATGATAGTCAAATATCGCACAGATGTCAAGATGTGGAACGAGGTCCTCATCTCCGATGCGATATACAGGGGAAATACATTCCAGTGAATGAGAGGCTTAAGCTTCAGGCAGACGCCGCAAATTCATGTTCTTGATCACCGGCGATGCGGGTATGCAACATGACCCGTGGCTCTGTCATATCCCACGGACATCCTTGATGCAGGAGACGCCGATTATCCCAGAGCACTATATCTCCCGGGGACCAGCTATGTTGATATAGGCGGGGCGACTGGCAGGTGAAATCAACAAGATGCCGGAGCAGCTCCTCAGAATCATCTTCCTTCAATCCTGGAATACCATAGGCATGACGACCGATTGTCAGCACTGTACGGCCCGTTTCTGAATGACGCTTGACCACCGGCCGGAGGGGTGGCGCATGACCTTCCAGACCATAGCCGGAATACTCACTCTCCTGCTTTTCTTTATGGTCAAAGCCCGCTTCTTTCTGGCTATGCTCCAAGGAATGATAGGCGGACAGCCCCTCAAGCCGCTGTTTCAGCTCATCCGGTAGGGCCTCATAGGCCGACGCCGTATCGGCCCAGGCCGTCTCCCCGCCTTTGGACGGAACAACGTGAGCGCTGAATACCGCGCCTTTGGCCTGGACGGGCATATAGGTACTGTCCTGATGCCAGCCCATATTACCCTTCAGGATCTTGACCATATCATCGTCTTTACCTGTGCGGATACTGCCATCTTTTTCAACATTGCTAAGCTCGGCCAGTCTAATCTCCAGGCTGCCGAATCTCTTTGCGAATTCAACCTGCTGAGGTCGGTTGAGATTCTGGCCGGGAAAAACCAGAAGACCATAGTCCAACCAATTCCGGTAAATCTCCTCGAACTCCGGTTCGGTCAAAGCTGTCAGCTCTACCTCTTCGACCTGGGCACCAAAACTGGCATCAAGTGCAGTTATTTTCATCGGTCTAAGCCTTTCTTTATGAACGGTCTTTTTATTGTTTTTGTCTCTCCTACAGGCTGTCCGGCCCCACCCGAACCATGCGCTTCCCGCGATTTTCGCCATGCAACAGGCCGATCAGCCCGGAAGGCGCAGATTCCAGTCCGTCGAGGACATCTTCCACTACCTTGAGCTTGCCGTCTTTATACCATTGGGACAGATCGGCTTCCGCCTGGGCATCCTGCTTCGCAAAATCCATGACAATAAAGCCCTCCATTTTCAGCCGCTTGACGACGATCAGGCCCGGCACCCCCTTCGGCGAGGTCATCTCCGCCGTGTCATATTGTGAGACAGCGCCACAGCAGACGATCCGCGCCTTGAGATTGGCGAGGAACATGGCAGCCTCCAGGATCTGCCCGCCGACATTGTCGAAATAGACATCGATGCCATCAGGACAAGCGGCCTGCAGATCCTTGAAGAAAGTTTTGGATTTGTAATCGACGGCGACATCAAAGCCGAGTTCATCCACCAGCCAGGCGCATTTTTCAGGACCGCCGGCGATGCCCACGGCGCGGGCGCCTTTGATTTTAGCGATTTGCCCGACAAAAATTCCAACCGATCCAGCAGCAGCGGAGACGACCACCGTCTCACCGGGCTTAGGATCTCCAATCTGCAATAGGCCGTGATACGCAGTCTTACCGGCGATACCAAGGACGGACATATGATGTGTGAGCGGACGATAGTCAGAAATCGGCTTGACCGCCTTGGCTTTCATCACCGTATAACTGGCCCAGCCTCCTTCTCCGGCGACAATGTCCCCCGGCGCAAAGCCTTCGGCCTTGCTTTCCACAATTTCCCCAATGGAATAGGTATGCATGACATCGCCCGGCTTGACCGCCTCACGATAGGTTGCTCCCTGCATCCAGGCTCGGTTGGCCGCATCCAGTGACATGAGAATGGTCCGAACTAACAGCTGTCCATCGCCAATTTCCGGCATCGGGGCGGATTTTGTTTCGAAATGGGTAACGCTTAACGCGTCCGTCGGCAGTTCGCGAATGACTATCTGGGTATTTTCTGACATTGGATTTCACTCTTCCCGTTGGGAATGCAGTTCCCTGCATTGTTGTTTTTCTCCATGTTAGCGGAACTGCCGGAAATTGCAAAGCCGGACAACGCCCTCTCTTTTGCCGCTAAATCACAAAGATTTGCCATCGACCCTTGAAGAGAAAATGGTATATACATAAATTAACAGAAATAATGTGGAAATAACCCTTAATTACAGATTGGTTCCCATGGAAACGCGCGAAGATTTCGTCGACAGTATCGGCAACACCCCCCTGATCCGTCTCACCGCCGCCTCCGAGGCAACAGGATGTGAGATCTATGGCAAGGCTGAATTCCTGAACCCCGGCGGTTCCGTCAAGGACCGGGCGGCACTTGGCATAATTAAAGATGCGGAGTCCAAAGACCTGTTGAAACCGGGCGGCATTATTGTTGAGGGAACGGCGGGCAATACGGGTATTGGCCTTGCTCTGCTCGCCAATGCCAAGGGATACAAGACAGTCATCGTCATGCCGGAAACCCAGACCGATGAAAAGAAAGCGCTTCTTCGCTATTGCGGCGCGGATCTGCGGCTGGTCCCTGCAAAGCCCTATAAAGATCCGGACAACTACATCAAATATTCCGGACGTCTCGCAGAAGAGCTTGGCAAAACCCATAATGCCGGGGTGATCTGGGCCAACCAGTTTGACAATGTCGCCAACCGCCAGGGCCATATCGACGGCACCGGCCCGGAAATTATTGAACAAACAGAGGGCCGGGTTGACGGCTTTATCTGTGCGGTCGGCAGTGGCGGCACGCTTGCCGGTATTGCCCAGGTCCTCAGGGCCCATAATCCGGACGTCAAGATCGGCCTCGCGGACCCCATGGGCGCCGCGCTCTATAACTATTACAAAAATGGCGAGCTCAAATCAGAGGGCAGCTCCATTACTGAAGGCATCGGCCAGGGCCGTATTACCGCCAACCTGGAAGGACTGGAGATCGACTTCCCCTATCAGATCGATGATGTGGAAGCCCTTAACACGGTCTATGACCTGAATATCCATGAGGGGCTGCAGCTTGGTCTCTCCTCGGGCATTAATGTCGCGGGGGCCATGCGTCTGGCCAAGGATCTGGGTCCGGGGAACACCATCGTCACCATATTATGCGATACAGCGCAAAAATACTTTAGCAAACTGATGGACATTGATATGCTTCGGGAAAAGGGTCTGCCGATCGCCCCGTGGCTTGCAGACCCGGAGTAAAAACCGGAGTTCCATATGACGTTACCGCTGTTTCGAGACGACTCCTATCTGACCAGTACTCAGGCCGTCGTGACCGCTGTCAATGACCGCGGCGGCATTGTCCTCGACCAGACTGTGTTCTATCCCACCGGCGGCGGCCAGCCCGGCGATTCCGGCAAGCTGATCCTGTCTGACGGCACCGAGATTCCGATTGTCACCGCCGTTAAGGGCGACACGCCTGATGAAGTTGTCCATGTCCCGGCAGAGGGGTCAGCGGTTCCGGATATCGGTGCCGAGGTCACGGCCGAGATCAACTGGGAAACCCGGCATCGCTATATGCGCATGCATAGCTGCCTGCATCTGTTGTCGGCGGTGCTGCCCTATCCCGTGACGGGCGGCCAGGTTTCGGACGGCAAGGGCCGTCTTGATTTCGATCTTCCCGAAGCGACTTTGGATAAAGAGGAAGTCACGATAGAGCTCAATCGCCTGATCCAGGGTAATCATGAACTGAGCAGTGACTGGATCACCGATGAAGAACTGGATGCCAAGCCCGATCTGGTCAAGACCATGTCCGTTCAGCCGCCCCGCGGCAGCGGCCGCATTCGTCTGATTAAAGTCTCTGATATTGATCTACAGCCCTGTGGTGGCACGCATGTCCGTAATACCTCCGAGATCGGCGAAGTCCGGGTTCGGAAAATCGAGAAGAAAGGGCGACAAAATCGCCGAGTATCCCTAATATTTGCCGATGAAGCCAACGGTTGAGGAAAGAAAAAGAATGTCCTACGTAAACCCCAATTCCCTTGTCTCCACGGAGTGGCTCGCGGAGCATGCTTCCGCCCCGGATGTACGTATTGTCGATGCCTCCTGGCATATGCCGGCAACGGGTCGTAATCCCCGGGCCGAGTATGAAGCCGAGCATATCCCCGGTGCCGTATTTTTTGATATCGACGAAATTGCCGATACCGACAATTCCCTGCCCCATATGGTACCGAGCCCGGAGAAATTCTCCAGCCGCATGCGCCGCCTCGGATTGGGCGATGGAAACCGCATCGTCATTTATGACAGCCTCGGTCTGGTCAGTGCCGCCCGCGCCTGGTGGTTGATCCGCCTGTTCGGGCATCAGGATGTGGCGATCCTCGATGGCGGGCTGCCGAAATGGAAAGCCGAAGGGCGTGCCGTGTCCGACGATCCGATCAAACCCGCCGAGCGGCATTTCACCTCCCGCATAAACAGCTTCATGCTGCGGGAAAAAGATCAGGTCCTGCGTAATATAGACAGTGGCCGCGAACAGGTGCTCGATGCCCGCTCCGCCGGTCGCTTTGCCGCGACGGATCCCGAACCACGGGAAGGGTTGCGCGGCGGCCATATTCCCAATTCCTATAATCTGCCCTTCACAAACCTTCTCAACAGCGAAGACAGCACCTTTCGCCCGGCGGAAGAGCTGACGGCGGAATTTGAGAAATCAGGGATTGATATCAAGCAGCCAATCATTACCTCTTGTGGATCCGGGGTCACCGCCTGTGTCCTTGCCTTCGGCCTGCATTTGATGGGCCATCGTCGGGTCGCCGTCTATGACGGATCCTGGACCGAATGGGCCCTGGATGAGGAAACACCAGTCGTAAGCGGAACCTGAAATCATGAGCATTAAGCGTCCCCCTGTCCCGACCTCTTCGGGAAAATGGCCTGTGACAATTACCTATCTCGAAATGACGGAACGGCCGACCCATGCGTCCCTGGCCTCCCCCGCCGCACCTCATGCCATCATCCGCGCGGAAAATCCGACGGTCTCTTTCTACCGCTATCTCTATGACACGGTCGGACGAGACTGGGCCTGGACGGATCGCAAGGTGATATCCGATGATGAGCTGAAAGACATTATTTCCAGCTCGAGCATCGAAATCTTTGTTCTATATATAAAAGGCGTTCCGGCTGGTTTTGCTGAACTTAACTTCACCAACCTGCCCGACGTCGTCGATCTCGCCTATTTTGGCATCATGCCGGAATTTATCGGCATGCGCCTCGGCCCCTATCTTCTCGATTGGGCGATTGAAGAGGCCTGGCAGAAAGATCCCGCCAGAGTCACCGTGAATACCTGCACCCTCGATCATCATAAAGCCCTGCCCATGTATCAACGCTTTGGATTTCAGCCGATCCGGCGCCGGGAAATCGAGATTGATCCGGTGGTGATTGACTGATCACAACTGGGTGTAACAATGGGCTCTACCTTGACGACAGAGCCATATGAATTTACTCTGATATGCAGGATGAAACTGACATCCAGCTATGGGAGTCGTACTCATGACACATTCTCACTTTCTTTCCCGTCTCAAGAAATCATCGATGCTCGCCCTGATCGCCAGCCCGCTTTTTGCAGGTGCAGTCGCAGCAGCGCCGCAAATCATGGCCGTCGCCTCGACGGACCTTGATGTTCCGGTCACCTGTGAAGGCGGCACCTGCAGTGTTGAGCTCAGCTCCATTTGCCTGCAGGAACATCGGGCCTCCCCGATCATCGGTACCGCCTATTATGTGCACGGCGATACCGGTTTCAAACTCACGGGTAAAACTGAGCAGGGCCAGGAAATCTCCCTATCTCATCTCGATCTGAAGATTGAAGCTGCCCGCGGCCACAACGCCATCAAGGTTGGGTTTCGCGAAGTGGATATCCGCAAATATGGCGAGATGTCGGTTCAAATCTCAGTGCCGGAGAATCTCTCCATCGTGCCGATGCCCATCGCCAATGACGTCAATCCACAAACTGATGATGATATCGCGGCTGCCACGGGGCCCATGCGCCAGCTGGCCAGCAGCATGATTGATCAGGACACGCGCAAACGGGACGCGGCGGAGCTGATCAACCAGACCATCAACCGCCTGCCCTGGCGCGGTCGGGCAACGGATGCCGAACGTCAGGACGCCCTCGACGCCTATGGTGAAATCACCCGTACCTCCGGCTTTTCCTCCGGCGCCCGCAGCAATGCTGATGCGGTAATGAATGAATGTGAAAGCCGGACGGCCGCCGGCAGCCTGACATTACGGCAATGCCTCGGCAGCTGGCATGACAGGCTTGTCGGTAAGCTCAATACCAAATACTGGCAGCAACTGAAAACCGGCAGCTAACTTAATTTAGTTCAGACAAGCGAAAAGCCCGACGGTCCTCCCAACCGCCGGGCTTTCCATTCCCCCTCATTCAATCTTGATCAGCCGTTATGCAGGATCTGGCTCAAGAACAGCTTGGTCCGGTCGCTCTGCGGATTATCGAAGAACTCCTGCGGTGGTGCCTGTTCGATGATCTCACCGGCATCCATAAACAGAACCCGGTCAGCCACAGTCTTGGCGAAGCCCATTTCATGGGTCACGCAGATCATGGTCATACCTTCTTCGGCCAGGCTGATCATGGTATCAAGCACCTCTGAAATCATTTCCGGATCGAGGGCTGATGTCGGCTCATCAAACAGCATGATCCGCGGGTTCATGCAAAGCGAGCGGGCAATCGCCACACGCTGCTGCTGACCCCCGGAAAGCTGTCCCGGATATTTCAGCGCCTGTTCCGGGATCTTCACCCGTTCCAGGAACTTCATGGCGATCTCCTCGGCTTCCTCCTTGGGTGTCTTACGAACCCAGATTGGTGCCAGGGTGCAGTTTTCCAGAACTGTCAGATGCGGGAACAGATTAAAATGCTGGAAGACCATTCCCACCTCACGGCGGATCTCGTCGATCTTCTTCACATCATTGGTCAGTTCGATCCCATCGACAATAATCTGCCCTTGCTGATGCTCTTCCAGGCGATTGATGCAGCGGATCATCGTCGATTTACCGGACCCGGAAGGCCCGCAAACGACAATTTTCTCACCGCGCTCAACGCTGAGGTTGATATCTTTCAGGACATGGAACTCTCCATACCATTTATGCATCCCGATCAGCTGGATCGCGACATCTTCTACAACTTGAGTATTGGCAGCTTCACTCATATTCCCTGCCTCCTATCTTTTGTGACCGGTGTGGAGTTTGTTCTCCAACCAGATGCTATAACGTGACATTCCAAAGCAGAAGACCCAGAACACTGCGGCAACGAAGACATACCCTTCGGTCGCCATCCCAAGCCATTCCTTATCCGTGGTACCTGCTTTAACAACACTCAACAGGTCCAACAGTCCAATAATCAACACCAGGGTCGTATCCTTGAACAGGCCGATGAAGGTGTTGACGATGGACGGAATGGAGATCTTCAAGGCTTGCGGCAGAATAATCAGCCCCATGGCTTTCCAATATCCCAGGCCCAATGAATTTGCAGCTTCCATCTGCCCTTTCGGGATCGCCTGCAAACCACCACGGACCACTTCCGCCATATAGGCAGCCGAGAACAGTGACATGCCGACGAGAGCTCTGACGAGCTTGTCGAAATTCACGCCTTCGGGCAAGAACAACGGCAGCATAACCGACGCCATGAACAGCACCGTGATCAATGGGACGCCACGGATCAGCTCAATAAAGCCGACACATAACAGCCGTACTACGGGCATCTCCGATCGTCGTCCCAATGCCAGTACAATCCCGAGCGGTAAAGCCACAAAGATCGATACGGAAGCTAGGACGAGGGTCAGGAACAATCCACCCCATTCAGATGTTTCCACCTGAGTGAGACCGAAAGTCCCGCCATAGAATAGGAAGTAACAGACAATCGGATATATGGCGAACATATAGATCGCTGCCCATTTCTTGTTCTTGAACCAGTCGGACAAGACCATGAACAAACCAATGGCCCCCAGGATATAGCCGACATCTACCCGCCAACGATCTTCGACTGGATAGAAGCCGTACATGTTCTGACCAAAGCGAGCCTTGATGAAGACCCAGCAGGCGCCTGTTCCTGTACAATCATCTCTTGTCTCACCTGCAAAGTTCGCATTTATAAACGCGTAGCTTATCAGACCGCTCAAGGCCGAATAGGCGATATAAATGGAGACAACCGTCAGGACAATGTTCAAGGGAGTGGAGAACAGGTTCTCCCGCATCCAACCAATAACACCCGTTTGCGATACCGGGGGCGGCATATCTGGATGACGTTCTGTTTTTACTATTGCCATCTTACCTCTCCACCAATGCAATGCGTTTGTTGTACCAGTTCATGAACATGGAAATGATCAAACTGATGGATAGATAGAACAGCATGGTAATACCGATCACCTCAATGGCCTGCCCGGTCTGGTTCAAGGATGTCCCAGCAAAAATAGCCGTGATATCCGCGTAGCCGATGGCTGTTGCCAAGGATGAGTTCTTGACCAGGTTCAAATACTGACTTGTCAGTGGCGGGACGATCACCCGAAGAGCCTGGGGCAGGATTACCAGTCGCATGGTTCTGCTCGGCCGAATGCCAAGTGAATGGGCAGCCTCAGTCTGGCCGTGGCTGACCGAGTTGATGCCTGAACGGACAATCTCCGCAATAAAGGCACCCGTATACACGGCAAGTCCGATCAACAAAGCAAGAAACTCCGGCTCCAGCGCCCAGCCACCGCTTATATTGAAGCGACCAAGTGTCGGCGAACCAATGTCATAGGGTAGCCCCATAACAAATGCGGCGATAACCGGTAACGCGATGAACACGCCCAAACCAGCCCAGAAAACCGGAAATGTTTCACCTGTCAAATCCTGACGCTTGCGGGCCCATTTTCCGATCGCAACCCAAAGAACGATTGCGACAAGCATGGCGACCGGAATCAGCCAGAAACCAGATGTCGGTATGATACTCGGGAAATAAATTCCGCGGTTATTGATCAGAAAACTTTCGCCTAAGGTGAAGCTGTTTTTAACTAACGGCATAACCCCGAGAACAGCGAAATACCAGAATAGCAGCTGCACCAGCAGCGGGATGTTTCGAACGACCTCGATGTAAACGGCGGCAATTTTATTGACGACCCAGTTCTTTGACAAACGCAGGACACCAAAGACAAACCCGATAATTGTTGCGAGGAAGATGCCGGATAGCGACACGGCGAGGGTATTGATAATACCAATAAGAAGAACATCGAAATGGGTCGATGTCTGGCTGCTATAGTCCATTAACAGGACGATGCCAATGCCAAATCCCGAAGGCTGGCTCAGAAAACCAAATCCGGACGCGATCCCGCGTTTTTCCAGATTTACGGCTGTATTATGCCCAACATAGGCAACGAAAGCGACAAATATTGCAATGACAAGTACTTGATATATGACGGCCCGAACTCTCGGATCTCGTAACTTGCTATCTCCCGCTCCCAGACCTTGTACGTCAGTGGTCATGAGACGCTCCCCTTCATGCGATAAGAAATACTAGTTAGTAAAAAAGCAAAAAGAGTGCATGTCTCCCTGTTATGGACATGCACTCTTTTCTATAGCTACTAACCTATCTTAGCGCATTGGAGGAGAGTAAAGGATACCACCTTTATTCCACTGGGCGTTCAAGCCCCGAGCAATATTAAGAGGGGTTCCCTCTCCAAGATGCTTGGAGAAACTCTCGCCGTAGTTACCAACCATGGTCACAATGTTATAGGCAAAGGCTTTATCCAAACCCAGCTGCTCACCAAGATCGCCTGACTTACCGAGAATACGCTGGATACCAGGATTCTTGGTGTTAGCCAAAAGGTCTGCTGCGTTTGCAGAAGTGATGTTGTGCTCTTCGGTAGCGATCATTGCGTTCAATGTCCAACGAGCGATATCACCCCACTGGTTGTCGCCATGGCGAACAAGCGGGCCGAGAGGCTCTTTGGAAATGATTTCCGGAAGAACGATATGCTCTTCTGGGTTAGCAATAACGGAGCGCTGAGCATACAGGCCGGACTGGTCAGTGGTGTACACGTCACAGGTATCCTGCATATAAGCTTCACGGACTTCGTCAGCTGTATCGAAAAGAACTGAATCATATTTCATGCCATTGGCTGTGAAATAGTCCGCGAGGTTGAGCTCAGTAGTTGTACCAGACTGCAAGCAGACCCGTGCACCGTCAAGCTCGAGAGCGGATTTAACGCCCAAAGATTTGCGGACCATGAAGCCCTGGCCGTCATAATAGTTCACACCAACAAACTCAAAACCGAGATTTACGTCACGGCTGAGGGTCCAGGTTGTATTCCGGGCCAATACATCGATTTCACCGGACTGAAGAGCCGTGAAACGCTCTTTCGCGGTGGTCGGAGTATATTTGACTTTGTCGGGATCACCAAAGATGGCTGCAGACATTGAGCGGCAGAAATCGACATCGAAGCCCTGCCACTTACCATCGTTATCTGGAGCGGCAAAGCCGGCAAGACCCGTGGTTACACCACATTGGATAAAGCCTTTCGCTTTCACATCGTCCAGAGTTCCAGCTGTTGCTGACGTTGCCATAACTGTAGCTGTGGCCGCGATAGCAATAAAGCTCGCTTTTTTCATAAAATACCCTTCCTGTCTATTTTCTGTTTGTAACACATGCCTTTACACCCAGGCATTTATCCGTGTGCCCTTATTTTTGGACACTTAAGTGTAACAAATCGTACATCAAGATCGCACAATCGAGATGTAACGTTCCCTGCGACGATAATATTTTTGTCCTGCCCGTCAACGTAAAAATTTTAGTTTCATGTGAAGTTTTTTCTTGCATTCCACGGAAGAGTGAAATTTTTTACCCTTCCAACTTGGCGTTGCTTCCTATATTCAACGGGAACAAAAAGCCGCTCATAATCGGAAAAAATATCACATGAAAGATGAAACCAAACTGGTCGTAGCTGGCCGTGATCCGGAAGCAAATTTTGGCATTGTAAATGCACCGGTCTATCACGCATCGACGGTTCTTTACCCAAGCCTGGAAGCCCTAAAAGACACCATGGCCGCAAGGTCGCGAGGAGAGCGAGTGGTTTCCTATGGTCGCAAGGGGACGCCGACGACCTGGTCGCTTGAAGATGCTGTTGCGGAAGTGGAAGGCGGATACCGAACTGCTGTGTTTCCGTCCGGCCTCGCGGCCTGTGCCCACGCCATGATGGCATATGTATCACCAGGCGATCATGTCCTGATGACAGACAGCGTATATTCACCAAGTCGAAGTTTCTGTGACAATGTACTAAAACGCTATGGAATTGAGGTCACCTTTTATGATCCGCTGATCGGGGCGGGAATCGCTGAACTGATCCGGCCGAATACAAAAATATTGTATGTTGAAGCACCAGGATCTCAGACCTTCGAAATGCAGGATATCCCTACGTTATCGGAAATTGCCCATACAAAAGGGGCGATCGTGATGATGGACAATACCTGGGCCTCCCCACTGTTCTTCAAACCCTTTAAGCATGGCGTGGATGTATCCATTCAGGCGGGCACCAAATATATTGTCGGGCATTCCGATGTCATGATGGGTACAGTAACCACCAACAAGGAAAATTGGGACCAGTTGCAGGCGGCAACTGATGTTTGGGGACAAACGGCAGGACCGGATGATGTCTATCTGGCGCAGCGAGGTATGCGCACCCTATCAGTTCGATTGCAGCAGCATATGGCAAACAGCATTGCTGTCGCCGAATGGCTGAAAGGTCGTAACGAAGTGCATTCTGTTCTTCATCCTGCCCTGCCAGATGATCCAGGACACTCAATTTGGAAGCGGGATTTCCTAGGTGCCTCAGGCTTGTTTTCTTTCCAGCTTAAATCCGTCTCCATGGAGGCCGTTGCCGCCTTCATGGATGATCTGGAATTGTTCGGAATGGGTTATTCATGGGGAGGGTATGAGAGCCTCGTAGTTTATGCCGATCCTTCCAGTTACCGGACTGTAAATCAGTGGGATAATACGAATCCGCTTATCAGGTTGCATATTGGGCTGGAAGCTGTTGATGATCTGATTGCGGACCTTGAGGACGGATTTAAGCGTCTAAATGCGACAAAATAGGTAAAATTTTGCGAATCACCTTGAGAATTAATGCTAAGGAATAGCGTTAACAGCTTGATTCTCATTCTGATTATTAGAAATTTCAAATTTAGGGCTTGTTATGAAAACAGACTTCTTGAGCCAGATCGCCTTTGATTCAAATGGGCTTGTCCCCGCTATCGCCCAACAGCATGATAGCGGCGAAGTTCTTATGATGGCTTGGATGAACAAGGATGCCGTTCTGGAAACCCTCGATACGGGCCAAGTCTGTTACTGGTCCCGCTCCCGTCAATCGCTATGGCGCAAGGGGGAAACTTCCGGCCATGTTCAGGCGCTAAAGGATTTCAGAATCGACTGCGATGGGGACACCCTGTTGCTGTTAGTGGACCAGACAGGCGTGGCCTGCCATACGGGGCGCCATAATTGTTTCTTCACCGCCATACGTGATAGCCAGGCTGAGATTATTAGCGATGTAGAAGTATCCCCTGAGGATATGTACGGAATTCCCGCAGAGGATCGCTGATTATGTCAGAGGCAGAGATCGGCATCGTACTTCTCTCTCTGAAAGTTGCGATCTGGTGCGTCATTGTCTCCTTACCGCCCGCGCTGTTGATCGGCTGGCTTCTCGCCCGCCGTGAATTTTACGGCAAAACCCTTGTGAATGTATTAGTACATTTACCTCTGGTAATGCCGCCGGTAGTTGTTGGCTATATCCTGCTGGTGACCCTTGGAAAGCGCGGTTTCATCGGAAGCTGGCTGTTCGATACATTCGGTATCTCCTTGATATTCAACTGGAAAGGCGTTGTCGTAGCGACGGCCGTTATGGCCTTTCCGCTAATTGTAAGGGCTATCCGCCAAGCCATAGAAGCCGTCGATCAGAATCTTGAGACGGCTGCTCTCACTCTTGGGCGATCTCCGGCACTCGTCTTTTTGACCATTACTCTACCACTTATATTGCCGGGTATTCTTGCGGGAGCCACTCTGGGCTTTGCGCGTGCCCTTGGGGAATTTGGAGCAACGATTACTTTTGTGTCCAACATCCCGGGAGAAACTCAAACCTTACCTTTGGCCATCTACTCCCTTCTGCAGGTGCCCAATGGAGAAGAAATGGCCTTAAGGTTGGTAATTCTGTCAGCTCTGCTGGCGTTTCTGGCAATTGCCCTTTCAGAATGGCTGGCTCGCCGTTCGATTAAAGGTCTCGAGAGTCGCGCCTGATGTTGGATGTTTCAGTCAAAAAGACGTTTGGTGACTTCCATATAGATGCGTCATTTTCCGTCGGGCCAGGCCTGACGGCGCTTTTCGGCCCTTCCGGCGCGGGTAAAACCGCCATTGCAAAAATGTTGGGAGGGTTGGAAACACCCGATGAAGGCCACATCCAAATCGGGGATCGGACACTCTTCAACCGGCAAAAGGCCATCAATGTTCCAGTTCAGGAAAGAAATATCGGTTTCGTATTTCAGGAGCACAGGCTGTTTCCCCATTATTCGGTACGAGGCAATCTGAATTATGGTCAACGCAACCGGCAGGCAGGTTCTGGGTCCGTTACCTTCAAGGATGTAGTCGATTTGCTGGGGATTGGTGACCTGCTCGCAAGACGGCCCGGATCTCTTTCCCTTGGAGAGCAGCAACGGGTAGCCATTGGTCGGGCGCTTCTGTCCAATCCTGACTTTCTGGTAATGGACGAGCCGCTCTCAAGCCTCGATTCTGCACGAAAGAAAGACATTATCCCTCTGATATCCCGCATGAAATCGGAATTTGGCCTGACCATAATCTATATTTCCCACTCCCTTGGTGAAATTACTCGCCTGGCTGATAGCCTGGTATTACTGGATAAGGGGCAGGTCAAGGGTGCCGGTCCGATTGAGAACATCGTCAACAACCTGGAACTTATTCCCTATACGGGTGGTTTTGACGCTGGCTCAGTCTTAGAGGCGACCGTCGTCTCCCATGATCCTTCGTTCAATATGTCCGAGATTGAAACCGAGGGAGGCCCCATGTTCATTCCCGGTCGGGACCATCCCGTCGGTAGCAAGTTCCGGGTGCGCATACGTGCCCGGGATGTCGCCCTCTCAGCTGCAGAGCCCAAAGACCTTTCCATCCTCAACCGATTTAAAGGACAGATTATCGATCACCGTAGCGGTCAGGCAGGGATGGAGGAATTGTTGCTGGATGTGGGCTTCCGGCTGACGGCGCGTATTACCCGCAAATCCTTTGAGCAAATGAAGCTTGGCCATGGCTCAGAGGTCTGGGCCCTGATTAAGTCCGTGACTATCGGCTCATCAGAATTGGATATCCATCTTATATAAAGAGGAAATTATTTGGCGCCCTGCCCCGGCGACATGGCCAGGTTATTGATAAACTCTTCTATGCCAGGGCGATCTTTTAGATAGAGACTCTTGCCCTTCTTCAGAACCATGCCCTCCTGAGTCAATTGACCAAGAACCCGAGCAACCGTTTCCCGTGTCGTCGATACCCGGCTGGCAATCACGCTTTGTGTCGGCATAGGATAGATCAGCCAAGAATTCGCTGTCACCGGATCGGGCTCTGCCATCCTAAGCAATTCCTGACATACCCGTTGTACTGCGCCCAAAGTCGAAAGATCCAGAATACGGTCATCATTGATGCGGATGATCCGGGCTAGCCTTTCCAGCACAGACATCATGATAGTTGGGTTCTCCATTAAGACTTCTTTGAAAAATTCCGGGCTTAAGGACGCCAGCAAGCATTTGGACCGGGCGATGACATTGGCTGACCGAGGGCGACCGTCGATGGCAGAAAGCTCGCCGAAATAATGCCCCTCATCGATGCTGGCATAGGCTACTTCGCGTCCTGACACGCCGAAATTGACGATATTTACGCTGCCTTCGGCAACGAAAAACACATCCCGGCTGGTGGTGGATCGCTCCAGGATCTGCTCGCCCGGCTGGAACACCCGCCACACACATTTCGCTGCGAGTTCGGTGCGTTGCTGCGGCGACAGGCTCGAGAAAAGCTCTATATTATCAAGATTTTGCATCATCAATCTGTTCTAAATAGTGAGTCCAGTCAGTTAGGTCAAGCGGACGACCCATACCAAGGAACATATTATGGTCGGATGCCTGCAGGACCAGTCCTGGGCTCGCACACCATAATCGCGGAAATAAATCCTCGCAACCACACAATAAATTAAGATACTCTCTGCCAGTAGTTTAGCGGTTTGAGGAACTGAGTTGGGACATTCCATTTGGATCAAAGACCCCCTGGCCTGCCTGGCGGAAAACGCCGAGGCCGGTATCGTTATCAAGGGCGGCAAGATAACTGAACTACTGCCAAAAGGCACTTCTCCCGATTTGGATGATGGACATGACTGGACAGTGTTTGACGCCTCCCGGCATGTGGTGATACCGGGATTAATCAATAGTCATCATCATTTTTATCAGACCCTGACTCGTGCCTGCCCCGCTGCCCTCAACAAGCCTTTGTTTCCCTGGTTGCAATCTTTATATCCGCTCTGGGCAAACCTGGATACGGAGATGATGGCGGCCGCATCGGAACTGGCACTGGCGGAATGCCTGTTGTCCGGTTGCACAACGGCTTCTGATCATCATTACCTGTTTCCCAATACATTGCCAGATGCCATTGATATCCAGGTTGGCGTCTCAAAGAAACTTGGTATTCGCGTAAATCTGACCCGTGGATCGATGAGCCTCGGGCAGGATCAAGGAGGCCTGCCGCCGCAAACGACCGTGCAGGATGAAGACATCATCCTGGCAGATAGCGAACGGCTGATCCAAACCTTCCACGACCCTGCGGAGGGGTCTATGGTTCAGATCGCGCTGGCCCCCTGCTCACCCTTCTCTGTGAGTACAGAGCTGATGCAATCCTCAGCGGAGCTTGCACGCCGTCATGGAGTGCGCCTTCACACACATCTGGCAGAGACCCATGACGAAACGGCGTTTTGCCTTGAAATGTTTGGCCAGAGACCGCTTGATTATCTGGAAAAAGTTGGTTGGTTGGCGGAAGACGTCTGGCTCGCCCATGGCATTCATTTCAATGAGGAAGAGATTAAGCGTCTCGGCGCAGCCGGTGTCGGTATTTCCCATTGTCCTTCCTCCAACATGATTTTATCTTCCGGCATCGCCCCCACGCTCGAGTTGGAACGCGCCGGGTGCCCCGTTGGACTTGGCGTTGACGGATCGGCTTCCAATGATGGCTCCAATCTCATCCAGGAGGTCCGGCAAGCACTGTTAATCGGACGGCTCAAATATGATGCAGGCGATGTAACCCATCAAGCCGCCTATCGCTGGGCCACAGAAGGATCAGCCCGCTGCCTCGGTAGGGAAGATATTGGTAAGATCGAAGCGGGTCGGCAGGCAGACCTCGCCTTTTTCAAACTGGATGAGCCCCGATTTTCAGGTGCCGGTGATCCACTGGCCGCCCTCCTTCTGTGTGGCGCACACAAGGCGGACTATGTCATGATCGGTGGTGACTGGAGGGTCGAAAATGGCACTATTCCTAATCTTGATCTTGAAGATCTGATGCAACGACATCATCAATTGGGTCTAAAGCTACAAGCAGGCGCCGCATGACGGAAGTGAAAATGAACGAAAAAACAGAGATTGACGGTATCATAAAGCGCCTGCTGGAATCCCTTGATCTGAAGGCAAGGTCGCTTTTGGTAACGGTCTGGGGAGACTGCGTGGCCCCTCACGGTGGCACGGTCTGGCTGCGCAGCCTGATCAAATTGGTTGAGCCTCTCGGGTTGAACGAAAGGGTTGTCCGAACATCTGTGTTTCGACTGCAAAAAGATGGCCTTCTCACCTCAGAGCAAATGGGCCGGCGCAGTTTTTACAGCCTCACACCTAGTGGGCAACATCGCTTCGCAGAGGCGACGCACCGGATTTATGCGACCGGTGATTTGCCTTGGAACGATCAATGGCTGCTTTTGCTTCTCTCTCGTCGAGAACTTCCCGAACCACAGCGCCGACTTGTTGATGCGGAGCTTAACTGGCTTGGCTTTGGTTCTTTTGGTTCTGGCATCTACGCCCACCCTACGGCCACGGCTGATGTGATTAAACCGCTTTTTACGGAGCTGAACATCACCTCCAGCGCGACACTCCTGGAAGCGGCGGCTATACCAGATAGTGATTTTGCCTCTCAGAAAACCTTGGTGCAAAAGGGCTGGAACCTCGACAGTCTCGAAGCGAACTATGGCCAGTTTATTGACAATTTCAGCGCACTTTCGGAAAAAATCAGTCACAAGTCCGGCATGGATGAAAAAAAGTGTTTTATTATTCGCAGTCTGTTGGTGCATGATTATCGACGTGTTTTACTTAGGGATCCGATGTTGCCGGCGAAATTGCTGCCCGCAGGCTGGAATGGGAACAAGGCCCGGACTTTGTTTCGGGAAATTTACCAGCAGGTTTGGCAGGACGCCGAAAAGCATCTGATGAGCGTATTAGAAAATTCCACCGGGAGGCTTCCTCCTGCATCAGAAGAATTCAAAGCCCGTTTTGGCGGCCTAAAGGTAAATGAGTAGTTAGGAATGGCAGTAGGATTGAAGATTGTAATAGTCGGGTCCGGACCGGCTGGAATGTATGCAGCCGGAGCAATCGTTAAAAAAAATCCCGACAGTGTTATCGACATCATCGACAAATTGGCAACTCCTTATGGCTTGGTACGCGCTGGCGTTGCCCCTGATCACCAAACAACCAAAAATGTCACCCGCGCCTATGACAAGATCATGGAAAATGAGAATGTCCGGTTTGTTGGCAATATCGGTCTCGCGACGGATATCCCTCTCGAGAAACTGCGGGAGATTTATGATGTGGTTATCATTGCCACCGGCACGCCAAAGGACAGAAGTCTTGGCATACCGGGAGAAGACAAAGACGGCGTGTTTGGGGCCCAGACATTTGTCTACTGGTACAATGGACATCCTGAATTTACGGATGCGGTGCCAAATCTGGAAATCGAAACGGCTGTTGTCATCGGCAACGGGAATGTCGCATTGGATGTTGCCCGAATCCTGATGCGAACCGAAGCAGAGATGGCGTCCTCCGATCTCGCAGACCATGCAGCAAAGAAGATCTTCAACAGTCCCCTTCAAAGGGTCCATGTGGTTGGCCGCCGAGCCCCGGAAAATGCGCAATTTTCCTCAAAGGAGCTAAGCGAATTTGGCGATCTTACCTCCGCCAAAACCTACACGGATAAAACCAGCCTTCCTGATGAATTCGTCTCTGAAGATAAAAAAGAGACCAAGGTAGTGAACACCAATCTGGACCTGCTTCGCAGCTTTGAGCAGATCAAGCCCAGCATCACCGGGAGATCCGTCCATCTTGATTTCCTCGCCAGTCCTGTCGAAATTCTTGGAGATACTTCTATCACCGGCGTCAAGTTTGAGCGGAATGAGATTTTAGACGGCAAAGCTGTGGGCACCGGGGAGACATATGAAATTGATTGCCAGCTTCTGGTTTCCTGTATCGGCTATGAGATGGGCATCCTCGAAGGATTACCAGTTGAAAGAGGGGTCATAAAGAATGAGGAAGGCTGCGTCGGAAAAGGTCTCTATGTGGTCGGATGGGCCAAACGCGGACCATCAGGCACTATCGGCACTAACCGCATCGACAGCCAGAATGTTGTCGACCGTATCCTTGAGGACTATATCAATGTAGAGGACACCGCGAAGCCCGGACCGGAAGGCCTGGACGCCTGGTGCACTGAAAACAACATCCATGCTGTGTCTTTCGATGACTGGAAAAAAATTGATGCTGCTGAGAAAGAGCGCGCATCAGATGAGTCACCCCGGCGTAAATTCGTTAGAACACGTGATATGTTATCCATCTTGGATGAAAGCAGGTAAAGAATGCTGATTGCTCAGTTGAGTGACTGCCATGTCATGGTCGACGGCGACGAGGCCGCAGAACTGTACCGGACGGCGGACAGGCTGAATGATGCTGTTACTCATCTCAACACCTGCGTCAACCGGCCTGACCTCGTATTTTTGACCGGTGATCTGGTGAATTATGCCCAGCGCGAAGAATATGTCCTGTTCAATGAGATCATTTCAAAGCTAGAGATGCCGAGCTATCTACTTGCCGGCAATCACGATGACTGCGACCTCATGCGGGAAGTCTGCAACACCCACACCTATCTGCCAAAGTCCGGTCCCCTCGCCTACGTGGTTGACGGATGGCCAATGAAGCTCATTGCGCTTGATACAAACCTGCACGGAAAGCCTCAGGGTGAACTGGGATCGGATCAGCTAAACTGGCTGGAAAAAGAACTGGCCAAGGAAACAAAACGCAAAGTCATCCTCTTCATGCATCATCCGCCCTTTAATACGGGGCTGACGACAATGGATGAGATGGAATTAATTGATGCGGCAGCCTTCGGTGACGTCGTCAGCCGCTATGACAATATTGATCGCATTCTCTGCGGACATTTACATCGCTCGATCCAGACGAATTATAAGGGCATCCTCACTCAGACTTGTCCATCAACGTCTCATCAAGTGCATCTGCTGTTGGGTGAAGCCAACGAACTGGGGACAGTTCGGGAGCCCCCCGAATATCTTTTGCATTATTGGACTGAAGAAGACGGACTTGTCACTCATTCAGACTATGTCAAACAGTATCCGGTTATCTGGACTTTAAAGGATGGGGTTCAGTAAGCTCGCTCAGCTTTTGCCTGGCAAAATATTCAGACCCATCTGCCAAAATTCTGCTTCAAGCTTTGTTGCCGACAAGAAGGTCTTCGATAGCTCTGGAAACCGCTCCTCTGTATATCGGGACCGGGCCAGATTATCGAGATGTGCCTTGATTCCTTCTACTGTATCCCGATGCTCCTGGCTTGAATACATTTCGATCCAGGGCAAATAGGGATTGCCGTCCCGAACGGTCTCATTCGATTCCGCCAGACGGACCCCAATTTCTCCATAGCCAATAGCGCAAGGACAGAGAGCGACGAGCAGATCCAGGACATCACCCGCCATGCCCCGCTCTAGAACATAGCGCGTATACGCCATGTTCTGGGGTTCCTCCTCAACGGATTCCAACGCTTTCTCGTCAATTCCCCATTCCGCGCAATACCCGATATGTAATCCCATTTCCACATTGAGAATTGCGTTTAACACTTCTGTCGCTGAGCGCATATCCGTCAGGTTATCCGACTTGTAAACGGTCAGGGCATAAGCACGCGCAAAATGGATCAGAAAAATGTAGTCCTGCTTTAGATAGTGCTGAAAAGCCGACTTGGGCAGCTCTCCACTTTGCAGACCTTTAACAAAATCATGATGGGCGTAGGCGTTCCAAGCGTCCATATTATCCGCCCGAAGGCGATCAAAAAGCATAAGATTAGTCATGAAAATGTCCTGATGGTAGAATTTGACGCTTATAGCAGCAGGTTATTGGAACCTTCGGGCAAGGTTACGACCAGACCGTCCAGCTCTTCCGTAATACGGATCTGACATCCCAGACGCGATGTACGGGTCAATCCATAGGCAAGGTCGAGCATATCTTCTTCGTCATCATCTGCTTCCGGCAGCCGTTCAAAATCTTCCTCGGATACGATGATGTGGCAAGTTGAGCAGGCCAGGCTTCCCTCGCAAGCACCTTCGAGATTCAGATTGTTGCGATGGGCAATCTCAAGAATGGACATCCCCAGAGGCGCCTCGACTTCCAGATTACTGCCGTCGGGCTTTACAAATGTCATTTTGGGCATGCGAGAGCGAACTCCTGAATTTCTTTCTTCAAATAGGTATCGCGGCGGCGGGTTTCTGTCCAGTCTCTAGGCCGCAAATTTTGGTGATTTTCGGCGATATAGCTTTTCCCAGTTTTCAACAAAGGCTTCGATCTCTTTTTCTGTCGTAGACCAGCCTAAACTGACCCTTATGGCAGAACCTGCCTCCTCATCACTTGCTCCCATCGCCTTAAGAACATGGCTGGCTTTAACCTTACCCGAAGAACAGGCCGAACCCGCGCTGACAGCGATCCCGGCCAGATCAAAGTTCATGACCTGCAGTTCTGCGGCGACACCAGGCATGGATATAGTACTGGTATTGGGCAATCTTGGGGCAGCTTCTCCATAGACGACCGCATCAGGGGAAATATCGTGAATAGACTTCTCCATCTTGTCCCTGAGACTGCTGATCGTTTGATAGGCTTCAAGACCATTTTTCGCGATCTCAGCCGCAACACCGAAGCCAACAATTCCGGCGACATTCTCCGTCCCAGCCCGCCGACCAAGTTCCTGCCCCCCGCCCTTTAAGGACGGTGAAATGGCCAGCCCTTCTCGCAGAACAAGCGCGCCCATCCCTTGAGGTCCACCAAGCTTATGGGCAGACAGCGACATCATATCCGTCCCAAGGGCTCTAAAATCGATGGGAATTTTACCGGCCGCCTGAATAGCGTCACAATGCAATAGTCCGCCGTATTCATGTATTAGGGTTGCAATCTCCGCAATGGGCTGAATAACACCAGTTTCATTATTGGCCAGCATGATCGAAACAAAACAAGGTGTTTGCTGGTCTCTTAAAATGCGCTCAAGATCGGCAAGGTTCAACACACCCGTAGAATCGACAGATAAATATGTTGCCGTCTTTGAATCGAGGACACCCAGAACCGAATCATGCTCTACAGCAGACACGAAAAGGGGCCTATCTCCCATTGCTGAAAGAGCGAGGTTGTTCGCTTCCGTCCCGCCGGACGTAAAAATTATTTCTTGGGCCTTGCTGCCGACCAGTGCCGCGACCTGCGACCGCGCTTCTTCAACCCTGTTACGAGCGGTTCTCCCGGCTTGATGGACAGAGGACGGATTTCCTCCTTCTTCCATGGCACCGGTCACGGCCTTGATCACCTCAGGCCGTATGGGTGCTGTTGCATTGAAATCCAGATATATCTGCTGTTTCATGGCCATAAAAATAGGCCTTGCCATCGATCACGGCAAGGCCTTCCCTATCAAGCAACCCATTAGGGTCGTCGATTATTAAAGCTTTCCTTTAGTGCTCCGGTTTGCAGGCGTCGATCGCGGCTTTTTCTCTGCCTCCAATGGCAAAGCCGACGGCCCTTTTGCTGTTTCACGCTCCAACTCCTCAACTCGCATAGAGAGAGACTGAACTTTGTCCAAAAGGCCATCCATCACTTTAAAGACCGGATCCGGAATTGAGTGGTCGCCCACACCATAGGCGGCAAACCTAGGATCTGCTTGCTTTTTCTTGGCACTGCTCACAGCTCGTGCGGGGATACCAACAACTGTTGTCGATTCTGGTACGTCCTTGAGAACGACAGAGTTTGCGCCAACTCTCGCGCATCTGCCGACAGTGATAGGACCGATAATTTGGGCACCTGAAGCGATGATCACATTATCATCGAGGGTGGGATGACGTTTCACACCACGTTGCGCATCGGAATCAATCGAGGGCGCCACACCGCCGAGAGTCACTCCCTGATACAAAGTAACGTTATCTCCGATCTTGGAAGTTTCACCAATAACAATGCCGGTTCCATGGTCGATAAAGAACTTACGGCCAATGACCGCGCCGGGGTGAATTTCGATGCCTGTTACAAACCGGCTAAACTGAGAAATCAGCCGCGCAAGGAAGCGCCATTTTCTCTCCCAAAGCCAATGTGCGATCCGGTGCGAGAGAATAGAATGGAAGCCTGCATAGAGCAGCGCCACCTCCCATCTGCTCCGGGCGGCGGGATCGCGCTCCATGACACAGGTAATTTCTTCGCTAATATGCTTGAACATTTGCCCTTACCTTCTGTATTGTGCCGCTTTTATAGCGGAAATCACACGAGGTTGTCGAAGCGCCCACTAATTGAGATATATGTTTATACCAGCTATCGTCAAGAAGCCTATAACCAATCATACATATTTTTCAATAGTATACAGTTCTAAATGTGCAACAAATATAAAGTGATTTTTAGTAGACGCTGAACCAAGGTTAGGATCAAGGAACTAGATGCCAGACGTAATTTTTAATGGACCCGAAGGCCGATTAGAGGGCCGCTATCATCATTCAGATGACCCGAATGCCCCACTTGCCCTCGTGTTACACCCCCATCCGCAATATGGCGGCGCCATGAATAACAAAGTGGTTTACCACCTGTTTACCACATTCAAGAACCGCGGTTTCTCTGTCCTTAGATTTAATTTCCGGGGTGTTGGCCGTAGTCAGGGTGATTACGATCACGGAGTCGGCGAATTGTCTGATGCAGCTGCTGCACTCGACTGGATGCAAACCCATAGTCCCAATGCTCCCGCTGTCTGGATCGGCGGATTCTCCTTTGGCGCCTGGATTTCGATGCAATTGCTGATGCGCCGGCCGGAAATTGCCGGTTTCATCTCTATCGCACCACCGGCCAATATGTATGATTTTTCCTTCCTGGCGCCCTGCCCGTCTTCAGGTATCATCATCCATGGCGAAAAGGATATCCTGGTCCCGCAGAAAGATACCCAGAAACTGGTTGAAAAACTTCAATCACAAAAAGGCATCACGATCCATTACGATGAGATTGAAAATGCCGACCATTTCTTCGAGAACAGCCATGAGGCGTTGATGAGGTCAGTGGACGGTTATCTTGATATGCGCCTTCACGGTGTTCCAGAAGAAGACTGATCAGGAGGCTGACTTAATTCGGCTTGAGGTGACGGAGTAAAGGGTTCCACCGGTCATGGGGGATGGCACGCCTGTGGTCGTTGGAAGACTCAAAGGCAACCCTTTCAAGCTCCTCACCGCTAAGAAAGCGAACGCTTCTGCTTCCAGATCGTCTCCGCGCCAACCGACATCCTCCACGGGTCCAACTGGAGCATCAACCGCCTTAGCAATCCGTCTTACAAGTTCCGGGTTCTTTCTACCTCCACCGGTCAACAGCCAGCGCCGAGGTACGCCTGGCAAATGGGCTTTCGCCTTAGCAATGCTTTCAACAGAGAAGGCAAGTAGGGTCGCGGTACCATCTTCTAGAGAGAGTCCTTCGACGAGACCTACTGGAAATTCATCCCGATCAAGACTTTTGGGAGGTGCCACATCAAAATACGGGTTTTTGAGAAGTTGCTGAAGCACATCCGTATCGACCTGACCGGCGGCAGCGAGTTTCCCACCTGCATCGAAACGTTTACCGCTGTGACGCAGAACCCAGTCATCCATGAGAGCATTGGCGGGGCCTGTATCAAATGCCAGGATCGTCTCTTTGTCGATATAAGTCACATTTCCGACGCCCCCCAAATTTAGAACGGCAATGGGTTGTTCGAGATCATTGGCAAGGGCCCGGTGATATAGTGGCGCAAACGGTGCCCCTTCCCCACCTGCCGCAACGTCTTCATGGCGAAAACCAGCGACAGTGTTGATCCGCGTCAGGTCGGCCATCAGTTGACCATCCCCAATCTGAACAGTCACTCTGTTTGCCGGATCATGAAAAATTGTCTGACCATGAAACCCGATCAGGTCGATATCCGAGACTTGCAGGTCATTTTTGGCAACCAGCTCCAGAACGACTCCCGCATGTAAACTTGTAAGCTCCTCAACAATCTCCGGACTTGCTGACGACTTACCCAGGCAGTTTCTCAGTTTATCTCTAAACATCGAACCGTAGGGCCGCGAACTTGTTGGGCCATGTTCAAAGACTGAAATGCCATCGGTCCGGATCAAGGCCGCATCTATGCCGTCCAGTGAAGTACCACTCATCAATCCGATGGCGGTAAAGATCTTATCTGCGCTGTTATCCTGCCTATTCACTGCCATTTTTAATCCTGCACTTTTAATCTGGTTCCTAAATGTGCTAAACGATTGCGCTCTCTATATCCAATTGAACAGATTATAGTCCCATGACCGATTTACGCTCCGACTTTCTCAAAGTATTCCAAGAACGCGGATACTTTCATCAATGTACAGATTTGGAGGCTTTGGATAAAGCCTTTGCCGAAGAGAAAGTCACCGCCTATATCGGCTTTGACTGCACAGCCCCCAGCCTGCATGCCGGAAGCCTGATGCAGATCATGATTTTGCGCAGGTTACAGCAGGCCGGACATAAACCTATCGTCCTGATGGGCGGCGGAACCACCAAGGTTGGCGATCCCACGGGCCGCGATGAAAGCCGTCCCGTCATTACCGACGAAACCATCCAGGCGAATATGGATGGCATAAAAAAGGTTTTTGAAAAATTCCTGACTTTCGGTGATGGCCCGACAGATGCAATCATGGTGAATAACGCTGACTGGCTCGATCAGCTGGAATATATTCCGTTTCTCAGGGAGTATGGGCGGCACTTTTCCATCAACCGCATGCTGTCCTTTGACAGTGTAAAACTGCGGCTGGAACGCGAAGAATCCATGACCTTCCTGGAATTCAACTACATGATCCTACAGGCCTATGATTTCGTAGAGTTGATGAAGAACTATGGCTGTCAGTTGCAGATTGGCGGCTCTGACCAATGGGGCAATATCGTCAACGGAGTTGAACTCGGACGTCGGACCAATAGCTTCAATTTGTTTGGCCTCACATCTCCACTCCTCACATCTTCTTCAGGGGCGAAAATGGGTAAGACGGCGAGCGGAGCGGTTTGGCTAAACGAAGATATGCTCTCTCCGTACGACTACTGGCAATTCTGGCGCAACACGGAAGATGCTGATGTTGGAAAATTCCTGCGTCTGTTTACTGAGATGCCGGTTGAAGAAATTGCCAAACTGGAGAAACTTGAAGGGCAGGATCTAAACGAGGCCAAGAAAGCGCTGGCAGATGCCTGTACCGCTATGGCTCATGGCGAGGCCGCCGCAACTGAAGCTGCCGAAACTGCCCGCAAGACCTTTGAAATGGGACAAACTGCGGAAGGGCTTCCTTCACTTGAAATTCCGTCGGATGAGCTGGCGGCAGGAATTCCAGCCTTCGCTCTTTTCCATCGGGCAGGCCTCTGTAGCTCAAGCTCAGAAGCGCGCAAGCTGATCAAAGGCGGCGGTGCCCGTCTCAATGATGTGAAAATAGAGGACGAGAAACTTACGCTCACACTCGACAGTCGCGACGACGCGGGTCATATCAAGCTATCCGCAGGCAAGAAACGCCATTATCTGATCGTACCTGTCTAAAAACGAGGCGGCAGATCTAGTTGCCTGGCCCTTCGCCTTTATTGGCGTAGGGATCAGGCGGCTCGACATCTATCTGATCCCAAGGCTCAAAAAACATCCGCCGCAGGATCCCTGGAGCAAGAGCAGAGACAGCGTTGACGCTTGCTTGGGGATCATCAAGACCGCCCTTTACCTTGTAAGAGAAGCCAAAAATCCCTTCCCCCTTTTTACCGACAAGCAATGTACCGATAATCGGGATATTACCCAGCACCGAATTAAGTGTGTAGGATGGAATAACCGTGCCAAAGATATCGATGTCATTGTTTGGTTGGTCAACAGTTCCATTGACTGTTATCCCGATCGATCCCACAGCCCGGAAGTCCCGTGTGGTTACCACGCCATTATCATAGGTAAAGGGTCCTTCGACCGTCGCAAAGATAAGCCCCTCCCCCCGCAGCACGTCAACGATACCGCCAAGTGATCCAAAACTCAGGATTTTCGCAAGAACAGGGGCATTTACAACCCGAACTTCCTTCATATCCACTGTACCCTCAGCGGGGCGGTTTGGTTTGGTATCATCGATTGTTGCATTCAGCTTTAAGGTGCCGTCTCTTAAATTGTCATAGATATCAAACCCGGCAAAAAGAGATCCCGCATCATTGGTTATGAACGTTACCTTACGGCCGCTCCCTTCTTTGCGAATTTCCATATTGACGAATTTTTCGGCGGCCAATTGACCCTTCATCTTGCCGTTGGTGATCAGGTTGCCGTCAATATTGAGGCTGGCGCGCACATTCCCGACCGAGATATTCTGGTCGAGCAGCAATGTCTTGATATCTACTTCGATGGCAATTTTGTTATCTGTTGCACTTCCATCAACACCTGCTTCGTTTAAATCATATGTGGCAACAACAAATGGCTTTAAATCAAATTGATTGCCTTTGACATCCACCGACATGTTGCCTTCCGTATCCTGCCTGAATTCGAAACCGAAATCATTTTCGCCATAGCGGACAACTGGCGCCGAGATGCTTCTAATCTGGTTGTCGATCAAGCGGGCCGTACCATTGGCCGTCAGATCACCTAAATTGGCTACTAAGTTGGTAAGGTTCGTAACGTTCTCAACTGAACTGGCGACATCGGCAGAAACTTTTCCGGCCACCCCCTTGTCTTTTTGCCAGTGCAGGGCAGACATGGCTACCTGCGCTTCAGTAACATCTGCTGAGAAATTGCCATACGCACTTCCATCTGGTCTTGTATTTATGTTGGCAATTACCTTGACAGGACCATCAACAAAATCCGTTTCTATTTCAAGAAGCTTGCGCCCCTCATTATCAACGGTTCCGACAAGTTCATACAGCCTGTCCCCTGTCCTTTTACCTGTGAACCAGCTTTGCGCATCAATCTTGAAAGGCACACCATTGAGCTCAGCCGTACCCTCAACTTCCAATCCTTTCGGATCAACGACTACCTCAAGATCTCCTTTTGACAGGTCTACCCCTGCAGCGATATCCGGGATAGAGGCATTGGTGAATTGTCCCTGCGCTTTGTATTTAACTTTTTCGATTGTCAGATCGTGTCGGAGAGGGAAATTAAACTCGGCATTTACGTCGCCTTGGCCTGTCATTTCTGCTGGCGTTATCCCGTACGGAGTCGCGAACCCAAGGGGTTCAAGGTCCAGGAAGGAATATATTTCCTTGCTACTCCCTTTCACATTGATCCTGATATCGGCGAGCTGATCATATTTGTCGAAGTCATAAATCAGCACCCGGTCAGAGGTTACGGCCAAATTGCCAAGTTTTCCAGTCATGTTGGTGATACCGATGTCCTTTTCGGTCAGGACAGCACTGCCGGTGATATCCGTAACCTTAGGCAACGGCGGATAGTAGTTGGCTGAAACGCCTTCCATGTCAAAGCTTAGACGAACAGCACCTTCCGGGAGTTCTCCGGTATCCAGAGCACCTGCCGGCAGATTGATGGTAAACTCGCCTTTTGACACTTTTCCGTCGCGAATTCGGGTTGTTACCCAGTCAAAACCCTCTTCCGCCATGGAATAAGGCCAGAACCTATCCAGATCATTGACCTGCAAGTTCGCCAGATTTCCGGATACTTTTAGGCCAAACCCGTCGTCGCCAAAAGCAATCTCTCCTGCCGCATTGACGGATGCACCTAAGGTCTCCACCGCAACCTTATCTAGTGTTAGTACGGTGAAGTCAGACGATAAAGAGCCTGAGACAGTTGCGGTCTCTATTTCAAAAGGCTGCTTGTATAGTTCGGGTAGATCGACGCTACCTGCATCCGCTTGGATGTCAAAACCCAGATCTCCGGGCTGAAAATCTGCATCAAGAAGCAAATCCAGGCGACCAGATGCGACAATTTTGGCGCCTTCTAATATCTTCAGGTCCGGTATCTTTTCAGCAAGAAGAAAAAGCGGCAAGCTGTTTATCTGCCCATCGATCTGCGTCTGCTTCGTCGTTCGGTCATAGTCAGCGAGAACGATAAGTTCTACGGTTTCCTGACCTATCCGCAAATCGCCATTCGCTTGTCCATGCAGGCCATCCTTCCCCCGCCAAAGAAACAAATCCACATTGCGCGCCTGCCAGAATTTCTCAGAGACCTCATCTTCTATAAATATGGTCGAGTTATATAGCTCTACCCGCTCAAGATAGCCCGTGATGGTTTCCTGATCCCGGTTTCCACTCAACTCTTCTAATATCTGGAGGATGGCTTCCTTAGAGGATTCATCAAGCTCCTCGCTCTCCGCGCTTTTTGCCTCCTGTTGCCCTCCTTCGTTCATCAAGGCATATTCATACCCGAACCTGATGGTATCATCCTTCGTTCGGGTCATACGGATGGTCATACCAGTAAATTCAAGCTCTGACGGTGCAATCAGTCCTCTCAGCAATGCCTGAGCACTAAATTTTACCGACACATCAGGTATGGTCGCGACCCGTCTTTCAGCCTTATAAACAACCAGATCATCAACGGCGACAACAAGGTTCTTGTCACGGGAATTCCATTCCAGCTCAAGTCCGGTAAAATCTAGATTCAGATCCTGATATTGATCGTCCAGCGTCTGTTCAACATAAGGTGCGATGAATCCAAGCGATACCGGTCCGCGCGCCAAACCGGCGACTATCGCCAGAATGACGACAAAAGCGAAGACGAAAATGCCCATTACGAGACGGAGGAGCAGTTTTGAAGTTGTCGTAACCAATTCTATTTTTCGCTTGTATCAGTTGCACCTGTACAGATAAATGAAACCTTACCGTAAACTATTAGATCAGAATTAGAAATGCAGGATATGGATAATCGGGAGAATTTCCCGTTCACTTATATGCTATCCGATTTGCCTTCCGCCGGCGATCCGCAATTGCTTGAGGTTGGCCTGCAAGATTGGCCTAATGTGTGTATCGGACTGCGGGAATCCGAGATACCTTCCCGGTTTCAGGATCATCCTGATAATATGAAAGTCCTGGAGGCCATTTTCGGCAACAGCCCATATCTGAGCCAGTGCCTTCTTTCAAATCCTGATTTCTTTCTGCTACTTATGCGTCACGGGCCGGATAGAGCCTTAGAAAATATATATGCGCATTTAAGCGAAAACATAGCTCCAAGTGCTGATAGACAGGACATCATGGCGTCCCTGCGGCAGGCTAAACAGTGCATTGCCTTGCTGACTGCGATTTGCGATATGGGGCATGTCTGGTCTTTGATGGAAATAACAGGAACCTTGTCGGTCTTTGCGGATTATGCGGTGGAAGCCTGCTGCAATCATCTTCTTTGGTCCATGCATCAGAAATCCGACATTATCCTCAAAAATCCGGAAAACCCAACAAAGGATAGTGGTCTGATAGTTCTCGGCCTCGGTAAACTTGGAAGCTTCGAGTTAAACTATTCAAGTGATATTGACCTGATAATCCTCTTTGATCCCGAAAAAATCTCTTATTGCGGAAGAAAATCTGTACAGGATTGTTTTGTCAAAATTGCCAGAAACCTTGTCCAAATGATGCAAGAGAGAACGGCAGATGGATATGTGTTCAGAACCGATCTAAGGCTGAGGCCTGATCCCGGAGCCACCCCCATTGCCCTGTCTATCGGCGCCGCTCATGTCTATTACGAAAGCCAGGGTCAGAATTGGGAGCGCGCAGCCATGATTAAGGCCCGCGCAATTGCAGGTGATATTGCAGCGGGGATGGAGTTCGTGGATTTCCTGACGCCCTTTATCTGGCGAAAATCCATGGATTTTGCAGCTATTGAGGATATTCAAGCGATCAAATCCCAAATCCATGCTCATAAAGGGTTTTCAAGTATTACCCTGGATGGCCACAACATCAAGATAGGGCGTGGTGGCATACGAGAAATCGAGTTCTTCTGCCAAACCCAGCAGCTCATTGAAGGGGGCCGTAAACCTTCCCTTCGCACTGTCACAACTCTCAACACCCTGGATCAGCTGTTTCAAAATGGCTTGATTACCAAAACCGTGCTGGAAGAGTTGTCCGAGGGGTATATTTATCTCAGAACTCTTGAGCATCGACTACAGATGGTCCATGACGAACAAACACAGACACTCCCGGAATCCGCGGAAGATCTTGACAAGCTCGGCATATTTTTCGGTTATGATGATAGCCAGGATTTTCGAACCAGCCTACACAAGGTCTTAAGTACGGTGCAAAAGCACTATGACGCCTTGTTCGAGTTCGAAAAGACTTCGGATCGCAAAGTCGGCCGTTTGGTGTTTACCGGCTCTGAAGATGATCCGGAAACGCTAAAGTCCCTTGAAGAGATAGGGTTTACGGATACTTCTACCCTCTCGCAGAAGGTCAGGGACTGGCATCATGGCCGCTATCGAGCGACCCGTGCCGTCAGAACCCAGCAGATCCTCACCGAACTTATGCCGCAATTGCTGGAAGCTCTGGCTGATACCACCGACCCCGACACCGCCTTCAACCGTTTTGATGTTTTTTTACAAAAGCTTCCGGCAGGTGTTCAGTTGTTTTCCCTCTTCAAGGCCCATCCGAGCCTCCTGAAGCATGTCGCACAGATTATGGGCATGGCGCCGGAATTAGCGGATAGCCTTGCCGGAAATCCTGCCTTGTTGGATGGCGTTTTAACAACCGATTACTTTGGACGCCTGCCTGATCGTATGGAGTTAGCTGAAGATCTCGATTTAATGTTGTCAACGGCACGAGACTTTCAGGACGTCCTGGATATCTCCAGACGATGGGCAAATGACCTTAAGTTCAGGGTTGGAGTACAAATCCTAAATAATGTTGACCATGAATCAGGCGATGGAGCGACTGTTACCGCCGGGCCTGAGTTTTCAGATGTAGCCGACGTTATTTTAACAGCCCTTTTCCCGAAGGTAAGAGAAGAACTTACACGCAAGCATGGTGATGTTCCAGGAGGAGAGCTTGGCATTGTCGCCATGGGTAAACTTGGAAGCCGACAAATGACTCCAGGCTCAGATGCAGATCTGATCTTCGTTTTCGACACACCTGAAGAAGGCATGACAACAAATGGTGAAAAACCAATCCCCGCTGGCCTTTTCTTCACCCGGTTAAGCCAGAGGTATATCAACGCATTGAGTGCATTGACCGGCGAAGGGACCTTGTATGAAGTTGATATGCGTTTGCGCCCGCACGGAAAGTCCGGCCCGATCGCCCTGAAGCTTGACGCTTTCAAAAAATATTACAGTGAAGAAGCCTGGACCTGGGAACATATGGCTTTATCAAGGGGGCGTGTAGTTGCAGGCAGTTCGAAATTCCTTCCTCGTGTCTCGGAAGTGTTACAGGAAATAATTCGCCTGCCCCACGATATGGATAAGTTAAAGACTGACATTACCAGTATGAGAGCACGGGTTCACAAAGAACATGCAGTGAATTCAATCTGGTCGATCAAGCATGTCATCGGCGGGCTCATGGATGCAGAATTCCTATGCCAGTTCTTCCGCCTTGCCTTTGGTCACAAACATCCAAGCATCCTTTTACCAAACAGCATTGACTGCCTTAAAGAAGTAAAGCGACTACAGTTGATTGAACCAGAAGAGACAGATCGCCTTATCGACATAATCAAGCTTTATCTTAATGTCAGCGGTCTCTTGCAGCTCTGCCTCGGTTCCAGGGCAATGGGTGACGATGCCCCGATTGCTCTTCAAAGGGCGCTCATCAAAGCGGCGAATGTAGAAAATTTCGACGACTTACGCAAAAAACTTGAAAGCTCCCAAATCTATGTAGACAGTCTCGTCGTAACACATATCGGAACTGAAAACTGAAAGGATATTAATTGTGACCGACGTTGGACAGCCAGCCCCTGATTTCGACATGCCTACCGATACGACTGATAGCATCAGCCTTGCAGACATGAAGGGCAAAAATTTCGTCTTGTATTTCTATCCGAAAGACGACACGCCCGGCTGCACAAAGGAAGCCATTGGGTTTTCTGAAAGGATAAAAGAATTCGAGACCCTTGGAGTGACGGTCATCGGTGTCTCAAAGGATACAGTGGCAAAACATGCCAAATTCCGAACCAAACATGACTTATCCGTCATTCTGGCTTCAGATGAGGAAGGCAAAACCTGCGAGGCCTATGGCGTGTGGGTAGAAAAAAATATGTATGGCCGGAAATATATGGGGATTGAGCGGGCCACTTTTCTCGTTGATGGCAGCGGCACGGTCCGCAATGTCTGGCGTAAGGTAAAGGTCAAAGACCATGTCGACGCTGTATATGAGGCGGCATCGGCACTTTAATATGACTACCCTCTCCGCCCTCGCGGTAGAAATACTCTCCACCTCGGCAGGATCTGAAAAAGCCCGGTTAAGCCATGAGGCAGCGGAAAAATGGCGTGGCTCTCAAGGCACCATGGCTCTTGGGACCGAAGGTCCTCCAGATCGGCCGGTGCGCCCTGCCCGCCCCGTACTTTTACCTCCGAATGAAATGCCACGGCGCCGCGGTCAGTCAGCTGAGGCGCGGGCAACACTGCTCCATGCGGTATTGCATATTGAGTTGAACGCCATTGATCTTGCCTGGGATATGGTTGCGCGATTTGGTGATCAGAAACTGCCGTCCTCTTTTTACGATGACTGGGTCAGAGTGGGTGATGAGGAAGCAAAGCATTATGAGATGCTGTCCCAGCGCCTGGCAAAACTTGGTTACGAATACGGTGATTTTCCCGCCCATGACGGACTGTGGGAAGCCGCTCAATCGACAAGTTCAGATTTTGCCGCCCGGTTGGCGGTCGTACCGATGGTTCTCGAGGCCAGAGGCCTTGACGTCACTCCTGGAATGATCGCCCGATTCGCAAAAATGGGCGACCAGGAAAGCGTAAATGTGCTTAACGTAATATTAAAAGAAGAAATTGGTCACGTCGCAATTGGCAATCGCTGGTTCCAATACTATTGCAAAAATCATGGATTGAATGCGCGGGATCATTGGCAGCTTATGGTCGGAAAATTCTTTAAAGGCCTTTTAAAACCCCCGTTTAATGAAACGGCCCGTGAAGAGGCTGGAGTTCCGCCCGATTACTATCTTCCACTCTCAGCGGGCGGCCTGAAAAAATAGACAAAAAACGGCAAATTTTAGCCACCTCTCTCGCCTGTTGATGTTAACAAAAAAATCAGTTTTATTAAGATAGTTTTATCAGAACATCGCCCAAACTTTTATCGAAGCAGGACAGAACGTATGAAGCTGAAGGCCGTACTCGACAGAATTTTTACGGATCGGCAGATAATAATCAGCACGCGTGGCCAGCTGAAATATTTTCGGCTCGGCGTCCCGGCTCAGGTGATGGCCATGACGGTGGCGGTCGGCTTCACCAGCGTCTTTGTTTATTACATGGCGACTGAATCCAGTCAGGAGCAAAAGCTGGCGATTCAAACCGCCAAATTGATCGAGCTGCAAAACAAATATAACTCAGCATCGACGGATCTTGCCCTTGCCCAATCCAAACTCTCCTCCACCAAGATTGAGCTTGATCAGCAATATGCGCGGCTTGAGGATGTGTTAGCAGATCGGAAAGATATCAAGGACAGCCTTTTGGCAGCAAAAACCGGGGGCAATAATAAGAAAAAGCCTGAGGATCGCATTCGCGCCATTGGCGAAAGCTTAGTCGCCAGCAATTCGCGACGGGAGCAGCTTGAACTTGAAGTGATGCAGATCAACAAGCTTTTGTTCCAAACCGCCATACAACGCGACAGGGCTGCCAACGACCGCATCAAGACAGAGCAGAAACTGGCATCAACGCAATCCTGGCTTGATCTCTATGCGTCAACAAAAGACGAAATCTACGCGGAACTTCAGGAAACAAAGAAACAGTTCGCTAGCCTGCAGTTTGACCGTGCTGAAAAGATCAGTACTGAAAATCGTTTGAATTCTGAGATTTCCGATCTTCGGTCACGCATATCAAAAATTTCGACGGAAAATCAGGATCTCATTGGCCGGGTCTATAACCATGCCAATGAAAGTGTCCTCGCCCTTAAAGAAACCATTACTCTTACTGGCCTGAACCCGGACAAGATTCTGGGTCCGGACGAATCCCTCGGTCAGGGTGGTCCTTTCGTGGGTTTCCGCTCCACTGCAAATCTATTGCAACCGGAGCTCAACTATTATGAGGAAGCTCAGAGAATGGAAGCAAGCCTTGCCCGTTGGCAGTCCTTGCAGACCATTTTGAAACATATCCCGCTCGCCAGACCCGTTGACGTTGGATATATCACCTCCAGATATGGAAAACGCAAAGATCCGTTGACTAAACGTACTGCCCACCATTCCGGTGTGGATCTTAGTGGTCCTCGGAACTCTTCCATCCTGGCAACAGCGCCTGGCAAGGTGACCTTTGTCGGTCGTAATGGCGCCTATGGGATAATGGTAACGATTGACCATGGCAGAGGATTTAAGACACGCTATGGCCATTTGAAGAAAGCCCTGGTCAAGAAAGGCGACGTGATTGATTTCAGGCACAAAATCGGAGTGATGGGGTCTACCGGTCGAAGCACCGGTCGCCATGTTCATTACGAAGTCATCTATGAAGGTAAGCACCGGGACCCGGTTAAGTTTTTCAAAGCCGGAAAATATGCGTTCAAAGTGACGCCGAAAATCCAGGAAGCGGCCAATTAGACATACTAGAATGAGAGGCCCAAATGTTTTCGAGTAACAGTAAGACGGAACCTAAAAGCCCCAAGATCAACGCCATGCCGTCAATCATCAGCGAAAGTCTGGTGATTGAAGGAAATTTGGCATCTGAAGGGGAAGTGCAAATCGATGGCAAAGTGTTCGGAGATGTCCGCGCCCAAAACCTGACTATTGGTCAATCCGCAAGTATTACAGGCGAAATTGATGCGGGCATCCTGACAATCCGCGGTGAAGTCGAGGGAAGTATTAAAGGCGAGGAAATCTCCATCATGTCAACGGCCAAGGTAACAGGAGATGTGATTCACAAATCCCTCAGCATTGAGCCAGGCGCAAAGATCGATGGCCATCTGAAGCATAATGACAATCCGCGGGATATTCCCGAAACCGTAACGTTCTTCGACAAGGTCGAAGCAAGTGGCACGGACAGCTGAAATCTCCTAATTCAGCTAGACAGAAAAAGGCCCGCAGGTTTGCGGGCCTTTTTTGCAACTTCATTTCATAAGTTGTTAGCCGACGACTTCGGATCCAGCAAAGAAATAGGCAATTTCGATAGCGGCATTTTCCGGGCTATCAGATCCATGCACAGAGTTAGCTTCAATGTTTTCTGCAAAGGTTTTGCGGATAGTTCCCTCATCAGCTTCGGCTGGGTTGGTTGCGCCCATTACTTCACGGTTACGAGCAATGGCATTTTCCCCTTCCAGAACCTGAACAACTACTGGGCCGGAAGTCATAAACTCAACGAGATCATTGAAAAAGGGACGCTCTTTGTGAACTGCATAAAAAGTCTCAGCGTTTTGGCGTGTCATGTGAATACGCTTTTGAGCCACAATCCGTAGACCGGCCTCTTCGAGCATTGCATTGACTGCACCGGTGAGGTTACGTCGGGTAGCGTCCGGTTTGACGATGGAGAAAGTTCTTTCGATGGCCATTTAATTACTCACATTCTGTAGGGTAAAAGGAATATTGCGCGCCTTATAGCGCCGAAGGGCCCAATCGGCAACCCAATTGATCCTATTTCTCTCGTTTCACCTATTTTGCACCTTCGCAGTGCCGCTCATTTCTGTTAGAGAGTGCTCCATGCTTCAAATCAAGGATCTGACATACCGCATCGCGGGGCGCCTGCTGCTGGAAAATGCATCACTTCATGTGCCGAAAGGCCATAAGGTGGGACTGATCGGTCGGAATGGGACGGGCAAATCCACACTGCTGAAGCTTATCACTAAGGAAATTCAGCAGGATGACGGAACCATTGAGCTTCGAAACGGCGCGCGCCTAGGAGTGCTACCACAAGAAGCCCCGTCAGGACCCGAAAGCCTCCTTGAGGCGGTTCTTGCCGCTGACCTGGAGCGCGCCGCGCTGATGGATGAAGCGGAAACAGCAACCGACAGCCACCGGATCTCTGAAATTCATGTACGCCTTGCCGATATTGATGCCCATACAGCGGAGGCACGGGCCGCGAAAATTCTATCCGGTTTAGGATTTGATCATGAGGCTCAGCAACGGTCCTGCTCATCGTTTTCCGGCGGCTGGCGAACGCGTGTCGCCCTGGCCGGCACTCTGTTTGCCGAACCGGATCTGCTACTTCTCGATGAGCCGAGCAACTATCTCGATCTGGAAGCGACCCTTTGGCTTGAGAGCTTCCTCAGAAATTATCAGCAGACCCTGATCATTGTCAGCCATGACCGGGATCTGCTCAATAATGTAGTCACAACCATTGCCCATCTCGATCAGAAGAAGATCACCAAATATACCGGCAACTACGACTTTTACGAAAAGACCCGGCGGGAGCAACTTGAGCTGTTGAGTGGCATGCAACGAAAGCAGGAAGCCCAGCGCAAGCATTTGCAGTCCTTTGTTGATCGCTTCCGGGCAAAGGCCACTAAGGCCCGCCAGGCTCAAAGCCGAGTGAAGATGCTAGAGAAGATGAAACCGGTTGCCGCAGTCATGGAAGAACATACGGCGACCTTCAATTTCCCGGCACCGGATATGCTGGCGCCACCCATTATTGCCCTTGAAGACTGCGCCGTTGGGTATGAGGAGAATGTCTCCATCCTGTCCCATCTCAACTTGCGAATTGACATGGATGATAGAATTGCCCTGCTCGGATCCAACGGCAACGGCAAATCAACTTTTGCAAAGCTGCTCGCAAGCCGATTGCAACCCCAATCCGGTAGCCTCCGGAAATCTGGTAAGCTTAAGATCGGCTTTTTTGCTCAGCATCAGCTGGATGAGATGTCTGCCGAAGAAACGGCTTATCAACACCTCGCCCGAAAAATGGAAAATGCGCGGGAGTCTCAAGTGCGGGCACGTCTGGGCCAATTCGGATTTTCGAGAGATAAAACAGATGTCGCCGTTCGAAAACTTTCAGGAGGAGAAAAGGCGCGATTAAATTTCTGCCTTCTCGCCCAGGAGAAGCCACATCTTCTTATTCTCGATGAGCCGACAAACCATCTAGATGTGGATAGCCGTGAAGCCTTGATCCAGGGTCTCAATGATTATGAAGGTGCCGTACTGCTTATTAGCCATGATCCGCATCTTGTCAGTCTGGTTGCTGACAGACTTTGGCTCGTGGGCAATGGAGGTGTATCTCCATTCGACGGGGATATTGAAGACTATAAGAAACAAGTGCTAGAGGCCGCCCGGCTTGGAGCAACGGGCCGCAAGAACGAGGCCGGTGAAAACGGTACCGGGCACAAGCCAAGACTTAAAGGGAAAGAAGCTCGCAAAGCCCGTGCGGCCGCCCGTGCTGCACTGGCACCAAAACGGCAACAGGTTAATAAGCTGGAAAAAGCTATTCAGGAACTAGAAGCAAAACAACAGCGGCTTGAAACTGAATTGGCGAAGCCGGAAACCTATGATAAAGGCGCAGACTATCAAGCTCGACTCAACGACGAAATAGGTCAGGTCAAAGTAAGACTATCAGCGACAGAAGATGAGTGGATGCATTTACATGAAGAGCTGGAAGCCCTGGAGCAAAGCTAGTCTGTCCATCCAGCCGTTAAGCGAACACCAGTGAAGTCGCCTTTAAAACTTTCCATGGGCTCTTTGTCTATGTTGTTGACGTCCACATCCATGGGATAGATTTTACCTTCAAAAACACCATTAACTGCCCGAAATTCTTCGTCGAAATTGAAAGTCATATTCACGATGCCAACGCCATTGCTGTCGTAATCGAAGCTTAGTATACGAACTGCAATGGCCCGCTCACCGGTTTGTTTCCAGACTCCGGCGCCCGGAAAATAGGAATAATGCTTCTGATCAGACGCCCCCCAGATGACAGATCCGAACTCAGTAAATGTGTAACTTGACCGGCCTGTTTCCCCATGTTGATCAAGAATGTACGTACCTTCAATACTCCGGCCAAAACTAAATCTTCCGTCGTCAGCAACTACCGGCGCCGTGAAAAAAATGCCAAGGAAAAGCAGCGTAACCGACCATACCAGTGGACTCATGGTTCTTTTTAGCGACATTTTCTCTCCCTCAATGAAATCGGACTATTGATGTGTTCCAGGCCTTATGCCTTTTTTTGCCAACCCTGATCCGTTTGTTGATGATAGCTAACAAGCACGTCTCCATCCTTGAACTTTTTCCAGCGGGCACGTGCCAAAGCAAGCGCCTCATCATCGTTGCCGTTGAACATATATAGACATCGGTCAAACGATGTCAGATCTTCGGCAGCGGCGTCTTCCAACAAAGCCAGAACATTCGCGGAATTTGGATTTAACCCCTCTTCTGTTGTCAGGATGATCGGCTGGAGTTCTGGTGATTGGGTATCATCGGCGCGCGCATGGGGCAGAAAAGAATCTGCCTTAAAGGTCCAAAGACTGTCATCCAAGGTCTCGAGAAGCTCTTCTGACACAGCCCGAACCAGAACCCGAAAGTCGCGCGCCAACACTTTTTCCAAAAGTCTTGGCAACGCTTTTTCCAGAGGCTCGATCTGCAAATGGTAGAAGCTTACTTCTGTCATAAATGCCTTTAACTGTTTTCGTAATTATCCCGAACGAAACGGTCCAACAAACGAACACCATATCCAGTGCCACCTTTTGGTACCGTTGGTTTGTCTGCTTTCGACCAGGCCATACCGGCAATATCAAGATGCGCCCAAGGAACGTCATTGACAAATTTCTGCAAGAACTCAGCGGCGACAATCGAACCTGCCCCGCGGCCACCCGTGCCAATATTTTGCATATCCGCTATCGGAGACTTGATCTGTTTGGCATAGTCCTTGGACATCGGCAGCCGCCAAACACCCTCGCCCACTGCTTCTCCCGCCGCAAAGAGGGCGTCACAAAGTCCATCATCATTTGAAAACAATCCGGCATTTTCATGGCCAAGGCTGATGATGATCGCACCCGTCAATGTCGCAAGGTCGATCATGAATTTTGGCTTGAACCGATCCTGCGTATACCAAAGGGCGTCAGCAAGGACCAAACGCCCTTCCGCATCTGTATTCAGAATTTCAATCGTCTGCCCTGACATGGATTTGACGATATCACCTGGTCTCTGAGCATTGCCGTCCGGCATATTCTCAACAAGTCCAATCACACCAACGGCATTAACTTTGGCCTTACGCCCGGCAAGGGCTTTCATTAGCCCGGTAACCGTGCCGGCGCCTCCCATATCCCATTTCATCTCTTCCATGCCAGGACCAGGTTTCAATGATATGCCACCGGTATCAAAACAAACCCCCTTGCCAACAAATGCCAAGGGCTCCTTCGCGGCGCGTTTTCCCGGCAGGCCATTCCAGTGCATTACCACAAGGCTGCTCTCCCGCTCAGACCCCTGCCCGACACCTAACAAGCTTCCCATGCCCAATTTCGCCATCTTGGCCTCGTTGAGAATTTCAACTTTGATACCAAGGCTTGTTAGTTCCTTACAACGAGCGGCGAAACTTTCCGGGTAGAGCTCATTGGCGGGCTCGCTAACGAGATCACGGGTCAGAAAAACGCCTTCTGCAACAGCTTCCATATCTGCGAATGCTTTACGGGCAGCAGCGGATCCTTTGCAGGATACTGTCATCCGGGTGAGAGTCGGGGCAGAATTTTCTTCGTCGTCAGTCTTATATTTTCTGAAGCGATAGGTTCCAAGTTTTGCGCCAAAGGCCATACTTGCCGCCAGATCAGTGACCTTAAGGCCTTTAAGTTTCATCTCATCCAGGATCACCGTCACCCCTTGGGCGCCTGCACTATTAAGCTTTTTGGCAAGGGACCCCCCTGCAGCCTCCACATCTGTTTGTGTGAGCTCTGAAAGTTTACCTATGCCTATGAGAATTACTCTGGAAACACCAAGACCTTCCGGGGCAAGGATTTCAAGATAATCACCTTTTTTCCCTTTAAAACGGCTGGTTTTTAATGCTTTTTGTATAAGGCCGCTGCTGGCTTTATCCACTGCTTTGGCAGTTGGAGAAAGCTCATTGCTTTCATAAACCGTAACGGCAAGGGATCCACGTTTTGGAAGGGAAATTTCTGAAAATGCGAATTTCATAGGGCCTACCTGTTTCATTCAAAGGGGTTAAGTTAATTTTGATGGGCCATTTTTCATACCCCAGGCGGCCAAAACTCGCAACTATCAAAACTCCTACAATTTCTCTTGCCGAAACCGCTAGCCACACCAAAATTCTTTTTCGTATAAAATCAATAATTTGAACAGGTTCCTTCTAGCGCATTACCACACAATCGCTATACTCCGGTTCATGAGGAATATTGACCGTTATATTATGAAGCAGCTGGCCGTTCCCATGCTGTTCATAACCTTCTCGCTCACCGGGGTAATCTGGCTTTCCCAATCCCTGAAATTTGTGGAGAAGCTGATCAATGGCCTACCTGTTTCCACTTTCTTGTATCTCTCAGTACTTTTGCTTCCAGGCATCCTGAAATACACTTTGTTGCTGGGACTATTTTTTGGGACTTTGTTTGCTTTCAACAAACTTTACTCAGATTCAGAACTGATCGTAATGTGGTCAGCAGGATTGAGTAAATGGGCTCTTGCACGGCCAGCTTTGTATTTTGCCGTTCTGATAACATTTCTTCTCTATTTTCTAGGCTTTTTACTCACGCCTTTCGGATTGCGAACAGTCACCGAGCTTCGCGTTGCTTGGCAGGATTCTCTTGCGTCCGTTGTCTTGCGTGAAGGGGTTTTCAATTCCATAGCAAACAATGTTACTGTCTACATTCGGGAGAAAAGCCCCTCTGGCGAAATGCTAGGAATTCTAGTGCATGATGAGCGAATTCCTGAAAAACCGGTCACCTATATGGCGGAAAGAGGCGCTTTTATCAAATCTGATGATGGCCCCCGCTTTGTGATGCATACGGGAAATCTTCAGGAAGTTGCAAAGGATAGCGCGAAACTTAGCCTTTTGTACTTTGATCAATATACCCTCGATATCAGCCAGTTTGAAAAGAAAAGTGGCGCACGATGGCTAGAACCAGATCAACGGTATTTTAGTGAACTGGTGTTTCCGGAGCAGTCCGAACGAAATGTTCGAGAGCGATGGAAGCTATGGGGAGAGTTACATCAACGACTTGTGCTTCCTTTATATGCGATTGCTCTTGTTTTTATTGCTCTCGCCGGTGTGATGAGCGGGGAATTCACAAGACGGGGACGTGTAAAGCGTATTACTATTTCCGCCGCAACCGGAGTCGCTTTGCTTATTTCAGCCATGGCGCTGTTCCGTGTTTCTGTCGAAAACGCCCTGATCGTGCCCGCTATTTATGTCCTTCCTATTTTGGTAAGCATCATTGCAGGCTACCTCGCCTCTGGCGGTCGGATTCGGTTTATTGAGACCTATTTTCAGCAAAAAAATGCGCCGATTGAGGGTCAAAACTAATGCGTGCGACGGGGTCTCTATCTTTATATCTGGGTAAGCAATTCCTTATAAATGTCGGGATTATTTTCGGTATCGTTATGACGATCATTTTTCTGATCGACTTTATTGAGCTGCTTCGTCGAGGTTCAGACAAAGACGGGGCAAGCGTATTGATAATCTTACAGATGGTGTTACTGCGCATACCCTACCTTGCAGAGAAATTGCTGCCCTTTGTCGCGCTTTTTGGCGGCATGCTCACATTTTTCAGACTATCCAAATCAAGCGAATTGACGGTTATTCGGGCTGCAGGCGTGTCTGTCTGGCAATTTCTGATGCCGTCAATGGCAATCGCATTTTTCATTGGATTGGTCATTGTAACTGTCGTGAATCCCATCAGTGCGGCTATGCAAGCACAGCAGGATCTGATGGAAGCCAAGTATTTTGACAAACGCTCTAGCCTATTAAAAGTATCACCCAGCGACCTATGGCTCCGCCAAGTCGATGACGATGGCTTAGCCGTCATCCATGCACGCGGTGCCCTTAATCAGGGCATCGACCTGACAGACGTTATTATTCTAGAGTTCAACAACAATGATGTATTTACGGGAAGGATTGATGCCTCCCGTGCTATCCTTCACCCCGGCTATTGGGAACTCGAAAATGTTGTCGTTACAGGACCCGATAAGCCAGCGGTTTTGCATAGCAAACTAGATGTGGAAACCTCACTAACAGTACATCAGATCCAGGAAAGTTTTGCTTCACCAAAAACACTTTCCTTTTGGGATCTTCCCGATTTTATCGAAACTCTAGAACTTGCCGGCTTTTCTGGCGACCGCCATCGTCTGCATTGGTACACCCTAATGGCCAGCCCGATCATCATGCTTGCGATGGTTCTGGTAGCTGCCACTTTCAGCCTACGCAGCATGCGTCAGGGTCGAGTGGCTCTATTGGTATTTGGGGGAATTCTAACCGGGTTCATTTTTTATTTTTTGACAGACATCATTTACGCCCTGGGTTTGTCAGGAAACCTTCCAGTTCTAATGGCAGCCTGGATACCGGCCCTGGCGATAACACTGTTCGGATTAGCAATGATGTTTCACCTAGAGGACGGTTAAGCCATGGCATATCTGGTGAGGATTGTTGTGGCCGCCGCCTTATTGATGGCGGCAAGTGTTCAGACGGCGCTTTCGCAGACTTATGAGGTGGACACAGACTTAAGGAAAGAATCTGTCCTAAGTGCAGACCAAATCACATTCGATCGGGAAATTCAGCAGGTCATAGCATCTGGAAACGTCGTGATTGTTCAGGGTGAGCGCGTATTGAAGGCAGACCGCCTTATTTACAACGTGAAAGAAGATACTATTCGCGCAGAAGGAAATATCAGTCTGACCGAACCCAGCGGCGATATTGTGTTTGCCAATGAAATGGACCTTCAAAACGAATTAAAAACGGGTGCAATCAAGAATATTCGCGTTCTGTTTACGGATAACTCCCGCTTGGCAGCTCACGACGCGATTAAAATTGACGAGAACAAGACAGTCATGACCCGTGCAGTTTTCAGCACATGCCGGTTATGTGAGGAGGACCCTGAGCAACCCCCGCTTTGGCAAATCAAAGCTGAGAAAGTAGAACATGACAGAGAGGATAAAACGGTTACCTATCGGAATGCGGTACTGGAGTTCTTCAATGTCCCAGTCTTCTATACACCCTATTTCTCCCATCCTGATCCCACGGTCGATCGGGAGAGCGGGTTCCTAGCACCATCTTACTTTGATTCCACCCGTCTTGGAAATGCAGTATCTATTCCTTACTATTATGTGATTTCAGAAGATAAAGATATAACCATTACTCCGACCATTACGACCAAGGAAGGTGTGCAAATGGCTGGTGAATACCGTCAAGCTGTAGAAAGTGGAAGATTTCAGTTTGATACATCAATTACCTATGTTGACGGTAGAGAATCTGACGGAACAACGACAGGCAATAGAGAGTTTCAGGGCCATATCCGCGGTGACGGCCAGTTTCGGATCGATGACGCCTGGCTCTGGGGTTTCGACGTGTTTCGAACTTCAAATGACACATATCTCGAAAATTACGATATTAGTGATTTAGATACCCTTACTTCAACAGCCTATATTCAGGGCCAAAGAGGACGAAATTTCTCTCTCTTGAGTGCCTACAGCTTTCAAGGACTTAGATCAACGGATGTCTCGAGCCAGACGCCGTTTGTGCCTGCTTGGTGGGACTACTCTTATGTAGGTGAGCCCAATAAATACGGCGCAAGGTTTAGTGCTAATGCAGATACATTGCTAATTTTCCGCGAGAACGGACAGGATACAGACAGGATGTCGCTTTCGGGAGGTTGGCATCTTCCATATACGACGACAAATGGCCAAGTTTTCTCTTTTGATACTTCACTCAGGGGAGATCTATATTATGCTCGCAATCAGCTCTCCGATCCTTCCGACCCTGACTCCACCACTGGAGAAAATAGTTTTTATGGCCGCGTTGTTCCTTCAATATCCTTAGAATGGAAGTATCCTTTTGTGCGCCAGGCTGGCTCTGTCCGCCAGGTAGTCGAGCCAATTGTCGAAGCAGTTTGGTCAGAGGCGCTAGGAAGTAAAAATACACCAAACGAAGATAGTTTGAGTTTTGAGTTTGATGATACAAACTTATTTGGATCAGATCGCTTTGCCGGGCTTGATGAAGTGGAAGAAGGAGCGCGCTTAAACTACGGCCTGAATATTGGCGTTTATGGGGAGTCCGGCGGTTATACAAGCTTTCTTGTTGGCCAGAGCATCCATCAGGATGGGAGTACAAGCTTTCAGTCGGGAACAGGACTTGAAGACCAGTTCTCTGACTACGTAACAAGGCTTGAAATCCGGCCTACACAAAAACTGCAGTTTATTAATAGGACAAGAATTGATCACGATGATCTGACCCTTGCTCGCAATGAAATATACGTTAATGCAGGTACCGCTAAGAATTTTGTAAATTTGGGTTACGTATTCCTTAGAGATGATCCCAATGGTATAACGCAGGAGAAACGGGAAGAAGTTTATGTTGCTGGGCGAGTGCAAATGGCGGAATTTTGGAGTGTTTATGGCAACTATCGGAGAAATCTAGTGGATAGTGGCAATTCAGTTGACGGAGCGCTCGGTGTTGAATATCTCGACGAATGCTTTGGGTTCGCATTTGAGGCGTCCAGATCCTTTACAAGAGATAGAGATGTTGAGCCAGAAACACGTTTCAGTGTCAAAATTCGGCTCCTACCATTTAACTAGAGGCATGTGATTTTAAGTTTGTACAGTTTGCTAGGAAAATTCAATTACCGTTATGTTTCTATATCGATGAAAAACCCCCTTAAAATATGTTATGCGATTTGCAGACTGTTGCTGACTTTGTGTCTGATAGCGGTGCCCGCAGTGGCGTTGTCACAAGATATTCAAAAAATAGCGGCCATAGTTAATGATGAAATAATCTCTGGATATGATCTTGAGCAACGCGTCGCCCTCACAATACTCCTATCTGGTTTCCCAGACACGCCTGAAACAAGAAACCAACTTCGTCAACAGACATTGTCGCGCCTAATTGATGACCGTCTAAAGGCCCAAGAGGCTGCCAAATATAACATTTCTGTTTCCGATGAAGAAGCAAACGCAGCTCTCATAGATTTTGAAAAAAGAAACAATATTGAGCCAGGTGAGCTTGATCGCAATCTGGCTTCAAAGGGAATTGCCCTGCAGAGCCTTTTGGAACAGTTCCGTGTGCGTATCCTTTGGAATAGGATTGTTCAGAGGCGGATTATGTCACGGATAGTCATTTCTGATGAAGAAGTAGCTGCGGTTCAAGCTCGGATGGAGGCCAATAAGGGTAAAAACGAATATTTATTATACGAAATATTTTTACCTTTTGATCCAGCAACACCAGAATTGCAGCTACAGCAAGGGATTGCTGGATTGGCCAATCAGATTAGGCAGGGGGCCTCTTTCGAGAGGGCAGCTGCACAGTTCAGCCAAGGTGCAACAGCTTCCAACGGGGGTGCCATCGGTTGGGTGTTGGAAGAGGATGTCCCAGATGAGATCGCTGAAATTCTTCCAAGTCTTTTTCAGAACGATGTTTCTGATCCTATTCGAACACAAGACGGATTTTTTCTGATCACAATACGTGGCAGCAGGACTGTTATGCAAAGTAGTCCAGATGACGTCACGGTAAATTTGACACAGCTCGTTGTGCCAGCGCCACCTTCCCAAAATACAAGCACCAAACGTCAGCAGGAACAACTAGCGACGACCTTAAGCAATATGGTGGACGGATGTGGTAATCTTCCCACTTTGTTGAGCGAATTGGAGGGCTCCAACAGCAGCGAGCTTGGCAGATTGAGAATGGGAGATCTTCCGGACAAGATTAAGGACCATATAAAAGACGTCGAGGTTGGGAAAGCGAGCCCCCCTTACGAAGATGATGACGTATACCGGATTTTTGTCGTATGTGGTAGAGATGACCCTCAAACACGCAGCAATGATCCCCAGAAAATTCGCGAGGAAATACTGCTGAGACGGGCCGAAAACAGGGCGCGCGGATATTTGCAGGATATGCATAATGCGGCGACAATTGAAACACGATAGAGATGAATAACAGGTGCGCTCCACTCGCAGTCACCATGGGTGACCCGCTTGGTATCGGTATCGAAATCACAGGTATGAGTTGGCTGCAACGCAAAGATCTCGCCCTTCCGCCCTTTTATCTCGTTGGACATCTAGAGACAATTTCGAGATGCCTTAGCCAACTGGAAAGTGGGATTGAAATAACCGAGATAACCGACTGCCATCAGACGACCGGTGTCTTTGATACCAAGCTTCCAGTTTTCCAGGCCCCAAGTACTGAAAAAATTGAAGGTCAGGTGATAAGATCAATTGACTTAGCCGTTGATCATTGCCTGAAAGGTCTGGCCGGGGGTCTTATCACCAATCCAATCCATAAGAAACGTTTGTATGATGCCGGTTTTACCCATCCCGGTCACACTGAATATCTTGCTACCTTGACCAATAGGCCTGGTAAGGCTGTGATGATGTTAGCTTGTGATGAATTGAAAGTTGTCCCGGCCACAGTCCATATCCCTTTAAGTAAAGTCTCCCAGACCCTGACTGCTGGTAGTCTGAAGCAAACGATCGAAACAACTCATAGGGATCTGGCGGACCGGTTTGCCATACCTTCCCCACGCATTGTCGTCGCCGGCCTAAATCCTCATGCGGGCGAAGATGGAAGCATTGGCAATGAGGAAGTTGAAATTCTGAAGCCAGTGATTGCAGATTTTCAGAAGGATGGATTGGATATAACAGGCCCATTTCCTGCCGACAGCCTGTTTCACCCGGCTGCAAGAGCGAAATATGATGCTGCGATCTGTATGTATCATGACCAAGCGCTCGTCCCACTCAAGACAATTGATTTTGAAAATGGGGTGAATGTGACCCTTGGCCTTCCTATAATCCGCACCTCTCCCGACCACGGGACAGCGGATGATATAGCTGGCAAGGGTATTGCCAATCCTGCAAGTTTAATTGCGGCTATAAAAATGGCTGCTGAAATGTCTGGCAATGCCGCCTAACGATCCTCCACTTCCCCCCCTACGCGAGGTCATTGCCAAATATGGTTTGCGTGCGGAAAAATCCTTAGGCCAGAATTTTCTTCTCGACCTTAACCTCACAGGACGCATTGCTAGATGCGCAGGATCTCTTGAAGGGGAAACTATCATCGAAATCGGCCCAGGACCTGGTGGCCTGACACGCGCTATTTTGGCGAGCGGTGCCAATCGTGTGATTGCCATCGAAAAGGATCAACGCTGTCTTGATGCTTTGGGAGATATTGCGGCTGCCTATCCTGGAAGGCTAGAAATATTGAACGAAGATGCGCTGGCACTGGACGAGACCAAGCTGTTTGACGGCAAGGCCAGGATCATCGCTAATCTTCCGTATAATGTCGCCACACCTCTGCTGATAAAATGGCTAGGCCATACTGATCACTTTAAATCGATGACCCTCATGTTCCAAAAGGAAGTGGCTGACAGGATTACTGCCTCTCCTCGCACAAAAGCCTATGGACGGCTCACTATCCTTTGCCAATGGCTATGTGAAGTATCGAAAGAGTTCGATATCTCTCCGAAAGCCTTTACCCCGCCACCGAAGGTAACAAGCACCGTCGTTAGCCTGGTGCCTCGCTCCACGCCTACGTTTCCCGCAAAAATGGAGATATTGGAAAAAGTGGTTGCGGCCGCTTTTGGTCAGCGCCGTAAAATGTTGCGCGCCTCGCTCAAGTCTTTGAAAATACCTGCTGAAGAACTGCTCGTTTCCGTAGGGCTGGACCCGACCAGCAGGGCGGAAGAACTAACTGTTGAGGATTTTTGCAAACTCGCGAGAAAATATGAAGAGTTTCAGTAGCCTTCACGCAGCTGACTAACAAAGTCGATCAATCCAGTCCGGCGGATACATCTTACCCTTTCCGCTGTCATGATCGCCTGTACTTCATTGAGACAGCGATCAACATCATCATTAATGACCACATAATCATATTCACGCCAATGGCTGATTTCTTCGGCCGCTTTGGACATACGTTGAGCTACAACCTCGTCGCTATCCTGTGCCCGGGTTTTCAGCCGCTTTTCCAGGACAGCCGTTGAGGGTGGAAGGATAAAGATACTAACTAGGTCTTCCCCCATTTTTTGTGCAAGCTGCTGAGTGCCTTGCCAGTCAATGTCAAACAATACATCTTTGCCTGCTTCCAAGGCCGCTTCTACCGGCGCTCGTGGCGTTCCATAGTAATTTCCAAAGACTTTCGCATATTCGAGCAATTCATCCCGATTGATCATCAGGTTGAAATCCACAGGCTCCATAAAGAAATAGTCTTTGCCATCTTCCTCGCCGGGTCGCGGCGGACGCGTTGTGGCGGAGACCGACATGGCCAAGTCTTCATTATTCTTCAGCAGGGCGCGGGACAAAGTGGTTTTACCTGCACCAGAAGGAGACGAAAGCACCAGCATCAACCCGCGCCGGGTCAGGGCCTGGGTACTGGGGTCTAGTTGCATGTCTGATTGTTCCTATTCAATATTCTGCACCTGCTCGCGCATCCGATCGATCAAAACTTTTAGATCAAGTCCGATCTGTGTGAGGTCTTTGTCATTGACCTTCGAGCAAAGGGTATTCGCCTCTCGATTAAATTCCTGGCAAATAAAATCAAGGCGGCGCCCAATTCCTTTTTCCGCCGCCCCGTTCAACATGTCGCGTGTTGAAGTTATATGACTGGTCAATCTATCGAGCTCTTCTGACACATCGAGTTTGGTTGCAATCAGCGCTAGTTCCTGTTCCAATCTGGCATCATCAAGGCTGGCCTGTTCCGCCAAAATTCTTTCCATTTGTGTTTTAAGCTTCAGCCGGCTGGCCTCTGGCTGCTTCTCGGCAAGTATGACGGCTTGTGAAACGAGTTGTTCAATATCTGCTAGCTGATCATTGAGAATTGGAAGCAACTGTCCCCCCTCTTCCTGACGCGCTGCCATAAGGCTTGCAATCAGTTCTTCAGCTGACTCGAGCAACACTGCCTCTAAAGCCTCGGTATCTTGCCCGTGACTGTTTTTGTCTTTTTGCTCAATCACACCCTTTAAGGCCAGCATGCCATCCATACGAGGGGGATGAGCTCGTCCGGCGTCCACATAGGATTCCGATGTCTTAAGAAGCTCGTCCAGAAAATCTACGTTGACCCGATAAGCTGTTTCCGCTGATAGCGCATCCAACTGTAAATGAAGATTAACGGAGCCACGAATAAAATGTGCTTTTACAAGTTTTCGTATTTTATGTTCAAGCTGGTCGAAACCAGGAGGCATTCGGCATCTGATCTCCAGCCCGCGTCCATTAACGCTTTTGGCCTCCCAAAGCCAACTATGGCTTGAGGTTGATCCGCTCGCGCGGGCAAAGCCCGTCATGCTGCTGATAGTCAAATTTACCTCTTGAACGTCGAACTGCAGTGCAGGTTTTATATCCCGTTCGTTGCAGCCCGACAAGCACGCAGGCAGTTATTTTTCGCTCTTTGCTCTTGCCGACGAGGGAACTGTATCTGTCTCAAATAGTAATATCAGTCTCCCGAGTCCTTTTTGTATCAATAAAAAAATAGACCAGGCTACCAGGCCGATCGCAAAGGACCCAAGATTAAGAAAAAACTCAGTCGTGATGTCGATTTGAGGGAGCCAAACCTCAAGCAAAGCATAAGTCCCACATCCCAATATCCCCCCAAGAGCCGCCCGAACTCCCGGGCTTCGACGTATGTCCGCCTCATACTGACGGTTTCTGACAAGAACAGCTAACTGAATGGATAGCAATGTAAGAGCACCCGCCGAACCCCAAAGAAATGCCGCAGCAACACCGAGAACCCAAATGAGATCGGCAGCGAATTCACTTGTGTACATTTCAAGTGAAACGGTTCGACCCAGTAAGAGCAAAGGAAAAATCACAAGAACTAGAGCGCAGATAGTTATTGGAAGAATCCAAAGTATATGGGCACTCATACAGCTATCTTCCAAAGTTTTCCCATTAATACCGGCGGCTGAGAAGCTCCGTCCGGCGGCGGCCCGGTAGGCTTTTCGCAAGATCTGATATTCAGTGGAGCACCCTCCTTCGGCCACCTTGCCCGTCGCTGCTGAAATGGCATCATCCAATTGCTGCAATGGCAGGTCCTTGTCTGGGGATGGGTGTCTCAAATAGTAGCTGGAGAGTTGTTTTGCTTCCTGCAGAAGAGACTTATATGCCAAATTCGAAACATCGTTTTGATTTAGGTCTGAGATAGATGAAGGAGGCTTAGATCCAGTTTCCTTAGCAACTGAATGAATAGCTAAGGTCGGCTCTTTGGTTACTTGGTTAGAGGAACTTGACGCTTTAACTGCCTCTATACTTTCATTTTCGCTTTTTGTTTTAAGGTTAGGGCTTGCGCTATCTATTGGCCGCGGATGTTCCGGTTCAGTTTTACCTGACATTGGATCGGCTGTATTTTCAGATTTTTCCATACTGGCTACAGGCGATGTCTTCGCTGGATTCTTGATGTTACTAACAACTAGGTTACTGGCCGTATTATTCAGGGAAGCGATGTCTTTTTGAAGTTCCTGTAGAGCTTGCCGGAGCGTTTGGCGCTGTCTCAGCAAAGTCTGAATTGTATCCTTTCCAACGGTCATCTCCTACACGAAGCCCCTCTATTGTTGCCTTTCGACTAGAGACGCCTGATGCCGTTGGTTTGTGCCAATTATTGGGTAATCTGACAATTGTCGTAAAGATGAGTAATTTCGACTAATTCTTTTTGTTGAGCTTCCGCCAATTACGAACATTTCTGTTGTGCTCATCAAGGGTTTCAGCAAAGGCATGCCCTCCCGTACCATCAGCGACAAAAAACAAATCTTTTGTTTTCAATGGGTTGAGAACTGCAACAATACTGTCAACACCCGGGTTGGTAATGGGACCCTTCGGCAACCCCGAAATATGATAGGTGTTATAATCGGTTTTTGATGCCAGATCCTTGCGACTTAACAGCCGGCCAAATTCTTTCTTTCCCTCCGTCAAGCCATAGACAACAGTCGGATCAGACTGAAGCTTCATGCCCTTGCGAAGCCTATTTATAAAGACGCCGGCGACATGCGGACGTTCAGAGGCCAATCCGGTCTCTTCCTCAACAATTGATGCCAGGATCACAAGTTCCTCCAGGGACTTGATCTCTTGCGGCGGTTTTTGGGCGGCCCAGAGTTCCTTGAGAAGATCCTGCATATCTTCCGCCATTCGCGTTACCAATTCGTCCCGGCTATCCCCAAGATGAAAATGATAGGTTTCAGGCAAAAAAGCCCCTTCGGGCATAGGAACCGTTATCTCTCCAGTCAAACCCTCAGCTTGCAGGATTAATTCCCTGATTTCTCGGCTTTGCAATCCCTCAGGAATGGTAACGCGGCGCGCCAGGACCTTCCCGGACACGAATAGTTCCATGAGGTCGCGCCCCGAAATTGACGCTGGAACCTCATATTCCCCAGCTCTAAGCAGTCGCCCCTGTTCTTCAAGCTTTACACCAAAAACAAAGGCTAACTCATTATTTATGATATTATTCTCTTTGAGATCTTTAGCAAGAAGTCGAAGTCCTGTTCCTTTTGGAACCAGATAAATGACTTCTTCTTCCAGCGGACCGGGCTTGGTGAATTCCTGCCAGCCATATGCTGCCAGCCCAGCAATGCCAATAGCGGCTAACAAAACGAGGGCGGTGAAAAGGTATATAAACCGCTTCATCCAGCCCTCACCTGTCTTTCGTGAAAAATCAAACGCGCTTCATTACGAGACTTGCGTTTGTCCCTCCGAACCCGAACGAGTTAGAGAGCACCGCGTCCAGTTTTTTCTCCTGGGCCACTTTTGGAACCAAATTGATGTCCAAGCCATCAGAAGGGTCATCCAAATTTATCGTAGGAGGAAGGATACCTTCGTTCAGTGCTTTAATAGAAAACACAGCCTCAACTCCCCCTGCGGCACCTAAAAGATGGCCAATCGCAGATTTGGTAGAAGACATAGCAAGGGAGTTTGAATTACTTCCAAACAACCTCTTCACGGCGCCGACTTCAATCTCGTCTCCCAATGGAGTCGAAGTTCCATGGGCGTTGACATAGCCAATATCTTCCGGATTAAGACCTGATTTTTTAAGAGCCATTTGCATGGACCTAAATCCACCATTACCGTCGCTGGCAGGCGCCGTAACATGGTAAGCGTCTCCGGAAAGACCGTATCCCACCACTTCGGCATAAATCTTGGCACCCCTTTTCTTGGCATGCTCATATTCTTCCAGAACGACGATACCTGCGCCTTCACCCATGACAAATCCATCTCGCCCTTTATCATAGGGGCGTGACGCAACCTCAGGGTTGTCATGATATCCTTTGGAGAGGGCCTTTGAAGCGGCAAAACCGGCGATGCCAAGGCGACAAATAGCAGCTTCCGCACCCCCGGCAATCATGACATCTGCGTCATCATCAGCAATCATTCTTGCGGCATCCCCAATGGAGTGGGCACCGGTTGAACAAGCAGTAACCACGGAGTGGTTCGGACCTTTAAATCCATGCCGAATGGAAACTTGGCCAGAGACCAGATTAATCAGAGCGCCTGGGATAAAGAACGGGCTGACCCGTCTGGGTCCCCTTTCGTGCAAAGTGATCGCATATTCTTCGATTGAGGGAAGTCCACCAATTCCGGCTCCGATAGACACACCTGTACGAAAGAAGTCTTCTTCCGTTTCAGGCTTCCAACCGGAATCCTTAATTGCTTCGTCGGCCGCACCAATACCAAAAATGATAAAGCTATCGACTTTGCGTTGTTCTTTTGGCTCCAAATACTCATCGGCGATAAAGGCATCCGGATGGCTTGGATCTTCTGGAACTTCACATCCATAGCGTACGGGTAGATTTTCCGTATCTATTTTCGTCAACATTCCGGCGCCAGATTCCGAGTTAATCAATCTCTTCCAGCTGGCTTCTACCCCGTTTGCTAGTGGGGTCACGAGCCCAAGTCCGGTAACAACTACACGTCGCATGCCAAAACCTATCAATAAGTTTTAAGGAGGATTTACTTGAACAGGTGCTACTAACCTACAGCAGCGTCGATATGTGAGATCGCGTCTTTCACTGTCAGAATTTTTTCTGCTGCATCGTCCGGAATTTCGATACCGAATTCTTCTTCAAATGCCATGACAAGCTCGACTGTATCCAGGCTGTCTGCGCCCAGATCATCAATGAAGCTCGCTTCTTCTGTTACTTTCGCCTCTTCAACACCGAGATGTTCAACAACGATTTTTTTAACGCTTTCCGCAGTATCACTCATAGCTGTATCCTTAGATAATCCGACAGTTTATAAAAAGAGTATCATTCCTTACCCCCACCTTGCCCAAAATTCAAGCAACAACAGAGGCCAATTTGGTGCGGTTTCCTAACATACTTTGATTATCTTGCAAAGAAAACCTATCAGCAGCTTTCTTTTATCTAAACCGCTGGAAAAAATATCAAGGTTAAATCATGGCCATGCCGCCATTTACATGTAGCGTCTGGCCCGTCACATAGGACGCTTCGTCGGAAGCAAGATAAACCGTTGCGGCGCCAATATCCTCTGGTTTTCCAAGATTTCCGTTTGGAACATTTGCCAAAATTCCAGCTCTTTGGTCATCTGTAAGAGCATCTGTCATAGCGGTGGCAATAAACCCGGGAGCAATACAATTTACAGTAACTCCTCTGCTGGCAACTTCCTGGGCAAGCGATTTGGACATGCCAATCATACCGGCCTTTGAAGCCGCATAGTTCATTTGGCCCGGATTTCCGGTTACTCCAACAACTGAGGTTATGCCAATAATACGGCCATGGCGCCTTTTCATCATGCCGCGAAGGCAGTTTTTGGAAAGTTTGAATGCTGCCTTAAGATTAACATCCATTACCAGATCCCAATCTTCATCCTTCATGCGCATGGCAAGACCATCCCGGGTGAGGCCGGCATTGTTGACCAGAATATCGACCTGTCCCATCGCCTCTTCTGCCTTCTTTATCAAGCCATCAACGGCTTCTGGATCAGACAAATTGCAGGGCACGACATGAACCCGGTCTCCAAGGCTATCCGCGACTTCTTTTAAGGCGCCTTCACGGGTACCCGATAAGGCAACCGTAGCCCCTGCCTGATGTAAGTCACTGGCAATCGCAGCCCCCAAGCCACCGGATGCTCCTGTAACAAGAGCAAATTTTCCCGTAAGATCAAACATTTATTCTCTCCGTCAATAGTGGCGCCAGGGATTACAGACTGGCAAGAAAACTTTCAATATCCGCAGGTGATTGAACAGCGCTGCCCGTCAACTCCCGATTAATTCTACGTACCATGCCCGTTAATATCTTGCCAGTTCCAAGCTCTACAAGATCTGTAACGCCCTGCTCCCCCATATAGAGAACAGATTCACGCCACCGAACCCGCCCGGTAACCTGCTCCACGAGTAATTTGCGGATTGTTTCCGGATCACTCACTTCCGAAGCGGTGAAATTAGCAACCAGCGGGACACGCGGCGGCGCAATAGTTACCTCCGCCAGTTTTTCTGCCATGGCATCGGCAGCAGGCTGCATCAAGGGGCAATGGAATGGCGCACTTACTGGCAGGAGCATCGCGCGTTTTGCCCCTTTTTCTTTGGCGATTTCAATGGCGGCTTCAACAGCAGCAACATGCCCGCTGAGGACGACCTGCCCATCTGCATTGTCATTGGCAGCGACGCAAATTGCGCCGTCAGGCGCTGCTTTTTCAGCCTCTGCCACAACTTCTTCCACCGGACCTATATCCAGACCCAACAAAGCGGCCATGGCACCAACGCCAACAGGTACGGCCTCCTGCATCGCCTGTCCGCGGGCTTTCAGAAGCCGCGCAGCATCAGATAGGTCAAGTGCTCCTGCAGCCGTCAGTGCGGAATACTCGCCAAGGGAATGCCCTCCTACGAATTTGGCAACGGATCCAAGATCCATGTTTCCGTCTTTTTCAAGCACACGCACAACCGCCATGCTGACAGCCATCAACGCTGGCTGTGCATTTTCAGTTAGAGTCAGATCTTCAATCGGACCTTCAAACATCAGTTTCGTCAGATTCTGGCTCAAGGAATCATTGACTTCTTCGAAGACTTGGCGGGCCGTTGAATGGCTTTCGCTGAGCTCTTTTCCCATTCCAACAGCCTGGCTTCCCTGGCCTGGAAATACAAATGCACGTGTCATAAAATTGGTCCGATCATAATTACTGAGTGGGCACAGTCATATTACAGCAAAAATTCCTGTCAAGCCTACTTGCATATAGCAGCAAAATCTGTATAGTCCGCGGCCTCAATACTCCTTGCCGACGGAGGTCGGCTAAGTTTGATCGGTTACGATAGGCGTAACTCCAAACACTTAAGAGCCATAAGGAGCTTACATACATGCCTCTATATGAGACAGTTATAATTGCGCGTCAGGACATCTCCACCCAACAGGTGGAAGCACTGGCAGATCAGATGTCCGGATTTATCACCGACGGTGGCGGTGAAATCGCCAAAACCGAACATTGGGGTCTTCGCAACCTCGCATACAAAATCAAGAAAAACCGCAAGGGACATTATGTTCTGATGAACATCGACGCTCCTGTACCTGCGGTTAAGGAAATGGAACGGAACCTGCTTCTGCATGAAGATATTCTCCGCTACATGACCCTTCGCGTTGATGAACTTGAAGAAGGCGAATCCGTCATGCTTCAAAGTAGAAACGCGCGGACGACAAACCGGCGCGACCGTGACGATGAAGGCGAAGCTGAAACAAGCGAACCCGTCGCCGAAACCGCAACGACCGAAACCGTTGTCGAAGAAGAAGTTACTGTAGAAGGGGAAGAATAATGGCTGACACACAACGCCGTCCGTTTTTCCGTCGCCGTAAGACCTGCCCGTTTTCAGGCGAAGGTGCACCGAAGATCGATTACAAAGACGTTAAACTTCTGCAACGGTTCGTATCTGAGCGTGGTAAAATTATGCCCAGCCGGATCACTGCAGTGTCTGCAAAGAAACAACGCGAACTGGCAACTGCTATTAAGCGTGCAAGGAATCTTGCGCTTCTGCCGTTTGTTGTAAAATAGAAAGCAAAGGGCAGCGATGTTCGCCGCCTTTTGATAAAAATATTGGTCAAGGAACTGGTCATCGCTGCGTCTTTGGGTGTGTTAAGCGCCCTGCTCCTGATGATTTCTGTTTTCGGGAATGACGGTGGGGCAAATTACGGTACAGCCTTTCAGTCTTTGGCCTTGTGGACCCTCTCCCTCGTTCCCCTTTTTATTTCGGGGCTCGGGTTTGGTACTTTAAGTGCCAGTGTCACCGTAGTGACGGGAGCGGTTACCGCAGGTATTTTTCTGAGCCCGGTGTTTGGCCTGTCCTATGCAGTTATTTCAGGCTTGCCGGTCATCATTCTAGTCCGCCAGGCGTTATTGTGGCGGGAGGATGAGGGAAAGAAATACTGGTATCCGACAGAGTATCTCATTCTCTGGTGGGTTGGCATTTGTATAGGTCTCACGATCGCTGCTATGGGTGTGCTGGCGTGGGACAATGGGTTGCGAGAGGGTCTGACCACAGGTTTTGACCAGATGCTCGCGCAGCTAAAGGAAGTTAGAGGTGTAAGCCCGCAGATTACGGCGGAAGAATTTGTGAATTTGATGCCACAGATTCTTGGACCGATGTGGGGGTTGTTTATTCTTTTGAGTGGATGCTTGGCCCAGGGCCTCCTTGTCCGCTTCAAAAAAAATATTCGACCAACACCGAAATTGACGGAAATGGAGCTGCCAAAATGGCTCGCTCTGGCTTTCATCGGCACCGCTGCCTTGAGTGTTATTCTTGACGGCAGCTGGCCAATTTTGGGAGCGGTCGTCATCATGTTGGAAGTCGCCTTTTTCCTTCAGGGAATGGCAGTTATCCACGTGGTGTCAAAAAGATGGAACGGTCGACCATTCATTCTCTGGTCGATCTATATAATGATGGCTTTAATGTTGTGGCTGGTCCTGATAGTCACAATATTGGGGTTAATGGAAAACTGGATCGGGTTGAGGCGACGGTTTGCCGTAACGACACCCCAGGAGGAAGACTGATGGAAGTAGTATTATTAGAGCGGGTTGAAAAGCTTGGCCAGATGGGCGACGTAGTCACAGTCAAAAATGGCTATGCCCGTAATTTTCTGTTACCGCAGAAGAAAGCTCTGCGTGCCAGTAAAGAAAACCTCGCGGTTTTCGAAACTCAGCGTGCACAGCTTGAAGCGGACAACCTCAAGCAACGGGACGAAGCGAGCAAGGTTGGTGAGAAGCTGGACGGACAGTCAGTTATCTTGATCCGTGCAGCCAGCGAATCACAACAGCTTTATGGCTCCGTCAGCACCCAGGATATTGCTAAATCCGTAACCGCTGCCGGTTTTACTGTCGATCGCAAACAAATTGTCATGGACAAAGTTCTTAAAACCCTGGGGCTGCATGAAGTCAAAGTCAGGCTGCACCCTGAGGTCACCGTGGCGGTTACTGTTAATATCGCCCGTTCCGATGAAGAAGCCGAAATTCAGGCACGTGGTGAGTCCGTTGAAGAAGCTGCGGAAGCCGCTCTCGACAATCGCGATGAAGCCGTCCTTGATGTCTTTGAATCAACAGCCGATGTCGATCTCGACGAACTCCGTGATCTTGATGGTGGCGAAACTGCTGAAGAAGAAGCAAGTGCCGAAGCTGAAGTTGAGGCGGACGCAGAAGAAGAGACAAAAGACGCTTAAGAAAATTTTTTTTCAGCAATAGAAAGCGGTCGGTTTATCTGGCCGCTTTTTTTTATTTTGAAAAAGACCGAAACACAATCGTCTGGGAAAACTTATCCCCTTTATTCACAAGCTGTGAATGACATTTGTCCACAAGATTTGACCGTGAACAGCACACTCACCTAAGAATGACCATGACACTCTCCGATCGGCTGTGATACTATCCAATTATGGAAACAGTATTGCTCAATGACGGTCAAAATGACGCTGAATCAGGCGATGCTCCTGCCTATCGTTCTGCCCCTCATAACCTCGAGGCCGAGCAGGACCTGATTGGAGCGATCCTTGTCAATAACGAGGCCGCGTCCAAGGTATCAGGCTTCCTGCTTCCGCAGCATTTTACCGAAGAAGTCCATAGCCGCATTTATGAAGCGGCCACTACCCTGATCGAACGGGGTGAAATCGCCGATCCCGTCACCCTTAAATCCTATTTCGACAATGATTCCGCCCTCTCCGATATCGGCGGATCCCAATATCTGGCTCGGCTGGCAGCCTCCGCGACCACCATCATCAATGCCGAGGATTACGGCCGCCTTATCTATGATCTGGCCATGCGGCGGGAGCTCATTATTCTTGGCGAGGAAATTGTCAATACAGCCTATGATTCCGATCTAGAGGAAACTTCTCAGTCACAAATTGAAGAGGCTGAGAAGAAGCTTTTCTCATTAGCCGAGAACGGTGCCCATGAAGGTGCGTTGATTCCAGTGCGTGTCGCAATTGGCGAGGCACTGCAGTCCATTGAGGAAGCTTTTCAGCGGGACGGCAACCTAGTCGGTGTCACAACAGGCCTGCGCGATATGGATGGAAAACTCGGAGGTCTGCATGCCTCGGACCTCTTGATCCTGGCAGGCCGTCCGTCCATGGGGAAAACCTCGCTTGCCACCAACATCGCCTATAACGCTGCCAAGGCCTACCATAGCAGCGGCGGAAAAGAAGGCGCTGTTGTTGGCTTCTTCTCATTGGAAATGTCAGCAGAACAGTTGGTTGGCCGTATTCTTGCCGAAGCAACTGAGATCAGCTCGGAGAAATTGCGGCGGGGAGACCTGTCAGACGATGAATTTGCCAACAAGCTGGTTCCGCAGAGCGCTCTATTGTCAGAACTTCCGCTCTATATCGACGATACCCCTGCCCTTTCCATTGCCGCTCTTCGAACCCGCGCTCGCCGACTGAAGCGCAGTCATGGTCTTGGCATGATAGTTGTGGATTATTTGCAATTGATGAAGGGGTCTGGCCGGCGAAGTGATAATCGGGTTCAGGAGATATCGGAAGTAACCCAGGGCCTTAAAGCGGTCGCCAAGGAACTTGACATCCCGGTGATAGCCCTCTCACAGCTCAGCCGCCAAGTAGAAAATCGGGATGACAAGCGTCCACAGCTCTCGGATTTGCGAGAGTCCGGCTCTATTGAACAGGATTCGGATGTCGTCATGTTCGTATATCGGGAAGCCTATTATGAGGAGCGTAAAGAGCCTTCCGAAGGCACACCGGAGCATGCGGAATGGCAGGAGCGCATGGCACGGCTGCATAATATGGCAGAAGTAATTATCGGCAAACAGCGCCATGGCCCTATCGGTAACGTCAAACTGCATTTCAAACCGGAGTTCACCCGCTTTGGAAATTATATCTCTGACGATTATCTGCCAGAACACCACTAGGAGCACTTGATCACATGGATCCAGTACTCGTCGGAGCTCATTTGACTATTGATCTGGGCGCTTTACAGGACAATTACCGTCTTCTGGCCCAAAAGGCAGCCCCGGCTATCTGTGCAGCGTCGGTTAAGGCGAATGCCTATGGATTGGGTATTGAAAAGGTCGGGCCAGCCCTAGCAGATGCCGGATGTCAGCATTTTTTTGTCGCCCTGCCGACCGAGGGTATTGATCTCAGAAAATTGCTACCAGATGCCAAAATTTATGTCCTGGGCGGCCTCTTGAAGGAGGCAGAGAAATACTATCTGGAACATAATCTCATACCGGTCCTCAATCATTTGCAAGAAATCGAAATGTGGGCGGACTATGCAAATGAAGTTGGGCCCTTGTCGGCAGTTCTTCATGTTGATACGGGAATAACGCGCCTCGGGTTGCTGGAAAATGAAATCAGGTCGCTAGCGGCGACGCCATCTCTGCTTGATAGTCTGAAAATTGAATATGTCATGAGCCATCTTGCCTGTGCGGACGACAGAACTCATCCTTTGAACCAGCAGCAGCTCGAAAAGCTCCATTATTTCAAAGGACTGCTGCCAGAAAAATTACAAGAAACACCGATCTCATTTGCCAACTCCGCAGGAATATTTCTGTCAAAAGACTATCATTTCGATATGGTCCGTCCGGGCATTGCTCTATTTGGTGGTAATCCAATGTCTGCAGAAGACAATCCCATGAAGGAGGTCGTCCATTTACAGGGAAAAATCCTGCAAGTTCAGGACGTTGACAGCGAAATTCACGTTGGTTATGGTGCCACTTACCGGACGCAGGAAGTGAGCCGGATTGCAACGGTTTCTGTTGGCTATGCAGACGGCTATTTTCGGTCACTTGGCAACAGGGCAGAATGCGCAATAAAACAGAATAAAGTACCGGTCATAGGGCGCGTTTCCATGGATATTATAACGATTGACGTTAGTACGGTTGCCAAAGAAGACTGCCAACCTGGCGACTTTGTTGATCTGATCGGAAACGGCGTGACATTGGATGAAGTTGCAGCCCATGCTGAAACCATTCCATACGAAATCCTGACATCCCTCGGGAACCGATATTATCGCGAGTATCTGGAACCGGTGGCCTGACAGATGGAATGGAATTTTCTTGCCACGATTGGTCGCGTATTTATCAGCTTCATGGCAGCTGTCGGTCGGATTACGAAATTCACAGGCCAGAGCCTGAGACATTGCATCATTCCGCCCTTTTATCTTCGCCTTTTCCTCCGCCAGATCATGAACATCGGCTATTATTCTCTGCCGGTCGTCGGCATGACGGCGCTGTTCACAGGTATGGTGCTCGCTCTTCAGATTTATGTAGGCTCTTCCAGATTTAACGCGGAAAGTGCTGTTGCGACGATTGTTGTTATCGGCCTTACCCGTGAACTTGCACCGGTCCTTAGCGGCTTGATGGTGGCTGGACGTGTCGGTGCCGCCATTGCCGCAGAAATCGGGACCATGCGGGTGACGGAGCAGATTGATGCCCTGGTCACCTTGTCGACCAATCCGTTTAAATATCTGGTGGCGCCTCGCCTGCTCGCCGGTTTGATCACCCTGCCCTTTCTGGTGCTGATCGCCGACATTATCGGCGTCTCAGGCGGCTATCTCGTCGCTACGGAAACCCTTGGCCTCAATCCCGGCAACTATCTTAAGAACACTTTCCAGTTTCTGGAAGTACGCGATGTGGTATCCGGATTGATCAAGGCCGGTGTCTTCGGATTCATTGTGTCCTTGATGGGATGCTATCACGGCTTTAATTCCACGGGCGGTGCGCAAGGTGTTGGTAAGGCGACGACCAATGCGGTTGTGTCCTCCTTCGTACTTATCCTCATCAGCGACTATTTCCTGACCGTTCTTCTGATCGACTGACGATGGGCGCCACTCCAAAAATTGAGTTAAAGAAAGTCTGCAAGTCGTTTGGCAGCAAGGTCGTTCTGAAAGACCTTGATCTGTCTGTCGCGGATGGTGAATCCGTGGTGGTAATTGGCGGATCCGGGACCGGTAAATCGGTCATGCTGAAATGTATTCTCGGTCTTCTTAAACCTGATAGTGGTGAGATCCTGATTGATGGTCAGCCAATCATTGATCAACCCTCCCATATCCGAGAGAAAATTCTTCTTAAAACGGGGATGCTTTTTCAATATGCAGCTCTGTTTGACAGCCTGCCCGTATGGGAAAATGTCGCCTTTGGATTGATGCAGGCCCACGGCATGAAACGGAAAGCGGCAAAGGAAATTGCGATCGAAAAGCTCAGCCTGGTTGGTCTCGGTCCAGAGCTCGCAGAAAAAAATCCGGCAGAGCTCTCCATTGGTATGCAAAAACGTGTGGGCCTCGCGCGGGCTATCGCAGCAGATCCTGAAGTGATATTTTTTGATGAGCCGACAACCGGCCTCGATCCCATTATGGGGGATGTGATAGATAGCCTCATCCGTGATTGTACGCAGCGCCTGGGAGCCAGTACCCTGACCATTTCCCACGACATGGAAAGCGCGCAGAAAATTGGTGACAGGATCGCTCTTCTCTATAAGGGGAATGTCGTTTGGTCAGGCCCGGCAAAAGAGATTGAAACCTGTGGTAATCCCTATGTGGAACAATTCGTTCGTGGGGACGTAGACGGACCGATAAAACTGGATATTCTTAAGCCGTAAGGGCTGAAGATCTTTTGAGACTTACCGGCCCTAGCCGGAGCACAAACTTACGGAATATTGCATGGCGAAAAATGCCGAACAATTCACCTGTCAATCCTGCGGAGAGACTTACCGAAAGTGGCAAGGACGCTGTGATTCCTGTAGTGAATGGAATTCGCTGATTGAAGAACGGATCGAAGAGGCTGTCCCAAAGGGCCTGTCTACTGGCAAAGGCCGTGACATTACTTTTACAGCCCTTGATACGGACATAGCTGAGCATAGCCGTAATCTCAGCCAGCTGGCAGAGCTGGACCGGGTTCTGGGCGGAGGTTTTGTTCCCGGCACGTCTATCCTCATTGCTGGCGACCCCGGCATTGGCAAATCAACCCTGCTGCTGCAAGTCGTCGGGAAAATGGCCCTAGAGGGTCTTCCGTGCACTTATATCTCTGGTGAAGAAGCCACAAAACAGATTACCTTGCGGGCAAGGCGTCTCGGCCTCGATAAAGCCCCGGTGCAGTTGGCCTCTGCGAATTCTTTGAGGGATATCGTTACGAGCCTTGAGAAAGGACCTCCGCCAAAGCTGCTCGTCATCGATTCCATTCAAACCTTGTTTGCGGACAATCTATCAAGTGCGCCTGGCACTGTCGCTCAAGTACGGGCTTGCGCGCAGGAACTGATCCGCCTTGCCCGGAAAACAAGCTGCAGCGTCATTCTGGTCGGCCATGTCACCAAGGACGGCCAGATTGCCGGACCGAGAGTGCTTGAGCATATGGTCGACACAGTGTTGTATTTTGAGGGAGATCGTGGCCACCAGTTCCGCATCCTCCGTGCAGTAAAGAATCGCTTTGGCGCTACGGATGAAATCGGGGTCTTTGAGATGACAGACACCGGATTGCAGGAAGTCGCCAACCCTTCATCGTTGTTTCTGGGCAACACGGATCTGACGGTCAGCGGAGCCTCCATTTTCGCAGGCATGGAAGGTACCCGGCCCCTCCTCGTAGAAATCCAGGGCCTTGTGTCGGCGTCTCCCCAGGCCACCCCGAGACGTGCTGTCGTTGGCTGGGATTCGAGCCGACTTGCCATGATCCTCGCAGTCCTGGATGCCAGGTGCGGACTTTCCTTTACCGGAAGTGAGGTCTATCTCAATGTTGCCGGTGGGTTGCGGGTCAATGAACCCGCTGCAGATCTTGCCGTGGCCGCTGCGCTGATTTCATCTGTTTCTGATATTCCGGTGCCGGAACGAAGCATTCTATTCGGAGAGATCGGTTTATCAGGAGAGATCAGAGCTGTCGGTCAGACCGAAGCCCGATTAAAAGAAGCTGCCAAGCTCGGGTTCGAAAACGCCATAATTCCCCGCGGCAGTAAAATAAAAGACAGCAGTTTGAAGATTATTGAAGTGGACCACTTGCGGGAAATAGTTAGTCTGTTCACACAGTCCAAACCGGTCACGCAAGTAGTGTAGGAAAGTAAGTAGGGCCCTATGGAAGACTTACCCATACAGAGTGCCGATGCGGTTATTCTGGTCATTCTGCTGATTTCGGCGATCTTCGGATTTGCCCGCGGATTTGTGAAGGAAGTCCTATCTGTCGCTGGATGGATAGGTGCCATTTTCCTGACCCTGTATCTCTTTCCGCTACTCCAACCGTTCGCTCGAGAATTTATCGCCAACCTTTTGATTGCCGATATTTTGACGGGCGCTGTAATTTTTATTCTCTCGCTTGTTATTTTGTCCTATATCAGCCATACCATATCCGAGAAAGTGAAGGCATCGAGCCTTGGCGCCCTGGACCGATCCCTTGGCATCTTTTTTGGATTAGGAAGGGCTGTCATCCTACTTGGAATAGGCTGGCTGGCTTTTGTACAGTTTATCCCGGTGGAAGACCGCCCGGAATGGATTTTGAAGGCGAAAATGTTGCCAATCGTCGCGTCTGCAGGTGAATTTGTAGCGGAGTTGCTCCCGCCGGATATGCAGGAAAATCTTGCGATTACGCGCGAATCAGATCAGGAAATGCTCGAAAAGCTAAAAGATACGTATAACCAACTCCCGGACGGCGTAAAAGATGGCGTTCAAGATACAATTAATGATGCAAAGGGTGCTCTCGACAAAGGATATGATGACCGATCTCGACAGCAAATGGAAAATCTCAGTAAAAGTGCTCAGGAAAAACCGTGATGACTGACCGGCCTCAAAGTGACGTTTTTTGCCATCCCTTTGACGATGACAAGCTGCATGAGGAATGCGGCGTATTTGGCATCTACGGACATGGAGAAGCTGCCGCCCTTGTAGCCCTTGGCCTGCACGCCCTCCAACATCGTGGACAGGAAGCCGCCGGTATCGTCAGTCATGACGGCCGGCATTTTCATAGCCATAAAGCGATGGGTAAGGTTGGCGATAACTTCTCCTCCGAAGAGGTGATCAGTACCCTTCAGGGCTATGCGGCTCTTGGTCATAACCGCTATGCCACCACCGGCGGATCGGTGCTTCGCAACATCCAGCCAATATTTGCCGATCTTGCCAATGGCGGCCTCGCTGTCGCACATAACGGCAACCTGACAAACGCCGCGACTTTGCGCGAACAGCTGGTGCTGGAAGGCAGCATTTTCCAATCGACGACCGATACGGAAGTGATTATCCATCTGGTTGCCAACAGCAAGAAGATGAAAGTCGTGGACTGCCTCATAGACGCCATGTCCAAAATTGTCGGCGCCTATTCTCTTGTCGCGCTAACCAGCAAGAAAATGATCGGCATGCGGGATCCATTTGGGGTGAGGCCTTTGGTTTTAGGGCGCCTGGACGAATCCTATATCCTTACCTCAGAAACATGTGCTCTTGATATTATCGGCGCCAGCTTTGTTCGGGATGTAGAACCCGGTGAGGTTATCGTGATCGACGATAATGGCATGACCTCAACATTCCCGTTCACGGCCCCGCCAAAACGTTTCTGTATTTTTGAGCATATCTATTTCGCCCGTCCCGACAGTGTTGTAGAAAACCGTTCTGTCTATGATGTACGTAAGGATATTGGTCAGCAGCTCGCTCTTGAGCATCCTGTAGACGCCGATCTGATCATCCCTGTGCCTGATTCTGGAACGCCCGCAGCCATTGGCTATGCGGAAGAATCCGGTATTCAGTTTGATCTTGGCATTATTCGAAACCATTATGTTGGCCGCACCTTTATTGAACCGACAGACCAGATCCGCCATCTGGGAGTTAAATTAAAACTCAATGCCAATCGAGCCCTGATCGATGGCAAGCGGGTGGTGTTGGTCGATGATTCCATCGTTCGCGGCACGACCTCGACCAAGATCGTTCAGATGATGCGCGAGGCCGGGGCAACAGAAGTTCATATGCGCATCGCCAGCCCGCCCACGACTAATTCCTGTTTCTACGGGGTGGATACGCCAAGCCGAAACAAACTGCTGGCTGCCCAGTATGAAGTCGAGGAAATGTGCAAATTCATTGGTGCGGACAGCCTTAGCTTCATTTCACTCAATGGACTGTATGTGGCCATGGGAGAGTTGGAGCGAAATGCGGATCAGCCCCAATATTGCGATGCCTGCTTCACTGGCGACTATCCCATCGAACTCGTTGACCAGGATGCTGGCACTGCCAAGGAGCTGACTCTGTTGTCCGAGCGCTCCTGAACAGGTACGTCTGACATTCCTTAAATCCCTACTGATACGGAACACTCCATGTCCGGAAAATTACAAGACAGAATTGCGCTGATTACCGGCGCCTCACGCGGCATTGGCGCTGCGGTTGCCAAACGCTTTGCCGCGGAGGGGGCCCATGTCATCCTTGTGGCGCGAACCGTCGGCGGCCTTGAAGAAGTTGATGATGAGATCCAAACTGCCGGTGGAAGTGCCACCTTGGTGCCCCTTGATCTTCTTGATACCGCAGCAATTGATGGATTGGCTGCTCCTCTTTATGACCGCTGGAAGAAACTGGATATTCTGGTCGGAAATGCCGGAATGCTGGGCAAACTGATGCCGATACAGCAGTATTTGCCGGATCTGTGGGAAGAGGTATTCAGACTAAATGTCCATGCGAACTGGCGACTGATACGGGCCCTGGATCCCCTGCTCCGACAAAGTGATGCCGGACGCGCTTTGTTTGTCACCTCAGAGGTGGCTCATCAGCATAAGCAGTTCTGGAGTGGATATGCCGCCAGTAAGGCTGCATTGGAAGAGCTTGTCAGAACCTATGCCGCCGAGGTTTCCAAGACCAACCTTCGGGTAAATCTTGTCGATCCGGGACCGACTCAGACACGTCTCCGTGCCTTGGCCTATCCTGGTGAAGATGACAGCCAGCTTCCAACAGCAGAAGATCAGGCAGAGCTCTTTCTCTCGGCCATCCTAAAAGGTCCAGAGACCAACGGAGCGATCCTTACTTCCTAGTTTTTATCCACATAGGGATTTTTGCCGGTTCTTGGTGAAATTCGGATGGGAACTGCAGGTAGATCAAAGTCTTCACGCAATCCGTTCACCAGATATCTCAAGTATGATTCCGGTAATTCCCCACGGGATGACATAAATAAGGAAAAGGTCGGCGGCCGCGCTTTCACCTGTGTCATGTAGCGAATTTTCAGGCGACGACCTTTGGCCATGGGCGGTGGATGTTGTTCCAGCATATGCTCCAGCCATCGATTGAGTTTTGCTGTGGAGATCCTTTTATTCCAAAGTTCGTAAACTTCGAGAACCTTGGGCATCAGTTTCTCGACCCCCCGGCCAGTCAGTGCTGAAAACGTTATGATAGGAATACCCCGCACTTGCGGCAGCGAAATGGAGAGACGATCTCGTATCACCTTCAGCGCGCCCTGACGGTCCCTTACGGTATCCCATTTATTAACGGCCAAAACCAGCGCCCGCCCCTCTTCAATGACATGAGAGGCAATGGTCAGATCCTGTTTTTCAAACGTCAGTTCGGCATCAACCATCAAGACGACGACTTCCGCCATCTTGATAACCCGCAGGCTGTCTGCAACAGACAGTTTTTCCAGCTTCTTCTGAACCCGGGCTTTTTTGCGCAAACCCGCGGTATCGACCAGCTTAATGGCGCGCCCTTGAAATTCCCACTCTACCGCAATGGCATCCCGGGTAACTCCCGCTTCCGGACCCGTCAGCATTCTGTCTTCACCAATGAGATAATTGACCAAGGTCGATTTACCGGCATTGGGCCGACCGACGATGGCAAGCTGCAGCGGCTTCTCCTCGGCCTCTTCCTCTAGCTCTGCATCAGCTTTTTTCTCAAACGGGAGCAAGGCGTCAAATAGCTCGCCGATGCCTTCCCCATGTTCAGCAGACAGGGCAATGGGGTCGCCTAAGCCCAGCTTGTAACTTTCCAGGAGGCCATGTTCGCCACTGCGCCCTTCCGCCTTGTTGGCAGCGAGGATCACCGGGATCGGCGCTTTTCGGATCCATTTGGCAAAATGCTCGTCCAGCGGCGTCACACCACTGCGGGCATCGATGATCATCAGGGCGACATCCGCCTCTTCCAGCGCAATCTCAGTCTGTTGACGCATCCGCCCTTCCAGGCTGTCGTCAAAGCTTTCTTCCAGTCCCGCCGTATCTATGATTTTGAATTTAAGGGACCCGATACGGGCATCGCCTTCCCGGCGGTCCCGCGTCACACCAGGGGTGTCATCCACCAGCGCCAGCTTCTTACCCACCAGGCGATTGAACAATGTGGACTTGCCGACATTCGGCCGACCAATGATAGCAACAGTAAAGGACATCTTGTCTTAGCGTAATGCCACCAGCTCGGCATCTTCCGTTAATATGTATAAGGTGCCATCCGCCACTATGGGAGGAATGGACGCTTTGTCAGAAAGCTCGATTTCTCCCAGAATGGAGCCATCATAGGGGGAAACCGCCACTGCCTTACCGTAATTGGACACTAAAATCAAACGATCACTGGCCAGAATGGGCCCGGACCAGATAATAAGATCGGTTTTGTCCTCCGGATCGTCAAACTTTCCAAGAGGGCTGACCCAGCGGATCAGACCATTGCGCCGAGAGAGGCTTACCAATTCCCCATCCGTTGAAACAACAAACAGGAAGTCACCTGCGATCCACGGGGTCTGTAAAGTGGAGATCTCCTGATCCCACAAGCGATTACCGGACCTAAGGTCCACAGCAATCATTCTGCCCGAATAGCTGGCGGCATAAACAATTCCACGGTCGATGACGGGAAAGGCGTTGATATCGGTCAGTGACGTCAAGGAGCTATAGGCACGGCGGCGAACAAGCTGCTCACTCCAGGTTTCCTGGCCATTGGTTGAACGAAGGGCAAAAACCTCTCCGCTGGCGAAGGGTACGACCAAAGCGCCATTGGCATAGGCCGGGCTAGCGGCCCCCAAAAGGCCTGTTGTCTCCACGCCACCTTCAAAGTCCCAGTCAATCTCGCCAGTGGTGGCATTCAATGCATAAACCCTGCTGTCAAAAGTAATGACGAAGACATGGTCCTCAGCAATGGTCGGGGCCGCCCGGAGCGGCACACCAAGATTGCGTGTCCATAACTTCTCGCCTGTTTCCCCATTCAGAGCAACGACATCCCCATAGGAAGTTGTTGCAAAGACATGCCCATATTCAAAGGAGATTCCCCCTCCGATATTTCCTTCATCCTCATCTTCGGGTGTGAGGTCGACTTCCCACAGGCGTTCACCATCTTCGGCTAAGAAGGCTCGTACCCGGGTGCTGGAGTCTAGAGTATAAACGCGGCCTTCTGCCACCACCGGTGAGGAGAACATCCGATTCTCATCATCTGACCCGTCGCCGATAGATACCCGCCACACTTCTTTCAGGTCTTCACCAAGGGTTAAGTGGTAGAGGGCGTGGGACGGTACGCCGCCAGCTTGCGGCCAATTCTGATTTTCATAAGGGGCAGGAAGACGAACTTCCAGATCAGCAAGACCGGCGTCAGCCTCAAGAGTTTGCTCGAGAGCTAGAATGGAAATTCGGTCACCAGGAAGAGGTGGGTCCTCCGATTCTCCAAACCAGTCCGGCAACAATGAACAGCCAGAAATGACAAGCGGCAAGACACAGACAGATAAGCCTTTAACGAACTTGTTTTTAATCTCGGTCACCCTACTCTCACCACTCATGTAAAGACAATATAGACCGCAATCAGGTCCCTTCTATCGCTGCCAGCATTTGCGTAACCCGGCCTTTGATGTCCGCCGGAACCGTCGCATCATTTTGCAGGCGATTTAAAACTTCAACCGCTTTTGTCTTGTCCCCATCTTTCAAATAAGAAAGGGCAATTAGCTCATTTGCAGAGGCGCTCCAGATGGAACTGGCGTCAGCAATTGCAGATACTTGGCTTCGCACATCTTCCGAACTGCCATTATCCAGCAGATAATAACCGGCAAGAAGGCTGGCGATAGAGGAAAACTCGGCATCGACTGCGCTGTCATTCGCCAAGGCAGTGTATATCTCAAGGGCTTCTGCGCCCTTCCCGGCTTCAATCAAAGCGGCTGCTTCACGCAAGCGCGATAGAGGGCGATAGCCGGCATTGCCATCTTCAGCAAGAGTTCCAAATTCTGAGGCTGCTGCGTCCGGTTTGTTCTCGGACATCAGGGCCACTGCTGCTTCGAACCGACTTCCCTGATCAAGGGATTGGCTCAAGGTGTAATTCTGCCATCCAACATAGGACGCCGTCCCAACGACGATAAGCACAGCAGCCGCGATCACGTATTTGCCATACGCCTTCCAAAGGGCAAGCGATTTATCCTTACGGACATCCTCGTCCACTTCATTAAAAATATCGGCCACAAAAAACTCCAGTGTTTCTCAGATTTGGCGGCTAAATTAAACCGCACAACAGCATATGGCAAACTCTGTCTCACCATTCCAGTTGAAAAGTGATCCCCAGAGCCGTTTTTTTTGGTAATTCGGCTTACACATCCGCTTAATAGCGCTTAAAATAGCCTCACTTTACGAAATTTAGGGAAATTGCCGGTCATGACTGAAGGACAGATTTTACAACTAGTTGCCCTTCTGATGGTCCTCGTCCTGGTATTTCCTGGTTTTCTCTATTACACCCGCAACCAGCCCATGGCGTCGACCTTACGCAATATTGCCATCTGGCTCGGACTGGCCCTCATTGCAGCTTTTCTCTATAATCTGTTTGGATAACTTTCAATTGATCGCGACAAATTTCGTCCGAGGCATCTCACCTGGGCGTCAAAGAGAATTTATGAGGATTGTCGACGGTTCATGTGCGTCTGCCAACCAGTCACATCCTCACTCATCTTCACAGTGTTAATTCTTCTCATCCAGCACTGAAGTCCCTAATTATTCGCAAGGCGCAGTAGTTAAAATGGCGTCCTTATAAATTCGTCCAGATACCGGGTCGTGGAATATCTGCGCGGCATGCGCCTACACTCTCACTCTCAACACCGTTATATAGAAATCCCGTTCTCGAAGCGCTGTCGGTCTCGTAAATTTTTGAGGAAAACCCCAAGTCATTTCAGCGCCGAACGCTATTCCCAGTCACCCGTTAACCATAACATAAAGAGCCCCAATATGCAAGCTCGCTAATGTCCGTAATTCGAGAAATACCCCTTTACCAATATTTCATGTTTTGGCCTTAATCTGTCCCAACATATAACGTTCGAGAGTAAAGAACGGGAGTAGCGTAACAATGGCCAATTCATTCCTTGAAAAACAAAAACGGGCAATTGCCGATAATCTGATTGATACCTGTGGATTGCAACGGGCCTTCCATGCCGCCAAGCAATTTGGATGGCATGACATTGCGGCTGACATCAATGATCGTATTCGTCATCCTGACGGTCCGAGAGATGAAGAGCCAGTCCGCCACTAGGGAAGCGCATATCCCAGAACCTCACTGATAAACCGCCCTGGAAGCAAGGCAAAAAGTCCGGCCAAGGCCATTCCGATAAGGGTTCCCGCCATAAAGGCTGCGTGGCGCCGAACATTGCCTTTGCGGATACTCCAAATGGCCATCACCAGGCAGAACAAGACCCAGATGCTAAGGCCATGGATCCAGCTGAAGCTCCCATTCTCAAGACTGCGCATCCAAAAACTCGGAAGGGTGACGATGAGCATCAAGCCAACCCAAATCCGACCTCGAAATTTATGCGCCTGATCGCCTTTCGGATCTTTTAGCAATTGAAATATACCGAGCCCCAGCGCCACCACTGCCGCCACCAGATGGGCCCATGTCAGGTATAGTACAAAGGGTTCCTGCAAAACTCATTCTCCCTTTCACTTAATACCTGCAATGAATTCTTCACAAACAAAATTTAGGTCGAACAGATTAATTCGCTAGCTACTTTTTGGTACAAGCTTGGTTATTTCCATTATTGAATTAGATTCTCCAGGCTCACTTGCTACGAAACCGCTTGGAACAATAGAATAGATTGAACGAGTTGTTTCTATGAGAACAGCATTTTTGGCGCCTTCATCTTCACCAGCGGCCTTAATAAATGCTTGGAACGTTTTTAATCCGTTTGCGCGTTGTTTGTTAACCGTCATTTGATGCATATGTGCGCGATATATCCTTCCACACCAAATTGCTGCTGTAATTAGTACACCGATGGTAACGAATTTGATTGTAGTATGTTGAATGATAATTGGAAGTGTTGCCCCTTCAGGGATAGACAATACTGAAACAAACAATATCGCGAAAACAATCGTTGCAAACAAACTAAGACCCGTAACCCAAAGCCATGTTACCGCTTGTCTTTCATTTTGTTTTGCTTGCCCAGCAAAATCCTCAGTAAAATGACCAACGCCGACTTCAGCTGCCGCAGTTCGAGCTGCTTGAACAATTGAGTCAATTTGTTTTTTCTGCCCTTCAATTATCTCGGTAGTTTCCTGTAGCATTTCATTTAGAGTTGCCTTAGCATTTTTCATATCAAGAATCGATTTATCGACATCACCTTGAAGAAATGCGAGAAAAGGAATCCACAGCGCTATTTGCGGAAACAGGCTTTCTAAATTATTACCTAAGGTATATACAATATCATCGCGATTAGCATTGGGATCTCCGTCCAGAGTGAAGGCTTCCATCCGATCCAACGTAGCTTTTATTTCTATCAAATTATTGATTGTGGTTTGAACAACATTCTGGGGAAGATGCCTAATTTGTTCACTGTAAGACTTAAGAGGATTTAAAATAGAATCCAATTTCTGTAAGTCAGGGGTAGCCGCTTCAAAATTTATGGCACCCCAACTTGGATTTTTCACGAAATTTTCTATATTTTCGATTGAACATTCTTCAACAATATTGTGAAATTCATCCAATTTTTCATCAGAAATCATTTACCGCTCCTTTTTTAAGGGCAACTGTTTACGATAAAAACAGACTCTGTTTCGTAACTTAAAATAGAAACACGATTTTTTATAGTATTTTTCTCTAATTCACACTAGTTTTATTTGTTCAGTCCGTGCACTAACTCTAGTAATCGAGATATTCCTATTCCCACTCGATGGTTCCGGGGGGTTTTGAGGTGGTGTCATAGACGACACGATTGATACCTTTTACCTGATTGATGATGCGGGTGGAGACCCGGCCGAGGAAATCATGTTCAAACGGGTAGTAATCCGCTGTCATGCCGTCAGTCGACGTCACGGCGCGTAAGGCACAGACATAGTCATAGGTGCGGTCATCTCCCATAACACCAACGGTGCGAACCGGGAGCAACACGGCGAAGGCCTGCCAGATCTCATCATAGAGGCCGGCTTTGCGAATTTCGTCTAGATAGATGGTGTCGGCTTTACGCAGGATCTCAAGCCGGTCTCTGCTAATGGCACCCGGCACTCGAATGGCTAATCCCGGTCCCGGAAACGGATGGCGATCAACAAGCTCAGAGGCCATGCCGAGCTCCCGCCCAAGGGCGCGGACTTCATCCTTGAATAACTCCCTGAGTGGCTCCACCAGTTTCAGGTTCATGCGATCGGGCAATCCCCCAACGTTATGATGCGACTTGATGGTGACGCTGGGTCCGCCGGCGAACGAAACACTCTCGATCACATCCGGATAGAGTGTGCCCTGGGCGAGAAACTCCGCACCGCCTACCTTGCTGGCTTCCTCATCAAAAACATCGATAAAGATACGGCCAATGATCTTGCGCTTTGTTTCAGGATCATCCACGCCCTCCAGCTCTCCTAGGAACTGTTCAGAGGCATCGCGATGGATCAGGGGGATATTATATTTGTCCCGAAAGACACTTACGACCTGTTCAGATTCGCCCGCCCGCATCAAACCGTTATCCACATAGACGCAGGTCAGTTGATCGCCAATCGCCTCATGTATAAGGACGGCAACCACTGAACTGTCGACCCCGCCGGACAGGCCACATATAACCTTGCCCGATCCCACCTGCTTGCGGATCGCCGCAATGGCCTGATCCTTAAAGGCGGCCATGGTCCAGTCACCTTTGAGGCCGCAAATGCGATGAACAAAATTGGAGAGAAGCGCCGCTCCTTTTGGGGTATGGACGACTTCGGGATGGAACTGCACCCCGTAGAATTTCCTGTCCTCATCGGCAATCCCGGCAAAGGGGGCGCCGTCCGAGGTGGCCATGACGCCGAAACCTTCAGGGATCTCAACCACTGTGTCCCCATGGCTCATCCAGACCTGATCTCGTGTTCCCGGTTCCCAAACGCCTTCAAACAAGGCTGAATCTGCAACTACCTCGACTTCAGCCCGTCCAAATTCCCGATGATCCGGCGCTTCCACCTTGCCACCGAGTTGCGCGCACATGGTCTGCTGCCCATAGCAGATGCCGAGAACCGGCACGCCCATGTCGAATACTGCATCCGGCGCCCGGGGTGTTTCATCGCCAATGACGGAAGCTGGCCCACCGGAAAGAATTATTCCAGCCGGATCAAAGTCCTGCAATTTTTCGGCAGCTGAATTGAAAGGAATGATTTCGCTATACACCCCGGCTTCTCGGACCCTGCGCGCGATCAGCTGAGTGACCTGACTTCCAAAGTCAATGATCAGAATACTGTTTTTCATAGACGGGGTTTAGACATATTGGCCATGTCTGTCCACCCCGTTTATGTGCTTGTGGGAATGTTTGTCCCGATGTGAATGCGGGGTGTCGTTTTTCGATCACCCCGTCCTATTCAGGTCAGGCCTTTTTTGGTTTTATATTCGGCAACCGCCCGCTTCAGCATCGTATATTCCGGGCAGCCGAAGAAGCAAAGACTGTCCAATCTTAAGAGATGCTTTTCCGCCATTTCCAGATTGTCCGTCAGCAGGTAAGCTTCGCCAATATACTCGTTGGCACCGCGGTGATCAGGATCGATAGCAAGCGCTTTTTCATAGAAGCCAAAAGCCGCATCATAGTCACCTTTTTTCCTGTTGGCATAACCGAGATAGTTAAAAGCATCGGCATTTTTTGGATCCATCGCCGTCACTTTTGTGAAGGAGGAAATCGCGGCATCCCATTGCTCTTTGTCAATCGCAGCTTTACCGGCCGCAAAATCAGGATTTTTCGGGGCCTCCGCCTGTGTTGACGTATCGCTATCGCTTGATCCGGCAGCAAAGACGATTTGCGCTGTCAAGAGATGCGCTGCCGCTAAAGTGAATAAAGCCAAAAAGAATTTACGAATTGTCATTGTTCTGACACCCTTCCTGTTTTTGGATTAGCATTACGCTATATACGGCATTCTTCGAAGATCAGACCACAACCTGCGGCAAAATAAAAGCCACTTTTGATCACGACAGGGTGAGCTCCGTCACTGAATGGCTTATATCGGGAACATCACAATCAATTGCAAGACCAACACCGTGATTGCAAAGATCCAGCCGATAAGGTGAATAAGAATGATTTTGCGAGCAGCATGTCTTAGGGAGGTGATATCACCGTCGGGATCAGCCGTCGTGACAGCCTGCAATGCCCCTCTTCCGAAAACAAGAAAATACAGAACGAAAGCAGCAATAAAGCAGAGACTGGCGAGGCTTGGGAAATCGTAGGCAAATAGATGCGTTTGATAAAGTGCCAGTACCAGCGCCGCCAGCACAAAGACGGCCATAATCACCGGGCCACCGTAATGGATAAATCTCTTTAACTCTGCGAGGATCCGTCGAATTTCGTCATCCGAGACGTTTGGATCCTCAACATCGCCGATCAGGCCCATCGCCGGTCGTTCGACGAAATTCAGCATTAGCAGCATGCCGTTGGCAAGACTGAATAGTGACAAGAGAATCCCGGCTATGTAATATTCCATCGCAAAACACACCTTAAAATTGCTTTGAAATAACAGAATAAGCCAGTTAAGGCTGCCGCTCAAGAACCGCCGTGAAGAAACCGTCTGAGCCAAAATCTGCCGGTGTGACCGAGAAATAGTCTTCGGTATAGCTATCTCGCAATCCCGCCTCTTCCCAAAGCTCCTGAACGGGCAGGAGTTTAAAGGACGGCTGAGCCTTTAGAAACTGACTGACCTGATGCTGATTTTCCTCTATCAGGATGGAACATGTGGCATAGATCAGCCGTCCACCGGACGCGACGAGTTGGCAGGCGTTTTCCAATATCGTAGCTTGCAGACCGCGAAGTTCCTGCAGTTTTTCCTCACTAAATTTCCATTTCTGATCAGGCTGACGACGCCAGGTTCCGCTTCCCGAACAGGGAGCATCTACAAAGACACGATCCGCGGCTCCGTACAATCCAGCCAACAGTTCCTGATCACTATCGTCTTGAGCCAACACTGCAGATTCAAGGATATCTATCCCGGCCCGCCGGCTTCGACCAGCAATGTCGCGCATACGGCGGGGATTGATATCAAAGGCGCTGATCCGCCCGCTATTTTGCATCTGTGCCGCTAGAGCCAGACTTTTACCGCCCCCGCCCGCGCAATAATCAATCACCAGCATGCCAGGCCGAGGCATGGCCAACCGGCTTGAAATTTGGGCGGCCTCATCCTGTATCTCGACTATACCTTTTTCCAACAAGGGATGACGGCTTAGGTTCTGACGGGCTTCCAGGATCAAGCCGTCAGGAGATAATTTGGTTGGGGAGACCGGTATGTCAGCCTCTTCAAATAAGGTCAACGCCTCCTCCCGGGTGGTTTTAAGGAGGTTGGCCCGCAACGTCACCGGACCGCGCTGCTGATAACTGGCCATAATAGCGGCAGCTTCCCCATCATATTGCTGATCAAGCTTGTCAGCGAGCCATTTGGGAAAATTACCGACAACATGGGGCGGCATGGTGGAAAGGTCGAGACCTGTGAAAGTCTCCAACGTCGCCCCTTCTTCCTCTGTGAGTTCTTCGAGGCTGTGAGGGCCGACAAGATAGGTCTGCTGTAATTCTTGCAGATGAACATCCTCGAACATAATGAGCGCTAGCAAAGCCTGCAACCTTGGCGTTTGGTCGAGCTTCAACTGCGTCAACACCCAGTCAATCTCTCCTCGCCGACGCAGGCATTTATACACGAATTCACTGACCCAGCGACGGTCTTTCGATCCGGCATAACGACGGGCGCGAAAAAAGGAACCGATCTCATTTTCCGCAGGAGAGGGAGAAGCCGCAATGAGGGCTAGTAGCTCCGCCGCTGCGGCGAGCCGGGCTGATGGGGTCACAGTCGCTTATCCGTTCTGGCGATAGTTAGGCGCTTCGCGGGTGATCGCCACGTCATGAACATGGCTTTCCCGAAGGCCCGCATTGGTGATCCTCACGAAAGACGCATTCTGTTGCAAACTCGGAATATCCTTGGCCCCCGTATAACCCATGGCCGCTTTCAAACCGCCAATCAACTGATGGATCACCGCATTAGCCGGGCCACGATGGGGCACCCTGCCCTCAATTCCTTCCGGCACCAGCTTGAGGTTGTCAGAGACTTCCTGCTGGAAGTAACGGTCAGCCGAGCCGCGAGCCATTGCGCCCAAGGAGCCCATACCTCGATAGGATTTGAACGATCGTCCCTGATAGAGGAATACCTCGCCGGGGCTTTCGTCTGTTCCGGCCAACAACGATCCGATCATGGCACATCCCGCACCGCCTGCCAGCGCCTTCGCCAGATCACCGGAGGTCTTGATACCGCCATCGGCGATGACAGGAATGCCGCTATCGGCTGCTGCGGCAGCTGCATCCATGACTGCTGTCAACTGTGGCGTACCGACACCTGCGACGATCCGGGTGGTGCAGATGGAGCCGGGTCCGATACCGATCTTGACCGCATCAACGCCCGCATCGATCAGCGCTTTCGTGCCTTCAGCGGTGGAAACATTCCCACCAATCACCTGGGTCGAGTTGCTGAGTTTCTTGATCCGATTGACCGCCTCCAGCACTCTGCTGGAATGGCCATGGGCCGTATCGACAATCAGCACATCCACTTCCGAGGAGATTAATGCCTCGGCCCGGGCGATACCATCATCGCCAATGCCAACAGCCGCCGCGACCCTCAAGCGTCCCTGATGGTCCTTGCTGGCATCGGGATAAAGGGTTGAGCGCTCGATGTCCTTGACGGTGATCAGGCCGATACAGCGATAGTCTTCATCGACAACCAGCAGCTTTTCGATGCGATGTTTATGCAGCAGCTTCTTGGCATCGTCCTGGGTTGCCCCTTCACGGACGGTGACCAGATCCTCGCGGGTCATCAGCTCATAGACCTTTTGCCGGGTATCGGTAGCAAAGCGCACATCCCGGTTGGTTAGGATCCCAACTAGCTTGCCGCTCTCTTCGGTCACCGGAATGCCGGAGATCTTGTGCATTTTCATCAGATGCAGGGCATCGGACAACGGATCATCGGGGCGGATCGTCACCGGATTGATGACCATCCCGGCCTCGAATTTCTTGACCCGACGGACTTCGTCGGCCTGCTCTTCAACATCGAGATTTTTGTGAATGACACCGATGCCACCGGCCTGGGCCATGGCGATGGCCATGGGAGCCTCGGTCACTGTATCCATGGCACTGGAAACAAGCGGGATACCGAGCTCGATTTCCTGGGTCAGGCGGGTCGTGGTCGACACATGGCTTGGAAGAACTTCGGAGGCCGCCGGTTGCAGCAGCACGTCGTCAAAGGTAAAGGCTTCACGGATATTCATGGCAACTCCTTGGGAATTGCCGCGCAATCATACAGTGAGTTTCTGAAAATCATAGAGGCAAAATTTGCGGAAGGAGCTTTTTTTGGCAGCGCCGAAATATCAGCGCTTTTCCGCCAAAAACTGCTACTATTTCAGGCCTCACCACTCTCGTCATCATCACGTCCGCGAAAACCTGTCGCCACGACATAGGCTTCGCGCGAATCCGCCCGGCTCGCTTCCGGCTTGGCATGATGGACCTGCGCGAAGTTCTTTTTCAGCATATCCAGGAGCTGGTTCTCCGTACCGCCCTTTAAAACCTTAGCAACGAATACGCCGCCCGGGGCCAATACATCAATGGCAAAGTCCAGCGCCAACTCACACATGTAGACAATACGCAAATGATCCGTCTGACGATGACCCGTGGTGGGGGCCGCCATGTCAGAGATCACCGCATTGGCAAGACCGCCGAGAGCTTTCTTGACCTCGATATCCGCATCATCGGCCGTGAAGTCGAGTTTCATGATCTCGGCGCCCTGCATCGGCTCCATGCCGAGGATATCGACGGCCAGCACCCGGCCCTTGCCTTTCAAGGCCCCGACGCGTTCCACCGCCACCTGAGTCCAACCGCCAGGAGCGGCCCCCAGATCAACGACGGAATCGCCGGATTTCAGCAGCTTGTAGCGGTCATCGATCTGCATGAGCTTGAAAGCAGCACGGGAACGCAGACCGCGTGTCTTTGCCTCGGCCACATAGGGATCATTAAGCTGCCGCTCCAGCCAGAGGGTGGAGGAATTCTTGCGGCCACGTGCCGTCTTGACCTTGGTATGCAAGAGCCGCCCGGTCATGCCGGTGGATTTGGATCCCGCTTTTCCCGGGCGTTTTTTGCTCTGCTTGCTCATTGTTCCGCCTTTGGCTCGGGTGCGCTCGGCGCTCCTGACCCGTTGGTGACTTTTTTGGCAGCACAGAATTCCTCATCCGCACGGCGCATCATTCCCAGCAACAGCCCTTCGCGCAAGCCGCGATCCGCCACACGGAGTTTCTTGACCGGCCATCTAGTATGCATGGCCTCGACGATGGCGCAGCCGGAAACCACCAGGTCCGCCCGTTCCTCCCCGATACAGGGCTCGGCCACCCGTGCTTCGTAATCGCTGCGGGCCAGGCGCTGACAAACGCCGATGATCGAGCGGGCATTGAGCCAGGCGCCATCGACCCGCTGCCGACTATAACGCGGCAGCCCGAAATGCACCCCGGCCAGGGTCGTTACCGTACCAGAGGTTCCGAGCATCTGCACCCGTCCCTCGCGGATGTTATCGGCTATGCCGTGCTCTTCCTCGAAAGCATCAATATGATGCCCGACATCGGCAATCATGTTCATATAAGCAGTCTCAGAGACAACCATGCCGCCATGACGCTCGGTCAGGGTCACCACGCCGTAAGGAATGGAGGTCCAGCCCAGGACCTCACTTTTCTTGCGCTGTCCAAGTCCGAGCCAGACCAGCTCCGTACTGCCGCCGCCGATATCGAAAACCAGCGCATTCTGGTTGCGGTAATCCAGCAAGGGCGTGCAGCCGTCAGCGGCCAGGGCCGCTTCTTCTCCGGTGGTGATGATAACCAGATCGATACCGCATTCATCGCGGACCCGTTCAAGAAAAGCCTCGCTGTTGCTGGCCTTGCGGCAGACCTCGGTGGCGACACAGCGCATACGTGTCACCCCGCAGCGCTGCATTTTATCGGCACAGATCTTAAGCGCTTCAACGGTTCTTTCGATGGCCTCCTCAGAGAGGACGCCGGTTATACTCACCCCTTCGCCAAGCCGGACAATACGGGAAAAGCTATCAATGACGCGAAAACTGCTGCCATTCGGTTTTGCCACCAGAAGTCTGCAGTTATTGGTACCTAGATCAATGGCCCCGTATATATGAGACCATCTTCCTCTATTACCCTGTCTGTTTCTGCTCCGATATCTTTTCCGCCGTCCGCTCCTTCGCCGTGGGTTATCTGTCGTTGCCACCCAGGACATACCTCCAGGTAAAAATCATAGGCATTGTAGCCATTACCCGTACAGTAACAGTTTTCTGGTCATAGGTTCACATATATTTTGCGGAGGAGTAGTTTTACGGTGATTGACAAGCCCGCAGGGACTTGCTAGTAGAGCCGCCTACCCGCGCCGGCAAGCAGTTGCCCGCACCCGGATGGGGAATCGTCTAACGGTAGGACAGCGGACTCTGACTCCGTCAATCCTGGTTCGAATCCAGGTTCCCCAGCCACCCAAATCCAGACATTGCCTCCTCCAGTAGTCTACTGTATTTAAAAAACTACGTATCATTGAATTTCTGAGGTTGGTTATAATGCGCGTGGCTCTAATTAGGTCTGTTTCCTTGCTTTTAGTCCTGCTGGTCACAGGATGCGCTTTCTCAGTACCGGAAGAAAACCCGATCACCCCTGTAAATGTTACTAACTTTAACAAGGGCTACCCAAATAGATCCATTTCCCGAATTGGTTTCAACCAGGACTTTCCAAATCCTGTTGAAAAGGATCATCCCCTATATAAGGCTGTTACAATTGGGAAAATTGAAGACGTACCAGACGTCATTCGAAACATAAATATTGCGATTGCGTCTTCAGCACAATTTGAGGAAGCCCTGCAGGTCACTCTAAACAATTCGTTTCTTTATAACAAAAACCCAGCAGAGGCTGATTACGTTCTCAACGTCAAATATATTGAAAATGATTTTTTCGGCCAAACAACAAGAATTCAGTATCTACTTAGTAAGAAAGGTGAATCCATTCCCTTACTGGACCGTAAAATCAGGAGCGAGGTCATTGTAAAAAATGCTTGGGGCGGCATGACCTGGCAGCATGCCAGGACAGCAACACGCCTCGCCCATACGCTAAATCTTGCTTCTATTACTTGGTGCCTTGAGCAATATGATGGCGCAGCGTTCCCTCAGATATGTGACTTGGACTACTACAACCTAGACAAATGAGAATAATTTATCGGGGCTAAAATTACCTCATTATCTTTGGACATAGCTTCTGAATTTACGCGCTTCTTCGCCTCGCAGCTGCAAGGACATACATCTTACCCCGCCGCCCATGTGGCACACCTGATGCGAGGCTATGGGGACGACTTCCCGTGAAGTGGCGGTCCTGACCTGTTCGAGGGCGATCTTGTCTTCCGGTATGCCGAACTGGGGAAGATAAATTCGCTCAGGTGTAACCAGGGCATTTGTATAAAGACCGCAGGCGGAGCCAAATCTCGCGTCGTAGATTTCGCTGCCGTCATAAGGGGTAACGATCTCATGGATTTTGACATTCGGCAGCCCTGCCCGTAAATCCGCTTTGAGTTGCCGGGCATATTCCGGGTCTTCCGGATAGGAATTAATGATCAGGGTATTCTCATCAACGAAGCTGACCACTCCATCCGCATGCTCCAGTCCCCCCTGCTCATCCGCCTCAATGAAGGCAATGTTTTTTGCCTGTGTCAAAGCAGATATCTTCTTGCGAGCTTCCGCTTCACTGAGGTCATTGTCCCGAAGGAATTTCCGGCTGAGAACCACATTCCCCGCATAGTCATCGACAAAGTTTCCGCCATCATTGATCAGGTCCGTCTCCGGAACCGAAAGACCGGCTTCTTCCAGCAAAGTGGCAAATTCCTCCTGAACTGTATCGGCGTCCCCTTGCCTCCCGCCCTGACCCGCGGCGCTATAGCGGAACATCACCGGACTTTCCGTATTCAGAACCGTGAAATCCCGCATCCAGATGTCCAGCATCGGGACCCTGAGCACGTTTTCCTCGCCCAGTTGCTCCACATATGCCTCATAGAGGTTATCGTTACTCAGAATGATAAACTCATCCCCGTTCTTTTCTATTTCCCTGGCATAGGCCACATGAAAGGCGAGGATTTCGTCCATAACATCCTCATAGTATGAATCGAAATGGCTCGGCGGGGCCGCCAGGACAATCAGTTCAGCGCGCGCAGTCATCGTTGTTGCAATCATGATAAAAAATGGTATGGCATAATATACAAATCTCAATTTCCCATCCTCTTAAATCCAATGTGCATTTGTGCTCGGTTTTCCTTAAATTGAAAGCCCTATATCAATAGCAAGATTACACCTCCTACCCCACCTTCATAAGGAACTCCCTATGCTCTTAATTTCCCGTTATTTACTCCTGTCCGTGTTTCTTATACTGCCGACCCAGGCCCTGGCACAATCCGCGACACCGAACCTGATCGGGACATGGACCTCGATTGCGGGCGAAGTCGGCCATTGGTCTGGAACGTTGAAAGCGTTCGGAGGGCAAGTAGGTATCCTGAAAGTGGAGGAGCAGCTTGGAGGTGTGTTTCGCGGCATCATGGTCTATCAGAATGAAACCGACGGTCCGAAATTTGAAGGGTCTGAGGGCATCAACCATACCCTGTCTGAACCCATCCTTGGGGTTATCGATTGGGATGGAGTTTCAATCGTCTGGGTCGACAAGGACGACGAAACCATCCATCGCGCCCGCCTCACCAGCGAAAATCAAATGGAAGTTATCGCTTTTGAGCCTGGTGAACATGCCGCTGTTAATCGGATGATTTTGGTGCGGGAGTAAATGAGAGAGGTATCTCCGCACTTGGAAAGGTAATCGTCTAACCGAAGTACAATTGGACTAAACCTCCTTCAAAGCTTGTTCGAACCCAGGTTTCCCAGCTATAATCTCAGTTAGATTTTGACTTCCCGATGCAGGAGCTAGATTCGCCCTGCTTCATTCTAATTGTTGTACTCTCCAGATCGATTTGGCGGCCTTCGCCATCGAGATTTGCCTATTATTTATTTGTTCTACATCCCAAGAATCATACTTTTCGATAATATCATTTATCATAGACATATTGCTATTTTTAAATAGTTCCACTTTTGTTTCAAAGGCCGAATTCCCGACATCCCTATTAATTTTAGATTCCAAAAGCGCCATGTTCCCTATTCGATATACGGAGTTTATCACATCACTATCTGTAAATTCGGGCCAATTCTGATCAGGGTTTTCTGGCAAGATATGCTCAATAGTTAAATCAGCGGATTGAATGTCAACACCATTGCCGTGCATTTGAGATTCAAGCTTTCCTAAAATATATTTTAAGATATTTTTATTTCTTGAATTAGTTGTGTCCAATTCCTTATTCTGAAACGCTGGTTTAAAAACATCGTCGGACGGATAAATTGAACGCAACTCTAATACTACTGAATTCGCATCCAATAATTCTCCTTTGGATATTCCAATAGCTACCCTTGAGTAAACTCTTTCCTGCTCAGCTGCTTGCAATCCACCAATAACATTGTACCTAAAGGAAATATTGACTATAGCTCTTAAAATTGAAGGAAAGCCATTCTCAATCTTGTTTTGCGCCGCCAACAAAACTGCAAAGGGCTGACGAACACTAAACATTTTCAATAATTTGGTATCTTCTTTTACTGATTGATCCCAATTTGATAGCTCAGGCTGAGATAACGACAGATATGTTTCCAAATCATCTTCAAGACCTATAATCAAATCATAAGCAGAGCTTCTGTCATCTACTGATCTCTTAATAACCTTGAAAAGTTCAGCTTGCCTAACAAATGTGTGATGTGCACCCCAATAGGTACGAAGAAAGGTTGTTAAGTTTTCTGACTGAAGTCTATCTAATATATTTGACCATCGGTTTTCTAAATCATCAAGTTCAGCTTCGTGTGATTCACCGTCCCTACTAATAATCGAAAACAGATAGTTTTTTAACAGATCAGGCGCTGAGAGCTTCACGCCCCTTGCATTTAGGGTTTCAAATACTTTATAGGCATTAAGTTCATCGTCTACAGTGATAACTGTAAAAAACAACCCACTACTTATTGTTTCGATAACCCTTGCTATTTCAGCGCCTTGATTGTCTGGCGGAATGTTGCGTGCTATGAAATATTCATTTAATTTTTTAACAAACCAATCTGAGGCCTTACGAATTGAATGCTCAGATGCTTTAAAGCCTCGTGAGGGAAGGTCTCTTAACGTAGTGACATAAGTCTGAAAGTAGTCATCGTTGTTTCTATTAAGTGTTAGTTTTGAACTTACTCTTAATGAAACCGAATCTAATTGGCCTACATACGTCCGCCTAATCTCTTCTAATCGCGTTTTATTTGACTCTGCATCATTGTCAGACAAAATGAGTTTCTGTAAATTACGCATTGCTGCCAATACAATAATTGTCAAAGTTGTCAGTCGTTGCTGCCCGTCAATTATATCTAAGGTTCTATTTTGCCCCGGCTGAAGAACGAGATATCCCATATAGTGAGAGCTTTCTTGTTCGTCGTTTAATAGTTCAAGAATATCGAACCAAAGATCCTCCCAGTTATCTTCTTTCCAGCTATAGTCTCTTTGAAAACGCGGTACCTTGTATACACTACCACTAGCCATCAATTGTCTGTAAGTGTCATTTGAAGTATTGAAGGTTGTCGCAGCCATTTTACATTCCTAATATGGAGATTGAGGCAGCCTTATTGTACATTTCCAACTAGTAGAAGCAATCCAAGATTGGATGAAGGCAATCAGTGTAAAGTATCTATGGTAGTCGAGTACTACCAATTGAATGCTCCTTAAAGAAAACACTTAAAGCACTCGCCATTCCAATTTAAGAATTCACCGTCCCTCAAACCTCACAACCAGCCGATCCAGCATATGGGCGAAGTCGTCTTGTCTTTTGTCGTCGAACATGCTGTCGATCTGGCGGTTGATCTCGTTGAAGGGGACGCGGATGCGTTTGAGGGCGGTCTGGCCGTCTTCGGTGAGGGTCAGCTCCCAGGCGCGGGCGTCTTCCTCACTGCGTTGTTTTGTCAGAAAACCGAGCTTTGTTAAGCGGCTGACCATGGCAGTCATGGCTGATTCATTGAGGCCAAGGTATTTAGCGACCTGTTTCTGACTGATTTTCTCCTCGCTCTCCACGATAGAAAGGACGGCGGATTGTGCAGTGGTCAGGTTCGCCGCCTCCATCAGGGCGCGGTCCGCTGATTTCTTCAGGGTATGGGCTGCCAGTTGCAGGCGGTGATAGATCAGGTATTTTTTGGCCGAGGACATTGGGTTCAGGCCCGCCAGTTGAGAAGAAAGCTGGTATCCTGCGGATGTTCGAACTTTGGATTGTCCACAACCTCAACACAAATCATGATAATATCGACCCTCTCATCGGTTTCGCCCAGCGGCACGGCCAATGCTTCGACCAGAACCCAGGATTTGTCAATGAATTGTATGTTTTCGCGGACCGCAATCGGTGCTTTCTCAGTGCTACAGGTGCGGAATATCCACAACATATCGTCTGTTCTGTCGCCATAGAGGTCTTCATCAAGCCATTTGCCGGTGGCATCTCGTTTGGCCATCTCCGTGATTTTGGTGCCGATAAGGCGATAGCGAAAACGCAAGGGATCATGACTGACATCCACAAGGGTCAGGACCGGTAACACCTTCGGGATATGGAGGGGGTCAATATCCTTTCGTGCCGGGAACTCCCGCTCCCCTCTCGCTTTGACCCAGTAATCCCGCAAGCTCAGTAAAGACGGTGCAGTTATTGATTTGGTCGTCTCGATATGCTCCAGCATATCCTCTCCCTCAGGTCCCGGACAGCGTGGTTTATATGGTCCGGTGCAAATGTGTAAGCCAACTGTTTTATAGCAGCTTTGCCCGTGAATTACGACGACTAGTCGGGCTCGATACCGTTCTAGTGATAAAAATCACTTGCATTTCTCCCGCCCCCATTATATACTTCACTAGTAAAGTAAATCAAATCGGCGGAAGAACGATGACGGAAATATCTCTTGAGCGGGGCCGGCGTGTCCTGTCGGAACAGCCTTTCAGTGTCCTGGTAGGATCGAAGATGCAATCCCTGGAAGAAGGCCAGGTAGAACTTGTTCTCGACCTCAGAAAGGAACACATGCAGCAACATGGCTTTGCCCATGGCGGGGTTGTAAGTTACCTGGCGGACAACACTCTCACCTTTGCGGGTGGAACGGTTCTCGGGGATTCTGTCACCTTGGAATATAAGATCAATTTCGTCCGTCCGGCGATTGGAGAACGACTGATCGCCCGCGCCCGGGTCACTTCGGGTGGGCGCAGTCAGGCGGTGTGTCAGTGCGATATTTTTGCGGTCAAGGACGGGGTTGAAAAACTCTGTGCGACGGCACAAGGCACCATCTGGAAAGTCGCGGCCTGAGCGGTACCTCAGGCGAGAGGTTTATCCTTTGCGGCGGAAACCGGCGATGCGCTTGAGCCGGCTTTCCGGCGGCGTGCTGTCCTGCTCGGCCACCGGTGTTTGCACTAAAGGTTTATTTTCCTCCTGTGAGACAATAGGTGTCTCGACGGGCGGGTTGTCCTTTGGCTTGGGCAAAAACGTCCAGATCAGGAAGACAAAGACCATACAGATGGGTGAAAGCAGTAATGAGAACATGGCCCAGGCGGCGATGGCTCCGCTGAAGCGGATGACCGTGTCGACATCGGTAAATTGTGACTTGATCATGAACAGGGTGACGAAAAGATGAGGTAGATAGAGCCCGATGATCAGGGCATCTGTCGCCCGCCGTTCCGGGAATCGCTGTTTTAGGCCCGGCAGCAACCGGACCGAGACCCAGGTAAGCGGGCAGAGAAACAAACTGAGCAACAGGAAGCTATGGAAAAAGGCACCGATATAACCCTCCATCCCCCGACCGAGGAAGAATATCTGACCGGAAAGGGCGAGTGCTGCGAGCAGCGCGGCCACGAGTATCGGTGCGAGGACCAGCAAACGCTGACGCCAGCTCGACCGTCCTATAAAGGATCCGAGGCCGCCAAGGGCCGATATAGATTTTTCTTTAATCACAGACATTTAACACAACTAATTAACTCAACTTTTCATCAACTGGCAGGCTCAAGCGTCGTGTGCTCACGGGCAAACTGCGCTATTTCCAGTATCGCCTGTCGGCCTTCCGGCACAAAACTGGCCGCCATATGCCACACATGAACCATATCCGGCCAGATGTCCAGCCTGCAACTAATCCCCGCCTCTTGCAATCGCTCGGCCAGACGCCGGGAATCATCGAGCAGGATCTCGGTACTGCCCACCTGCAGCAGAATTGGCGGCAAGCCGCTCATATCACCAAACAACGGCGAGACCAATGGGTTCTCAAGATCTTCCGTTTCCGCATAATAGCCGGCCACATGTCGGAGCGATGCCGGCCAGAAAACGGGATCCTTGGCCGCGTTATCAATCATGCTTTGACCACTGCAACTGAGATCCGTCCAGGGGGAGATCAACATGGCCGCGGCCGGCTGCACCAAGCCGCGATCTTTCAAGGCAAGCAGGGTGGCAAGCGCCAATCCCCCACCGGCCGAATCTCCGGCAATGGTGATCTGCGCCGCCTCGCCCAATTCAGCGCGCAGCCACTCATAGCCTGCGACGGCGTCTTCCAAGGCGGCAGGAAAAGGATGCTCGGGCGCCAGACGGTAATCGAGCGCAAACACCCGTCCTTCCGCCGCACTGGCCAACCGATAAGTGATTTCCCGATGGGTCTTCGGCGATCCCCAGAAATATCCACCGCCATGCAGATAATAGATGGCGGCATTGTCTTTGGTCGGAGTATGGGTCACCCACTCCCCTTTAATCCTATCAGTCACAACCGGGGACAGGGAGATATTTGCAGGTTTGCGGAGGTAGCTGTTATTGAGACGGCTGAGAGCGGTGCGGGCTTCCTCGAGGGAATGATCCATTGGCCGCTTTTTTTTCATGGCCCGTCTGACAAAGAAACTCGTGACCAGGGATTGCCAACTCATGCCTACTCTCCTTCAAGGAGCTGTTCTATCTGATCGGGTGTCAGGAACCAAAGCAAATCTGGCAGGCTTGGAAATATTTTCAGGCCCTGTGGCCAGAAGGTCAGATCAGGACTTGCCGCCAAGCCCGGCAATCACGCCCGTGATGTCCCGAAGCTCACTGGAAAGGGACTTGAGCGCCCGTGCCTGATCAGCCAGCATGCCTTCCGCAGAGATCGTATCTTCCGCCTCCAGCACCATATCGAGAGCTGCGAGATTGGCGCTGTTTGCCCGATCTCCCAATGTTGCCTCATCAAGTTCGGCCGTGTTGGAAAAATCAGATTTCAAACCGCTGACGATGGATGCCAATTCTGCCTGTCGCATGGGTATATGCCTCTGTCTTTATCAATCCATTACATAGATGCCGCTAAGTTTAAGGGCCGGGTGTAAAGGAAAGATTAACGACAATTGCAGATCCCGACCGCCAACACCCGCGACCCAGAAACGACTTATTAAGGATTACCCGTCACAATGGCTTCTCGCAGAAAACTGCCGGATCAACGGAGATCACATGTCCAGTTCTAACGACCATAACCGCCGCGCCCATAAACGGGTTCTGGTGGCCAACTCGACCACTGTCGCCCATGACGGAGACCGCTATCGGGCGCGTATCCTCAACATTTCTGCAGGTGGCGCCGGTATTCGCATGGATGTGAGACTTGAAGATCAGACTAGAATTGCGGTGGATATCGAAAATATCGGCCTCGTGCCTGCAACCGTGGTCCGTCAGATGAAAGACGGCGTCGGAGTCAAATTTGAGCTGTCGGTTGAAAAGGAGAAACGCTTCCTCCGCCAGATTTCTCAAATCGTCGCCGAAAAACGCGGTGCTATTGCCGAACAGGCAGTCTAACGCAAAATTTTAAGAATTAGCCGCCCTGGCGACCAGCATGTAGAAGCTGCTTGGCGTCTTTATGGAACATTTCCGCCAGCTCATACTCTTCCTTGAGGTTCATGATCGTTTTCTCTGAATCTTCCGATTTCAGACCGCCATCGACCATAAAATCTATTAGCTGCGTCGAGCCGGCATTTGCAGCCAGATGGAACCCCTTACGCATATAGGCCTCGCGGCGATTGTCCACCCATTTCTCAAGAGCATCAACCTGTTCCTGGGTCACTTGAAACATAACTATCTATCCTCGGCACCTTATTCTTGAGACAGCTCAGAAAAGCAATTTCAGAATGCAACTAACTATTAACCTTGTTTCTCTATAAATGACCTAAGAGAGACAATTGGTGAAGTATGCAAGTAAAACGTTAATCGAGTCTTACCGAATAGAGACCCGGGAAACGTCGGAGATTACGAGTAATGACGTCTATGACGCCGCAAGAGATTATGGCCATGCTGGAATCACATGCAGAATGGCTGCGCAATCCCAAAAAGGGAGAACAGGCGAATTTCAAGCATGCAGACTTTACCGGAGCCAATTTTGAGGGAGCGAAGCTTCAGAAGTCCTGCCTTTCAGGGTGCAAGCTCTCCCGTTCCATCTTTCGAGGTGCCAATCTGATCTCAGCCGATTTATATGCCGCTGATCTAACCAAAGCCGACCTTACAGACTGCCTGCTGATCCGGGCTGATCTTCGCGGCGCCGAACTAAAGGGTGCCCGTCTTAACGGTGCCAATCTTCAGGAAGCCGATTTTCGCGGCGGATCCCTGATCCTGTCCGGCGGAGAGACCATTACCTTTCCCTCCTCGGATATGAGTGGTGCGGAAATGGAAAACGTCGTGGCTGAAAAAGCCAATCTAAACGGGGCAAACCTCTCCGGCGCTACCCTCAACAACGCCAATTTCTCCTATTCACAACTGCGCGGTGCTGACCTTAGCAATTCGGCCCTGACTAATGCCGGATTTACCGGATCTGACATGGCAGAATGTGACCTTTCCAACGCCGATCTGTCCGGTGCCGATCTTAGCAATGTGGACCTGAGCGGTGCCAAGGTAGAAGGCTGCAACTTCGAAAACGCCAACATGACAGGTGCCAAAGTCGAAAATGTCGACTTCTCCAAATCAAAAGCGGTTGCCGCAGAAGTCGCAGAAGAAGCCGAGTCCACTCCGCTGCCTCCAAACCTTCAGGCGATCCTCAAAAAGCATTTTGCCTGGGTTGAATCAAACGGCCTGAGTGGAGAACGAGCCGATCTTTCTGGCATGGACTTGTCCAATATGGATCTCAGTAATTGCGCCCTCAGTGGAGCGACCATGCGCGGGGCTAACCTCACGGGCACTAACTTGAGTGGAACCCAGACTGTCATGACCGACATGTCTCAATGCCTGATGGTAGATGTGAATCTAACCGGTGCCGTGATGGAAGGGATCAATCTGTCACGATCAAACCTGAAAGGCGCCTGCCTGAAAGATACCATGATTACGGCTGTTGATCTGAAAGGTCCCAACGGTGAACCTCTGGGCAAGAAATGGCCAGCCAACTTGTCTGCGGCCGATCTGACAGATGCCAATCTTTGTGGCGCTAATCTCACGGATTCCAATCTGATTGATGCCAATTTCAAGGGCGCGGACATTACCGGCGCCGATTTTACAGGCGCCGACATGGAAGATGCGAAGTTTGACCAGAAGGTCAGCGCCTGAGGTAACTAGGCTCTATCCTCCAATATCATCTTAGCGGCCTTCTCCGCGATCATGATCACCGGAGAATTTGTGTTTCCCGAGGTTATGGTCGGCATGATGGACGCGTCGACAATGCGAACCCCGTCAAGGCCATGAACCTTCAAACGATCGTCAACAACCGCCATTGGATCGTTCCCCATCTTACAGGTCCCAATCGGATGGAAGATGGTCGTGGCGATATTCCCCGCTTCCCGAACTAAATCTTCGGTGTCCTGAATATGGGTCCCCGGCAGCATCTCTTCCGGCTGAAATCGTTTCACAGCCTCCGTCGCCATTAATTGGCGGGTCAGTTGGATTGATTTTGCCGCTACCTGCCGGTCCCCTTCGGTGGAAAGATAGTTCGCCTGGATGGCAGGTTGATCAGAGACATTTCGGCTTTTCAGATGAATTGATCCCCGACTTTCCGGTCGCAGATTACAGACAGAGGCTGTCACCGCCGGAAAGTTATGAAGCGGCTCTCCGAGTTTATCGGTGCTGAGGGGCTGCACATGATATTCAAGGTCCGGTGTCTCCAGGCGCGGATCGCTCTTGGCAAATATCCCCAGCTGGCTCGGCGCCATAGACAGCGGTCCTTTCTGGAACAAAAGATATTCAAGGCCCATCCCGACTTTCCCCATCAGGCTATTGGCCCGCTGATTGAGGGTTTCCCCGTTCTGGATTTTGAAAACCGTTCGGATCTGCAAATGATCCTGAAGATTTTCACCAACGCCCGGCAGTTCGTGGTGACAGTCCAGTCCAAAACCGGACAGCAGCTCGGGCTGACCAATACCGGAGAGTTCCAGGATTTTCGGACTATTGACGGCCCCAGCAGCGACGATTACCTCCCGCCCCGCCGTCGCCAGGGCTGGTTTGCCGGCGGCAGTAAATTCAACACCAGTGACTTTCGAGCCCTCCAGAATCAGGGCTTCAGTCTCAGCCTGTGTCATTACCCGCAAATTAGGGCGACTGCGTACTGGTTTCAGAAAGGCTTTGGACGTATTCCAGCGAATACCCTTTCGCTGATTAACCTCGAAATAGCCGGAGCCTTCGTTATTGCCGGTGTTGAAATCATCAGTCTTCGGCACGCCAAGTTCCTCGGCTGCGTCGCGAAAAGCATCTAGAATTTCCCAGGACAGCCGCTGGGTTTCAACCCGCCATTCTCCGCCAGAGCCATGCATGTCAGAAGGTCCACCGTGATAATCTTCCGATTGCCTGAAGAAGGGCAGCACATCTTCCCAACCCCAGCCGTCATTGCCAAGCTGCCGCCACTGGTCGTAATCCCGTGCCTGACCTCGCATATAGATCATGCCGTTGATAGAGGAACAGCCGCCGAGCACCTTGCCTCTCGGATAGTCAAGAGCACGACCATTCAGACCCGGGTCAGACTCCGTCTTCATCATCCAGTCAGTGCGCGGATTGCCCATGCAAAACAGATAGCCGATGGGGATATGGATCCAGTGATAGGCGTCAGATCCGCCTGCCTCTAGCAGCAGGACCCGGTTTGCCGGATCAGCAGACAGGCGGTTTGCCAGCACACATCCAGCGGATCCCGCGCCAATGATGATATAATCGTAGCTTCCCTCATCCTGTCTTTGCGATGCGATCATTATTCCCTCGAGTTCAGTCCGATAAGTTAACTTATCCAGCTATACTGAATATGCAACACCCCTAGGTCACGGACCCGTAACTACCGTCTTTAACAATTGAGTAACAGTATTATCATATATATTAAGCTGTTGTGGGGTTCGGTTTCGCCGTTGGCCCATACAGAAGTAGTCATCAGCATGAAGGCATGCCGATATGCTTATGAAACTGTTTAGAAACAGGAAGAAATAATGAGATTTACCAGACGCAACTTTTTCAATCTGATTGCAGGCGCCTTCATGGCCATGGGGATATCTACAGACGCGATCCGCACCAAGGTTCGCGGGGGTTGGGTCCTCAGGGAGGATGATACGTAATGCGTATGGAAGTCTCCGATCTTGACAGTGCTGGCCAGTTTGATTTTTGTGTTATCGGAACGGGGCCTGCTGGAATTACGACCGCGATGTCTCTTGCTGCAGATGGCAAACGCGTTGCTCTGCTGGAAGCAGGCCAGGAAGAATATACCGAAGAATCCCAGGATCATTACAAAGGTACGATTGTCGGCGATGAGTATCTTGACCTCGAATTTACTCATCTGAGGTATTTTGGCGGTACATCCAATCACTGGGGTGGCTGGTGCAAGACACTTGATGCCATTGATTTTGAAGGAAAAAAAGGCTTTCCCGACACCGAATGGCCAATCCGAAAGACCGACCTTGATCCCTATCTGAAACAAACGGCGGAAATTCTTGAAGTTCCATTGTTCAAACCGGACATGCCATTAGCCAACAGCGGATTTAAGAGCACGGATTTCACTTTTTCACCGCCTGTTCTCTTTGGGGAAAAATATGGCGACGCCTTGAAGGCTGATCCAAACATCGCTCTAGTGTTTGATGCTGCCTTGACGGCCTTTGACACCAATGGCGCGGCTATCACAGCCGCCAAGATCAAGGATTCTCAAGGGGCGGAATATAGTGTGCATGCCGATCGGTACATACTTGCCACTGGTGGTATCGAAAACAGCCGTCTGCTTCTCTGGGCCAACGCGCAAAGCAATGACCAGATTGTCAAGAATACCAAATCCCTCGGCCGTTACTGGATGGAACATCCTGCCTTGCCGGTTGGCGATGTATTGATGACGACAGAATTCGCCAATTCGGTCATGCAAGATGGGATAGCCTTCATTAGTCCCTCCGCCGAGTGGATCTCGCAAAATGACGCACTCAATTGCTTGTTATATTTGGAGAGTATGACCTATAGAGGTGTTAAAGCCATGATTGCTGACGTTATGTGCGTGGCACCAGACTTTGGACGTTGGGCCTTTCAGCAGGTCAACAAATCCCTCTATTGCGGCACTAACTTTAGATGCGGAGTTGAGCAGCTTCCGCTTGAGAAAAACCGCATAGAACTCTCTGACGAGCTGGATAGCTCCGGCATGCCGCGAACTATTCTATATTGGACTAAAGGCGAGGCAGAGTTGCAGTCATTTCGCAAGGCCGCCCGTGGATTGGCCGACTATATGGCAAAAGCCGACGTTGGGCGGGTTCATCTCAGGCCCTGGGTCCTGAGTGATGGAAGTTATCCGAAAGAATATGACGATGTCCCTGGCCACCATATGGGAGGTACCCGTATGTCTGATAACTCAAACCTCGGGGTTGTTGACAGAAACTGCAAAGTCCACGGCCAGGAAAATCTGTACGTTGCCGGCTCATCTGTCTTCACAAGCGGCGGCTATGCCAATCCGACATTTTCCATTGTTCAGTTGGCGCTAAGGCTGTCGGACCATTTGAAATCTCTTAGTTAATTCTGAAAACAGAGTGAGGGCTGTAACGGTTCAGTGGATTTTTACGTCGCCCTTGCCCTGCACTGATTCGTAGACATGTACATGGTATCCTGCCATTGGATTACGGCCCAGATACTCTTTTAGATAATCCCGACAGGCAGTGCTGGCGTCACGGATCAGATACTGCCAGAGAGGTTCCATGGGGCTGGTCTTGGTATCCATATGCGGGACACTCACTGATCCTCCCCACTCCACATTGAAACCGTTCAGATAATTCTCTGCATAGTGACGGAAGACGTCGGCTTCATCGATATTGACGCCGGCTTTATGTTCAAAGCAAAGTCGTAAGTCCATCCCAACACTCCTTAAAAGTCTGGCTGCAATAAGGTTGCACGTGAGAGCGCATGCCAACGCTCTTCAACATAACATATATAGGGTAGATTAGGGAGATGTCCCGGGCTTATATGTAAAGCCGGGACAGTGGCATCCCCTAGGGGAATCGAACCCCTGTTTCCAGGATGAAAACCTGGCGTCCTAACCGCTAGACGAAGGGGACACAAAGTGTCGCTGGAGGCAGGATTTAACGGTCTTCGCCGGACTTAGCAAGCAAAAAAATTCGCCTCTCCCGTTTTTTTGATAATTTTTTGATTTCAGGCGAAGTTAGGAGAGCCTGACTGCGTCTTCAATCAGCAACTGGGCAGTGGTTGTTCCGCGCCAGCTATTGGCCCGCAAATGGCCTGCAATATGAAAACTGGCGCCCTGATGAGCCAGCAAGGTATCTCCAAGCGGCGTCTCGAGAGAACGAAAACAAATGCCAGTCAAGCGGCTCTTTCCGTCCCGTCCAGTCAGGATGCATCGCACATGATTTTCCCCAACGATGCTTGCTTGAACCAGCCGCACATGGGTCAATGCAAATCTGGGCTCCGGGTTGCCAGCGCCATAGGGTCCGGCTTGTTCTAGCATGGAGATCAGGTCCATATTCGCACCTTCCACAGACATCGCCCCATCCAGGCCAAGGCTGGCAGTTCGTCCTGCTTCAGCCACGTCCGACGATAGTCTTGATTTCAGGAATTCGCGCAACTCATCAATCTTGTCTCTTGCGACGGTGAGGCCTGCAGCCATCGCATGGCCGCCGCCCGCGAGAATAAGCTCTGAGTGTCGCGCAGCCCCGATCGCCGCCCCCATATCGACCCCGGCAACAGATCGACCGGAGCCTTTCCCTTCTTCTCCATCAAGGGCAATGACAATGGCAGGTCGCTGATAGCTGTCCTTGATACGGCTGGCAACAATACCGATAACCCCAGGATGCCACCCCTCCCCGGCGACAATGACCACCGGATCCTTTGCCAGTCCTGACTGCTCGACCAGGTTCATGGCTTCTTCCTGAACCTGCGCTTCGATGGTTTTTCTATCCTTGTTGAAACCGTCAAGGTAAGAAGCTAGTTTACGGCATTCCTCCGGATCCTCACTCGCCAGCAGTTGCGGCCCGTATTCCGGCTTTCCGACCCGTCCCCCGGCATTAACCCGCGGCCCCAGCAGGAAGCCCACATGATAGGTTCCAGGAGCCTCATCAAGCCCGGAGACGTCGGCAAGGGCAGCAAGTCCCGGATTACCGCGGCGGGCCATAACCTTTAGGCCTTGCGAGACAAAAGCCCGGTTCAGGCCTTTTAAGGGAACCACATCACAAACTGTCCCAAGGGCCACAAGATCAAGCCAGTGACGCGGGTCTGGCTCCGGGCGTTGATCGCCATACCAACCTGCTTCCCGCAAGGCTCTGTTGACGGCAACGACCAGCAGGAATGCCACGCCAACGGCGGCAAGATAGGTAAATTCCTGGCTCTCATCATGACGTTTGGGATTGACCACGGCTACGGCTTCTGGGAGCCGGGTTTCCGCCTGGTGATGATCAACGACAATCACATCCAGACCAATTTCTTTGGCATGAGCCAGGACATCAAAGGAAACAATACCGCAATCCACCGTGACGACCAGGTCTATGTCTTGCGCCTTGAGGCTTTCCATGGCCGCCTTGTTGGGGCCATATCCTTCCTTGATCCGATCGGGAATATAAATCTCCACCGGATGATTGATGGCATTGAAAAATCGTTTGAGAAGCCCCGAAGAGGTGGCGCCATCAACGTCATAGTCGCCAAACACCGCAATATTCTCGCGGGTCCGAACAGCGTCGGCAAGACGCTCCGCAGCCTTATCCATGTCTTTAAAGGAAGACGGGTTGGGAAGAAGATGACGGAGTGTCGGCGTTAGATACTGCTCCGCCTCCTCAAGTGATACATCCCGGCCCGCCATAACCCGCCCGACGATCTCTGGCACGCCAAGCCGCTGGGAGATAGCAAGACCGAGGCGCTCATTGGTGCTGCGCAAACGCCAGCGGCGATCCTTGAGGGATTTCTCAACATCTAAAAATGCGGGTTCGGTCGAAAGATCCGGATCCATGCGCTCAGCTACCTGACCCGGTGATCTCCACGAATGTAGCGAACAGTCCCCGAATAGGAGCGCATGACAATAGTCTCCGTATAGACCCGATCGCCCTTCTGGCGAACGCCTTTCAGCATCGACCCGTCGGTCACGCCGGTGGCCGCGAAAATAACGTTTCCGGCTGCCAGTTCTTCTAGGTTATACGTGCGATGGAGGTCTTCAATCCCCCACTTGGCCGCCCGGGCACGCTCATCATCATTTCTGAAAACCAGGCGTCCCTGCATTTGCCCGCCAATACAGCGCAGAGCCGCGGCGGCAAGAACGCCTTCAGGTGCACCGCCCGTACCCACATACATGTCAATCCCGGTTTCCGGATCCGCTGTCGCCATAACACCGGCGACATCGCCATCAGAGATCAGTTGAATACGGGCGCCGGTTTCGCGGATATCCGCAATGATATTTGCATGGCGGGGTCGGTCGAGGACACAAGCCATTGTCTGATTTACCGGAACACCTTTTGCGTCAGCAATTGCCCGCAGATTTTCTCCAGGAGATTTATCGAGATCAATGATCCCTTTTTCATAACCACCACCAACGGCGATTTTTTCCATATAAGTATCTGGCGCGTTCAAGAAATTGCCTTGCTCTGCGAAAGCGATAACGGCAAGAGCGTTCGGCCCCCCTTTTGCCGTGAGGGTCGTTCCCTCCAGTGGATCAAGGGCGATATCGATTTTCGGACCATTTCCATTGCCGACCTTTTCACCAATATAGAGCATCGGAGCTTCGTCCCGCTCCCCTTCCCCGATCACAATCGTCCCGTCAATATCGAGCTTGTTGAGAGCCGTCCGCATGGCATCAACCGCTGCCTGGTCAGCTGCCTTCTCATCCCCAAGGCCGACAAGGTTACAAGCTGCCCTGGCCGCAGCTTCAGTTACGCGTACGACTTCCAGGGTGAGGTTTTTGTCTGTTGACGGTGAATTAGCCATGTTTTCTCTTTCGTTCCAATTTTGGCAGAGGGCGCCCCCTGCACTCGCACAAATTACAGTGATACAATACGGATCATGCGTGGTCTTGCGACACTATGATCAAATTTTTCGATTTTCGCCAGTGCCCTGACCAGAGAAGCCTCTTTTACTTCATGGGTAACAAGGATCACCGGTACAGCTTCCTGCTCAGATCGACCTCGTTGCAGCAGGCTTTCGATTGAGATGTCTTCGTCCCGAAATACTGCTGACACATCAGCGATCACGCCAGGTTTGTCATAGACAGTCAGACAGACATAATAGCATCCGACATGGTCTTCTATGGATACGCTGGGGATAGGCTTCATCTTGACAACAGGAACACCAAAGGTTGGTGTTAGTCGTCCGGCAGCAATATCGATGACATCTGCAATCACCGCCGATGCCGTCGGTCCCTCACCTGCGCCGCGCCCAACATATACAGTGCTATCCACTGAATCGCCTTCTGCAACAACAGCGTTAAAAACACCTGAGACATTGGCAATAGAGGTGTCTTTGCGAACCATGCAGGGATGAACCCGTTGCTCGATCCCCTTATCGGTCCGACGGGCAACACCAAGTAGCTTTATCCGATATCCCAGTTCTGTCGCATAAGAAATGTCGTCTGCAGTTACAGAGGTTATGCCCTCAATATAGACTTTGTCGAAATCAACAGGTGTCGCATAAGCGAGACTGGTCAGGATTGCCAGTTTATGGGCAGCATCGACGCCGTCAATATCGAAGCTAGGATCTGCTTCAGCATAGCCAAGGTCCTGCGCTTCTTTCAGAATACTCTCAAACTCACCCCCGGTTTCTTCCATTTCCGTCAGGATGTAATTGCAGGTGCCGTTGAGAATGCCATAGACCCGGCTGATAGCGTTGCCGCTTAAGCCTTCGCGCAAAGCTTTGACGATGGGAATGCCGCCGGCGACAGCCGCCTCATAAGCAATGGTGACGTTGTGTGCCTCAGCCTGTTCGGCAAGCGCCGTTCCGTGAACAGCAAGAAGGGCTTTATTCGCGGTTACTACTGATTTCCCGGCTTCAAGTGCCTTCTCACAGAGGTCCTTGGCAATCCCGTCGCTGCCACCGATGAGCTCCAGAATAATATCGACATTATTGTCGGTTGCCATATCTGAAGCGTTTTCGTACCAGGTCATTCCATCCAGGGAAACACCCCGATCCTTGGTTCTGTCTCGGCTGGAAACAGCTGTGACTTCAAGTTTCACACCGGATCGTGACTCTAGTAAACCTCCATGTGCCTCAAGTATCTTCAAGACACCCACACCAACCGTGCCGAGACCGGCAACTCCTATTTTTACTGATTCAACCACAATCAAGACGCCTTCAGTTTGGAGAGGTTTGCTTCTGACTCTGCCATAAATTTCTTTACATTGCGGCTCGCCTGGCGGATCCGCTGTTCGTTTTCTACCATGGCCACTCGGACAAAGCCGTCACCATATTCCCCAAACCCGAGACCAGGAGCGACAGCCACTTTTGCTTCCTGAAGTAACAGCTTTGAAAATTCAAGGCTGCCAAGATGGGCAAAGGGTTCCGGGATCGGCGCCCAGGCGAACATTGTTGCATCCGGCGATGGAATATCCCAACCGGCAGCAGAGAACCCTGAAATAAGGACATCCCGCCTTTGCCGATAAAGATCTCGAAATTCCTCCACACAATCCTGCGGGCCGTTGAGCGCAGCTGTGGCAGCGACTTGGATCGGGGTAAAGGCACCATAATCCAAATAAGATTTGATCCGTGCTAGGGCTTCAATAAGACGCTTGTTACCGGTCGCAAAACCCATGCGCCAACCCGGCATGGAATAGGTCTTACTGAGCGAAGTAAATTCAACAGCGATATCCCGCGCGCCTTCCACTTGCAAAATAGACGGCGGCTTCACATCACCAAAATAGATTTCTGCATAAGCAAGATCCGAGAGGATATACATGTCATGCTGGCGAGCGAACCTCACAACTTCTTTATAAAAGTCGAGATCAACAGTCATCGCCGTCGGGTTGGACGGAAAATTGAGGATGAGACATGTTGGGGACGGAATGCAATGGCGCACCGCCCGCTCCAGGGCTTCAAAAAAATCCACATTGGGACCAAGCTCAAAATGCCGGACAACCGCTCCCGCTATGATAAAACCATAAGGATGGATCGGATAACTTGGGTTCGGCGAGAGAATGACATCGCCGGGTGTAGTAATCGCCATGGCCAGATTGGCCAACCCTTCTTTTGATCCAAGTGTTGCGATCGTTTCTGTTTCCGGATCTATCTCAACATCAAACCGGCGGGCGTAATAAGCAGCATTGGCACGCCGCAATCCTGGAATACCACGGCTTGTAGAATAGCGATGGGTGCGGCCATCTTGTGCGGTTTCCACCAATTTGTCGACGATATGTTTTGGGGTTGGCGAATCCGGATTGCCCATGCCTAGATCAATAATATCTTCTCCGGCCGCTCGCGCCTGCGCCTTCATCTTGTTCACTTCTTCGAACACGTAAGGTGGTAAGCGTTTTATGCGGTGGAAATCCGGGTCCATCGGTCTTGTCCTGTAAAATTTATCTTTGGGGTCCGTCTCCCCAAATCCCTGGTTCGACAGCTTTCCAAATAGTTCTATGCGGGTGTTTATACGAAGTTTGATTAATTTAGAAGAAAGATTTCCGCTCGCCTGTTCCTGGCTTCATCGCTGGGCCGTCCTCCCCGGGCTAGCGGGAAGGAGTCACTCACGGATTCAAGTATCAGATCGTCACCACTTACACCCAGTTCAATCAACGCTTCCGCAACAGCAGCAGCTCTCTGTTGAGAGGCCTTCAAATTGGCGATCATATACTCACTTGCGGACAGCTCCCGTGTCCGGCTTGACGCGTGGCCAACAATTTTCAGCTTGCCACCCTCTGCCAGTTGCGACTGGGCAATCCGGGTCAGTTTTTGAGTATCCTCAGGATTGATCCGGTTTGATCCCTGTTCAAAGAAAATTATTTCAAGCGGAGGCGTGTCTGCCAGTTCCCGATAGGAAGGAACTCTTTTCACGGAATCTTCCGCAATTGCAGCAACTTCTGTTTCCTCAGAAACCGCTTTCGTTGGTGCCGAAGTCACCGGCAGAGCCTTGGTCTCGGAGGTAGCGGTTTCAACTGCTTGTGCCTCAGAGGCTGCTACTTGAGCTTCCTCTACTTTTTCGACTTTCTCCTCGACCGTTTCTGATACCTCTGCTGTGGTTGGCTCTTCCTTCGGAGGAACTACAGGCGTATCCTCTTCTGTGACTTCCTTAACAACCTCAGTTTCTGTTTCTTCCACAGCTTCACCAGCGACATCATCAGATGCCGTTGGAGCTTCTGTAGATGAGGCTGCGGAGGCAGCAGATTGCGCTACTGAGGCCGTAGCTGCTGCGTCTGCCTCTTCTGTCTGCTCTTGGGCACGTGCGTCAGCATCTTCTTGAACGGTTTCCGTAGCCCTCGTCTCTACCTCCTGAGGCGGCTCTTCCTTGACAACCTCCTCGGTTACTTCCTCTTTGACTTCTTCAACCTCGATTTTTGGAGGCGGCGGAGTCAGCGGTGCCTGAACGCTAGTATCTGCTCTCAGCACTTCATCCGTATAGCGTGCATTCGCCCGGTCTGCGATCAAGCCTTCCTCAATCTTACGGGCTTCAGCGAGGCTGTCAGAAGAGCCAGGGTTGGCAGGAACAGAGTTCAGATTTGGATATTCTTCGGAGCTGTCGCTGGAACAAGCTGTCGCCGCAAAAGCCAGTGTTACGATGACCAATCCAGAGCGACAGGTTCGGAAGATAAACCCCCGATAATCAGAAGAGATTGAAAGCTGTACCATGTTATCGCCCGCTACGTCATCCGCCTGCACCCTAACGGCCGCATTTGAACTTTACAACATTTTGATTTAACTTAAATAAATTCGAAGATATCATAAAGCATATGGGAGGCAAGTCCGCAACGTTTTCTGACGGCTTTAGCCAGTGTAACGCTTTTGGAACGATCGAAAGCTACTGTAAAAATGCGTTCTATAAAAACAGTCGATTTTAATTCGAAAAATATTCAAACCGATAGGTGTCGAAGTGCAGAATACAGATCCACTTGAAAGCAGCCAGGAAGCTCTTGAGAATTCAAAGGAATTCGCGGAAAATTTCGCCAAGATTGCGGTGCAAAGCCAGGAAATCGTCACAGAATTTCTCAACAGTCAGAAAAATGGCAATGTGGATCCCGACCCCTTGAATATCGGTAAAGCCTTTATGGAAATGACCGCTCAGATGATGACGGACCCGGCGAAAATCCTGGAGGCGCAAACGACACTTTGGAAAAACTATCTGGATCTCTGGCAGAATGCAGCCCTCAGGGCCACTGGCCAGGAAACCGACCCCTTGATCAAACCTGAAGCCGGAGACAAGCGTTTTAAGTCGGAGGAATGGAGCCAAAACCAGATATTCGACTATATCAAACAGTCTTACTTACTGACTTCCAATTGGGTGCAGGATACGGTCGCTGAAGTTGATGGTCTGGATGAGCACACGAAAAAGAAAGTAGACTTCTATACAAAGATCTATACGGACGCGCTTTCTCCAACCAATTTTTTCTGGTCGAACCCTGATGTACTCAAGAAAACACTTGAGAGCAAAGGCGATAATCTGGTCCATGGGCTGGAAAATATGCTCGACGACCTGAAGCGAGGTAAAGGTCAGCTTATTCCTAAAATGACCGACGAAACTGCCTTTGAAGTTGGGAAAAATATCGCAGTGACTCCTGGCAAGGTTGTCTTTGAAAATGACCTGATGCAGTTGCTGCAATACACACCGACAACTGAGAAAGTTTACAAGAAACCCCTTCTGATCACGCCCCCCTGGATTAACAAGTTTTATATCCTGGATCTGAAACAGGAAAACTCCTTCATAAAATGGTGCGTCGATCAGGGCTATACAGTGTTCGTTATTTCCTGGGTTAACCCGGACGAACGGCATATCGACAAGACCTTTGAAAGCTACATGTCAGAAGGCATTCTGGCTGCCCTCGACGCCATTGAGAGCACAATCGGTGAAACAGAAGTGACGGCGATCGGTTATTGCATCGGCGGGACTTTGATGGCATCTACCCTCGCCTATCTTGCAGCTGTTGGCGAAAATCGCATCACCGCCTGCACTTTCTTTGCCGCGCAACTGGACTTTGAAGACGCCGGCGACCTTCTGGTCTTTACCGATGAAGAACAGATCCAGATGATTGAGCGAAAAATGGAGGAGGCTGGCTTCCTTGAAGGCAAGGATATGGCCGCGACTTTCAACATGCTGCGTTCCAACGATCTGATCTGGTCCTTTGTGATCAATAATTACCTTCTCGGAAAGTCGCCTTTCCCCTTCGACCTCCTGTACTGGAATTCTGACACCACTAATATGCCCCCTAAGATGCACAGCTTTTATTTGAGGAACATGTATCAAAAGAACCTCTTACAAAAAGCAGGAGCATTGACCTTAGGCGGGCAACCGATTGACCTTAGCAAAGTGGAGATACCGGTCTTCGTTCAAGCCAGTAAGGAAGATCACATTGCCCCGTTCCAGTCTGTGTTCAAGGACACTCTGCTTTTCTCAGGCCCTGCAGAATTCATGCTCGCCGGGTCCGGACATATAGCGGGCGTGATCAATCATCCGGATGCTAAGAAATATCAGCACTGGACCAATACCAAGAAGACGAAATATAAGAACGCCGATGAATGGATGAAAGATGCGAAAGAGCATCCCGGTTCCTGGTGGCCTCACTGGGATAAGTGGCTTAGCAAAAAGTCCGGACCGAAAGTCGCGGCTCGGGACCCTGCGAAAGGGAAACTCAAAGCTATTGAAGATGCCCCTGGTAGCTACGTGAAGGTACGGGCAAAATCCGGCAAAAACTCTGACTGATCAATTCATTCTTTAGCCTGATGGTCATCAGGAATGAAAAAGATATGGTCGAAGGATGCTTTGGCGGCATGACAGCCGATGCAAAATTCGACATTCTCGCTGTTTTCGCCGTTGGTCATGCCGAACACACTGCCATCAGGCAAAACCATGGTATAGCGCCAATCTCCACTGGGTTTGTTGAATCCCTTGGCCATTTTTTCCATTAGGAAGAGAGCCCCCGGATAGACTTGACTGTCTGAGGTTACTGAAAAACTGTCCTTGGCAAGGATCGAGCCAACGGGATAAGTCTCCCCTTTTTTCAATTTGCCATATTCTGCCGCTATATTATTGGCGTAATTGTCCACATATCTTGCGCCATGGGTTGCGGAGATATAGGGCGTGCTGTTGTATTTTTTCCAGCGCGTGTAGTTTTGCGCGGCACCGATATCTGACTCTTCGAATATCTTCCGGATCTGGGGCAGAACCGAGACATAAATCTCCTGGGCCTGCTCATTAGTTAGATCTGCAGGATCTGCCAATTCTATATGGCCGACAGGCTTGGTGTCTCCCTCTTCTTGAGCGGACGTCAAAGTGGGGGATAAAACAAATGCAAGAAAACACAAACACAGGCTGAGAGGGAGTTTAAGAATTAGCAAGATGGAGGTCATGATTATCCTTTCAGATAAAACTACTACCCCTCCAAATCTGGTATGCGGATGACGAACAAATGCCGTCATCCGCTGGAAGTTAAATCAATTAACTCTGAGGTCTTCAGGCAGGAAGAACAGACTATCTGTATCTTCTGCCGCTAAATGACATTCATAACAGAATTTTACAGCATCCGATCCCTTGCCGTTCGTTGTCCCCACAACTTGGCCATTGGGTAGGATCAAAGTGTATTTCCAGTTCATGCTGTCAGCATTAAATCCGGCAGCCATCTTTTCCATCAGGAACAAAGGCCCAACGACCGCTCGTCCATCGGTCTGGACGGCAAAGCTGTCTTTCGCCAGAACAGAACCAACTGGCATTTTGCCGTTTTCCTCGTATTTGGCGTAGGCTTCCTCAGCCACGGCATTAGCGTAGTTGCTGACATGTCGGCCACCATGGGTGCCAGAGGCATAAGGCGCCGTTGAGAATATCTTCCAGTCGAGATAATAACCAGCCTCATCCAGGCCGGATTTAGCGTAGGAGTTTTTCATGTCTCCCTTCAGGCAGTCATAAGCACTATTTGCTTCGGCTGGTTCAAGTTCAACATCTGCCATTGCTGCGGCACCACACGGTCCGCAAGGGCCACAAGGATTGCAAGGGTTACAGGCATTTGCTGCGGCACATGGGTTCTTGGCTGCACAAGGGTTGCAAGGGTTGCATGCCTTTTTGGCCGCGCATGGATTACAGGCTCCGCAGGCAGCTTTCGCGGCACATGGGTTACATGCGCCACAGGCTTTCTTGGCAGCGCAAGGATTGCAAGCTCCGCAAGCCTTCTTCGCGGCGCAAGGGTTGCACGCACCACAAGCGGCTTTTGCTGCACATGGGTTACAGGCACCGCAGGCTTTCTTGGCCGCACAAGGATTGCAAAGAGCTGCTTTCTGCACGGACGGCACGATACAGTTTGAACTGCTTTTCGCGGCACAAGGATTAGCGGCGCAAGGATTGCAGGCATTGGCCGCACATGGGTTCTTTGCTGCACATGGGTTACAGGCGTTGGCTGCACAGGGATTTTTAGCTGCGCAGGGGTTACAGGCACCGCAGGCCTTTTTGGCAGCGCAAGGGTTACACGGATTGCAAGGTTTCTTGGCCGCACAAGGATTACAGGAAGCCGCCGCCGGCTTGACCGTCATCATTGAAACCGGCACGGCAACTGTGGTAACGGCGATCATACCTCCAACACCCACTAACGCAGGCACGAATGTTGTCGACAAGAGTTTTCGATGAAATGATGACATTGAGCTTTTCTCCCAGAAAGTTAAGCAGACGACGCTTAAAAATTGTGTTGGGAAAAATCTACGCCTAGAAACGAGAACAATCTCGTCAACTCTCTTCACGTTAGAGTGAGATTGGTAAACTCAAGTGAGCTCAGCTTTATAGACCTGAGCGAGGTTAGCATAATGGTGTGCCCCGCTCGTCAGGTTTTCCTGTTCTTCTTTTGAGAGTTCCCTCACCATCTTGGCAGGCGATCCTGCCCAAAGCTCTCCGGCCCGGACACGCTTGTTGGGCGTGACAAGTGCGCCTGCCGCTACCATGCCACCGGTTTCGACGACAACGCCATCCATGACAATTGCCCCCAGACCAACAAAGCTTCCGTCTTCCAGGGTGCAGCCATGGATCATGCAGTTGTGACCTACCAACACGTCATCACCGATAATCGTAGGATGGGTGCCATTAGAGACATGAATGACGGTACCGTCCTGGATGTTACTGCGAGCCCCGAGGCGGATGTAATGAACATCGCCCCGGAGTACACAGTTGAACCAGATGCTCGATCCCTCCCCTATTTCAACGTTCCCGATGATACTTGCAGAAGGCGCAATAAAGGCGCTTTCTGCGATATCGGGATGAGTACCTTTGAAGGGAAGGATATGGGCGGTCATTATTGTTTTCCTTGATCCGTTTTTATGGGAAGAGCGGCGCCTGTTCCAAACCCAATGTTTCCTCAAGCCCAAACATCAGGTTCATGTTCTGAACAGCCTGTCCGCTTGATCCCTTTACCAGGTTATCGATAGCGGCGATGACAACGGCCCGTCCCGGGATCCGATCTTCAAAGACATTGACCACGCAAAGGTTTGAGCCACGGACCATTTGAGTATGTGGCATCTCACCTGCTTGCAGCATCCGCACGAAGGGTTCCTCCGCAAACCGGGTCTCAAAAGCCGACCGGATATTTGAGACAGAAACCCCGCTCTCAAGCCGGACATGAGCTGTGATCAGTTCACCCCGGCTCATGGGAACCAAATGGGGAACGAAATTGACCCGGACGTCAGATGCAATAGCCCCAATAGCTTTCGCTACTTCTTGTTCAATCTCCGGCGCGTGCCGATGTTTGGCGACGCTGTAAGGGCTCAGGCCCTCACCGGCTTCGCTGAATAGGGTGTTCTGCTTCAGGCCCCGCCCTGCCCCGGTTACGCCGGACTTGGCGTCGATGACCAGATCATAGGGATCCACCAGCTTGTTGGAAACCAGCGGCAACAAGGCCAGCAGCACGGCCGTTGGATAACATCCCGGACAGGCAACCAGCCGGGCCTGGCTGACAGCATCCCGATTGAACTCGGTCAGACCGTAAACCGCCGTCTTTTGCAGGTCGGTTGCCCGATGCTCATGACCATACCATTCGGCATAGGTGTCGGGATCTTCAATCCGAAAATCCGCTGACATATCAACGACCTTTAGCCGTTCCGGCAGGCTGGCGATGATTTCCTGGGTTGTTCCGTGGGGAAGCCCGCAGAAAACCACATCTGCTTCACTCCAGTCCGCCTCACTGACGCTGATCATATCCGGCAGGCCATAGCCACCGAGATGCGGATAGACTTCCGAGACGGGCTGGCCCGCCTTCCGGTCCGCAGTCAGAAAGGTTATCTCAACGGCCGGGTGCCTGAGCAAAAGCCGCATGGCTTCTGCACCGGTATATCCGCTGGCACCGACAATGCCGGCTTTAATTTTTTTTGTTTGCGATGTCATATTATTCATTCCGGGCCTGAGTATTGCCCGGATCTCCTCTTAAGCAAATTATTTTGTCAGATACTGCTTATGGTCACCTTTGAGTGCTTTATCAGCGAACCAGATCAGTATATTCAGATCGAATGCCTCACGGGCCTCATCATCCAGTCGGAGTCGACCCTTCTTGAGGACTGCAAGAATCCCTTTATTTGCTTTTCGAAGCAGCGCATTGCGGACAGAGCCGCGGATGTCCAGCTGATCGGTCATTTCCGTGATCAGCTCATCCCCAGTCAAAACATGGACATAGTCTTTAATCTGAATACGAAAGTTCCCCTCGGAATCCAATGGGATACCAAGGTCATCTATCGTCACATCTTCCATATTTTTCAGCGGATGTTGCATCTGCGGAACCTTAAAATCGAAACATCTTTTTACTACAGGAGGGCTTTCTTACACCAATTCACGGATTTGGCAAAGACGGGTCATACGCCCAACCTGAAACGGCCAATAAAAAAGGCGGCTCTCGCCGCCTTTTCGTCAATACCGGAATCTTAGAATTAGTCCAGCACTACAAGCTCTTCGGCGGATGATTTGCCGTTACGTCCCTCAACCAGTTCATACTGAACTTTTGCATTTTCGTTGAGGGTCTTCAAGCCTGCTCGTTCAACAGCTGAAATATGCACGAAAGCGTCGTTCCCGCCGTCTTCTGGTGCGATGAAGCCGTAGCCTTTTGTCGGGTTAAACCACTTTACTGTACCTGTCGCCATGTTTAGTCTCCTGGACACTAATTCTATGTTTTAGGCCAAGCACACCGTCGAAGTGCCCAATTGCAGCATGAATTGACCCTTGAAGATTCCGACACCCAAATTCGAGCGCATTATCAATCCCCGATGTTTCGCCTAATGGATAATTGTTGCAATTGCAAGAAAGTTTTGTATCAAATCGAAATAATGTGATCGCTTTCACTTAATGACACAACAATGTCCATAATTGCATAAAAAACAGGCGAAAACTGGTAACTTCTTCTTAACCAACGGAAATATTCATGCTCCCTGATTCATCTCTGATATTTGCCTTCATTTCGGCAGCGCTTTTGCTGACCATTGCCCCCGGCCCTGACATTGTCTATGTGGCGATGCGTGGGCTGGCTCAGGGATGGCGTGCCGGACTTGTCGCCGCACTCGGCCTGATCACTGGAATATTCGTGCATATTCTTCTGGCTGCCCTTGGTCTGTCGGTCATTCTCGCGTCATCTCCAATATTGTTTGCGATCGTTAAATATGCCGGTGCCGCCTATATCATTTATATCGGCTGGCAAATTGCCAAATCGGGACCAATCGATCTCAGTTCGACGCAGCCAGCAATGGACCTTGGAAAAATTTTTCGCCAGACAATCCTGATGAATGTTCTCAATCCAAAAGTCGCCTTGTTCTTCCTGGCCTTCCTGCCGCAATTTGTCGAGACAACATCAGAGCATGCGACGGCCCAGTTTATTTTCTTCGGCTTCCTGTTTCAGGCCTGTGCCCTGCTGGTGATGGCCAGCGTCGGGATTTTTGCCGGATCGATTTCGTCGGCTTTGAAACAAAACAAGTCCGTTGGTCTTTATCTCAATCGTTTTGCCGGATCTATTGTCATGATGTTGGGGATTGCCATCCCTGCAAAAGAGATTTGGGATTACGTAACCGAGAATTAGGAGAGCGATATGAGCGAAACCACTGAAGGGCCGTATAGGGGAAGCTGTTTGTGCGGGGCTGTTGCTTTCGAAACAGAGGGGCCGCTGAGGGACGTCATTTCCTGCCATTGCAAGCAGTGCCAGAAGTCCAGCGGGCATTATTTTGCCGCTACAGCCTGTCCGTCCGAAAGCCTGAAGCTCACAGAAGATCGGGGCTTGAAATGGTTTATCTCTTCAGACTGGGCAGAGCGAGGGTTTTGTCAGGAGTGTGGCTCCACACTGTTTTGGCGACGAAAAAATGGAGATCATATCAGCATCCTGGCAGGCACTTTTGATGGGGATTTCGACAAGAAAACAACCCGGCATATTTTTGTCGCGGATAAAAAAGACTATTACGATATCAATGACGGCCTTCCCCAGTTCGATACCTATCCAGAGGAAATGAAAAACGGGTAAGAGAGGTTTCGCAATGAGAGACCAAGTCTTCAGATCTGTTCCTTCATTCCCAAAAATTTGTCCTTGATAGAACTATGCAGTGTCATATTTAGGTCTTAGCATAGCGAACTGAAGTCGCTTAATGAATGGACAGGTCCCAAGAGAAACATGCGAAAACTGACGTTACTCCGCCACGCCAAGTCCAGTTGGACAGATCACGCCATTGCAGATTTTGACAGACCTCTGGCGCCGAGAGGGAGGAAAGCGGCAGTAAAAATTGGCTTGTATCTTGCCGAAACGGGCTTGTCGCCAGATTTCATACTCTGCTCTCCTGCCAAGAGAACCCGGGAAACCCTGGCCAAAATCACGCCTTTCCTGACCCATAAATACGATATCAAATTGGAACGCTCAATCTATTCAGCGGGATCAGGTGGTGGGGTCATTTCATATCTCAAATCTGCGCCCCTCAGCAGTGAGCATGTACTTGTTATCGGCCATAATCCGACGATGCAACAGTTGGCACTTGACCTGGCGACGCCAGAGGCTGACAGTCGATACTCGGATATTGAGCGTAAATTTCCGACGGCGGCTCTCGCCCATATCGAATTTGACATTCCAGACTGGAAGTCCCTACGCTCTCGAGGCCGACTGGTTCATTACATTGTTCCCAAAGAGCTTTGAACTGTCAGAGCATCAGGCTGAAAAATCGGCTGGGCCAAGCCACAAAGGATATGGATCGTGAAGGTAATTGATCTAAACAGTTGGCAACACCGTGGACAATATAAGCTGTTTCGGTCTTTTGCCTCCCCTCATCTCAGCACAACAGTTCGCATTGACGTGACGGAGTTCCGAGAGATCGCGCTGAAGAAAGAATTGTCGCTATTTCGCTCCGTCTTGTATGCCATTATGACAACGGCGAACCAGATTCCGGAGTTACGGACGCGGTTCAGCGGAGACAAGATTTATGAACATGCGATTGTTCACCCCTCCTATACCGTTCCTATTTCGGATGAGAGTTTTGCTTTCTGCGAAACAAAATTTGTCTCTGACTGGAATGAGTTCGACCGTCTTTGCAAAATTCAGACGGATCAAGCAGTGAAGCAATCAGAACTCACACCGGATGCCACCAAAGATGAAGATCACTGGATATACTTGAGCTGCGCCCCCTGGCTGGATTTCACCGCAACCCATCATCCGGTTCCCAACGCCGATGATTGCATACCGCGTATCGCCTGGGGAAAGATCACCGAGGAGATGGGTAAATGGCGTATGGCTGTTAACCTGCAGGTCCATCACGCATTGGTAGACGGTCTTCATGTTGCCAGATTTTATCAGGGTCTTGAGTCAAACCTGAAAAATTTTTGAAAGACTTCGATGCCTTAGTCGGCGAGACTGATGAACGTGCTGCGGGCCACGGTCAGATGCTTGATTTTGTCTTCCCGCGATATTCTCGTGTCCATTTGGTCGAAACCGCTGGAATAAAAAACCAATCGATTACAGACATCTGACTCATCGAGGAGAGGAAACCCGACCGCAGCACGTTCATCAGTCTCGCCGACTAAGGCATCGAAGTCTTTCAAAAATTTTTCAGGTTTGACTCAAGACCCTGATAAAATCT
>JANSXH010000012.1 GCA_024743055.1 Pseudomonadota bacterium
GAAGTTGGTGAGCGACTCAGAGCCATGATGCCTTGGATCGCCGCAGGTCGTTTGGTCGATAAATCCAAGAACTAGTTTCACTGGAAAATCACTTTTGAAAAGCCGGCAGTTCCTGCCGGCTTTTTTTATGCGGTTAGCAAATGGCGGTTTTGCTAGCATCTGCTATCTTTTTGTTCCGCAACGGAGTATTAAGGTTAACAGCAAACGGAATTTCAGAGATATCTCGGCAAAATTCGGTTGCCTGAAAGCCCAGAATAATCGTAAAAAAGTTTGTTGAGAATGGTTGGAAAAAATTAACTATCTTCTGCGATAAAAGGTCAGTTGCTATCGTGATTCAAGGATATTGGGCTCACTGATAGCGAGAGTTAGGTATTATCGGCATGGGGGGAGATCGAAATAATGAGACGATCTGCCGGCAGTAAAATGCAATTGCCAGATAATGTTTCGTTTGGATTTGCAGGGGGTTAGAAATGGGCCCACCTGAAATGGTATATGAGGCAGATTAATGTTAAACGGATTACTCGGTTGGATGTCAGCCGATATGGCTATTGACCTTGGAACCGCCAACACGTTGGTATATGTCAAAGGTCGCGGTATCGTCCTGAATGAACCTTCTGTTGTTGCTATTCTGCATAATAAGGGCAAAAAGCAAGTCCTGGCGGTTGGCGATGAAGCCAAAATGATGTTGGGCCGGACACCCGGAAATATAGAAGCTATTCGCCCTTTACGCGATGGGGTGATCGCGGATTTTGAAATTGCCGAAGAAATGATCCGGCATTTTATTCATAAAGTTCACAAGCGGCGGAGCTTTGCACGCCCTCTGATTATTATCTGCGTTCCATCCGGATCCACGGCGGTTGAGCGCAAAGCGATTAAGGAAGCTGCAGAAAATGCCGGTGCCCGCCAAGCCATACTCATTGATGAGCCTATGGCCGCCGCAATCGGTGCCGGGCTTCCAGTAACGGAGCCGACAGGATCCATGGTCGTTGACATTGGCGGTGGAACCACTGAAGTGGCGGTTCTTTCGCTGGGTGGTATTGTTTATTCAAAGAGTGTGCGTGTCGGCGGAGACAAGATGGATGAGGCGATCATCGCTTATATTCGCCGCAACCATAATCTTCTCGTTGGAGAAAGCTCTGCAGAGCGGATCAAGAAAATGATCGGATCTGCCTGCCCTCCGGAAGACGGGAATGGGGAGACCATGGAGATCAGAGGCCGCGATTTGATGAACGGTGTGCCAAAAGAACTGGTCATAAGTGAACGCCAGGTCGCTGAAAGCCTGGCGGAGCCTGTCGGTGCGATCATCGAGGCCGTGAAAGTCGCCCTTGAGCATACGGCTCCGGAACTGGCTGCGGATATTGTTGATAAAGGTATTGTATTGACGGGCGGCGGTGGACTGCTTGGGAATTTCGATCATGTATTGAGACATGCAACGGGCCTGCCTGTTTCAATTGCTGAAGAACCCTTGTCCTGCGTTGCTATCGGAACCGGTCGGGCGCTGGAAGAATTAAAAACCTTGAGGCATGTGTTAAGTGGTGAAGGCGGCGCGTAAAGGCGTTTGCTGCACGTTTGATGTATCGGGAGCGAAGGTGAATGGCCCCTCGACAAGGCACAGTATTTAAACTGGCATGGCCGCTGAAGACTATTATTCAGCGCTTTGCCTTTCTCGCCTTGATATCTCTTTCCATCGCTCTTTTACTCCTTGGAAAAGCAAATATTGCGGTTGTCGAGAAGCTGCGGACGACAACGACGGACGTCCTGAGTCCGGTCCTTGCGACTATCTCTCAACCTGTTGATGCCTTTAATCAGGCTGTCGAACGGGTCCAAAAACTCACAAATATTGTCGAGGAAAATGAACGACTTCGGGAAGAAAACGCTCGGCTTTTGAAATGGCAGGCCGTCGGTCGCAGCCTCTCCCAAGAAAATGAAAATTATCGGCAATTGTTGAATGCCTTGTCCGATCCACTTGTTTTGCCGATTACGGCACGGGTTGTTGGGGATTCAGGCGGTCCGTTTGTTCGGACGTTGTTGCTCAATGCCGGGAGACGGGACGGTGTCCGTGAAGGCCAGGCTGTCGTTGGACCTCTTGGTCTGGTTGGACGGATTGCGGAAGCCGGTGAGAAATCTGCACGCGTTCTGTTATTGACAGACCTCAACTCTCGAATTCCGGCCGTGCTTGAAAACTCCAGATATAAAGGCATTTTGGTCGGCAATAACTCATCTTCCCCAACTCTTGAATTTCTACCGACCAATGCTGTCGTCTCACCAGGAGACCGGGTCGTAACTTCAGGAGATGGTGGGATGCTGCCAGCGGGCCGACCCATCGGAATTATTTCTTCGGTCGGAGAACGCAAGATTAGGGTTCAAACCTTTACCGACTGGAACCGTCTGGAATATGTTAGTGTATTGAGATATGACTTGCCGGGTATGAATAGTCCCTATGACAATCCGGGCGACATGGGCGAGAGTAGATTGGGTGGAAAGTGACACCAACATTTGCCTATCAGTTTAATCGAATATTGCGGGGAAGCCTGCCAGGCTTCTTGACGGCGGTTCTGGCCTTGCTGAGTGTTGTGCCGACAGGGATCAGCGGTTTCGCTGTTGTCACGCCCTCCTTTGTCGCCATTTCTGTTTTTTACTGGAGCATCCACCGGCCCTATTTGATGTCTGCCCCATTGGTATTCCTACTTGGAATATTTTCTGATTTTCTGACGGGAGCGCCGCTCGGTCTTTCATCCCTTGGTTTGTTACTAATCCATGGTATTGCTGTATCGCAAAGAAGGGTCTTTGTCGGAAAAGCATTTCTGTTGACCTGGTCGGGCTATCTAATGATTGCCTTTGCCGTTGCCATGATCAGTTGGATCGTGGCTTGTCTTTATTCTCTGTCAATCATGCCGCTGATGCCAATATTGACCCAATTTGTCTTGTCGCTCCTAGTATTTCCGCTTTTTGCCTGGGGATTTGGTATTTTGCAGAATAATGTTTTGAAGCATACCTGATATGGCAAACGATCAGCATAAGGAAAAAGCCAAGGTCTTTAGCCGCCGTTCCCTGATGCTGGGAGGCGCTCAGGCTGCCTTGATGTCCGTCCTCGCCGGACGGTTATATTATCTGCAGGTCCTTCATTCAGATGAGTACACAATGCTCGCTGATGAAAACCGGATGAACATTCAACTGCTTGCTCCCTTGCGCGGCAGGGTAGTTGATCGTTTTGGTGTGGAGATTGCCAGCAATCGCCATAACTATCGCGTTATTTTAATTCCGGAACAGACAAGCAGTGTCGAAAAAACACTGGATGCACTGGCGCAATATGTCCCGCCGGACAGTATTGACCGGGAGCGGGTTCTAAAAGAAGTAAAGAAAAAGCGTAGTTTCGTGCCCATACCCGTGGTTGATAACCTGACCTGGGATCAATTTGCCCAGATAAATGTAAACAGTCCGGATATACCGGGCATTCAAATGGATGTCGGAGCCACGCGAGATTATCACTATGGAGATCTCTTTTCCCACCTCGTCGGTTATGTTGGCGCCGTTTCGGAAAAGGATCTTCAGAACCTGGAACCGGACCCACTGCTCGAACTGCCAGAGTTTCGCATCGGAAAAAGCGGCATCGAGAAATATTATGATACAGCGTTGAGAGGTAAGGCGGGTATTAGCCGCTTAGAAGCCAATGCCTATGGTCGAACCATTCGGGAGCTCAACCGCCAGGAAGGTATCCCCGGCAATGACGTCATTCTGACCATCGATCAACAGTTACAGGAATTTGCGGCAAAACGCATGGGTTCTGAAAGCGCGGCGGCTGTGATCATGGATATTCACACGGGCGATATTCTATCGATGGTATCGGTCCCGGCTTATGATCCTAATGCCTTTGCTCGAGGGATAACCTCCAAGGAATGGAAAGAGCTTGTTTCTAATTCCAAACGTCCCCTCGGCAACAAGGCCATCGGTGGGCAATATCCACCTGGCTCTACTTTTAAAATGGTTGTTGCCCTGGCAGCCCTTGAAGCCGGAGTTATCACAGATAGCCATCAGGTTTACTGCAAAGGCCATACAAATTTAGGGAAGCATCGGTTTCATTGCTGGAAAAGAGGCGGTCACGGCAAGCTTAATCTGGAGCAGGCCATAGCCCAATCTTGTGACGTATATTTCTATGATATCGCTCGGAAAGTCGGTGTTGATCGCATCGCCGAAATGTCCCACCGCTTTGGGTTAGGAGAGAAACTCGATATCGACCTTTATGGGGAAAAGGCCGGACTAATTCCCACCAAAGATTGGAAACTCGCTGTTCAAGGAGTTCGATGGCAGGTCGGAGAAACTTATAATGTTGGCATCGGACAGGGGTTTGTCCTAACGACACCGTTGCAGCTTGCTGTCATGACGGCGCGGCTCGCCAATGGTGGAAAAGCCGTTGTTCCGCGCCTGGTCCGCTCTATCGCTGGGGCTTCACCCGATGAAACCAACCGTGACTCTTTAGCGGTTGCACCTGATATAGGAGTCAGTCAAGCTGCCATGCGTCCGGTTCTTCGAGGTATGAACAAGGTAGTAAATGGTAAGCGGGGCACCGCCCGGGCTTCCAAAATCTCGACGAAAGGATGGGAGATGGCCGGCAAGACCGGGACTGCCCAAGTACGTCGAATTTCGAAGAAAGAACGGATTGAAGGTGTCCGAAAATCTGAGGAAAAACCTTGGGAGGAGCGAGACCATGCGCTGTTCGTAGGCTACGCGCCCTATAACGATCCGAGATATGCTGTGGCCGTGATTATCGAGCATGGCGGGAGCGGGTCAAAGGCTGCTGCACCGATTGCGCGGGATCTCCTGCAAGAAACTCTTCGCCTCGATCCACTGCGCCGACCGAGCCTCGACGTTCTCGCCCGGCGAATCCCTGGAGAGTCAGATGCTTAGAGAGCTAGGCGCCAAAAATGTACAGCTACCGCTGTCACAGAAGCTTTGGGATCTGAATTGGGGCTTTGTATTGTTGATTTGCGCAACGGCGTCTGTCGGCTTCCTGATGCTTTACTCAGCGGCAGGGGGAAATCTCGATCCTTGGGCGTCTCGTCAGATGATCCGGTTCGGTGCCGGCCTCGCTCTTATGTTCTTTGTCGCACTCGTTGACATACGGGTCTGGTTGAACCTGGCCTATCCCTTATACGCTGTTGCCTTAATCCTTCTTGGAGCTGTAGAGGTGATGGGGGTTGTCGGTATGGGAGCGAAGCGCTGGGTGGACCTGGGGCCGTTCCAACTCCAACCGTCTGAAATCATGAAAATCACCTTGATAATGGCGTTGGCTCGATATTTCCACAATCTCGGGCTTGAGGATACACGGCGTATCCAGTGGCTGATTCCGCCATTGATTTTAGTGATGGCGCCTGCGGCCCTTGTGTTACGGCAACCGGACCTTGGAACGGCGCTATTGCTCATTGCCGGGGGAGGGATTGTGTTCTTTATGGCGGGGGTAAGCCTCTGGAAATTTGGAGCCGTAATCGGAATTGCCATCCCGTCAGCTTTTTTCGCCTATCAGTTCCTGCATGAGTATCAGCAAAAACGTATTCTGACCTTCCTTAATCCTGAGAACGATCCGCTCGGCGCGGGCTATCACATCCTGCAATCCAAGATTGCCCTTGGATCCGGTGGGGTGTTTGGCAAAGGACTTTTGCAGGGGACACAAAGCCATCTGAACTATCTGCCTGAAATGCGGACGGACTTCATTTTCAGCATGCTGGCGGAAGAGTTTGGCATGGTAGGTGGCTTACTGTTATTCGCCCTATATATTCTTTTGGCACTATACGCCTACGCCATCGCATACCGGTCCCGAAATCATTTCGGCAAGCTTCTGGCGACGGGGATGAATGGTATTTTCTTCCTCTATATTTTTATCAATGTAGCAATGGTCATGGGACTGGTTCCCGTCGTCGGTGTTCCGCTACCCCTGATTTCCTATGGCGGTACGGCCATGCTGACACTACTCATTGGCTTCGGCCTGATCATGAATGTCTATCTTCATAGGGACCTGGACATACCTGGCAAGCGCTAGCGGGCTTGAAAACAGGCTATTTCTACTGGTACTCCAGAAAACTCGGTGCTATAACCACTCTCCCAAATATGGGGGCGCTTAGCTCAGTTGGTAGAGCAGCTGACTCTTAATCAGCGGGTCACAGGTTCGAACCCTGTAGCGCCTACCATTTAAATCTTGCAGAAATGTCGGATTTTTTGCTGCCAAAACCACAGAAATGCAGGAACTGTAGGGAAAAACCTATTCTCCACTGGGTTCTTAAATCACCCCCGTAATCTACCTATGGTTATCATCCGTTCCCTTGACATTCCATCAAAACGACTTACATTTCGACTATTGAACGATACGGACTACCGAGATGAAACGCGAGAGAGAGGCACAGGACTTGTAGAACCAATCTTGGGTCGAACCGTCAACGGTGGGCAAGTGACCCCACCCCAGAAGATTACGGTCCTCGTTTTGATGATCGTACTAGTTGCAGTGGCGACGTTGTCGGCTAACTTTTAGTTTTTCGATGTGGGGCTATAAGATGTCAGAACGAGCGCAGCCAATAAGCCGGATGAACAGGATCGGAAGAGCAATAAGGCATTGTTTCTTAGTAGTGATAATATTCATTATGGCAGGGTTTCTGTTGATGGCTCTGTTTGGGATTGGCCTGTATATTGCCCTTACTCTTGGTTGGGTTTCGATATAAGCAAATACATGTCCTTGTGCTCCGTGTGACGAACACAAACCCTGGTTCCGAACGCGGTCTCGATGAACAGGAGAAGAGGCAATGGACAAGAAGAAAATCACACCGAAACTATAGGTGAACAATACTCGTAAACAGATCATCCTGATATAAAATTAAAATCAGAAAATCATTCGGGTAAGCTTTAGGTAAGCGTAGCAGTGTGAATTTGAGAGTACTATTTGAAAATTAGGCGAAACCCGCATATTGAGGAATCTTAGTCAGCAGGTTACAATTGCCGTTGCATTACGGGGGCTGACTCAGCAGGTCTTCAATATCACATATTGATGATTTTCAAACTCAACGCAGTGGGATAAAGTTGGGTCCATTGGTGTTCGGGATTTATTGATAAAAATGTACGGGATTTTCTCGTCTCTTGCGAGTGATACAGCATCAAGAACGGAACTAACCTCGCGCAGCTTTGTTATTCGTTCTGACCATAAATCATAATTCTCTGGTGCCCACATTATCATTGCGCCTGCAGTTGGTTCTATCCAAACGGGCCTGCGGGAAAAAGTTGAAAACCCAGAGTTACCTATTGGGAGAAATAGAGTATGCGGGGCCGTATTTTCACGTGCCCAATTTTGGGCTTCTCTAAATGCCTCTACATCCTTTGGATTCTTTGCGATCCCCCCCCGGGAAAAAGCGCTTAACGCAGCAATCATCAGTAATCCGAGAAAGACTACAATTAGCATGCTGGAATGATCAAACAGGCGGGAAGGCAGTAGTTTCTTCGCTAATGGAAAGCCAATTTGTACTATGAATGGTACCATGAGTGCACCGGTTAAAAGCAAAATTTGCGTCAGACCCGCGTAAGACACCATTAGGAAAAAAATGAGTATGGCGGGAGCGTACAATGGCAGCTTTTTCCTTTTTGCTACTGATAAGGCAATCAATCCATAGGTCAGAATAAGAACTCCCATAGCTGGGAGAGTATTAACCTCAGGGAGAAGTCTTAAGGACGCAATGGAAATACAGAGAATGGCAACTTCTAAATATCTTGGGTGACCCATTAAAAAGATTGCAATAACTCCTGCCTGTAGGGAAAAAGCCATCATCTGTTCGTTGACTGAAAATGAAAATAGTCCCGTAGCCTGACCAAAATAGATATGGCTAGCCATCAATATGCCGACGAGTAACCACCCAAAGGACTTTTCGACTACAGTTTTTTCTTCAAATTTCCTACCTAGGAATAGGGCGGCAATAAATAGGAGGACGTTTCCATCTACAAGGCAGAATAAAGCGATGATAGGAAAGGCAGCATCTTGCTTGTTTTCTTTAGAAGAAACATTGGTATACCAAGCAAGGATCAAAATCGTTACCAGGAAAATGAGATAGGAATCCATTCGTAACGGCACAAGATTCAATATCAACCTGTTTCCAGTCACATACGGAAGGGCCATACCCACCAAGAAGATCGCCGAATAAGTGATGAAAATGACCGAAACTGTTTTCCCCTTGCTCTCATTGTATTCTAACCCTGTCCAGCGCAGTGTCAGATTGCCAACCCCAAGAAAAACCAAAAAAGCCGTAGTTTCTTGCAAGTGATATACAAAATAATTGTGATAGGGATAGAAATCAGCAAGGTAAGATCGATAGTCAAAGTCTTCAACTGGCGGTACCGATAAGACAGAGTGTAAAAGCCAAATGATCACAGGGGATGCAACAACCAGGAAAATAGCCAGCATCTTTACTGCGTGCAGTGTGAGATAAGCTATTCCTCTATGCCAATTGGTGTAAATCATCGTGCAGCCAGCTACAACGCCTAGCCAAATACCAACAAAGGCATTGAAGTCAAACGCGATGGCAGTAAGGATAGCAGCAGCAAGAAATTGACGTTTTATCAGAAAAAACCAACCAACCAAAACAACGGCGATGACGGCTTGGGAGTGGGTAAGGTAAGATGCAAAGATCTCGCTCTTGCCGACAGGCGAATTGTTGAATAGTCCGGGAAAGAAGGCGACAAATAAGACAGGAAGGATTGTGTACAACGCTTTGTTGTCAGAGAGCAAACGTGCAATCTTCCAGATCATAAACAGTATCAGGAATCTGAAGAAAATATGAGCCGCTAAAAAAACAGCATAAATGTTTTTTTCTGTCGCAACAGACCCTATCAATACCCAGAATGCGGAAATAAATCTGGAAAGTGATTGGTGATAGATGTCCGACGGACCCTCTGCACTATTGGCATAGTCAAGAACGAAGGGAATATGATGGGCATTGTTGCTAAAAGGAAAATTGAAACTCTGAGCAGCAACAGAAAATACAGTAGCGATCAATAGAACCGCGAAGATCAGAATGTTTTCCCGTGTCAGCATGCTTTTTAATTGCACAGGGACATCCATCTTAGGCAGATTTTCCGACAAGGACGCAGCCAACGACGATACAAATAGTTCCGACTGCCCGAATGGGAGTCACGGTTTCGTGCAAAAAGAACATTCCAAAAAGCATTGTCACGACGAACCCAAGTCCGACAAAGGGATAGGCGACGCTCAGGTCAACCTTTGAAAGCACCCAAATCCATAAGCCAACACTCAGACCATAGATGATCAGTCCCAGCCAGATAAAGGGAGAGCTGGCAGCTGCCAACATAGCGGTAATCAAATCAGTCCTCAGAGCTACCTCCAAGTGAGTATTTGTCACGCCAAGTTTGAGAACCAGTTGTGCGGATGCAGAAAGCAGGACAGTAAATAAAATAAGCGCGAGTACTGTAACAGTCATGGTCTTAAACTCCTGATTTCAAAAAGAACGAATTGCCTGTTTCCTGGCGCATTGCCTTGGCACCTTTAGCCGAATCTAAGGGGTAAATATCGTCCGATAAAGACAACAAGAACAAGTGCTAAGCCAACCAGACGGCTGGCTCTGTCCTTAATTGCAAAGACCACTGGATCATCTGGTACTTGGCCTCGGCGGGCGCATAACCATATGTGGCAGCCCCAAAAGAGAATGATGAGACAAAGCAGCCAGAGAGTTTGTGGACTGCCATATTGACGCATGATGTCTTCACTATTGATATAGAGGGCTAGAATGATCACTGCACCGATGAAGCTGGCCACACCCAGTATGAACAAAGTCTCAGAGTCCGCATTTGAGTAGCCCCGACCCGGCACGTTTTTTCCAGTATCTGGTGATGCCGCGACTTCCACATAGCGTTTCATGAAGGCCAAGCTTACGAAAATAAAGACGGAGAATGCGAACAACCAGGAGGACAAGACAATGCCCGTTGCTGCTGCGCCCGCAAGGATCCTAAGGGTATAGAGTATAGCTAGTGTCATGACGTCGACCGTCGCGACTTTCTTCAAAAAGAAGGAATAGGCGATGGTCAGAATATAATAAACTGCCAACACTAGGACGAATTTTATTGGGCTAAATGTAACCGCTAATAAGAAGGCGAGTGCCGGTAAACCAATTGCTCCCAGTATGCCATATCCGATAGATAAGTTGCCGGAAGCTATCGGACGGTTCTTCTTGACCCAATGCCTGCGATCATCTCTGACATCCAGCAGGTCATTTAAAAAATAGACCCCTGAGGCACAGAGACAAAAAGCAATAAAGGCCAAAATTCCGGAAGTTAGAACGGGTGCCAAAAAATATTCATGAGCCGTAATTATGGGTACGAAAATCAGAATATTCTTTGCATATTGATGGGGGCGCATTTCAAAAACAAAAGAAGTCCAATTGGACTTTTTGTTATCGGAAGACCATTTTAGTTTGCCTGACTTTTCAGCCTTTTGTTTCATGTTTTTCGGCGCATTCACCATCATGTTAGCGTTGGCCGCATCCCATAAAGGCTCATCGGCACGGCTGTCGCCTGCATAGGCAAAGGGCGCATCTCCGATCAATTCCCGAATTGCCTCTAGTTTACGGCTACCTTTGAAATTGTTTTCCGCATCGGTCGCAATCAAGTGGTCAAACAACCCAAGATGTTTTGAAACTATTTCTGCATATGAAACATGCGATGCTGTTGCCAGTATCAGGATTTTCCCTTGTTCCTTGAGCGATTTTAGCTGCTCGAGGGTTTCCTCCTCAAATGGCAGATGGGCGACATCAATATCTATTCTTCTAGCAACCTGCGCCTTGGTATACGCAATACCTTTTGTCAGCCAAAACAAGAATAAGACAATATAAAATGGATTGGATCGTAGTAGCTGGATAATTGACTCGACAAAAAGGTCCGCTCTGATGAGCGTTCCATCAAGGTCAACTACTATATATTTGGTATCGTCCAGCATTCTTACCAATTAGATCAAATTTTTTTTTCGTGCTGATGATATGATTAATTGGTGAACGGATCATTATAATATTTAATTTAAAGGGGCTTTTTAAGCGCAGGTACAAACTGGGTTTTTCATAGAAAGCAGCTTGTCACGATAGTTAATGTTCCAACCGCCAATGCAACAATCGGGTTATTTTGTGGCACCCTATAACAGAATTACCTTATTTATGCCGCACAGATACCAAAGTCCGCACAGACCCTGACATCCTCAAAAAAGTAAAGCCCTTCTGTAATTAAGAAAGAGGCGAAGAAAGTAAGGAGTCAGTCATGAAAAACCCGAGACGCTCAAATTTCGAGCAGGATAAGCCAAGGGATACCGCGGGTGACCGCAAGCGAGATGCCCAAAGACGGGAAGACCGTAATAAGGATGATCAAGACCTCAGTGAAAGTGCCGTCCGGCCAATTGATGGCTATGGGACAAATTCGGAGAATCCGGATTGGGGTGCATCCGGACAGACCCTCCTTCGTCTTGCCGAGGAAAATTTTGAGGATGGTATATGGGAAATGGAGGATGATCTTGCCAGTCCCCGGGAAATAAGCAACGCTGTCATCGCTCAAACCGAGGACGAACCAAGCTCCCAGGGCGTCAGTGATCTTTTTTGGGTGTGGGGTCAGTTTATCGACCATGATATCGATCTAACGGAAGCTGGTGCCACGTCTGCACCTATCGACGTCCCGGAGGGAGATGATTATTTCAATTCGGACGTCGATATTGCCTTTGATCGCGCTGATCCGGTTGATGGGACAGGAGAGACAACACCAGCTCAATATGAAAATGAGATTACGGCCTTTATTGATGCTTCCATGGTCTATGGATCGGATGCAGAAACAGCTGCTGCTCTTAGAACTGAGGATGGCAAGCTCATTTTAGATGACGAAGGCCTTGTAACATTTGATGCTGAAGGAAATGTTCTTGCTGGTGATATCCGGGCCGCAGAAAATTCCGGTCTCTATTCAATGCAGAGCCTGTTTGCTCGGGAGCATAACTGGTGGGTGGAAAGATTATCTGCCGAGAATCCGGGCCTGACGGCGGACGAGCTTTTCGACGCCGCACGGGTTCGGGTAGAGGCGGAAATACAGGCAATTACCTATAACGAGTATTTACCCCTACTGCTTGGTGAGGATGCGATTCCGGACTATAGCGGCTATGACAGCAGTGTAAATCCGGGTATCTCAGTCGAGTTTTCGACGGCTGCCTACCGTTTTGGTCATAGCCTTGTTTCCGCAACGCTTGGGCGCATTGAAGAAGACGGCAGCACAATTGCCGCCGGGGATTTATCTTTGCGAGATGCATTTTTCAACCCTGAAGTTGTTTCTGCAAATGGCGGAGTTGAACCTCTATTGCGAGGGTTGGCAGATGGCACGGCTCAGGAACTTGACACTCAAATCGTCGATGATCTCAGAAATTTCCTCTTTAGTGTGGACGGAGGTGTTGGCTTCGATCTAGCGTCCTTTAATATCCAGCGGGGTCGGGATCTCGGGGTGGCGACCTATAATGATTTAAGAGAAGCCATCGGGCTTCCACGCATGGAAGGTTTTTCAGATATCACATCAGATCCAGATCTCGCTGCTGCCCTCGCCAGTGTATATGAGTCAGTAGATGACATTGATGCCTGGGTCGGCGGTCTTGCGGAAGACCCTTCAGGCTCGAGCATGATGGGGGAGCTTTTTACGTCCATCGTTGCGGACCAGTTTATCCGGTTGCGGGATGGCGATCCGTATTGGAGCGAAAATTCAGACCTGCCGCAAAGTGAAATCGATGCTCTTTGGGAGACCTCTCTTTCTGACATAATTGAACGCAACACGGACATTGATTTTCTACAGGATACGGCCCTCATTTCCTTCGATCGGATTGGCGGCGATGATACGGACAACCTCGTGGAAGGCAGCGATGGCAATGACCTCATTCTCGGGTTCGATGGAGATGATACCTTGAGCGGTGGAAGTGGCAATGATCAGATGGAAGGCGGGCAGGGGGATGACCTGTTTGTTTTTGATGTAGATTTCGGAGAAGATGTCATTTCTGATTTTAATCGACGTGATGACAGTCTGGATCTCACATTGCTTGAACTCGATAGTGTTCAGGATGTGAAGGATCTGGCCACTCAGGACGGAGATCAGCTGGTCCTCGACTTCGGCGATGGTAATGTTTTGACCCTGGAGAATACGCGGCTTCGCGATATCGATGCGGACAACATAATTATCTGATTGCATAAACAGGAAATCGCTTTCATTGCGGGCCTGTTCTGTTTCTGGTACATAGCCAGAGCAGGACAGGCTTTTTGCCGGTCAGCAAAGGAACAGGATAAAGCGATGCATTCCGCAGAAGAATTGAAAACGGTGTTTGCGAGTAGCATTGCCGGTACCCATAAGACAGAAGCCCCTTATATTTTATGGCGCATGTTAGATGTCTTGCCGGAAGATATCGTGACCGAACTTCTGGACCTAGAAACAACCTTGCCGGAAATGGAATATTCCCTTGGTCGCCGTGAAGAGAATAACGATAAGCGCGGATATTTTGATGTCGAAAGGCGCCAGAACGTGCCGGTCGTAAACTCTGTTTCTGAGCTTTTTCAGGATCCCGATACCATTTCGGCAATTGAGACCACCTTTGGGGTAGATCTTGATGGCACTTATCTACGCATCGAATTTTCTCAGGATACGGACGGTTTCTGGCTGGAGCCCCATACGGATCTAGGGGTTAAGAAATTCACTATGCTTCTGGGGCTTTCGCGAGACGAAGGAGCCGAAGACTGGGGGACGTCTATCTATATTGACCGGGATACCCACTATACGAATATCCCTTACAAGAGTAACGAAGCCATAATTTTCGTGCCATCAACAAACACTTGGCACGGCTTCGAAAAGCGGTCAATCAACGGCATTCGCAAGGGCCTGATCATCAATTATGTAACAGATGAATGGCGAGCCCGTCACGAGCTCGCGTTTCCTGAGAATCAGATTTTTAAAGATGAAAACTTAGCTTGATTGTAGTTTATCTCTTAGGTGATCACCGAGCTTCAGGGAAAGTTGGACAATAGTCAGTGTTGGATTTGCATGCCCACCCGTTGGAAAGACACTGGACCCTGCAATAAACAGATTTTCGGTATCAAACACACGGCAATTCTTATCCACAACCCCCGTCGCCGAAGTTTCGCTCATACGGGTAGTGCCCATATGATGCCATCCTGCCCCTAGCCACAGATCCTCGTCTACTCCTGGAACGGCGGTCGTGTCATCCAACATCCAATCGATTAGTTTGACATTTCCGTAGTCTTGTTCCGCAAAATACTGACCAAAACCAATGGTGGATCGTTTTATTGTATCGCGATCGAGGTCAGTAATCTGCCAATCAAGTACTGCGCGTCTATGCCCAAACTTATCTTGCGAGTCTGATAAACTGACTCGACTATTTCGGTTCGGCACCTGTTCGCTGGCAATCAAAATTGGCCCGCCACTGTCAGGCTGGCTGCCGACAACGCAATTGATATTTCGAAAATTGGACACAAAGGTTCGAATAAGATCTTGTTCACAAATAACTTGTTTGACCTGCTCGTATAAGGTCTTGTCGTCTGCAACGCTAAAGGATCCTATTCGCATGCCGGCATTCGCTATTTTTTGTTCACTTAGAAATTGGGGGGTAGGAGCCAGGTGAGATTCCTTCTCATCAAATGGCCATTTGCCTTTTTCAGTGACATACCAACCTCCAAAAGCGTGAAAATGCTCCATAAAATAACGCCCGACCAAATCATTAGAATTGCCAATACCCTTTGGATTCTGGTTGGTGAAATTGAGCATTAGCCTAGGAATTTCTATCCCGCCCATAGCCAACACAAAGAACTTGGCAGAAAAATTGAACTTTGTGGCAGGGTTTGCAAAGTTGGCGCATTCGAAGGCAGAAACAGCTTGCGTGGAGTCTGTCAATTTTATATCGACCAGATTGGCATTGATAAACAGGTCAATCTTGTCGCTTCGTTCGAAGTAATCGTGATATTTCTCTGCCAATCTAACCGGAGGCTTTACCTCAAAATGTATTTTCTTTAACAATCCCTTTGAGTTTTCCAAGAGACTGTCAGGATACTCTACGTCTATCTCCAAAAACTCAGAAGCTGCGCCAAGATATGAATCTAACTCTGACTTTGTTATCGGCCAGCCTGAATCCGGAATGTGATCATGTTTGGCAAAATCCCACTCATCTAAGGGACGGCACCAACCAGCCCAATGGTTAGACGTTCCACCCAGATACCGGAGCCTTGCCGCATCCAGGTCAAAATAGGACATGCCAATATTCTGACCTTCATAAACGGCCTGAGACTCATCGCTGTATTCGATATCCCCACCTTCCAACAACAGAACATCGAAGCCATAGGATTCAAGCTTCAACGCAAGAGAAATGCCAGCAAAACCTGCTCCGGCAATACAAACATCATAATTTTTGCGATCAGTGTTCGCTGGAACTTCGTTTAAATTGACTAGCATGGCGTTAGCTCAGTTTTTGTGAACGTTTGATAATCCAGCCATTGTCAATGATAAGGTCTTCGTCGGGCTCTTTTGAAGAAGAGAAAAGCCCAATGCTGTTGAGGCTTTTAATACCTACAATCGAAAATAATGTTGCCAATATAAATGACCGTCGGTTCATAATAAGTTTTACCCTCTATACCATCTACACTGTAACACTATATTAAATTAGACGGAGCGTAAATCGATAGTAACGGGCTTTATCTCCGCTTTGGCAACCAGTTCTTTTGGCCTTAATTCAGTCAGGCATCGATCCACACAGAAAAATGGCGAACCCAATTTGAGTTCGCCATTTCCAGGAGTAATATTGTAAAAGGGTAGCGAGGCTACTCCTTCATTCAATTTGACAGCTTGCCGAACTTTAAGCCGTTGTAGCCATCTTGCGTTTGCGCCGCCATCCTAGGAACCCTAAGACAGCAAGACCTGCACCATAAAGCGGCAGCGCAGCAGGAAGGGGAATTGCTGAGACTTCAACATTGATACCCGTACCGGCAAGAAGCTTTCCGTCCTGTCCCATAGCAAAAAGCTCAATTGTGTACAGCCCGGCTACATCCGGATCAAACAGCAATGCTGGAAAGAAGCTCATAGACCAGGAATTTTGCGCGACATTGTTATTGGCGATCAGATCCTGATAGGCAAGGACGTTCAAAAACGGTGCGACTGCTCCGCCGCCATTGCCTGTATTATTGTCTCCGATGGCATTGTCAGCATAGGGAACATTAACTGGATCGAATTCGAAAAAAGATGTTCCGGCCCCGGGGTCCGTATCTAGGCGTAACAAATAGGATAGCTGATTCAAAGCGCGCCCGGATTGTCCATCCAGATCCGAATTTATTGACCATTCAAAATTCCAAAGAGGGCGGTTTGGATCTCCTGGAGCAGAACCTGCCTGGAAATTGTAAGTATTCACACCGTCATAATTAAAAATATTTGCTGGTGGAAACCGTTGTTTGGCCCGTAAGCCGATCTCCACATTATTTGAGCTTCCAACAGTAAAATCACCGTTGGCAATTCCACTGCCCATTATAACATCAGGTGTAACGTTTGCAGCATTTGCTCCGATCGCCAAAAACGATCCCCCTGCAACCAGCAACGTTATTGCAATCATTTTAAGTTTCATTTTTTACCCCTATGGACACAATTTATAAGCATTGCTTATGTGAGGTCTCTCTCTCGTTGGTAGTCAAAATAGGTTATCTGTCACTAAATCTAGTATGACTTTAACCAGTAAAGCATATTATTAAAGGCGACCGCAATCGAAACTTAAAATTGAATCAATTTTTATAAGAATTCTAGCTAGTTGAAATAAAATATGGCCAAGGTCCTATATCATTGGTCGCAAAACTGGACTAACTAGGTTTCCTGTGTGAGGAATAAAAATTCAGAAAAAAATGTGACTGTAGCATTTCCCGCTGATTTGCTATGCTCATGTGTAATGACAACAACAATAACAAAAACATCTTTTCCTTTTTGGGCGCTTCTCTCACTCGGTTTTGCTTATTTCATGGTTGGCACCAGCAGCCTGTCTGTAATTGGTCTCACTTGGGAAATATCCGAAGGGCTTGAGGTGTCCCCAGCGGATATTGCGTTTCTCGTTACAGTCTTTGCACTGACATTTGCTATTGCCGCACCGTTGACCCAGATTTTTCTCAGCCATCTTCCACGTATTCGAATTTTGTGCACAGGTCTCGTTATCATGGCGGTAGCACTCGTCATCGCTGCCTTTGCAGAAAGTTATGAGTTGCTTTTCCTGTCGCGAGGGTTGATGGGTCTGGGAGCTGCGTCTGTCAGTCCCATGTGCTCCGCTATTGGTGCCGGTCTTGCAGCTCCAGAACAGCAGGGACGGGCTATGGGCTTGGTCTTTGGCGGCCTTACAGTGGCTTCCGTTTTGGGGACACCGCTCTGCGCCTATCTTGGAACATTGATTGGCTGGCGTTATGTGTTTTTGCTTCTGGCAGCCTGCGCTGTGACCTGCGCCGGAATCGTATTTCTTCTTGTGAAGGATCGGCAGGCCGGGGCTAATTCTTCCCTCATTCATTTGCTGGGCGCCTTGTCCCGAAAGACGTCAGCCTTTGCTATCCTGATAACTTTCCTGCAAATGACATCCATCTTTTGCACCTATGCCCTGATCGCTCCGTATATGACCTTCAAATTCAATATGGCCGAAGACCTCATTGCAGTAGTGCTGCTCGTCTACGGGGTGAGCGGTGTATTGGGTAATGTTATTGCGGGTCGGCTAAGCGACCGCTTAGGGGCAAATAAGGTGATCTTTATCAGCCTGATTGGACTTGCCGCAGGGGTAGTCCTGTTATGGGGTATTGGCCCGTGGCTATTGCTGGCCATCGCAAGCATTTCCTGTTGGGCGCTTTTTGGGATGATGTTTCATGCGCCCCAGCAACAGCGCATTGCCAATATTGATCCGGATCGCCGCGGTTTGCTTCTTGCGCTGAACGCTGCTTCCTTATATTTGGGAATTTCTGTGGGATCCTATATTTCTAATCAGGCAACTGTCCATTTTGGATATGAAAGCCTGCCGGTTTTTTCCATGGGAATTATTCTCGTCTGCATTCTGTTGTTTCTCCCCTCACTTTTTACAAAGTCTCGTGGAACATGATCCGCTGCCAGCGGATTTGAAACAAATGTTTCTTCCTGCTTGTTTGTAGCCTCGTTAAATATTACAGTTTTCTCCTATACAAAAATAAATGGGAGGAAAACCATGTCATTTTTCAGAACAATTGGGTTAGCCGCGGTCGGGATGTCATTTATGACAGCTTCGGCTTTTGCGGCGGACTGCGTGCCCTCAAAATGGGGACCGGATGATGAGATTGGATCCGCCAATCTGGTCACACCGGAGCGGACCCTGGCGGCGACTAAGCTCATCAAAAAAGGTATATCCAAGCCACTTGGTATCATCATCGATTCAAATACACCTGCTTTTCCTCCGCGTGGGCTCAGTTTGCAAGTTGTGCAGCCCAATCAGCAAGGAGGAACACGCCTCTTTGCTTACAAAGGCAGCTACAACGATGATCTGATGCAGCTTTGGCTTGGTATTGGGTCTCAGCTGGATGGCCTTGGTCATCTCGGGGCCGATGGCATGTACTACAACTGCAATGATGAAACTGAATTTGCGGCAATAACCGGCTTGACCAAACTCGGAACTCATAATGTGCCGCCGATGGTTGGCAGGGGTGTTGTTCTGGATATGGCAAAGTTTTTCGGGGAAGAATTCCTACCGGCAGGGAAATTCTTTACAGCTGCAGATGTGCAGGCAGCAGCTAAAAACCAGGGTGTTGCCATCCAGGAAGGCGATGTGGTTCTTTTTCATACCGGATGGACCGATGCGAAACTGGCAAGTGACCCTGCAGCATGGGCCAGTGCAGAACCGGGTATTTCTGAAGATGCCGCAGAATGGCTGGCTGCGCAGAATGTGATGGCAGTAGGCGCTGACACTTGGGGCCTTGATGTGGTGCCGCCAGAAAAAGCAGGGCGCCCATTCTACGGTCATGTTGTGCTGTTGAAGGAGCATGGTATCTATATTCTTGAAACCATGAATACCGGGCTACTTGTTGCAGATGGGGTCACGGAATTTATGTTTGTTCTTGGTCAGCCTAGGGTGCGGGGTACAGTGCAGATGATTATCAATCCAGTTGCTCTATACTAACCTACTGTAAGATGCGGAGGGGGTCGGATCATCCGATCCCCTTTTTTGTGGGAAAACTTCAAAAGTGGACAGTTCTGTGCTATAATATGATCCTTGCCCCACGAAAGGATTTTTATGTCAGAACAATCGGTTAGAGAGGCTTTTAAACGCCAGTCGGAAGCATGCCTCGCACTTGGTTCCCCATTTGTCAGCAGGCTTTGCGCCCTTTCTGCTGAACGTCTTTGTTTCGGGGACCCCGTATCTGATATCATGCTGGGGTGGCAAGGGGATGCATCGGCTGTCGGAGATTCTGTGCCTCTGAGAATGATGGGTGCTCTACATGCGCTTGTTCGGTCCGGTGATGCACCTGAGCTGACTGCCGTCTATCCGCCGGGTCATGAAGAGATCTCTGATGAAGAACTTTGGACCGCCATATCCTCCGCGTTGAAAACCCACAGCCCTTTTATTCTAGAGCGTTTAAAAGGGCCGCCTCAAACCAATGAAGTACGCCGCGCCGCGGCAACACTTCCACTCTTTTTGGAAGTCAGTCGGCAAACGGGCCTGCCACTTGTCTTGTCGGAAGTGGGGGCGAGCGCTGGCTTGAATTTGATGATTGATCGGTTTCATTTGCAGCTATCGGACAAGACTTGGGGAGATCCGGCTTCTCCTGTCCGGCTGCAACCGAGATGGCATGGCGCCAGTCCTCCGAATGGGGAGCTTAATATCTTGGCGCGGGCCGGATGTGATATTGCGCCGGTTGATCCCGGTTCCCAAGAAGATCGGGAGAGGCTGGTTTCCTATATCTGGGCTGATCAGGAGGAGCGCTTGATCCGCACAAGCGCTGCTCTTGAGATGGCTGCAAAAAGTGACGTTCGGGTTGAGGCTGTCGACGCCCTAGACTGGCTGCATCACCGAACATCAGAGAGGCATGAGGGCGCTGCACATGTTATCTACAGCACCATTGCCTGGCAATATCTGCCCGAAGATGCCCGAAAAAAAGGGCGGGATATTCTTCATAGCGCAGGGGAAAAAGCAACAAAAGACGCGCCCTTGGCCTGGGCGATGAAAGAGGGAGACGGCGCTTCACCTGGTGCCGGCCTCACCCTGACCCTGTGGCCGGGTGGAGAAACCCGTGAAGTGGGACGCGCCGATTATCATGGCCGCTGGATTGACTGGCGGGGCTGGGACGACAGCTAGAGACTTTTCTCTACCACTTCTCCATCCAGGGTCTCAGGTCGAGCTCGAATGTCCAGGCGCTTCGTTGCTGGTTGTGTAAATGCCAGTAATTCTCGGCGATTTCTTCCGGGCGGAGAATTCCATCCTTTTCTTTCAAAGCATATCGTTCGGGAAATCGCTCGGCGACAAACTGGGTGTCGATAGCGCCGTCGATTATCGTATGGGCAACGTGAATACCTTGGGGGCCAAGCTCGCGGGCAAGGCTTTGGGCAAGGGCCCTTAAGCTGTGCTTGGCGCCGGCAAAGGCGGAGTATCCTGGGCCGCCTCTCATTGAAGCAGTCGCGCCGGTAAAGATTATTGTGCCTTCCTTGCGGGGGATCATCACCTTGGCGGCTTCCCGTCCGGTCAGGAAGCCGGCGTAGCTGCTCATCTCCCAGACCTTACGATAGACGCGGGTTGTCATTTCTGTGATTGGGAAATTGACGTTGCCGCCAATATTGAAAACCACAACCCCCAAAGGCGCAATATCTTTTTCAATTTTGGAAAAGAGGTCCACTATCTCTTCTTCTTCGCGGGCATCGGCGCCGAAAGCATGGGCGGATCCACCTTCCGCACCGATCTCATCGGCCAGCCCTTGCAATGCCTCCAAATGCCGGGCGCGGCGGACAATGCAGGTTTCAAAGCCTTCCTTCGCAAAACGTTTGGCAATGGCGCCGCCGGTAGCATCACCGGCGCCAACCACAAGACAGGATTTCTTCGACATTTTTTTATTCCTTCTTCAGAAGCCGCTGCGCTGGTAAAAATATTGGAGTGCCCGAGCATTCTTGTCAATCTTGGCGCTGGTGAGAAAATGCGCGGCGGCGACAGACAAAAAAGAAACATATTCCTATGTAGCACTGTCCTTGTTATATCTTGAACGCGGCTTGATCGGATAATTCGGGACTTGATTGAATGGCGCGCTACTCGGCCTTTGAAATTTTTAAGCAAGCGCTGTCGGGCCATAAAAACTGGGCCTCTGCCTGGCGTGACCCCGTTCCCAAGGAAAAATATGATGTGATCATCATTGGCGGCGGTGGTCATGGGCTGGCGACAGCCTATTATCTGGCCAAGGAACATGGCATTCGAAATGTCGCGGTGCTGGAAAAAGGCTGGCTTGGCGGTGGCAATACGGGTCGCAACACAACGATTGTCCGCTCCAACTACATGATCGAGGGCAATACCGGCTTCTACGAGCATTCCATGAAGCTCTGGGAAAATCTGTCCCAGGAGCTCAATTACAATGTGATGTTTTCACAGCGCGGCCAATATAACACCTTCCATAATCCGGGTCAGATGGATGTGGCACGGCGACGGGCCAATACCTTGCGACTCAATGGTATCGAGGCGGAGCTGATCACTGCCAAGGAAATGCAGGCGCGGGTACCCGGGCTTGATTACTCCGCCAATGCGAGATTTCCGATCCTGGGCGCTATGTATCAGCGACGTGCTGGCACCGCCCGCCATGATGCGGTGGCCTGGGGCTATGCTCGCGGGGCCGATCAGCTTGGTGTGGATATTATCCAGAACTGCGAAGTGGAGGAATTTATCCGCGATAAGGATCGGATCATCGGAGTACGGACAAACCGAGGTGAAATGCGGGCGGCAAAAATCGGCATGGCTGTAGCCGGACACAGTTCCCATGTGGCCGCCAAGGCAGGCCTCAGGCTGCCCATCGAAAGTCATGTCCTGCAGGCCTTTGTCTCGGAGCCTCTAAAACCCATTTTCGATACGGTGATTTCTTTCGGCGCTGCCCATTTCTATATCAGCCAGTCCGACAAAGGCGGCCTCGTCATGGGAGGGGATATCGATGGATATAATTCCTACGCCCAGAAAGGCGGTATGCCGACCATGGAACATGTATTCGCCGCCGGAGTGTCCTTTCTGCCCTATCTTTCGCGCTTGAAAGTTCTCCGGCAATGGGGCGGCATCATGGATATGTCCATGGATGGCAGCCCGATCATCTGCAAATCGCCCATCGACGGCTTCTATATTAATGCCGGCTGGTGCTATGGCGGCTTTAAGGCAACCCCGGCTTCCGGCTGGTGCTTTGCCCATACGATCGCCAAGGATGAGCCACATGAATTCAACGAAAAGTTCCGCCTTGATCGGTTTTCCCGGGGTTACCCAATTGATGAACGCGGCGCAGGACCGACACCCAATGCCCATTAGATCTTTCATCGCTGAACCGACAGGGAGCACCGCCCCATGCTGAGAATTGACTGCCCTTTCTGCGGGCTGCGGGACGAGACGGAATTCGTCTATGGCGGTGATGCCAGCCGCAAACGACCGGATCTGCAAGAGACGTCACAGGACGTCTGGAATGACCATGTTTTCCTGAGAGATAACCCGAAAGGCCCGCATCTGGAATACTGGTTTCATCAGCATGGCTGTCGCTCATGGTTGAAGGTCCAGCGGGATGTCGCCACCCATGAAATTACCGATGTCCGTTTTGCCGACAAAGAAAAGGGTCAAGGATGAGCCCGAAGCCGCAGAAATTCCGAACAGGCGGTGGCCGGATAGACCGCCTCAAACCGCTCCGGTTCAAATTTGACGGCCACGAGCTATACGGATACGAAGGCGATACCTTGGCCTCGGCTCTGCTTGCCAACGGGCAGCATCTGGTTGGCCGCAGCTTTAAATATCACCGTCCGCGCGGCATCTATACCGCTGGGGTAGATGAGCCCAATGCCCTTGTCGGGCTAGGAACAAAGGATCAGGTCACGCCCAATGTCCAGGCGACAAGCCAGGAATTATACACGGGCCTGACCGCCGTCAGCCAGAACCGCTGGCCATCCCTCAAGCTGGATGCCCTGTCAGTCAACAGCCTGTTCTCAAGATTCCTCTCAGCAGGATTTTATTACAAGACCTTTATGTGGCCAGCCGGGGCCTGGGAGTTCTATGAAAAATTCATCCGCCGAGCGGCTGGCATAGGGAAGGGGACCCACCTCCCGGATCCGGACAGCTATGAACATGTGCATAAACATACGGATCTTCTGGTCATCGGCAGCGGGCCGGCGGGTTTGACAGCCGCCTTGACTGCAGCGGAAGCTGGTAAGCAGGTCATTTTGGTGGAGCAGGATTTTGAGTTGGGCGGATCTTTACTCAATCGACCTTTGACTGTTGGTAATATTTCGGGAGAGGACTGGCTGAAGCGGCGGCTCTCAGAGCTGGAAGTGTTTAAGAATGTAACGGTTTTAACACGAACAACAGCCTTTGGTTTCTACGAACAAAATCTGGTGGGCTGTGTCGAGAAGGTGCAGGATCATCTTTCAATTCCGAACCTGCATGTGCCAAGGCAGCGGCTCTATCATATCCGGGCGCAAAAGGTTGTTCTGGCTACTGGAGCACTGGAGCGGCCGTTCCTTTTTGGCAATAATGATCTGCCGGGGATTATGCTGTCCAGTGCCGCTGAGACCTATCTGCACCGCTTTGGGGTTTTGACCGGCCATCGCCCCATTTTCTATACCAATCAGGATGCTGCCTATGATTTCGCCTTTGCCCTGAAAACCGGAGGGACAGAGGTTGCAGCGATTGTCGATCCGCGAAGGGACATCCCGTCGGCCCTTTTTCAGAAGACCCGCGCCCTTGGTATACCTCTCTATCCCGGTAGCCGGATTGTCAGGGCCGAAGGTTATCAGCGCGTACGCAAGGTTTTGTTGCAACCCGTGAAGTCCGGACGCGATGGTAAAGGCATTTGGAGAGACTGCGATAGTGTCCTGCACTCGGCGGGCTGGAACCCGGTGGTGCATCTGCAAAGCCAGCGGGGAATCAAGCCGGTCTTTGATCCTGGCCTCAACAGCTACCTTCCGGGAGCAGGGATCACCGCGGATCATGGCTGCGCTGGGTCATTGGCCGGATATGAAGAAACGGACGCCGTTGTTTCTCAGGCAAGAAAGGTTGCTAAATATCTGATTGGGCAGATAAAAACCGCTCCGAGAAATTATAAGAAACCAGTTCATGATACGCCGCCCGTCGTCTCTGACAACAGCCCGAAATCCGGCAAGACTTTCGTTGATTTGCAGCATGATGTCACCACCGCTGATATCGCTCAGGCCCAGTTGGAGGGGTTTAAATCCGTCGAGCATGTAAAGCGCTATACAACTCAGGGGATGGCTAGCGATCAGGGCAAGCTTGGCAATGTCAATACCCTTGAGCTGCTGGCCAACCTGAAAGGTGAAGACCAGGCACTTCTCGGCACGACAACCTTCCGCCCGCCCTTTACGCCGCTTACCATCGGCGCCATAGCCGGAAGAAGTGTCGGGGCGGAACTCAGCCCGACCCGGCTCAGCCCGTTCCATGAATGCCATCGACGGGCCGGGGCCGAATTCATCACGGCAGGTGACTGGATACGGTCCTGGTATTATCCGAAAGGCGGGGAGGATGTCATTGCCGCCTATATTCGGGAAACCGGGGCGGTGCGTAAATCCGTCGGCATGGTGGATGTCTCTTCCCTGGGCAAGATTGATATTCAGGGGCCGGATGCGGCGGAATTTCTCAATCGGGTCTATATCAATGGCTGGAAAGCCTTGCCCATCGGTAAAGCCCGCTATGGCCTGATGCTTCGGGATGACGGTATGGTGATGGATGACGGGACAACCTGGCGGCTCGGGGAGAATCATTTCTTTATGACCACGACGACGACAGGTGCCGCCGCGGTCATGCGCCATATGGAATATCTGCTGCAGGTCGACTGGCCGGAGCTCAAGGTCAATCTGACATCGGTCACCGATGAATGGGGTGGTATGGCAATTGCCGGCCCGAGCAGCCGAAAAGTGCTTGAATCCAGTTTCCAAGGGATTGATTTCAGCACCGAAGCCGTTCCTCATATGGGATTTCTGGAATTTGAAAGCGACGGTCTGCCGGTACGTATCTGCCGCCTCAGCTTTTCTGGAGAGCTTGCCTATGAGGTTTATACCCGCGCCGGCTATGCGGAACTTTTGTGGGATCAATTGATGGAGGGTGGTAAGCCCCATGACATGATCCTCTATGGATCAGAGGCACTGGGGGCGCTCAGGATTGAAAAAGGCCATGTGGCAGGGCCCGAGCTCGATGGCCGGACAACGGCGGATGATTTGGGGCTTGGGCGTATGCAGAGCAGCAAGAAAGCCTATGTCGGAAATATTCTGAAGGAGCGGGAGGGCCTCATTGCCGAGACCCGTGAGCAGTTGGTCGGTCTGATGCCGGTGGAAGGAGCTGTTGCTCTTAAAGCAGGGTTTATTTTGTTTGAAGGAGATGGATCAGAACCGAAAGGTCATGGTCTCGGTCATGTCACCTCCGTCACCTTCAGCCCTGCACTCGGTCGGCATATCGCTCTCGGTTTGCTGTCGGAAGGAAGGGCCCGGGAGGGTACCCTGATCCGCGCGGTTAGCCCCGTGGATGACATGAGCGTGGATGTGAAGGTCTGTTCACCGCATTTCTATGATCCAGAAGGGGAGCGCATGCATGCTTGAACGGAAATCCCCCTTAAGCCAGATTCGAATTATGGGAAAATTTGGTCACTTCTCAGAGGAAATTGGCCTAACTATCCGTGAATCAAAAGATTTTACCTATCTTGAGATGTCCTTTTGGGATCAGGCCATGCCGTCATTGCGGTCCAAATTCCTGGAGCTTTTTGCGTTGAAGGATTTCCCGGAATCGGGTCTGACCATCACCCTGAAAGGCGGTCGGCTAATCCGTTCGGGTCCTGCGCGCCTAGCCTATTATGGGGAACCCGGCCCGGAAGATGTACTGCTGGCCATGGTTGGTGGGGATGAAGGATCCGTTGTCTCCCTCAGTCATAGCCGCTGCGCCTTACATCTGTCTGGGTCAAAGGTAAAGGATGTGTTGGAGCGAGGCATCCGGGTCAATCTGGGGGAGTCCGCCTTTCCTGTCGGAGCAAATGCGTTCACAGAAATTCATGGCATGAGCGTTCTTCTCATTCGTACCGGCGCTTCCGACTATGAGCTGATTTTCATGCGGACGACGGCGCGCAATATCTGGACCTGGCTGACGGAAACGGCAGCTCAGTTCGGGTATGAGGTTCTATAGACCGTCCAGAAGTGCCGTAAGCTGTTGCTTTCTTTCTGACAGGGCCTCTGGTGTATAGGACTCAGCGTTTCCTACACCCCACACCGGCTTGGGCCAGGCGGCATCGCTGGCAAACCGGGCGATGATATGAATATGAAGCTGCGGCACCATATTGCCGAGGGCGGCAACATTCATCTTGTCGGCGCTGAAATGGCTGGCCAAGCGTGTTGATACATTGCGGATTTCACTGGCAACGATATTGTAATCTTCATCTTCTAAGTCATGTAGATCTCTCAAATCGGGGAGCTCCGGCACCAAAATAAGCCACGGATATCGGCTGTCATTCATGAGGAGTATCCGGCTTAAAGCGAGTGTGGCGATGGTTTCCGTATCAGCAGCGAGTTGAGGGTGAAGTGTGAACACGGGGCCATTCCTTAATTGCTTACAGTTTGTTTCAGCAAATTTTTGCCAATACTGAAAATTGGGCGTAATCTCTTTGTAACAAAAGAGCTTACCCAAATACAAACAGGACAGGGAGAGTAATCATGACCATTCGTCTCTTATCTGTAAAATTTTACCTTCTGATTGCGTCGGTTTTCCTCATTGTTGCCTCGATGGCAATGGCGGAGCCGACCCGGCTGACCTTCCTTCATACCAATGATCTGGACCAGATGTCCGGGGTCAAGGGTCATGGCGGCTTTGCCGAGCTTGCAACTCTGATTGCCGCGGAGAAAGAGCGTTCGCCGAACGCCATCGTGACCTTTGGCGGCGATCTGATCTCTCCTTCGATCCTTTCCGGCCTGACCAAGGGCACTCAGATGATTGAGCTGATGAATGCCATCAACGCGGATATAGCGGTTCTCGGCAATCATGAATTTGATTTCGGGCCCGAGGTGACGGCGCTGCGGGTGGCTGAATCCAACTTTCCCTGGCTTGGGACCAACGTCTATGATCAGGATGGCAAGATTGCCGTTAATGCCGAAAGTATGGTGATTATGGAAGTTGCGGGCATCAAGGTCGGTTTCTTCGGGATCACAACGCCGGAAACCGTTTATCTGTCCACTCCCGGAAGTGGCATTAATTTTGGCGGCATCAAGGAAACGGCAGAACGATCCATCAAGGCCCTTAAAGAGCAGGGGGCAGAGATCATTGTCGCCATGACACATATGGCCTTTTCCGAAGACATCAAACTCGCTCAGGAAGTTAAAGGCATTCACCTAGTGTTGGCAGGGCATGATCATGTGCCGGCGACCCTTGTTGAAAATAAAACAACTGTCTTGCAGTCAGGCGCCAATGGGATGTATCTCGGTGTCGTGGATCTTGATGTGGAATATGTGGAAAAACGCGGCAAGAAACGCCTGGTCGTATTGCCGAGTTGGAAAATGGTCCCGAACCGAGGGGTTGAACCTGATCCAGCCATCAAGGCGATTGTCGACAAGTTTGAAGGCGATCTTGATAAAGAGCTTGGGGTTGCCATTGGTAAAACGGCTGTCTCCCTTGATACCCGCCGTTCAACCGTACGCTCAACAGAATCCAATTTTGCCAATCTGATTGTTGATGCCATGAAGGATGAAGTCGGCGCTGATATTGGCTTTACCAATGGTGGCGGTATTCGCGGTGACAAGGTCTATGACGCGGGAACTGTTCTGACCCGCAAAGACATCCTCACCGAACTGCCTTTCGGCAACGTTACTGTGATGGTTGAAGTCTCTGGTGATGATGTCCGGGAAATCGTTGAAACCGGCGTCTCAAAAGTTGAAGATGTCGCCGGTCGCTTCGGCCATTATGCCGGTCTTTCTTTCTCCTACGACAAGACCAAACCTGTGGGCGAACGGGTCTCGGATATTATGGTCGGAGGCGCGCCGTTGGATCCGGCAAAAGTTTATACAGTTGCTACCAATGACTATGTCGCCAATGGCGGAGACGGTTATGCGGTCCTCAAAGGCAAGAAGCAAGTTATCGACAAGGCCGCCGGTACCTTGATGGCAACAACCGTTATGAACTATATCCAAAAACAAGGCGAAGTCAGTCCGACAACTGGCGGACGGATCAAAGCCCAATAACGCCAAAATCAGAAATGTGAGTGAGTAATCACTCACATTTCTCCCCTCGTATATATCACGGTGCAGATCCGGCATCGAAAGACAATAACAAGGACATGACTATGAGTATGATATCCGCTTCCAAGCCCGCGGAAACTTTCGACTTTATCCATTACGCAGATCGCATCCGCCGTATCGCCGCTGCCCATCCTGATCTCCCTGCAATAACCTGCGGCAGCAACGTCCGGACCTGGTCGGAATTTTTACCGAGAACCAATCAGGTCGCCAATATGCTTGCGGAACGGGGTCTGGGGCGCGGTGACATGGTTGCCATACTTGCTAAAAGCAGCATTGAATATCTAGAGGTTTTTTTGGGTGCGCTGCAAGCCGGGCTCTGCATAGTGCCGCTTTCCGGTATGGCCTCGTCGGAGCAGCTGGAAGTGATGATCCGAGATTCCGGCTCAAAAATGGTGTTTGCCTCTGAAACGACAAAGTCGCTGATCGATCCTTTCAAAGGAAAAATCGAAGGGATTCCGGGAGATGGATATGTCGCGTTCGATTTTGCTGAACCCGGCTGGACCCCCTTTGAAAGTCTTGTGCAAGAGGCCTCAACAGCGGACCTCTTTGTGGACGTGCAGGAAACTGACCCCTTCAACCTTATTTACAGCTCCGGGACAACAGGTGTTCCAAAAGGCATTGAACAGAGCCAGAAAATGCGCAATCAGCATATCGTTCGTTTTGAAGCCATGGGCATTCGTGAAGGCGCCGTGACCCTGGTCTCGACAGCCCTATATTCCAACACAACCCTGGTCGCCTTGCTGCCGACTTTAGCGCTGGGTGGCCGTATCGTGTTGATGCCAAAATTTGACGCCGGGGAGTTTCTGAAACTGGCGGAGAAGGAAAAGGTCACACATGCCATGCTGGTACCCGTCCAGTACCAGCGTATCCTCGACCGGCCGGATTTTGACGATTATGACCTCAGCAGTTTTGAAGTTAAGCTCTCCACCAGTGCACCTTTGCGAGAAGGTATAAAAGAAGACATCGTCGCCCGTTGGCCCGGCAAAATGATCGAGATTTATGGCCTGACTGAAGGCGGAATTGGGACGGCGCTGTCAGCTACAGAATTTCCCGACAAACTAGCCTCCGTCGGTCAAGCCGGCGAGGGGGTTGAGCTCAGGATTATCAACGAAAAGGGAGAGCAATTGCCACAAGGTGAGATTGGTGAGATTGTTGGCCGTTCCGACGCAATGATGACGGGCTATCATGGTCGCGCTGATCTGACCGACGAGATGATCTGGACGTCCCCGGACGGACTCAAATTTTTCAAAAGCGGGGATATGGGCCGTTTCGACGAAGACGGCTTCCTGTTTCTGCTCGATCGTAAGAAGGATATGATCATTTCGGGCGGCTTCAATATCTATGCGGCAGACATTGAAGTGGCCTTGGCTAAGCATGCAGACGTCTCCGATGTTGCTGTCATCGGTATACCAAGCAAAGAATGGGGTGAAACCCCCTTGGCCCTAGTGGTGCGATCTTCGGAAAGTGGTATTTCTGAGGATGAATTAAAGTCCTGGGTTAATGATCGCCTCGGCAAGGCACAACGGATTTCGGCCGTCGAATTTCGAGATAACCTTCCAAGGAGTACCATAGGAAAAGTCATGAAACGGGAGCTGCGTCTTCCCTATTGGGAAAATAGCTGATTTCTTAGGGTTCTGGATATATTTTATGCTGTTCTTTTCTCGCAGGATTTACGGACAGTTAATTTTTTTCTGCAATGATCCGGTACAAATCGATTTGAAAAACCTGTCCGTTGAGTTGGATAAGGTGATATCAGGAAGTACTGGATGAGCACGGAAGTAAATGCCTCCGCGGAAGATCAGGATGCGAAGCTACCTTTAAAGAAGCGCTTCAAGGCCTGGTGGGAGGGTTATGAGATTGGAGCCGCAACGCCAAAGGTTGTCCAGGAGGACAGCGAGCGCGAGCCAGAGGTGGATGATGGTCCGCCGACCGTAAAAGGTTGGAGCATCAGCAGACAGAGGTCCGTTGTGACTCTCTTTGGTGAAGGCATGAACCGCTGTATTCCTGATGATATGAAAACAAAACTAACTCAGCCCATGGGTGTCGACAAAACCATGAGCGTGAGTGAGCTCGGCAGTGGGTTAGGCGGCTTTTCCCGCTGGACGGCAGAAACCTACGAGACCTATGTTACAGGCTATGAAGAAGACGAAGAGCTTCTCAAGGCCTCTTTGGAAATGACCAAGATGGCGGGATTGTCCCGCAACATTAACTTTTCCCAATGCGATTTCGAAAATTTCAAGCCCAAGGAGCGGTCCGCCAATGTGGCCTATGCTTCTGAAGTGCTGTTCACCGTCAAGAACAAGCCGAGCATCTTCAGTGCTATCCGGCAGATGCTGAAACCATCTGGCCAGTTCATGATGTCGGACTTCATGCTGGATGGTGGCGATACCAATTCTCCTGAATATCTAGAATGGGTGAATGAAGAACCAAAAACGCCTCATTTGCTGGGTGTTCAGGAAACCCGCAAGCTTATGACCCAGTGTGGGTTTGAAGTCAGCATCGCCGAGGACATCACAGATGTTTACAAAGCAAATGTGCTCCGGTCCTTCGCCGATTATGCCAAGCGGACCAGCAATGGTGAAAAAAGTGGTCATCTTCATGACTGGATCCTGAAAGAGGGCGAGCTTTGGACGCGTCGGGTCAAGCTGATGGAGGCTGGACATCTCAAGGTCTTCAGAATTTATGCTCGGGTTCCGGTCGAGATTTCTTGATCTGTCAGAAAGTGTAGATAAATGGCCTGAATTGGGGTTTTTCCTCATTGACAGAGGTCTGTCTAAACACTATGTTCCGGCCTTCGAATTTATTTCAGTTTTAGGATCTTGAAAAATGAAAGTCTTGAACTCGCTTAAGTCCGCGAAAAAGCGCCATCGCGATTGCCGCGTCGTGCGCCGTAAAGGACGTGTTTATGTGATCAACAAAACCAACCGGCGTTTCAAGGCACGTCAGGGCTAAACTGACGCCTGACATTCTGGATTGTGGAAAAAACCGCGGTGCTTTGGAAGCCGCGGTTTTTTTATTTGCATATTTGCAAACTTGCGTCCTATGTCACAATAAAGGACATTGAGTAATCGGGAGGATACTAAATGCTGATGCCGAAGCCCGACCAGGAGGTTCTTGCTAAGCGCAGTTACCTAGTTGAGGAATTGCGCAAGATTGTAAAGGCAGAAGGCTCTGTTATAGATGACACAGCCGGCTTACGAGCTTTTGAATGCGATGGGCTTAGCGCCTACCGGCAGCTACCGATGATTGCGGTCCTTCCGGAGACAGTCTCTGAAATCTCTGAAATATTGAAATTCTGTGCAGCAGAGAAGGTGAATGTGGTTCCGCGCGGTGCTGGAACATCTCTTTCAGGTGGCGCATTGCCTCTAGCCGACGGTGTACTGCTGGGTCTCGGCAAGTTCAATAAAATCCTGGAAGTTGACTATGACAATCGCTGCGTCGTCACTCAGCCCGGTGTGACCAACCTAGCCATTACCGATGCGGTGAAGGCCGACGGCTTTTATTATGCACCTGATCCATCCAGCCAGATCGCCTGTACCATTGGCGGAAATGTAGCCGAAAACTCCGGCGGGGTTCATTGCCTCAAATACGGCCTCACCACGAACAATCTCCTGGGCGTAGAGATGGTCACGATGGACGGAGAGGTTATTCGTTTGGGCGGCAAGCACCTGGACGCGGAGGGGTATGATTTACTCGGTGTAATTACAGGATCTGAAGGGCTACTCGCTGTGATCACTGAAGTCACGGTCAAAATCCTGAAAAGCCCGGAGCATGTCTCCGCCCAGCTAATCGGATTTCCCTCGAGTGAGCAGGCCGGCGACTGCGTTGGTAAAATCATCGGGGCTGGAATCATTCCAGCCGGTATGGAAATGATGGATCGCTACGCTATCCATGCCGCTGAGGAATTCTGTCATGCCGGATATCCGCTGGATGTTGAAGCTTTGCTGATTGTCGAACTGGACGGCCCGAAGGTAGAGATTGAGTATTACACCCAGCAGATTGATGAGATCGCTAAGTCCTGCGGGGCTGTGGAAAGCCGGAGCAGCCAGAGCGAAGAAGAACGCATGACCTTTTGGGCTGGCCGCAAAGCGGCCTTTCCGGCGGTTGGCAGGATATCTCCGGACTATATGTGCATGGACGGCACTATACCGCGCAGTCAGTTGCCAAAGGTCCTGGCCCGGATGAACGAGTTGTCCAAACATTACGGACTTCGGGTGGCGAATGTTTTTCATGCCGGCGACGGTAATTTGCATCCTTTGATCCTGTTTGATGCGAATATTCCAGGTGAGCTCGAAAAATGTGAGGCTTTCGGTGCCGATATCCTCAAGCTCTGTGTTGAAGTAGGTGGTGTGCTTACAGGTGAGCATGGGGTCGGCATTGAGAAAAGGGATCTGATGGGAGAAATGTTCACAGAAGAAGATCTCAAGCAGCAACAAAGATTGAAATGTGCCTTCGATCCTGACGGACGGCTCAATCCCGGAAAAGTTTTTCCGGTCCTTCATCGCTGTGCCGAGCTCGGCAAGATGCATGTTCATAACGGCGAACTTCCGTTCCCAGATATTCCCAGGTTCTAACCCATGAAACATAGCCTTATTCAGTCTGAGGACCAGATCCAGGACGTTCTGGACTGGGCGTTGGCCGGAAATCACGGCCTGGCGGTTAGGGGTAACGGTTCAAAATCCTCCATTGGCCGTCCGATGGCGGTTGCAGCAGAGCTGGACCTTTCAGGTTTGTCAGGTGTTGAGTTATATGAGCCGGCGGAGCTGGTGATGAAAGCGAAAGCCGGTAGCAAGCTATCCGAAGTCAAAGCTATTTTGCTTCAGCAGGGCCAACAGCTTGCATTCGATCCTCCAGATTACGGCCCCTTATTGGGCGAAGACGCTGATCAGGGTACCCTTGGCGGTGTTTTCTCCTGCAATCTTTCGGGATCCAGTCGGGTCAAAGCAGGGGCGGCCAGGGATCATCTTCTCGGGGTCCAGGGCTATACCGGTCGGGGCCAGCCTTTTGTAACGGGCAGCCGGGTAATGAAGAATGTCACCGGATATGACCTGTGCAAGCTGGTTGCGGGCAGCTATGGAACCTTGGCTATTGCTACAAGCGTGACGTTCAAAGTACTGCCGAGGCCTGAAAAAACGCGAACGGTGCTTGTCTATGATCTTGATCCGGCAACTGCCGTCCGAGCTATGCGGGATGGTATTTCTTCCGTTCATGAAGTTTCCGCGGCGGCTTATTTGCCGCCCGGTATCGCTGCCACAAGCGATATTGACTATGCGGCCGGACCTGGGACATCAGTTTTATTGCTAAAAATCGAAGGGCCAGGACCGTCGGCTGAATTCAGATGCGAGGCAATTCAGTCCCTGATGTCTTCTTTTGGTAAGGTGGAGGAGTTGCATGGCCATAATTCGGAAAAGATCTGGAATTTTATTGGTAATGTAACCGCGTTCGTCGGTGGGGATGCACCTGTTTGGAAACTTTCTCTGCCACCCTCAATGGCTTCGTCTGTCCTCAAAAAAATTATGGAGGAGCAGCCAGGCGCTGACTATTTCCTTGATTGGGCGGGAGGATTGGCTTGGGTCCGCCTGCCGGAAGGTCTTGAAGATGGCGGCGCCTCTCTTGTGCGTGGCGCTATCAGTGAAAATGGTCACGCGACTCTCATCCGGAGCAGTGAAACGTTGCGACATCGGATCGATCCGTTTCATCCTTTGGCTCCGGCAATTACCAAGATAAACCGGCGGATCAAGGACGGGTTTGATCCTCAGAATATTCTCAATCCGGGCCGGATGTATTTGGATCAGGAAAAGGTTGGAAGCGACTGATATGAAAACAGAATTTTCGCTTGCCCAACTGGCGGATCCAAAATTTTCCCGCTCAAACGATATCCTTCGAAATTGCGTGCATTGCGGATTCTGTACTGCCACCTGCCCGACCTATACGGAACTTGGGGATGAGCGCGACAGTCCGCGTGGGCGCATCTATATGATCCAGCAGATGCTGGAGAGCGGTGAACCGGCGCCGAGTTCAACCGTCACCCATATTGATCGCTGTTTGTCTTGCCTGTCCTGCATGACCACCTGTCCTTCCGGTGTGCATTACATGCATCTGGTGGACCATGCCCGCCAATATATTGAGGAAACCCATACCCGTCCTCTTTTTGATCGGATGTTGAGGGGGGTGCTGGGAGTTATCCTGCCGCGTCCGAATTTGTTCCGGCTGGCGCTTGTCGGGGCACTATTGGCTCGGCCCTTGAAGCTGCTGACTACCGGTCGCATCCGGGCGATGCTGGAGATGGCGCCCTCTCGGCTGGAGCCGCCGTCCGCTCTCGATGGCATACCTGTTCATCCGGCAGAAACATCTAGGAAAAAACGAGTGGCGCTGATGACAGGATGCGCCCAGAAAGTGCTCGCTCCGGATATTAATGATGCAACAGTTCGGTTTCTCACCCGCCATGGAGTGGAAGTGGTGATTCCGAAACAGGCCGGTTGCTGCGGCGCCTTGCCGTTACATATGGGCAAAGAAGGCGGGGCGTTGGATCTGGCCCGGGAAAATGTCCTCGCCTGGTCGTCCGAGCTGGAAGGAGAGGGGTTGGATGCGATTATCATCAACACTTCTGGCTGCGGAACAACTGTTAAGGATTACGGACATTTATTTGAAGAAGATGATGTTCTTTCTGAAAAAGCAAAAGCGGTAGCAGGGCTGGCCTGCGATATCACCGAATTTGCTGTCACATTGGATCTGCAGAAGCGTGCTGAATTACCCTCCCTGAAAGTGGCCTATCATTCCGCCTGTTCCTTGCAACATGGCCAGAAAATCAAGCAGGAGCCGAAATCACTGCTCTCAGCCATGGATTTCAATGTCACAGACATTCCAGAATCTCATATCTGCTGCGGATCTGCTGGAACCTATAATCTCCTGCAGCCTGAGCTCTCTGGTAAACTTAAAAATCGCAAAGTGAAAAATATCGCTTCGACTAATCCTGATATCGTGGCGGCCGGGAATATCGGCTGTATGGCCCAGATCGCCTCCGGCATGGATCTGCCGGTTGTTCATACGGTTCAACTTTTGGATTGGGCAACTGGCGGTCCAAAACCCGATCAGCTTTCATAAGTTCCCGCTCACAAATTTGTGTGAGCCGCTCTCTTATCAAACTCCTTCAGATGCCCTATATTTGGGGGATGAGAACGCTCTTACTTCGTTTGGCAGTTTTACTCACCTGTCTCGGCTGGTCTGCGACAGCCTCCGCGCGGCAGGACGATCCCCGCCTTGACGAATTGTTCGCCAACCTAGCCGCCACTGAAAACTACTCCGAAGCCAAAGCCATTGAAAAAAACATCTGGTCCATCTGGCTGGAATCCGGGAGCGATACCATTGATTTTCTGATGGTTCAGGGGATGCAATATATGGGGCAGGGCGCCTTCGGCAAGGCTCTGACGCTGTTCACCTCAGTCACCAAGATTGACCCGGAATATTCGGAAGCCTGGAACAAGCGGGCAACGGTGCTCTTTCTCATCGGAGAATTTGACGCGTCCATCGAAGATATCGGCCGCACCTTAGAACTGGAGCCCCGGCATTTTGGTGCTCTTGCAGGCCTGGGGCAGATCTATGATCGGCAGGAAATCGACGAAGGTGCATTGTCGGCCTTTGAAAAAGCCGTCAATATTAACCCGCATATGCGAACAGTAGCCGAGCGCTTGAAGCAGTTGCAAAAAGAACGGGACGACAAACGAATCTAAGGGTGCAAATACTCGGTCCTAAATATCCTGATCGCCGACCCAGGCAATTCTCAAAATATTCGTCGACCCTGGTGTCCCAAACGGCACCCCAGCCATGATCACAACCTGATCCCCGGGACGCGCAAATCCTTCGGCAAAAGATATCTTGCAGGCCTTGGCCACCATATCGGCGAAATTCTCCGCATCCCGTGTATGTACACAATGCAGTCCCCAAACAAGAGCTAACCTCCGGGCGGTCTTAAGGGCAGGGGTTAGGGCAAGAACCGAAGTTTTTCCTCTCTCCCGAGCCGCCCTCAATGCGGTAGAGCCGGAGGTCGTATAGGTGACGATGGCGGATGCTGTGATGGTACGCGCGACTTGCGAAGCCGCGGCACTGATGGCGTCGGCGGTAGTTGCTTCGAGATGACCGTGATGGGCGTCGGTAACCTTGCGATAAGCAGGGTCTCTCTCAGTAACTTCGGCAATATCGTTCATCATGGTCACAGCTTCAATCGGATGATCCCCTGCAGCGCTTTCGGCGGACAGCATTACTGCATCCGTGCCATCGTAAATGGCATTGGCGACGTCTGTAACTTCGGCCCGTGTTGGGACCGGAGAGCTGATCATGCTCTCCAGCATCTGGGTGGCAACAACCACCGGTTTGCCAGCCTCGCGGGCCTGTACAATAATCTTCTTCTGGATTGACGGCACTTCCTGGATCGGGATTTCGACACCGAGATCCCCCCGGGCCACCATGACTGCGTCCGCCAAGTCAATGATTTCCTCCAGCTGTTCGACAGCTGCCGGCTTTTCAATTTTAGCCATTACGGCCGCCCGTCCGGCCACAATTTTTTTAACTTCCGCTATATCTTCTGGTCGCTGGACAAAGCTTAACGCCACCCAATCAACCCCCAAGGACAGAGCAAAATCCAGATCTCGCCGGTCTTTGTCCGTTAGCGCACTTATCTTGACGACGGCGTTGGGAATATTGACACCTTTGCGATCGGATAGCTTGCCTCCAACTGCGACCTCACAATCGACAAAGTCTTCACCTGCTTCGGTAACAGTCAATTGCAGTTTGCCGTCATCCAGAAGGAGGATGCTGCCTTTCTCCAAGGATTTCAGAACAGCTGGGTGCGGTAGGGATACACGCCCGCCATCACCAGCATCTTCGTTCAGATCCAGTCGGAACGGATCACCATTTTCGAGAAAAATCGGGCCTTCGGAAAAAGCACCGATGCGGATTTTTGGGCCCTGAAGATCAGCGAGAATACCGATAGGGCGCCCCTGTTTTTCTTCCAAAGCCCGGATCTGATTGTAACGCTCTTCATGGTCACTATGATCGCCATGACTGAAGTTCAACCGAAACACATCGGCCCCTGCCAGGTGAAGGGCCTCTATTGTTTCCGGCGCCGAACTTGTCGGCCCCAGGGTCGCGATCACCTTTGTATTTCTCAGTCGTCGCATATGTTCTTACTCTCTTTACCTGGCTCAAATAACGTATACACCATACTAGCCACTAAAAACCGCCCTGTGCAGATTTATTGTGAATACAATGGGAGTTAGCATTTGGATCAGGCTAATGAAAGTTAAATAAATTTGACTGTTACTTAGATCTTTTCACCCCAAACTTCCCGGTTATTCTTTCTTAACACCTTGCGATGAGTTCGCAACGTCAGGATATCTTCGAGGCCAGCCTCGGTCAGCAGTTGCTGAACAGACGCTTTTTGGGCCCCATCAACACCATCAAAGGCATCCTGTATGCGTTGCAGAAGAAATAAACGATAGGGGAGCACACCGACAGTCAGTTGATGGCCGCGCCAATCAAATTGACAGCTGCCGATCGCTCTCGCTTTTGGATCGCCGCCAACAATGTCACCGGATTGCAGCTCAGGCTGAGCCGCAAGCCAGTCATTTGTGAAATTTGTAAAGGCACGGATTTCCGGCAGATAGTCTTCTGCGACTGTCCTGAAAAGGGCGATCAAGGTTGGTGGGATGTCATCCTCTGGCAACAGGGCTTCAGGCATATCGACAAATTCGGACATATCCGCCGTGTAGGAATTCATCCGCTCGGTCCAGCGAAAAACTGCCGGTGCAATCTGCTTCATTAGGGTGGCCGGGTAGGGATCCCGGCCCAGATGAGCAAAGAGGGCCGCGATAAGCCCATAATCACCAATGGTCGGGATGCCTCCCAATAGGTATGGATGAAGCGTGAAATGGACATTGAGTTGCTTGAGAAAGCTCTCATAGGCCGTTTCAATATCCGGAATGGTCTCCGCCGTCACGCCGAACATCACAGCGGCACCGCGCATTCGGCTCGTAGATTTCACCACTATTTCCTGCCTTTCTTCCTTCGATAGGTTTGGAAGACGAAACAGACCGAACTGGTCTTCGATAAATTCCTTGTTCGTTTCATCGAAATTCCAGCGGTAATGCATGGCGGGCCGAAGAAGGCCTTCACCGCCAAAAAGTTCAAAAATTAAGGAGGTGATCAATTGGCGTCCGGTCTTTGGATAGGCTGAAATCCGGGCCTTTCCCGCATTTTCAAACCAATCAATGATGTCCGTGCCGTCTTGAATCAACTCCCCATCCGGTGTTTTCAGAACGGGAATAATCCATCGGCCGATCTTCGGCATTACCTCTTTTTCATAGTCGGGATGTCCTGCGGTCACTTCCTGAAAGTCAATTCTTTGTTTGATGAGATAGGACCGCGCTTTCCCTGAATAAAGAGAATGGGGCATGGCATAGAGTGTAAAGGGCGTCATTGGAAGGTCCGTAGCAGTGCGAAGGGAATGTTCTTGTTATTTTCGGAAAGCATATCTTCGGCATTTCAGAAAGTCCACGTTGCCCTTCTCACAATGTAGACATCTTAGGTTTATCAGGCTCAGAAAATAGTGTCAGTTTTGAAGGAACTGGGATATTGTCTCCGACCGGAATTACAAACTTTATTTATTGCCCTATGCCTGACCAAAACTTTCCCACATTTGACGTACAACATGCCGATAGCCCGAACAGGCTTTTATTTACCGTTGACCATGCGAGCCGTCACATTCCTGAGGAATATGACAATCTTGGCCTGACGGATATCTCTGTCCTGCATCGACACATTGCTTGGGACATTGGTATCGAAGATGTGACGCGCCGTTTGTCGGATAAGCTCCAGGGCACGGCTATCTATGCCAGATTTTCCAGGCTGCTTCTCGATGCCAACCGGTATCCCACAGATAACGCCTTGATACCTGAGATGAGCGATGGCATCGAAGTTCCTGCGAATAAAGGAATAACTTTAAATGATCGGGAACAGCGGATAGAAAAGTATTTTCATCCTTATCACAGCGCCATCACGGGTTTGCTTGATGAAAAGATTGCTCAACATCAGGAGCCGCTTTTGATCTCAATGCATAGCTTTACCCCGGTGATGAATGATTTCGAGCGTCCCTGGCATATTGGGATTCTATGGGATCAGGATGATCGGATCGCGGCGCCAATGCTGGAATTTTTGCGTCAAAACAGTTCGTTGGTGGTTGGCGATAATGAGCCATATTCTGCCCGTGACCCTTTGGGATACACTATGTCGGCTCATGGTACGGACCGCAATGTCCCGCATGTGGCCATTGAAATTCGCCAGGATCTGATCGATACCCATCAAGGAGCTGAGAAATGGGCCTGTATCATGGCGGATGTCGTTTCTCATGTGATGGGGTTGAGCACTTTGCCTAAAACGGGAACTACCGTATAAATGAGTGGCAGGGTGAGTGCGACAGGGGGAAGATAACAATGAGTTTGCAAGAGCCGAGTTTTACCATTGGCATTGAAGAAGAATATCTTCTCGTCGATTTGGAGACCCGGGAGCTGGCGCAAGAGCCCTCCGATGATATCTTGAGCGAATGCCAAAAACGTCTCCCCGATCATATCGTTACGCCTGAATTCCTTCGCTCCCAACTCGAAATTGGCACGCGGGTTTGCAAAAATATCAGTGAAGCCCGAGAGGCGCTGCAAGAGTTACGCGGTACTGTATCTGAAGTAGCTCAAAAGAAGGGTCTGGGGCTTATGGCGTCGTCAGTCCATCCTTTTGCCGATTGGCATGGTCTGAAGCACACGCCGAAGGAGCGATACGACATCATTGCCCGGGATATGCAGGCGACGGTGAGGCGTATGATGATCTGCGGCATGCATGTCCATTGCGCCATCGAGGATCAGGAGCTGCGCATTGACCTGATGAACCAGGCCACATATTTTCTGCCACATCTTCTAGCCCTTAGTACGTCCTCCCCCTTCTGGCGCGGTGAAGAGAGCGGGTTAAAGTCCTATCGGGTCACAGTTTTTGACGCGTTGCCGCGTACCGGCCTGCCAGACCGTTTCGAAAGTTTTGGTGAGTTTGAGCGACTTGTTGATACGATGGTGGAAGCCAATGCCATTGAAGACGGTTCGAAGTTATGGTGGGATTTGCGTCCTTCGTCCAAATATCCGACCCTTGAAATGCGCCTGACGGATGTCTGTCCGTTACTTGAGGACAGTCTGACGATTGCGGCTCTGTTTTCCTGTGTGCTCAGGATGCTGTATCGGCTGCGTCGCAATAACCAGAGGTGGCGGATTTATCCGCAGACTCTGGTCGAAGAAAATCGCTGGATCGGCCAGCGATTTGGGGTTGATGGAAAGCTTGTAGATTTTGGAATCCCAGCACCTGTGCCAATGGCGGAGCTGATTGACGAAATTATTGGTCTGACAGCGGAGGACGCAGAATTTTTAGGGTGTGAAAAAGAAGTCCAGCATGCGCGCGAGATTGTCCGCCGGGGAACTTCCGCCGATCGGCAATTGGCTCTTTACAGAGATTGCGTTGGCAAGGGGGAAAAGCCCAAGGACGCCTTAGTGAAAGTTGTTGACCAGGTCTTGAAAGAAACGGTCTCTGGCATAAACTAGTAGATAGGATAGAGAAAAGAGGCACAAAATGACTGATCAGGAAACGTTAGAGCTTGAGGCTGCCGCCTTCCGCCGGTTGCGGGACCATTTACGCAACCGCACCGATGTCCAAAATATTGATTTAATGAACCTTTCCGGCTTTTGCCGTAACTGCTTGTCCAATTGGTATATGGAAGCGGCTGCCGAGAAAGGCATTGAGATGGATAAGCTGGAAGCGCGCGAAATCGTTTATGGCATGCCTTTTCCGGAATGGAAAAGCAAATATCAGACCGAAGCAACGGCGGAACAGAAGGCGGCGTTCGAGGTTAACAAGCCGGATCACTAGGGCGACAAAAACAGACGATTTTTTTTATTCTAGGCATGTACGTGCTGATCAGAATAATGCTACAAACCGGTTCCGGCAGGTGGCCGGGTAATCAGATTACTTCAGGATGAGGATTTCAGCATGGCTGACATTGGCGGTGTCGCAGCGGATCATTTGCGGTCTTATATTGAGCGGATTGAACGCTTGGAAGAAGAAAAAAAGGGACTGGCGGACGATATCAAGGAGATATTTGCTGAGGCCAAGGGAACCGGCTTTGATGTCAAGGCAATGCGGGCCGTTCTAAGGTTACGCAAGATGGATAAGGCCGATTATCAGGAACAGGAATATATGATCGACCTGTATAAGCATGCGCTTGGCATGGCCGATGAGGGCGCCGCGAATGACGATGGGGAGGAAGATCAGCCCGGAGCTGCTTCTTTCTAACATCTCCCAGGGCTAACTAGTCCCTTGTATTTGTCGATACAATAATTAAGTGCAGATGAGTTATTGATACTTTCTTTAAAGTAGCGTTTCAGGGCGCCGAATATGAAGGAATTCTCTGCAGATGCTGCTGGATTTGCAGCGCTGACCCTATCGGAACTTATCTTGCAGCAATGCGTGATCAAGGGGCTGTTCACCCGCGCTGAGGCGCGGGAGCTCCTGGAAACTGCCTGTCAGAGGCACGAGGAAAACGCTGAGGGAGCTGATGAGAAAATCGCCCTGAATACCGAGGCGGCCTTTCTTTTGCGGTCTATGGGACGGGGGTTGAAGCCATTGCTCGCTGATCCAGAGGCCTGAATCCGCAATTTTCTATTTTTTAAGAACCCGTTTCGTGCTTGGCGGAAACTTCTCCAGCAAGGCCTCAGGACGGGTTGGGCGGATAACAAGATCACCTCCGCAGTTGGGGCAAATCCCTTTATGGACCGTGTCCGTACAATCGGAACAAAATGTACATTCAAAGGTACAGATATAGGCGGTGACAGGTCCGCCATTTGGCAGGTCCTTGTCACAGCTCTCGCAATTGGGGCGTAATTCCAGCATGGGCGGCTCTCCTCATCTGGACACATTAGAGGAGATATTTCTGATTCTATAGGTCCAATTTCACGATGACCTTAAGACCAATTTAGATCACTCTGCCGCCTTGCTTTGGGGTTCTGGGTTGTGAAAGAGCGACATCAAATGGGCGAGTTCGCCCTCGAAGACGTCGAGAGCTTTTTCCTTCACGTGACCATATCCGCGTATCTGCATGGGCAGGGACGCAATTTCGACAGCGATATCGAAATTCTCAGCAGTCAGGCCCGCAAGGATCTCGTCGATTGTTTTTTGGAAGGAGACGATCAGAGCACGCTCTTTCTTGCGTTCTTCCATATAACCAAACGGATCAAGCGGAGTACCCCTGAGGCCCTTGAACTTGGCCAACGTGGAGAATGACTTCATCATCCAGGGACCATATTCCTTCTTTTTCAAATGTCCTGTCTCAGGGTCCTTCTTTGAGAACAGAGGCGGGGCGAGATGGAATTTGAGCTTGTAATCCCCGTCCATCATGGTCTCGACCTTCTGCATGAAGCGATTGTCCGTATAGAGCCGGGCCACTTCATACTCATCCTTATACGCCATGACTTTGAACAGAGACCGGGCGACCGCTTCTGTGAGTGCCGTTGACCCAGGGTTAATTTCCTTTTCTCGGCTACTGACATTATTGATGACGGCGCCGAATTTACTTGCATACCGTTTGTTCTGATAATCCGTCAGGAACGCGACCCGACGGCTGAGGATGTCTTCAAGCTCTGTTGCCGGTGGCTCGATGGCAACGGGGCCTTTCAGGACTTCGACTTCTGCTTCCACTTTCTCAGGATCATGGGCCATCACCCGGCCCCAGGCAAAGGCCTTTTTGTTTGCGTCAATGGCGACACCGTTCAGTTCAATGGCCCTGAGTAGAGCATCTTCAGAGACGGGTACTAAGCCTTTCTGGAAGGCATAGCCCAGCATGAACAGGTTCGTTGCGATAGAGTCGCCCATCAATGTCGTGGCAATTTCGCTGGCATTGATCAGGGAACAAGCATCAGCACCTACGGCATCGCGAATATGATCCAGGGTATCCTGCACCGGGAAAGGAGCATCCGGGTTCAGAGTAAAATCCATGGTCGGGGCGGGATGGGCATTGACCACCGCATGGGCAATCCCGACATCCAACTTGGCCAGAGAATCATAGGAGCCGGACACGACCATATCGCAACCAATGAGAAGATCGGCACGTCCTGCCGGGATTCGCACGGCATTGATATGTTCAGGCGTTGGTGCGATCTGAACATGGCTGGTAACCGCGCCGCCTTTTTGGGCGAGGCCGGCCTGATCCAAAACCGAAATCCCTTTACCTTCAAGATGAGCGGCCATGCCAACAAGGGCACCGATTGTAACAACACCGGTTCCACCAATACCGGTGATCAGAATACGATAGGGGTGCTCCAACTCCCGCTCCGCAGGTTGGGGAACGCCTTCAGCCGGATTTTCAGCCGCGCTCGGTGTCGCTTTTCTAAGCTCTCCGCCCTCGATGGTCACAAAGCTCGGGCAGAAGCCTTTAACGCAGGAAAAATCCTTGTTACAGCTGGATTGGTTGATTGTCCGCTTGCGGCCAAATTCTGTCTCGAGCGGCTCAACTGACAGGCAGTTTGATTTAACCGAACAGTCACCGCAGCCTTCACAGACCAGATCATTGATCATCACCCGTTTGGCAGGGTCAGGGAAGGTGCCGCGCTTGCGCCGACGGCGTTTTTCCGCCGCGCAGGTCTGATCATAAAGCATGATTGAGACGCCTTCGACTTCCCGCAGCTCCTTCTGGACTTTGTCCAACTCATCACGGTGATGGAAAGTTGTCCCTTTTGGCCAGTCAATGCCGGAGGGATATTTGTCAGGCTCATCAGAGACAATGCGAATAACCGAAACGCCTTCACCGGCAACCTGTTGAGCGATTTGCCAGGGGGTGAGTTGATCCTCGAGCGGCTGGCCACCGGTCATGGCAACGGCGTCGTTATACAGGATTTTATAGGTAATTGTCGCCTTGGCTGAAATGGCCTGACGGATGGCAAGCAAGCCGGAATGGTGATAGGTGCCATCGCCGAGATTGGCAAAGATATGCTTCTCATCCGTAAAATGCTGCTGACCGACCCAGGGAACACCTTCGCCGCCCATTTGGGTAAAAGTATCCGTGTTTCGGTCCATCCAGGTGACCATGAAATGACAACCGATCCCGGCTACGGCGCGACTTCCTTCGGGTACTACCGTTGAGGTGTTATGGGGGCAGCCGGAACAGTAAAACGGTGTCCGAACGAGTTTCGCCGGCGTTGCGTTCAGCTGCTTTTCCTTTTTGTCGAGGAAGGCAAGCCGGTTTTCAATGGACTCAGAGGTATAGAAACGACGGATACGAGCCGCAATCACTCTGGCAACTCGGGCCGGGGTCAGTTCTCCGGCTGAGGGCAGGATGTGGTTTTTGTCTTCGTCAAATTCACCAATAATGCGGGGGCGCACGTCTGTCTGCCAATTATAGAGCTGCTCTTTCATCTGGTTTTCGATGATGGCCCGCTTTTCTTCAATCACCAGGACTTCCTCAAGTCCCTCTGCAAAATGCCGGATGCCTTCCGGATCCAGCGGCCAGGGCATGCCGACTTTATAAACACTCAGGCCAATATCGGCCGCAAGCTCATCATTGATGCCAAGATCCCGAAGGGCCTGACGGACATCAAGATAGGATTTGCCGGTGGTGACGATGCCGAGACGACGCTTCGGTCCATCCATCACGACTCTGTCGACATTATTAGCCCGGGCAAAGCGGCGGGCCGCATAGATTTTTTGTTCGTTGAGGCGATATTCCTGCTCGAATCGATCATCATTGGGTCGGATATTAAGGCCGCCCTCCGGCAATTCATTTTCCGGCAGTACAAATGTGTTGCGGGTCGGTGATACATACACAGAGGCGCCGCCCTCAACGGTCTCGGAAATACATTTAAACCCAACCCAAAGCCCGGAATATCTAGACATTTCAATGCCTAAGAGGCCGTAATCAAGAATTTCCTGCACGCTCGACGGATGCAGAACAGGCATCATCCAGCCGGCAAATCCATGCTCACTTTGATGGGCGACGGAGGAGGACACAATGCCATGGTCGTCTCCAGCTAGAGCGAGGACACCACCATATTTGGAAGTTCCTGCATTATTGGCGTGGCGGAAAACATCCCCTGTACGATCTACACCAGGTCCCTTGCCATACCAGAGACCAAAAACACCATCATATTTCGCGCCCTTGAACAGATTTAGTTGCTGACTGCCCCAAACTGCCGTAGCGGCGAGGTCTTCGTTGATGCCTGGCTCAAAATGAATTTCATTCTGTTCGAGTAGCGGCTTTGCTTTCCAAAGGGACTGGTCATAGCCAGCGAGGGGAGAACCCCGATAACCGGAGATAAATCCTGCAGTGTTCAGGCCAGCGGCTGTATCGCGAGCCTTCTGCATCAGTGGCAGGCGGACGAGTGCTTGGATGCCTGTCAGAAAGATTCGACCCTCTTCCAGTTCATATTTATCATTCAGTGAAACGTTGGCCAATTGCATGTCGGAGAGCTCCCGCTAATCTTCGATTAACTTAACCATAATATAAGATGTATAACAGCTTTTACAATAAAGGTCAATAATGCTGACATAAATTATTTCTTAGCTGTTTGATGTGAATTGTTTTTGACATTCCCTATCCACAAATGCTTTGAAGGAGAGGGAACTATGTCCTTGGACGTAAAGGAAAATTTATGACTGTCTTGGTCACGGGAGCTGCGGGCTTCGTTGGAATGCATGTGTCACTGGCGTTGATGGCAGCTGGAGAGAAAGTCGTCGGGATTGATAATCTAAACGATTACTATGATGTCTCTCTCAAGCAGGCCCGCCTCGAAAAACTTGGAGCACATAACGCGTTTGAGTTCTTTCAGTTGGACCTGAAGGATCGAGAAGTATTTTTCGACACGTTGCAAAAGGTTCCCGGAATTACAAAAATTGTACATCTGGCTGCCCAGGCTGGTGTGCGATACAGCATCGAACAACCGTTTAAATATGCAGATTCCAATCTCCTTGGATTCCTGACCATACTGGAATTCAGCCGCAATCTTGAAAAACTGGAGCACTTGGTCTATGCCAGCTCCAGTTCCGTCTATGGCGGAAATAAAGAGCTTCCATATTCCGTTGATCAGTCCGTAGACAGGCCCGTCTCCTTATATGCCGCGACTAAGAAGGCCAATGAGCTGATGGCCCATTCCTACGCTCATCTCTACGGGTTGCCCGTTACGGGGTTGCGATTCTTCACCGTCTACGGACCCTGGGGACGTCCTGACATGGCCTATTGGACCTTTACAGAGAAGATCCTGAAGGGTGAAACCCTCCCAATTTTCAATCATGGTAAGATGAAACGGGATTTTACCTATATCGATGATATCGTGAATGGCGTCACGTCTGTTTTGGCCAACCCACCGATTGGCGCGGAAGGTAGCCCGCCATATCGGGTGTATAACATTGGCAATCATCGCTCTGAACCGCTGATGGGTCTGGTGGAAGCCCTGGAAAGTTCGTTGGGCGTGAAAGCCAAAACTGAAATGCTGCCAATGCAGGCGGGAGATGTAAAAGAAACCTTTGCGGATATTGACCCGATCCGTCGAGATGTGGGATATGAACCCACCACCTCCTTGAATGAGGGAATTCCCAAATTCGTCGCGTGGTACAAGGATTACTTCAAGGGTTAGCATTCGATGTCGAAGCCATTCGATATAAATCAGATACAAAATATAATTGATACGGGCATTCCCCATTGCTCAGAAATTGGTGTCAAAGTGCATGAGATGGACGACGACGGGGTAACGTTCAGTTTGCCCTATCAGGAGCGATTTGCCGGAAATCCGGTCAATGGCATCCTCCATGGTGGCATCATCACCACGTTAATTGATACAGCAGCAGGCATGTGTATTTACGCACGGGTAAAAAAGTATTTGCCCATCGCTACCTTGGACCTCAGGATCGATTATCTGAAACCTGCGACGCCGGGTCTGGAACTATTTACCCGGGCAACCTGCTACAGAACGACCCGGCAGATCGCCTTTACTCGAGCTATTGCCTATCACACAGATCCGGATGACCCCGTCGCCAACAGCGTTGGGACCTTCATGCTGAAATCCTCTTCTACGAAACCTCTCGATGAGGTCTCTAAGGAAAAAGGAGAGTAATGATGCAGCAAATGACGTCGGAAGAATTTGTCGAAACGATCAACAAGTCTCGCGAAGACAAGGACTGGGTTCGTGTCTTCGATATGATCCCGTATTTTTCGTTTTTGGGTATGAGGCTTGAGGCAAAAGATGGAACGTTGATTTGCGTCTTGCCGGAGGACAAGAAATTTATTGGCAATCCCGTGCTGCCGGCACTTCACGGTGGTGTGGTTGGGGCGTTTCTGGAAAGCACGGCTCTGGTACATCTTTTTGCTACTCAAGATGTCACACGGGTCCCGAAGATAATCAATATCACTGTCGAATATTTACGGTCGGCGAAACCTATTGAAACCTATGCCGAAGCAGTGATTACCAAGCCAGGACGACGGATTGCCAACATGCGGATTGAGGCCTGGCAGGCGGATCGGGCAAAGCCGGTGGCAGCGGCCCATGCCAATTTCCTTGTCAGCTGAATTTTTTACCTTATTTAAGTGGAACAGTATTTTTTCCGCCGGAGCCTAAGACAATGACTGACCCGCTTCTCAAAGATCTCCCAGAATGGGATTTGAGTGATCTATATCCATCGCGAAATTCAGCTGAATTGAGTGAGGATCTGGAAAAGGCGGCAGAGGATGCAAAGCATTTTGCTGAGACCTATAAAGGCAAGCTGTCCGGGCTTGATGGCCAGGCGCTCTATCTCGCCATTTCCGCTTATGAAGAGATCGGGGAATTGCAGGGCCGGATCATGTCCTATGCTTATCTGGTTTATGCGGGCAATATGTCGGATCCGGATATCGGCAAGTTCTTCCAGACCATGCAGGAAAAGGTCAATGCCATTTCTACTGATCTGCTTTTCTTGACCCTGGAACTGAATAGAATCGAAGAAGAGGTCCTCCATGAGATGTATGAGGGCAGCAGCCTGAAGAAATATGAACCTTGGATTCGCAATGTTCGGGCCTTGCAACCATACCAGCTGTCAGACGAGCTGGAAAAACTTCTTCATGAAAAGGATATCTCTGGCCGTAGCGCCTGGGTGCGATTGTTTGATGAGACAATCGCCGGCATGCGCTTCGATGTTGACGGTGAGGAAATGGCATCGCAGCAGGTCCTGCATTTGCTGTCGAGCAAAGATGGCGAGATGCGCAAAAAGGCGGCCAAGAGCCTCGGAAAGGTTTTTGGCGAAAATGTCCGGTTGTTTTCCCTGGTAACGAACACTCTAGCCAAGGACAAATCCATTGAAGATGACTGGCGCGGGGTCAAGGCACCGGCCGACATGCGCCATCTCTCCAATCAGGTGGAAGGGGAAGTTGTGGATGCCTTGTCTGAGGCTGTACAGGCGGCCTATCCCACCTTGTCGCACCGCTATTACCGTTTGAAGGCCGGCTGGATGGGGCAGGAGAAGCTGGATTACTGGGATCGCAATGCCCCGCTCCCGGAAGAAGATGACCGGGTTATTCCCTGGCAGGAAGCACGGGACACGGTCCTCGATGCTTATGGCCAGTTTTCGCCGGAGCTGTCGAAACTCGGCTCGCAGTTTTTTGAGAACCCCTGGATTGATGCCTCCGTTCGCCCGGGCAAGTCGCCTGGGGCCTTTGCCCATCCAACGGTGCCAAGTGCGCATCCCTATCTCTTGCTCAATTACCAGGGAAATACTCGAGATGTGATGACCTTGGCCCATGAGCTGGGTCATGGTGTGCATCAGATATTGGCGGCACCACAAGGCGGCCTGCTGGCGGATACGCCGCTGACTTTGGCGGAAACGGCAAGTGTTTTTGGTGAGCAATTGACCTTCCGTGCGCTTCTGGATCGCCAAAAGGATCCGGAAAAACGCCGCGTTATGCTGGCGGGCAAAGTAGAAGATATGCTGAATACGGTTGTCCGGCAGATCGCTTTCTATGAATTTGAAAAACGTCTGCATGACGCCCGCAAGAAAGAAGAGCTATCCCCCGACCAGATCGGCAAGATCTGGATGGATGTCCAGGTGGAAAGCCTGGGACCAGCTATTCGCATGCATGACGAGTACCAATATTTCTGGTGCTATATACCGCATTTCATACATTCGCCTTTCTATGTTTATGCCTATGCCTTTGGTGACTGTCTGGTGAATGCCCTTTATGCGGTTTATCAGGATGCTGAGACCGGCTTTCAGGAGAAGTATTTCGATATGCTGAAAGCTGGGGGCACGTTGCGCCATAAGGAGTTGTTGGCGCCATTCGGGCTGGATGCTTCTGATCCGTCTTTCTGGTCGAAAGGTCTGGGTGTGATCGAGGGATTCATCGACGAGCTCGAAAAATTATAGCCGAAACACACCACTTCCTGCGATTTTTTTAAATCTCTGACGACAATCTGTTGCTCCATAAACAGATTTCGGTATATTGCAGTGCAAACAAACCAAAAATGAATGGACGCGAGGGGATTCATTATGAGTGAGCATGGCAAGATGGATATTTCGGCACAGCAGGATGCTTTTAAAGGCTTCGTCAAGCTTTTCACCGTCGGCACGATCGGTGTTATCATTCTACTTATACTGATGGCGATCTTCCTCCTCTGACCTGAATTACGCAGGTTTTACCGGGCGCAGAAAATTCTGGGAGGGCTGGGGCGTGTGACCTTCCTATCAAAACTGATTAGAAAAGAGGATCGATTATGAAAATCGCTATCCCCAAGGAGCGGCGGGAGAACGAAAAGCGCGTTGCCGCGTCTCCGGATACTGTAAAGAAATTTGTGGGGCTGGGCGCCGAAGTGGTCGTTGAGACCGGTGCTGGGACATTGAGTTCTTTCCAGGACCAGGATTTCGTTGATGCCGGTGCCAGTATTGCAGCTGATGAAGCGGCGGCACTGAAAGACGCAGATGTGGTTCTAAAAGTTCAGCGCCCCCTGACTGACGCTGAAGGTGGTCCGGATGAGCTGTCTCTCATGAAATCCGGCGCGACCCTGATCGCTCAACTGGCGCCCCTCCAGAATAAGGAACAGGTGGCGGCCTATGCAGCAGCAGGTGTCAATGCGGTAGCTATGGAGCTTGTCCCGCGGATCAGCCGAGCGCAGTCCATGGACGTCCTTTCCTCCCAGTCAAACCTGGCGGGTTATAAAGCGGTTTTGGATGCGGCAGCAGTTTATGGCAAAGCTCTGCCGATGATGATGACCGCCGCTGGCACTATTGCCCCAGCGAAGGCGTTCATCATGGGAGTTGGAGTAGCTGGATTGCAGGCTATCGCAACCGTTCGCCGACTTGGTGCTATTGTGACGGCCACTGATGTTCGCGCAGCGACTAAGGAACAGGTAGAAAGCCTCGGCGCTAAATTCGTTATGGTCGAAACCGATGAGACGGGTGAAGATGAAGGCGGCTACGCCAAGGAAATGAGTGACGATTACAAGAAACGCCAAGCGGAGCTTGTGGCCGAGCATATCAAGAAACAGGATATCGTCATTACAACGGCATTGATTCCGGGACGGGAAGCACCGATCTTGGTGACCGATGAAATGCTGGCCAGCATGAAGCCCGGTTCCGTCCTTGTTGACCTGGCCGTCGAGATGGGGGGGAATGTCACCCAATCCAAGCCAGGTGAGATCGTCACCACGGATAACGGCGTTCATATCGTCGGCCATATAAATGTCCCAAGTCGGCTTGCCAGTGACGCTTCAGCCCTGTTTGCCAAGAACCTGCTGAATTTCCTGACACCGATGATTGATAAAGAAACCGGCTCTCTTGCCATGAACTGGGAAGATGAGATCATTCAGGGAAGCGCACTGACTAAGGATGGTGCTGTCATTCACCCATTACTTACCGAAGGAGGGAACTGATTATGGATATGGTTGATCCCACTGTTTTCAGGCTGGCCATCTTCGTGCTTGCCATTTTTGTCGGCTATTATGTGGTCTGGAGTGTGACCCCAGCTTTGCATACGCCGCTGATGGCGGTAACCAATGCCATTTCCTCGGTGATTATCGTTGGTGCTTTGATTGCGGCCGGTCCGGCTGAAGTCAATCTGGCGAAGATCTTCGGCTTTATTGCGATTGTCCTGGCCTCGGTGAATATCTTTGGCGGATTTCTCGTCACGCAGCGGATGCTGTCCATGTACAAGAAAAAACAGAAATAGGGGAGACGATCCGTGTCAGCTAACTTTACGGCGCTCGCCTATCTGGTCTCCGCCATTCTTTTCATCCTCGCGCTTCGGGGTTTGTCGTCACCCGACACCTCACGTCGCGGGAATATCATGGGGATGATCGGCATGGCAATTGCCATGATCGTCACCATCCTCGATCCGGACGTGGTCTCCTATGAGTGGATCATCGGCGGTATCGTCATCGGTGGTGCCATCGGGGCGGTGATCGCCCAACGCATCGCAATGACCGCCATGCCACAGCTTGTAGCGGCCTTTCACAGCCTCGTCGGTCTTGCGGCGGTGCTGGTGGCGGCGGCGGCTTTCTATAATCCGGATGCTTACGGGATTCTGGATGCCGGTGGGGAGCTAACTGTCCTTAGTCGCATTGAGATGGCCATTGGTGTTGTGGTCGGTGCCATTACCTTCTCTGGGTCTGTCATCGCCTTTACCAAGCTTCAGGGGCTTGTGTCTGGTAATCCGGTAGTATTCCCGGGTCAGCATCTGGTCAACCTGGTGATTGGTCTTGTCATCATTGCGATGATTGTCTGGTTCTGCCTTGACTATGATCCAACGATTTTCTGGACCATGACCATCCTGGCCTTTGTGATTGGCTTCCTGATCATTATCCCGATCGGCGGCGCTGATATGCCGGTGGTGGTCTCCATGCTCAACTCCTACTCTGGATGGGCGGCGGCTGGTATCGGCTTCACTCTTGAAAATACTGCCTTGATCATCGTGGGGGCGCTGGTTGGCTCTTCTGGAGCTATTCTGTCTTACATCATGTGTAAGGCCATGAACCGCTCTTTCTTCAGCGTTATTCTGGGTGGCTTCGGTGGCGACACCGCGGTGTCCGGTCCGGACAAAGGTGATCGTCCTCATAAGGCCGGCTCCGCTGATGATGCAGCCTTCATCATGAAGAATGCCGGTAAGGTGATCATTGTTCCTGGATATGGTCTTGCTGTTGCCCAGGCACAGCATGCTCTGCGGGAAATGGTCGATATCCTGAAAGAAGAGGGGGTTGAGGTGTCCTACGCCATCCATCCTGTCGCCGGACGGATGCCGGGCCACATGAATGTGCTGCTGGCGGAGGCCAATGTCCCCTATGACGAGGTCTTTGAGCTGGAAGAAATCAACTCTGATTTCGCCTCGGCTGATGTCGCCTTTGTCGTCGGTGCCAACGATGTGACCAACCCGGCCGCCCGCGACGATCCGCAAAGCCCGATTTACGGCATGCCGATCCTCGATGTGGACAAGGCGCAGACGGTCCTTTTCGTCAAGCGCTCCATGTCCTCCGGTTATGCGGGGATTGATAACGATCTGTTCTACAAGGACAACACCATGATGCTCTTGGCCGACGCCAAGAAGATGGTGGAGGATATTATCAAGGCTCTGTAATCACTGACAAATAGACAAAAAAAGCCGCGATCGATCTCGCGGCTTTTTTTTATGAATGTACTAAGTCGATCTAGACGGCCATGGATCGGATATCCTTCAGGACTGTTTCGACTTCCTGCTGTAGCTTGGAGGAATGATCAGAGAGTTCTCCTACTACTGAAAGGAGCTCGGTAGCCGAGGATCCGGAGGTGGAGGCCATATCGGAGACTTCGGTCACGCTCTGGGATACTTCCACGGTTCTGGCCGATGCCTTTTGGACATTTTCCGTGATCTCGTGGGTGGCTTTGCTTTGTTCATCCACAGCGGAAGACATGACCTGAACCGTTTCGTTGATGCGGGTGATCATGGTCTCGATGCTTTTTACTGCGTCGACCGCATCTCCTGTTGCAGATTGCATCTCGTCGATCTGACGGGCAATTTCCTCGGTGGCTCTCGTCGTCTGAGAGGCGAGGCCTTTGACTTCAGAGGCGACAACGGCAAATCCTTTGCCGGCTTCCCCAGCCCGCGCAGCTTCAATGGTGGCATTCAGGGCCAGCAGATTGGTCTGGGCGGCGACGTCGTTGATAAGATCGATAACATTGCCGATCTCACCGGCGGTCTCTGCGAGTTTGCCGACTACTTTGTCCGTATTACTGGCGACATCCATGGTTTCTTCAAATAGTTCAGTTGAGACAGACACCTGGCGCCCGATTTCCTGCAATGAAACGGACAGCTCTTCTGCAGCCGATGCTACGCCTCCGACATTCTCCGCCGCTTGTTCTGCTGCGGCAGCAATGGAGGAGGAGTGGCGGTCTGTGTCGGCAGCACTTGTTACCATGGAATTGGCTTTTTCCTCCATATGGGAGGCTGAGCCCGAAATCTGTACAGCGACAGCATTGACGGTGGTTTCAAGTTTCTCAGCGACCTGAGTCATCAGATTGCTGCGCTCTTTTGCTGCTGCCTGTGCCGCTTCGGCCTGACGTTGCTGCTCAGCTTTTTGACGTTCTTCTTCCTCCAGACGGCGTTCCTCGTTGCGGGTGATTTTTGCTTCTTCTTCCTTCTGTCGCTCGATCTCGAGGGCTTTGACCTTCTCAGCATTTTCCTTGAAGACCTGAACAGCACGAGACATATCCCCGACATCGTCCTTGCGGTCAAGGCCTTCGACAGTAACTGTCTCATCGCCATCAGCTAGAGCGGACATTGCGCCGGTGAGCCGGCTTAAGGGTTTGCCGATAAAGCGGTTCAATAAGAAGCCGGTCAGTAGCATGATGCCGATCAGGGCCGCGGCGCCGAGCATGACCTGTTCCCGCAAGGTTGCAGCCAGCTGGGCATTCAGTACATCCAAACTCCAGGCAATCACGACATAGCCAACAAGATCTCCCTTGCTGGAATTCACAGAAGCCAGAACGATTTGATGATCTGGTGTCATTTCAACGACAGCTGCGTCCTTACTGACATCGGATTTTCTGTCCGCCATAAGGTTGGATAATTCGGCGTTTGGTAGGGTTTTCGAGTGATACTCGGTCACCAGTGCGCCGCTCGCGTCATAGGTCAGGATATCGGCTAGAACGCTGCCATCCGCGGTGGCAAGGTCCTGATAGACTTCGGCAATCTTATCAGTTTTTTTCCATTTCAAACCACCGGATAATTGCTCGGCCATCAGTTCCGTGATGGTCAGGTTGTTGGCCCTTGCCAATGTTTCGATATTCTGACGCTGGCTTTGCAAACCAAAGAAGGCGAGGAGGGCAATCCCCGCCATTGTGGTCGCAAAGACAACGAGCAATATCTTTCGGCTAACCGTCAGGTTGATTTTTGAGGCTTTTTTGGTTTTATCCGCAGTGGTCATGGTCGAGGCGTCCCTGTTACTATTTTAATTGCCTGAAGGAGGGCTCGATTACTCAAGCGCCTCAACATTTACACCAACCGTAACGGCACCAATGGCCACATTTGTTTCAGGGTCGACGATCGAAACGCTGACCTGGGACTGATAGGTTTGCGAGGAATCGTCAAACTCAACTTCATCAATGAGTATACCGTCAGGTCCGGCCCCATAGGATTTTTCCCATTTGGCTTCATCGCCCTGCCAGTAATCAGAGGTAACGTCGCTCTGACCTACATTCAGGCCCTTCATATCCATCACGAAAATTTCCGTATAGGTTCCCTGTGATTTGTCCTTCACGTCTTTGAGATAGGAAGACAGGTCATTGGCCAGGACGGAATCGATCATTGGAGTGGCGCCACCTTTTGTTTCTGCGCGCCAGTCTTTATCGAGCTTGTCAATATCTCCCTGCTGTAGGTCGGCAGATTTTTTGTTCTGCTCTTTCACGGCTGCAACGACTGCTGGACTCTGGGCCCAACTACGAATGTCGCCATCGGCGAGATCTTTCAGGGCTGCCTGATAGTCATTGCCAAGAGCGGTATGAGAAAAGAGGGAAAGGCTTGCAATCGCAAGGAGAGAGGCGAAAAAGGTACGAAACATGGCATACTCCAATTACTAGAAAAAGAACTACTTTTTAGTAAAATAAATGCGATTAGTTGAGAAAACGTAAACCCGTATTAGTTACGAGCGCCGGCTTGAATGAAAGCGGAGAGGACGATAACTGGATTTCAGCTCGGTCCTGCGTTAGGCGGCAAGCTGCTTTTGCAGTTTTGGAAAGCTGACGGTGACCTTGGTGCCGACACCGATTTGGCTTTCGATATCCAGTTTGCCGTTATGGGCGCTGACCAGAGATTTGACGATGGACAGGCCAAGGCCAACCCCTTCATGCGTAATGTCAGAGTCTTTATGACCTTTGATAAAGGGCTCGGTGATCTTCTCCATTACCGCCGTGCTGATACCGCTGCCCGTATCCTTAATGACGATACTCACCGTATCATCACTGGCTTCCGCATAAACCAGAACCTTATCGCCGGGGTAAGAGAATTTAATGGCGTTGGTCAGCAGATTAAGGAAAATCTGTTTCATCGCCGTATCGTCTCCCTGAACAAGAGGCAGTTTTGAAGGCGTTGCCTGGATCAGATTGATATGCGCCGAATGAGCCCGCGGTTGAACAGATTTGATGCATTCTGCCAATAGTTCATCAAGGGAGAGGGACTCCATGGAAAGTTCGCGTTTGCCAAGCTCAATAGCGGAGATGTCGAGGACATTATCGATCAGCGATAAAAGATGCTGCCCGCTCTCATGGATATCGCGCGCATACTCAATATATTTTTCCTTGCCCACGGGGCCGAAATACTGGCCGTGCAGAATATCGCTGAAGCCGATAATGGCATTGAGCGGCGTTCTGAGCTCATGACTCATGGTCGCCAGGAATTTGGATTTGGACTTGTTTGCTTCCTCTGCCTTGGCCAGGGCCGCACGGAGTTTCGCCTCTGTCGCATTGCGGACCGAGAGATCCGTATTCACCCCGGCAATGGCAATAATCTCCCCCTTGGAATCATAGATCGGGAATTTTTGCAGCAGGGTCGGTATATATTTTCCATTAGCCAGTGGGCTTTGTATTTCCACTTCAATGGCCTCACCCTGTTTCAGGACCCTGGCTTCCTCGGCATCGATAGCATCGGCATGGGAAGGGGGAAACAGATCATGAACCGTCTTGCCAATAATGGGATCCCCTTTCGGGTTGAACCATTGATGCCACAGACTATTGGCGTAGGTATAGCGGCCCTTGGCGTCTTTCAAAAGAATGGCGGAGGGCGAATTTTCAATAAATGTGCGGAACACCTTGTCATTGGCTTGAAGCATCTGCTGATGCACCATGGCGATGCGCAAAAGATAGCCGACAACCAGGGAAATCAAAATGCCGATGATCAGGATCATTTCGCCAAATGCAGACGACCGGACAGACATATAGTTATCCGCCTTCATCGCTAAGATTTCCCAGGTCCGGTCACCAACCTGGATGGTGGTCTTGAACACCGGTCCGCCGCTTTCCCCGGAGAGCAAGCTGTTATAGATAATGCGATCACCATCGCGGATTGTCAGTTTGAAGTTATTGAAAAGGTCTTCCTCGGCCGCCGCCTTGATCAGCGGCTCGGTGCAGAACACCACGTTGAGGAAGCCGTATTGGCTGCCATCGCGATCAATCGGCAGATAGGCGACAAAGCCATCATCTCCTTGAGCCAGCCTGATGGGCGGCGTCAGCTGGACCTTGCCGGTTTCCTTCGCTTTCAAAAGAACCTGGGAAGGAACGGGCAGAGACATGATATCCAGGCCGCGGGCCGGTTCATTTTCCTCAATTGGTGAAATCCATTCAACAATGCCGTCCGGATTGACCCAATTTATGGCCTGAAAATCCCCGAAAAGCTCATGGGACGATTCCATCATCTTCAGAAACTCTGCTTCTGAATTAATCGGGTGAAGCAGCCACTCATTGCGCAACTGCTCTGCCAGAGCAAGCCGTGTGGCAATGTAGGATTCCAGGACGAACGCGAAGTGCCGGGCCTCATGCTCTGTCTCTTCATGAATCATGATCCGCTCGTCATAACGGACGATGGCCCAGCCTGTGATAAAGCAGGAGCTCATAATGAGTGTTACCACCAGCGGCACGATCACCGTATGTCGGGGTAATTTGGTAAGGAGGCGGCTCACGAAGCCTGGATCTGATACTCTGTACATAAATACTATTTATTCTGATAAATTTTAACAATGTCTAAACAGAGCACATAAAATCCAAACAAAATGCTAATTTTTTTGTATCTTTACAGATAGATAGAGAAAATTATTTGAATAGGTTTTAAAACTTTAGTTGAATATCTCATATGGGTTGCGAAGAAACGGGGCGAGCCCGAAACAAATCAGGAGAAGGAAATGAGATCCCGAGCAGGTTCCGAGAGTTTCGAGAAATTCTATTACAATAATGTCGCCCTCGGTGAAGGTTGCGGTTGCGCCGAGAAGGTCATTGATGTCTATGATGCGAAAGCTGGCGCCCCTGTGGCCGGATCGAGCAAAAGCCGTTCCTCCAGTCTCTGGCGGGAAATTAAAGAGGCCTTTGTCATACGGTTGGCATTAATCCGGGATAAAAAGGCGCCCAATAATTCCGTCGTTCAAAAGAAGTGATCATGACCGACCCCTATGTTATCGACAGCCTTGAGGCGCTTGAAGCTCTTTACCCTTCCGTTAATCCCGTCAGCCTTGCCAAGGAGACGGGGTATCTCACCCCCGAGTATCGCCAATGGATTGAGGCAGCGCCTTTCTTCGCGCTGGCCAGTGTCGGGGCAGGGGGGCTCGATTGTTCACCGCGCGGTGATCACCTCGGCCAGCTGTTCAACATAGAAGACGAGAAAACTTTGCTGCTCCCCGATCGCCGCGGCAATAACCGCATCGATACCTTGCGCAATATCGTCTCCGACCCCCGGGTCGCGCTTCTGTTCCTGACCCCCGGCATTGACGAGACCCTCCGCATCAACGGCCGCGCCACCATCACCACCGACCCGGAACTGCGACACCGGTTCGAAGTCGCCGGCAACCAACCCGCCACCATCCTCCGCATCCACATAGACTCCGTCTACTTCCAATGCGCCCGCGCCCTGACAAGAGCAGAACTCTGGAACCCGAAGAACTTTACCGCAAGAGGCAACGTCCCAACGGCCGGCCAGATGACAAAAGCCGCAAAAGCGGATTTTGACGCGGAGAGCTATGACGCGGAGCTAAGGGAGCGGCAGAAGGGGACGTTGTATTAGGCAAAAGGTTTATTCAGTAGTCTTCTTTTTGTTTCTAAATTTTACTCTTAAGTTGTTTCTGATGCCGCTGATCCTATTTTCGACCATTTCAATTTCCGATGCTTTTCCCATAGCCTTAAAATAATTCATTCTCTTACTTGCAGGCTCTACAGATTGAAAAAAGTCATCTAATGAATGTCGTAATGACAAGTGTCTTTGCTTAGGGGCAAATAGTCTTTCATCTCCGACGATAATACCAGTCACTTTTGCTTTTCGGCCTCCATGATAAAACCGTTGTTTGCTTCTATTCGGAGATAGACCTTGTCGCTTTATAATTACCCTTACCTCTTTGCGGAAGTCTTCTGGAATACTGTCACCTGAGAATGTAATATCGTCTTGAAACAAAGTCATTGTTAAACAGTATTCGGTTGCCAGTGTTTGTAGTTTGTCGAACATTTTTTTGTGAGCAAAAAAGGACAGATTTGTGCTGATTGGGCTACCAGTTGGTAGATGTTCTTTGTAAGTCAATAGTGTAGCTATTTTACCTGCGATATCTGGCTTACAATCAAATTGCTCATTGAAGCATCTGTAAATATGATACCAAGAAGTTGAGGGATAAAAATTTGTAATGTCTACATTAAATGTCTGTGGTTGATTCATATGTGCTTTGGCATTAGTTATATAACTCCTCCCTTTTCTACCAGAATGCAAATAAGGTGGAAATTCTATTCTAATAAGTAAAGCTTTTACACGATCATGAATACGCCTTAGATTGCGTATTGGGGTTTCAGTAGTTCGTTTTTTCTTCCCAGGTACTTCCACTTCTTTAACATGATAAGCTCGACAAATTTGATCTAGATCTCTTAAAATTCTTACTTCAACATGTAAGGCTTCTGCCAATTTATGGATGCTGTTTATTCCATACAGTGGAGAACTATGGATTGGATAAGACATCAGTCTTCGGCAATCCATTTAATGATCTTAGAAATTTTTTTACTCACTCCATTAACGCCCTTCTTATCTATCCTTTCCATATGCTCTGCAATTAAATAGATAGAGGAAATGGGCATGTTAAAGGTTGCAGAATATCCTTTTAGTATGTCTTGGTTTATTCTTTTCTTTCCGTTTTCTAATTCAGACAGATAAGAAACAGACACACCGATACTTTTGGCTGCAGCCTCAATGCTGGTCTGATGAAATTTTCTAACAATTTTTAAAGCGTCATGGAGCATCACATACCTGAGACTTAAGAGGTAACTAGGGGGACCAGTTACTCGTCGTAAAATTCTGCTAAGAGTTTAAGCACTAAAAGCAGAATTTTTAGAACGAAACGGCGCCTTAAAAAGCGTCGTTTTAACCACTGGAACCACTGCAATATATTAGTTTTCGCTTTATTTCCGGCACGTATATTGAAAGTGCTTTTCATGTAGCTAACCTCCTTTCTCCTTGAATGGTAGTGCAGAATTGCATTTCCAAACCAAGGTCTTGTCAGAAAGGAGTTTATCGTCCTATTGCAGTTTTCCCCGCACCCCGGCCGTTTGAACAGTCTTGTTTCAAACGGCCTTCCTAGCGTGGCGGCCATCAAGCTATTAGGCATTCCGGGCGTCACCGCTAAAATGTTGGGAGCAAGCTCCCGCAAGACAAATATGTCTCAAACTTTGACAAGAGTACGATATCAAAACTAACAATTTTCATATAATTGACTGGATAGCAAAACGCAAGAGGAAATTTCGCTATGTGCGAAAAAAATTCACTTACAAGTAGATAGATCAAAACTGCTACCTAGTCACTATCCAACTAGTGTCCACAGATCGTTTAAAAGGATAAATCTTCTTGCCTTCTGGTGCCATAGGCCCGTTATAAAGCAAAAAAATAGATCAAAGCTTAAAGCTGGCCTATTCTCATTAAAATGGCTTTGTCTGTGATAATGCAGAATACTGAGAGCGCCGAGGCTGGTAGGGAAAAGGATCCTTGAGGCGGACACTAGGCCAGATTTGAGTAATTACCGAGAAATCTTAGCCCTAGCCGTCCCTTCCAAGTCGGACGACTTGTCTTCCTTCATTCCAATAACATCCTTGAACATGTAAGAGACAGTGCTGATAGTTACGGCGAGGGCCAGTGTGCCAAAAAGTGCTTCAATAAAGAAAAATGCAGACAGCAGTACCCATTCTGGGTTTTCTGTAGTTTCTGCGACACTCGAGGCGGCAAAAATAAATGAACCTACCAAAATCGCCACGACCACACTGGCCAGGAAGATGGCGACAATCAATGAGCCCAGAAGTTTCAAGGCCTCCTGTATGAACTGAACCATATCCACGGGTTGGTCGAAGGCAATGGCGGGAAAGACAAACATCAACCCGATGCCCGCAATGAAATAAATGAGGACGGTGATGAAGATGAAGGTTGGGCCTTCGCCTAGAATCAGGGAGAAGCCTTCTGTAATGGCGAGGAGCGCCAGTGTAATGACGAGCGAGAGGAAGCCGAATTTAAGCTCTCGCAGTCCGAAGCGGGGGATAAGCCCGTTTCGTTGGCGCTCTGATGAGAGAATAGTGTATCTGTGCCAGGCGACAGCGAAGACTGCATAGGCAAATGGCTCCAGGAGTTCTGGGAGGAAGGTGATGGAGAGGGCCTCCTGCAATTGCGGCAGATAGAGTACAGCAGCAAGGATAATCACCGGTAAGGCCCGGAGGAGACAGGGGCCGATATTCCGGAGGACGAACCCGCTCGCGCGAAAGATTGTCCCGAAGACATAATTTTGCCCAAACATACGTCCGTCTTCGCTCAAGACTTGCTACCTCCGTAGTAAAGACGATTTGCAGAGGCTATCATGGTGAGCTTTGGTTCTCAACTATGGAGGGGAAAGGGGGCGGAAAAAATCCTACTAATTTTGGCGGGTATTGGTTTTCTGCGGCTTGTGTGGCGGGCTTTTCGCTGCCATAATTTTGCCCTTTTTACGAGGGTATGATGAAGATTAGTTCTTGACATTTTTCATAATTTAAACTAGTATATTTCTCCCCTCTAAACGCGGTATAGGCATAACAACTGTGTTTAGATTAAAGCCGCGAGGTATTGCACCTCGCGGCTTTTCTAGCCTTCACCAGTCTCCCCCAAAAGGCCTTTGGGAGTGGACCTTCGGGGGAGGGGGAACGTCAGGCGGTTTGTGTGCCTGACGGGCTGAGCTGTTTGATCCCGACCGCCTGTAATGTGGCGATGACGGCAACGGCGATGGCCACCAGCTCGACGATCAGCTGACCATTAAAGGTCAGGGAGCCGGGGAAGAAGATCAGGATCACCATCGATCCAACAACCCAGAGCACGTCCGCTCCGGTGATCAGTTTGGCAAACATCAGATTGATCCGGGGGCGGGTAGCTGTAAAAGTCGCATCCGCGGCGAACAGGAGAAGACCAACACCCAGGGTGTAGAGCATCCAGGGCGCGATCCCCATGATATGGGCGAGGCTGCTGGCGAACAGCAGACAGATCAGAGCACAGAGGACTGAGAAACCTGCATTGATCAGCAGGGCCGATTTGAGCAGTTGCGGTGACGTTTGTTTCATCGGATCTTCCTTTCCGTTTGAAGATGTCCCGGGAAGATGGCGTTTACGCGTCATTCACTCAATTACCTGACAGGTAATGTCTTTCGTTTTTTTTGCCTCTATACTGGCGGCAACAGGACGAAAGGATGCGCTATGAGTGGTATGGCTGAAAAACAAATGCGGGCTCCATCGGTATCGGAGTTCGGTGCGCTGTTGAAGCAATGGCGGCAAATTCAGGGCTTGAGCCAGCTCGATCTGGCGCTGGCCGCGGACAGCTCCGCCCGGCATCTCAGCTTTATTGAGACCGGGCGGTCAAAGCCGAGCCGGGAAATGGTGCTGCGATTGGCCGAGGTCATGGAACTCCCGCTCAGGGAGCGCAACCGGCTGCTTAACGCCGCAGGTTTTACTGGTGCCTATGCGGAGAGCTCCCTCGATGATGAGGGGCTGGCCCAGGTGCGCCGGGCGCTCGATCATATGTTGCAGCAGCAGGAGCCCTATCCGGCGATTGTCATGAACCGTTGTTTTGATGTCTTGATGATCAATCATGCCGGGGCGGCGATGATGAATATGCTCGGCCTGCAAATGGGTGGATCGGAAGGCCCGCCTAATATGCTGCGCATCACCATGGCGCCGGGCGGGCTGCGCACCATCGTCAAGGACTGGAACCGCATTGCCCATCACATGATTGAGCGGGCCCACCGTCAGGTGCGCGGCGCCGGCGAGAGTGATCCGCTGAAAAAGCTGATCGAGGAAGTGCTGGGCTATCCGGAGATCCCGGAGGAATGGGAAATCGCTGATCCGACCGACGCGGCCCTACCGGTGATGCCGGTCGAGTTTGAGATGGGCGGGGCGACCCTCTCTTGGATCACCACCATCACCAGCTTCGGCACCCCACAGGACGTGACGGCGGAGGAGATCATGGTCGAATGCATGTTCCCCGCCAATGCGGAAACGGAAGCGATGGTCCGATCCATGGCGGATAACGGGAGTTAGTCGGCACTTTCAACCTGGGCCCGGATCCACTGATCCATCCGCGCCCAAACTTTCTCACCGGTCCTTAAATGATCGAAATGACCAAGCGCGGAAACCTCCAGCTCTTCGGGGGACAAGGTCCAGCGGGTGAGGACACAGGCTGGCAGCAGGGCATTGAAATGATCGATCCCGGCAGGTCGGGCGAGGCGTTTGTCATCGGTAAAGCCAATACTGAGCAACGGCTTCTTGAGGCGCGCCATCGCCGGCTCGATATCGCGGCCGTCACTCCCCGAAAAGCGATCGGTCAATCCCCAGCGGACCCAGTCAAGCACCTGGGATTTGGCCATAGGTGTTCCCCAGCCTACATATTGCCCGGGCAGATAGCCAAACAGACGCGCGAGCAGGGCGAAGGAGAGGATCAGACTGATCGAGGGCAGACCGAGTTTTCGAAAATACACATGGGTCGTGGTCAGGGTGATAAGGGCGCTGACATCCTCTGGATGCTCCGCTGCATACATCGCCGAGATATGGCCGCCGAGACTATGGCCGATGAAAAGCCGGGGAAGCTCAGGATAGTGTTCTTTCGCATGGGCCACCACCGCGGCCACATCCTGGGTCATGATATCGTCAATGCTATAGTCAATGCCACGCTTCGGATGCGGCAGGCTTTGACCATGCCCACGAGGATCAACAGTAATCACAAGATGCCCCGCCTGGGCCAAAGCAGCCGCCATAAAACGATAGGGCCGGGCATGGGCGCCCATGGCGGGAAGAACAATCAGGACCGAAACTGGATCGACGCTTTTCGGCGGTGAAAAAACCGTGCAAGCCAGATCCCAGCCATCAAGGGCAGGGAGAGCAAGCGCTGCCCCGGCAGCCGGATCCGCCTCATTTTTCATATCGACACCATCCACACATGACAAAAGCCGCTGTCGGCGAACCGGAGCGGCTTTGAATTTCGGCAAATCGCAAGAGCATGTGTCTCGCGAAAGAGAAGGGCTGTTTAGCCTTCGCGCTGGGCGCGTTTACGGGCCAGCTTACGGGCACGACGGATGGCTTCCGCCTGCTGCCGGGCACGTTTCTCAGAGGGTTTCTCATAGGCCTGACGCATTTTCAGTTCCCGGAAGATACCTTCACGTTGCATTTTTTTCTTCAGTGCGCGTAGCGCTTGATCGACATTGTTGTCGCGTACAGTAACTTGCACAGCTAACAGTGCTCCTAACTAAATCTGACTTATGGTTCACTTCGGTGGCGCGGGTTTAGCACCTTTACTTCCCGCTGTGAAGCGTTAAACAACATATTTAAGGTGAAATCCTTAAAGAAAAAGGGTTTTATCATAAAAGACAGCAATTTGGCAGTGAAAAATGACCGTAAAACCGATTATCAAGATGGGAAACCCCACCCTCAGGCGTATCGCCGCCCCCATAGACGACCCGACAACGCCCGAGATTCAGGCGCTGGTGGCTGAGATGCGGGCCAGTCTTGAGGCTGTAGGCGGGGTAGGCCTGGCCGCCCCGCAGATCGCCGTATCCAGACGGCTGGTGATTTTTGAGGTGCCGGCCGAGCGCGCCGAAGCCGAGGATGGCGACGCGGCAGAGCCCGTCGGCTCCACCGTTCTTGTTAATCCGGTCATCACGCCGCTTTCTGATGAGGTCGAGATGGGGTGGGAGGGCTGCCTGTCGGTCCCGGGCCTGCGCGGTCTGGTCCCGCGCCATACCCATATCCGCTATACGGGCCTCACCCTTGAAGGGGCACCCGTCGATGTCGAGGCCACAGGTTTTCACGCCCGGGTCGTGCAGCATGAATGCGATCACCTGGATGGGATTTTATACCCGCAGCGGATGACAGACCTGCGCTATCTGGTGTATGAAGAAGAGGTACCTGCCTTCATGGAGGGGTTGAAGGCGGACGCGGAAATGGCTGAGGCGGAAAAGGAAAAAGCCGATGACTGACAAAGCAAACGAGAGTGACCCGAGACTCCCTTACCTGGAGGCCGTACTGCCCCATGTTCTGTTTGACGGCTGGTCCCGCACGGCCATGCAGGCGGCTGCGAAGGACCTCGATACCGATATCTCCACCCTCGATCTTGCCTTTCCCAACGGCCCCATCGATATGATCACCTTGTTTATCGAAAATGCCGATGACCGCATGGAGGAAGAGCTCGCCAGGCAAGGCGTGCTGGACATGAAAATCCGAGATCGCATCACCCTCGCCATTCGTCTGCGTCTTGAAATGTACGCCCCCCATAAGGAGGCTGTGCGCCGCGCCGTCAATATCCTGACCCTGCCGGCCCATGCCATTCAGGCCACCAAACTCACCGCCGGCACCGTCAGCCGCATGTGGTACGCCACCGGCGATACTTCCACCGATTTCAACTACTACACCAAACGCCTGACCCTCTCCGCGGTCTATGGTTCGACCTTGCTCTACTGGCTCGACGACACCTCCGACAACCACCAGAAAACCTGGGAATTCCTCGACCGCCGCATCGAAAACGTCATGCAATTCGAAACCGCCAAATGGAAACTCCGCGAGAAGCTGAAACAGAAACCGGAGTTTTCACAGTTTCCCAATCCGGCACGGTTCTGGCGGAATTTGCGGGTGCGGTGAGTGCTGGCATGTTCTTGACAATAGTATTCGGTATACCGTTTATACTCTGTGTTTTATTGGCGGTGTTCTTTGGTATCCGCTGGGTTGCCAACGCAATAAGAGTGCAGTTTGGCAGAAATACCGTTCCTGCATATGCTCCACTTTTTGAGCTTGAGTGGCGCAACGATCTTGTGAAATCTTTTACCTTTATTGCCGCCGCCAGCTGCTTGCAGTTTTTTTTGCCGGTTTGACAATTGGCCAGGGGAAGCATAGGGCGGCTGGCCTAATTGGGGGGCAATTCACCTTGTCTAAGAGAGCAAAAACGAGGGCTTTGTTGTTTTTTAAATGAGTTCAGCAGGCGGAGAACCCGTGAAGGTGGGTGAGAGGTGAAAGACCATGTTTAAGGAGTTTATTCCTATCGGGATTGTGAGTGCCTTTTGTGCCTATTTTCTTGGCAAGATGAACATTGAATTCTTCAATTCTTTCAAGACTATAGGATCCAACAACATTTTGGGTTATACAAATTTATATAAGATCTGTCAGGTAGATATCCGTCATTTTTGCGCCGGCAGCACAAATCTGTATTTTTTCATTTTTCTGGTCGTATTTCTTGTTTTGCTTCTCTATTTTTTGCTCAAAATTTTTGTTCATATCGAAGGAGACGCCCGCCGGCATGTCCAAGATATACGGAAGAACTGCAATAATCTCCGTGATTTTCAAGATACTGTGAGTGTTGAAGTCCCTTTGTCGGCGTTTTTTTTCGCGTTCGCACTTCTGCTTTCCGTGACAGTTCCATTTTATTCTGAGGGCTTTTCGTTTCGCCGAGACCCTTTCTTGAGTCTCGCGAACTATCTGGGGAATTACTGGTTTATAATGTTCGCCTTTTTACTCAGCTTTTCCGTCTATTCTGCCTATCAAGTTATGATCTCAAAAAGAGGTAAAAAGCTGGCTATGTCATCTAACCCTAAAGATTTCTCCGGATGAGGGGGAAACAAAAATATATGGCAGCTACCAATGGTTAAATAGTTGGCCCTTTACTAGTTAAATTCGTTTTGATGTTTTAAACCTGAAATTTGTGCTAATGCGAAAAAGTGATCAATTGCCAGCAGTTAGAAAGACCAATTTATATCAAACATGGAACTATAAATGAGACCTTTTTTATTCTTGAAAGCCTGCCTTTTAAAAGTGTTCTTTGTTTTTGCGATTTGTCCTGTTGCAATGGCGGAAAAAACTGATGCTGCGTGGCACAGTTTTCTAAGTGGCAATTATGCTGAAGCGTCAGAATTTTTGGAAAAAGATACTACCGGTTCGATTGAAAAAAGCTCCTATCTGAAATTCCTGCTAAGCGAAGCCTATCTCTGGAATCAGCAAATGCCGTATTCGAGAGAAGAGGGGTTGGCAGCTCTTGCTTCGATTGATCCCGTTGAAGATGTACAGGCAATAAATGATTTGCAGATTATAAACAGGATTTCTTTTCGCTTTGCCCCCAATGATGAAATTGAGAAAATTTTTGATCTCGTGTCAATCGCGAAAGAAAATCCGACCAGTAACTATGCGGTACTCTTGGCCGAAATTGTAACCGGGAAGCATTTTATTGAAGATGGCGGTGCCTTTAAAGAAGAGGTCTGGAAGCGGTTCCCAGAATTTGACGGCATGACAACCCTGCAAATATTTGCCTTTAATTTCGGAAAACGGAAAGATACTTATTCCGCCCTGTCATTGGCATTCCATTTAGCGAGGTATTACCTCTATTTAGAGAAATCTGAGAGCAAACGTGAACTCGATCCTGATCTTATTAAGGATCTTGAAGATTTTGCAAATCGTGGCAACTTCGAGATTTATTATGTTTTGCGGCGCCTTTATGAAGGCGAGACGACGACTATCGAAGCTGACTACTACAAGGCGCTGAAATATGCCTTGCTGGGCCGCAAGGCTGGAACGAGGACAAAGGATCAATATATTGATTTAATCAGGGATAGACTGACCCCATCCGAAATTCAAAAAGTTGAGGAAGAGGTTGATCAAATCTATGAGAAAATGTTGGAAGACGGCTCCCCTTATGCCGAAACAATTGCTTGGTGTGAGGCGACATTTGCCCACCAGACACGTCTAAATTATTGCCGTGAATTTTCTCCCCTTCATCACATGATATGTAAGAAAAAATACCCTGAGAAATACAGAGATTTCGAACTTGGCACGCCCTATCAGGATTGCCGCTGGGGATATGTTAAATCTCTAGTAAGGCCATTTCAGCGTGAGAAGAGCAAAAATTAATTCTTTCCATTTCTAAGGTACTTCCCATGACCACCGCCCATATCTATATCGCTGCCAGCCTCGATGGCTATATCGCTCGCCCGGACGGATCCCTTGATCGGGATATTGATCTTCGGCATAGTGAGACCCGGACTTTTCCCTCCGGGTTGGTCCAGTCAATTTATGAAATCCTGCCTAGACCTGGACAACAAGAATAAGAAAAAATGACGGAAAAACTGTATTTCGAGGATATTGCCGAGGGGGATCGGTTTGAGGGGGCGACGGTCACGGTCGACCGGGCGCGGATGCTGGAATTTGCCAATGAATTTGATGATCAGCCGATGCATCTGGACGAAGCCGCGGCGCGTGAAATGGGCTTTCGCGATATTGTCTGTAACGGTTCCTATATCTTTTGCCTGTCCTCCAAATCCTCGACCAAGATCTGGCAGGAATGGCATTTCCTGCCCTCAGGCGTCGGGATTGAAGTGAGTTTTCTGGCGCCGGTCTTTGCGGGGGACGTTCTCAGCGGAGAGATGGTGGTTACCGGGACCCGATTGAGCCGCAAGCCGGGACGTGGTTGGCTTGCTAATGAGCTGACCCTGACCAATCAGGACGGAGAGGTGGTTTTGCTCACCAAGTCAAATTCTCTGGTGCGCTGCCGGGAAAAATAATTTTATATATTAGCCTTGTATTTAGAACCCCTTGTCCCACCTGTGGAGAATGAGGGGAAAGACCCCTCTTTTTTTTATGGGAGTAAGATTATGGCTTGGGTGTATCTGGTCATTGCGGGATTGTTTGAATGTGGTTGGGCTATCGGTCTGAAATATACCGAGGGCTTTACCAAGATTGTGCCGACGGGTCTGACCCTCGGTGCCATGGCCATCAGTTTCTGGCTGCTGGCCCTCGCCATGAAGACCATTCCCGTCGGTACGGCCTATGCCATCTGGACCGGGATCGGGGCTGTTGGCGTCGCCACGCTCGGCATGTTTTTGTTCGGGGAATCGCGGGATATCTTGCGGATACTTTGCTTGCTCCTGATTGTTGCCGGGATTATCGGATTGAAGATTTTTTCGTCCACCCAAGGAACAGCCTGAGCGTCCTTTTGTCATAAAAGGGTCGCAGCCTTGCGGCAGACTGCCCCGGTTTAGTGTTCTACCGGGGCGGTTTTTGTGTTTTTTCTCCGGTCCTTGACAGGACCCTCCTCCATATGCATTTTGAAGGCGACGGGGGCGCGCGATCTCCCCGTGAGGCATGGTGCCCAAGTATCGTGTTCCGCATTTACGCACGGAGGAACACATCTATGCCTGCTTTAAATCCATCCCTTTCCCTGGATATCCTGTCCCGTATGATCGGCACTGCCGACTGTCCGGTGCTTATTGATTGCCGCATTGACGAGGATTTCGACCATGATCCACGTCTTCTGCCGACGGCCATCCGCCGCTCCGCCTTCGATACCGCAGATTGGGCGGCTGACTATATGGGCCGCTCCGTTGTGCTCTATTGTCACAAAGGCCTCAAGCTAAGTCAGGGCGCGGCGGCCTGGCTCCGTCATTGCGGGGTTGATGCTGCGGTTCTGGAAGGTGGTTTCGTCGGCTGGAATGCTGCTGCTCTGTCACTGGTCCCTGAGGCAAAACTGCCAAAGCGAGACGGCGAGGGGCGGACCGTCTGGGTCACCCGCAGCCGGCCGAAAATTGATCGTATTGCCTGCCCCTGGCTGATCCGCCGTTTTATTGATCCAAAAGCCGTATTTTTATTTGTCGATCCGTCCGAGGTCCAAGCGGTGGCCGATCGCTTCAATGTGGTGCCTTTTGATATCGAGAATGTCCATTGGAGTCATCGCGGGGACCAGTGTACCTTTGATACAATGATCGAAGAATTTGGCCTGACAACAGAGCCCTTGCGGCGGTTGGCAAAAATTGTCCGGGGCGCGGATACGGGCTGCCCGGATTTGGCGCCGGAATCTGCCGGATTGCTGGCCGCTTCTCTTGGCCTCTCGCAGATTTATGAGGATGATCTGGCCCAGCTCGAAAAGGGACTGGAGCTCTATGACGCTTTCTATCGCTGGGCCCGGGATGCGGCAACGGAAACTCATAACTGGCCCGCGAGCCAGGCAGGAGATGCCGCATGAGTGAGAATCAAGATCCCTCAGCGCAGCGTCTTGGCGCAGACGGCCGACCCTGGCCGAGCTTTGCCGAGGCCCTCTCTGTTTGGGCCCGGATTGCCTTACTCAGTTTTGGCGGACCTGCCGGACAGATTGCCGTCATGCATCGCATTCTGGTGGAGGAGAAGCGCTGGCTTGGTGAGGCACGGTTTCTTCACGCCCTTAATTTCTGCATGCTGCTACCCGGGCCGGAAGCCCAGCAGCTCACTGTCTATATCGGCTGGCTCATGCATAAGACCAAGGGAGGGATCGCCGCCGGGCTGTTATTCGTACTTCCCGGTGTTTTGGCAATCCTCGCGCTCAGCCTGATCTATGCCGAATTTGGACAGATAGGCGCGGTCGCCGCCCTGTTTTTCGGCCTGAAAGCCGCGGTTCTGGCCATTGTTCTGCAGGCTCTCTTTCGTATTGGAAGCAAGGCGCTCAAAAATCTCGTGATGATTGCCATTGCCATCGCTTCTTTCCTTGCCATCTTTGTCTTCGACGTCGCCTTTCCGCTCATCATCATCGGCGCAGGGGTGATTGGTTACCTCGGCGGCAAAGCCGGGATTGAAGCCTTTCAAAATGGCGGTGGTCATGGCAGTAACGGTGCTGACGGGATCAGTGGCGAGCAGACTATCCTTGGTCTGGAAAGCAATGCGGAGGCAGTAAAACATACCAGCATCTGGACCGTTGTTCTCCTCCTCCTCCTCTGGCTCGGGCCTGTCGCGGGACTTCTGCTGTTGCTCGGCCCGGACAGTGTTTTTAGCGATATTGCTGTTTTCTTTAGCAAAATGGCAGTCGTCACGTTCGGCGGGGCCTATGCGGTTCTTGCCTATGTGGCCCAAGCCGCGGTGGAAACTTTCGGTTGGCTGAAACCCGGTGAAATGCTGGACGGTCTCGGCATGGCAGAAACCACACCTGGCCCTCTGATTATGGTGACCCAGTTCGTGGGCTTTATGGGCTCCTATCGGGATCCGGGAGCAATGCCGCCAATGATGGCAGGAATTCTCGGTGGATTACTCACCACTTGGGTGACTTTCGCCCCTTGCTTTCTGTGGATCTTCCTGGGCGGTCCCTATATCGAAAAGCTGAGAGGCAACAAAGCTCTTTCAGCGGCATTGACAGCCATTACGGCCGCCGTTGTCGGTGTCATTCTTAACCTGGCGGTCTGGTTCGTCCTGCACGTAATTTTTACGGAAGTCGACCGGTTTGAGGGGGGAGGCCTCAGTATTGCGGCGCCAGCCCTATCCTCTCTGGATCACTATGCCTTACTATTAACGGTTCTCGCCCTTGTGGCGGTTTTTCGGTTCAAGATCAATGTTCTGCTTCTTATTGCCGCAGCCGCACTTGCCGGAATTGCGCTATACGGTCTTGGACTGATTTGAGGGTTTTTTGATATAGTTATTTGTCAACTGAGTTGACAAATAACTTATGCATTCTATGATGCGGGCATGGAAAAAGAACCCGCAACAAAGGAAGAGCTTCTTTATGAAGCTATTCAAATGACCCGCCCGCTATTGCGTCATATAACAGCCGCCATTGATACGTTATCGCTGGAACAAGGTATTTCGGTCGGTCAACGGGCAGTATTGGAGGGATTGCTTAAAAGCTCTCCACTAACCGCCCCTCAGCTGACCCAAAACCTTCAATTGAAGCGTCAATTTGTGGCAAGAATGCTGGCTGAGGTGAAGGCACTGGGGCTAGTGACAGTTCAGGCCAACCCTCTTCATAAACGGTCGGTATATTACCTTCTATCCGAAAGCGGAAAATCCAGGATAACCGAGATAAGACGTCTCGAAATGGATCGAGTGACAGATATCTGCAAGCAATTTAGCGAGGAGCAGATTATTGCTTATCACCATCTGCAAGCCAGCCTTACAAACTGGTTTGCAGATACTGAGATCTGGAAAGGAGAGGGGTGATGTGGAGTATTGTTTCTCTGGTGGCCCTCATTGTCCTGCTGGCGGTCGGATATACGATATGGGGCATGCGAAAAATCGGCAGACCTACGACGGGCCCGAAAATTGATCTTTCCCAGCGTACCGGAACAGCCTTGATCGTAATCGACATGCAGCGAGATTTTACGGAGATGACGGGTCCGAAATCCTGGGAGCCGGAAGAGGCGCAACGGGTGATCGACGGGATCAATCATCGAGCCGAGTTTGCTCATAAATCTGGATGGCAGGTTGTGACAATCCGTCAGGTTTATGAAGGAGCTTACACAAATTTTCTTGTTCGTCTTTTGGGCGGCGGGCTCGGGGCGAAGGGATCTGACGGCCTTGGTTTGGACTCTAGGGTTTCGGTCAATGCTGATGCGGATTTCGTAAAACCAATGAGCGATTCCTTTTCTTGCAAGGCGCTGGAGGCCTATCTTCAGGAAAACAGGATTGGTCATCTGGAGCTGGTTGGCTTGAACGGTGTGTATTGTGTTAAGAACACGGCTTATGGTGCGCTGAACAGGGGATATAAAGTTACGCTGAATACAGAGGCGATCCTGGCATCATCGGAAGAGGGTTGGGTGAAAGAAAAAGAAAATCTCGCCAATAGGGGCGGTATTCTCACGGCGGCCTCCGGGAGCCCCCTGTAATAGCTCCCGGAGTGGGGTCGTTTCCTGCCGCCGCTCCCCCTAGTCGTGTGACCGTCCGAATTGCGGATAGACGGAGGGTCTGGGGGACGAGCCTGGGAGGGGAGACCTCTCCAGTAACTCGCTAGTTGAGAATTTCTTTGTCATCATCGGATTCTTGTCAGATCAGAATGACCGAGAGACGGAAGCAACGAAGTTGCCACAAGCGCTATCACATTGGTTCTTATCCAGATCCGTGTCGTTATACCCGATACTGAGGGTAAACCCGGCGAGCTCAGTTGAAACCGCGACTCCCCAGTCCAGATAATCATCGGTTCCGAAATTGGCGTTATTATCGATGGACTGATATCCGATATTGCCACCTAAGGTAAAGTAAGGACCCAAAGGAACTTCAACGCCTGCGTGACTGTAGAGAGCATCACCGCTATCCCCGAAATAATCAGGAGAGTAGTTCACACCGGCTGAGGCGGAGAGAAACCCGAAATCGTACCCCACTGAGGGGGCAATCTCGAAGAAATCATAGTTCAGACTGCTCTCAGCCCCTGGATATGTGTAATAAATAGCAGAAACATCCCAACTGAAGTCATCAATTGATCCGCCCACACCTACCGTGTAATCGATTTCAATTGTGGCATCGGTAAATTTTACATTAGAGGCCCATATGCCAGCATGAACTGCGGCTGGTCCAAAGTCATACTCGTAATCTAAACTGCCCTGAATGGCGGCGTTGTTTCCTGTCTGGGATATCCCCCGAAATACGTAGTCATTGGTCAAAAGAACGCTAGCGGAGAACTCTCCAGGAATAGCGTCTTCACTAATCAATTGCTCAGCATATGCTGATGTTGCAATGCCGAAGGATAGAATAACTAATGTGAGGCATTTTAAGAATTTCATTGAAAACTGTCCTAGCTGTTACTGTTGAGCTTATAAGAGCAAGCAGCATGCCAAAAAATAAAAACGTTTAAAAACAATATATTAAGAAATTTAGTTACCAGAATGTTCCTTATTTAGCCTATAATTTGATCGATTTATTCAAAACAGTGCATAAATTTTTTGCAGTGCAATATAAATACTTGCATTGAGCGTTGAGTGGGGTATGAAGTACCCCTGACACTTCTCCAAAAAATGGATATTTCAGTGACTAAGCAATCTTTCGCCGCGTTTGCCGACAGGTTTTCGCTGTCCGGACGCAACAAAACCGATTTCTCACTTCTGAACCCCATGCGGGTCAAAACAGAATTGCTGTCAGGTTTGACCGTGGCTTTAGCCCTGGTCCCAGAAGCTGTGGCCTTCGCTTTTGTTGCTGGTGTTCATCCCCTGGTCGGTCTCTATGCCGCCTTTATCGTCGGGCTTGTGACAGCTTGCGTAGGCGGAAGGGCTGGCATGATTTCCGGTGCGACCGGGGCTTTGGCGGTAGTGATGGTCGCCTTGGTCGCACGACATGGCGTGGAATATCTTTTTGCAACAGTGGTGTTGATGGGGGTATTGCAGATACTTGCCGGTCTGTTTCGGCTTGGAAAATTCATCAGGCTGGTACCCCATCCGGTGATGCTGGGCTTCGTCAATGGACTTGCCATTGTCATTTTCATGGCCCAGCTAACACAGTTTCAGGTGCCAGGCGTAGATGGTTCTAAGGAATGGATGACTGGAACACCGCTTGCCATCATGTTGGGGCTTGTTGCCTTGACCATGGCTATCATTTGGTTGCTTCCCAAGCTTACAAATATTGTTCCGGCACCGCTGGCTGGTATTGGTATTGTCGCGGCCATAGTTATTCTTTTTGGTATTGATGTACCGCGGGTTGGCGATCTGGCTTCTATTGAGGGCGGGTTGCCCGCGTTTCATATTCCCATGGTGCCATTAACTTTTGAAACTCTGGAAATCATCTTTCCCTTCGCGGTCATTCTGGCGGCCATTGGACTGATCGAAAGCCTCTTGACCCTCAACCTTGTGGGAGAGATTACCGGGAAACGAGGGGGCGCTTCGCAGGAATGTATTGCCCAGGGCGTTGCCAATTCCGTCACCGGCTTTTTCGGTGGTATGGGCGGGTGCGCTATGATCGGGCAATCCATGATCAATATGAAGTCCGGTGGCCGGACCCGGCTCTCCGGCATTTCCGCCGCCTTGTTTCTGCTGATATTCATCCTCTTTACATCCAACCTGATAGAGCAGATTCCGTTGGCGGCGCTGGTCGGGGTCATGTTCATGGTGGTGATCGGGACCTTTGCTTGGAAAAGCTTTGTTATTATGCGTCGGGTACCGCTATCAGATGCTTTAGTGATTGTTCTGGTCACGCTTGTAACTGTGTTTGCCGACCTCGCTATTGCAGTTGTTGTTGGTGTCATCGTATCGGCACTGACCTATGCTTGGCAGAACGCCACGCGAATTCAGGCAAAAACCTCGCAAGCAGAGAACGGAAGCAAGATCTATGAAATTGAAGGACCATTGTTTTTTGGTTCCACCGATGGCTTTTCGGAGCTGTTCGATCCGGCTGAGGATCCTGCCCTGGTGATTGTCGACTTTGCTGGCAGCCGGGTTGCCGATCAGTCTGCTTTGCAGGCAATTGAGGCTTTGGCCCTTAAATATGAGAGGGAAGGCAAAACCTTACAGCTGCGCCATCTCTCGCACGATTGTCACCGCCTGCTCAACCGCGCCGGTCAGCTGATGGTAGATTCCGAAGATGATCCTGATTACGGCATTGCCGTGGATTACTCCGTGAAAACCGGGATCATTGGGGACAGTCATTAAGCTTGGCAGTACAATACTCCTGTCTTGCCTTTCCTGTGCGAAACTTTATTCTCGATTTTAATAAAAATCCCGCTGGTCGATCAATCGAACAGCGGCCCAAATCGGGACTAAAAAATGCTCAATGATAAAATCATCCTGATCACCGACGCGCTGCACTTTCTTGGAATTCCCGGCTCAACTGCCATGATCGCCAATGGGGCAACCGTTTATGCCCATGACAACGAATTTACCGATGCTGCTAAGCGGGCAGAGTTTGAAGCGGAAGTGCCGGGTGCTAAGGCCCTTTCCCTTCAGGACCCTGAGGAGCTGGTTGCTTACGTAGTGGAGGCGGAGGGACGGCTTGACGTCATGATTAACAATGACGCTTTTCCAGCTTTGAAAGCCTCGATTGATGAAATTAATGTTGAGCAATTGCGGCAGACCCTGGAATCCTTGGTCGTGCGTGGATTTATGTTTGCCAGTGCAGCTTCAAAGCGGATGAAACCGGCCAAGAGCGGCAAGATCATCTTTATCTCCTCTGCCGCCCCGGCCCATGGCATTCCCAATTACTCCATGTATGTCGCGGCGCGGGGAGGGACCAATGCGCTGGCCCATAGTCTGGCCAAGGAGTTGGGCCGCTATAATATTCAGGTCAATGCGCTGGCCCCGAATTTTGTTGAGAGCCCGACCTATTTTCCAAAAGAGCTGTTGGAGAATGAAACGGCGTTTAAAAAGATTACCTCCCAGATTCCTCTGGGCCGTCTCGGCAAGCGCGAGGAAGCTGGAGACTATCTCGTCTTTCTGGCTTCCAACAAATCGGATTTCATTACCGGACAGGTGCTGTATTTCGCAGGTGGCTGGGCTTGATATCAATCATGCTGAGACAGCTGCTTTCGATCTGACAAATCGAAATGCAGCGATTAGACCGACGATGGCTGCCGGCAGACAGGCAATGAAAATTGTATAGGCTACGTCGCGCATAAGATGAGGGTCGTTCCCCTCGGCGATACCGGACCAATTGGCGACAATCCCCATATAGGCGGCCCCAAGGGCGTATCCAAGTCGCTGCATTGTCGGGATGGCGGCTGAAACCCGCTCAGTCTCTGCCGGTCCGGCGACCACCGTTGCGCGGTGCAGAACAAATGTCCAGGCCATCCCGAAACCGACACCTTCAAGGACGGTAAAAACGGCGATGAGAAGCGGTGGGCCATTAGGGACGCTATAAATGAAACCAAGAATACTTAGCGTCAGAATGGTCATGCCGCCGGCAATCATTCTGCCTCCCTGGCTAGTCGGCACGCCTGAAATGAAAAACGCGGTGATCGACCAACCGATGGAGGAACAGGCGATGATATAACCGGCTTCGAGTGCCGTGGATCCGTGGAGTAAGGTGATCAGGAGAGGGCCGTAGACGCTGACGGCGATGGTGGCAATTGAAAAGCACAGGACCATTGTGAGGCCAGCGCCAACCGGATCGCGCAAGGAGAGAGTTGTCACCGGGAACAACCGGTTGCCCTGTTTGCCAGAATCGAGCCGAAAGAAGAGAAACAGAAAGCAGATACCGGCGATAAGGAATAAAGGTGTTTTGACAATGGAGACATCAACCCCGGCATAGGCGATAAACAATACCGAGAGAGACAGAAAAGCGAGGCGCCAGATGGGAAAGCGTTGGAACGTTTCGTCTGATCTTGTTGGTTTTGGCTCCTTTATGCTGAGGAAGATCCAGAGAGCGAGACCCAAGGCCTGAATGCAGAAAAACCAGAAGCCACCGCGCCAGGTACTAAATTCAACAAACAACCCGCCAATCAACGGACCAGTGAAAGCGGAGACGCCCCATAGGGTCGAAATCGCCCCGAGAGCCCGCGCCATCAGCCGTTCCGGGAACAACTGGCTGCAGGCGACAAAGGCGAGCGCCATCAAGCCGCCACCCCCAAAGCCCTGCATCAGCCTACCGAGCAGGACGATCCACATTTCCGGGGCGATGGCACTGACCATACAGCCAGCGGCGAACAGAAGGGCGGCAAAAGTCATGGGCCTGCGAATGCCCAGACGTAAGGCGAGTAGACCGCTTGCGGCTCCAGCGACGATGGATCCGATTTCGTAGAGCGCAACGGTCCAGGAGATCAGGTTTGTGCCACCAATTTCCGCCACAATGGCCGGCATCATCGTCGCCACTAGTAGACTATCTGCTGCGTGCAGCCAGACCCCGAGGCAGACCAGGGCCAACGGTACGGCATATTGACGGTTGACGATTTCCCGCCATTTTACAAAAGACGGATCACTCTTGCTCATCGACAGAAAAACCTATATTAATAAAGTTGATAATTTTAATAAGCATTTACTTTAAATAAAAAGTTGTCAATGGAAAAAACATCGCAGGATCGCATTCTCTATCTTCTTAAAAGCCAGGGACCGCAAATGGCAAGAGACATTGCTGCTGATCTGGAAGTTACGACGCCGGGTGCACAGCAGAAGCTGGCCAAGCTTGCGGAGATGGAGCTTATCAGTTTTAAAGATCGTATTCACGGCAAAGGTCGACCGCATCGGTTCTGGGAACTCACGGATAGAGGCCATGCCCGCTTCCCGGACCGGCATTCTGATTTGACCCTCGACATCCTTCAATCAACGGAAGAGGTGTTTGGCAAAGAAGGGGTAGAGGCTCTGATCAGCCATCGAGAGAAGCAAACGCTCGCTCTTTATAGTGCTGAGATTGCCAAAAAGAAGACTCTTCCTGAAAGGCTGAAGGCCCTGGTGGAGATTCGATCCCGGGAAGGATATATGGCGGAAGTTGAGACGCTGGGAAAAGGTGAGTACAGGCTGATTGAAAATCACTGTCCGATCTGCGCTGCCGCCACCAAATGTCAAGGATTGTGCCGCTCGGAACTCGATATCTTCCGGATGATCCTGGGGCCGGAAGCACAGGTCGAGCGGGAGGACCATATTCTCGCCGGGGCTCGCCGTTGCGCCTACCGAATAACAATTTAGCTTTTTAGGCAGTCGGTTTTTTCTTCAAGTCAAACAGCTTGGTGACATGCCCCATTTTCCGACCATCGCGGGCCTCCGCCTTGCCGTAGAGATGCAGGCAGTTATCGGGGTCTTTAACCAAATCCTGCCACCCATCAACATCATCCCCGATCAGGTTTTTCATGACGGCGTTGGAATGACGTTTTGACGTCCCCAACGGAAGGCCGCAGACCGCACGAATAATTTGGTGAAACTGGCTGGTGGGACATGCATCCAAGGTCCAGTGTCCGGAATTGTGAGGACGCGGTGCCAGTTCATTGACCAGTAAATCCCCGTCCTTGGTCACGAACATCTCGACCGCCAGCAAACCGACCAGATCAATTTTTTTGGCGATTGTTGTCGCCATTTTCAAGGCGTTTTTGGTGATCCGGTCCGGAATATCCGCCGGGGCCAGCGTGATATCGAGGATATGGTTCTTGTGCAGGTTCTCAACTGGAACAAAGGCATCGGTTTCTCCATTGGGGCTGCGCGCCACAATCACAGAGATTTCCATCTTGAAATTGACGAAGCCTTCAAGAATGGAGGGAGCATTTTTCATTTGCGACCAGGCATCATCAATCTGGCTGGCCTGACTGATCTTAACCTGGCCTTTGCCGTCATACCCTAGTCGTCGGGTTTTAAGGACAGCCGGGGTGCCGACCTGCTGAACCGCCTGAACCAGGTCATCGAGATTTTCGACATTGGCGAATGACGTTGTCCCAATTCCCAAATTATTGACGAAACTTTTCTCCAGTAGCCGGTCCTGGGTAATCTCGAGGACCTTATTGTTAGGTCGGACGGGGACAAACTCGCTGAGATATTCAACCGTTGTGGTCGGGATATTTTCAAACTCCAACGTCACCACATCTACTGCTTCAGCGAAGGCTTTGAGCGCATCCTTGTCACTATAGCTGGCAACCGTAGAACGATGACTGACCTGGGCGGCAGGGCTGTTTTCCTCCTGTCCATAGATATGGACATAGTAACCAAGTTCCGCAGCCGCCATGGCCATCATCCGACCAAGCTGTCCATCCCCTAGAATGCCGATCCGGCCGCCGGGTGCAATCAGTGTCATGGGTATTTTTCCTTAAAAATCAGGATTTTGGTTCGATGGTAACCGCTTCGGTTTGCTGCTCGCGCCAGATGTTGATTGCACGGGCGTATTGCTCATTTTCAAGTGCAAGTATCTGAACGGCAAGCAAGGCGGCATTGATTGCACCTGCCCGGCCGATGGCCAGAGTGCCGACCGGAACGCCGCCCGGCATCTGAACAATGGATAACAAACTGTCCATTCCCTTCAAGGCTTTGCTTTCGATAGGGACACCGAGGACGGGAAGAGGGGTCAAAGCTGCGACCATGCCTGGTAAATGGGCTGATCCGCCTGCGGCGGCGATGATGACCTTCAGGCCTCTGATTTTTGCCTGCTCGGCATATTCATACATCCGTTTTGGGGTGCGGTGGGCAGAAACAATCCGGGTCTCAAAAGGAACCTCCAACGCCTCAAGGGTATCGGCGGCATTTTTCATGATTTCCCAGTCGGACTGGCTTCCCATGATGATCCCAATTTCAATGTCTGGATTGCTCATTACCTGCGCCCCTGAATATTCAGTTTGTCATTCGAAGACGCGGATTATAGGCATGCGCAGAAAAGACGCAAGAGAAGCCTTAGCAATGATCAGTCAAGAGTTGTAAAACACAAGATGTTGATAGATTCCTTTGAAATTTACAAAATAATGTAATACTTTAAACATCAGTAATATTGTTTTGGGGGCGGGAAATACCGTGAAAATTGGCTCAAGCAGCGGACCAAGAGCTACTGAAAGAACCGTTAGAACTACAGCCGCCCGCGCGGCAAGTGCGACCCAATCGGCCGTAGCCCCGAGGGACATAGAAGATACAGCCTCTGTTCTTGGAATTCCTGAAGAAGAAGTGACCCCTCGGGTACGAGACGCCATCGTCACTCTGATGGCAGAAGTAGACAGATTACGTCGCTCTCTCGGTCAGATTACTCAGCGCCTGAATGATACAGAGCAGTTGGCGGATCAGGATCCGCTGCTTCCGATTTATAATCGTAGAGCCTTTGTGCGTGAGCTGACACGGGTCCAGGCCTCTGTTGAACGGTACAAGACGGAGGCAAGCCTGGTTTATATCGATCTTAATCGGTTCAAGGCAATAAATGACGAGCATGGCCATGAAGCTGGAGATTATGTTTTAGCAGAAGTGGCCATGCGGCTGGTCGACAGCGTCCGCGAGACAGACATTGTTGGTCGGCTTGGCGGGGATGAGTTTGGATTGATCCTGTCCCGAACCAGTCTGGAAGCAGCGCGGGTCATCATCGGACGCTTGCCGCAATATATCAGTCAGAAACCCATTACTTGGCATGGCAGCATTTTGGAAATCGGGCTTTCAGCCGGGGTTGTTCCGATACAAGCCGGCGGCAACGCAGAGCAGGCTCTGAGCGCAGCAGATACGGCCATGTATGAAGATAAAAAAGGCAATGCCCAAGCAGCAGCGGATTAAGCGCAGATCTTCTAATCAGGCAATAATATCCGGTAAAAGAGAATTCTCCGTCGCAAAAATCTGATCCTTGAGAATCAGTTTTCTCTTTTTCAGCCGCTGTAATTGTAAGGTATTGTAGTTTCCAGATTGCACAAGCGCATCAATGGCTAAATCCAAATCGCTATGTTCCGATTTTAAACTCTGCAATCTCATCCTGAGCACTTCCTGCTCGTCTATTTCCGCCATAGTCCGAAGTACCTTGAAAACGAATTTCTTACGCAGGTAAGGTTATGCTAATCTTTGTCGAGCTAGCATGTTATGTTACGAATATCTTAGCACTTTTTGTCGTATAAGCCTAGTTTTTGTCGTATTTCATGCGCATTTTCGTCGCTAAATGACATTTATCCGGAGTCAGAATTTGACGATCTATTCATCTGCCGCCTTTCCCCCCAGCCAGTTTTGGGATTTTGCTGTCAAACTCTACAGCAACGGTTCCGTATCGGAAGCTTGTCTTGGATTGCAGGACCGCCGGGGAATCGACGTAAATATGCTACTGTTTTGTGTCTGGGTTGCAGCCAGCGGTCGCGGCCAGCTGACGGAAACGGAAATGGCAGCGGGTATTGAAGCCGGCCAGGTATGGCAGTCAGAAGTTGTCGCACCGTTACGTCATGTGCGCCGATATCTCAAAGGACCGATTACACCGGCTGACGGCCGGCTGGGAGCTGAACTTGCCCGGGTGATTACCGAGAGCGAGCTCTATGCGGAGCATATGGAAGTTCAGATCCTGAGCGAGATCGTCACTCGGCCTGCGGTCGGTTCCTTCGATAATCAGGAACGCGGACGCGAAGCAGCTGACAATCTGCAGACATATATGATGCAGGTTCTTGATCGGATTGAAGATCAAGACCGACAGGATCTCCATGCTATCTGGCAGGAAGCCTTTCCCGATGCCAATCCGCGACTGACGGAACTCTTTTTTCCAATGACTGTCGCTTAAGAGCCTTTCAGACCATTCCACTGTTTGGCCAGATCATTTTCCAGCCCCAGAAGATTTAGGATATGACCCACATGCTGGTTGACGATATCGTCGATTGAGGAGGGATTGGTATAGAAGGCGGGCACTGGCGGGGCGATGATGGCGCCGATCTCAGCAAGCTGGGTCATGGACCTGAGGTGACCCAAATGAAACGGCGTTTCACGTACTGATAATATAAGTTTACGGCCTTCTTTTAAAGTAACGTCTGCAGCTCTGGTGAGGAGCGTGCTGGTCACACCAGTATTGATTTCCGCCATGGAATGGACGGAGCAGGGAACGACAACCATGCCGTCGGTGCGAAATGAGCCTGAGGCGATGGTGGCGCCAATATCAGCCGGTTTATATGAGAAATCCGCCAGTTTCTTGACATCTGAGACGCTCAAGTCTGTCTCCTGGGTGATGGTGATTTCGCCGGCTTTGCTGATCACCAAATGGGTTTCCACGGCAAGTGAACGGCAGACTTCCAGCAGGCGAACGCCATAGTGCGGGCCAGAGGCGCCGCTTATTCCAATCACTATTCTTTTTGCATCGGGCATGGTGGCAAATTTCTACAAAATATTTTGGTATGAAACCATTGATTCATATCATTCGAGTTCATAATTCTGTAATATAGAGTTGTCCACCGTTGGGTCACCAACGTCCTGTATTTTTTAGCTAAGGAGATACACTATGAGCACAGCAGACCATGTTTCACAGCTGACCGAAAAACATCATCAGATTGAAGAAAAAATTCAAGCTGAAATGGCCAGCCCGTCTGCAGATCATGTGCATATCAGTGAACTCAAGCGAGAAAAACTCAGGATCAAGGAAAAGATATCCTTACTGTCTATGTCGCAGGAATCTGCACATTAGAGAAGAGTAAGCTTCAGTCCCTATTGATTTTGGGGCGAACCGAAAAGGCGTTGGAATTCGTTCCGACGCTTTTTTTAGCCTCAAAAGTTAGAGTCCCACAGCAAGTACCGGAAAGCAGATTTTGACCGAAACAGACTCGCCAAATCCAGTGAATATCATCGCCGGCAGGAAGGGGATTTTGAGGGCAGAGTCGATAAATTGGCCAAAAAGTCAAAATTACCGATTCGTCAAGAAGTTTATTTTTAGAAAGTTTTCCACAAGCTGTTGACGTCGAAACAGCGTTTATACAATATGTAGTGGTTGCCCGGCACGCGAGGGGGCATCATTTGTTCGAGTAACGAGATAAAAAACGGCATTTTTTGAAATAAACTGGATAATCTTGGACCCTATTCCGGAATTATTGCAAAAAAATGGCAATTCGAGCGCAATAACATGACAAAAATAAGATTTTTTGAGTTGTCAAAGAACGAATTTGGTAAGGGGATAAAGTAAATGCTCGATACGGTCGATATGCTAACTGACATCGTACAGGTGAAGGGCGGTGCGCGTGTTCATATAGATCACAGTCGTGACAAATATTTGACAGAGTTCGGCATGGCGGTGCTTAAGGACCGCTACCTGCTCCCGGAAGAAAGTTTTCAGGATCTGTTCGGCCGGGTCGCCAGTGCCTATGGTGAAGGTGATGCCCATGCTCAACGTATCTATGAATATATCAGCAAGCTCTGGTTCATGCCCTCAACCCCGGTTCTCAGCAATGGCGGGTCGAGTCGTGGTCTGCCGATCTCTTGTTTTTTGAACGAATCCAACGACAGCCTGAAAGGCATTGTCGATCTGTGGACGGAAAATGTCTGGCTCGCCTCAAAAGGTGGCGGCATTGGTAGCTACTGGGGTAATTTGCGATCCATCGGGGAAGGCGTCGGGGCCGTCGGGAAAACCTCCGGTGTAGTGCCGTTTATCAGGGTCATGGACAGCCTTACTCTTGCCATCAGTCAGGGCAGCCTGCGTCGCGGCTCCGCGGCCGTTTATCTGCCCGTTTCCCATCCGGAGATAGAGGAATTTGTCGAAATCCGCCGCCCGACCGGCGGGGATCCCAACCGCAAGACCCCGAACCTGCATCACGGCATCCTCATTTCCGATGCTTTCATGCGGGCTGTCGAGGAAGACGGGGAGTGGGCTTTGACCAGCCCCAAGGATGACGCGGTTGTCCGGACCATCAGCGCCCGCAGCCTGTGGATCCGTATTCTCACGGCTCGGGTCGAAACCGGTGAGCCCTATATTATCTTCAATGATCGGGTGAACAGCCTGGTGCCAGAGCATCACAAGCTCGCCGGCTTGTCCGTAAAGACGTCAAATCTCTGCGCTGAGATCACTCTGCCGACAGGGATCGATCATCTCGGCAATGACCGGACAGCTGTTTGCTGCCTGTCGTCCCTTAATCTTGAGAAATATGATGATTGGCAGGGGCAGGACGGCTTTATCGAAGACGTGATGCTGTTCCTCGACAATGTCCTGCAGGATTTCATTGATCGTGCGCCTGATGAGATGGAGCGGGCCAAATATGCCGCCATGCGCGAACGCAGTGTTGGCCTTGGTGTGATGGGTTTTCATTCCTTCCTGCAGGCGAAACGAGTGCCGCTGGAATCGGTTATGGCCAAGGTCTGGAACAACAAGATCTTCACTCATATCCAAGAAGGCGTGAATGCGGCGTCCAAATCTCTGGCGACTTTACGCGGGGCCTGTCCCGATGCGGCCGACTATGGATTTAACGAGCGCTTTTCCAACAAGACTGCCATCGCGCCGACAGCTTCCATCTCCATCATCTGTGGTGGGGCCAGCCCGGGAATCGAACCGGCGGCGGCCAACAGCTACACCCATAAGACTTTGTCCGGGTCCTTCAATGTCCGCAATCCGCACCTGAAGGCACTGCTGGCCGAGAAGGGACAGGACACGGAGGAGATCTGGAGCTCGATCACCGTTAAGGAAGGCTCGGTCCAGCATCTCGATTTCCTTGATGATCATGAGAAAGACGTGTTCAAGACGGCGTTTGAGCTGGATCAACGCTGGATCATCGAGCTCGCTGCCGATCGCACACCGATGATTGATCAGTCCCAGTCCGTGAATATCTTCCTGCCGGCGGATGTCCATAAACGGGATCTGCATCAGATTCATTTCCAGGCCTGGAAGCAAGGGGTCAAAAGCCTCTATTACTGCCGCTCCAAGTCCATGCAGCGGGCCGAGGTGGTGGCGACCAAGGAAGAGCTGCCGTCGGAGCTTACGGATCTTGCGGCAACTTTATCCATTGCCGCGAAATCCATGCTTGAAACCGGCGGCGAAACCACCGACTATGAGGAATGCCTAGCCTGCCAGTAAAGGGCCGGGCAATTCCCAGTTCAACAATCTAGATAAGAGCACGATCATGTCCTTGCTTGATGCAAAGCCGGTTTACAAACCCTTCTCCTACCCCTGGTGCTATGATGCCTGGCTGATGCAGCAGCAGATTCACTGGTTGCCCGAGGAGGTGCCGCTGGCGGATGATGTCAAGGATTGGCATAACACCTTGTCGGAGACTGAGCGTCATCTGCTGACCCAGATTTTCCGGTTTTTCACCCAGTCGGATATTGAGGTGAATAACTGCTATATGCGTCATTACAGCCGGGTCTTCAAACCGACGGAAGTGCAGATGATGCTGGCCGCTTTCTCCAATATGGAGACGGTGCATATCGCCGCCTATTCCCATCTGCTCGACACCATCGGCATGCCGGAGACCGAATATTCCGCCTTCCTCCATTACAAGGAGATGAAGGACAAATACGATTACATGCAGCAGTTCAATGTCGACAGCAAGAAGGACATTGCCAAGACCCTGGCCGTGTTCGGCGCCTTTACTGAAGGGCTGCAGCTGTTCGCGAGCTTCGCCATCCTGCTCAACTTCCCCCGCATGGGCAAGATGAAGGGCATGGGCCAGATCGTCACCTGGTCGGTCCGCGATGAATCACTGCATTGCAATTCCATCGTCAAGCTGTTCAAGACCTTTGTGTCGGAAAACCCTGAGATCTGGACGGAAGACTTCCAGGCCGAGCTCTATCAGACCTGCCGCGAAATCGTCGAGCATGAAGACGCCTTTATCGACCTTGCGTTCGATGCAGGTGAGATTGAGGGCCTGACCCCGGATGAAATCAAGTCCTACATCCGCTACATCGCTGACCGTCGCCTCGGTCAACTCGGCCTCGATGAAATCTACCATATCGAGAAAAACCCACTTCCCTGGCTCGACTCCATCCTCAACGCCGTGGAGCACACTAACTTCTTCGAAAACCGCGCCACGGAATATTCGAAGGCGGCCACCAAAGGAAGCTGGGAAGAGGCGTTTGCCTGAGGGGGAGGCCTCGTGCCCTTAGCGACAACCGATATCCGTATCGGATCTTTTTCCACTGACGCCGCTAATGCTACTGGAACTGTTGTCATCATTGATGTCTTCCGTGCCTTTACTACTGCGGCCGTCGCGCTGTCGAAGGGGGCAGAGCGAATTGTTATGGTGGATGATCTGGATACGGCGCGGGAGTTGCGGAAAAATGGTGTGGGCCGCTACTGCCTCGGCGAGCGTAAGGGGATAAAACCACCAGGATTCGATTTTGGTAATTCACCGGTGGAATTGCAAAACACCAGGCTTGATGGTGAAACACTGATCCAGACGACATCGAACGGAACACGTGGCATTTTGGCGGCAGGTGGCGCTGAAAGAATATACGCCGGATCTTTAGTGACAGCTAAAGCCACGGCACAAGCAATTCTGAACGGCCCGAAACAACTCGTAACCCTTGTGGCTATGGGCGAAAACGACAGTGTCCGTGCCGACGAAGATGAAATCTGTGCGTTATATCTCCGTAGCCTGCTGTTGGGCCTTAAACCCGATGCAAAAGCGGTTGCCACCACCATCAAAACCATGAGCCGCCGTCGAGACACCGAAGTTATGAGTGTTGCTGACGTTGAGCACTGCTTGAAAATCGACAGTGAAGCCTTCGCAATCCGGGTCACGGAAACAGAAGGCTACTGGATTGCCACGGCAGATCAGCCTTAAGAAGAAGCGTTCGTTTGATAGTCCTTGAAAATCTTGGCAGTATTGCTTGCCAGGCAGAAATACTCGTTATAGTGTAATTTTATTTCCGCAAATAAAATTACACTGATGTTGAGTAATTAGACCATGTATAAAGAATCGTTCCTTCTAACAGCTAGATTGTTCCCTGTTGTATCGGTAACTATCGTTGCTGCCATGGCGTCACTGCTTTTGGACAGGCTAGAAATACATTGGATTGCCGAAGCTATAACGAATTTATTAGTATGGACTACACTTTACTTTATTGCCTATTTTTTTGTGATCTTTCCGAGCAAAAACTACTCTCAAATAACCTTCAAGAGTTTGTTTGGGTTCATGCAGAGATATTTTGGGTTGTATGCTCTGTGTGCATTACCAGCCCTTCCGTTCTTACTTCCTGAAATTGAGGCAATCGCAGATGGCAACCAAAACGCTTTGGATGGAATGGCCGAAGCATATTTTTACTTGATTCTTCTTTTCATATTACTGATTGTTTTTAGCCTGTTAGGTACCTATTTACCCGCTTTTGTTTCTGGGAAAAACGAAGGGTTAAAAAAAGCTTTCGACAGGGGTAAGCGTAGTTTTTTCCGCGTCGCTGGACTTTTAATTATTGGACCTTTTGCAGTATCCATTGTCTCTGCTGTGATCTACTGGGTTGTCCTGATATTACTGGAATTGCCGGAATGCTATTTTCTGGAGGATTGGACCCCAAATTACTTTGTTTTGCTTATTTCATTGCCTTTCTTTTGGTTTCAAGCTTGGTCAGTTGTGATGGGTGCCTGGATAATATCAAAGACGTTTCTGGGTATTGAGGAAGTTGATGCCGAGGAACTATCGAAGCAGGTCTGACTTGGTAGAGTATTGTGAAACGTATCTTGACTTTCTGGAATTGAGAACATGTATGTAGGTTCATTACGCCTTGCTCTTAAACTGTACCCCTATATTCTGTTTGCTGTTTTTGCAGAGATAGCTATTCAGGCCCTGAAAGAGCAGGATGTCATTGGGTCAGGCGGGGCGTTTGCCAGTTTTTTTATCTGGTCGATCCTGGCCTGCTATGCTCATATTTCAATCCTCTTGCCTGAGAAGAGAGATGCAAGGGCAGACAACAAGATAATGATGGGATTTGTCTTGCGTAATCTTGGCCTGACGGCTCTGTTTCTCGTGCCGTCAATTGTCATAATTATCTTTGCTTACAATGCGTTAAACACGGCGATGGGTGGTAGCGATGATGAGGCGTTTTTTACTGCCGTAGGCATGGCGGCAATTCCCATCATGCTTATATTTCTTTTTGTTTACAGCCTGCTCGGAACACTCCTGCCAGCCTATGTTGCGGGTCGAAACACGGGGATCGGAAAAGCGCTTCGTCGCGGACGCAGGAACTTCTTTCCCCTCATGGGGCGATTAGTTATCGGTCCTGGAATCCTGTATCTGGGGCCGCTGATTATTGTTGTTACCCTGTCAAATTTGCTTCAGATTCCGGAAGTATTTTTCAACGAGAACTGGGTTCCAAATTTCACAGCCCTATTTTCATACGCGCTGATATATTGTTTTCAGGGTTGGGCGATTGTGATGATTGCCTGGATTTTATCCTATACATTTCTCGCGTCCGAAGCCGAGGAAAATACAGCTGACCAATCCGGGGAATCGGCATAGAGTTTCATTCTGATCTGGGTAGAAGGCGCTAAATAGATGTTGTTACACACTTTATTTCTTGTCCTCACGATGGGGGTATTTGTTATGGCAGGGACAGCCCAGGCCACGGATGAGGCATTGGAGAAGAAGCTGGATGAGGCCTTTGCGGCGGGAGAGCTCGACGGGTTGCATGGGGTTTTGATTCTTCATAAAGGGGACGTTCTGGCGGAGCGCTATTATCCCGGGGAGGATCAGAATTGGGGGCGGCCCATGGGGGTTCGGACCCTGGATAAGACCGAGCTTCATGACCTGCGCTCGGTGACCAAGAGTGTGGTCAGTCTGCTCTATGGTATCGCCCTGGAAGAGGGGTTGGTGCCGGATCTCGAGGCGCCTCTGATCGACGGTTTTCCGGAATATGAGGATCTTGCGGCTGATCCGGAACGGCGTAAGATCACCGTTCGTCATGCCCTCTCCATGGAGATGGGAACGGAGTGGAACGAACAGCTGCCCTATACCAACCCTGAAAATAGCGAGATCGCCATGGAACTGGCGCCGGATCGCTATCGCTTCGTCCTCGACCGGCCCATGGTGCAGGAACCGGGGGCGGGGTGGGTCTATAATGGCGGCGCCACCGCGGTGATCTCTCATCTCATCGCCAAAGGGGCGGGACGGCCCGTCGATGACTATGCCCGCGAGAAACTGTTTGCCCCTCTCGGTATCACGGAATTTGAATGGGCCCGCGGGTCCGACGGCGTGCCCTCCGCCGCCTCCGGTCTTCGCATGAATATCCATGACCTCGCCAAGATCGGTCAGATGATGATGGACGGCGGGAAATGGGACGGGAAACAGGTCGTGCCCGAAAGCTGGGTGCAGGAGTCGATGACACCCGAGGCCGAGCCGGAACCGGGCATCCGCTACGGTCTTTTCTGGTGGCTCTCGGGGGAAGGGGACCCGCCTTACTGGGCCGCCGGATTTGGCAATGGCGGACAGCGTTTGTTTTTCAATAAAACGAGCGATCTGATCGTGGTTGTCTTTGCCGGAAACTATAATCGCGCGAGTGCCTGGCAGGTGCCGGTGAAGATCATTACCGACTTCGCCTTTCCGACCATCCGAAAAAACTGATTTTTCAAAAATGAAAAACTCAAGGCCAATTTCAGGACAATCTTTTTCATTTTTGAAAAACTCTATCTCTGCAGATTAATAAAACATTCCTCTTGAATACCTCTTTTAAAAGATGTATATAAAATGCATCTTAAAGGAGCGTGCGATGAGATTAAATGTGCAAACGGATTATGCCTTGCGGGTCCTGATGATGCTGACACTTGAGCCGAACCGCCTGGTCACCATTCAGGAAATATCCGAGCGGTTCAAGGTTTCCAAAAACCACCTGATGAAAGTCGCCCAAGCCCTCGGTCATCTCGGCTATATCGAGACAGTACGGGGACGGGCAGGCGGACTGCGGCTCGCAAAACAAGCGGCGGACATTCGCCTCGGCGAGGTGGTGTGGAATATGGAAGGGGATTTCGCCCTGGTGGAATGTTTTCCGCCGCGCCGGAATGCCTGCCCCATATCCGGCGCCTGCCGCCTCAACGGGGTTCTCTCAAAAGCGACGACAGCCTTTCTCGACGTCCTCGATCAATATACGCTCGAAGATCTGGTCGCGAATAACGCTGACCTCAGAGCCATTCTCGCACCGGAGGCCGCATGACATTCGCCGTTCGTAGCGCCGAGGAGCGCCGAAAAGAAATCCAGGCCCGGGCCGCCGCCATGGGCATCGACGACGCTTATATCTCTTTGCTCGTCGATAGCTTTTACCATCGGGTGCGGGCGCATCCGGAACTGGGACCGATTTTCGATGAGAGGATCGGCGATAACTGGGATCCGCACCTGGCCAAGATGAAGAGCTTCTGGTCATCCGTCGCTCTCAATTCCGGGTCCTATTCCGGTCGCCCGGTACCGGTCCATAAATCGCTTTCAGAGGTCAACAAGTCCCATTTCGAGACCTGGCTGTCCCTGTTTCAGCAGACCCTGGAAGAGACGGCGCCAACGGAGGCTGTTGTTCCCTATTTCATGGAGCGGGCCTTTCGTATTGCCGAGAGCCTGCAGTTGGCCATGTTCGGCTATCCGGGTATTCCGGGGAGTAAAGCGTCATGAGCAAAGACCCCTACGAAAACCTGACCAAATACAGCGAGACTGCGGTCTTCACCGAAACAACGGTGCCCGAAAAACTGAAATCGCGGCATCAAACTAAGGCCGGCGTGTGGGGTAAATTGGTTGTTCTCTCGGGTGAGCTTACCTATATAGAAGATAGGGAAAAGCCGGTGGTCCAGGCCGTTGATCCGTCCACTCACGCGGTGATAAAGCCGGAAATGCCCCATCATCTAGAAGTTACCGGTCCGGTCTCTTTTCAGGTTGAGTTTTACAGAGATGAACCATGACTAAAATATCAGAAAAAGCGGCGGTGCACCCTACCGAAGAAGTCGATATCGACCGCCATGTAGTCCCGACAACAGCGAGCGATCATATCGCCTTTGGCTTTGTAAAGGCGCTGCGCTTCGTCGCCGACAAATTCTTTGCCAAGCGCTACGGCCATCGCGCCGTTGTGCTGGAAACCGTCGCGGCGGTTCCGGGGATGGTCGGCGGTCTCTGGCAGCATCTGTCCGCCCTTCGCCATATTCGTGATGATCAGGGCTGGATCAAAATTCTGCTGGATGAGGCGGAGAATGAACGCATGCATCTGATGACATTTATCGAGATCGCTCAACCGACAAAGCTAGAACGGTTCATCATCTTGATGACCCAGATGATATTCTATAACTTCTATTTCTTCCTCTATCTGATCTCGCCGAAAACCGCCCATCGGGTTGTTGGGTATTTTGAAGAGGAAGCGGTGATAAGCTACACCCAGTATTTACAGGAAATCGACCTCGGCAATCATGAAAATGTGCCGGCGCCTCAGATCGCGATTGATTACTGGAACATGGAGCCGGAGGCGCGGCTGAGAGACGTAGTGATTGCCATACGCGCCGATGAAACGGAGCATCGCGACGTCAATCACAGTTTCGCCGCTGAACTGGCGAGCCGGCCGAAGAAGATTATTCGTCCCGATGCGGCCTAAATTTCATAGTTCGGTCGTGATCGAAGCATAATCCAAATTCCTTGTGTCATAGTCCTTCCAGCAAAAAATGGAAGGACTTGACCATGATCACCTGTTTCATCCGATACCAAATCGACCCCACGAAAAAAGAAGCATTTGAGCAATATGCCCGAAATTGGGGGCAGGCTATTCCGAGATGTGGTGCCGATCTGATCGGCTATTATGCCCCCCATGAAGGATCGAGCAGCCTGGCCTATGGTGTTTATAACATCGCCAGCCTGGCGGAATATGAGGCCTATCGGGCCCGTCTCGCCGCTGACCCAATGGGCCGGGAAAATTATCAATTTGCCCAAAGGGAAAAGTTTCTGCTGCGCGAAGACCGGACTTTCCTTAAACTGGCATCCCACCCGCACGGCTCATCCGAGCAAAAATAACAATAAGCGCAAAGCGCAGACAAGTGAGCCCAGCATGACGGATCGATCGGAGACAAAATTATGGTTTGAGCTGTGCATGCTCGGTCTATTGGCACTTCTGTGGGGCTCTTCCTATCTGTTCCTGAAGGTGGCCGTTGACACCATCCCGCCCTTGACCCTGATCGCCATTCGGGTGTCGGTCGCAGCGATTTTCCTGATGATGGTCATGACCTGGCGGCAAGAGAAACTGCCGCGGGAAAAGAAGATTTGGGGGCAGCTGTTTGTCCAATCCAACCTCAACAGCATCTGCGCCTGGACCTTGCTGGCCTGGGGGCAGCAATATGTGGCCAGTAGCCTCTCCAGTGTTTTAAACTCCACGTCTCCCATCTTCGTTTTCTTTCTGACCCTGTTCGTTACCCGCCATGAAGCAACCAATGGCTTGCGCCTGATCGGCGCCTGTTTTGGGGTGTCAGGGGTGATCCTGATCGTCGGTTTCGATGCCTTTGAAGGCCTGGGACAGCAGGTTGTCGCCCAGCTCGCCGTCTTGCTGAGTGCCTTTCTTTATGCCATTGCCGCCATTTACGGCAAGAGATTTTCCGATGTGTCGCCGACGGTTGTCGCGACGGGGACCATGATCTGGGCGTCGGTCTGCCTGATCCCGGCGAGCTTGATTTTCGAACAACCCTGGACCTTGCAACCTTCTATGATATCCATCTTGGCGGCCTTGACCCTGGCGGTTTTCTGTACCGGTTGCGCGCTCCTGATTTACTTCCGCCTGATCCAGACTCTGGGCTCTCTGGGCGTTACCAGCCAAAGTTATTTGCGGGCTGGAGTTGGCGTCTTGCTCGGCGTCTTCCTCTTGGGGGAGCATATTACGCCGATCATCGGTCTCGGCCTGCTGTTCGCCATCATCGGGGTGGCAGCCATCAATCTGCCCGCCAGGAAGCGTGCGTCCAAAAGCTCGAATTGAAGCATGTAAGTTCAGTCGGGAAGTGGCGGGAAGGTGTCGACAAAACCGTCGCGGGCTGAAATCTGCCGCCAACAGCTCTCAAGCTTAGGATGGTCCTTCAGCATTTCCCGACCTTCCGAGGTCTTGGTGAAATATCCGATCATTGGTGCCAGATGAATATCCGCGAGGGAGAGGTGATCGCCGATCAGATAAAGCCCGTCATCGGCGATATCGGAGAGGGCTTTGAGCACCTTTGGAGAGGCTTTGAGGCCAGCCTCCAGCTCCGCGGGATCACTTTCCCGTTCGATGCGCGGACCAAAGAAACCATGGCTGAATACCTGGCGAACCAATGGCCAATAGCCGTAACTGTCAACGATGGCAATAATCTGGGTCATTCTTGCCCGATCGGCAGGATTAGAAGGCTGTAAGGCGGGACCGTCAAACCCTTCATCCACATAGCGGGTGATGGCGCAGGTTTCATAAAGGGTGAGGGAGCCATCGACCAAGGTCGGCACTCTCTGGAAGGGATGGAGATCCAGATAGGATTTCGGCATGTCCGGGGAGAATGGATTGACCTCCACCCAGTCATAGTCCACGACTTTTTCATGCAAGGCAAATCGGGCAATCCAGGCATAAACACTGAATTTAAATCCATGCAGGGTAACGGCCATGACGATCTCCGGACATTGTCTAGAATAAGGGATGACTATGCTAACGGCTGGTCCTATGATCCGCAAATAAGTTGTGGATTTTGAAGGATTGAGCCCATGGATATTGCGATTGTAACTCTCGACGGATTTAACGAGCTGGACAGCTTTATCGCCTCGGCGATCTTGAACAGGGTAAGTTTACCGGATTGGACTGTCAGCATTTGCGGGGCAACCGAAGAAATCACGTCTATGAATGGCGCCGTAGTGAAGGCTCAAAAACCCTTGGATTTTGCCAATCGGGCTGATGTGGTGCTGTTCGGCAGTGGCATCAAAACCGCGGAGTTCGCGGCGGACAACGACTTCCTGACGCGCTTTTCCTTGGATCCTGCGCGACAACTGATCGGCTCACAATGCTCTGGCGCGTTGCTGTTACATAAACTGGGGCTTGTCTCGTCTCTTGTGGCGACAGATACCACGACAGCACCCTTTATGGAGGCGGAAGGGGTCCAGGTGAGCGGGGAGGCTTTTCATGCAGAAGGCAATGTGGCTACTGCGGGTGGTTGCTTGTCATCCCAATATCTGGCGGCCTGGGTGATCGCCAGCAAAACCGATTGGCAATCCGCCGCCGACATTATTCATTACATTGCTCCCATCGGGCAGAAAGAAGAATATGTGGCCCGGGCCAAGTCTACAGTCCTGCCTTGGGTTGGTGCAGCGGATAAAGTCGCCTGAGCGGGATTAGTCAGGAACGATCATGACCGAAATTGAGCAATTCTGGGAAAGTTTTCGTAAAGAGACCGGAACTGAGGCTAGCAGCTATGTTGCTGTTTCCTTTGGGAATTCGCCTGAGATGGCCGATGAACTGCTAGAGCTTGTCATTATAGGCCAAAAGCGAGCGACCGCTTCCTTGCTACGCGAATATGAGCCAGTGGATCAGCCGGTTCCACAAGTTGGCGACCATGTCATAGTCGCCGATGGGGCTGGCACTCCCAGGGCTATCTGGCAGACAACAGAAATAACCATCAAACCTCTCAATCAGGTGGATGTGGCCTTCGCCTGGGATGAAGGGGAAGGGGACAGAAGCCGGGAGGGTTGGCTCTCCCTGCATCGCGCATATTATTCTGACCAGGCCCGACGGGAGGGGTTCGAGTTCGAAGACGATATTGAGACAGTCTTTGAGCGATTCCGTATAATTTGGCCGCTTGATATCGCGGATCCAGCGTAACTTTCACCCGCATTGAAGCCTGTGCGATAGGGTTCCTGCTTTGCCCTGCCAATATTCAACTAAATGGTTGACAATTATGTCGGTATATTTATATTCAACTATATGGTTGAATATAATACTGAGATACTGGACACCACCTTCGCCGCTCTTGCGGATCCAACCCGTCGCGCCATTCTGGAAAAGCTGGCGGCCGGGGAACAGACGGTGGGAGAGCTGGCCGAGCCTTTTGACATGTCTTTGGCGGCGGTCTCAAAACACATCCATCTATTGACCCGGGCAAATCTTGTGTCCCAGCGCAAAGAGGGGAGGATCCGCCATTGCCGCTTGGAGCCTGACACCCTGAGGACCGCGACCGACTGGATGGATTTCTATCGTCAATTCTGGTCGGAAAAATTATCGGCACTTGAAAAACTGCTGGAAGCTGATGCCGCGTCTCGACCCATGGGCAAGAACAAAGATAAGAGGACAAAATGAATATACATGCTGAGAAACCCAAGACCCAATCCCTGCAATTGCGCCATGTGTTCCATGTTCCGGCAGAAAGGCTTTTCGATGCCTGGACGGATCCGTCGTTGGTGGTGCAGTGGTTCGGCCCCGCCGGATTTACAACACCGGAGGCAAAAATTGACCTGAGGGTTGGTGGTGGCTATCGCTTTCGCATGCATCCTCCCCATGGAGAGCCTTTCGATCATTGGGGGGAATACAAAATCATTGATCGACCAAAGACTTTGGCTTTTACCTGGATCCTTGAAAATCAGGGATGCGAGGGGAGCAAAGACACCCATTGCGAAACCCTGGTGACGCTTGAATTTATTGATATGGGGGACAAAACCGAACTGATTGTCACCCATGACGGCTTGCCGACGGAGAAATCCCGCGAAGGCCATGCTTACGGCTGGAACAGCAGCCTCGCCTGCCTCACGGAAATGATCGGCTAACTATACTCTAAAGACGGAGGAAATTCAGATGACATCCCCAAATATTGTTGATCGGGATACCTGGCTTAAACAACGTCAGGAGCTTTTGGCTCGCGAAAAAGAATTTACCCGGGAGCGGGACGCTCTCAGTCAGGCGCGTCAGCAGATGCCGTGGGTCGAGGTGGCTGAGGACTATGTCTTTGAAAATGAAGATGGTCCGATACATTTGAGTGAACTGTTCGATGGCAAGAGCCAGCTCGTGGTCTATCACTTCATGTATGGCCCCGAATGGGAGGTCGGCTGCAAGAGCTGTTCCTTCTGGGCGGATGGCTATAACGGCCTTGATACTCATCTGGCAGCCCGGGATGTTTCCCTTATCGCCATCTCCCGCACCAGCCTCGATAATATCAGGGCTTTCAAGGAGCGCATGGGCTGGACCTTTACCTGGGTCTCGTCCCTGGGCAACAATTTCAATTTTGATTATCAGGTGTCCTTCACCGAAAAGGAACGGGAGAGCGGGGCCGTCACCTATAACTATCGGGAAACCTCCATGGGCTCCGATGAAATGCCGGGGGTGAGTGTGTTTGTAAAAGACGAGGACGGCAAGATCTATCACAGCTACTCGACCTATAGTCGCGGTCTCGACCTTATGAATGCCGCCTATAATATCCTCGATATGGTACCGAAAGGCCGCGACGAAGCAGATCTTCCATATTCTATGGCCTGGTTGCAACTTCACGATACCTATTAAGCCTGAAAAAATTTCAGGCTAGGCAAGGGACCACAACAGGGCGATAATTAGCCCATGAACTTGCCGAGTATAAAAAACTGGCGATTGATGATGGTGTTGGTCGTGGCAGTTGCCGCTTCAGCCTGGATTGGCTTCGGCGTCGCTGAGCGCTACTTTATTGCTGGCACAGCCGAGCAAAATCTCAGTACCTTACGCATTGCCGTCGCTGGTCTGAGAGGAGAGCTGCGCCGCTATCAGCCACTTCCTGCGTTGATTGCCGACAAGGCCAGTATCCGGGAACTTCTGGAAAACCCGACAGACCCGATCATTGTGGAAGACGTAAATCTCAAGCTAAAAGACATCGCTGAGACGGTGGACGCCTCTGATGTTTATGTAATTGACAAAGATGGCCTGACCCTGGCCGCCAGCAACTACGAAAAACCAACAACCTTTGTTGGCCGCAATTACGGCTTCCGGCCTTACTTCAAACAAGCTATTGACGGTGAATTGGGCCGCTACTTCGCCTTTGGCATCGCCTCTTTCCGGCGAGGGTACTATTTCTCATCTCCTGTTTGGATTGACGGGGAAATCTCAGGTGTGGTCGTCGTGAAAATCAATGTGGATGCATTTGAGTCTGTCTGGCGCGGTAATCAGAGTCAGATCGCTGTGGTCGATAAATACGGCATTATTTTCATGTCGAGCCGTATTGACTGGCATTTCAAATCTCTGGTGACATTGCCAAGTGAAACTCTTGCTGCCATCCAGAAGTCCCGGCAATACCCTCCGGGCGTCATCAAGCCGCTGGCCATCGAAAGCCGAGAAGCTGGGCCCAATGGCACCTTGGTTTTTTCACTGGATGAAGCGCCGGAACCGGAAAGCTTCCTGGTCCAGAAAGCCCAGATGCAAGAGGCGGAATGGACAGTCTATATCCTCTCGCCTCTGGCCTCTGCCAGCACACAGACCTATATCGCCTTCTTCCTATCCCTGTTCAGCGTCCTTTTTGTCTTGTTGGTTGCCGCTGTATTGCTGCAGCGGCGCGCCCGGCTGATGGACCGAATTGCTGCTCAGCGAGAAGCCCAGGAAACCTTAGAGAAGCGGGTGGCGGAACGCACCGCTGATCTTAATACGGCGAACCGGCAATTGATGAGTGAGGTGGAAGAGCGGACAGCAGCGGAAGAACAATTGCGTCAGACCCAGGCGGATTTGGTTCAGGCCAGTAAGCTGGCAGCCCTTGGTCAAATGTCAGCGGCCTTGTCCCATGAATTGAACCAACCGCTTGGGGCCGTCAGGTCTTACGCAGAAAATGCTGCCATCTTTCTCGATCGGAAACAGCCGGAAGACGCGAGGTCCAACATCTCCCGAATTTCCGAGCTTGTGGACCGGATGGCGGCGATCAGCAAGCATTTGCGCAATTTCGCTCGCAAGCCCAGAGAAAAGCTTGAGCCGATCCCTGTTGCGACCGTGATCAACGATGCTTGCGCCATTATGGACGGCAAGGTCAAATCCAAAATGATGGCGCTTGAGATTTCGTTGCCGGATCGGGAACTCTGGGCGCTGGGCGGGCAGGTCAGACTGCAGCAGGTTCTTGTAAATCTTATCAGCAATGCCCTCGATGCGATGTCCGAGCGCGCGAAACTCCCAGTCATCACTATCTCAGCAGAAGAGAATGAGGGCAGGGTATTCATCAAGGTACGGGATCATGGCCCCGGATTGTCCGAGGAAATAGCGGATCAGATCTTCGATCCGTTCTTCACCACCAAGGGCATCAGCAAGGGCCTCGGTCTCGGCCTTTCAATCTCCTACAACATTGTCAAAGATTTTGGTGGGACGCTGGGCTACAAAAATCATCCCGAAGGCGGAGTTGTGATGATCGTTGATCTGCCTGCCGTTGCAAAACCTGAGGAAGTTGCCGCAGAATGAGTAAAGGTAAAGTCATATTCATCGATGATGAGGAGCATTTGCGCATTGCTTCCAAGCAAACTCTTGACCTTGCCGGGTTTGATGTTGACTGTTTCGCAGATGCCAAAGAAGCCCTTGATCTGCTGAGCCGAGATTTTACCGGTGTAGTGATTTCCGATATTCGGATGCCCGGTATGGGTGGTATGGAAGTCCTTGAGAAAGTGCTTGAAGTCGATGTCGATCAGCCGGTTGTTTTGGTCACCGGTCACGGCGATGTCCAACTGGCTGTGGAAGCTATGCGTAAAGGGGCCTATGACTTTATCGAAAAGCCATTCGCCTCGAATTACCTGATTGACGTGGTGGGACGAGCTATAGAGAAGCGACGCCTGACCCTGGAGAACCGGGAACTGAGATCAGCCGCAGCCGGCCGTGATCAGTTGGAGGCCCGTCTTATGGGTCGGTCCAAGGCAGTCGTTGAACTTCGTCAGCAAATTCGATCCGTCGCGCAAACTGATGCGGATGTGTTGATCATCGGTGAAACAGGTACAGGTAAGGAAGTCGCGGCGCGGGCCCTGCATAGTGACAGTGCGAGGGGCGATAGGTCTTTCGTTGCGATAAACTGTGGCGCGCTTCCAGAAGCACTGATTGAAAGCGAGTTATTTGGGCACGAACCAGGTGCCTTCCCGGGAGCGACGCGGGCAAGAGTTGGAAAATTTGAACATGCCCGGGGCGGCACGATCTTTCTTGATGAAATAGAAAGCATGCCGATGACTCTCCAGGTGAAACTGCTTCGGGTAATCCAGGAACGCAGTATTACCCGACTTGGATCAAACGATGCAGTTGAACTGGACGTGCGTTTTATTGCGACAAGTAAGGTGGATCTGGAAGCCGCGGCAGAAGCGGGCAAGTTCAGGAGTGATCTTTTGTACCGACTGAATGTCATTACTTTGACGATCCCAACCCTTGAGCAGCGAAAAGAGGATATCCCGCGCCTCTTTACCCAACTCGTGAACGAGGCTTGTCTCAGGTATCGGCGAGACCTTCTAGACATTCCGGCTGGCACTTTGGCAGAGATGGCTAACCGTTCCTGGCCAGGAAATGTCCGAGAGCTACGCAATGCAGCAGATCGCTTTGCCCTTGGTCTGACAGAAATAGATGAGGGACTGGACGGAGACACCGGACCCGGAAGCCTTGCAGACCGGGTCTCTGAATTTGAGAAAAACGCCATCGTTGCCGAACTTGCAGCCAATGACGGGCAGCTTAAAAACACCTATGAATCCTTAGGCCTATCTCGAAAAACCCTCTATGAGAAAATGCAAAAATACAAACTCAGTCGGGAAGAATTCAACGATGGGTGAAAACTGATACATAACTCTACTGCATATGTCCCCAAATCCACCCATTGCTCTATTTTATTGGCATTTTCGTCGCCATTTCCTTGGAAATATGCTTGAATTCGTTCAAGTCTTTTGACCTTATCAGGGGCGATGCAGGTCCTGGGGGTCAGGATGTGCTATACTGAATTAGACATATTTGATCAATTCTGGGAGGAATATGAAAATGCGTAAGGCATTCATGGTAGCTGCTGCTACCGCCATTCTTGTTGCATCAGGGTCAACCGCCTATGCAAATTGTGACGATGGTGAAATCGTCATCAAGTTCAGTCATGTAACGAACACGGACAAGCATCCAAAGGGGATTGCAGCGTCTTTGCTTGAGGATCGGGTGAATAAGGAAATGCAGGGCAAAGCCTGTATGGAAGTATTCCCAAATTCCACACTTTACAATGACAACAAGGTTTTAGAAGCGCTTCTAAACGGTGACGTACAGCTTGCGGCTCCTTCCTTGTCGAAGTTCGAAAAATTCACCAAGCAGTTCCGGATTTTCGATCTGCCTTTCATGTTTACGGACATCGCGGCAGTAGATCGGTTCCAGAACTCTGAAGCTGGTGAGAAAATGAAACAATCCATGGTCAAGCGCGGATTGCTCGGTCTTGAATTCTGGCACAATGGCATGAAGCAGTTCTCAGCTGACAAACCGCTTCTGGTACCTAGTGACGCCAAGGGTCTGAAATTCCGTGTCCAGTCTTCGGATGTACTTGTTGCACAAATTAAAGCACTTGGTGCAAACCCTCAGAAAATGGCTTTCTCTGAAGTTTATGGCGCATTGCAACAAGGCGTTGTGAATGGTCAGGAGAATACCTGGTCAAACATCTACGGTAAAAAGTTCTTCGAAGTGCAAGATGGAACGACGCAAACCAACCATGGCATTATTGACTATCTGGTCGTGACCTCAACGAAGTTCTGGGATGGTCTGCCCGACGATGTACGCACTCAGCTGGCCGGTATTCTTGAAGAAGTCACAACTGTGAGAAATTCAGAATCGACTGTTGTCAACGAACAGGCGCGCGAAGCTATCATGAAAGCGGGTGGCGTTATTCGGACTTTGAACCCAGATCAGCGTCAGCTTTGGGTTGATGCCATGAAGCCGGTTTGGGCCGAGTTCGAAAAAGATGTCGGTGCTGCCAACATTGCAGCTGCTCAAAAAATGAATATGACCAACTAATCGGTCATGCGCTGACTGGCGCGGAGGGGATCCGCGCCAGTCAGCATGCTTTTTGGGAGAAGAGGGGGACGCGATGCCAGGTCATGGCCATCATATAACGCGCAGTTTTACTGACAGCTTAGAAGAAACATTGATCGCCATCATTCTTGGAGTGATGACGGTTCTGACTTTTGCCAATGTTGTCGCCAGATATGTTTTCAATGATAATATTCTCTGGGCGCTGGAAGTCACCTCTATCCTTTTTGCATGGCTCGTTCTTTTGGGAGTGAGTTATTGCGTTAAGAAAACCGCGCATCTTGGTGTGGATGCCGTTGTCAATCTTCTCACAGCTTCAAAACGCCGACTCATAACTCTCCTCGCGGTTTTCCTATGTCTTGTCTACTCATTCCTATTATTGAAGGGCGGATGGGATTTCTGGGCAAATTTCGCCAATTTACCGGGAACAGAAGGACGCTGGTTTCCGACCGGCTTTGAACAGGATTTCCTTGCCAAAGGCTGGTACGAGACGGAAGACGTGGAAATGCCAGAGATGTTCCAGTTTCTTTCCGTCTGGTTCAATGAGGGAGAGCCTTATGAGAAAATGCCTCGCCTCGTCCCTTACATTATGCTGCCGATCGGCATGGCACTTCTTTTTTATCGGTTTTTGCAGGTTGGATGGGCTGTGTATCTTGGCAAGAAAGATCTAATCATCGTCAGTCACGAGGCTGAAGAGGCGGTTGAAGAAGCCGCCGCTAAAGTTGGCAAGGAGGACTAGTCCATGGAAGTCCTCTTTTTATTCATCGGCATTATTGCTCTTCTGCTATTGGGCGTGCCTATCGCCGTTGCGCTCGGTTTGAGCTCGATCATATTTCTGCTGATCGCGTCAGACAGCTCTCTTGCGTCCGTTGCCCAAACCTTATTTGAAGCCATGGCGGGCCATTACACTCTGCTCGCTATTCCATTCTTTATCCTGGCCTCCAGCTTCATGTCGACGGGAGGGGTTGCGAAGCGCATCATCCGCTTTTCCATCTCTATCGTCGGCCATTTCAGTGGTGGCTTGGCGATTGCCGGTGTCTTTGCCTGTATGTTGTTTGCGGCCCTGTCCGGATCATCTCCAGCAACCGTGGTTGCCATCGGAACCATCGTTATCGCTGGCATGCGGCAAGTGGGATATACTAAGGACTTTGCTGCTGGCGTTATTTGTAACGCTGGTACACTTGGTATTCTTATTCCGCCCTCCATTGTCATGGTTGTCTATGCTGCGGCGACGGACGTCTCTGTTGGCCGGATGTTCCTGGCCGGAGTCATTCCAGGATTGCTCGCAGGCTTTATGTTGATGGTCGGCATCTATATTGCGGCCAAATGGAAAGACCTACCTAAAGGTGACTGGCTTGGCTGGGGAGAGGTGTTTGCCGCCGCACGCGACGCTGCCTGGGGCCTGTTTCTCATCGTCATTATTCTGGGCGGGATTTATGGGGGTGTCTTTACGCCGACGGAAGCGGCTGCTGTCGCCTCGGTTTACGCCTTTCTGATCGCTAATTTTGTGTATCGGGACATGGGACCCCTGCATCGGGAGAATGAAGAACCGATCTCCCTATTTCGAAAACCTCAGGCCCTTGTCACTGTGTTTTTCCACAAAGACACGCGGGACACCCTGTTTGATGCTGGAAAACTGACCATAACTCTCCTGTTCATCATCGCCAACGCCCTGATCCTCAAGCATGTGCTGACCGATGAGCAGATCCCTCAACAGATTGCCGGGGCAATGCTGGACGCCGGATTTAACTGGTGGGTATTCCTGATTGTCGTCAATGTCATCCTGCTTGTCGGTGGTCAGTTCATGGAACCGTCCGGCTTGATCGTGATTGTTGCACCTCTGGTGTTTCCAATTGCCATCGAGCTTGGAATTGATCCCATTCATCTCGGGATTATCATGGTCGTGAATATGGAAATTGGGATGATAACGCCGCCGGTCGGGCTCAATTTGTTTGTGACGTCCGGAGTGGCAGGCATGCCGATGATGCGGGTTGTCAAAGCAGCGCTTCCGTGGCTTGGCATCCTGTTTATCTTCCTGATCCTGGTGACTTACATACCGTTCCTGTCCACCTGGTTGCCAACCACCTTTATGGGTCCGGAGATCATCACAAATTGATGGTCAAGTGTCGCGGTACAACCTTTTCTTGAACCGGCGCAGGGTCATCCAGACACTAAAAAGGATGACCGGGATGGAGATCCCTTTGACCAGGTCGACATTGAGGCTGAGCCCAACTGTATTTCCAGCCTCTGCCGCGTAGCCGACGAGGCTGACGAGATAGTAGCTGATGGCGGCAATAGACAGCCCCTCCACAGTCTCCTGCAGCCGCAGCTGCCGCTGAGCACGCTTGTTCATGGAAGCCAGCTGTTCTTGATTTTGTTCAGAAAGTACGAAATCGGTTTTAGTCCGCAAGAGATTGGCGGATCTCGTCGCGCGTCTTGAGAGGTCCGCCAATCGATCAGATGCAGAATTACAGGTTCGCACCGCAGGCGCAAGACGCCGGTCCAGAAACTCGGCGATTGTCTGATACGGATTTACCTGTATCTCTTTGAGTTCAGATATCCGGGACAGAATGATTGGGTAATAGGCGCGAGTGGCACTAAAGCGATAGGCTGATTTGGCAGATAAAGACTCGATATCAGCAGAAACACGGGTGAGATTAAGCAACAGTTCTGCTTCTTCGGATGGGCTGCCTTCATGGCTCAGCTTGCCGGTAAGGTCCGCAAGTTCACTATTAATCAGCGCAACTTTGCGGCTTACGTCCCATGCGAGGGGTAGAGCAAGCAGGGCTAAGTTACGATAGACAGCGATTTCAAAAATCCTGAGTACCACGCGGCCGGCTTTTCGGGGAGGCATATCGTGGTTATGCACTAGGGTCCGGTTATAGCCATCCCGATCGATCCTGAGGTCCGTCCAGAGTTGGGCGGCTTCACCGCCAATAATGCTACTGACCAGACTGTCGGATACAAAATACCGATCCAGATCCTGTTCCGTCGGCTTCTCTTGAGATCTGTCCAGAAGCTCGATCTTGACTGCTGTCAGCAGCACGCCGGGTAAGCTTGAAAGCCAGTCTTTCGGAACTTCCGAACACGCAGATTCCGCGAAAGGCTCTTTACCATGGGTTGCTCGAAAGAAGGTATAGCTGGTGAATTCTGCGTGGCGCTCCCACCGTAGGCGGAAGCTTCCGAAATCCGCGGAAAAATGGTTCGTGTTCTCACCGGGCGGGTGCAGCCCATAACGGTCACAGAGGTTACAAATATGTCTGTACTCTTCTTTCTGGCCATGCTCTTCATGAAACATCGCATACATGGTGCCAGACAGGGGCGCGACCAGTTGTTCGAACGGCCTTGCATGCAGTTCGTTATTTATCTCAAATCGCAAGGGATGGGGCTTCAGACCAGCACAGCCCCGACTAAACTCGCGCTCATCCTCTACCATCTGCCCCCTCCTGGTAATGCCGGATCTCGTGCCAATTCGGAATGGAGGTACTAGGGTATCTGCCCGCTAAAGTCAATTAGACAAAGATAATTTTGAATTCTCAATTGTGTTGGTCAACACCATTTGACGCAAGAATCATCGGAATAGTGCAAAAAATCAGCCGGTTTCGGCAAATCTGCGCCATATTAACATAAATATTTGCGTCCAAATGGAAATAGGGGCACAGTAATCTCACGTAACAGTATGAAATGAACGATAGTAATGAATACGTTCGATGAGGGTAAACAACTTACAGGTACCAATGAGGCCGGATCGTCTGAGCCGAAATGGAAAGTACTGGTTGCTTGCGCAGACGTTATTGAAACTGAACATCACTACAATCCCTTAGAGGCATTTGTTTACGATGATCAGGCGGTCCAGTTCCTGACAGCAGAAAATGCTGACGAAGTTGTTGATCATATTCAAACCAAAGATGACATCGCCGTACTGCTTCTGAATGTTTCTGGAAAAAAGAACGAATGCGGTCATAAACTCCTGCGGCAAATTCGCCAGGGAGTTGGTAACAAGACCATCCGGGTTATCCTGTTTGGAGATCAATCTGGGTACTTGCAAGACTGGAATTTGCTACGCCAGCAAGACGTCAGTGACTATCGGGATATATCAGAGCTAACTGTTCCCCAGTTATATACCAGCCTGACGATCGCGTTGCAGGCCTACGAGAAACTCATCTCCGAAGAGGCCAATAGGCAAGCTCTTCAGACGATTTTTGATGTCACAAGAGAGCTCTATGGGGTCCGGTCTGTAGAGGAATTCTGTTTCACCATTCTGACTCAACTACAGGTGATCAGAAAGAACCTTGAGCATTGTTTCTTCTGTATTCCGGATGACAAGGCTGGCGACTTGCTGGTCACTGCGGGCAAAGGCCTTTATGGCTCCTATATGAAGCAACGCGTTGTAGATATTCTTCCTTCAGAAATGTTCGAGAAGATTATTTCCGTTACTAGGGCAGGTGAGAACAGTTTCGAAGATGATTTGACGATTCTGTCTATTCGCAAGGATAATGTACTCAAAGGCGCCGTCGTTCTTCATACAGATCAAGGCCTTACACTGCTTGAGAAAAGGCAGATCAATCTGATTGTTGCAAATATCACTCTTGGCCTTGAAAACGCGGACATGTTTGAAGAGATCAAACGCCTCGCTTTCTATGACTCGCTTACCGGTCTCGATAACCGTGCCAAATTTCGCAATGATATTCAAAGTTACCTGCAAGACGACGGAGCTGGATTGCAGAAACGCTTTGTTGTTGTCCAGTTTGTGCTCGACTATTTACCAGAGTTGAATATTGCGCTCGGACATGACGCTGTGGATGAGCTTTTACAGTTCGTCTCGGAACAGCTAAGCCAAAAGTTTCCAAATGCCATTTCACTGGCTCGCACGTCTGGGGATGGATTTGGAATCTGCGTTCCATATGAAGAATACAGGGACCTGCGTCTGATTCCAGAAACCATTCATCGGTTGTTTGAAAGGAAACCGGACGAAGAAGTCAATCTTCCTCATGTTACCCCGCGGCTTGGGCTGGCGATTTATCCTGAAGATGCGGATGACGCTGCGGCGCTGTGGCGGAACACCAATATTGCACTGGCGACAATTCGGCGAAAAGGCGGCGCCTATTTTAAGTTTTATAACAGTGAGATTGCAGAAAGTATTAATGCAAGGGTTCAAATGAATAATGCCCTCCGTCAGGGTATTGGAAGAGAAGATTTATCCTTACGCTATCAGCCTCAAATTGACCTCCATACTGATGAGTTAGTCGGTGTAGAGGCTTTGGTACGTTGGCAAATGGATGACGGTAGTTTCATTGCGCCAGATGATTTTATACCAATTGCGGAAACCTCCGGCTTAATTACACCCATAAGCGAATGGGTTCTGTTTGAAGCCTGTCGCCAACGTAAAGAATGGTTGGATAAAGGCGCGCAGGAATTCAAAATCGCTGTCAATCTATCTCTTTCCATGTTCCAGGACGATGATTTCGCTGATCTGATCAGAAAGGTGTTAAGCGAAACAGGCTGCCCAGCTTCTCTCCTTGAGCTGGAAATAACGGAGAGCGTCATCATGGACGATCCGGAACAGGCCCTTCGGAGCTTTTTAGAACTCGGTGATATTGGCGTTGGGTTCTCAATTGATGATTTCGGTACTGGATATTCCTCGCTCAGCTATTTAAGGCGCCTGCCGGTCTCGGTTCTTAAGATCGATAAGGCATTTGTCGATGGTATGACAGATAACGCTGACGATGCAGCTATCACGCGCACAGTCATCACCCTTGGTCGAAATCTTGGTCTTAAAGTCCTTGCCGAAGGAGTAGAGCGGGCCGAGCAAGTTCAATTCCTGCAAGCGGCTGGCTGTCATCAGGCACAAGGATACTTCTTCTCTAAGCCCATAACGGCAGATGCTTTTACGCCTATCGCGATTGGATCGGGCGCGAGCTAACCTCGACTTATTTTAGAAGCTTTCCTGGATTCATAATCCCGTCGGGATCGAACGCCTTCTTGATTTTCCGCATCAGCTCTATTTCCACTTCAGACTTGTAGTGCACCAGGTCGTCGGCTTTCAGGCGACCGATCCCATGCTCGGCGCTGATGCTACCGCGCATGTTGACGGCGATATCATGGACAACCCTGCTGATTTCCTCCCAATGAGAGAGATATTTCTCTCGATCCATATCGGCGGGTTGCATTGGATTATAATGAACATTGCCATCGCCTATATGCCCAAAGGCGACGGACCGAAAGTCCGGCACGATCTTGGCTACGGCGTTATCGGCTTCCCGGATAAAATCAGCAAAACGGGACACAGGGACAGAGATGTCATGCTTGATGCTGCCACCTTCCGGTTTTTGCGCACCGGATATTTCCTCCCTCAAATTCCAAAGTCGCTGCTGCTGTGCCTCACTCGCCGGCACAATGGCATCAAGAACGATTCCTTTCTCGAGACCCTCTGCAAGAATATTTTCCATTAATTCTTTGAGGGTAGGGGTGCTGCTTGAGGACAACTCAACGAGAAGGTGCCAGTCATATCGGGTTGGCATAGGATCGGTGAAATTGGGAACGTGACGCACGACCATATCAATGCAGTAGCGCGAGATCAGCTCAATCGCGGTCACCTGATCGCCGCTCATTTGACGGGCGAGGCTGAGGAATTCGACCGCCGCCTCTACAGAGGGAATGGCGACAAGGGCAATCTGGGTGTATTTAGGCTCAGGATACATTTTGACAACGGCCCCTGTCACAATGCCTAATGTTCCTTCAGCGCCAATAAAAAGCTGTTTGAGATCATAACCGGTATTGTCTTTTCGAAGGCTGGTCAGTCCATCCCAGATCCGTCCATCCGGTAAAACGACCTCCAGACCCAACACCTGTTCCCGCGCATTGCCATAATGCAGGACCTGCACACCACCTGCATTTGTCGAGATGTTGCCGCCGATCTGACAGCTGCCTTCAGAGCCGATGCGGAGCGGAAAATGAAACCCTTTTTCCAATGCTGCTTGCTGGAGATTTGCAAGGATGCAGCCCGCATCCACCGTCATTGTTCCGTTGAGGGGATCCACATCGCGAATTGTGTTCATCCGACTCAGGGAGAGAATGATCTCATCACCGCCAGTGAAAGGAATGGAGCCGCCGACCAGACTGGTATTGCCGCCTTGGGGCACTAAGGGTGTTTTTGACGCAGCACAAATCTTGACGACCTCAGCCACTTCTTCTGTCGTCTTGGGTTGGACAACTGCGCGTGCTTTTCCAAAAAACTTGTCCCGCCATTCAACCACAAAGCCCTGCATATCTGCTTCATCAATGAGGACCGCATTTGGGCCAACAATTTCCGATATCTGGGCGATTACATCCATCTTTTCTTCCTTTATTGTTCTGGACGAGGTGCGGCGGCCCGACGCAACCGATCATTTATGGCGACCCCAAGGCCTATTTCAGGTATGGGCCCTACCGCGATCCCGTTTTCCGATACTTCATCGAGGAAATGCAGCGCAGAGAAAAGCTTCGAAGTTGCCTCTGTCAAATCCCCGGATTCACTCAAATTAACATCAGCCAAACGATCCTGATCTCGACCAAATCCGATAAAACTCTCACCTGGTTGCTTGTCTGTTGCATTGAGACGAAGTTTCGAATTGGGAGCATAGTGGCTTTGTAACATTCCGGGGCTGGTGATAGCGTCATTTACAGTGGGAGATTGCAGGTTTCCTATACATGCCTCTATGGCCTCTTCCGTGATACCACCAGGGCGGAGCAAGACCGCTTGGTCTCCATCAAATCCAACAACCGTGCTCTCTACACCAATCTGGCAAGGCCCGTCATCAATGATACCAGCAATCTTGTCGCCTAGGCTACTAAGGACATGATCCGCCTTTGTTGGGCTGATACTGCCGGAGCGATTGGCGCTCGGTGCTGCCAAAGGTTTGTCACAAATCTCCAGGAATTCGAGTGCCAGACGATGCCCCGGCACCCGAATGGCCAAGGTCTCCAAACCGGCACTTGCCAGCAGGGAAACCGGGCAGGCTGGGGTGCGTGGAAGGACTAGGGTCAAAGCTCCAGGCCAGAAATTTTTGGCCAGTTTCTCCGCCATTGGGTTAAACAGCACATATTGCTTTGCCGCATCGAAGGAGGGGACGTGAATAATCAACGGGTTGAAGCTTGGTCGTCCCTTGGCCTCAAAAATACCGGCGACGGCCTTATCATCCAGGGCATTCGCGCCGAGCCCATAGACTGTCTCGGTCGGAAACGCAACGAGCTCTCCATTTCGGATGTTTTCTGCGGCCTTCTTCAGGTCCTCACCCGAGGTGCCGAACATTTTCACTGTCATACTGGTTGCTCTTGGAAGATAAAATCCTAGTTTACTGCAAGGCCTGTCCGCATCGAAAGTCTTTGTCACAAAGCGAAGTACTTTTTTATCACCGCGGGATATGCCATAACAAACAAAAGATGAGAATAATGTTTACGGGAAGGAAATTTCCATGGGCGAATATACCGCACCAATAAAAGATATGCGTTTCGTGTTGAACAATATTGTCGATATGGACGCCTTGTCGAAGCTGAAAACATTTGCACATGCGGAGGCAGATGTCGTCGATGCGGTTCTGGAGGAAGCAGGAAAGTTTGCGACTAACGTCTTGTCACCCCTGAATAAACCGGGCGATCTGCAGGGTTCTCATGTCAAGGATGCGGTTGTCACGACACCAGATGGCTGGAATGAGGCATATACCCAATTCGTTGAAGGTGGCTGGAACGGAATATCCGCCCCAGAGAAATATGATGGCGGAGGACTGCCAGGCGCGGTTGCGCTCGCCACTGTCGAAATGTGGAACGCTGCCAATCTCGGCTTCTCTCTCTGCCCCTTGCTGACACAGGGAGCGATCGAATCCATCATGGCGCACGGCACTGACGAGCAAAAGGAAACCTACCTGAACAAACTGGTGACAGGGGAGTGGGCGGCGACCATGAACCTTACGGAAAGCCATGCAGGATCCGATGTAGGGGCATTGCGATCCAAAGCGGAACCTGCTGAAGATGGCACTTGGCGTATTTCGGGCCAGAAAATATTTATCACCTACGGCGACCATGAAATGAGTGAGAATATCATTCATCTGGTGCTGGCCCGTACACCTGGGGCACCGGCGGGAACCAAAGGGATCTCCCTCTTTATCGTGCCTAAATATCTAGTCAATGAAGATGGTACGCTCGGTGTTCGCAACGATCTTAAATGTGTATCCCTGGAAGAAAAAATCGGTATCCATGCCAGTCCGACAGCAGTGATGTCTTATGGCGATGAAGGAAATTGTGTCGGCTATCTTCTAGGCGGTGAAAATAAAGGGATGGCCTGCATGTTCACCATGATGAACAGCGCGCGTCTGAATGTCGGTGTACAAGGACTTGCAATCGCGGAACGCGCCTATCAGCAGGCCGTAGAATATGCCATCGACCGCAAACAGGGCCAGTCTCCAGGTATGCCCAAAGGCGAGATGGCACCGATCATCCATCATGCTGATGTGCGCCGTATGCTGATGACTATGAAAGCGAATATAGAAGCCATGCGTTGCCTGATCTATCTGAATGGGGAGTGTCTTGATAAGGCTCATAATCATCCGGATGAAGAAGTTCGGGAGCAAAGCATGGGCATGGCGGAGCTTTTGACACCCTTGTCAAAAGCCTGGTCAACAGATCTTGGAGTGGAGATGGCCTCTATTGCTGTTCAGATTCATGGAGGGATGGGGTTTGTGGAGGAAACTGGCGTCGGTCAATATTATCGCGATGCCCGCATCCTGCCAATCTATGAAGGCACCAACGGTATCCAGGCTCTTGACCTTGTAGGACGTAAACTGGGCCTGCAGGGAGGGGCGCCCGTCAAGCAGCTTCTTTCAGACATTGAAGGGACTGTGAAAGATCTGGCTGCTGAAGGTGATGAGTTTGTCGCTATGTCGCTGCAGATAAATCTAGCGGTGTCAGCGCTGAAAGAGGCGACCGACTGGCTCTATACCAATGCCCCAAATGATCCGAATGCGGCTCCAGCTGGAGCGACGCCGTATTTGCGGATGTTTTCAACAGTTGTCGGTGCCTATTTGCTGGCAAAATCCGCCCTTAAGGCGAAGGCCCTCATGGACAATGGTGACAGCGATACGGAGTTTCTTTCCGCTAAACTCGTCACTGCCAGGTTTTTCGCGGCTCAGATCCTGCCTCAGGCAACAGCACTGCTAGGGCCCGTTACTGAGGGCCCAGAGACATTATTTGCCCTAAATGAAGAGCAGCTTTCTGCTTAAAACTTTAAGTGAATAATTGACGTTTACGTTAACGTCAAAGTAAAATGGCGGCAAGGGAACAAGAAACCGGTCCTTGTCGCCAACAAAAGGGTTCATAATGAAAAAACAAGAAATAGAATACCCGCTCGGTACCCGTCCCGCAGATGGTGAAGTTTTAAAGATAAGAGAAGGGCTGCTCTGGGTACGCATGCCGATCCCGATCAAAGGCCTCGAATTCATCAACCTCTACCTGATCGAAGATGGGGATGGCTGGACCATGGTCGATACGGGTCTAAACACAGGTGTTATTCGTGATCTGTGGGAACATATCTTTGAAACTCACCTTAAGGGAAAGCCTGTAACTCGTTTAATTTGCACTCATTTTCACCCCGATCATATGGGTCTCGCCGGATGGATAGCGGATCGCTGGAATATCCCGTTGACTATGACGTTTGGCGAATGGACTTTTGGCAGGATGTTGTATCTGGAAGGGGCTAAGGAAACCCCTCAGTTCGTTATTGATTTCTATACCTCGGTTGGATTTACCGAAGACATGCTGGATCGGGTCCGCTCTCGTAATTTCAATAATTTCCGAAAAGCCATGTGGGAAGTCCCCATGGGCTTCAATCGCATTGCAGATGGTCAGATCCTTAGCATTGGACAGAAAGACTGGCAGGTCGTTGTTGGCCGTGGCCATGCGCCCGAGCATGCCTGTCTATATTGTGCCGAGGAAGGGATTCTAATTTCGGGAGATCAGATCCTGCCACGGATCACGCCGCATATCGGTGTTTACCCATCTGAGCCATTCGCTAATCCGTTGAAGGAATTCATTCAATCCATTGATACATTTATGAAAATTCCAGCGGATACCATGGTGTTGCCGGCTCATAATGATGTCTTTACTGGCTTTCATAATCAGCTCGAGTTTTATCAAAACCATCATCAAGAGCGTCTGGATCAGCTATTGGCAGCCTGCGATAGGCCCATGTCAGCTCTTGATCTGCTGCCGGTTCTGTTTAACCGGGAGCTTTCAGTCCCAGATAAAGGACTTGCCATTGCCGAAGGACTGGCCCATTGCCACTACTTGGTTGGCGAAGGAGAGTTGGAGCGGCAAATAGGTGCAGATGGCATCTGGCGGTTCGAACGCACTAAATCGATCAAAGCCGCTGTCGCTTGAGCGCACAAGAAAATCAAACAAAAAAGAACAAGAAAAGGAATAATCATGACGGATCATCTTCTAGTCTCCAAGGAAAATGGCATTGCCACCTTGACCCTTAACCGGCCGGAGGCGCGAAACGCCCTCTCCCTGGAAATGCGTGAAGCATTGTTTTTGGCTGTGACTGACATTGAGACAGACGACAGTATCCGTTGCGTTGTCATGACAGGGGCAGGGGAACATTTCCAGGCCGGTGGTGACGTGAAATCCTTCAATGATTTTGTTTCCAAAACACCCGATGAGCGTCGCCAAAATTTTGAGCGGCGCATCCATGGCCTGCATCCAACCATGTTCACTATGCGCCGCATGCAAAAACCGATTATCGCGAGTGTTCAGGGCGCCGCTGCCGGTTTTGGCCTGTCGCTGATGATGGCCTGCGATATGGTTATTGCAGCGGATAATGCCTTCTTTACCCTGGCCTATATCAATATTGGAACCACGCCGGACGGCTCCGGAACCTATACGTTACCACGTATCGTCGGCCTCAAAAAGGCAATGGAGATTGCAATGCTTGGTGATCGGTTCGGTGCCCAGGAGGCAAAAGACATGGGCCTGATTAATTTCATCGTTCCAAGCGCGGATCTGGCAGTAGAAACCACAAAACTGGCAGAACGACTGGCAAATGGTCCCACGGTCGCTATTGGCCGCACAAAGGCTCTTCTCAATTCTTCTCTTGGTAATAGTATGGAAGAGCAGCTGTCCCTCGAAGCAGAGAATTTTGCAGCCTGCGCAGCCAGTAATGACTGGGTGGAAGGGGTTACCGCATTCAAGGAAAAACGTAAACCGGACTACAAAGGCAATTAACAACATTAAAAGGATTGGGCTATGGCGGATTTAAAAGGCAAGACACTCTTCATCACCGGGGCTAGCCGTGGCATTGGGCTGGCCATCGGCAAGCGGGCCGCTGCGGATGGCGCCAATGTCGTCATTGCTGCAAAAACTGCCGAGCCACATGCTAAGCTTGCCGGGACTATTTATACTGCTGCCGAGGAGATTGAGGCGGCGGGCGGTAAGGCGCTGCCTCTGGTCGTTGACGTTCGGGAAGAAGAGCTCGTCGAAGCCGCCATTGAAAAAGCGGTGGAGACATTCGGCGGCCTTGATATTCTCATAAACAATGCCTCAGCAATCAGCCTGACCGGTACTCTGCAGACACCGATGAAGCGCTATGATCTGATGCATCAGATCAATACCCGCGGTACATATCTGTGTTCGCAAAAGGCCATTCCTCACCTGAAAAAGGCTGAGAACCCCCATGTGCTCAACCTGTCACCGCCCCTCAATTTCGAAACCCATTGGTTCTCGCCCCATGTTGCCTACAGCATGGCGAAATATGGGATGAGCCTTTGCGTTCTGGGTATGGCAGATGAATTTAAGAAAGATGGGATTGCCTTTAATGCCCTTTGGCCCAGGACGGCTATTGCAACTGCGGCTATGGACTTGATCGCTGGTGGGGATGTGCATAACAAATGCCGAAAAGTCGAAATCATGTCCGATGCGGCCCATGTCATCCTGACCAAGCCATCCCGGGAATTTACCGGCAATTTCTGTGTCGATGACGAAACCCTTGCGTCTGTTGGCGTGACTGATCTCTCTCAATACCGTTTCGACGGTGTCAAGGAAGAGGAACTGCTCCCCGATTTCTTCGTTTAGGCAGGGTTTAGACGGGAAAAGTCTGGGTTTACGCCGCCTGGCGTAAGTTCAGGCGGTTCCAAACGTCTTTGAGCGCTCCAACCAACTCCGCCATCATTGCGTCGTTATGGAAGGGGGTTGGGGTGATCCGGAGCCGTTCTGATCCTCGGGGGACTGTTGGGTAATTGATTGGCTGCAGATAGATTCCATAATCTTCCAGCAGCATATCACTGGCCTGCTTGCAAAGTTCGGCGTCATACACCATTACCGGCACGATATGGGTGACGGACGGAAGGACTGGCATTCCAGCTTCTGTTAGCAGTTTTTTGAGGGTTGCGGCACGCTCTTGATGCTGCTCTCTTTCAATCTGGCTTAACTTTAAATGCCGGACACTGGCGAGCGCGCCCGCCGACATGACCGGTGACAAGGTGGTCGTAAAGATAAATCCAGAAGCATAGGAACGAATGGCATCGACGATATTCGACGTTGAGGTAATGAAACCGCCAACAACCCCAAAGGCTTTACCAAGGGTGCCTTCCATAATAGTGATCCGGTCCATTAGTCCTTCACGCTCGGCAACACCGCCGCCGCGCGGGCCGTAAAGGCCGACCGCATGAACTTCATCCAGATAGGTAAGTGCGCCGTATTCGTCGGCGAGATCACAGAATTCCTTAATTGGGGATATGTCACCATCCATTGAATAGACGGACTCAAAGGCGATAATTTTGGCTTGGTTCGGATCAAGGCTTTTCAGCTTGTCCTCAAGATCCCGAACATCGTTATGACGGAAGATGATCTTCTCGCAACCCGCATGGCGGACGCCGTCGATCATGGAGGCGTGGTTCAGCTCATCTGAGAGGATGACACATCCTGGAAGCAGTTTTCCAAGAGTGGAAAGGGTCGCATCATTTGACACAAAGCCTGATGTGAAAACGAGCGCGCTTTCCTTCCCATGCAAATCGGCAAGCTCTCTTTCAAGCTCGCAAATCATATGGGTGTTCCCTGAGATGTTCCGAGTTCCGCCGGCACCGGCGCCGTACTTATCAGCGGCGGCCTTGATCGCGTTCAGAACGTCCGGATGCTGACCCATACCGAGATAGTCATTGGAACACCAGATCGTTACGTCCTGTTCCTGACCATTTGGAAGATGGCGGGTTGCTTTCGGGAATTCGCCTGCGTGACGACCAAGTTCGGTGAACACGCGATACCTGTTCTCCTCTTTCAAGGAGAGAAGGGCCTGCTCAAAAACCTGATCATAATCCATTTGACGACTTCCTGATTGTTTCCACCACACTGGTATGATCAAAACCTACTAAACAACGCGTTTCCTTGACAAGGGACAAAAGGTCGCATTGCTCTTGAAGTACCGATATTGTGATCAATGTTTACCTTATAGAGCAATCTCAGACAGATTTAATGGGCCAAGAGTACTGGAATAGGACAGCTTTCCAGAATTTCCTCCGTGACCGCACCAAAAAACAAACGGCGCAATCTGCTACGCGTGTAGGCGCCCATCACCAATAGGTCCGCATCGCATTTTGCCGCCTGAGCCAGAAGAGATTCAGCCGTCGACTTACCCGAGTTTCCGGTAATCTCGCAGCTTTTTGCCGAAATACCGTGTAGGGCCAGATAGCGGATGGCATCTTCGGAATGAACCTCCTCATCCAGATCATCAGTGGCTGAGACCAATGTCACTGTCTCGGCATTCTTCAACAAGGGCAGTGAATAAGTGATAGCCCGGCTTGATTCGACAGAACCATTCCAAGCGAGCGCTATTTTGTTTCCGACCGTTTCCTCCACCGTATCTTCAACCAGCAAGACAGGTCGCCCGGTTTCCCGAAGAGCGGTGTTGATCATCAGCCGATGGCTGCCATCTTCGTCTTCTTTGAGTTTGCTGACGACGATCAGATCAAATAATCGTCCATACATGAGCAGGACTTCTTCCCGATTTCCCTGTTTCTCCACGAACTGAGCAGAGGCGCCTGACAATGGACGATCGGCAATCGCCTCTATGGCTGGGACACGAGCTTTGTCGCAAATCTCGTTAAATTGACCATGGGCAGCCTGCCGTCGTTTCTCGCCGTCTTTCTCTGCTAAATCAATGACACTTTCGATCATAGCCGATGTCATGCCCTCTCCGACAAAGGCGGCGGCTGTTCTCGGATCAATTTTGATATGAAGGGCGTCGACATGGGCGCCAAATCGTTCTGCCAGTTTCAACGCGCTTTCAAGGGCCCTGGTGTCGCAATCGTTTTCGGCGCCGGTCACAGGGACTAGAATGGATTTGAATGACATGCTTTTCGCAATCCTCCCGTTGTTTCAGATAGTATACAGCTAACTCATTAAATTTAAAAGGATTTCTGAAAATTGAATCGGGTCGGTGCTTTCAAGCTTTGCGATGAATGGGGTCCTGATGAACAATAGCTTCCGCTTCCGGAAAAGCTTCCATCAGGCGCATTTCCACGGCATCCGATATGTCATGCGCTTCCCTCAAGCTCATGGTTCCATCCATGTCGATATGCATTTGGATAAAGACTTGTTGTCCAGAGCGCCGGGTTCGAAGGTCGTGAACACCCAGAACCCCAGGCTGTTCTTCTACGAGATCGAGGATTTTCTGTCGTTCGTCATCGCCGAGTTCCTCATCCATCAGGTCGGCAAGGGACACTCGGATGATTTTCCAGGAGCTCATCATAAGGAAAAGGGCGATGCCGACGGCGAAAAGTCCGTCCGCATAGGGCCAGCCGAAATAGGCCCCGAGCAGCAGCGCGATGATGACACTGCCATTGATCAGCAAATCTCCCACATAATGTAGAGAATCAGCCGAAATGGCCACGGAACGGGTCTTGCGGATCACATAACGCTGATAGGAGACGAGTAGTAGGGTCAGGATAATGGATACCACCATCACAGAAATGCCAAGGGGCATGGAATGGATGGGTTTGGGGTTGAGCAGGCGTTCGGCGGCCTGGAAAACCAGAAATACGGCGGAACCTAAAATAACGGCAGACTGAAACAATCCGGCGAGGGCTTCAGCCTTGCCATGGCCAAAGCGGTGGTCCCGGTCAGCGGGAACAAGTGCTTGGCGGACAGCAAACAGATTGATCAGGGAGGCCAGCGCATCAAGAATGGAATCCACCAGGGTCGAGAGGATCGCCACGGAGTTTGTTGCGAGATATGCCGCGAGCTTGATGACGATGAGGATGATGGCGACGGTTACGGAGGCATAGGTCGCCGTCCGCATCAATTTGCCGTTTTCACCTCCAGTGGAGGAGGAGAGATCTTCATCGATTTTTTCAGTCGCCAAGTCTGCTATCTTTCAACATTAAAAATGTCATTTAAGCACTTATGGATACAAAATATTTTCTGTCCAGCCGCCAGCAGTCTTTGCATATTGGCGGCGCTCATGCAGGCGAAAGGGGCGGTCCCGCCAGAATTCCATACGGGTCGGAATCACCCGAAAACCGGACCAGTAATCGGGCCGCGGAATATCTCCAATACCAAATTTTGCCGTATATTTCGCAACGGCCTTTTCCAGGGAAAAGCGGCTGTCCATGGGCCTTGATTGCTGGCTTGCCCAGGCGCCGATGCGGCTGTCGCGGGGGCGGCTGGCAAAATAGGCATCCGCCTCTTCATCGGTGACTTTCTCCACATCGCCCTGAATGCGAATGCTGCGGCGCAGGGATTTCCAATGAAAACACAGCGCTGCCTTAGGCGTCGCCAACAGCTCGCTGCCTTTCTGGCTTTCGAAATTCGTATAAAAAACAAATCCACGCTCATCGGCGTTCTTCAGCAAGACCATGCGTACGGAAGGCTGTCCATCCTTGTCCACTGTTGCCAACGACATGGAAGTGGGATCATTTGGCTCGCTTTTTTCCGCTTCCGCCATCCATTGCTGGAATTCTTCCAGAAGATCGGAGAAATTTTTCACGCTCATCGAAGGAGGTCCGTTTTTAAGACTGTAACTGGTTTTGCAGGCCTATTTTTAGACATCTCGGCAGCTAATGTCGATAACTCTCGCACACGCCATCAAAACAAACTGTAATTTATTGTGATCTGTCTTTTGCTATTAATGTTCAAATTGCCCATATATAATGATGCCAAGAAAGCGCGGAGGATTTTTTCTGTGCAAATTGAACAGAGTATGAGGACAGGAACATGATAAAGTCGAAATTTGTTGTGGTCACGGCGGTGGCGGCCCTTCTTCTGGTCGCAGGCTGTGATGCGGAGAATAACCCTAAAGCGACCGGCGGCGCAGTTCTAGGCGGTATTGGTGGAGCTATTCTGGGCTCTCTGGTTGGCGGCGGTTCTGGTAAGCTGGTAGCTGTTGGTGTCGGTACGCTCGCAGGCGCAATGATCGGCCAGGAGGTCGGAAAGTCTCTCGACAAGGCGGACCGGGCCCAGATTGATCGAGCGGAAAAACGAGCGACGACGGCGCCCATAGGGGAAACCATAACCTGGAATAATCCGCAAAGCGGTAATTCCGGGTCCGTTACACCCGTACGTGAAGGCAACCACAATGACGGACGTTATTGCCGGGAGTTTCAGCAGACCATTGAAATCGGTGGTAAGCTGGAAAAAGGCTACGGCACTGCTTGCCGCCAGCCCGATGGATCCTGGCAGATTATGAGCTGATCGGCTATAGCCGAGCAGTGCCTGAAATTATCAGCAAGAGGATTGAGTGGTCGAATATATGACCGGACTTCGGAATACAGCGGTTGGTTTGACAATGCTGGCCCTGATGGGCTTTGCCTTGCCAAACCCTGCGAAGGCTGGCTTTGAAGAAGGCGTCAAAGCCTATGAGGCCAAGGACTACAAAACCGCTCTGGATGAATGGTTGCCCCTTGCCAAGGCCAACGATCCGGCGGCCATGCGCAATGTTGGGCATCTCTATCGGCGGGGACTGGGGACCCAGCAGGATTTCAAGAAAGCACTGACATGGTATAAACGGGCGGCAACCATGGGCTTCGACAGAGCTCAGGCCAACGTCGCCGGGATGTATTTGAATGGTGAAGGGGTGGAGCGAGATTTCCTGCAGGCTGCGAGCTGGTTCGCCAAAGCGGCGGAGCAGGGGCATGTCCTTGCCCGCTATAATCTGGGGCTGATGTTTGAAACCGGCCTGGGTGTGAGCAAGAATCTCGACAAGGCGAAGGCCTTGTTCGAATTGGCGGCGGGAGATGGTCATCCTCAAGCGAAGGAACGGCTGGCTATCCTGGCGGCTCAGCAAGACAACCCTAAGGATCCAGATAAAGAGATAGTTGTCGCTATTGAAAAGCCACCAGAAGCCCCGGAACCACCAGCCCCGGCCACGCCACCGGCTGCCGCTACAGCAAACAGCACGGAGGCAGCCAAGCCGCCAGTAAGTGCGCCTGCTGAGGCAGCTACTGCTCCGCTAGCATCAAATCCGGCTGCCGAGGGAGCCCCAAAGGTAGCTACCAATACACCAGCCAATTCGTCAGGCTCGGTCCAGAAAAAAGGGTTTTATGAAGCTCTGAAGTCTCTTAAAGCCAAGAAACCGGCCGCAGCGACCTCTGTTCCCGCAATAGCTGCTGCATCAACCGAAGCATCTAAATCGGCACCGAAAGCCAAGATTGAGGCGGCAGAATCACAGAAAGCTGCGACAACTACGACGGCCAAAGAGCCTGAAATCGCTGAAACCTTAAAGACGAAACCCTCAGCACCAGCTAAAGCTGAGCCGGAAAAACCGGTCGTGGTAGCATCAGCTCCACCACCACCGGCACCAAAGCCGGCACCTGCTGTATCCTCGGTTGCAAATGGGCTGACTTTGGAAGAAAAGCTGGAAATGGCGGACCTGGCCTTTGCCCTTAAGGAATATCAGCAGTCTTTGAGCATTTGGGCGATCCTGGCGCAGGAAGGGCATGCGGAGGCACAGTATAAACTTGGTACCATGTTTCATAACGGCCTTGCGGTTCCGGTGGATCGGGTCCGGGCCTATATCTGGTGGGAGAAAGCCAAGGATAATGGCTATGCAGAAGCGGCATCGGCGCTCGCTGGCCTTGAAAAATCGCTGACTCATATGGAAAAAAGGCAAATTCAAAGAACGAATTAGTTAAATCCTAAGAGAAGCGGCATATTTTTTAGATCTTATGAGGGATCTCAGAACTAAATACTGTACAGATGTAAGTATCTGAAGAGGTTTGATACAAGACGAAATGAGAAATTTGTACACAATATTAGGTGTGTCTAAAGGCGCCAGCCAGCAAGATATCAAGTCTGCCTATCGCAAGCTGGCCAAGAAACACCACCCGGATGCCAATCCCGGCGACGCCAAGATTGAGGAAAAATTCAAGGAGATTTCCGCCGCCTACAATATTCTGGGCGATGAAAAGCAGAAAGCCCGCTATGATCGCGGTGAGATTGACGAAGCTGGGCAGGAAAAAATGTCCGGTTTTGGCGGGGGTGGTCGAACACGGACCTATAGCCAGTCCGGAGCCGGCTTTGGAGGTGCGGAAGATATTTTTTCTGAGATTTTCGGCAATTTCCGAACAGGCGGATCGCGGGCTCGGCAGCCCGAGAAGGGCCGGGATCGGAAGTTCGCCATTGAGATCAGTTTTACGGAAGCAGCCCTTGGTGGCAAGCGCCGCCTGACCATGGGGGAAGGTGGGCGGACATTGGATGTCAATATTCCGGCTGGTATTGCCGATGGCAAGCAGATTAGGCTGAAGGGCCAGGGGGAAAAGGGTCCCGGTGGTGGACCAGCAGGAGACATTTTGATCAATGTAACTGTCAAGCCGCATGTGTTTTTTCAGCGGGACGGTAAAAATGTGATTGTCGAGCTGCCCGTCAGTTTGCCTGAGGCTGTGCTGGGGGCACAGGTAAAGGTACCAACGGTTGACGGTACAGTCAGCTTGAAAGTCCCTCCCGGATCGAATACCGGATCGACCTTGCGGCTAAAAGGCAAAGGGATTGCGTCTGGAGCAAAAGGAGCCCGCGGCGATCAGCTTGTCCGCCTGAAGGTTGTCCTTCCGGAAGATCAGGATGACGAGTTGCAGGATCTTGTGACAAAATGGGCCGAGAGCCATCCATATGATGCGCGTTCGAAGTTGAAAACGGATCAGTAGGTAGGCTGCCGGGTGAATAAGTTTTTTGACTGTGATTTGCAGTCACGATAAAAAAGAAAAAAGTAGCGTATGATCGTCAATAGTAATGAGGGGTTTTGTGTATGACTCAGCACAATGGCCTGATGGCCGGCAAAAAAGGTTTGATTATGGGGGTCGCCAATAATCATTCACTCGCATGGGGGATTGCGCGCACATTAAGTGAACATGGCGCAGAGCTGGCTTTCACCTATCAAGGAGAAGCCCTCGGAAAGCGGGTCATCCCGCTGGCAGACAGCCTGGGCTCCGATACGGTTCTGGAATGTGACGTCACCGACGATGCCTCGATGGATGCGGTATTTGAAGCACTGCGCGAGAAATGGGGCAAGATCGATTTCTTTGTCCATGCCATCGGTTTTTCTGACAAGACCCAATTGCGCGGGAATTTTTCTGATACGACCCGGGAAAACTTCGCCATGACCATGGACATCTCTTGCTTTTCATTCATTGCCCTGGCCAAACGGGCAAGCGAGTTGATGACAGATGGTGGCAGCATGGTCACATTGACCTATTACGGCGCGGAGCGGGTGATCCCGCATTACAATGTAATGGGTGTGGCCAAAGCCGGACTGGAGGCAGCCGTTCGCTATCTCGCTGTGGAAATGGGCAAAAATAATATCCGGGTGAATGCGTTGTCCGCGGGTCCGATCAAGACCCTGGCCGCCTCTGGGATTGGTGATTTCAGGTATATCTTGAAATGGAACGAATATCATTCTCCGCTTAAACGCAATGTCACCATTGATGATGTTGGCGGATCAGCCCTGTATCTGCTCAGTGATATCGGAGCCGGTGTTAGCGGTGAGACTCATCATGTGGATGCCGGATATCATGTGGTCGGCATGAAGGCAGAAGACGCGCCCGACATTACCAAATAAGGCCTTCATTGGACCCAGAATTTTTACTAGGCGGTAGTCCCTATGTCACATAATAGCTTTGGTCATCTGTTTCGGGTGACGACCTGGGGTGAGAGCCATGGCCCGGCGCTCGGTTGCGTTGTTGATGGTTGCCCGCCCTTGATTGAGATAACGGAAGAGGAAATCCAGGTCTGGATGGATCGCCGCAAGCCTGGTCAGTCCCGTTTCACCACCCAGCGACGGGAGCCGGATCAGATCAAAATTCTCTCCGGCGTGTTCGAAGGAAAGACGACAGGTACCCCCATCAGCCTGATGATCGAAAATGTCGATCAGCGCTCCAAGGATTATGGGGATATCAAAGACAAATTTCGGCCAGGGCATGCTGATTATACATATCAGACGAAATACGGCATTCGCGATTATCGCGGCGGAGGCCGCTCCAGTGCACGGGAAACGGCGGCTCGGGTGGCCGCTGGTGGTATTGCCCGCAAGATTTTAGGATCGGGCGTCAAGATTACCGGCTATCTCACGCAGATTGGGGACCGGGTCATTGACCGGGAAAGGCTTGATCTCTCTATCATCAATGACAATCCGTTCTGGTGCCCGGATCCTGAGATGGTGGAGAATTGGACCGAGTATTTGGATGGTATCCGTAAAGCGGGATCTTCCGTCGGCGCGGTGATCGAGCTGGTGGCTAGTGGCGTTCCTGCCGGGCTGGGAGCACCGGTCTATGGCAAGTTGGATTCCGATCTTGCCGGGGCTCTGATGACCATTAACGCGGTTAAGGGTGTAGAGATAGGGGATGGCTTCTCAACCGCGGCTCTGACCGGGGAGACCAATGCGGATGAAATGCGTGCCGGAAACGAAGACGGCCCAAGATTTGTTTCAAATCATTCTGGCGGTATTCTGGGTGGCATATCCTCAGGTCAGGATATTGTCGCGAGATTTGCGGTGAAGCCCACATCTTCCATCCTGAAACCCCGCGATACTATTGACATTCGGGGTGAAGAGACGGAGATCACGACGAAAGGACGGCATGACCCTTGTGTCGGAATTCGCGCTGTTCCTGTCGGGGAAGCTATGATGGCCTGTGTTCTGGCAGACCATCTATTAAGGCATCGCGGTCAAAACGGCTAAAACCAAATAAAATCAAATAACTAAGGAGAGATTCGCATGTCTCAGCCAAAGCATATCCATGGCCTCGATGTCCCGGTTCCAGCTCGTGAAGACCTCGATGAGGGGACGCGGAAATATTTTGATATCTGTGATGAAAAGCTCGGCATGGTGCCCAATGTTCTGGCTTCCTACAGCTTCGATCCGGTCAAGCTGCGGGCTTTTTCAGATATGTATGGCGACCTGATGCTGGGTGAGTCTGGTCTCAGTAAGCTGGAGCGGGAGATGATCGCCGTGGTGGTCTCTTCCATCAATAAATGCTTCTACTGCCTGACGGCTCATGGTGCGGCGGTGCGGGAGCTTTCCGGTGATCCTATTCTCGGCGAGTTGATGGTGATGAATTATCGGGCAGCGGAACTGCCGGTTAGGCAACGTGCCATGCTCGATTTTGCCGACAAGCTGACGAAAACCCCGGCAGAGATTGTTGAACAGGATCGCGAAGCTTTACGCGGGGCGGGATGGTCCGATCGCGATATCTGGGATATCTCGGCGACCGTTGCTTTTTTTAATATGAGTAATCGCATGTCCACGGCGATTGATATGATGCCCAACGAGGCCTATCACGGGCAGGCCCGCTAAACCCGTTCTTCCTCCGGAATAACGGCCAGGCTGTGTTGCTGTATCTTATCAGCCAGCAACCGGGCGGCGGGGCCTGTGCTGTCGGCGCGTGGCAGGATCATATTCAGGGTGACGAGGCGTTCCAATTTGTCCCGGGTCGGGACGATTTCCAGGATGCCGTGCTCGATATCATCATGGAACATATATTCTGGCATCCAGCAGAAACCCATGCCGGAAATCATGATGTCCCGGGCATGTTGAAAATCGGCGACTGACCAGCGCTGTTCTGATTTCAACCAGCCGAGATCCGGCTGTTTATCCGGCTCCAGACCATCACTGATCACAATTTGTAGATGCCGACTCAACTCGCGGGTTTCGACCAAACGACCCGCTGTCACAAGTGGATGGAAATAGGAGGCGAGGGGGACCATCTTCACCGTTGTTAGGGGTGTCCCTACATAGCCGGGCGGGATGATGGGCGAGATCACGATATCCGCCTTGCCCTCGGTAATGGCGTTGACAGCCCCATTGAGCACGACCGTATTGATCTTCAGCCGGATATTCAGATCATCACCATAAAATTGTTCAAGGGCTCTGGTCAGCTGGCGCCGCGGATAGAGATTTTCGACGGCAATGGTCAGGTCCGTTTCCCATCCTTGGGCGGAAAATTCGACCATGGCTTCCATGTCCTCGGCATCGGCTAGAAGCTGCTTCGCTCGACGATGCATGACTCTCCCAAGGGCTGTCAGATGCAGCTGGCGATCCTGGACATAAACAAGCCGCTCCCCCAATTGTGTTTCCAATTTACTGATGGCGTGATGGACAGAGGAATGACTTCGGTTCAGCGCCTCGGCCGCCTTGAGATATCCGCGTTCCTCGACGACTTTGGTGAAAATTTGCCATTGGGTTAGAGTTGATTTCAGCATTGTCTAAAAAATAGACAGTAAACTGCTAAAAAATGCAATTTAAATTCGATTTTTTAGACATACATTGCGAACTAATCTGATTTAAAACTAACTGGAGACCTCAAAATGGATAAACTCAACCCTCTCTTTGATTTCGGTGGAAGGGTCTTTCTGGCCATATTATTTCTGCTCGCCGGATTTAACAAAATCGGTGGCTATGCCGGAACACAGGGCTATATGGAATCAGTGGGGGTTCCCGGTTTCGTCCTGCCTCTCGTCATTTTGCTGGAAATCGGCGGCGGCATTGCCCTCGTTGTTGGATGGCAGACCCGGATCGTTGCATTCCTGCTGGCCGGTTTCTGTTTGGTATCCGGCGTGATTTTTCATCTGCAGCCGGAAGATCAGATACAGATGATCCTGTTTATGAAGAACATTGCCATCGCCGGTGGGTTGATGGTTCTCGTCAGCGCCGGGGCTGGCGTCTGGAGCCTGGATCAGCGCTTCAAAAAAGCTTAAGATATTGAAGTAAAAAAATAAAACCCCGCATTCATCTGCGGGGTTTTTTAACGCGTTTTTGCAGCTGCTTCGGTTAGTAAGCTCGGATCGGCCCCGCTAAGATGGGCATTTTCCGAGATATGGCGACGCCAGGCCTTCGCTCCGGGACGCCCCTGAAACAGGCCCAGCATATGACGGGTAATAGACTTTAGCGGAACGCCTTTATTCATTTCCCGATCGATATAGGGCAGAATCTGCTCTACCACTTCCCGTCGCTCCGGTGCCGTGTCTTCGAGGCCATAATAGCGGTGGTCGATCTCGGCCAGGAAATACGGGTTCTGATAGGCTTCCCGCCCGATCATCACACCATCCACCTGCTCAAGATGGTCATCGATCTCCTCAACCGTCCGAATGCCGCCATTGATAATGATCTCAAGCTCCGGGAAGTCCTGTTTCAATTGATAGACCCGTGGATAATCAAGGGGTGGAATGGTGCGGTTTTCCTTGGGGCTGAGTCCGGTCAACCAGGCCTTCCGGGCATGGATAATGAATGTCTCACAACCGGCCTCCGCAATGGTGCTGGTGAATTTCAGCAAATGGTCATAGCTGTCGAGATCATCAATTCCAATGCGGTTTTTGACCGTGACGGGCAGGGATGTCGCGGCTTTCATGGCTTTGACACAGGCCGCGACTGTTTCGGGCTCAGCCATCAGGCAGGCGCCGAAACGACCGTTCTGGACCCGATCTGACGGACATCCCACATTGAGATTGATCTCCTGATAGCCATAGCCTTCCGCAATTTCACAGCACCGCGCCAGATCGTCTGGAGTACTTCCGCCCAATTGCAGGGCCACAGGTTGCTCTGCTGGATCAAAGCGTAAATGCCGATCCGCATCGCCAAACAGGATCGCCCCGGTCGTCACCATTTCCGTATAGAGGAGGGCACGGGATGTGATCAGACGCAGGAAATACCTGTCATGCCGGTCCGTCCAGTCCATCATCGGAGCAATTGAAATTTTCCTGTCGGGCATGTCGCCTGCTTGTAACTTCTCAAAAATCAAATAAAATTAAAGCCTATAACACGGTTGCCTTTTCTTAAAAAAAATATATTTGCCTGACAAGTGTGAATATCTTGCGTGGAAGGATCAAGACGACATGGATAAGCAAGCTGAGCTGGTATATGACAGCAAGAGTGTCCTGGGGGGAGGAATTATCTGGGAGGAATGGTCAAACGCCCTCTATTGGATTGATTCTGCTGATAAAACTGTCTGTTCCCTCGACCTGGAGACGAGAGACCGCCGCTGCTGGACCGCTCCGGATGTGACCCGGTCCATCGGCCTGGCTAATGATGGCGGTGCCATTGTCGGCACCGGCAAAAAAATCATGCTATGGGATCTGGAAGATGAATTTACCCCAATCGCCGAGATTGAACCGGAGCAACCCAATTCCGACCTGACGGCGGCGGTTGTCTGCCCGGACGGTTGTCTCTTGTTTGGGACGAAGGAGCCGGGTAATGGCGCCGGCCGCCTGTATCGCTGCCAACCAGACGGCAAGCTCAATTGCATCAGCGAGGAAGCTCCCAGTCAAAGTACAGCCCTCGGCTGGGATGCGGATCGCCAGGTGATCGCCTCCGATATGTTCGGCAACACCCTTTACAGCTATTTGATGGACAGGCAGGTCGGCCGGATTGCCGAGACAACGGTGCTGCTGAAAGGATTTTCAAGGGGCCTGCCAGGTGGCTCCTGCCTGGATACTGAGGGCTATATCTGGAATTGCAGAACTTCCGGTGGCAGCTGTATCGTCCGCATTTCCCCGACGGGAGAGGTGGATCAAGTGATTGAGCTGCCCTGCAGCAATCCCACCAGTTGCACCTTCGGCGGTGAAGATCTCAAGACCCTCTATATTACCTCGGCCCGTTTCACCCTGGATGACGACCATTTGGCACAAAATCCCCATGAAGGTGGAGTCTTCGCGGTTACGGTGGATGTGCCAGGCTTGCCAGGTCATCGTTTCGGATAAATATTGTGACTGAAGAGGCCGATCTTTTGGCGGAATAGATCCGTTCACTGGTCATATTGATTGCTTTGCACCTTTGCAATTTGATCATGAATTTAGCCATCGACGAATTATTTAATTGGAAAATAGATTAGGTCTTCGCGCACTCGGAAAGTATTTTGATTTAACTTTTGAATTCGATTCTTCAAAATCTTTAGTTATCTTTTTTAGTAAACTTTCAGAAAAAATATTCTCCTTCTTTTCCAGACTATTCCAAAGCCTAAAATCTTTCAGAAGCTCTCGCCGTAACTGTTCTTTTGTTTGTGCGTCAGCACTTGTCCGGTTCAGGGCAAGGAGTGTTTTTGTGAGGCTAGGATGGATACGAAGGTTAGATTTTTTTCTAGCGTTATCCGAAGCAACTTCGATTAATTTTTTAAAATCTGATCGGTAATCTCTACCCTTGGAGGCAAGCAAAGATCCTATTCCCTTGACGAGAAAGTCACTGACTATCCCGTTCTTTTTCGAACTTTCATAAATACGCGGATGAACGTTTTTTGATCCAAATACCTCTGCCCAGTTGTTACAAAAGGCATCATAGTCGTAATCAAGCATATTTTTCCTGTAAAATTCTTTTGGTAATAATTCCGTTACGCCGCCTTTAACCTTTTGCGCGTAGTGGGATTCTATCATGCTGTCCTGTCTGCGCAGGTAAACGAGGATATGCGCATCCTTTAAAAATGGATAGGACTCTATAATTCGACGGGGATCAACACTCCATAAAAGCTCGCAGCTTATGAGTACATCTTTGGTTGTTTCAAATACACCATTAAAATCTGAGCGTATCTTGTCAAAGTAGGGATCGGAGAGCGAAGATCTATTTAGGGAAACTCGAAAATCCTTATGCCCACCTGATCTGGAAAGGCCGCAGTCTGGAAATTCAATTCCTATCTCCCTAAGTCGATCTGAGGCATCAAACAGGAAGTTTTGTAAAGCGGTAGTGCCTGTTTTTGGGGCCCCTGGGTGAATTATGATCATAAGGATGCTTACTCTCATTTTACAAAGTGGAAATATTTAACAGAACAAATCGATCACTTCGGCATGCGTATATCATCAAGTCAAATATCTACCTTCAACTATTACATTATAATTTTGGTATCCGACCAACAAGAACACCCACTAATTGAAATTGACCTATGAATATTATCAAGGCTGCTAAATCGGTTTTGGGGCGACTGGAAGACTTCGAGAAAAGCGCAATCGGTGCCGATATTTCCCCAAAGAGGTGAAGCTGAAGGCTTTACTGGCCTAAAAAATCCCAATGCCAAACATTGTTTGCTTTGCCCCCACCGGTTTGTTCCTGTAAAAGAAGCGAAAACACAGCGTTTGTAACGTTTTACAGGAAGATCAACCTCCATGACCCGCCATCTCATTACCTCGGCCCTGCCATATATTAATGGCGTCAAGCATCTGGGGAACCTGATCGGCTCAATGCTACCCTCAGACCTCTATGCACGGTATTTGCGGGCACGGGGTGAGGAAGTGCTTTTTATTTGCGCAACGGATGAGCATGGCACCCCCGCAGAACTGGCGGCACGGGAGGCAGGACAAGCAGTAGAGGAATTCTGCGCGGAACAGCACAAAGTGCAAGCTGATCTGGGGGAGGCCTTCAATCTCTCCTTTGATCATTTTGGTCGCTCGTCATCGCCGCAAAATAAGGAATTGACCCAATATTTTGGTAATAAACTGCGGGAAAACGGCTTTATTGAGGAGCGGGTAACTCGCCAGGTCTATTCCATTGAGGATGAGAGGTTCCTCCCTGACCGTTATGTGGAAGGGACATGTCCCCATTGCGGATATGACAAGGCCCGCGGGGATCAATGCGAAAACTGTACCCGTTTGCTGGATCCCACCGATCTGCTGGAGCCGCGTAGTGCAGTGTCTGGTAGTACCAATCTCGAAGTTCGGGAAAGTAAGCATCTCTTCCTACTACAGTCCAAACTAGCGGATGAAATCCGCACCTGGGTTAATAAGCATGCAGACTGGCCTGTCCTGGTTTCCTCTATCGCTCTGAAATGGCTGGATGAAGGCTTGCATGACCGAGGAATTACCCGCGATCTTAAATGGGGTGTGCCGGTGGACATGCCGGGTATGGAAGACAAGGTCTATTACGTATGGTTTGACGCCCCGATCGAATATATCTCTGCCACCAAGGAATGGGCGGATGAAGATCCCGGCAATCGCGATTGGAAATCCTGGTGGTATGAGGCCGATGATGTGCGTTATGTGCAGGTTATGGCCAAGGATAATGTCCCGTTTCACACAGTCACTTTTCCGGGGACCGAGCTTGGTAGCCGCGAACCCTGGAAAATGGTGGATTTTATTAAGGGTTTCAACTGGTTAAACTATTATGGCGGCAAGTTTTCAACGAGCCAAAAACGGGGCATTTTCATGTCCGACGCCATCGAGTTGTTGCCAGCAGATTATTGGCGCTATTACCTTTTGGCAAATGCTCCGGAAAGTTCCGATGCCAGCTTCACATGGGACGGTTTCGCCGGCACGGTAAACAAGGATCTGGCGGACACCCTTGGTAACTTCGTTAATCGGGCGCTGAAATTTTGTGCTTCCAAATTCGGGAATGAGATCCCTGAAGGCGGAGAGATGGGGGCGCTAGAAAAGAAGCTGGGCGAAGACTTGAACGCGCGCTTGGCCAGCTACAATGCAAACATGCAGGATATGCAGATCCGCAAAGCAATGCAGGACCTTCGGGCTATCTGGGTAATGGGGAATGAATATCTGACTGAAGCCGCCCCCTGGACTGCTTTCAAGACTGATCCGGAAGCAGCAGCCGTGAGTCTGCGTGTGGCCATCAATCTGATGCGGATATTCGCGATTTTGAGCGCACCTGTGATCCCATTGACCTCTCAGAGACTGTCCGAGGCCCTGAAGCTAAATCTTACCGCTGAAGATTGGATTGAAGGGGATTGCTATGAGGCACTGCAGGTGCTGCCGGCCGGACATGGCTTTGATATTCCGGAGGTGTTATTCCGTAAAATATCCGATGATGATGTGGCTGCCTGGGAAACCCGTTTCGGCGGCGCAGGCTAAGGTAAAAGCCAAAAAATCGGCGGCTTTTAAGCAAATTAACGCTAGTTCTTAACCGGGGGTTAAGGGCTTTGGGATAGTCTTTCACGAAAGATAGTGGAAGGATATGCCATGACCCTACGCGAACTTCTAAAACGTAGATATATCAGAGCCTTAGCTAAAGATACTAAAGCTGCAACTGCGGTTGAGCTAGCGATGGTAATGCCGGTATTGATGGTTTTTCTGGTTGGTATCATCGAAATGAGTATGGGAATGTATATCAATACAGTGGTGGAAGGTAGTCTTCGGGATGCCTCTCGGCTGGGATTAACAGGCCAGATTCAAGAAGGTACCAGCAATGACCAGGCCTTGGTTGATATGCTTAATGATGCATCTCTTGGTTTGCTAAGCCTGACCACGGCTGATGTTTCAACCCTCGTTTATGAAAATTTCGCTTATGTGGGTAAGGGTGAAGAATACACGGACCTTGATGGTAACGGGTCCTGGACACCCGGTCCCTATACCCACACGGACAGCACAGTATATCCAGATGGGGAACCCTGGGTAGAAGTGAATGGAAATGGTGTATATGACGACGATTTCGGTACTGCAGGGCTAGGAGCCCAGGGCGATATTGTCCTTTATACCGTTACTTATAACTGGAACTTTCTGACAAGTCAGGTCGTTCCGATCCTGGGCGGCGTGATTCCCATGCGTGCATCGATCGTTGTCCAGAACGAGCCCTATTAAAAATTTGAGTGTTTAAAATGGTTTGGAACATATTGTTAAGAAATGGATTGAGGTCATGTTGAAGCTTCTTCTCAGATCAGCCTTGAACCGGTCAACAGACTGTATTTTCAGGTTTATTCGCAATCACCGCGGTATTGCCATGGTTGAATTCGCCCTATTGGTGCCAATTTTGACCGTGCTTGCAGCTGGAAGTTTTGAGGTGGCTCGTTACGCTCTGATCATGCAAAAGCTGGACAGGATTGTTGCAACCCTGTCAGATCTCGTGGCCAGATCCGGAAATGAGGCCATGACGGAAACAGAAGTCTCAAACATCATGGATTCCGCCTTCTTTATGGCTCAACCTTTCGATATCACCGGCGACAGCATGATGATCCTTACATCGGTTGAAGGCCGATCTGGACAGGCACCTCAAATCTTGAGTCAGCGATCCTCTGGGGCTGTAACGGGCGGCCAGAGCGCGGTCGGTACTAGTGTGGCTGGAAATGCCACCTTACCACCGGCTTTCGCTGATGCAGGGTCGGGAGAAACCCTTTCGGATGGAGAAACCCTTATCGTAGCTGAGTTGATTTATGACTATAGCCCTTACCTTCTAGGGGATATCGGGTATTTTAATGACATCATCTTTTATCGAGATGCTTATTTCCGGCCCCGTTTTACTGATCGCATCACATTCCCGGCTGGCCCTTAGAACTGGTTACAGCTATGCAAGCTTATTGAGCCGGGCAGGTCTGATCACCTGCCTGGCTTTTTAGTGCTTGCTGCATGGCCACCTGGGGTTTGTTGTGATCAAGGCTGTTTAGACGGTCATGTCGTATAATATGGCCAAGACCATACACAAATCGCCATTGAGTTGGTTCTGTCGTCCCCCTCTAGCTTAGCTCCGGCAACAGATCCCCTAAGGGACCTCTCATATTACCAATGGCCAGTGGAGCCCCCTTTTGTTGGCTGCGGCTGAACACGCTGTGTCGTCGCTGGTATTGGGGAGTAGGGCTAACCCACGATCTTTTGTGAGACAAACTTAGATTTTTGTAGAGGCTTTGACGCAAGAAAAAGGCGGCGGTATTGCTACCGCCGCCTAGAGGGCGCTTTATCTTCCGATGCGTCTCTTACTTGGAGATACGCAGGTTGCTGAGCTCTTCACCGATAGTGTTGAAGTCATCCAGCAGGTCATTGGCTGTTGTTGCTTTAAAGTAATGCTTGGTTGACGTAGCACAGTTCTGGAATAGGCTTTCGTTCCCACTCACAAAGATCACCGTATAAATAATGATCCCTTCCGCCTTCATATTAGTACAGGCGGCGGTCACTTTCGCATCATCCATGGCTACATATTGCGTGCCCGTCTTGTTTTCACTCAACACACCTTCACCAGAGGTATGGAGCTTATTGTCAAAGCCAGGATCACTAGAAGTAACGCCAACTTCCTTTTGACGCCCATAAGCGTGATAGATCCCATAGGTTCCAAGAGTATTCAAGCCGTCAGTCATCAGAATAACAACTTTGTCCATAAACTCTTCATTATAGTCGAGCGGCAGGGCAGAGTAGCCTGACAGCAGGTTCACGGTGGAGGACCCGTACCAAAGGCCGTTCCAGCGTGGAGAAATCGCTCTCCATCCCCAAACCAGACCCAGATTAACGGCTGTTGCGCCATCGGTTACCATGGTGTCAATATGGTTTTTGATAGTCGTCTTTTCTGCTGTAAGGGGCAGGATTGGAGGAGGACAGTATTTATTGGGGCTTCTGCTACCTGAACTCGTAACACCATTAGAGACCCACTTATTTCTTTCATCATAAGCTTCGTCCGATGAAAAGAAATACGGAATGAAATCATTGGCCGGTGGATCGTCAGACACATCCACGGTTCCACCGTCCAGATGATCGCGCATTTCCACACATCCTTCCCAGCCATAAACGGTGTCGTCAATGCTGTCACCAGTTACATCGCGACCGAGGGGATAGTTGTGATAGTTATCCGCAGTAAAGATACTGGTCGAATTATTCAGAATATTGTCCCGATCCGCAGTTTTCAGGAAATTTACATTCTGTGGTCCGACATTCACCTGGGTCGTATAAGGGACAACACCAACCCACAACTTATCGCGGGTCTCGTCCGTACCATATAAAATGTCTATAAGGTTTTTAGACGCTGTTTTTAAAGTCTCGATACGCTTGGTGCCTGAAGTATAACTATTCATGGATCCCGTGTTATCGAGTACCAGAATTAACTCCATGCCGCGGTTGTCCCGCTTGATTTCCGTGGTTGCCCCAACTGTCAAGGACTCATGATTAAGAACATTCATAAAGGTCGTGTTCATGTTCGCATTAACGGCAAGGGTAATGTTTTCCTTGGTGGCATCCCAGGAAATCGTTGTGGCATCCATGGTAATTGCCGCAGTTCCCATGTAGCCAGAGGGGAAGTTCGCGTCAAAGTACTTTTGCGCATCGGCGTAGATCTCTGCATCCGGCGAATAAATGTTTCGTCCGGCGGCAAGTCCAGCCGCATCTAGTGCCGTGGAGAGTTTGGATTTCAGGACGTAGGCGCGACCAAGATCAACGGAAAGTCCAATAAAGCCAAAGATGGGAATCGCCAGGAACGCAATAATCACCGCGGATGCACCACGGGTGTTACCAATGAATTCCTTAATGGTTCGGCCTAGCGAACCGAGGGAAGGTCTCTTGTTCATGCTGATACCACTTTTAATAATGACAAACTAAATTTGGACAAATATGTGCCCAAATTATTAACTTTGCCTAAACAAGTGCATCAAATTTTCGATAAATAAATTCAAGTAAAAGAATAATCATATTCAAATTAAAAAGACCATATTTCTGACACATTATATATATAGGCCATAAATAACTATAATATATTCAAGTAAAAATAATTATAATAAAATTTACTACTTGAAACAAAAGAAATGATAAAATTTTACGAAATATTTACTTGGAAATGGGGGTCAAAAAACCCCTTTTCTTTAACTATTGATTAATCAATTGAGGTTTAAATGCTCCCCAAGGCGCGAGGCAAGACGAACTTGGAAAGCGCTTTAACTTTAAGGGGCTTTTCGGGTTGCAGTTTCGACGCAGGCTAAAAAGTCTAGGCACCGAGAGGCATTTGCTTCGAGGGGTTGAAAACCAAGTTTTGTTTAGTGTCAGGAAGTATTTCCTGAATTTTTAGGAGACTGAAAATGATTAAAGTAATCCGTTCTTTCGTAAAAGACGAGTCTGGTGCGACTGCTATTGAATATGGCCTGATCGCCGCTCTCGTTGCGCTCGTAGGCGTTATCGCATTTACCGCTGTTGGTGATACTGTGTTTGACGTTTTCGACGAAATCGCAGAACAGCTCTGTGAAGGTGCCGGTGGTACTTACACTGCTTCTACTTCCAGTGCTGCTGGTTCTTGCGCGGTATAATATACAGGCAAGCTAAGAATTGGGGCGGGTCGCCCATGTGGCGGCCCCCTTCAAAATACCCAAGACTAACGCGATAGATTTTAAGGATTGAGTGCATTTGTATTGGAGGTTGTTATGGTTGAGTTGATCAAATTTCTGAAAGACGATACAGGCGCGACAGCCATTGAATATGCTCTTATTGCTTCGTTGGTCAGTATCTTCGGAATCGTCGGGTATTCCGCTTCCGGTAATGTAGTAACCTCTGCCTTTGTAGATATTGCTGATGTCATTTGTACTCAGGTTGGCGGTTCTTTCACACTGACTGCAACCGGAGAGAATAGCTGTACTTTCTAATGGCCGCCCCGATAGGTGGATAGCTATTTTCAGGCCACGGCAGAAACTTTCCCCTAAGAATTGAAATTTTATGTGGGTAAGCACTTTTTATCACATCACTTTATCTGCCATGTTTGGCCTTGTGGTAGTTGCTGCGACGCTAAACATCCGCCACTACATAGTTCCGTTCTATGTATTTATCGGCCTTCTTCTCCTTTACCCCATTATGATTGCAACGGCTCCATTTCCTGTTAATTGGCCAGCTGCACTTGTTATTTCAGGAACTATACTTGTCCTGGGATATCCTCTTTATTCAATGGGTTTACTTTCTTCTACAGATGCAAAGCTGATGTCCTTGCTCGGATTGTGGGCTGGCCCCGGACTTTGCCTGGAGATCCTCCTGTTAACAATTTCTTCAGGTGCTGTTCTGGCATTTGTAACCTTCTCAAAAGAAGGGGTGAGGCAATCGTTGGAAGGAACGGGATTCACACGGGGACTTAAATTCGCCCTTCGCTCAAATACGCAGGTGCCCTTTGGCCTGGCGATCGTTCTGGGCGCCCTTGGTATTCTTTTATCTTATGAACAAATTATCAATTTAAGCCTGTGAAAATAGCCTAAATTTAACCTGAAATTAATGTCTTGCGGGCTACTCTCTATTTCAATTGCAATATTACGGATTTAAAACCATGGCTCGCAAAATAATATTGATCGTTTTCGCATTATTAATTACCGGATCGACCGTTTGGTTTGTCCGAAATTGGGTCGGACAGCAGAATCAACCCGCTTTGGAAACCGAAGTTGCTGTCGTGCCTGTTAATACGAACATACAGATTCTCGTCGCGGCAACCAATCTGCCGGCAGGCACACTTGTCCAGGAAAAACACTTGAAATGGCAGCCCTGGCCTGATGGTGATGATCTGGAAGAGATGTATGTTGTTGAGAACGTTCGTACTCTCGAAGAATTTATCGGTACGGTTGTGCGAAACGGTGTTGCGGCTGGCGAGCCAGTAACTGATGCCAGAATGGTTAACCCTAAAGACCGCGGCTTCCTTGCTGCTGTTCTAAATCCGGGAAAAAGAGCTGTTTCCATTACAGTTGACGAAACAACCGGGATTGCAGGATTTGTATTTCCTGGTGACCGGGTTGACGTTATTCTGACCCATAGTATCTTTCAGGAAACAGACACTGAAGGCGAGGGTATTACTCGAAGAGCGAGTGAAACTGTCCTCTCTGATGTCCGGGTTGTAGCCATCGACCAATCAACGGATGATCAGGCTCAGGAAGCCAATGTTGGGCGGATTGCCACTTTGGAAGTCTCTCCCAAGCAAGCTGAAATCGTTGCTGTTGCGAAACAGCTGGGTGATTTGACACTGTCTCTTCGCAGCCTTTCAGGTGTGGAAGACAAATCCGGAAAAACTGCCTTCAAACGTGAGCGCGGACGGGGTCACACCTGGGATACAGAGGCAAGTTCCCTTGTTACAGGTTCGCGGCCAACGGGTATACCAACAACGATTATCAATGTCGTAAGAGCTGGCAAAGCCCAGCAACAGTTGTTCGACTAAGGAGTAGTTCCAATGCTGACGAAAATTTCTAAAACCATAGCCTCGTTTGGGCTGGGCGTGATGTTAGCTTTTGCGGCTCCCTCGCTGTCGAATGCCGCTCAAGTTATCAATGCAAAAGGGGATGTTCTCGCACTGACTCTCAATTCTGGTAAATTGGTGCAGCTTGATAAACCCGCAACATCGGTATTTGTCGGTAACCCCGATTTAGCTGACGTTCAGGTTCAATCTCCGACGATTATTTATGTGTTTGGAAAAGGAACAGGTACAACAAACCTTTTTGCTTTGGATTCCAAAGGTCGCGTCCTTCTGAACTCTCCTATTACAATCACCCATGATGTGACATCTCTGAATGAATCCTTGAAAGGTATCAGTCCAAACGGAAATCTCAGAGCCCGTTCCACACCGACAGGAATTATGCTGACGGGTCAGGTCAAAACTGCGGCTCAGGCAGAAGATGCTCGTCGGATGGCGGCTTTGTACCTCGGAGATGGCACGGTTTTCAATCGAATTGAGGTGGCCGGAGCCATGCAGGTTAACCTTCGGGTTCGCGTTGCAGAAGTTGCCCGCTCCATTACCAAACAGTTTGGTGTCAATTGGGAAGTTCTTGGAAACATTGGTGATGCGACCCTTGGTTTTGCGCGCGGCGCGGATATTATCATCGACGATGCGGGTGCCCTGACGAGAATTGGTGAAGGGACAAATTATTTCGCTGGCTATAGTGACGACAATGTCTCCATTAACAATGTGATTGATGCCCTCGACGAAGAAGGTCTGCTGACGGTTTTAGCTGAACCAAATCTGACAGCTCTATCCGGTGAAACAGCGGAATTTCTTGCGGGTGGTGAATTCCCGGTTCCTGTTCCGCAAGAAGATGGTGCCATTACCATTGAATATAAGCCATTTGGTGTGTCTCTCGAATTCACCCCGACAGTTGTTGACGAAAACCTGATTAACCTACAGGTCAAACCTGAAGTCAGTCAGTTGTCTTCTGCCTCAGCAATTACCGTCGGCGGTGTGTTCGTCCAATCATTGTTGACAAGGCGAGCTGAAACCACGGTTGAACTCGCCAGTGGACAAAGTTTCGCTATAGGCGGTCTGTTGAACAATGACGGGGATAACAATATCTCAAAAACGCCTTTGTTGGGTGACATCCCGATCTTGGGTGCACTGTTCCGTTCGTCCTCTTTCCAGAGAAACGAGACTGAATTGATCATCATCGTGACACCATATCTTGTGAAGCCTTCCAATTCTCGGATTGCTGAGCCCACAGATGGATATATTCCACCTAATGACAGCAATCTTTATGTCGATGGAGAGAACTTCCGTCCCACCTTGGGAAGCAAGGCTCCAACGTCGTCACCTAAACCCACGACAACAGCAAATAACGAGGTAAAACTCGTTGGTCCCGCTGGCTTTATTCTGGAGTAGATCTCATGCAGAAACAAATTTTTATGAAATCAGCACCTGTAGCCAGCTTGACCGCAATGCTATTCGCGCTGGCAGCTTGTGCCCCCTTTAGCTTTGAAGAAGGTGGGTTTACTGAAACAGCGACACCTCAATCGGCGTCTTTGAATAAGCAAATCAATGTCGAAAAAGTCTCGCCGACTGTTATCGTTGAATTTGGGCAAGGACGTGCTGGCCTCAGTGATCTTGAAAAAGGAAAGATCCTTGGTTTCATTCAGGCCCAGCAAATCGGATTTGGTCAGGAAGTGGAAGTTGAACTTCCCAGCTTTTCCGGGAATGGCGGTCTGAATGAGCGCCGCTACGGTGAGCTGGCCGGTTTCCTTCAAGACCGCGGCTTTGAAGTAACACCCAAAACTACTCAGGAAAGCGGTCAAAATTCACTTCGGGTCTATTTCGTCAAATATATCGCGACGATTGATCCGGATTGTGAAAATGGCTGGTATCGTCCGAGAGGTCTTGGGTACGAGAATTTGCCGCTCCCGAATATGGGATGCTCTACCGCGTCAGCTCTGGCAGGCATGTTGGCTAATCCGAAGGATCTGGTTGATCCAGCTTCAGCGGATGCCGCTATCGGAGAGCGGGCTGCAAAATCAGTCGAAACATATCGTAAAGGGTCAACATCAAGTGGCTCTGGCACATCAGGTGGTGGAAACCAATAAGGAGACTTATCGCATGAGCAATGCAGCATCAAATTTAAGTACACTTTTTGGTAATCAGGTCGTCGAAGACTATATGGGCTTTGTTGACGATGAGCACTCACTTGGTGTCAGTCGGGAAGTATGTTCCTCAATGGACTGGTCGGCGGATGCCAGCCAGGATGGTGGTATCGCTGAGGCGTTGAACCGGATCGAACCTGGTCAATCTCCCAAGGTGGTCCTGGCCGATATTAGCAAAAGCATAGATCCTGATGGAGATATTACCCGTCTGATCCGCAAAATGGGTCCAAACAACACTCTCATCGTCGTTGGAACATCCAATGACGTTGGTGAGTTTCGCAAGATGATTGCGTTGGGCGCCAAAGATTATCTCGTCAAACCATTGACTGCAGAAGTTCTAAAAGATGCCGTAGAAAATTTGGATCGTCACGCCATGGAGCTTCAGGCAGCTCAAAGCGGACGTCTGACAGTGATTGTTGGTGTACGCGGCGGTGTCGGTGCGACAACGATAGCGACAAATATGGCTTGGATTATGGCCAATGAGGAAAAGCTGGGCACTGCCCTGATTGACCTAGACTTACATTTTGGAACCACAACTTTGTCCCTGGATATAGAGACAGGTGGCGGCTTCCGGGAAGCTCTAGAGAATCCACATCGGCTCGATAAGCTGTTCCTAGACAGCGCCATTGTCAAAGATGGTGAGCGTCTTGCTGTTCTCGGAACGGAAGAGCCAATTGATGAGCTCGTTGATATGAGTGAAGAATCACTTGATGCGCTTATCGGTGAAGTTAGTCAGGATTACAATCAGGTTCTCGTAGACCTACCGCGGCATCTTTTACCAACTCAAGGGGCTCTATTGGCCTCCGCAGATACGGTAATTCTTGTTTCAGATCAGTCACTGGCAGGGATTCGGGATATCAACCGCATTACACAGGCAATGACATCCCTACAAACTAAGGGCCGTATTCTCAAAGTGGTCAGCCGTGTTGGAAGCGACCGGGCAGCTCAAGTGTCGAAAGCTGATTTCGAGCGTGGGCTTAATGAAAAGATCGAGTATGTGATCCCGGAAGATCCCAAGACACTGACCGTCTGTGCAAATGCCGGTAAAGCTGTTGGCGAAGTTGCGGCTAAATCCAATATCGCGAAAGTTCTTCGGGAACTCTCAGCCGACGTATCTGACTATGAAGAGCCTACCAAGAAGAAAGGTTTGTTCAAAATGGTCGCCGGCGGGAAAAAGAAAAAAGAAGAGGGGCCTAAAGCGTGAGTCTCTGGCGTTCATCTTCATCTGAAGCTAAGACCAAAGCTATCCCGACCGTACCTAGTGCGGCTGGGCCAAAAGCAGCGGACCTTCTGGCAAAACTTTTGCCAGAGATTACGGCTGCTTTGGTCCCAGAGATTTCTCCAGACGAAAATCGCTCCGTTGTGGCTCAACATGTTAAAACCCATTTGCGTGAGTCTCTGAAGAACCAAAAAATCGAGCTGAACGTTCTGGAGCAAAGAACCCTGGTCAATGATCTGACGATTGGTGTCTGGGACGAAATTGAAAAGAAAAGGGCGACGATTGGCGAGATTAGGAATCTTGCCGCACAGGAGCAGGACGCTTCAATTTCTCCCGACACGAATGAATTGGGAGAAGCACCGAATACGACTCAAATAGTAGAAGAAGGTGTCACAGTATTTGGGGCGGATCCTGTAGCTCCCGTGGAAGTGAATGCGGAGTTCGAACAGCCGACGGAAATTCCAGAGGTTAGCGAAACTGCGACAATCGAAGATGAAGATGAGGTTGTTGAACCTTTTGTGCCTTTGGCTAAATCCGAAGAGCCTGAAGAAGAGGAAGAAGAGGACACAGCAGCTGCCTCTCTTATGAACCTCTCCATGGCCCCGGAAACCACGGGTAACAAAATCAATGCCCATCTCGAAGGTATCAAGTCCGTAGTACAGCCACTCCTGATGGAGCGGATTGATATTAGTGCAGCGGTCACCATGGACCGCCTGGACTTGGCTCGAGATATTTCAGACATCATTACTGATATTCTGATTGAAGAGCGGATTCAGCTTAATCAGCGCGAACAACGCGAGCTAACGGAAAGCCTGATGCATGACATGCTCGGGCTTGGTCCGTTGGAGCCGCTTCTGGCCGACGATACCATCACGGATATCATGGTCAATGGTCCAAAACAGGTGTTTGTTGAACAAAAGGGTAAATTAGTCCTGTCCGATTGCCAGTTCCGGGACAATGCCCATGTGCTCAGTATTGCAAGTCGGATTGTCAGCCATGTCGGGCGACGGGTAGATGAGACTAGTCCACTTGTAGATGCGCGTCTCGCAGACGGCAGTCGTGTAAACATTATTATTCCACCGCTCGCCATTGATGGTCCCTCTATCTCCATTCGTAAATTCGCTAAACAGAAAATTACACTGGATGTCATGGAGCGTCAGCAGAACTTGTCTACTTCAGCCGCGACTGTCTTGCGCGTTGGAGGCCGGTGTCGTCTGAACATCCTAATTTCTGGTGGTACGGGTTCCGGTAAAACGACAATGCTCAATGCTATCTCTCAATTGATTGATCCTGGTGAGCGTATTGTGACGATTGAGGATGCCGCTGAGCTTCAACTGCAGCAGCCCCATGTTGTTCGGCTTGAAACACGTTCCGCCAATCTGGAAGGCGGCGGTGAAATCTCTATGCGCGATTTGCTGAAAAACGCTCTGCGTATGCGCCCAGATCGCA
>JANSXH010000025.1 GCA_024743055.1 Pseudomonadota bacterium
CCTGCCTCGGCCAATGGGCTGGGGCCGCCTCCCTCCATGCCCACCGTGGCTGGTGGTGGAGACGGCGGTGCTGATCTCGGTAGCTAGCGCCTCTCACAACCGAAAGCCACTCTACAGTGTTTCCCCGAATAATCAGTTGGATACTGGCGGTTACCCTTACGGTAGCCGCCTTTTACGCTGGCACTCTTGATATCCTCGAGAGACCGTTGCTTGAGCTACGCTACAAGCTGACAAAAAGCGAAGCGGACCCGCAATTGGTTATCGTTGAAATTGATCCGAAGAGTTTGCGGGAAATTGGTACTTGGCCCTGGAAACGATCCCTTCATGCACTTCTGATCGATCGCCTCACAGCTGCAAGGGCCGAGACCATTGTTTTTGATATTGATTTCAGCCTGGCGAGCACTGAAGAGGAAGATGCAAAACTGGCGAGCGCCCTTGCACGGCGGTCCGGGCACACTATCCTGGCGGCCTTTCGACAATGGAGTGAGGCTGATGGCCAGTTTGTTGATATCGAGCCATTGGATATATTCGCAGAGCATGCGGAAATTGCTTCTGCCAACATAATACCGGACACCGACGGCTTGCTTTGGCGCCATTCCCGGGAGCATCCTTGGAAAAACAGCACACTTCCCAGCATCGCCAGTTTAATCGCCGAGAATGCCAGCAGCACCGTCAGGCCCCAGGGAGCACTTAACGAATTTTGGATCGACTACGGCATTTCTCCCGGATCTTTCGCGCGCTACTCCTTATCCGATGTCGCCGGCGGGCGCACTGATCCAGCCAACTTTTCCGGTAAAACCGTTCTTATCGGGGCGACAGCAGTGGAGCTCGGAGATAACGTCGCGACCCCCTTATATCAATCCTTGCCAGGTGTTTTTGTCCAAATGCTCGCGGCACAGTCGATTTTGAAAGGCCGCGACTTGCACCCTCTACCGAATAGCCTGACGTTGATTTTATTGCTACTCACATCGGCTTTTGTCTCAATCACTTCCTGGCAGCAACGCCCAGGTCAGGTTATCGTGAGTTTAGCATCCATAGATATCCTGGTCTTTGTGGCGGCAATTGTTGTTCAGTCAACCAGTGTGATATTGATTCCTGTTGCCCCGATAATTGTCGGCACTCTCCTGTCCGCTTCCTTTACCTTCCTAACTCGGTTTCGGCAGTTGGGGCTGAAAGTCGTCACGGAGCGTGTCGCGCGTCTTCGCTATCAGACGATGATGGCAAATGTCGCGAATAACGCCTTTGATGCCATCATCACAACTGACAGAGACGGAAAAATCGAAACCTTGAACCTGGCGGCAAAACGGATATTCGATACTAATCTGACAACTAAAAATCAAGTAAACATGTCCGAGTTTTACATCCCCTCGAAATTGACTAATAAGCAGGACTTCACTGAAATTTTGGCACTGGCGCTTTACTCCGATGAACCGCGCAGAATTTTATGCAAACGGTCAACAGGACAGGCTTTTCATGCTGATCTCGCTGTAACAACCCTGAACCCGGACCAGGAGAGTGAGTTAATTTTGGTGATGCGGGACATCGACAGGAGCGTTAAGGCGGAGCGGCGAGCCTTTCGCCGGGAGAGAGAGCTCAAACAGGCAAAAACCCGTGCGGAACTTGCAAACCGGGCAAAATCTGAATTTCTTGCCAATATGAGCCACGAGCTTAAGACGCCACTAAATGCCGTAATGGGTTTTGCGGAGATGATGCATAATGAGGTTTTCGGCCCTCTCGGATCGAAGAAATATATCGAATATAGTCAGGACATATATGATGGCGGCGCGCGCCTACTTGCGACGGTCACTGACGTCCTTGATTTCGCCCGCATAGAAGATGGTGAACTTGTCATTCATACAGAACAATTTGATTTGTCTGACATGATTACTCGAGTGGGAATCCTTGCCAGTGAACGCGCTACCGCGGCTGGTCTTTCCTTCAACACTGTCATTTCGACGGAAGGGTCCTTTGTAATTTCCAGTGATGAACGTCTGTTGAAACAAGCTCTTAACTCATTGCTCGCAAATGCCATCAAGTTTAACAGTGAGAACGGGTTTGTCATTTTGCAATTGCAGCATGACGACAAGGGAGACTTCATGCTCTCTATTGAGGATAGCGGCATTGGTATCGCGGAAGACCAGATTGAAACCTGTTTCAAGGCTTTTGGTCAGGCAAACAGAGGATTGCAGCGGCAGTTTGAGGGCGCGGGACTGGGCCTCACCCTCTCAAAAAAATATATTGAAGCATTGGGCGGCACCCTTGACGTCGAGTCTATTGTCGGTACTGGCACGACAATGACAATCACGCTACCCTCTGATGTCGAGCAGCAGACGCAACTCGACATGGTTTCGGAAGCACACTCCAGCTCATTGTCTGACAAACTACAGAGCGATTCTGCCCATCACTAGCCTAAATTTTCAGGCTCTTCCTTTATAAACGGGTATCTTACCTAATTTGGTCCATGTGATTCAAAGACTGCCTTTTTTGCGTCGAACCCTGTGTAGACCAGCATCAATCCCCCAATTAAAGAAATCATTTTGCACAAACTCTAGATATGCAAATTAATTTGTATTTATATTGTAATGTAAAAATATTTGCATATACTTCCGATCTGGGCAACTTGCCCAATCCAGTCTTCAAGGAGGTCCTATGAAAAGCCTAATAAAAAAAATTGCCGCTGCCGCGATGATTGCTCTGACAGCAACCGCCCTCGGCGTCACCGCAACCACTGCCCATGCCAAAGATCTGATCGTGGCAACAGATACCGCATTCGTGCCTTTCGAGTTTAAGGAAGGCGATAAATATGTCGGATTTGACATTGATATGTGGGATGCCATCGCATCCGATCTCGGCGTCTCTTACGAACTGCGCCCCATGGATTTCAACGGTATCATCCCGGCACTGCAGACCGGCCAGGTTGATGTCGCATTGGCAGGTATTACCATCAAGCCGTCCCGTCAGGAAGTGATCGATTTCTCCGACGGTTACTACGACAGCGGCTTCCTGTTGATGGTGCCTGCCGATAGCGACATCAACGGGGAAGCCGATCTTGCCGGTAAATCGATCGCCATTAAAACCGGTACATCTTCAGCCGACTATGCGAAGGAGAATTTCAAGAATACGGAAATCCGCCTGTTCCCGAATGTGGACAACGCCTATCTGGAACTGCGCACAGGCCGGGTTGATGCAGCGATGCATGATACCCCCAACGTCCTTTACTATATTGCCAATGCCGGCAACGGTCAGGTCAAGGCCGTGGGCGAACAGATGATGGCCCATGAATATGGCATTGGATTTCCGAAAGGCAGCGACCTTGTCAAGAAAGTCAACGCGTCCCTCGCCGCCATGAAATCTGACGGCCGTTACGACGCCATCTACAAGAAATGGTTCGGCGCGGCTCCCAGCAATTAAAAACAATGAACGAACCCGTCCGCGCTTAAAGGTGCGGACGGTTCAAGGGAGGTCCCATGCAAGTTGACATGTCCATCATCATTGACTTTATTCCGCAGCTCATTGTCGGATCGAAAGTCACCATCTATATCACCGTGCTGGGTCTGCTGGGAGGGATGGCGATTGGTTTCTTCGCCGGATTGATGCGCGCCTATGGCGGCAAATTCGCCAATACCGTTGCCTTTATCTATATCGAACTGATCCGTGGCACCCCGATCGTCGTCCAGGTAATGTTCCTGTACTTCGCTCTGCCGGTTCTGGCCAGCATCCGCATTGACCCGATGTCGGCGGCGATCCTAGCCATTGTCGTCAATGCCGGCGCCTATATCGCAGAGATCGTGAGGGGTGCCTTCCTCTCTATTTCCAAAGGCCTGACCGAGGCTGGCCTGGCCATTGGCCTTCCCCATTGGAAGGTCCTTCTGTATATCATAGGCCCCCTCGCCTTTCGCCGAATGATACCCCCTCTTGGTAATCAGTTTATTGTCAGTCTTAAAGATACCTCCCTATTCATTGTCATCGGAGTGGGAGAGCTTACCCGCATTGGACAGGAAATCATGGCGGCCAACTTCCGCGCTGTCGAAATCTGGACGGCTGTTGCCATTTGCTATCTGATAATGACAGGAACCATGACGATAGCTCTTCGTATCGTAGAAAAAAGAATGAGGATGCTATGAGCTTTATCGAATTCCGGAAAACATCGAAATCCTTTGGTCCCTTAGCCGTTCTGAAAGAAGTCGATCTCACCATTGAACAGGGAGAGGTCGTTGTCCTGATTGGCCCATCGGGATCCGGCAAATCCACCTTGCTTCGCTGTATCAACGGCCTCGAAACGATCACAGATGGAGATCTGGTCGTCGATGGCCTATCGGTCACTGGCGGCAAGAAACAACTTCGGGAAATCCGTCAGGAAGCCGGCATGGTGTTCCAGCAATTCAATCTATTTCCGCAAATGACGGCCCTTCAGAATGTCGCTCTGGGCCCGCGCAAGGTACGCGGCCTCTCCAAGGAAGCTGCCCTTAAAAAGGCGCAGGAGTTATTGGATAAAGTCGGGCTGTCAGACAAGGGCAATCACTATCCGTCAGAACTGTCAGGCGGTCAGCAGCAGCGGGTCGCCATTGCCCGCGCCCTCGCCGTTGAGCCCAAGGTCATGCTCTTTGATGAGCCCACCTCTGCCCTTGATCCGGAACTCAAGCAGGAAGTATTGAATGTCATGCTGCAGCTTGCCCGGGAGGGCATGACCATGATCGTTGTGACTCATGAGATGGGTTTTGCTAAACAGGTTGGAACCCGTCTGATCTTCATGGAGCATGGAAAAATTGCCGTTGATGACGATCCGCGCACGGTCATTGATACGCCACCCAACGCCCGCATGAAAGACTTCCTCAGCCATGTCTAATGGGAACAATACGATAGGTTGGCTGACCGCCACGGGAACATCTTTTGAAATTGGCTATGCCATGGGTGTTTGGGGCAAAGAGGCTGTCCATCGTCATCTTGTACCGTCAGAAATCTGGGCCCGGATCACCGATGTCCAGCATCGAGACCTGTTGGGGCAACTGATGGAAACGACAAAATTGCAGTTTCCAGAAATCTGGGAAGAACTCCGAGGTTTGGCGGCCGGCCTTGAGCTGCCCATAGAAGAAGTGTTTGCCTGGAATTGCCGGGGAGATATTCTGGCCTCCGTTCCTGACGGATGTACAACAGTGCAACGCCCAGGGGACGAAATCACCATCACTCACAACGAAGACGGACTACCGTTTTTTCGAGGCAGTTGTTTCATTGTCGACGCGCGTCCGGTCAATGACATCAATTTCAGATCCTTTTGCTACCCAGGCTCCTTGCCAGGGCATACCTTTGGCTGGAATGACGCGCATTTGGTGCAAGCCGTCAATAATCTTCGTCTGATCGATGTCAATCCGCAGATCCCCCGCATGTTTAAAGGCCGCTCGGTTTTAAACTGCCGCTCTTTGGAGGAAGCGATCATGATTTTGTCGAGTGGTCCCAGCAGCGGTGGATTTCACATGTCCCTCGCCCAGTCGGGCGATGCACGGCTGATCAGCGTGGAGTATGGGGCCGGTCTGTCGTCAGTCCGGCAGGTCAGACAGCCAGATCTGCATGCCAACCATGCCCTGCATTTGCCGGGAGTTCGGCAGATTGTGACCCAATCCTCAAAGGACCGGCAACAACGCGGCAGTGACATGGTACGCGCAGACGAAAACGCCTTATCCGTTCTCAGGGATACTTCTGGTCCCGGCCTACCCATTCGTCGAGATGACCCGGACGACCCGGATCACGAAAATACCCTTGCGACCTGTGCCTTTCGTGTTTTACAAAAAGAGATCGAGTGGAGAATCTATGGCGAACAGCACGCGGTCCCGACCTACCACAGCCAACAACAAGTTGCCTGAAGCACCCCCTCAAAGCTTTGATGAGCTGCGGGCGCTTCTGGTTGAAATCACCCGTGGCAAGTCTAAGGTAACTCTCGGTGCCAAGGCGCGAGACGCTTTTGGGCAAATTCTGGATTTGCAAGGCAGTTCTGATCTGTTGTCTATCACGAGCCTGTCAGAAAAAATCGGGACTAACCCTTCCACCATTACCCGGCTCGCCCGTAATCTTGGCTATGATAATTTTGCAGCCTTCCAAAAGGCCCTGTTTGCCAGCCCGGCGTCACAGCCAGGCGCTTTTTACCTGAAACAAGCGGAAAGCGCCCTTAGTAGCGGCGATCAACCGGTCAAACAATTGGCCGCCCAGCTCTGCCATGAAAATCAGGCCAATATAGATCGGTTCATAGAGACCTTTGATACGGACAGCTTTTGGAAGGCCGTCACTTTGATTGCCGAAGCGCCGCGTATCAGTGTGTATGGCATTCGTCAGTTTCATTCTTTAGCCGCCTTTCTGGCCTACGGCTTGCGGTTGATCCGTACCGATGTCTCCGTTCTGGATGCGAATGCCTTGGGTGTGGCAGAGGAAATTGCCGCCATGCGGCGAGGGGAAGTCTGCGTAGTCGCCAGCGTCAGCCCCTATTCATCAGATGTGGTTAAAGTGGCCCGCGTCGCCGCCGAGGAAGGGATCGATGTGGTTGCCATTACCGATAGAGCCAGCTCACCGCTGGTCACCCATGCCAAAGCCGCCCTGTTTGCCCCCCATCAAAGCAGCTTTATTTCGAATTCAATTACCAGCTATTTTGCCGTCGCCGAATGCCTGATCAATGCCGTCGCTGCCGCCACCGCGGAAGAAGCAAAAGCCGCGCTGACAGAACGACAACAGCTGATCGAACGCATGAAAATCGAGGACAGCTGATCACTCTGTGTCTGGAGTTACGGCCGGTTAAACTTTTGCCGAGCTTCTTCTACTCTCCCACGGATAAGACATCCTTGGGCATGATCATTTATCAACCCCATGGCCTGCATAAAGGCGTAGACAGTCGTTGGGCCAACAAATTTCCACCCTCTTTTCTTCAGATCTTTGGACAAGGCAATTGAGGTTTCAGAAGTAGAAACCGATTGAGGCGCATCAAGCTCCTGCGGATCAGGCTCAAATCTCCAGAAATAGGACGCTAGGGATCCTTCCTCTGCAACAAGTTCCTGAGCGCGTCGCGCGTTATTGATCACCGCCTCTATCTTCCCCCGATGCCGGACGATACCTGAATCAGACAGAAGCGCCTCAACTTCCTTCTCAGTGAAAAGGGCAATATTGTTGAAATCGAACCGGCAAAATGCGGCTCGAAAATTCTCGCGTTTGGCTAGGATCGTCCGCCAGCTCAGGCCGGATTGAAAACTCTCAAGGCAGAGTTTCTCAAATAATCGCTGATCATCGGAGACTGGAAACCCCCATTCCGTATCATGATAGTCGATAAATTCAGGTGCCGCCCCGCTCCATCGACAACGGGGATGTCCATCCGGCCCTACAAACATGTCGCTCACCGTTGTTACTCCTTACCTGCCGTTCTAAGCCATTAGAAATGCCAGTCGATCTTCGGCTTTTGCCGGACTGAATTCCATAATTTCCGGGCTGACGACATTTTCCTGCACAAATGGGTCTTCACTAACAAAAGCCTCCACTTCTGCGCGTGAGGCATTATGAGTCAAAATACCACCGCCGATTTGCGGCTGCAGACTGCCTACCATCAGAAACAGTCCTGTATCAAACCCACGTTTGATCCACTCGTTATGCCCTGCCATAAAGTCCGGTGCCTGAGCCTTGTTTTCTGAAAATTTGAGCAAGACGATAAACATGTGAAAATCACTCCTGTTGAAACATAAAATGAATGAAATTGGGCTTGCAGCAGACGTCCTGTTTGCCTGAACAGGTTCCAGCTAAGTTTGGCGCTTGGCTTGCTTCGACTTGCCACGGGCCACATAGATCTCCAACCAGGCGCACATTTGCGCCACTTCCTGATCAAGAAACGCCTCATCTGGAAAGGCGTTGGCCATCGTCGCCACGCCTTGACTTCGGGCCAGCAGATGCATGGCAAGCTCGTCCGCCTCCTCCTCGCAGCCCAAAAGGGTGAACTGCTGCGTCAGCCAGCTTCGAAACAGTGAGAAAATAGATCGAGAGTCTTCCTGGGCGGAATGATTGAGCTTTGCAAGCTCTGAAAATAAAGTGCCAACGGGGCAGCCATAGCGTTTGATCTTGTCCTGATTGGTTTTCAGAATATAGATAAAGTTGCGGATGCGCTCTGCAGGTGAGCTTCCCTCCACTTCCCAACCGTCAAGCATCAACTGGGTGTTTGCGAGACGCACATCAATCACTGCATCCAGGATCTCGTCTTTAGATTTGAAATGGTAATAAAAATTCCCGCGCGAGATCGCAACGGTCTTTGCGATATCTGCAAAAGATGTGTGCTCATACCCCTGCTCGTAAAAAAGCGCATCAGCGGCTTCAACAATTTTTTCACGGGTTGCTAACTTGCTCAACGCTACGCTCCTCATGTCGATTGAAGGACCAAAACCTTATGAAATCCCCTGCATCCAAATTAGGACAAGCATCCTAATAGACTATAAATAGGACATACGTCCTAATTTGTCAAGGATCTCTTCAACATCGAGAGTAAGCCAAAAAACTTGCCTGGTGGCGACCTTGGTCAGCAGGCTCAGACTGAACGACGGCTAGGAATTTGCGCGCAGGACGCAGGGGTTAATCTGCAGGTGTTTCCACATAAAAAAAGTGGAGAGCAAGGCGCCCACGGACAGGGAAATTGCCGTGCTCGTGGCGGCGCCATTTATCTGCCAACTCGGGATTAGAATAGCGTTCAGCAGCATATTCAAAAGCGCGACAGATATCATGATTGAAACCGCCTGGTTCTTCCGCCCCGTATATTCCAGCCATAGCAGAGGCAGCAGAAACAGGGTTTGAACCAGATATCCTGTCATCAGGATTTTAAACGCCAGCCCCGCCTCTCCATAGGCTTTGCCAAAGACTGTCAAAAGCTCCCCTCCGAATACATAGAAGAAAGCAATCACCGGAAGACATAAGGATAGAAGGAGGCGGTTTCCTCTCGCAGTGGCTTCCACCATATAGGTCCTGCCACGTTGATGGGCTGTTTTCATATATTGTGTCGTCGTCGTGCTCAGGGCGATCTTGATGATCATGAACACTGTTGCACCGATAGAGCAGGCTCCCAGAAGACCAACGTCCGCCTCATCCCCCATCAATTCGAGCATAAACAGATCCGTATGCAGAAGAGATTGCTGCAAAACTCCTGCCGCCATTACGGGCACGGAAAACTTCAGCCATTGTCGCCATTGAGGGCTCTTTTCCGTTTTTCTACTGTCACGAATCCCCAACCGATGAAGCATATAATACTGCACAGCGAATTTCGCGCATTGAGCCAAAACGAGAGCCGCAACGGTTGTCTCAACCGAGAGCGAACCGAGAGCAAATCGAAATGCCATCAGGATGGTCAGGAAGAAGATTGGATACAAGATCCAATGGGTCATCAGTCCTTGAGGGACCCGTTTATAGACCTGCAATATTTTAATATTCAAAAAGGAAGCACCAGCAAAGGGAAGACCAAGGGCCGCCAAAATTAATGGAAACCCGCCATAGGCTCCCGCATCAAAGCCCAGGGCCTTCAACAAAATCTGCACTGCAACCACACCGGCAACAACAACGATAGATATGAAAAGGGCAACAGAAATGTAGAACCTGATATATTGCCAGGTCAGATGAGAATGATTTTGGGAATACCAGTCGGGCACAAAAAAAAGCGCTCCTCGCCCGCCCCCCAGAATGATCAGGATGCTACCAATCTCACTGAAACTCCTGACAACCCGGAAATCACCATAATCCACCACTGACAAATTTCGCGTCAGCAAATAGGTTGAGGTAAATTCGAATATTGTCCCGACGATGGAGATAACAAGGACAATGTAAGCAAGGTTTTTACCGCTAATGCCAATATGTTTTGATTTATTATCCATGTGGCACAATTCGAGTTATTGCGAATAAAACAGACCTTAGAGTTTGGCGACCCCAGTATGCTCATCATAAAGTCAATTGAGCCAATATCTTTAGTTTTCTTTCATTTATTTTGGGTTAACTGATAGCCTAAAAGTGTATTTAAGGCAGCGGTTTGAAGGAAAGAAAATGAGATTAACTGTGATGGCCATCGGGATGTGTTTATTGTTCCCTCTTCAGGCATTGGCTGAGTCTTGTAGCTACTCCTTTTCGCTGGATGCCGGTAAGAAATATCCTCTGGAAAAGATCGATACCTTCGTTACCGGCGAAATCCGCCCTCTCCTGAATAACTCCGAAAAATTGGTGTCGATTGAAATTCACGAAACCTGCGCTGGCAAGGCCGTCCATATAGACGTTATCAAAATGGATACGCAGAATTACTATCTGATTGAAATCAATGATCAAAAACTTCCCGGGCATATAGTTCGCTATAACAATCGTATCCCCCTGGATATAAATCGGGAGACACTGACGCAGATTATCAGTGAAATCAAATCGCAGGATTATACCAAATACCCCCGTAGGGAGTCTGCTCGCACCTACAAACAGATAAAAGAGGTAACCGGGCAGCAGCGCATTCTAAAGATGCTGGCTTTTATCTTCGCCGAGGCGGCGCGATTTGAAAGTGTCGAGATAGCAGTTCGCAAAACAAAAGACGGAGCCTGCTCCATTAACTGGCAAGATTTCGATTTTGCCGTCCATAACTGGTATAACAGCTCGGAATTCATCAAAGCGAAAAGCTTGGTTCTCCCTTTTCAAATTGAAGGCGGCGGCGACTCTGAGGTTCTGGCCCCGATTACCCTGGAGCAAGAACAGGCGTTTGAGAAAGCCCTTTTGGCCGGAGAAAGATTCCGGTTTTCCAAAGAAGCCCCCTTCTATGAGTATGAATATGAATGCAAATAGCTCTCCCTGATATCTATCAGGTTTGGTCTGGCTTACTCATATCTTTTATCAGTGCTATTGGTTGCGGGGGTAGGATTTGAACCTACGACCTTCAGGTTATGAGTTAGTTTTCCATGGGACGCATGGAATATCATATAGTTTCATATATGGACATATAATATTGTTTTTATTACAGTATTAGGTATATATGTTACGCCTTTCCGCTCACAAATAACTTGATTTTCTCTGTCATTTGCTTCCATTATGCTTCCGAAATGACGTACGGAAGCGAATATGAGATTAAATAAGCGTAGCATTGATGGCCTTGTCGTTAAAGAGAAAGACTATTTTGTCTGGGATGAAACCCTGCCCGGCTATGGCCTACGGGTCCTGCCCTCTGGACGTAAGACATTCCTCATTCAGTATCGGGACGGCGGCGGCCGCACCCGAAGGAAGGGGCTTGGGCGCTATGGGACAGTAACTGCCGACAAAGCCAAGGAGAAGGCCCGTGAGCTGCTTGCGAGCGTTGCCCATGGGTCAAACCCGGCCGAGGAAGCCAAGCGCAAGCGTGGGGCGGCTCTGGTTTCGGAACTTTGTGAAAGGTTTATGTCCAATTACGTGCCATCCCACTGCCGGGAAAGCACAGCGAAGGAATACAGGCGCTGCATGGACCTTTTCATCAAACCTGCCTTTGGAACGGTACAGGTGGAGGAAGTGCAACGAAGCCATATCGCTGATCTTCATCACAAGCATCGGGACAAGCCCTATCAGGCAAATCGGACCTTGGGTGTTCTTTCTGTCATGTTCAATCAGGCAGAGGTCTGGGGCCTCCGTCCTGAAGGCACGAACCCCCGCCGTCATGTGAAAAAATATGAGGAGAAAAAGCGCGGGCGGTATTTGAGCGGCGAAGAGCTTTCCCGCCTTGGCCAGACCCTTGCCGATCTGGAAGCAGAAGGCGTTGAATCCCAATCGGCAATCGACTGTATCCGACTACTGATCCTGACCGGCTGCCGGCTTGGGGAGATACAAACCCTCAAATGGGAGTTCATAAAAGGTAACTCGGCATATCTGCCAGATTCCAAGACGGGCGCGAAACGAGTCTATCTTGGTCCGGCGGCATTGGAAGTTCTCGCAAATGTCGAACATATCGAAGATAACCCTTACGTCATCACCGGTAAGCTGCCCTGCTCCCATATCACCGATATGCAGAAGCCTTGGCGAAGGATACGGAAGGTAGCAAGACTGGAAGACGTACGCCTGCATGACCTCCGGCATTCCTTCGCCTCAATCGCTGTCGGCTCCGGTGAGAGTCTCCCCATGATCGGCAAGCTGCTCGGTCACACACAGGTGCAGACCACCGCCCGCTATGCCCATCTCGCCGATGATCCCATGCAGAATGCCGCTGAGAGAGTTTCAACGGAGCTTGCGAGATTGCTTGGTAAAAAGTAAATTTTTGTTCATTAGTAGTAAAACCTTCTCGTCCAACCGCGCAAACGATATACTCGGTTGGTTTTTGGCCAATAAAATGCTTTGGATGCATTGCTCATCAATGTTTGATCGATTGTAACTTGATTTGGAAGGTCAAAATGCGACCAATACAAACTTCCCCTAAGTGTCTTTCCTTGGTCCCTAAAACTTTGCTTTAGATCTCCTTCACTTAGCTTCTGATAGAATTTTACTCCTCGCTGCGAGAAATCAGGTTCTAGCACTCTATTACGCATAGAAAGAGCGTAGAAATTATCTACTGAATATTCGTCGCCTTCCACACCGGGCACAATCTCTCGTTCAAAATTCCCAGCAGCTGGTAGACGATTAGTAATGGTTCGAAACTCTTCCCACCTCATTCTTTTAGATTGCTCATATCCTGATATTTCTGTCAGTGACTTTGGTAAAGTCAATTCAAGGACTGATAGAACAACCTTGTTTTCTTTTTCAAAAACATGCAATGGCACAAATTCCAATATAGCGGTGGCATAATAGTGTGCTTCTCCGTTTTCTTCAGAAACCCAATTAAATTCGTCCGGCGAATCCCACAAACTCCACTTAGGAGCTTGCCTCACAGTATAAGAAAGTATTGTTACTTCGGCATTTTTCTGAAGATACGCTGTCTTAGAGGAAAAGTACTTTAATCTTGATGGCTCCTCGAAATCATATACAAGGACAACACTTGGAACGAAGTATCTCGGGAGAATATTATCCGTTACCTCGTTACGCTTAATTTTAGTCCAGATATCTCGACAGGCGCTAACCGGAGTATCTACTAATAACGCTCGGCCCCCTTTTAGATGAGCTCCAAGCATTCTATGTTTACTAGTAAATCCCGGACCGCTCTTCCAAAACGTAAAATACAAGGAGAGATCTTGTTGGAATAACTCACCGCTAGGTCCTCTTGGATAGCAGCGAATCTTTTTATCGATTTTTACATATTCTCCCTCGACATCAAACTCGGCTATCACATGCACCATTGGCGTTTGAGCAGTAAACTCTTTGTATAGGTGCCATAGTGAATTTCCAGCCCACACAGCGAAAATGAATAGGATAACTTTACGAGGCTTCGTACGATAAAACCCTCGAATAAAATTCGATTTTGCCAAGCTGATCTCCAGTTTCCAATCATGCCATGCGATTATCGCTGCATATTCATACTACCCACTATATAATTGAATGATTTAACAATATAATAATCCATATTATAGTATTTACGCTTCGATACGTAATAGCGATCGGGTAAGCACTAGGTGGTTTTAGTGGTAGCCGTATACGATACGTATCGTTACGTAAGCGCACGCATCCCTCGTCACGTAGACCATACGATATAAATCGATACGAGGAACGAAACAGATGCTTAAACTAGAAAAACAGCGCCATTTTCCAATCGACAATTGCTTTCTTTGAATGCATTACTCTGTTTTACTCATTTATTGACCTGAGAAAAAATGACAAATTGGAGCATATGGAATTCCGGTATTCCAATCGAAGCGGCGTTGATTACTTGTGCCGACAATAGTCTCAGGCGAAAATATGTTGCGGCCTGCCAGCTGGAATTAAAGCGTTCAAAAAATGATCCAAGCAACGGTACAGAAATTTGGCCTGTTTTGGAAGAAGCGGCAAAGCTACTACCCGAAGCTGAGATCTACGAAGCGAGGGATTTCTATCATCCCAACGCTCCACCGGATGTTATCAAGGACTGGCAAAAAGAATTTTTAGAATTAACGACATCTGGCAAGGTTCAGTCCATCGGCTTCAGTGCGCCTCGGTCTCCAGAGAGCTCTCCAAAATTTATTCCACAAGATACGTGGGAAGGTTGGGTCAATTGGCAGGAAGGAGCAATATCAGCCAATGGCCTTTCCTTCGTTGGCGTTCGTATCGTTAATCCAAAAGCGTTATCTAACAAACAGCTAAATGAAATTAAAATTGGCCGTCCGAGCAAAAAAGATCAAATTACCAAAGCCTTCCATGAGCTCGAGAATGAAGGCTTGATTAATTTTTCGGGACCGATGAGGACTAACTATCCTGCAATCCGCAGATGGATCCAAACTAATTTTCCAGATGCAGAAAATGGAGAACGAGGTCTTGGTGACAAAACAATGGCAAGGATTGTTAACCCACTTATTACAGGTAAAAAATAATGCAACTAGCCATCGTCTCAAATCTATATATGCTGGCCCCTTTTATAGATGTTTTTTGAGACACGAAGTTGATCCACCTTTCTTTCATCACATTACCAACGATGAAAGGAATATTGATGCGTCCCAACTCCCACCACAACACTGAGTATGACCTCGATCAGCTCATCAACGAGCAAATTGCGGCAGAATTCTTGGGCTATACCGTTCGCGCCTTGCAAAATTGGCGTTTAAGAGGCGGTGGGCCAAAGTTTGTGAAAGTTTCTTCGCGCTCTATCCGCTACCGTCGGCGGGAACTGATTGCATGGTCAGAAGCCCATATGGTTTCAAGTACTTCACAATCTCAACTTTACTGAGCTTTTGTTTTAGCCTTGCGGATCACTCCGTACCCGTAAGGCATTTTGGGGCTGAGAGGCACACTGCCATCCCGTTTTTGTCTCCTGCGGGAAGTGCTCTCCAGCCCCTCCCCAAAACCCGTAAAAGCTTCCCCGGCGCGGAGCGCACAAACAACCGACCCAACGGAATAATCCGTTAAAGGGGGGTCCTTGTAACACCCCCATCTACAAATACAACATAGCAAATGAGCGTAATTAATGGATATTGTTCATAGCGGATATGATAGCTTGAAACTAACGGTCGATGTGGACATACCGGAAGAATTTCTGGGTGTTCTAATGGAAGCAAAGCAAATTGCGACCGGACAGAACAGCCCAGAGGTTACTAGCTATAACGGAATCGATATTCAAGTCCGCAAAACGGGCGGCGTGTCCGCCTTCTCCGTCTCTACTGGGGAATATGGCGCGGAATGGTATTTCCTTGATCCGCACAATAAACCGAAGAACAACCCTGGCATCCAAGTTGACTTTCGTGCCTTCTTACTTGCCTCGGGTGGTATTGAGGCAGCAAAGGCACAATTCCAAGAATGTATGTCAGCCTTCGGAATCCGATATGCAGATCATCTCGTTAAAGTCAGTCGTGTTGATTTTGCGGTTGATATCCTAGCCCCCGGCTTTGAACCTGTCCGTAAACGTATTATTGCACCGCCGAATACTCGAAGCCAAGAACGGGACGCAGAACCGGGAACGGAGCATGGCATTGGCGAGAAGGTTTCCGGTGTCACCGCCGGACATATCTCCAACCGGCAGCTATCTATCTATAACAAACGTCGGGAGATTATTGATAACAAGAAACTAGGCTGGGTCGAAATCTGGAATGATCGGCGGATGCACGAAAGCAAGCCCGCCATCGACCTAAAAGATAAGCACAATAGCCAAGTTTGGCGCTTTGAACTTCGAATGGGTTCCAAACAACTTCGCAACAGATGGGAGATACGCAGTTGGGACGATCTTGAGGCGCGAATTGGCGATGCATTAGAAGAGTTCATGCAAAAAGTTCGATACACCTACCCTGACGGTGACTCCAACCGATCCCGATGGCCAACACATCCGGTTTGGAAAATGGTAGCCAAAGAGATAGCTGGTTTCTTTGATGGAAAACGAAACTTCACCGAGCCATCAATTATAAAAACGGTGAACCGAGAATCTCATAAAGCAATGCTAGATAGCCAAATATTAGGAACCATTGTTTCACGTGCAGCTGCCGAAAAGGAAGAAAGTGATTTTGATAACTTTGTTGAAGGTTATTGTAAAATTCTTAAGAGGTTGTCTAGAGAACACCCGGTTTCATTTGAAACCCGATATTCAAATGCGAAAGATCGATATATTTTCAAATAGCTTAATTACTAATCATATCAAAAAAATCTCGCAGCCAAAGAACCGAAAAATAATTTCAATCCCTCAAAACCTTTGTCGCTATTGAATGAAAAGAAAAAGACTATATGTTTAAAAGACGCACAAAAAAATCTAGAACTTTAATGGGCTTCCTTTGACTAGTTTGCGACCGAAAATAGATAACCGCAGAAGAATGATGAGCGTTGTTATCGCTCTAATTTTTGCGTTCAATATTTTCGCAGTCGTTCCCATGGCGGCAAATCACGCAAACGAAGAAGGTGTCGCCCACTATATGGTTGCTGCTGCGGAGGATTTAACAAACACCGTAGATAAAAAGCGTCACGGCCACATTGAAAAATGCGGCGTTGCGTCTTGCTCCATTTCTTCTCCGGAGTTCCAAACCGGTGCAATTGCTAAATCCGGGACGAAAACATCCTTTTCTGCATTGTCAACACAGCTTGGCTCTGTAAGCCTCTTCCCCCCTGAGCGACCCCCAAAAGCTTAGTTTTATTCCAAGGCCCCCGTTCCTTCCCTCCTGCACAGGTCCTGTAAGGATTAAGGGTGCGGTCGCCTGACTTCTAACATTCAAAAGTAACCCTTTCTCTGCAGTGATATCGGCAAGGATATGCCTGCTCATATGCGGAGATATGTTTAGGAATAAAACGATGAAAATCAGACGTAACTTTTTATCCGGCGTTGCCGGAGCGACACTCACTGTAACCCTCGCCTTAGGCTCTGCCATAGCTCTTGCAGCCGGTAATCATCATGGTGGACACCATGGCGATAAAGCTGCCATTGGCGTGCCCGGCGAGGCTTCTGAGGTCACCCGTACCATCGAAATCAAAATGTTCGACAACTATTACGAACCGGAAGAGATTTCGGTGAAGAAGGGTGAAACCATCCTTTTCAAGGTTGTTAACGTGGGTGAGCTTGTCCATGAGTTCAATATTGGCACCGCCGCGACCCACGCGGCCCATCAGGAAGAAATGATGATGATGGTGGAGCATGGTGTCCTTGAGGCCGATAAAATTAATCATGACATGATGAAAATGGATATGGGAAATGGCAAGACCATGGAACATAACGATCCGAACAGTGCACTGCTGGCACCGGCGGAATCCGCTGAAATCATCTGGAAGTTTGCCGATGGAGGTGAACTGGAGTTTGCCTGCAATGTCCCGGGTCACTATGACGCCGGCATGATGGGCGAGTTTAGCATTGAATAGTAAAATTGCGCGGCCTGAAGCTGGCCGCGCATCATTTCATCAAAATCTAGAGGATTAGAAAATGACAAAAACGCTTATGCGCGTACTCTCGCTTGGTCTGATGACCAGCATGGGAGCATCGTTACTGCCGGCATTGGCTTATGCCGGGACATATGACCTAACCGTTGATAGAGTTTTGATCGACACAGGCGAATTCACCAAGGAAGGGATTGGCTATAATGGAAAGTCCCCGGGGCCGGTTCTGCGCTTCAAGGAAGGGGAAGAGGTTACGATCAACGTGACTAACAATCTGGACGAACCAACGTCCATTCACTGGCATGGCCTTATCCTGCCCTATCAGATGGATGGTGTCCCGAAAATCAGTTTTCCCGGGATCAAGCCCGGTGAGACGTTTACCTATAAATTCCCGATTGTTCAGTCTGGTACCCATTGGTTTCATAGCCATTCGGAATTTCAGGAGCCGGACGGCGCCTACGGATCGATTGTCATCGAGCCCGAGAAAAAGGAACCATTTCGGTTTGATCGGGACTATGTGGTGCAGTTTACGGATAAACATCCGCACTCCGGAAAGCGGATCATGCGGAACCTGAAAATGGCCGCAGACTACTACAATCGCAAGCAACAGACTCTGGGTGATTTCTTTTCCGATGTGAAGAAAAACGGATTTTCAGAAACACTTACAGATCGGATGGACTGGGGCAGCATGCGCATGATGGCCTCCGATATCGAAGATGTTCAGGGCTTCACACCGCTGATCAATGGTATGGGACCTGAGCAAAACTGGACAGGGATTTTTACGCCCAAGGAACGGGTTCGGTTGCGGTTTATCAACTCCTCGGCCATGACCTATTTTGATGTCCGTATTCCCGGTTTGAAAATGACGGTTGTTGCAAGTGACGGAAACTATGTCCAGCCCGTGACCGTTGACGAACTCAGGATCGGGGTTGCGGAAACCTATGACGTGATTGTCAGGCCTAAGGAAGATAAAGCCTATACCATTTTTGGCGCCAGCATGGGCCGGACGGCTTATGCTAGAGGCACCCTCGCCCCTCGGGAAGGTATGGTTGCAGCGATTCCCGAAATGACGGGTCGGCCGCTTCTCACCATGGCGGATATGGGGATGGATCACGGCAATATTGCGGGCATGGATCATTCCAATATGAAGGGCATGGACCACTCGAACATGAAAGGTATGGATCACAGCAATATGGCTGGAATGGACCACTCCAATATGAAGGGTATGGGGTCTGGGGAAGATGAATTCTATGCCGGAGGAAGTGGCCTTACCCCTGCGGCCGCCAATGGTGGGAAGTTTCTCTCCTATGCGGATTTGAAAGCTCAGAAGCCGATCTATGAACACCGGGAGGCAACACGTGAGATAGAACTGCGCCTTACCGGAAATATGGAACGGTATATCTGGTCGATTAATGGGGTGAAATATGAGGATGCGGAACCAATCAAACTGCAATATGGCGAGAGGGTTCGCTTTAAGTTCGTCAATGAAACCATGATGACCCACCCCATGCATCTGCATGGCATGTGGAGCATTCTGGATGTTGGCGCCGATAAGTGGAACCCTGCCAAGCATACCATTAGTGTCGCGCCGGGCACGACGGTCTATTCTGAAACCGAAGTGGACGCTGAGGGGCAATGGGCCTTTCACTGCCATCTCTCCTATCATGCGGATGCAGGCATGTTTCGCAAAGTCGTGGTTGAAGGCGGGCCGAAATCGGCCAGCTTAACAACTCTTAAGGAAGGAGAAATGCAATGAGGAATACATTAAAACTCCTTTCTGCAGCGCTGACAGCGTTTGCGTTGCTGGCACCGGTTTCCAGTCAGGCAGAAGAACCTGCCAATATCTACTATGACCTTCAAATAGAGGAATTTGAATATCGCTACGGAGAAGGCGGAGAAGAGCTCTTCGCCTATGATGCAGATGCCTTTATAGGCACGGACGAGCTCAAACTGCGTTGGGAGGGAGATGGAGAATATGACATCAATGTCAAAAAGTTTGAATCCCTGTCCAACCAGCTTGCCCTGCAAACTCCCATCTCCGATTTTTGGGATATCAAAGGCGGAGTAAGATACACAAGCCCGCAAGGTCCGGATCGTTGGTATGCTGCGGTTGGCTTAAGCGGCCTTGCGCCCCAATGGATAGAGGTGGATACCCATCTCTTCTTGAGTGAGAAGGGCAAGCTTTCCGCTGATCTGGACATGGAATATCAAATCCTGCTTTCGAATTACCTGATCCTGACGCCGTCTGCTTCTGTGGATGTTGCCTTCTCCAGTGACCGGGAGATTGGTGTTGGGTCCGGGGTCAATAGCGTCGAAGCGGGTTTGCGACTGAGCTATGACGTTTGGGATAGAGCTTTCTCCCCTTATGTCGGAGTTGTCTATGAGCGAAAGTTCGGCCAGACCGCTAACTTTGTTGAGGCGGAAGGCGAAAGCGCAGATATCTGGTATGCCGTCATAGGCGCCAAGTTCATGTTCTGATTGACCAGCCTATTACATCAATACACTGGAAGGATGGGATTTCCATCCTTCCAGATATCCTCATAAATCTTGGTTTGGAAAAGTCATGGGAAAACTAAACTGGATCGTCCTCAGCGTCTTTTTGCTGACGGGCGTTTTAGACAACGCACAGGCAGATGATACGGATATGGTATATCAATCCGCTGAAATTGAAGAGGCATTTCTAATCATCCCTGATGATGGGGGGATGTCGGAGCTTCATTTCAAAATTATCAATCAAAGCACAAGCACCTTGACGATACTGGGTGTGGCGGGCGCAGAACAGATACGATCGAGAATAATAGCCCGACTGGATGATGAACGCTTTACGGAGCTTGGGTCTATTTCCCTTGGGCCGGAAGAAAGCCTCGACCTGACAACATCACATATGTCTGTTTGGATATCCGGGCTATCCGAAAGTCTGATTAAAACTGGAAAGGTAAATCTCAATATTATTCTCTCCGACGGGAAACTGCCGTTTTCGGCACATATCTTAAAAGGGTCCTAATATATCCCGTTTGCACGTTGTAGCTCCCGAACGTACAGAATGATATTTTGGATTTCGGTATCGGTTAAGCCGTCCACAGGCGGCATATTCCCAAAGGGCCAATGATGGGCCCGGACCCCGTTTCTGACTGCTCCGACAAAAGCCATATCGCCATGATGGCTAGGCTCATATATCCGATGCACGAGTGGCGGAGCCCTGCCCTCGAGACCGGCAGCATTATTGCCGTGACAGGAGGCGCAGTTTTTAACAAATGCCTGCTCCCCTGACCGTGCAGCAATCGACAACTCGGGAATGTCAACGATAACGATGGGCCGCCCGCTCTGATTTTCGGACTCATCCGAAGTGAGCCAAAGGTATCCGCCGACAGCGATCAAGGCCAAAGCGACAATGAGGATAACCTTGTTTCTTTCTGATAGGTTCATCTGTTCGCCCTCAGTGACATGCTTTACCTAACGCTTTCAGGCGCCAGTAATTGTAAGGAAGCGGCGTAATAAACCCGGCGAACCACATCAGAGGCAAGACCCAAAGGGTCAATCTAGCCCCACCAGTAAAAAGATAATCTATGTAGTTCATGGCAACCTCCATCGAAATCATCGAAATTAGGGACATGCCAATGGCAGTCTTAAATGCCAGTTTAAAAACCATCTGCCGGGATAAAATTATTGTCTCCAAGGCAATGGAGGTCAATAGGCCGTTGACAATGGCAAGCGCCATTATTGCCAAAGTCGGCCAAGGAATACCTGTAAGCTGAAAAAATAGTATGGTTCCCATATCGCCGATCGAGCATCCGGCCAGACACCATAAAGTATTGACCGAGGCACGTCGCCAAGTTGGTCGGCAAGCCCAGTTAATTCCGACAACCGTATCTGTGAAGCTCATGCTTTCCTCATGTACAAAGTGATTTGACTCGTTTGAGAAGATTTGTAAGGCTTCCAGTAGCTGGAAGGTCAAGAGGAAAAGATGTACACAATTGGGGATGCTGCCAAAGCAACAAACTTGCCGACGAAAACTGTCCGCTACTATGCAGATATCGATCTCGTCACACCAAGCGGCCGGTCCGATAACGGCTATCGCCTTTATAGCGATAAAGAGATAAACAAACTTATCTTCACACGACGCGCCAGAAGCTTTGGGTTTTCCGTACAGGAATGTCGGGAATTACTGGACCTCTATGAAAATCGGGATCGATCAAGCCGGGATGTAAAGGCGATTGCCGTGAATAGGATCAAGGAAATTGAGGAAAAACTGCAAGAACTTCAATCTCTTCATGACGAACTAACGCATCTATCAGAGACCTGCAATGGAGATGATCGCCCCGATTGTCCGATTATCAGAGGATTAGCGAGCTAATTCGCTTCCACTTTGCTTCCATTACATATTGTGAGGGAATATCTGTTAACGATAGATCACCATAACCTATTGATGTTATGGCTTTATATTGGTTGCGGGGGTAGGATTTGAACCTACGACCTTCAGGTTATGAGCCTGACGAGCTACCGGGCTGCTCCACCCCGCGTTGGGTGTTTATGTATGGATCTGGGGTTTGAGTGTCCCTGATCCTGTGTGCGGTGTGGGCC
>JANSXH010000020.1 GCA_024743055.1 Pseudomonadota bacterium
AATCTCGAAAGAGACCGAGATATTATCAGAAGGCGCCAGAACTGCTTTCGCATTTCCTTCAGTCACCTCAACTTCCTTGAGGATCTTGATATATCTACGCGCTTCTTCCTGATCAACAACATCCGCACATTCAATCAAAAAGACAAAAGGAGCAGAGGAGCCATCCATAACAGGTACTTCAGGTGCGTCCAGTTCGACAATCACATTGTCAACACCACAACCGGATAAGGCCGCCATCAAATGCTCAACGGTGGCCACTTTGACGCCCGCGTCATTTTCAATGGTCGTACACATCATCAAATCCGACACCGTGTCAAAACGAGCCGGAACTTCCGAAATACCTTCATCAACATCTTTACGCACGAACACAATGCCTGTGTTAACGGGGGCTGGATTCAATTTCATGTTAATTGAATACCCGCCGTGCAAACCGACACCGGTGCAGCTGATGCTATTTCGAAGTGTTTTCTGGTAAACTACCATTGTGACGCTAACTCTTTTAACCATACAAAAATTCTAGCGTGAATGTACTTACACTGGGTCGTACATACAAATCACACTTTGTTACTAATTATTTCGGAATTATTCGAAGGAAATGAAAGCGATCAAGTCGCACAAAAAAGAACCCGTTGATTATAAATATCAACGGGTTCTTTTAAACACTAAACCAAGTTAGGAACTGGATTTTCTAATTAGCCTGGCGCCTTAGGAAAGCAGGAATATCAAGCAAATCCTCATCTTCCTGCTTCTCGCTAATCTTGACCGAGGAAAGCGCTTCTTGCTTGGGCTCCGGTACACTCGCCGCTGGAGCAGGTGTCGGTGCCTTTGGCGCGGCCGTCGGCTCCCTACGAACTGGCTGGGACTCTGCTGTTTCCGGGGATCCGACCTTGATCTTGCGGCCAACGCCAGTCATCCGCTCAAACAAGCTTGGACCTCGACGTTTCTTACCGGGCTCGACCAGGTCTTCTGTAGAATGATGGGCGTCCGGATTGACGAGCGCTTCTGCGCGCTTCTCAACCCTTACCGCTTCAGGAGCTTTAAACGGCGCATCTTTGCCTTCTGCCTCAGGCGGCAGTATTTCACTCTCTTCCATCTCCATTTCCATCTCGGAAAGAAGATCAGGCTCTGTTTCCAGGGCAAGATTTCCACTGGCAGAGGTCGCATCAAGAGCCTCAGAAGACCCCATTTCCAAATTAGCAGATGCGTCAGATCCCTCACCGACCTGCGCGACCGGCTGGCCTGAGATATTGCCACCCGGCAAACTTGCACCAAAACCGGAGGCATTGATGGAAGCAGCGGTTGGCAATACAGGAGCGCCCATATCAGTGGAGCCGGCTGCAGCTGGCTTAGCTGTATCACCTTTGACTTTGAGCAGAGATGTCACATTCGGAGAATTGGCTTTCTGAACTTCAAGCGCATCGATGCCGGTAGCCACGACGGAAACCCGCATCGTGCCTTCCATCTCACTATCGAATGTTGAGCCGACGATGATGTTGGCCTCAGGATCAACTTCGCTTCTGATCCGGTTTGCAGCTTCATCCAGCTCATACAGAGTCAGATCCATACCGCCGGTAATGTTGATCAGAACGCCGCGCGCGCCTTTCATGGAAACATCATCCAACAACGGATTGGAGATGGCAGCTTCTGCCGCGTCAATGGCGCGATTGTCACCACTGGCTTCACCTGTACCCATCATTGCTTTGCCCATCTCGTTCATGACTGTATTGACGTCAGCGAAATCGAGATTAATCAGACCAGGCATCACCATCAGATCGGTCACGCCCCTGACACCGGAATGCAGAACTTCGTCAGCCATGTTGAAGGCATCAGCGAAAGTAGTCTTTTCGTTAGCGATACGGAACAAGTTCTGGTTCGGAATAATAATCAGGGTATCAACATAGCGCTGCAGTTCTTCGATTCCCGCCTCAGCAATACGCATACGGTGATTGCCTTCAAACTGGAAAGGACGGGTCACAACGCCAACCGTAAGAATGCCTCTTTCCTTAGCTGCTCTGGCAACGACTGGAGCCGCTCCCGTGCCAGTACCACCACCCATTCCAGCGGTGATGAAACACATATGCACACCAGCAAGATGTGAGGTAATTTCTTCGATGGCTTCTTCTGCAGCTTCCGCCCCTATATGCGGCTTTGAGCCTGCGCCGAGGCCTTCTGTGAGTTCAGCTCCCAGTTGAATACGGCGGTCAGCCAAATTCTGTTTGAGGGCCTGTGCGTCGGTGTTGGCTACGACGAATTCTACGCCTTGCAACTCCGATGTAATCATGTTGTTAACCGCGTTACCTCCGGCTCCTCCAACACCTAAGACCAGTATTTTCGGCTTCAGTTCTGTTTGATCCGGCACTGACAAATTGATACTCACAGCACTATCCTCCTTAGTTACGCGTGTTACAGTTAATTAATACCAAATATTGTGGTTAATGAAACCCTACTTCTTACATATTGACGTTTTTTGTTTACTTTTTTACTCAAAAATTCTCTCTAAACCAGTTTCCAACCTTAAACAGGCTGGTTTTTGGCCGCTTTTCTTCGACGGAAATCTTGATCCCGTCGTCGAACCGTTCCCGAACTGCATAAGAAAGCAAACCGGCAACATTTGTGAAGGCCGGACCGTCCGTAGCATCGGCGAGACCTTTAACACGGATAGGTTTACCCATCCGCACTTGCTTATCCAATATACGAGCAGCAAGTTCCTGTACTCCAGCCAGCTGGGAAGCTCCGCCACAGAGGACGGCCCTGCGGCCAGCTACTTTATTGAATCCAGAGGCAACAAGGCGGTCATTTACCAGCTCCAGGATCTCTTCGACCCGGGGCTTGATGATGCCAACCAGCATTGATCGCGGCACATGATTGGCGACTTCCTGCTCACTTTCACCAATCAGAGGAACATCAATAATTTCCTTTTCATCGGCCTGACTAGCCAGAGCATTCCCATACAGCGTTTTCATTCGTTCCGCATTGGCGAGTGTCGTTGATAGACCACGCGCAATATCATTGCTGACATGACCACCACCGACCGGCACCACTTCGTTAAAGACCATCTCGCCGTCATAAAAGACAGCAAATGAGGTCGACCCGCCGCCCATATCGATGACAGTCACCCCAAGATCCATCTCATCCTCGACCAGACAAGCCAGGCCGGAGGCGTAAGGGGCGGAGACAATATTGGAGACACCCAGATGACACCTCTCGACACAATTGGCGATGTTTCGCATATGACTATTCTGCAGAGACACCATATGCATGCTGATGCCGAGATTCTCACCATACATGCCGCGAGGATCCCGAATGCCGCGATTACCATCCACAGTATAGCCAACTGGCAGCGCGTGAATAACGGTTCGGCCCTCCGGCTGATAGCTTGACTGCGCTTCTTTTAATGTCCTCTGCAAATCCTTTTCGCCAATTTCCTGGCCTCCGATAGACATTTCAACATCCACCGTTTGCGAGGCAGGTTTTCCGGCAGAGACACCTAGACTGACTTCCCGAATAGTTTCTCCTGCCATGCGTTCTGCTGCGTCAACAGCAGAGCGAATGGCTTCCTCTGCCATCTCCATGTTGGTAATGCCGCCTGCGCGCAAACCTCGAGATACCTGATGGCCAATACCGGTTACCCGCAGCCGGCCTGCGTCCTCCACTGCTACAAAACAGCAGACCTTTGTTGACCCGACATCAAGGGCCGCCAAGGGTCCATTTCGTCCTACTGCCATCGCCTTTTATTTTTCCCCATCTTCCTCACGTCCAATGCCGTGCCGTCTTTTTAAGTCTCTTTTCCGTCCGCCCGTCTAAGCGCAGCCGCTTCAGGCTTGAGCCGGACATACATCCGATCACCAGAGCGAAGATCAATCGCCATCAGATCGTTGTTGAGTATTTTCTTTTCCTGCTGCATCGCATGTAGCTTCATCCAGGCCTGCGCCGCGCCGTCTTCTGGCAGCAACACAGTCACCTTATTGTCAAATTCCAGGTTCCACCGTCGATCCCGGATACGGATCGCGTTTTTGACCCGGGTGAACAAGGTCGGCGTCTGGGCGAGCATATCAAACAGCTCAGCCGCATGGATATTGGCCCCTTCGCCAACGACCTTCGGAAGGTGACTGAACTCTGTGGCCGCTTTCTTTGCAACAAGGGCCCCACTTCGATCAATTACACCAGTCTGGCCGTCAATCTGCCAGCGGGCGAAAGGCCTGCGTTCCTGTATGGTAATGAAAAGCTCATCCGGATAGCGCCGCATGATAGACGCTGTTTGGACCCATCCAAGGGTTTCCAAGCGCTCTCTGGCCTCAGCCGGATCGACCGAAAGAATACTGTCTCCTCGCTGAACGTCCAGGGCCCTCAGAATGTTCTTAGGGTCGGTCCGATTACGGCCAACAACACTGATATTCTGAACCGTGAGCCCGAAAGCACTTGCCATCGCTTGCTGCTGCTCATCAATCCAGCCGGAAAGCTGTTCGGAAATCTGCTGCTGTGAGAGAAAGTTGCTGATTCCGGCAACGGCAATTGCTACGAGCAACACTGAACTGCAGATAAGAGCGGGCTTGCGCCAGCTCGGGGCTGGTTTTCTGCGCGCTGTGGTTTTTTGCTTCTTCTGTTTCTTTTGCGGTTTGAAGCCGAGCATGTTGGTAAATTGTGTCGACACCTCAGGCAAACTCGGAAGGCTTGAGAGACCGCCAAACCTTGGTTCCGACTTGGCGCCGGCGGGTGGCTTTGCCTTCGGCTTCTCCCGCCCCTTTCCAAAAAAAGGCAATTTGCGTTGCTTCTTGGGTTTGGCTTTTGATCCACGAAGGCGATCATTTCTGTCTACTGTCAGCGGTCGCATGAGGCATCCTCCACAATCCAACGAACAAGGTCTTCAAATCCTATCCCGCAATGGGCGGCGATCTCCGGCACCAGGCTCAGGGAGGTCATCCCTGGCTGGGTGTTGGTTTCAAGTATGTAAAAAACTCCTGGGCCTTCACCTGTATCGTCGAAGCGAAAATCACTCCGTGACACACCGCGGCAGCCCAGCACTTTATGGGCCGTAAGTGCCATTTCAAGCACGGCTGTATAATCTTCCTCTGAAAGAGGGGCCGGCATCAGATGCTCTGCTTTTCCGGACGTATATTTTGCTTCATAGTCATAAAAACGACCGAGAGGACGAATTTCGACGGCCCCCAACGCCTCATCCCCCATGACGGCAACTTGAATTTCTCGACCGGGAATATAGGTTTCGATCAGCACCCGTTCACCGAATGTCCAGGGCAGTTCTGCCAGCGGCATATTCTCGCCTTCCAGCATGATTGTAACACCAACACTTGAACCCTCGTTCAAGGGTTTGACCACAAAGGGCTTCGGATATGTCTCTCCGGCTTGAATTTCCTGACGGGTAAAAATTCTACCATCCGCACAGCGCAAACCTGCATCAATGAACAGATGTTTTGCAACAGGTTTGTCCATGGCCACAGCTGAAGCAAGAACGCCGGAATGGGTATAGGGAATACCCATGACTTCAAGCATGCCTTGAATAAATCCATCTTCCCCGTAGCGCCCGTGCAGAGCATTGAAACAAACATCCGGTTTCAGCTCCGTAAGGACTTCAGCAATATTGCGCCCGACATCGATTGGTGTCACCTGATAACCGCAGGACTTAAGCGCCTCGCTGCAAGCAAGTCCACTGTCCATGGAGACTTCCCGCTCCGCCGACCAGCCCCCCATCAATACGGCGACATGTTTCATGGGGTATTTCCTTTCTTCGGACTTGCCGGATCTCCGAGACGGACAATTTCCCATCTCAGTAACGTGTCATGGCTCTCAAACACCCGCCGGCGCACTTCTTCACCGATTGCTTCAAGGTCCGCCGCCGTGGCCGCGCCTTTGTTAATGAGAAAATTGCAATGCTTATCCGACACCATGGCTTCACCGATGGTCAGTCCGCGACCGCCGACACTGTCGATCAATTCCCAGGCCTTTTTGCCTGGGGGATTGGCGAAGGTTGAGCCACCAGTGCGACTTCTGATCGGCTGGCTTTCCTCGCGATTTCGCGAAATGTCTGCCATCCGTCCGAGGATCTCCGTCGTATCTCCAACTGATAGCTGCAAGGTCGCCTGGGTAAAAATCCAGTCATTTGGGATATCACTATGTCGGTATGAGAAACCCATGTCGTCTTTACTGAGTTCGTGCCTGTTCCCTTGACGGTCATAAGCAACCGCTGAAACCAGCACTTCGGACATATCTGCGCCATAGGCACCCGCGTTCATACGCAGGGCGCCGCCAATGCTGCCGGGAATACCACTCAGGAACTCGGCCCCTTCCAGTCCGGCATCGGCCGCAAAACGCGCTGCATTGCCGTCGAGCGCTCCGGCGCCAACAATCAGTTTGTCACCCTCGACTGACATCTTGGCGAAATGCCGGCCGAGGCGAATGACAACACCGCGGACCCCTCCATCACGCACCAACAGATTAGAACCTACACCTAAGGTAACGATTGGAAGGTCCGGATCCGCTTCTCTTAAGAAGCTTGCAAGATCTTCTTCGTCCTCAGGCTTGAAGACAACATCCGCCGGTCCGCCGACCTGAAACCAGGTGACTTTGTCCAGACGTACATTCTCACGCAGGCGTCCTCGGACTTTCGGTAAACTGTCCATAAGATTTGCCTGTGAGGGAGTCATGTCGTTCATTCCTCCCCCGCAGTCGCCTTAAGGGCTTCAAGTTCTTCAGGGAGTGCGTTTGCCCAGGCTGTAATCGATCCAGCGCCGAGGCAAATAACCGCATCACCTGGCGAGCTGTTCTCTTTTATGAGGCGGGCCAGATTCTCCGGCTTATCGAGAGTTAGGACATTGCGATGGCCGCGAACACGTAACCCTTCGACATAGCTCGCCTGGTCAACACCGGGTATGGGATCCTCCCCTGCTGCAAAGACATCCGCAACGACAACGGTGTCCGCATTATTGAAACAGGTGCAGAAATCTTCAAACAAGTCATGCAGCCGCGAATAGCGATGAGGCTGGACAACGGCGATGATTTTTTGGTCATAGGCCTCGCGCGCTGCCGACAAAACAGCTGAAATCTCGACAGGATGGTGGCCGTAGTCATCAATAATGTTGACTCCGTCAACAACCCCGGTGCGCGTGAACCGCCTCTTAACACCACTAAACTCTCTGAGACCGGTTTTTATCTTAACTTCATCCAATCCCATTTCCTTGGCAACTGCGATGGCTGCAAGGGCGTTTTTGATATTATGCTCACCCGGCATTGGCAATTCAAAACCTTTCATCAGCCGGGTATCGCCATCAACCCGATCGCTCACCGCCACATCGAAATGGGCCTTGCCGGAGTCAAAATGCACGTCCACCGCCCGGTAATCCGCCTGCGGCGACATGCCATATGAGATCAGCCGACGATCCGAAATCCGGCCGATTAAGGCCTGCACTTCCGGATGGTCAATGCAAACAGCGGCGAAGCCATAGAAAGGGATATTCTGGACAAAAGTCTGAAAGGCCTCTCTCACCCCGTCAAAATCACCATAAAAATCCAGATGTTCCGGATCGATATTGGTGACAACGGCAATCGTTGCAGGAAGCTTGATGAAACTGCCATCAGATTCATCGGCTTCCACGACCATCCAATCGCCGTTACCAAGACGGGCATTGGTGCCATAGGCGTTGATGATGCCGCCATTGATCACCGTCGGCTCCATCCCTGTTGCATCCAACAGTCCGGCCAGCAATGACGTGGTTGTCGTCTTGCCATGGGTGCCGCCCACGGCGATCGCCCATTTCAGGCGCATTAGTTCGGCCAGCATTTCTGCCCGACGTACGACGGGGACCAAGTTCGCCCGCGCTTCCCGAACCTCGGGATTATCTGACTTAACAGCAGAAGAAATAACGACGACGCGAGAGTCACCAAGGTTGCTGGCATCATGGCCCACATGAACTTTGATCCCAAGACCGCGCAATCGCTCAACATTGGCATTTTCAGAGAGGTCAGATCCCTGCACCTCGTAGCCAAGGCTGTGCATAACTTCTGCTATGCCACTCATACCTATTCCGCCGATCCCGACGAAATGTACAATTCCCATATCCAGCGGGAGCGACCTCATGCGGCTGCCTTTCCATTATTCGTGTCATTATTTTCTTTAGGCGCAAAGCGCTCAACCACATCGGCCAGCTTCTCCGCAGCGTGAATTTCCCCAAGCCCTGTCGCGGCACCCGCCATAACCGACAGGCAATCGGGATGATGAAACAGGAACGCCAACTGCCGAGATGCCTCGGCAACCGTGAAATCGTCCTGCAGAATGATGCGTGCGGCACCGCGAGCCACAGCGTTTTCCGCATTTTTTCGCTGATGATCGTCCATTGCATGTTTGTAAGGAACCAGAAGTGATGGACGTCCGGCGACCGTCAACTCGGACAGAGTGGAAGCACCGGAGCGGGTAATGGCCAGATGGCAATTAGCCAAAAGTTCATCCACATTGTCGAAAAACTGGGACAGATCAGCTTCTATACCGGCATCCGCATATGTGGTCCGGACCTTTTCTATATCCTCTGCACGGCATTGCTGGGTAACCTGCAGACGAGAGCGCAGGTCATGAGGAAGGTCAATCAGAGCCAATGGCACGACTTCAGAGAGCACCGTCGCCCCCTGGCTGCCACCTAAAACCAGAATTTTAATGGGTCCGTCATGTCTTGGGCTCACATAGGGTTTGCCAAAAAGCGGCAGGATCGCACGGCGCACTGGGTTTCCCGTATAGACCATCTTGTTGGCAATTTCCTGATCCGGGCTTTCCGTGTTGTCAAACGACGTTGCGATCACTCTGGCAAATCCGGCGAGTAACTTGTTAACCCGCCCAAGGACCGAGTTTTGCTCATGCAGGATTAGAGGAATCCCAAGGCTCGCTGCTGCTGCTGATGGGGGCATAGAAGGGTACCCGCCAAAGCCGACGACAACAGATGGTTTAAGAGCCTTAAGAGCCCGCCGTGACTGAAAAATACCAATCGCAATAGAAATGACCGCCTTGATCTTGCCAGGCAATCCGCCAACAGAAGGAGAGCCGGACTTGACGACGACTATGTCGACATTGGGAAATAGCTCGTCATATTTCTCGCCGCGACCGTCTGTCATTAATACAACACGGTAACCACGCGAATTGAGCTCTTCTGCCAACGCTCTCGCCGGGAAGATATGTCCGCCGGTGCCGCCGCTCGCGAGGGCGATATATTTCTCGCCAGTCGTCATTTAAGCTCCCCGGTACCAACACGGCGACGACTGAGGGCCAGCAACATGCCCATCATGACCGCCAGGGCAAACATGGAAGACCCACCATAGGAGATGAAAGGCAAGGTCATGCCTTTGGTCGGCATCAGCCGAAGGTTTACGCCGATATTGATTATGGCTTGAAGGCCAAACTGAGTGAGCAACCCCGCCGCGGCCAGAACAATGAAGAAGTTCTTTTCTTCCATCAACCGGCTGAAACCACGCAAGACAACAAAGGCAAAGATCGCAACGACGACCAGGCAGATGATGACGCCAAACTCCTCGCCAAGGACGGCAAATATGAAATCGGTATGGGCATCCGGCAACTGCCGCTTGACGGAGCCGTCTCCCGGCCCGACACCAAAAAAGCCCCCTGTCTGGAAAGCTTCCATCGCCCGTTCAATCTGATAGTTGCCTCCACCTGACGGATCCATAAAGCGATCCACCCGGCTGGCAACATGCGGAAAAAGGCTATAAGCAGCTGCCGCGCTGACAATGCCGAAGATAACAAATAATACGACCCAGAAGATCGGCAGACCGGCCAGGAAAAATTGCGCGAACCAGACCGCGGAAATCACAAGGGTCATGCCGACATCTGGCTGCAACAGAAGCAATATGATAACGAAGGCAAACAGACCCATGGAGATCAGATTGCCGGGAATCTCATCGCTACGCCGTTGCTCAGCGAACATCCAGGCGGCAACAACAGCAAAGGCCGGCTTCAGAAATTCCGTCGGCTGCAACGTAAAACTGCCAAACTGCAGCCACCGATGAGCGCCTTTTACCTCTGGCCCGACAAGAAGGGTAGCAATGGTCAACAAGGAAAAGACGCCGAACATCACCACGGCCAGCCGCCGCACCCAGAGGGGCGACATCAAGGAAATGGAGAAAATGATCATTACCGCCACGGGAAGGTATAGGAACTGTCGGCGGACAAAATGGAAGTTATCGAGCCCAAGACGGGTCGCAATCGCAGGGCTTGCTGCCAGGACCATGACGCCGCCAAGGGCGACCAACAAAGCAACAGCAACCAGTGTCCAGCGATCGACGGTCCACCACCAACTTCCTACGATACTCCTATCCAGCCGTGTGAATGTCGTCATTTTGCCTCCCCAATCAGGTCTTCTACGGCGTTTCTAAAGCTGTCGCCTCGCTGCTCGAAACTGTCAAACTGGTCAAAACTCGCTGCCGCCGGTGACAAAAGGACTACAGAGTCGCTTTCATCTTCCATTGCTGCAGCCCCTGCGGCAGCTGTTGCATCAGCAAGTGTCTCATGAACCTCATAATCGAGTTTCCCTTCCAGAGTCTCAGCAAAGCTGTCTTTAGCCTCTCCAATGAGAAATGCTTTTTTGATCCGTCCGAATTGTGGCTCAAGCGAAGTTATACCGCCGGCCTTTTCCCGGCCGCCGGCAATCCAGTAAATATTCTCATAGCTGGTAAGGGCTTTTTCAGCCGCTTCCGCATTTGTTGCCTTTGAGTCATTGACGAAAAGAACCTTGTCACGAGTCGCCACCAGTTCCATCCGATGCGCCAGACCGCCAAAGGCTTCAAGTCCTGCCTTGATGTCCTCCTCCGATAGTCCGAGGCAACTAACGACAGCAACGGCGGCGGCTGCATTTTGCCAGTTGTGACGGCCTTTCAAAGACATGATCCCAGAGATATCAACTGTCCAAGGTTGATCGCCTGATTGGTCTTCGAGAAGGCCGCCTACAACAAAGACGCCGCCATCGACGGCGCGTTCAACTGAAACCGGTACAAGTTTGGCTCGGCTATGCTTTGAAACTTCCTCGGCAATGGCCGCACAGATGGGATCGTCCATGTTGATGATGGCTGTTCCGGCCTCAGATTGCCTCAGGAATATGCGGGTTTTGACCGCGGCATATCCCGCCATATCCCCATGACGGTCTAGATGATCCGGCGTAATATTCAGAAGCACGGCGATATCCGCTGCCCATGAGGGCGTTAAATCAAGCTGATAAGAGGAAAGTTCGAGTACATAGGTTCCCTCCTCACCCAGTTGCGGCAGATCCATAACCGGTGTCCCGATATTGCCACCGAGTGCCGATTCCTTGCCGGCATGCTCCAGCAGATGATGGATCAGCGCCGTCGTCGTTGATTTGCCGTTGGTTCCCGTAACGCCAACGAGCTTGCCGTCTTCCTTTTCCCGCAAAAATACTTCGATATCACCTATAACCTGGGCGCCGGCATCCTTGGCCAAACCGACAACCGGATGAGGGGTCGGATGAGTGAGCGGCACGCCTGGGCTCAGCACCAAAGCTTCTGTTGGGGACCATTTTCCTTTGGTCAGATCCTTGAGTTTTAGGCCGAGTTTCTTGGCCTCAGCCCGCCGCTCCTTGTTATCATCCCAGACAAGGACCTTGGCGTTCCCTGTTTTCAGGCGTTGGGCGGTGGCCATGCCGCTTTTGCCTAGGCCGAAAACAGCGACATTTTTATCCTGATATGTGTGACTGTCCATCATCTGCTACCTCAATTTCAGGGAAGCGAGGCCGATCAGGGCCAGGATGACGGCAATGATCCAAAAGCGGATGACGATAGTGGGTTCTGCCCAGCCTTTTTGCTCAAAATGATGATGCAGGGGGGCCATGCGGAACACCCGCTTGCCGGTCAGCTTGAAAGACGCGACCTGGACAATGACAGAAACAGTCTCCAGCACGAACAAACCACCGATTATGGCAAGAACGATTTCGTGGCGGGTGACAAGGCTGATGGAGCCCAGCGCACCACCCATGGCCAAGGAGCCCGTATCGCCCATAAACACCATAGCCGGCGGGGCGTTGAACCATAAAAAGCCGAGGCTTGCGCCAATGAGAGCGCCACAGAAGACGGTCAGCTCTCCTGCTCCGGAGACATTCTGTATTTGCAGATACCCGGAAAAAACAGCATTACCGACAAGATAGGCAATCAGCCCAAATGAAGCAGCGGCTATCATCACGGGGACGATGGCCAGACCGTCAAGGCCATCTGTCAGATTAACTGCATTGCCGGCGCCCACAGTCACTAACATGGCAAAGGGCAGATAAAACCAGCCAAGTTCGATCAGGGCGTTTTTCAGGAATGGAATCGTCAGAACCGAGGCCAGGTCAGGTGTGGATGCCACCATAATCCAGTAACCGGCAATTCCTGCGATAATGATCTCAAGCACCAGTTTAAGCTTGCCAGGCACCCCTTGGGTGTTATGGCGGCTAACCTTGAGGTAATCATCGGCAAATCCAATGGCGCCGAAACCCAAGGTCACCAGCAGCACAATCCAAACATAAGTGTTGGTCAGGTCCGCCCAAAGCAATGTTCCTATGGCCAGCGCAATCAGGATCAGAAAGCCACCCATAGTCGGCGTGCCCTGTTTGGCGATGATATGCTGTTGCGGGCCATCATCGCGGATCGGCTGCCCGCGATGCTGTTTGCTTTTGAGCCAGCGGATAATGCTGGGCCCCAAGATGAAACTGATGATCAGTGCCGTCATAATGGCGCCACCGGTGCGGAAGGTCAGATACCGGAACAGATTGAATATGGCGAAATCGCTGGCGAGTGGGAAAAGGAAATTATACAGCATTCTATTGCCCACCTTGTTGGGATGTCTGTCCGTTTTTCTTTCGGTTGAGGACGGCCTCAAGCGGGACACTCATCTTGCTGCCAAGCGAGCCTTTCAAGAGAACAACGTCTCCCGGCCCCACTTCCTCCAGGAGTGGCGCGACCAGAAGATCTGAGCTTGCCTCATGGAGAGTGGTGACTTTTGACGGCATGGCCTTGGCCAGCTGCGCCATGTTGGGCCCACACGCAAACAGCAGATTAACGTCGGCGTCGCAGACATCCTCTTTTAGACTACGATGAATATCCGGGGACTTATCGCCTAGCTCAAGCATGTCGCCTAGAACAGCAATGCGGCGGCCTTTGCCATCAGGAAAAAGGCTTCCCAAAACTTTCAAGGAGGCCCGCATGGAGGCCGGGCTTGCATTGTAGCTATCGTCAATCACCAGATAGCTACCACCCTTGCATGGCACCATATGACGGGCCCCGCGACCCTTCGGCGACGATAGATTATGCAAGGAAGACGCTGCTTGTTCGATATCAGCACCAAGCTCACTCACCGCACCCAGCACCCCGAGGATGTTATTGATCCAGTGACGCCCGGGCACGCCGAGCTTGAAGAACACGTCATGGGAGCCGATGGAAATGGCCATATCGCTGTAGTCAGGATAGAGGGTGAAGTCAGTAAGACGAATATCCGCCTCCGACTTCTCACCAAACGTCAGGATCCGCGAAATGCCGCCGTTTGCCGCGATGCTTTTCAGCAATCCACCATAATTATTGTCGCCATTGAGTATGACAGAGCCGGTCGGCCCCAGCCCCTCGAATATCTCTGCCTTGGCCCTGGCAATGGCTTCAACATCATCGAAAAACTCGAGATGCACTGCTTCAATGGTCGTGATCAACGCCACATGAGGCCGAACCATCCGCGATAAGGGACCAAGTTCCCCCGGATGGTTCATGCCCAGCTCAAATATGGCAAATTCAGTATCCGCCGGCATGCGGGAAAGCGATAACGGCACGCCCCAATGGTTATTGAAGCTACCAACGCTGGCATGGGTCTTTCCCTGCTGCGACAGGATATGCAGAAGGGACTCCTTGGTTCCTGTCTTGCCGACACTTCCCGTAACAGCCACGATTTTGGCATTGACCCTCTCGCGCGCCGCCTTGCCGAGCATTTCAAGCCCGGTCAGTGTGTCGGAGACCAAAACCACATTAGCGTTTGGATCGACATCGCCGGGTATCCGGCTGACCAGAGCTGCTGCAGCGCCCTTTTCAAGAGCCGCCGCCACATACTCGTGACCGTCATGGACGGGACCCACAATAGCCACAAACAGATCGCCCGGTTCCAGAGAACGGCTATCAATAGAAACACCGTGAGCTGTCCAATCGTCGCTTTTGGCCTCCCCTTCAACCGCTGCGATGACGTCATTGCCTGTCCATAAAGCCGCCTCAGACATTCACGCCACCCAAACTGCTGATAATTTTCTGTATGACCTTCTTGTCGTTAAAGGCGACCGTCTCAGTACCAATAACCTGCCCCTCTTCGTGACCCTTACCGGCAACAACCAGAATATCGCCATCCTTAAGGCCACGGATCGCCTCCTCGATGGCGTCCCGCCGGTCCGGGACATTGCGCGCCTGCGGGCAGGCAACAATAATTTCACTCCTGATCCGGGCCGGGTCTTCCGTCCGGGGATTGTCATCCGTAACGATCACATGATCCGCATAGATATTGGCGATACGCCCCATTTCCGGTCGCTTGCCCTTGTCACGATCCCCGCCACAGCCAAAGACCACATGGATCTGCCCGGTTGAATGCCGCCGCGCCGCTTCCAGCACCGTTTCCAGCGCGTCTGGAGAATGAGCGTAATCCACATAAATTGTCGCGTTTTCCTTACTGCGGGCCACCAGCTCCATACGGCCGGGCACATTGCCGATCTTGCTAAGAGCCCGTACAGTCGCCCCTGCATCTCCGCCAGCCCCCATGACCAGTCCGGCGGCACATAGGGCGTTCATCACCTGAAACTCCCCGGCCAAAGATAGAAATACTTCATATTGGGAGCCCATGACTTCCACAGTAATAACCTGACCAGCCTTCTCGGGCGCCATCTTCAAGAGCCGGATATGCTCTCCCGCCTGCCCGTAGGACAGAACTTTGATACCCCGGTCCATCGCCGCTCTCTGGAAAGCTGGAAATACTTCTGAATCGGCATTCAAAACAGCCGTTCCACTTTTATGAAGAACCCGGGAGATAAGACCAAGCTTGGCCTGCAGGTATTCTTCAGGCGACAAATGATAGTCCAGATGGTCCCTGGTCAGATTCGTAAATCCAGCCGAAATGATTTTGGCCCCGTCTAGCCGGTACTGATCCAGACCATGGCTGGAGGCTTCGATGACCGCGTGGGTGACCTCATGCCCAACCAAATAGGTCAGGGTCTTGTGCATTAGAACCGGCTCAGGCGTCGTGTAGTTAAGCGGCAGGGTTTCCTTTGGCAGCATGACACCTAACGTTCCAATACTGGCGGCCTGCAAACCCATAGCCTGCCAGAGTGCCTTGGTGAAATAAGCGACGGATGTCTTGCCATTTGTCCCCGTGACAGCCGCAATCGTTTGCGGCTGAGCACCATAAAAATGAGACGCTAACTGCGCCAGAACCTGCCGGGGATTCTCTTCCCTGAAAACAGGAAGACTACTGTCTTCAGGCTGGTAGCTAGGGTCTGTAAGGATGGCAACTGCACCCTTTCGGGCTGCTTCCTCAATATAGTTCCGCCCATCTGTCTGAGTCCCGAACAGGGCCGCAAACAGAAAACCGGGCATAACTTCCCGGCTATCGGCAGTCATACCCGTTACATGCTTATCCTGGACGCTTGGTACATTGCGTCCTCTCATCAATTCAGAAAGACGCAAGCTTCTTCTCCCTGGAATTAATCGGGATGAACATGGCCTTTTTGACCGCGTCGCTTTCCTCATCGATCGGTGCGATCCCGAGAATAGGTCCAATCCGTGAAATCAGGCGCCCGATGATCGGCGCTGCCGTCCAGCCGGCGCTCCTGAAACCATGGGTCGAGGCATTGCCTTTTGGCTCATCCAGCATGGCCAGCACCACATAGCGAGGATTGTTCATGGGAAAGGCGCTGACAAAGGACGTCAGCAAGGCGTTGCGTTTGTAACGCCCACCTTCGACCTTCTCCGCGGTTCCGGTCTTACCGCCAACCAAATATCCTTTCGCCGCTGCCTGACTGCCGGTTCCCTTTTCGACCACGAGCCGCATCAGCCGCCGAATGGTGTCAGAGGTTTTGGCAGAAATCACTTCCCGCACCAGCAGGCCCTTGTTCAAATCCCGCCGAATAACAGTAGGATTCACATAATTGCCGCCGTTTATCATTGCCGCGATCCCTGTGCTCAATTGCAGAGGGCTCACGGACAGGCCATGTCCAAATGATATTGTCATGGTTTCAAGACTATTCCATCTTGGCGGCAAAATTGGGGCACCGATTTCCGGCAGCTCAATAGACGGTTTGTCCAGCATGCCGATTTTCGCCAAAAATGCCTTGTGATTCTTTGCACCAACATCGTCCGCCATCTTGGACGCCCCGATATTTGAGGAATACATGTAGATTTCAGGAACCGACAACCAGCGTTTTTTCGGGTGATCGTCACGAATTCTAAAGCCGGCTTTGCGGATCGGCTTGGTGGCGTCATAGCCCCCATAAATCCCGACTTTTCCGGCTTCCAGGGCCATAGCTACGGTAAAGGTCTTGAAAGTGGAGCCCATCTCATAAACACCGAGGGAAACCTTGTTAAACTTGCTGTCGCCAGAGAAGTCATTGGGCCGATTGGGATCGAAATCCGGCAGCGAAGCCATAGCCAACACTTCCCCCGTCTTAACGTCCATGACCATACCAGCAGCGCCGATGGCCCGGAAGATCGACATATACCGGGACAACTCATCACGCAAAGCGTGTTGAATGCGAACATCAATTGACAGATCGATCCTTTTGGGCTCTGTCCCCGATCCACTGAGTTGGCCATCAAAATACTTCTCCACCCCGGCAATGCCGCGATTGTCCACATCCGTATAGCCCAAGAGATGGGATGCGAGGGTTCCCATGGGATAGAAGCGTTTCTCCTCTTCCTTGAAGTGAAGACCCGGAATGCCAAGGGAATTGATCTCAAATTGCTGGTTGGGCGTTAAATTACGCTTCAGCCAAACGAAATTTTTGGCAGAGGCCAGCTTGCTCAAAATAACGGCTTCACTCATATCATCGAGGACGACCGAAAGCTTGGATGCCAATTCCTGACGATCTATGACGTTTTTGGGCTCCGCAAACAAGGATGCTGTCTTTAGAGTGGTCGCCAGAAGAACGCCGTTGCGATCTCGAATTTCAGCACGCATGCCTTCGCCGTAAGCTGCAATACCTCGAGTATCATTATGTGTCAGGGCACGGTCCTGCCCGTCATCCCCGCTGAGGGCAAGGCCGATCAGGCGACCCGCAAGAATAACGAAGCAAAAGGCAAAAATGGCCCCGGCCATGACCAGGCGTGTCCTGCCCTGCTCAAGAGTTTCTTTAGCGCTTCCCTCCAGACGCAAGGAAATGCCTGAGGGTTGTTTGTTTCGGTTGCCGGCGGAGACGGGCAGTTTGAGGCGGGGACGAGTTGACTTAGGCAACCACGTCATTTCGCTCATTGCGGTTCTCCCGTTCTGGAGAAGGTTGCCAGCCGAACCGCACCTTTAGGCAGCTCCACGGGTTTCGAATAGTCCCGCTTTGGATTGAGCCGAGGGCGCGGCACATCTTTGGGATCGGTAAGGGCGCTGACGGCAATTTCCGGCAATTCGCTTAACCCCGCCACTTGATATGGCGCGATCAGAAGCAGCGGTAAATGTTTGTTGGCCAGGGTTTGCAAGACATCCGGGCGGTTTTGGTACGCCCATTCCGCCTTCAGGATACGAATGGATTCTTCATTTCCGGAAATGCTGGCATGAAGGATCTGAAGATCCCGTTCCAGCTTTTGCACTTCATATGAAAGTTGATACAGTCCGTAAGAGACGATTGCTACCAACAGAACTGACAAGCAGGTAAAATTCAATTTCATGCCGCAATCTCCGTCCAGGCTGGCGCTGACGTCCTTATGGCACCGCGAAGGCGCGCAGAACGAGAGCGTGGATTGACGGCCAATTCATCTTTTTTGGCCTTAATGGTTCCTTTTTTGATAAGCTTAAAAGTGGGAGCTGGCCCCTCGTCAGTCACAGGAATATGACGAGACGGCCTGGCACGCCCTTCAGACCTTGCTGACAGGAAGTTTTTCACGCGTCGGTCTTCGAGACTATGGAAAGATACAACCGCTAAACGACCACCGGGAGTAAGTAATCGTTCGGATGCGGCCAAGCCTTCGACCAGCTGCCCTAACTCATCGTTTACTACTATACGCAACGCTTGGAACGTACGCGTCGCCGGATGGATACCCTTTCCTGTTGGACGAACCACCGACGCCACCGTTTCCGCTAACTCTACTGTACTGGTGAAAGGCGTTACTGCTCGCCTTTCCGCTACTGCACGCGCAATTGCGCGCGATCTCCGCTCCTCGCCATAGACAAAAATAATCCTGGCAAGTTCCGCTTCAGATTCTTCATTGACGATATCGGCCGCTGTCCGGCCAATTTTTGACATACGCATATCTAGGGGTCCATTGCGCATGAATGAGAAGCCGCGATCGGCCTCATCTATCTGCATGGAGGAAACACCGATATCGAGGGCGATACCGTCTACCGCCGTCACACCCTTGTCTGCGAGCAACGCTTCCATATCTGCATATTGACCCTGCAACATAACGAAGCGATCACCGAACTCGTCGGCCATCTTGGCGCCGAAATCTACCGCGACAGGATCCTGGTCAATTCCGTAAACCACACAGTTCGCTGCTCTCAGAATAGCGCGAGTATACCCACCAGCACCGAAAGTTCCGTCCACATAAACGCCGCCATCTTTAGGTGCAATGATCTCAAGAACCTCCCGCAAAAGGACAGATACATGAGGGGCTTCAACGTTAGTCATCGCGCCCTCCATTGTCAGAGGAGCCGTTGGCACGCCGGCTGCGGGTTCTTTCGCGCGCCAACTTCTTGCGCGCCTCAAAGGCCTCTGGATTCCAGATCTGAAAACTGTCCCCCCGGCCGACAAACGCACACTGACCCTCAATCCCGGCATCCTTGACCATGTCCAGCGGGATCATAATGCGGCCATCGCCGTCGATGGAAAGTTCGATGGCGTCACTCATCAGTACATCCGCCACACTCTCCCGATCTTCAGAGAGAGGATCAAAGCCGCCAATTTTTTCGAGGAGGTTTTCCATGACATCCATGCCGCAAGCATCGATGGCATCGCCGTTCACTGTGGGAAATAAAACAACTGTCTCGAACCCTTTGCCCGCGAGAACAGATCGAAAGCGTGCGGGAACCGAAACCCGACCCTTCTTATCGATTTTGTTCACATATGTGGACAGAAACAGGGCCATAACAGCCTAAATCCCCCTAAAATCCTGTTTTTTCACCCTATTTCCGGAAATTTCTATGTTTTTCCGACAATTTATGGGATTTTCTGGATTATCATGGAAATATCTGGAAGTCAATGCCAAACCCTTTGGAAATCATGGCTTTCCAGTAGTTTCTAATGAAAAAATTAAGGTCAAATTTGCTCTATTAAGAGCTGCTATTTTGATTATTTAGAGGCTTTATTTAGTACTTGAAAGTAATAGTGAATCTATATTTCGTTCTTGATATGTTCTATTTTATCCGGCTACCATGATGGTACAGGAATAACGGATAGCGCCTAACTGGGCAGAAGCAATTGGCTGAAGGAGACGCAATTGCGGTTTTTGCAAAAATGCAAAAAATTTGCCTGATCCGGTCTTATAATTTGCATTTTTGCAAAACAGATTCGCGTGGAGTGCGAATCCTACTTTAGAATTTCGGTCCGCTCGTGATGAGGGCCATGTAATTCTTCCTGCTCTCGGCGATAGTCGCTCAAAGAACCTTCCATGGTCCGCGTGATGATTTCCTCGAGCGCGCGGGCCGTGTTGATACGGCCCATATAGACATAGTCAGCACCGCTGGCATACACATCCTTGGCGGTTGAGGGCTCTTCTGAATTCGCGATGACGACAGCCTCCGGGTTCATATTACGCACCGTCTGAACCAGCTTCTTGTTACTGGTACCCCGAAGGATATCATCTGGGATGGTAGCGACGATAACCTTTGCTTTGTCTATGCCCGCATGCTGCAGTGTTTCATCGTTGGAAAGGTCGCCATACCGGACACTGGCCCCCATTTTGCGAATGGCGGCATGCAATTGGACATTGAAGTCGATGACGAGAATTCGGCTGACAAGTTCCGGCTTATGGACAGCGATTTCATGCAACAAGGAAGACGCGACCCGATGAAATCCGAGCAGCACAAGATCAAATTCCTTTTCACCCGAGATCGCCTCGTCGTTGGGTTCCCGAAAACCGATAGCCTGCAGCACCGGCGCGATTTTCCGATGAATATCATAGGCATATTTATATAGTGTCGGCGTTAGCAAGGCCGTCAGAATAAAGCCGAAAATAACAGCACTGGCGAACTCATCAGAGATATGACCGTATTGGGACCCAAGATAAGCGATGACCAAGCCAAATTCTGAAAGCTGGGCTAAACGAATGGACGCCACCTGAGCGTGCCGCTGATCTCCACCGGTAAAATATAGAAGAGGAAAAAAGATCAATTGGCGACTGAGCAAGGCAAAAAAAGCAAGTGCCAGAGCCAGCAGGATGACTTCTATGCCCGAAATCGGTGGAATGCTCATGCCGAGACCAACAAAGAACAGGGTGATGAAGAAGTCCCGGACAATCCCCACCTTGGCAACAATTTCCCGACTATACGCCAGTGTGGCAATCGTCATGCCTGCGATCAGCGCACTCATACCCGTAGCCACCGCCATCACTGATTGCGCACCAAAAATCATGGAGCCGACATAGTCGAGGCTGCCGCCGATAAAGACAATGGTAAAACACCAGCCGATGGCGCCAACCAGGATCAGCTGCGGCTCTTTCGCCAGCCATTTAAAGACAATCGGCACAAGGCTCTTGGCCAGGCAATAGGACACAACCGAAAGGATGACAATGCCGAGACAGGACATCAGTACCGGTATCAGCTCCGGATTGGCGAAAGACGGTTGCATGACAATGACGACGATGGCCCAGAAATCCTGAAAGACCAGAATGCCGAGAGCAATCCGCCCGGGCTCCGTATCCAGCTCGTAATTCTCTTGGAACAGCTTGATTACCAGAAGGGTCGAGGAAGCGGCGATGAAGATCCCGAAATACAGGGCATCATAAGGCCCGTCGAGGCTTGTAAACACGCCTATCCAGGCGAATATCTTAACCAGCAGGATTCCGAACACGACGCTGATGGGATATTGCAGAAATCCAGTGACGATGATCATCCGGCCGCTTTTGAGCATACGCCTGAGATCAATCTCCATGCCAATCATGAACAGCAGAAGGATGAAACCAAGCTCTGAGATAGTTTCGATATTTTCCGGATGGGTGATGAGTTTGAGCCCAATGGGTCCGATCAGGATACCGCATAACAAAAAGGCAGCAATGCTGGGTATTTTTAGGCGGACAAACACAATTGCCAATATGCTGGCAATGAAAATACTGATGCCGATGTCATAAACAAGAGGTGGCATCTCCGTTCCGGCTGCGAAAGCGGGCAAAGAATAGAAGGTCGTAGCGACCGCTGTAAAACCCCCAATTACTGCCCTAAAATGCTTCATACCCGTCCTGTTGCGGTGAAATGGTCTGCCCCGCCGTGATATAGGGCTCTCTTACCCTTGTTTATCACGGCATGAAGGAAAATATATGTCTAATTCCCCTGCAGGCAAAAAAATCAGATGGCCTGTAAGCCGGGTTTTGTCCCTGTCGCCAGGGGATGATCATTCATCTAGAATGCCTGTTGCCAGACATCTCAAGCAACCAACCCGGATAGCAGCCCGGAAAACCAGCTTGCGTACAGGAAATCCCTACGCCGGCCATCCCTATTTGGTTTTGCTCCCGATGGGGTTTACCATGCCGTCTCTGTTGCCAGACACGCGGTGCGCTCTTACCGCACCCTTTCACCCTTACCTGTCAAATGACGGGCGGTTTGCTTTCTGTGGCACTTTCCCTAGGGTCGCCCCCGCCGGCCATTAACCGGCATCGCATTTCCGTGGAGCCCGGACTTTCCTCTCCCCATCTCTGGGCAGCGATCATCCAGCCATCTGTGCCTTTTACCTAAGGGGCGGAAGAGTTCAAGTCAAGCGGCGAACATGGTCACGGATATCATATATGGCCTGCTGTGTTTCCCGATCTGCCCGACCATCAATCCGCTGGGGCCACCAATGACGCTGAAACGCAGTAATCACGGAAGAGGTGCGACTATCATAAACACCGTCGGCCTCGATCTCGTAGCCAATCTCACCAAGAGCTTCTTGCAGTTTGATCAACTGAGCTTCTCCAGGCGCCGAGACGCCTGAGCCCCCTGCCCCGTCCCCCGGCGCGTCAAACCAAAGTCCAACGCCATTTTCAGCGAGTCGTTGCCAATCAAACAGCTCCCCCGGGTCCTGTTTTCTCGAAGGCGCCACATCGGAATGGCCGACCACATTCCAAGGATTAATGGCATGTGTCTCGGCGATGTGTTTACTTAGCGCCACCACCGCTTTCATCTGGTTTTCCGGAAAGGGCCGATAGCCAAATTCATGGCCAGGATTGACGATTTCAACACCTACAGAACGGGCATTGATATTTGTATGGCCGCGCCAAAAGGCCACGCCTGCATGCCAGGCTCGCTTGTTTTCTGCCACGAGGCTGAAAACCGTACCATCTTCTTCTATGAGATAATGAGCGCTCACCTTGGAGGCCGTTTCCGTCAGTCGATCCAGGGCTGAAGCACCGGTTGTCATCCCCGTATAATGCAGAACCAGCATATCAATCGGTACATTTTCATCCCTCTCATCGAAATTTGGCGACGGATGGGAAACAATTGTCTTACCGGCTATCTGCACTTTCAACGACCTCTTTTTTACGGGATCGGAAGGTAATGAAGGCCACTCCACCCATGACCATGGCCCCGCCAATCATTAGCTCAACTGTCATTATGTCGCCCCAGAACAGGATGCCAAGAATAATCGCAAAAACTGGCACCAACAGATAGTAAGGAGCGATTGTGCTGACCGGATAATGCTTGATCAGGTAATTGGCAAGACCGTGACCGATAACGGTCGCCCCAATGGCAGAAAAGCCGACCGCCAACCATTCTTCCCAACTTGCCGACATCACGGCCGCTGTGTGGCCGTCTTCGAAAATAAAAGACAATCCGAAGATAGGAATTGTGCCGATAGCCGCAGTCCAGAAAGTGAGATTGAGCGGCCCGATACCGGGCATGGTCCTGACAATGACCAGATTTACGGACAGGAAAAAAGAGGCCAGGGTGACCAGGATAGGCGAAAGGGGGCTATTGAAAATCACCGGATCGAAACCGATGACCATTACACCGCAAAAGGCCATGAAGATTGCCGTCCAGCGCCGCCAGCCGATTTGCTCTTTCAGAAACAGGACAGCCATAATAGCTGAAAACGGGACAAAAGTCTGATTGACAATGGCGACGGGAGAAATATCCGCGGCAATAGCAAGACCCCAGAACATCAAGGAATAATGTAAGACCCCCATCAGGATGCCAACCCAAATAAGTTTGATCCAATATCCATGAGGCAAGGTGACAAACGGCGCCAACACCAGGATCACCATGGAGAATCTCAACGCGGTGAAGAACAGCGGCGGGAACACCTCCATACCGATCTTCGCCGAGAGGAAATTAGAAGCCCAGAGGAAATTGACCAGCAGTATGATCGCCAGATCTTTAGGTTTCACAGAATGTTCCGATCCTAGAGGCCGCGGCTTTTGGCTATTTGATCATAGGCCGCATTGATCTTGGCGAGCTTGTCATTGGCCACATCGACAAATTCCTGAGGCAGGCCCTCCGCCATCACCTTGTCGGGATGGTTCTCCCGGATCAGGCGGCGATGTTCCTTCTTTAGATCCGCATCAGATATATCTGGATCGACGCCCAGGATCTGATAGGGATCCCCCTCCCCATCCTTGACATGGTAGCTGCGTATGCGGGCATAGGCGACTTCGTCAAAGCCAAAGATGGACGCGACGTTCTGAAGGTAGATATCTTCATCCGGATGCAGGACACTGTCCGCCATGGCAATGGAAAACAAGCCGTGCAGCAAATCCTCCATCATTTGCGGCGTATCGCGGAACATGCGCTCGACCTGTGCTGCATATTCCTCATAACCGGCAGTATCCTGGCGGGCCATATCGAAGACACGACCGACGTTCTTTTCTTCATCAGGGGGAATCCGGAATACCCGCTTGAAGGTATCAACCTCCTCTCGAGTAACGACCCCGTCCGCCTTGGCCATCTTGGCACCAAGGGCAATCACGGCAATGGTGAAGGCAACCTGCTTCACATGATGAAGTCCACCCTCCTTGCCATCTTCGTCGCTAGCCTCACGATATTTATCGACAGCATGACCGGCCAAGCCACCAACCAGAGCCCCTAAGGGTCCCCCAACCAGCAAACCGGCAGCGCCACCAAGAATTTTACCCCAGATGCCCATGTTCTAAATATTTCGCTTAAGATTTCGAGACACCCTTACAGTAACAGGCAGATTTGAAAACCACCAGCTTTGTCGGATACCCGGCGTTTTTCTTCACCCACTCCACAAAGCATACACAAGAGATTTTGTCCTTTTTTAGATATTTTTTGACTTTATTGCGAAAGACAGCCGCAAACATAGGGCCTAGGCTGAAGCTATTCTATAAATCAGACAAGATGAGTACGCCTGCATGTCAAAGAGTAAATGGCAACAGCCTGAATATATGCTGATGATTGTCGCGGCCGCATGGTCGGCGTCTTTTGCCGTCTGGATGGCGCTGCTCAACAACTTCGTGATTGATGTTGCTCAATTTACCGGCCGGGAAATTGGCATCCTCCAGTCCTTACGGGAAGTCCCAGGCTTCCTGACCTTTACGGTCATCTTCATTCTGCTGATCATCGCAGAACAGCGGCTCATGATGATTTCATTGCTGGTGTTTGGCATTGGTGTCTCAATTACCGGCATCTTCCCATCAGAATATGGTCTCTATTTCACCACCGTCCTGATGTCGATTGGCTTTCACTATGGGGAGGCCCTGAAGGATTCCCTGACCATGCAACTTGTTTCGAAGGAGCGTACACCCATTGCCTTCGGTCGTCAGATTTCAGCCCAGGCCTTTGCGGCTCTTGGCGCCTATGGTTTGATATTTCTGGGAACAAAGCTGCTCGGCATCGATTATGCTGCCATCTATGCACTCGGCGGCGGCGTAACCATCTTCGTTACCTTGGTTGCCTGGATGTATTATCCGCAGTTCAAGGCCACCGTGCCGCAGTCAAAAAAGATCATCCTACGCAAACGCTATTGGCTATTTTATGCGCTAACTTTCCTGGCCGGAGCCCGCCGCCAGATCTTTGTCGTCTTTGCCGGCTTCATGATGGTCGAGAAATTTGGCTATGATGTCGCCACTATTACCCTGCTCTATCTGGTCAATCATGCCTTCAATATTTTCATCGCCCCGAAAATAGGACGGCTTGTTGCCCATTGGGGAGAGCGTAAAGCGCTTGTCTTTGAATATAGCGGCCTGGTGCTGATTTTCGTTTCCTACGCCTTTGTCGAGAACGCAACACTGGCCGCAGGTCTCTACATCCTTGATCATCTGTTTTTTGCCTTCGCCATTGGCATTAAGAGCTATTTCCAGAAAATTGCCGATCCAAAGGATATTGCAGCGACTGCTGGCGTCAGCTTTACCATCAACCATATTGCTGCCGTCTTTATCCCGGTTCTGTTTGGCTTTTTATGGTTGATCTCTCCGGCCAGTGTCTTTCTCGCCGGGGCCGGTCTTGCCCTAATGTCCCTGGTTGCGTCTTTAAACATTCCTCGCAATCCAGAAGAAGGAAACGAGATCCTTATCGGGCCGCGGTTTGACAATGCTGGAAATGGGGTGAAAGTCGGAACCTGATTTTTTTAAGGATCTTCCTCATCATCAATTAGTATCCGGTTTGCCGCTCCATCCAGATCTTCATATTGACCGGATCTCAAGCTCCAAAGAAACGCCACGAGACCGAGGGCTCCCAAGAAAAGAGCGGCGGGGATCAGGTAAATCAAGACATTCATATCCGATCCTCCCGACCAGCTCTTTTAAGGCGCATGGAATTAAGGCAGACGATCAGCGAAGAGGCGGACATGGCAATGGCCGCGAACAAGGGCGTGACCATACCAGCCACCGCCATGGGCACCGCAATAGCATTATAGGTAAAGGCCAAGGAGAAATTCTGCAGCACGAGACGCCGTGACTTGCGGGCGACCGCGATAGATTCCGTCACGGCTTCCAGATCCCTGCCCTGGAAAATGAAATCTGCTGCCGTCTGGCTGACATCCGCGGCGCTCGCCGGGGAAATGGACACATAGGCTGCCGACAGGGCCGGCGCATCATTGAGGCCGTCGCCGACCATCACCACCTTCTGACCTGTTTCGGCCATGGCCTTGAGCCGCGCCACCTTATCCTCAGGCCGTTGCTGTGCCAACCAGTTATCGATCCCGAGATCTGCTGCGATATTCTCCACCACAGAGCGGCGATCACCTGAGAGGAGTTCAACTTTGAAACCCTGTTTCTTCAAATTGGAAATCATCTTTTCAGCACCCGGGCGTAGATGATCCCTGAACTGAAAATGCACTGGCGCTGATCCCGCACGGGCCAGCCATAGCTCAGGTCCGACGAAGCCGTCATCAGACTGTATATCTTCTGAAAGACCGCACCAATCCCGATTTCCAAGTTTGACGTCAACCCCGTCGACAATGGCTTGCAGACCACATCCCGGAATTTCGGCAACTTCCAATTCTTCACCAGCCAACGGTCCTGCGCGGGTAACTGCCATAGCAAGTGGATGGCGGCTCTGTCGGGTCATTCGGCTGGCCAGAGCCAGATCGTCTTCGATGATTTGGTTCCGGTTCAGGAGATCCAAACGCCCTTCGGTGAGGGTGCCAGTTTTGTCAAAGACGACGGTATCGATCTGGGCAAGACGCTCAAGCCCGTCCGCAGCTTTCACCAGGATCCCCTTGCCGAGTAGCCGGCCGCTGGCAACAACCTGTACTACCGGCACCGCAAGACCAAGAGCGCAAGGACAGGTGATGATCAGAACGGCCACCGCCTGGATCAGCGCCACCTGCCAGTCGGTGCCAAAAACCCACCAACCCGCAAAGGTTACTGCCGCGAGGATATGGACTACCGGCGCATAATAATGGGCAATGCGATCGGCCAGCCGGACATATTTGGCCCGCCCCTGCTCAGCTGCTTCCATCAGTCTGACGATATCGCCCAGCAGAGTATCATCGCCGGTCTTGGTTGTTGTGATTTCCAGCGGAGCGCTCAGGTTCAGGGTCCCCGCGAAAACGGGCTCTCCGATCTTGGCAATCGCCGGCAGGCTCTCACCGGTGACCAAACTGACGTCAATATCGGAGCGACCTGAGGATACAACACCATCTACCGGCAGACGGTCGCCCACCGCCACTTGCACCCTAGTGCCCGGCAGAACTGCTTCCACAGGCACAGTGCGCCGCTCACCATTGTCATCAATAATCGTCGCCGCGACAGATTTCAAAAGAAGTAATCTCTCAGCCGCTGAGCGCGCCTTGCTCCTGGCCGCTTTATCCAGATAGCGACCGATCAGCAGGAAGAACAGTAATGTCACCGAAGCATCAAAATAAGCGTGCTCCCCACTCTGTATGGTTTCGGACAAGCTAAGGCCAGCCGCTAGCACGACCGCCAGGGAAATCGGCACATCCATATTGAGATGACCAGCTTTCAAAGCGCCCATGGCGGATTTGAAAAAGGGCTGCCCCGCATAGGCAACAGCCGGCAGCGCGATCATCGCCGAAATCCAATGGAGGAAGTCCCGGGTGGCCGGCCCCATATCTTCAGAAAAAAGACCCGCCCAGACGGAGACAGACAGCAACATGACATTAGCCGCTGCAAAACCGGCAACAGCGAGGGCTCGCAAAAGCTTGCGATCTTCCTCTGCCGACGCGCTTTGCATCATTTCCGGATTATAGGGTGTCAACGGATAGCCGAGAGCAATCACAGGCTTCAATAGATCAGCTGCCGCCTCAAGATCCTCCTGCCAGCGAACAAACAAACGCCGAGTAGAAAAATTCACCCTCGCTTCTTCGACCGCAGGATTTGAAGAAAGTGCCCCTTCAATATTTTTTATGCAGTTGGCGCAATGCATATTCTCGACCAGAAGATACAGCATGGCATTGCCCTGCTCGTCTTTCTGAACAAAAGCTGTTGGATCGGCGTCAAGAAAGCTGTGATAATCTGCCTGCAGGCCAGAGGCAGCGGCAAGAGCCATTGCTCCGCCTGCACAACAGTCACCTCCCAGATCATGCAAATTGCGACCTGACATTGCGTCCGGTTTATCGAGGGCTATTCCACCCATATTCTTTTTTCCAGCCTGTAAGGATCCTCAAATCCACCGCCTTCGAGTTGGATAACGATATCCCACTGCCCTTTGTCCGCAAAATCAAGTTCGGCAATATAGCTCTGTCCCAGTTCAAGAAATTCAACCGGGCTATCGGCAACATCTATGACAGGCCGCTTAAGATGGCCATTGACGGTGAGACCGGCGATGCGGTTTCCCTCTGCATCGTCTAACACTAGCGTGACCTTTCCAGCCCCCTCCCCGGTCTGAACAAACTCAAGGGAGTGCTGCCAATTGCGTTCTTCCTGTCGTTGTTTTTGCGCCAGTTCCTGATTGTAATCGAGGCCTCGGCGATAGGCATCATCGACACTAACACCCGAAAAGCTGTCCAGCGCAAAATACACAAACACTCCATTCACAGCGAACATCACCCCAAAGAAGCCTGCCAGAATAAAAGCAACATGTTTTCCAGTTAGTTTGCGGGTCATTTATCCGGTCCTTTGAAACTGGTGGTCTGAACTTCAACCTGTCCCGTGTCCAGATCCGTCACGATAACATCCACATCCTCTGTCTTTGAGGAAAGGCTATCCGCCGGTGCCGAAAGAAACATCTTAACACTGGATACAGAATCCTCCGGCACAATCACAACAAGATCATGATCCTGAGGCCCGTCCAGTTGGAGCCAACTTTGCATCCCCTTGAGACCTTCCGCCGTGATGCGATATCGCCGCGTATCGTGTGTCTTGTTCAATATCTTTACAGTATATCCGTTACGGATGGAACCGTCGGACAGGGTCACGAACAACGGGTTACGGTCCCGTATAACATTCAGTTCGAGTATCGAGCGATTGAGCAGGGTAAAGAGCATTATGGCAGCAACCAGAGCCAAAATAAGACTGTAGGCAATGGTTCTGGGCCGAACGAACCGAACTTTCAGCTTCTTGTTGGGATTGGCATCGAACTGCCCGGCATATGTATCGTAGCTGATCAGCCCTCTTGGCAAATCAATCTTGTCCATCACATCATTGCAAGCATCAATACAGAGCGCACAGGTGATGCATTCCATCTGAAGGCCGTCACGTATGTCTATGCCCATGGGACAGACGGCAACACATTGGTTGCAGTCGATGCAATGACCCCGATTTTCCCAGGTTTCGCCCTTTTTATGAGGTCCACGAGGCTCCCCCCTTGCCCCATGATAGGTTACCGTGAGCGTTTCGTCACCAACCATTGCGCCCTGTATTCGCGGCCAAGGACACATGTAGGTGCAGACCTGTTCCCGCATCAAGCCACCAAATACATAAGTGGTAGCTGTCAGCACGGCAATACTGGAATAGGCTATCAATGCGGCGTTAAAGGTAAACAAGTCCCGAAACAAGGTCGGCGCATCTGCGAAATAGAAAACCCAAGCTCCGCCTGTCAGCACGCCAATGACAATCCATATGCCATGCTTGAGAACCCTTTTTCCAAGTTTCGATGCCGTCATCGGCGCCTTGTCCAACCGGAGCCTTGCGTTGCGATCACCTTCAACAAGCCGTTCAACAAAAATGAACAGGTCTGTCCAGACTGTCTGAGGACAAGAATAACCGCACCAGGCCCGACCAAACAATGCTGTCACCAAAAACAGAGAGATAGCACCAATGATTAAAAGGCCAGTGATATAGTAGACTTCCTGAGGCCAAATCTCGATGAAGAAGAAATAGAATCTTTCCCGCGCAAGATCGACCAGGACTGCCTGGTCGGGCGCGCCTTCCCCGCGATCCCAACGGATCCAGGGGGTGATATAATAAATGGCCAGGGTAACGGCCATGATGATCCATTTGAGGCGCCGAAAATCCCCCCGTGCCTTTTTGGGCTGGATTTTCTTGCGCTTCTCAAATAGGGCCCGGTTTTCCTTTTTATTTACCGGCTGGACATCAATGTTCTCTACAGCACTGTCGGCCAAAAGATATACTCCAATACGGTTACTTTGTGTCTATTCCCCGCCCCCGAGGGAATGAACATAAAGTGTGAGTTGACGGATAGTTGCATCGTCCAGGCGATCTACCCAGGCCGGCATCACATTTGCGCGCCCTTTTGAAATCGTCCGTACGATCGTCTCTTTGTCCCCTCCATAGAACCAAATCGCATCCGTTAGATTTGGAGCTCCAAATTCTCTAAGCCCCTTGGCATTTTCGCCATGGCAAGACGCACATTCAGCGGCAAATACTTCTTTGCCTCTGGTGACAGCCTCGGCATCAAGATCCGGCTGCTGCGACAATGACAGAACATATTCCGCCACGTCATTTATCTGTGCTGGCTCAAGTAGCTCATCATCAAGAAATGCAGGCATATCTCCTAACCGGGTGTCATCATGATCCGAGCGAATGCCATATTTGATAGTTTCATAGATACTATCGACGGAACCACCCCAGAGCCATTCATCGTCATTGAGGTTCGGGAACCCGGGGGCCCCTTGCGCTCCTGACCCATGACACTGTGAACAATTCACAGCAAAGGCGGACTTGCCGCCTCGCAACGCATATTGATAGGTCTGCTGGTCGCTTTGAATCTCGCTCAACTCGGTAGTGACCAGCGCCGCGCGATCCGTTGCATGAGCGGCGGCAGCTTCCGACATCACATTCTCAAGGGATGCCCGTGATGAATAGCCGATCATCCCCGCCGTATAGCTGCTAACCAGTGGCCAAGCCGGCATCACAATCCAATAGCCGATGGACCAGATAATGGTCGCATACATGGTCCATAACCACCAACGCGGCATGGGGGTATCCAGTTCCTTAATACCATCCCACTCATGGCCTGTTGTCTGGGTGCCAGAAATTTCGTCTTTTTCAAACTTTTCGGTCATGATTACTCTTCCTCAAACGGGATCTGGGCCGCTTTGTCGAACTTCTCCTTATTTCGTGGCCATAAGGCATAGGCTAGAACGATGATAAAGAGACCGAACAGGTACAGCAGGCCATAACTCTGGGCAAATTGGGAGGCTGATTGATAATCCATTCTTCCCTCCTATCGCTTGTTCGCATCAGCGTCATAAGACGTGAATTCAACCAGGGTTCCCATCATCTGCAAATAGGCGATGAGGGCATCCATTTCCGACAGCAATTCCGGGTTGCCATCGAAGTCCCGCACTTGCGCTTTTGGATAGCGTTCCAAAAGTCCATCCACATCATCTGCATCTGGGTCCACCTGTGTCTTGAGGTCTGCAGCGGCCTTTTCAACCATCTCATCTGTATAGGGAACACCCACCATCTGATTGGCGATCAGGTTGCCTTTGATATCCGGTATCTCCAGAGCAGTGGTGGCCAAAAATGGATAGCCGGGCATGATAGATTCAGGCACCACATCGCGGGGATTTTTCATATGGGTGGTGTGCCATTCATCTGAATACCGTCCGCCCACACGAGCAAGGTCAGGCCCTGTCCGCTTTGAACCCCACTGGAACGGATGGTCATACATGCTTTCGGCGGCCAGTGAATAATGACCATAGCGTTCTGCTTCATCACGCAATGGACGTACCATCTGACTATGGCAGTTGTAACAGCCTTCGCGGATATAAATATCCCGGCCTGCCAGCTCCAGCGGACTATAGGGTCGCATCCCTTTTACCTTTTCAATGGTACTTTCCAGATAAAAGAGCGGTGCGATTTCGATAATCCCTCCGATCGAAACCACGATCAGAACGAGGATCACCATGAGGATCGAATTTTTTTCTACAGTTTTGTGATTAAGCATAATTCTTACCTCGCCCCTGCGAATTCAGCATTCGGGACCAAAGACCCGGCTTCCTTCTCCCGGATATCTCCCCGGGCCGTCCGCCATAAGTTGTAAACCATGATGAGTGAGCCAAGGACGAACAACAGTCCTCCGATCGCCCGGATAATATAGAAGGGATGCATGGCCTCGACGGTTTCACTGAATGAATATTCAAGGAAACCGAAGCTGTCATAGGCACGCCACATCAGACCTTGCAGAATTCCGGAGACCCACATGGCGGTGATATACAGAAGGATACCGACAGTGGAGACCCAGAAATGCAGGTTTACCAGGGCATCTGAATAGAGCGACTTGCGCTTCCACAAAACAGGTACCAGGAAGTACAGAGCACCAAAGCTGATATAAGCCACCCAACCAAGAGCCCCAGAATGCACATGGCCAATGGTCCAGTCCGTATAATGGCTGAGCGCGTTTACCGCTTTGATCGACATCAGCGGACCTTCGAAAGTACTCATGCCGTAGAAGGCGACAGAGGCGACGAGGAAACGGACAACCGGATCGGTACGCAATTTGTCCCAAGCTCCAGACAAGGTCATCAGACCGTTGATCATTCCACCCCAGGATGGCATCCACAACATGATAGAGAAGGTCATCCCTAGTGTCTGCGCCCAGTCGGGCAGAGCCGTGTAATGAAGGTGATGGGGACCAGCCCAGATATAGAGGAATATCAAGGACCAGAAATGGATGATCGACAAGCGATAGGAATAAACCGGCCGATTGACCCGCTTGGGAATGAAGTAATACATGATCCCCAGGAAGCCAGCCGTCAGGAAGAAGCCAACAGCATTATGGCCGTACCACCATTGTGTCAGTGCACTCTGCACCCCGGCAAACAGCGAGTAACTTTTGACGCCCGTCAGACTGACAGGAACGGACAGGTTATTGACGATATGAAGCATCGCCACCGTAACGATGAAGGCCAGGAAGAACCAGTTGGCTACATAGATATGCTTTTCCTGCCTTTTCCAGAGGGTCGCTAGGAAGACTAGAAGATAAACAACCCAAACAATGGTCAGCCAGATATCCACATACCATTCAGGCTCGGCATATTCCTTTGACTGGGTGATCCCAAGGACATAACCGGTTGCCGCCAGAACGATAAAAAGCTGATATCCCCAGAAGACGAACCAAGGTGCCAAGTCGCCAGCCAGGCGTGCCCGGCAGGTCCGCTGTACCACATGGAAAGAAGTCATGATCAAGATATTGCCGCCGAAGGCAAAGATAACAGCCGACGTATGAAGAGGCCGTAAGCGCCCAAAATTTGTCCAGGGCAGATCGAAATTCAGAACCGGAAAAGCCAATTGCAGAGCAATTACAAGGCCAACAAGAAACCCGACAACTCCCCAGAATGACGAGGCGATGACCCCTGCCTTGACAATATCTATATTATAATCAATCCCGCCCCCGCCATTTCCAAGAGAAGGGGCTTGTGCCAGTCGATAATGTCGGGAAATAAGCGCGAAGGCACTTATCACAGCAGCGATCGAGAACAACATTCCGTGGATCATCATGCCGGGATCGGCAGCTCTTGCCGAAAGCAAGATACCGAGCAGCGCCGCGATGATTGTGAGAGCTATCCAAAAAAGATTCATGACCAGTCTTCCATCTTTTACATTCAAAATGGGAAGAAACCGGAGACGCAAGCGACACGCAATGGTGCCTCATCCCCCTTATATTTCCCCTAGTCGCCCAATTTACCGGAGGTTTGCATTGCAACATTGATTCAGATCAACACTGCCCCCAAACAATTCCCAATAAATTGAGAGCACCTATCTAGAATTCTAAGACTAAACAGCTTTCGAGTGCCTAGCCAGCCCCTGGTCTAAATAAATATCAAATAAAGCGCATATAACCCGAACGAGCTGCCTGCCTGAGGGTGTAATAGACAGTTTTCCGTTTGTAAGAATAACCAAGCCTTCCTCTTCAAATTCCGAAAGGGCCTCCAATTCAACTGAGAAATATGAGAGTTCTTGATCATATTTTGCAGCGATAGCGGAAAGATCAACCGAGAGGTCGCACATCAAACGCTCAATGACCTGTCGACGCATATCGTCGTCGATCGTAGTTTCGATCCCTTTAGCAACGGGGAAATGCCCGTGCTCTAGTGCTGCTTTATAGTCATGGATAGGTGTGGAATTTTGGACGTATCCCATGGGAGATTTTCCGATGGAGGAGGCTCCAATACCTATCAAGGTCGTCGCGGTGTCCGTTGTATAGCCTTGAAAATTACGCTGCAAGGTTCCTGCTTCTAAAGCCAAGACCATATCATCTGTAACTGAAGCGAAGTGATCAAATCCGACCTGTTTATAGCCAAGATCTAGCAATCGCTGGGCCGCCCATTCAGACTGCTGCAATCGTGCCTCTGTATCCGGCAGATCCTCATCCTTGATCAGTTTCATATGGCTTTTCATCCAAGGCACATGGGCATAGCCGAATAGCGCAATACGGTTGGGTCCCAGCTGATGGGACAGATCGACGGTCCTCAATATGTCCTCGACGGTCTGTGTGGGGAGACCATACATGAGATCAAAATTGAGTTTCTCTATCCCCGCCTGTCTCAGCGTATGAACCACTTCTTCCGTCAATTCATATGACTGCACTCGGTTGATAGCTTGCTGAACGCGCGGACTGAAATCCTGAATTCCGAGGCTTGCCCGGTTTATGTCGGCCTCCGCCAGGGTCCGTATCTTCTGCCGGTCGACTGTTCTGGGGTCAATTTCAATTGCTCGCTCCGCATTTTCCGTATAATCGAACTCACGGGCGATCAGGGACATAATGGATGTAAAGTCATCACCAGAGAGAATTGTCGGCGTTCCCCCTCCCCAATGGATATGAGATATTCGGAAACGGCCCGGCAGAGTGTTGGACAGAAGGGAAATCTCCTGCCGTAACAAATCTGCATAATCAGACACAGGATCATATCGGGCAACTACCTTTGTATTGCAGCCACAATACCAGCACATCTTTTTGCAAAAAGGTACATGGAGATAAAGGGAGAGAGGCTCATCTGGATTGAGGGTCTGAAGCCAGCCTTTATATATCTCTGCTGTCACGGCCCCGCTGAAGTGAGGGGCCGTTGGATAGCTTGTATATCTTGGAACAGAGAGATTAGCCTTGTCCGAGATACGTAAGGTCATTTCTTGCCGTCCGCTAAAACTGCCAACTGCTGGATGTCTCGTACAACAACCGCATGGGCAGATGGAACATCAATCACTTTTTCGGCTTTGAGTTTGGAGATCGTCCGGCTAACCGTTTCAACCGTTAACCCCAGATAGTCTGCAATATCACTCCGACCCATCGAAAGGCTGATCTCAATATTTTCCTCACCAACGAGATTCAATTTTGACGCTCTGTTCTTGAGGAATGTAGCGATCTTTTCAATCGGCGTTTTCCGCCCCAGCAAAATCGTATGTTGTTGCAGTTCACTGATTTCTTCTTGCATGATTTTCATCAATTTGGCGCGCATCTCGGGAGACTGCTGCATTTGCATCTCAAGCTCTCGTACCGGGAACTGGCAAACAATAGTGTCACATACGGCTTCTGCGTCGTAGAGATATTTACCACCGAAATGCTCTCCGACCTTATCTCCGCAAGACCGGAAACCAACCACTTGTCGCCGCCCATCTTCAAGAATGTTGCAGAGCCGCACTTCTCCGGAAATAACCGTGTAGAAGTACCGGATATCTTCAGATTCAAAGAATAAAGGCTCACCTACCTTGATGATACGTGTCCGACCCTTAGTGCGAAAGCGGTCCAGAGCCTGGCCTTCCAGGGAAGAGCAAATGGCTTTTTTATGGGCAGCGCAAGAATCGCAGGGAGAAACTGGATACAAGCGCTTTCGAGCTGGCATGTTCGAACCGGAACGGAAGGCCGTAACGGTATCTTCCAATATTTCCGCGTCGTTCCGCAAAAGGTTCTCCTGAACGTCCATTGCTTCATATGTCATTGGTTTGTCTCCCCATTCTGTTTTGTGTTAAAACTGACTAACCACTGGCTACTAATACATAGTTTTATATTTCCCCTGTGGTTACCATGCGGTCAGATGACGCAGGTAAAGAGACGTAATTTTTTCACTGAATATCGACGCTTCCAAATCCCGGAAAACTGCCAAAAACCATGAAATAGATCAAAAAAAATCCCAACAGCGACATATTGCCACAGTTGGGAATTCACTTGGTACTGACGTTTCTTATTATTCTTGTTTTCTGTGAAGCAAAGCTTCAGCTCCCGACCAGATCTGTCGCCACATCTAACGGGACTTTGGTGTCGCCGAGAAGGTAATTCCCGGCTTCGATTTCAAACGTGCTATCCCCCACATTTAAGGGATCATGTGGGCGCAGTCTGGTATCGATTACGAGCCGCGAAAGCAGCATTCTCCTGGCATCTCCTCCCGCCTGTCCGAGAGCGGCACCTTCCGTGGCCAGCAGACTGGCAGTCGTGACGTGATAAAGGGCATCGGAAGCCTGTCTTGCGAGGGTTTCATTACCAGTCGTAGCTATTTCCTCAGCAAATGATTTGGCTCGATCAATCAGACCGACTAACTCACCTGCAAACTGCCCAGGCAAGCTGTCTGTATCCTCTATTCTCTGCTTTAAGTCCGCTGCAAGGTCTTCATGAGCATCTGTTCTGGCAATGGCACGGGACGTGATGTCCAGCGCATTGATATTGGACGTACCTTCCCATAACAGCCCGGTATGAGCATCGCGAACCAGCCGCGAATTGACCCAATCCTCAATGAAACCATTACCGCCGCGAACCTCGAGTGAGCCCGTCGCCACAGTAATATTGTCCCGACAAGCTCTGAATTTGACCAGCGGTGTCAGAATCCGATTTAGCCGCTTGGCTCCTTCATCCCCGTTATCAGCCCGATGTAAAACATTGGCCACATGCATGACCATGGAAAGTACCTGCTCCGTCGGCACCATGAGCTTCAACAGCTGGCGGCGCAGAAGCGGCTTGTGAACAATAGCTTCACCAAATACGTCCCTGGTTCTGGCCGCAACCAGGGCCTCATTTAGGCATCTGCGCATCATACCGGCGGCTCGGACACCATGGGACAGACGGGACATACTCACCTGATCCATCATCTGCTTGAGGCCGGGATTGGCCTTTGCTCCGACATCTCCGAAGGCGTACCCGACAGCCCCCTCAAAAACGATCTCACCGGAAGCCATGGATTTCGTGCCCATTTTGTCCTTGAGACGCACGATGCGATAATCATTTCGGCTACCGTCATCCAATTCACGTGGAACGGCGAAAATAGCCAGACCCGCATTCCCTTCAGGTGCCCCTTCCGGTCGCGCTAGCACAAGGCAGACGTCAGCGTCGGCGCAAGAGCAGAACCATTTGTCCCCGTAAATACGCCATTCCCCGTTTTCCTGTCGGGCTGTAACGGCGAAATTGGCGACTTCAGAGCCACCGATTTTCTCCGTCATGAACTGAGCGCCCATGAATATGTCATCCATATTCTGGCTCAGCATGCGCGGCAAATATTTGTCTTTTGCTTCTGCCGGCCCATAGCGTTCCAAAAGCATGGCCGATGTATCTGTCACGGAAATTGGGCACATCAGGCCGAACTCAGACTGGGTGAATAAGTATTGGAAGATATATTTGGCCATGGGTGGAATTTTTTCCGGCCATCCATGCACACCCGGTTTATGAGACATGGCATGAATACCGAACTCTCCATAGCCGATTTTCTCCATCTCCCGATAGGAAGGGTGAAACTCGATCCAGTCCCTGTTGCGTCCTCTGGCATCCCGTGGATGCAACACCGGCGCATGACGATCACTCATTCGAGCCAAATCGTCGAGCTCATTACCGGCAACAGCCCCTAAGCGCTGATATACGGGAGTCATATGTTCCCGCAAATCCTCCGATAAATAGAGGGTCAACAGATCCTGAAGGCTATCATCAATTTCGAAGAAGTTGAGACCATGGCAATCTCCTGCAACCCAGTCTTCCAATTGCCTGTCTTCGCGTTTTTTCAAAACTGCTTCAAAATTCATGTCCGCACCTGCATTTGCCGGGTTATATCAAAGTGTAAGTATCTGTGTTGCCTGCTCAAGGGTGAGAGGAGCATCAGACAACAACGCCTCTGTTGCTGCCAGATCAAAAGCCTCCCCTTCCAGAGACAGAGGGTTACCATTGGTCAGCTTGTGGTCGACGACCATGCGGGAGAGCAGCAACCGGCGGGAATCCCGACCCATAGCACCCAGCTTGGCACCTTCATTGGCCATCAGGGTCGCTGTCGTTACATGATAGAGAGCTGAGGACGCCTTGCGAGCGTGAGTCTCTCGTCCCTGCCGCGCGACTTCTTCGGCAAACTTCAGGGATTGATCCACCAGACCTTTAAGCTGCCCCGCATATTGGCCTGGCAGGCTAGTATTTTCGTCAAGCATTGAGGTCAAGTCCTCACCGAGATTTTCATGGGCACCAACCCGGGCGATGGCCCGTGTTGTTACATCCAGGGAATTGATATTTGACGTACCTTCCCACAGAACCCCAAGATGCGCGTCCCGAACAAGACGGGCATTCACCCAATCTTCGATATAGCCGTTGCCGCCCCTGACTTCCATAGCGCCTGTTGCGACACGAATGTTATCCCGAGCGGTTCGATATTTCAAAAGCGGCGTCAAAATACGAGTAAGCTTTGCCGCAGCCTCGTCCCCAGCTTCCGCCCGTTCTAGATTGTCCGCCACGTACATATACATGGAAAGCGCCTGCTCGGTCGGTACCATCAATTTCATCAGCTGACGCCGTAAGAGCGGCTTATCTACCAGCGTTTCCCCAAATGCCTTGCGATAATTAGCAACAGTAAGGGCCTCATTTAGGCAGCGCCGCATCATCGCTGCCGCCCGGACACCATGGGATAGACGGGAGAAATTCACCTGGTCCATCATCATTTTCAGGCCACGATTGGCCTGGGCTCCGACGTCTCCAAGCGGGTAAGCAACCGCGCCTTCAAAAATGATTTCGCCAGACGCCATGGATTTCGTGCCAAGCTTTTCTTTGAGCCTGACAATCCGGTATGGATTGCGACTGCCATCTTCAAGATGACGCGGCATGGCAAATAACGCCAGGCCGCTATTTCCTTCCGGAGCGCCTTCCGGGCGTGCCAACAGCAGCGCGACATCTCCATCCGCGCAGGAGCAGAACCATTTCTCCCCATAGAGCTTCCAGGTTCCTGTCTCGTCCTGACGGGCCTGAAGGGCAATATTTGAAACATCAGACCCTCCGGTTTTCTCCGTCATGAATTGAGCACCTTTTAGGATTTCGCTCATATCCTGACTGAACATGCGATCCAGAAGTTTTTCTTTGGTGGCGTCATCTGCATAGCGTTCGATCAACATGGCTGAGGTATCTGTCGCCGAGATCGGGCAAAGCTGGCCAAACTCAGACTGGCCAAAAATATACTGGAACACATATTTGCCGATTGGCGGTACTTTTTCGTGCCAGCCTAGAACGCCTTCGCGATGGGACATCCGGTGAAATCCAAAATCCCGAAAGGCGACTTCTTCCATTTTCCGATAGGACGGATGGAACTCAATCCAGTCTTCGTTTCTGCCCCGAGCGTCGCGGGTATGGAGGGTCGGCAAATGCCTATCTGCCTCCCTTGACCAGTCGTCCAGTTCATTTCCGGTAACGTCGCCAAGGCGAGTGAAGTGTGGGGTCATATGGGACCGCAAATCATCCGGCATATAGCAGTAAAGAAGATCTTGCAGATTACGGTCTATTTCAAAGAAATTCATGCCATGACAATCAGGGGCGACAAAATCTGAAAGCTCTTGCGGCTCGAAAGACTGTTTTTCGTATAGAAAATTCATTTTGTGCATCCCTTTTATTTGGCTGATTTCCGCGCTTTGCCAAGCCTTTATATACTGCGCCCATCAACGGTGATGGACAATCGAATATTCCGCATTATATAGTTGAAAAAAAATCAATCAGGATGCTGAAGTAAAATGCTACAAATCCCCTCAACCTCTGGCTTGCGTGCTTTTGAAGCTGCCTGCCGTTATTTGAGCTTCAATCAAGCTTCGGAAGAACTGGGGGTTACTCCAGGAGCCGTCAGTCGGCAAATACAAAATCTGGAACACTATCTAGGCAAGACCTTATTTCATCGCCACCACAAACGGGTAGAACTGACGGCAGTTGGTCGGCAATATCTGGCCGAGATCACCCTCCCTTTGGAGAAAATAGCTGCAGCATCAGCGCGCTTGAGAAGTGAGAACCGGCGCAACGCCGTATCCATCTGTGCGTATCCCACTTTCGCGATCCATTGGCTGATCCCCAGATGGTCCCAACTATATGAGCAACACCCGGATATTGACGTACAGCTAATCACCTCACTGAACCCTGCGGACTTCGGTGGAGAGGAGTTTGATCTTTCTATTCAGGTGCTAGCGGAAGGGACCACAATCAAGGGAATGCGTGTGGATAAATTATTGGAGGTAGATACTTATCCTGTTTGCAGCCCAGAAGTGGCAAAAAAAATCCACACCCAAAAGGATCTCGCGGATATCGTACTTCTCCACGAAAGCCCAAGGCCAACAGATTGGCCCAGATGGCTGCAAGAGGCCGGGATTACAGACATCGACACAAATACCGGGCTACATTTTGAAAGTGCGAATATGGTACAGCATGCAGCCATCAACGGTCTCGGTGTTGCTATCGGCATTGATGCGCTGGTGCAGGCGGACATTGAGGCAGGTCGTCTCGTCAAACCTTTTGAATTTGTACGGCGGTCAGGATTTCCTTTTCATATTGTCTCAGCAGCCCGCAAGGCAACTCGCCCAAAACTGGTTGCGATACGAGAATGGATGCTTGAGGCGGCCGGACAAGCAGTATAAAAAATAATACAATAGTATTAAATCAAGCGCTTTCCGCGAAAATACAGGAACCATACAGATGACGGACTGTTTGAGAGAGGATGCCATTTTTCTTGGCACGAGCGACAATGGTGACGGGACCCCTCAATATCTCCCTCTCAAATGGGGAAATCGCCATGGGTTGGTGGCCGGTGCCACCGGAACCGGAAAGACGGTGACGCTCCAAGTCCTCGCTGAAGGGTTTTCTGACGCTGGCGTGCCGGTATTCCTGGCGGACGCAAAGGGTGATCTGTCAGGGCTTTGCAGGCCATCAAAAAAAGAAGGGTTTCTGGTCAAACGGGCTGAGCTGATTGGCCTAGCGGACGAATATGAAGCACATTCCTATCCGGTCACCTTCTGGGACCTGTTCGCAAAGCAAGGTCATCCGGTACGAACAACTATTTCCGAGATTGGTCCGTTGCTGCTATCGCGCATGCTGGAACTTAATGACACCCAGGAAGGTATATTGAATATCGCGTTCCGGGTTGCGGATGAGCAAGGCCTTCTTTTGCTGGACTTGAAAGACTTACGGGCCCTTCTCAATGTGGTGAATGAACAGCGTAAAGAAATCTCCGCGGAATATGGCAACGTGTCACCGCAATCGATTGGAGCAATCCAGCGCTCTCTGTTGCGTCTTGAAAATCAGGGCGCTGCAAAATTTTTTGGCGAGCCCGCTCTTGATCTTAATGATTTCATGCGCACCGATGAGAACGGCAAAGGGGCCATCAATGTTCTGGCCGCAGATGCCCTGATGAACTCGCCCAGGCTATATGGTACATTCTTGCTCTGGATGCTTTCCGAATTGTTTGAGGAACTGCCAGAGGCGGGCGATTCCGACCGACCAAAGCTCGTGTTCTTTTTCGATGAAGCACATCTTCTATTCAATGATGCGCCGAAAGCCTTGTTGGAAAAGATAGAGCAGGTTGTCCGGTTGATCCGCTCCAAGGGAGTGGGGGTTTTCTTCATTACCCAAAGCCCGGGTGATATTCCTGATACGGTGCTCGGGCAACTTGGCAACCGCTTTCAACATGCGCTGAGGGCCTTTACGCCAAAACAGAAAAAGTCCATTCGTCTTGCTTCGCAGACTTACCGTCCTAACCCGGCCTTTGATGTTGAGGACGTGATTACGACCTTAGGGGTTGGTGAGGCCCTCATCTCTACCCTTGAGAAAAAAGGTCAGCCGTCAATCGTTCAGCGTACGATGGTCCGCCCACCCTCCTCCAAACTCGGTCCCGTCACCAAGGCAGTCCGAAAATCAGTTCTAACAGAGAGTATTCTCGGTGATATCTACGATAAAACCGTCGACAATGAATCCGCCTATGAAGTTTTGCAGAAGCGGGCCGAAAAGGCCGCCAAAGCCGCAGAAAAAGAAACAACAAAAGCGCCTGTGAAGCGTCGGGCATCCAACCGTCAATCCGTCGGTGAAACTGCTATGAAGTCTCTGGTCCGAACAATAACATCAACTGTCGGACGTTCCATTGCAAAGGCTTTGGTGCGCGGTATTCTAGGCGCCCTAAAACGCTGACTGCACCTCAACCTTGGAATTGAAGTCTTGAGGGCTCAGATCAAGCAGTATAGAAACACTAGGCAAAGTAAAAATAATAAGGACAGATTACCCCTGCGGCGATCTGAGATGTCATGAAAGCTGTCATTATCCCCGTAACTCCCTTCGCTCAGAATTGTAGTTTGATCTGGTGCGAGGAAACCAACAAAGCGGCCGTTGTTGACCCGGGCGGAGATCTCGACAGAATTCTCGATGTCGCCAAAGAACAAGGCGTGGAAATCGAAAAAATCCTGATTACCCATGGCCATCTTGATCATGCCGGTGGCACCCAGGAGTTAAGAGAAAAGCTCAACGTTCCTGTCGAAGGCCCTCATGAAGCAGATAAATTCTGGATTGACCAGCTCCCGGACCAATGCGCGAAATATGGCTTCCCGCCCTCCTACGCCTTTACGCCGGACAGGTGGCTGGATGACGAGGATACGGTCACAGTTGGCAACCAGACCTTCAATGTTGTCCATTGTCCCGGCCACACGCCGGGTCACGTCGTTTTCATCCATTCGAAAGAGCGTGTGGCCATCGTTGGGGATGTTTTATTTCAAGGCTCCATTGGACGCACAGATTTTCCCATGGGAAATCATGAAGATCTCATCCATTCCATTCGGGAAAAACTCTGGCCGCTTGGCGATGACATTACCTTTGTGCCAGGCCATGGCAACATGTCGACTTTTGGCCGGGAACGCCAGACCAATCCGTTCGTCTCCGACATGAATTTCGGCTAACCGGTTTTATTCAAACACCACCGGATCATCGACCATTTCCAGATGCAGGGCGTCGCCAGTAAAAGGATGGGCCCTTGCCACATCTTCATTGAGCTCAATGCCAAGGCCCGGTTTTGTGGGCGGCAGAATATAGCCGTCCTGCCATTTGATAGGCTGTTTCAGGATCTCTCCATGAAAGTCACCCATGGTGTTGATGCTCTCCTGTATCAGGAAATTTGGCGTACAGAAGCTGAGCTGTATATCGGCCATAGCGGAAACAGGACCGCAATACATATGGGGAGCAATCTGGGCATAATAAACCTCGGCCATGCTGGCGATCTTCTTTCCTTCCAGCAAGCCGCCTACCCGCCCTAGGGCCATCTGAAGGATAGAGGCGGCACCGCTTTCCAGGACCCTATGGAACTCATATTTGGTACAAAGTCGCTCCCCGGTCGCGATCGGAATGGTGGTCTGTTTGGAGAGCTTCCCCATTTCGTTAGCGTTTTCGGGTGGCGTTGGTTCCTCAAACCAAAGAGGATCATATTTTTCGAGCCGGCGGGCAAGGCGTAATGCGCCTGAAGTCGTTAGTTGGCCATGGGTTCCGAATAACAAATCTGCGTCATCACCAACGGCTTCTCTGACCCTTTTCACTAGCTTTTCGGATATATCCATGCGCTCAAGCGACGGTTGGCGAGGATCAAAAGCAGAATAAGGTCCGACCGGATCAAACTTCACACCGGTAAAGCCGAGGGCCACATTCTCAGCCGCCCTCTCTGCAGCCATATCTGGATCCACATAGACATCCACTGGATCCCCTTCTTTCGGGTAAAGATAGGTATAGGTCCGAAGCTTTTCTCGCACCTTGCCGCCCAGCAACTCATAAACCGGCTGATTGGTCTCTTTTCCGACAATATCCCAGCAGGCCATCTCAAAAGCACTAAGGATGGCCATCATGGAACTGTCGGGCCGTTGCGTATAGCCACTTGAATAAATCCGACGCCAAAGCCGTTCGATATGAAAGGGACTCATACCCTTCACCCGCCTCTCGAACACATCCTCGATCATCTTGACGGTGACTTCCGGATGAAATGGCACAGCGTACGCTTCACCGATGCCCTCAATTCCGGTGTCTGTGGTCAGTTTGAGGAAGACCCAGAACTGACCGCCCCAATGGGGAGGGGGCGTTCCGACGGCAAAAGTTTCAAGATCCGTGATTTTCATTGTGTTATCCGTCCCGTCATATCCGCTAAAATACGATAACATTCCTCAGCGCTTTATCCGCGCGTACATCATCAATTGCCTGATTGATGTCTTCAAGGGGATACCTGCCCGTAATCAATTCATCAAGTTTGAGATGCCCGCGTTCATACAGACTTACAAGTTTCGGAATATCGATCCGCAAACGGGTCGAACCCATTTTACTTCCTAGTATCTTCTGGCCCGCCCCTGCGATATTTCCAGCTTCAACAGCGATGGTCTGTCCGGCCGGTGGCATCCCGACAATCACGAGGGTCCCGGAAGCAGATAACATATCCAAGCCCTGTTCAAAGGCTTTTGGGCTGCCAGCAGCAACGAACACATAATCGGCCCCTTTCCCCTTTGTCAGTTCTTTGATTTTTTGCTCAGTATCATTGGCGAGTGGATTGAGGGCATGGCTTGCGCCGAACTCAAGAGCCGCCTCAAGTTTTTTCTCCACCAGATCTAGAGCAATAATCGGATGGGCATTGACCAAAGATGCGCCTTGTACGGAATTAAGGCCAACGCCTCCGCAACCAATGACGACAACAGAACTTCCGTACTCGACTTGAGCTGTGTTTACCACAGCCCCAAGGCCGGTTATGACACCACAGGACAGGAGCGCTGCAGCATCTAGCGGAACGGTATCTGGAATAACAACTATCTGCGATTGATCAGTGACAACGGTCTCGGCAAAAGCGCCAGTTTTAAGGCCCTGACCGACTTTTTCACCGGATTGGGTTGAGAGGCGGCTGTCCGTATCAATTGGAAAGGATGTGCCACAGATGTAGGGCTCACCATTCTCACAGTCTCCACAATGTCCACAGGATCGGAGCAATGTAACCAGCACTTTGTCGCCAACTGAGATATTGACGACACCCTCACCAATGGCCTCCACAATTCCCGAGGCTTCATGCCCGAGCACCATAGGAAGGTTCCCACCCCACCCACCATCCATCAGGATGAGATCGGAGTGACAAATGGCACAGGCCGCAAGCTTCACCTTGACTTCCCCGGCGGCAGGATCGGCGATATCGAGATTCTCGATCTCCAACGGCTTTCCAAATTCCCGACAAACAGCTGCTTTCACCTAAGCCCTCCTGCTGTGTTTGGCCTCCTGTTAAGGGCCATCAATATCAATCCCCGTATCGTTGCCTGAACTCTCAGACAGATGCAAAGACTAATCGCAGGAATTGGCAGGCTTGTTCTAAAAAAGACAAAAAATACCTGTTTTGCGTAGCCGACAGGATTTACTCCAAACGCACAGTTTTTTAAGGAATTATGATTGTCGCGGGGTACAGGACTAGATCGGCTGTTTCCAGATGATAACTTCCTCATCACGGCCGCGAATATCCTGAGCTCCGTCCTTAACGAAACCCAAATCCACCACCATTTTCTCATCCCCGATTGCGTCTACAACTTCATTGCTGATAACAGTAAAGGCATGTTGAGGTCTTGTCAGAGCTTCAAGTCGGCTGGCAACATTGACGACATCGCCCAGCACTGCATATTCCAAGCGCCTCTCAGAACCGATATCTCCCATCACCACATTGCCGTAATGGATACCAACCGAGAGCCGGATTGGTGGTTTACCGTCCTTTTGCCTTTCGTAATTCCAATCGCGCATTTTATTGCGCATGGACTGGGAACAGCGCAGGGCATTTTTTGCATCATCCGGTGTCGTCTCCGGTGTCCCGAAGGTTGCCATAAGGCCATCGCCGAGGAATTTATCAAGCGTGCCTCCATTTTCAAATACGCAAGCCTCCATACGGGAATGAAATTCCCGCAACACAGCAACAACCCTCTCTGGCGTCTCCTCCTCTGCCATTTTGGTGAAGCCGACGATATCGGCAAACAAAACAGCCACTGGCTGTTCTCGAACCTCGGCAAGAGGCTGATCCCGGGCAGCAAGATTTTCGACAATATTCGGCGGAAAATGGCGCGCGAGATTTGTTCGCCCCCGCGCTGCATCAGCTTGCAGAACCAGGAGCCGTGTCGCCCGCCAACCATTCATGGCAAGGATGCCGGCAACGATACAAAATACAAGAACCTCCTGCACCCGCGCTTCGAAGACGATGTTGTTAGGGTCAATAAAGGCCAGAATATGTGGGAAGTCGCCAATAGCCGCGGTAATCTTGTCAGAAAGTTCTGCGATGCTTGACGGCTGATGAACTGCCCAAAAATAGGCGCCCAGCCATAACATGGTCGTATAGCCGGCAACCGCAAATAAAGTGCGCCAAGAATAGGCTAAGCAAGCCCCAGCGAGAAGAACATAAAAATACGAGAAGTTTCCGAATTTGTACTGCATGGCAATGGACCAGGGCCGATCATCCAGGGGATTCGGCACCACAAGAACAACCGTCATCAATGCCAGGTCCAGAAATATCAACAGCAGTTCAGCGCGAGAATGCTCGACCCGGCCAATCTTAAGCTGAGCCCAACCGATCAGAGCGAACCCCAGAATCAGAACCTCGTAATAAATAACGGAATAATGGGGCGTCAAATATACAAGAAACACCGCAATGACAGCCAGCGACACCAATCGCGCCTTTACAGCGAGAACGAGACCTTCTCTTTTGTTCCGATCAAGGGCTTCCTCGAGAAATTTGTGGGATTGACCTTCTGTCACATCCGCACGGCGTCGAAAATTCAACAGCCTGTCGCCAAACCCAGTGTCAACCATTTACATACCCCATCTACACTGACCTGCACCTATATGTGCAGACTATAGCAACTAAGCGCCTGAAAGTTAATCAGGTTTGCGAAGCTGCCACTTGACCGGATATGCTGCGCGATATTGATCCGGCTTGTGTCAGGCGATCAGTCCTTGGCTAAATTTCTTATCGGCAAAGGTTAGAACCTCCATTCGGGCCATTTTTTGCACATAAGAACAATGCACCCACCCGCTATAGGGTTCCCCGATGGTATGAAATTCCAGAATGAGCTGGTCATAGCTCAGGTTGTCCCTTATCCAGGTCGCCAAGTCCAGGTTGGATATGCCAGGAAGCTCGATATCCACAGCCTGCCCTTTAACATGTTGGGAAGAATCTTTAGATTTCAATAGTCTGTTCAATTCAAGGCCACGAAACCCGCTGGAGGGGCTGAAGGGGATCTTGTAATGATCCCTGATCGGTTGAAGGATATTTTGAGCAACAAGCCGTAGACTTTCAATCTCCGCTTCACCTGGCGTGTTGTCAATTCCCAGCCTGACCGCTGTATTGCTATGAACCAGTTCACTCAAATAGAAGTTTTTCGACAATTGCATGCGCATGTCCCCCTCGTCGCATCAGAATGTCTACTTGGTACTATCTTGGCTAGTTGGCGTTTTTGCTCACAAGCTGCACGGGACCATCGCTATAACGCTCCAGATGCAGCTCCACAGAACCGTAATCCGTATCCACCTGCATACGAACAGGAACTACCCGCCCTCCTTCAACAGGTGCGGCCACCCAAACAATCAGATCTTGATTCATCTGGCTGACGGCATCCGGATTTTTCTTGAAGCCGCCTTTTTTCACGATCTCGATCTTACAGCCAGTGGCTGTTCCTTCAAATACGGAATAGCTGGACGGATTAAAGAGCTTTTCCCCTATTTCCGTCAGTTTAAGATCATAGACCCGCCGACCGTCAAATATGGGAACCTGGGCATTGCAGCCCTCTCCTGCTTCCATTCTGTTGGTAACAAAAAGGATTGCAGACATGGGATCCACGCTATTAGTGGTACTGTCAGGGTCAATTGGTGTGTATTTGTTGGGATCCGTAGATTCCTTGCCGGTCTTCTCAACGGTTACGGCTCCGGCAGTGTCATAGTTCATGGTTGCCGTGCGTCGATTGTCATTCCAGGCACTTTCATGTCGATGCAGAAATGGGGAAATCTTGTCATCAGTGATCAGTCCAACCGTCTTACCTTTGGCTGTCCAGCGAAAGGCCCAATCAAAAGTCTTGCTGCTATTGGCAATGGTTTCAATGCTATAGCTGTCATCCTTCTGTTCGATTTCCGTATCTATGCTGCCAAGAAACAACCCGCCAACGTAAACGGAGTGTTTCAGTTCGGTCACTTTTTCGGCAGCAAAGACGGGTGCGGAAAAGGCAGTCGCCGTCAGGACCGTTCCGGCCAGTAGTGTTCGAGAGGTCTTAAATAGATTATCCAAAGCAAGCATGTTTTATTCCATCCCTGTGAACCCCTTTTGCATCAAAATGGTGCGTCGCTATGATATTTCAAGTTTTATGGCGAAACTATGGAATTAATCACATTAGGTGAGGAAATACAGTCCGAACAGAAGGGCTCCTAGGAAAAGCCTGTAAATCACGAAAGGCATGAATCCAATCTTGCCGATCCATTTCATCAATAATCCGATGGCACAAAAGGCAACGATTGCAGACATTCCAGCAGCAATGGCTGCATCGATGCCGACATCAACATTTCCTTGCTCAAGAAGGCTCAAACCCCCAAGTATTCCGGCTCCCATAATTGTCGGTATTGATAACAGCATGGAGAAATGCGCACTCTCCGCCCGGTCAATTCCTCTCATTCTGGCGGCCATCATTGTAACGCCAGACCGGCTTGAACCGGGCAATAAGGCGAATATCTGAACCGAGCCAATGATCAGGGCGTCCATATATGTCATGGCGCGAAGGTCTTTTGCCTTCGGAAAAGCCTTATCGGCCCAACCAAGTAGGATACCGAAGACAACGGTTGTAGCCGCGACAAGAAGAATAGACCTTAGGTCAATCTTGATCACGAGAAACAAAAGACCTCCGGCAATGATAACGGGAATTGTTGCCACAAGCACTTGCATTGCCAAGCGCCGCCCTTCCGCAAATTCCGGGTTCATAGGTCGTAGCATTGCATTTGTAACAGCGAAGATATCCCGCCAAAAATAGGCAAGAACTGCCAGAAGACTACCCAAATGCACAGCGATATCGATCACCTGTCCCTGATCCGGCCAGCCTGTCAGAGGGGAAATGATCAACAAATGTCCGCTGGAAGATATGGGCAGGAATTCAGTGATTCCCTGCACAATCGCCAAAACAAGAATGTGTAACAATGCCATTTTCTGTGTTTAACTCATAAATATTGAGCAATTGTTACGCTCTTACTGGCACAACTGGGCGAAACCATGACCCAAGCATGATCCAGGGTAAACAAAAGATGCTGACATATGCCCTTAAAACACCTTAGGATGAGGTAATAAAATCACATAATCGTGGAGGCAACCATGACCCACACTGTCGACCTGTTCTGGTCATTTAGAAGTCCCTATTCCTATCTGGCAACCGCTCGAATTGTCAGTTTAAGACAAAAGTATGATCTGGACGTCGTGGTTCGGCCTGTCTACCCGATCGCAATCCGAAATCCGGAATTCTTCAGCGACGTCAATCCGATGTGGATCCCTTACCTCGTCAGGGATATTGGCCGGGTGGCGGAAATTAACAGCATTCCCATGCGGTGGCCTCGCCCGGACCCGGTTGTAATGAATAATGAAACACGGGAAATCTCAAAAGATCAGCCTTATATTCACCGTTTAACCCGTCTGGGAATAGCGGCCAGTGAAACTGGCGACGGACTGGCCTTTATAGACGAAATCTCCCAGCTTTTGTGGAAGGGGGATGTGGCCGGATGGGATCAAGGCGATCATCTTGAAAAAGCTACCGCAAAGGCAGGATTTGATTTAGCCGTTCTTGACGAAATGATTGATGGTAAAGCGGATGTTTATGATGCAAAGATCGCTGATAACCAGAAAGCCCTCGAAGCATCCGGCCATTGGGGAGTTCCCACCCTTGCCTTTGAAAATGAAGCTTTTTTCGGCCAGGACAGAATTGATCATTGCGTCTGGCGTATGAAACAGCACGGATTGCAAGAGCGAGGTAAATAACTCAGGCTAGAATTCCTTGTGTAACCAGACGACATAGCGAAGATCCGTCGGAGGATTGAGGGAATCAAAGGGATAACAGGTTACGAGCATAATCGTTTCTGCCAAGCCTGAGGTTGGAACGGCCAGATCGTTTGTTGAAACGATATCGCTGTGCGTAACCTGCCAAGTTTCTGCTTCAGCACCCGTTTGTTGAAAAATTATCTTGTGGCCTTGCTTTAGATCTTTGAGGAATCTGAAGTGAGAGTCCCGATGGCCAAAAAGAACCGCATTCGAATGCCTTTGCGACATCACCGGACCAAAAGCAAGGTTCCTCATATTATCCCCCTCCAGAACAAAGCGGGTGAGACCAAGCGCTGGCACCTCCATCCGAGCGGATGGATAACTATCAGACCAAGGCCAAGGAGGCGTTGGCGTGCCCTGTTCCTGCCCTTCATGCCATGCCCATTCGATAAGGATTGGGGCAGCCCAGGCTTTCCCAGCAAGCAGGCCAGCTCGACCTAGCTGCCAACCAGCGAGGCCGAGGAGAAAAAGTACAAGGACAAAAGTGGCGGTTCTTCCGATCATTGGCCAACCCGCCTTCGCATTGCGATAAACAAGGCAAGCGCCAACATTAGAAGAACAACTCCAGACACTGCTTGCCAAAGCATAGGTGTTGCAGTTTTAGGGCCAAAGAATTTTTCCCATGTGGTCCCTTGAGGGAGGTTGCCTTGCAGCTTCACTTTCTTAAGGAAGTCCTCCTTGATGCGGGCGGGCGTGGTATCAACCGCCACAAAGCTAGTAAATTCACTGAGGACATCATGGCTCAGAGACACATCTATGACGGCAGTCCGCACCAGTTCCGGATCCATTCCCCTTGATCTTGCGTCTCCGAGGGATTCGATTTTTTTGCGAGCCCAGAATTTGGATATTCCCTCGCCCACGGTTGCCGTCGCCAGGTCAATATTCTGCGCCCAGCTTTCTCCATCAGCCGACAAAGCGGCAATCTCAACAAGACCTGGATTGGCTTCCTGGCGGGCAACGAACAGCAATGGACGTTGCCCAAACAGATCCGGGATTTGTCGGGGATAGGTATCCGCCGCCTCATCCATGCGCAGGCGTATATTCTGCAAAGAAGGTGCAGACATGTCCCGGAACAGTGCCTCCAATTCCTTTTGAGTGGTCTGCAAATCCGTCACCTGAATATGAACACCTCGGCCATGTTCAGCGGCTTTGCGCATAAACCAGCTATTGGGTGCATTCCCAAGGCCAACCGTGAACAAGCGCGCCGGACCCAAGGAGCTTTCAACCAGATCAAACATACGTGCTTCGTTTGAGACGGCACCATCGGTCAGAAACATAATCTGCTTCAGGAAGCTCTCATCCATCATGTCCTTGAAGGCCGATTTGAGAGCTGGAAGCATTTCTGTTCCCCTGTCTGCCCGCAAACTGGCAACGAACTGCTGTGCTTCGCGAATATTCTTTACTGTCGCCGGCCGGGTTTCGTCGAACAGACGCCATGTATGATCATTAAAGGCGATGATATCAAAACGGTCTTCTGGCTTTAACAGAGACAGGCCAGTCAATAAAGCCCCCCGCGATATTACCTTCATCGTTGACGTTTCAGGTTCCATGCAGGGTGTCTCCATGGACCAGGCGAGGCGGGCTTTATTGACTGGCCTGTCTCTGTTAAAGCCAGAAGACCGTTTTGAT
>JANSXH010000009.1 GCA_024743055.1 Pseudomonadota bacterium
CGTTGGACGCCGCGCTCTGCAGGCTGTAAGTCAGGCTTGAAGACGGCGTCTCCGCATCGCTGGCCTGCAACACACCAGTCGTGGTGCCGTTCACCGGCAGCTCAATCGTCCCGCCATCCGTCGTCGGCGACTGGTTCAACGCCCCCACATCCAGGTCAAACACCGTGCTCACAGACGCACTGCTCGTATCCGTCGCCGTCACCTCAACCGCCAGGACACCCGCATCCGTCCCCGTCGGCGTGCCACTGAAGGACGTCCCGTCAAAGGTCAGCCAGGTCGGCAAAGCCCCACCGCCAACCAGCGCCGCCGAATAGCTCAGGATATCACCAACATCAATATCCGAAAAGGCATCAACCGGAACCGCATAACTAAACAGCGCATCCTCCGTCGCCGTCTGATCAGCAAGGCCAACAGATACAACAGGGGCATCATTGGTATTGGTCACATCAATGGTAAAGTTGCTATCGACAGAGGCTCCGCTGCCATCGGTCGCCGTCACTTTGATTATCAGCGTTCCAACATCCGAATTTTCCGGGGTGCCGCTAAGGGTTCCGTTATTCAGAGACAGCCAGGCCGGCAAAGCACTGCCATCGTCAAGGGTGGCCGAGTAGCTAAGGACATCTCCCGCATCCGCATCCGCAAAGGCATCGGCAGGGATCGCAAAGGAGAAAGCCGCATCTTCCGCCGTTGATTGGTTGGTCAATCCCTGATCAACCGTCGGGGCCGTATTATCTGAATCAATTGTTAGGGCAAAAGAGCTCGTTACAGTTTCCAAACCATCGCTGGCGGTTACGTCAATTGAGTAACTCCCGTCATCAATTTGCCCAGGCACTCCGGAAAAATTACCTGTCAAAGGATCAATGGTAAGCCAAGCTGGGAGAGTTGAACCATCTGACAAGGTCGCGGTATAAAAAAGCGCTTCTTCATCCACATCGACAAAAGCATCCTGGGGCAAGACAATATCCAGATTGTCGCCAACGACCGCAACAACATCAGTCAAAGGTGTCACAGCTACCGGGGCATCATTTACAGCATTTATTGTAATCGCAAAATCTGTAGCAATTGAAGCTTCTCCGTCATTGGCGGCAAAGGAGACAAAGAGTACTCCATTGAAGTTCTGCGGTGGCGTTCCCGAAAAAGTTCTGTTTGGTCCATCAAACGCTAACCATGCCGGTAACGCACTCCCGTCGTTCATTGTGGCAGACAGGGTAAGGTCGGTAGTGTCTAGGTCGCTAAACACATCAGCCGGAACCACATAGCTAAAGAGTTGATCTTCTGTCCCTTCCTGATCCAAAACAGCATTAGCAACAATTGGTGCGTCATTCACGCTTTCGATTTGGATTGATGCTGTTCCCGTAGAGGTCAGCCCACCGGCATCCGTAACCGTATATTCAAAGCTGGCTGTTCCATAATAGTTTGCATCAGGAGTAAAAGTAACACGTCCATTGCTATCGAGAGCGACAATTCCGTTCTGAGCATTACTTACTTCTGTTATGGCCAACCCATCGCCATCGGGATCGGAAGCATTACTGAGAATTTCAGACGCGAACAGAATTAACGTAGTATCCTCTCGGCCAGCGAAGTTGGCTACCCCAGCAGATGGCGACATATTGGCAACTTGTTCTACAAACACACTGCTGCCATCGTCGCTCACAAATTCAAGCTCTTCAACGTTGACTAATCTTTTCAAGCCTTGCGCTCCAACGATATCCTCGACAATGGTTTCATTACCTTCAACCCGGATATCAAAATTAGCCTGAGGCCCTTGGAAAATTACAGTATCCCGACCTGCGCCTCCATCAATGCTATCGTCACCACCTCGCACATCAATAATATCGTCTCCTGCGCGAGCGTTGATAACATCGTCACCTTCATACCCAACAATGGTGTCGCTGCCAGACGTTATTGACTGAAAGAGAAGATAATTCTCAATATCCGCAGCGGACCAAAGAGACCCATCAGAGAGCTGAAACTCCTCAATTTTTCGGCCATCATTGGCGAACTGACCTTCGATCAACAGCGAGTTACGTTCCACTCCGCCGATCTCAATCAGAAGATCATCGCCGTTCTCACCTGTACGGGTAAAGGCAACAGCTTCCGGCACAATTCCAACACCGAATTCAACTTTGTCGTTTCCGCCAGCGTCTGCCGCTACGTCGTTAAAATAACCCGTATCGAACTTGTAAACGTCATCGCCCGATCCACCTTCCAGCCGATCTTCACCTGCTCCGCCATCTAGGGTTCCGCCCTGATCATCTGATTGTATTGTATTGTCGCCATCATTCTCTCGACCGCCAATGTAAGTGGCAAATTCTTCGCGGGTAAATTCTGATCCATCAGCAAAAACGAATTTTTCTATCCCGGCAGCAAACAGAGGAGCAGAGCCAAATTCTGCAGCAAATTTTAAATCCCAGTAGTCCTTGGAAACTTCCCCTTCCAAAAACTCCCCAAATCCGGAATTTTCAGCAATCGCGCCCCAATTTCCAGCAGGGGAAAATTGATCCTTGATCAACAAGTAATCAGTCGTACCTGTAATCTGAATTTGTAGATCTTGCTGCGAGTCCCCGACAATTGTCAGAACCAGGTCATTTATCGTAATGCCAGCTCCAAAAGTGACTGTATCTGTCTCGCGAACCAATGAAAGATCTGCTTCTACACTAAATTCTCCTTCGGAAACGAATGGGGAAAACTCGTGGCTCTGCGCGGTTTCAATTATTACATCCGAGCCTGCCCCAATTCCGAACTCGTAAGTATCACCATCGCCCGCTCCAATCATCGTATCGTTGCCGCCGCTTACAGCAAAAGTCTCCTCAAATGCCGAACCTATCATGCTGTCATCTCCAGCGGTAATGGGCATTGTCGCGGCATAGATGGCTGCAGCATCCACCGTCGTACCATCATCGAAGACAATGGATTGGATATAATTTACTCGTTGATATTCCCCGAAGCCATCTACGTAACTAGAATACTGGTTCAGGACTGTAACTGAATCACCGCCGGTGAAAGAGAGAACAAGATTTTCATCAAGATCTCCGGATCGCGAAATTGTCAAATCTGCATAATTTAGGCCTGGCCCAAAGGTGATCAATCCAACCGTCGAATTCGTACTGTCGGGTAAAATGACGTCCTGGCCACCTCCCAACTCAAAATAAAAATTTGGAGCGCCCTGCGTTCCACCAAGGGTATCGTTTCCGGCACCACCAGACAAAACCGCATTGCCGCTAGTTCCTGTCCCTACGATTAACTGATCGGTTGCATCCTGGGTCCTCATAGACGCAAGCACAGATGCCATAGAAAGCTCTGAGCCATCATCAAACCGAATGGTTTCCACCCCACCCACTTCATGAAAAGGATGCCCTGCAAGCGTCAACAACGCGTCGTTTGCAACTTCAACTTGCAGGCCCCATTGCTCACTCTTTCCTTGAAAGGGACCTTTATGTTGAGAGAGATCTATCCGGACAAAACTAAAATCCAGGTCGGATTCTGTAATGCCTGGGCCGAAGACAAGGGTGTCTACGGAATTAAAAATGCCATTATCGACAATCAGGTCGTTTCCGTCTCCCAAATTGTAGTGGAAGGTATCAAATGAGGAAAAAGCGTATTCCCCAACAAGGGTGTCATCACCAAGCCCGCCGTAAAACTCGTTATTTTCAAATGAGTCATCACCGTCAACTAACAGATCATTGCCAATCCCACCGAAAAGGGTGTCGCTGCCACTTCCGCCATAGAGCTCATCATCCCCTTCTCCACCGACAAGCTCGTCACTATCATTTTCGCCAAACAAAAAGTCGTTCTCAGTGCCGCCATCCAATGAATCTGAGCCAGCCCCTCCTTTGATCACATCAATCCCGCCGTTGCCTTCGACTGTGTCATTTCCGGAAAGGGCCACAAAATTCTCATCATCTGCTGTACCAACCAACAGATCCGCATCACTTGATCCTAAGACTTCCGTTCCATCGCTACCGCTTAAATCAATAAAGACCAACAGATCATCATATAGCCAAGTTTGATCATTGAATTCATAGATTTCAACTTTACCTTTCGTATTATCTACGATCAGCTGGTCGCCATTACCCGAGTTAAGGAAAGTGATGACCTCTCCTGCCCGGGTGATTGTGTAGGTGTCCATCGCAAACGAAAATACGACCCGATCCTCATTAAGGTCTGAGCCTTTATCCTCGATCCTGTCCTGACCATTACCAGAGTTAAAATAATATAGATCGGCTCCTTGATACCCATGAAGTGTGTCATTACCGTCGTCGCCGTAGGAATCGAAAATATCAATTCCGTATTCGCCTTGCACCACATCGTTGCCGTCCCCATTTTCCATCTGGAGATTACGGATGTAATCCGATGTAATTTCACTGCCATCGTCGAACATAAATCGGTCAATGGCCGGCTCAGAAGGCCCTGGAAGTATTTGCCCAAACTGATCCGCAATGGTCAGGACATCGTTCGTTCCGGAAATCTGAATAGTTAGATGCTGCCCAACGGGGCCTTCCCGACCAAAAATGAGATCTGCGGCCGCAATTCCAGGACCAAAGACGACTGTATTGACAACATTCTTATCTGCTATATCCCGGATCTCATCATGGCCATAGCCCAAGCCGAAGACGAAGGTCGTCGCTTGCTCGCCTCCAAGCAGCAAATCATCTCCTGCACCGCCGTCAAGTGTTCCACCGGTTACCTGCAGCAAACGATCATCATCCACCGTCCCGGTTTCGGACGGTCCAGCTATGACATCTTCAAAAGACAAGGTTGTTCCATCTGAAAAAACCATAACTGATGATTCTGAACGATCCTGAATCAAATAATTTCGGATCGTCAGAGTCTCTCCAGTTGCGACGATTGTGATAACGATATCCTGAGACCATCCATCTCCAGCCTCGATGGCAACATCTGCTTGAAGCAAATCGGGTAATCGTATTTCTACCCTGGGCAAAATGTCCCAGCCAAAATAACCGAATGGCGAAAAGGAGACAGCGTCATTGCCCTGCCCTTGGCCCCAGTAGAGTATTGACTTGCCCCCACCGAAGCTGACTTCGTCGTTGCCAGAACCTGTGGAGACAATTTGAGAATGAGCAGGATACTGATTTCCTGCATTGGATTGTGTTATCAGGCTGTCGTTACCTTCTCCTCCTAAATGAGCCGTGATTATCTCGAAATAGGTGAGATCTAGCCCTTCAGATTGTAACAAGGTCTCTACTGCCGCGAGGTAACCGGCACCATCATCAGCAGCCGCTTTTACATCTGCGAAGGATTTATAGATTGTATCCAGCAGTCTGAGTCCAGCATGAAAGTGCGCTATCTTCGCGGACCAGTCTGAAGGCGCATTATCAACAAGGCGTTGCAGCAAATCCGTACTGTTTGTTCCATCTGCTAGAACAAGGAACTGGTTCTGTTCATAAGTAATTTCAGGAAATAATGTCTGGCCAAAAGTCGCTTGAGCCGCAAGTTGCGCCGCAACATTCCGATGGATGACATCATATTGCTCCATCAATACTGAGCCAGCAGTAGGTCTCGGATTTGGGCCACTCCACTGCGCAAAAGGAGTGTCAGAAAAAGCCTCTATTACTTCAACAGCTCTGCCATCCGCATAGGGTCCGCGCGAAAACGCAGTCGTATTTTCCGAAACCCCTGTCCATCGCCAGAGAATTTCATCGACCAGCGGGCTGAGTTTCGATAGATCCGCTATGCCAAGATTAGTCACCTGCTCCACGAGTGTTCGCAAGCCAGGATCCTCTGCCATAGCCACATGCAGGTCTTTGACCGCACCTGCACCGCCCAATTCCGGCAATGCCGCCAATGTTGGATCTAAATTCTCCGGCTCATCAAAGCGCACGTCATATTGATCAAAGCGAAACCATATGTCTGAGATGGCACGATCGACGCCTTCCGTGGTCGTATAAATGGCCGTGTCGGTCACCAGGCTATCGGCGATGGTTTCGCTCACCGCCGTCGACGACAAAGAGATAGAAGCCACACCGACTTCTGCCAGCGTGAAAAGTTCATTTCCCTCGGAAATGCCATCTTCATTCAGATCCCGCCAAACTCTAAGCTCACTATAAGCTACATCTGATCCGTCAATCACTCCGTCCAGATTGAGGTCTAATTCTGCAAGTTTATCAAAACCGCTTTCAAACCGAATATCGATCTCACCTGGGCCTTGAAGATTAGAGCCGCTGCCACCATTAATACTTCCATAAGAGTATGTTTCGCCATATCCGAACAACTCGCCGGCGTCGTTAATTACCCCGTCTCCATTGCGATCGAGCGCCAGTATGCCATCATCGGCACTAACCCAAGCCGTCCGTTCCCGTCCTTCATCTTCATCGATGTCGAAAAATGCCGCAGAATCATCCAGCGCAATCAGCTCAATACCGTCCCCGTCCAGATCCAGCACTAATGGTGAGGAATATCTGTCGGGTACTGGGTCATCCTTTGGCCTCAGGTTAATATTTGCGTGACTATCTCTCTTGTTCCAATCCTTAATTATTAATGTGGATCCGTTATAGGTAACTTTCAGATCGCCGCCTTCCTTGGTGTAACGCTCGCCGTATTTGTCTCCAATCCAAACTTGTTCATCATCGCTAACGTTTTTTCCAAGTGAGGCTTCCCCTCCTTTCAAAAGGATCCCATCCAGATAGACAGTATCTAGTCTGTCCGGATCATCGATTATATCGCTGTCGCCCGCAAAAAACTTGTCAGAACCTTGCCCACCAACAAGAACGTCTTCTTCAGTATCATCATCGCCATAAAGCACATCTGAACCGCCGCCACCGTACAGAACATCAAGCCCTGCACCCCCAAATAAGGTGTCTCGACCGCCTTGTGAGCCCAGATCAATATCGTCTCCAAAAAGCTGATCATTTCCGGATCCGCCGTTGATAAAGTCGTCAGGACTGGATCCTGCTCCTTCACCGCCGTAAATGATATCCTCCCCATCACCGCCACTCAGTGTATCGGCGCCGATGTTCCCATAGATACGATCCTCACCTGTAGTTCCTATGATAGAATCATCGCTATTTGTGCCGATGAATTCGATGCTATCTCCTAGGTCTGCAATCTGGACTTCATCGCCAGAAAAAATGCCATTAGCCTCTAGCTCATCAAGGATGAATCTAGCAACTTCTGCAAACGCAATGCCTAAACCGATCGCACCCACAATGCCAGCAACTGCTGTACCAACTGCAATAACTGCGGGAGAAGCTCCCACCAAAGCTAACCCACCGGTAGCGAGCGCAATTCCGCCCAGTTGACCTAGTCTGGCCCCTGCTAGCGACAGTCCAGAAATAAACCCTACTTTTGCAAAAAATGCGTTAATCCCAATTTCAGGATTATCTTCAATTTCGCCATACTCTTCCAAAGTAATCGTAGCAATCGTTGCAGCTGGATTAAACACTCTTCCGAATAACCGCAGCCCGTCTGCAAATTCTATCGCCTTCGTGTCGTTTGGGTTTATTTTGATATGCTCATCTACAATTCTCGCCAAACCTTCAACTGAAACTTGGACACCGATAAATATATTTGAAAAAATGTCGACAAATTCATCATAGCGTTCCTCGAGAGTTTCAGTGGCCATTGGTCAAGTCCTAATTCATGAGATTTATTTGGAAAAAGTTCCGCCAATATCTTTTAGCCATCTAAAAGAAAACAAAGCGGGGATAACAAACGGAATAAAAAGCGGCAACAAGAGCGTCGAGTAGAGAAGTAAGACACCCCATCGCACAGGCACATATCGCTGACTTTCTGTTGCCAGATAAGCAAGCACACTGAAGTCATCGACACTAATGGAAGTGAAATCTCGATAAACAGAATAGAAGCCAAGGCATAAGCCAAAAAACAAGGCGCCAACAACCAACCATTTTAAATTGGCCTTTTGGGCTGGAGTCGTAATGAGACTACGAATTCTCTCTTTCTTTGCACCATATGTAAAACTTGCACATATCAAAGGGACATAGAATAAAAGAAATGCCGCACAAGAGATAACTATAGAGAAGATCTTACGGGCAAAAACTTCCCCATTTTCACTCCCACCCTCGGCAGCGACTGACACTTTCATCAAATCAAAATTATTACCTAAGCTTGGAAACAGACTCAATTTGTTAAATAGTAAGTATTCAAATTCCCTCACCTGCAACAAGCCAATTGAAAAAAACTCTAATATTAAAAAATAAAGCCCAACAAGCGTTGGTACTGCAATAATGGCCAATACATCTCCAAGGCGCCTTGGAATTTTTAGCATAAAGTCCGCGCTCTCAGGCCCTCTCCAACAAAACCAAGTTGTCATGAGAAGAGTAAAAACCAATATATTGAACGGAAAAAAGAGCAGCGATACCCCAAAGGCAATCAAGGAAACCAGTATCGTCGTTAGAAGACTGACAAGCACACCTTTCGGATTTTCAGCCTTATCCTGCATCTGCCCCCCTACAAATCAATCTACAACTCGAACGATTTTTATCGTAAATACATGATTACTGATACGCAAGTCGAAAAACACTATTTAATAGTTTTTTAATATTCCAGAAGGCCATACGGTTGGTTTTTGGCCAAACACAATTTATCGAGTTTTTGGCGCTTTCCGACCATCCGTCACAATTGTGAATTCTGTCTGACGAGGTGTCCTATTCATTTAAATTTCGAAACCCACAAGATATGGCCAGAGTTGACTCTCCCTCAAACAATGGCTTTGAAACCATAGTTCGCTTTAAAAAATCTATCGCTGTAATCCCTTGATCTCAAAATCACTACTGTACCTTTACAAGGGTAATTATATAAAATAGGGTTAAGTCATTATAAATATTATATTTTTTACCCATACAGGCGATGCGCTTCTTCGGGAAAACGCTTTTAAGTATCTTTTGACCAACAATGACGTGATATTTAATAGAATTTTAGTCAGCAATACTTCGAGATTTCAGAGCGATGAACGAAGCATTAGATTAAATCTGTATTACAGGGAACACCTCCCGCCAAAACGAAGAAATCATTCTCAGCCTAAACCTATGGAAGAGATTATGAAAGTCGCATTACTTCTTTAATAGTTTCCTTATGGGTGGTATGCTCATTCCTGCGCACTCTTTACGATTTCCACAATCTCCAAAACTGCTTTTCAATCGACTACGAACTAGCTATTTAAAGTTGAAAAATAGGCTCTAATTAAGTGATACTTATACAGTACGCTCCCCTTGAACATACCCAATCAACTCTGATTTAAGGTAATTCAAAAAATAGTTCAAAGAGCCCAATCAAGTTTTAGAAAATTGTTTTGGCATGAAGCAGTCTTAATGGCTGACGATTATAGACGGGCTATTTTAGCCGCAAATTCCGAGACACAAAACTACTCTGCTCATCATAAATCTGATTTTTAGGCAGATTACGGTCTTGTACAGAAAAAATTCACTAGAGCGAAATGGCGGAGGGAGAGGGATTCGAACCCTCGATACGGTTCCCCGTATACACACTTTCCAGGCGTGCGCCTTAAGCCACTCGGCCACCCCTCCGCAAATCTCTTCCAGTTTTTGGGAAGACGAGCGGGGAATATACTTCAGAGGCCAGAGATTGCAAGGGGTCAAAGCATCTCAAACGCATTTATTCGAGCCCGCTCCACTTCAATCCTGTTTGACATAATCGTGCATGGCAATTGAAGACCATTCGCGTTACCTTTATGTCAGGTAAAAAGGAGTAACTGAACGCGTGATCATTGGTCGGATAATAGGCTGGATATTCCTTATCGCCGCATTTCTTGTTCTCGGGCATGATATGTTACGGTATCTGGATACTGGTACCTGGCAATCAATCCTGTTGGGAGAATTATGGTTTATGCTCGATCCGGATGGGCTTAACCTGACACAGGCGATCATTCAAAGATATCTGCTTCCCTCGATTTGGGATCCGGGGATCACGACCCTGTTGCTGTGGCCGGCCTGGCTGGATTTTCTTGTTCCGGGGATCGTGCTGGCCGTTTTGTTCAAACGGCGCCGGAAAGCTGCCAAAAGCGCCTTTGAAAGCTGAGCCTAGTCGTCACCCATTTTTAAGGCAGCCAAGAATGCTTCCTGGGGGATATCGACGTTACCGACGGACCGCATGCGCTTCTTGCCCTTTTTCTGCTTTTCCAGCAGCTTTTTCTTACGCGTGATGTCACCGCCATAGCATTTGGCCGTCACATCCTTGCGCAGCGCACTGATGGTCTCACGGGCGACAACTTTACCGCCGATCGCCGCTTGCAAAGCAATCTTGAACAACTGACGTGGGATAAGATCTTTCAGGCGTTCACAGAGCTGCCGGCCACGTCCTTCTGCCTGATCCCGATGGGCGATCATGGCAAGAGCATCTACAGGCTCTGAATTGACGAGGATAGAGAGTTTGACGAGGTCACTCTCGATATATTCGTCCAACTCGTAATCAAAGCTGGCATATCCCCGGCTGACCGATTTCAGGCGATCATAAAAATCAAATACCACCTCATTGAGAGGGAGTTTGTAGACTACCATCGCCCGGTTTCCGGTATAGGTCAGATCCGCCTGAACGCCGCGCTTGTCTTCGCAGAGCTTCAAAACCTGGCCGAGATATTCGTCCGGCACCATGATCGTCGCTTTGATCCAGGGCTCCTCGATATGATCAATCTGCATGACATCGGGCATATCGGCCGGATTATGCATTTCAACCATCTGGCCGTTTCTCATATAGAGATGATAAACCACCGATGGAGCCGTTGTGATCAGATCGAGGTTAAACTCCCGCTCCAGCCGTTCTTGAATGATCTCAAGATGCAAGAGGCCGAGAAAACCACAACGGAACCCGAAACCAAGAGCCGCTGAGGTTTCCGCTTCAAATGAAAAGCTTGCATCATTTAGACGCAGCTTGCCGAGACTGGATTTCAGTTCAGTAAAGTCGGCGCTATCAACTGGAAATAGACCGCAGAAAACGACTGGCTGATTGGGTTTGAAGCCGGGAAGCGGCTCCAAAGCCGGTTTTCGATCATCGGTGATGGTGTCGCCGACTTTGGTATCCGCCACCTGCTTGATCGCGGCAGTCATAAAGCCGATTTCTCCGGGCCCCAGCTCATCTACCATCAAACCTTTGGGCGTGAACACACCTACCCGGTCGACAAGGTAACTGGCGCCTGTCTCCATCATCCGGACTTTCTGTCCTTTGCGGATACTTCCCGCCCGCACACGAAACAGTACAACAACACCGAGATACGCGTCATACCAGCTGTCGATCAACAGCGCCTGTAGCGGTTCGTCCCGGTCACCTTCAGGGGGTGGGATATGGGCGACGACAGCTTCCAGTACCTCATCCACACCCACGCCTGTTTTGGCAGACACAGGAATGGCCCCACTGGCGTCAATGCCGATCACCTCTTCGATCTGCTCAACGACGCGGTCCACATCAGCTGCTGGCAGGTCAACTTTGTTAAGGACTGGCAGGATCTCGTGATCTACCTCAATGGCCTGATAGACATTTGCTAGGGTCTGAGCTTCAACACCCTGGCTGGCGTCAACTACCAGCAGAGATCCCTCACAAGCTGAAAGCGAGCGATTGACCTCATAGGCGAAATCCACATGGCCCGGTGTGTCGATCAAGTTGAGGGTATAGGTCTCTCCGTCCTGTGCTTTATAAAGAAGCCGCACCGTTTGCGCCTTGATGGTTATCCCGCGTTCTCTCTCGATATCCATGCTATCGAGAACCTGTTGCTGCATTTCCCGATCATCCAAACCACCACACATCTGGATCAGCCTGTCCGCCAAGGTGGACTTGCCATGATCAATATGGGCAATGATCGAGAAATTCCGAATTTTATTCAGGTCAGTCATACGGGTGCTTCTGGTTAAGGGATCTGCTCATGCAAATAACAGGTTTACCGCTAAATTCAATGTCAATGTTAGGCTCAGGCCTCCGGGAAGGGCACATCAGAGTAGGTTCCCTTGTCGGACGGTATCTTCATGATGCCCGAAGCGCTGAACACGGTCTTTTCATCCGCAGTCAAAATACAGGTCGCAAATAACAACGTACGCGTCTGCTTCGTAAGCTGTGTCCGCCCTTCCAACCAGGCGCCGTTCGGGGCAGGAGAGACGAAATCACAGGACATTTGGATTGTGGGAAGAAATTTACGGATACCGGCAATAGCCTGCCCACCAACCCCGAGCTGCATGTCTGCAAAAGTCATCAGCATGCCGCCATGGCAAATCATCGCCGGATTGCAGTGCCTATCTTCTATTCGCAGCCCGAGATAAGCATCGTTCTCCAGCTTTTTAACCATCAGGGGCCCTGTCAAATCTACGAAGCCTCTACTGAAGGCAAATTTCTCAAACCCTTCTGGGACATTATTCGTCATTATTTTTCACTCCAGAGACAGCAGAAAGGGAGCGTGACCGCTCCCTCCGGCTAGTTAGGCACTTAATCAGTGGCGAAGAGTTCCGCCGCTGGCTTTTTCCACATTGGCAATAATCTTCGCGGCTACCGCATCGATTTCGTCATCGGTCAGTGTTTTTTCCGTAGGTTGCAGTCGAACGGAAAATGCAACAGATTTGCGTCCTTCCGCTATATGCTCACCTTCATAAACATCAAATATCGAGACATCCGAGATCAGCTTCTTGTCACTGCCACGAACGGCACGGATGATTTTATCCGCAGATACGTCCGTTTCCATTTCAAAGGCGAAATCCCGCTCAACAGACTGGTAATCAGATACAACAAGAGGCGGCCGTGCCGTTGCTGATTTTCCCTTTGGAAGCGGTACATTATCGAGATACACCTCAAACCCGACGATCGGCCCTTTGACCTTCATGGCCTCCAGAACAGCCGGATGCAACTCGCCAAAAGCGGCAAGCCGGTTTTTCGGCCCCAGTTGCATAACGCCGGATCGGCCCGGATGGTACCAGGCAGGTGCGTCTGCAGAAATCTGGACGGAAGCAGCGGGTCCCCCCACCGCTTCAAGTACTGCGATCGCATCGGCTTTAGCGTCAAAGCAGTCATACTGTCTGCCATTGCCGTCCCAATGGCGGGCAGACGTCAGGCCTACACGGATCCCGCCAGCGACCATGGACTGGCCGTCCGGTTGATCTGAATGATATTCCGAGCCAACCTCAAAGAGGGAGAAATCGGAGAAACCACGTGCCTGATTACGACCAGCCGCGGAAATCAGGTTCGGCAACAAGGAAGGCCGCATGGCATCCAGATCGGCACTGATCGGGTTGACGAGAACAATTTCATCGGGTACTCCACCAAAGAGATCGGCATGAGCTCTCGGTAAGAAAGACCAGGTCACAGATTCCATCATTTGCCGGCCTGCAAGTGCTCGCTTGGCTGTTCTGACCCGGCGCTGTTTTATATTTACTGATGGCTTGGCCACGACATTATGGGTCGGAAGCGGCACTTGCGGAATATTGTCATATCCATAGACCCGCAGAACTTCTTCAACGAGGTCTGCTTCTCCATCCACATCCATGCGCCAGGGCGGGACAGAAGTATGAATGACATTCCCGTCCAGAACAGGCTCAAACCCTAGCTTGGATAGAATGCCCATCATCTCTTGGACATCCACTTCAACACCGCCAAGCTCCTTGACCCGGGATACTCGCAGATCAACCGATTTTTCCCAGTCCGGGCCGGTGCCGTCCATCACCACATGGCTCGGTTCGCCGCCACACAGATCCATAACGAGGCGGGTCGCAATTTCCATTCCGGTTTCAACAAATGCCGGATCAACACCCCGCTCAAAGCGATATCGCGCGTCGGATTCAATGCCGAGCTTACGACCGGACATGGCGACGCGGATGGGATCGAACAAAGCTGCCTCGATGAACACATTGACCGTGCCCTCAGCACAGCCCGTTTCCTCACCGCCCATGATACCGCCAAGGGCCAACCCCCGACTGTTATCAGCAATCATGCAAACGTCCGCATCGACCTCATACTCTTCGCCATCGAGAGCCAGAAGTTTTTCGCCCTGAACTGCAAGGCGAGCCTGTATGTCACCGTCGATCTTGTCCGCATCAAAGACATGAAGCGGACGGGCGAGATCAAAGGTGACATAGTTCGTAATATCTACCAGCGCCGAGATCGGGCGCAATCCAATGGCGAGCAGTTTGTCTTGTAGCCATTTCGGGCTGGGGCCGTTTTTCACCCCGCGAACATAGCGTCCGACAAACTTTGAGCAGGGGAGCGGATCAGTTCCGTCAAAATTCAGTTTCACGGTAATAGGGCTGTCAAACCGTCCTTCAACTTTCGAGACATCAAGTGGCTTCAATGTCCCGAATCCAGCCGCCGCCAGATCCCGGGCAATTCCATAAACGCCTAACGCATCCGGATGGTTTGGAGTGATGGCAATTTCGATAACCGGATCATCAAGACCGGCAAGCTTGGCATAGGGCGCACCAATTTCGGTATCTTCGGGCATTTCGATAATCCCGTCATGCTCATCGGAGACACCCATCTCGCGCTCCGAAACCAACATACCATTACTCTCAACACCACGGATCTTGGTCGGCTTCAACAATAGGTCTGTGCCAGGCACATACACACCGGATGGCGCGAACACGCCCTTCATACCTGTTCTGGCGTTGGGCGCACCGCACACGACCTGCACGACTTCTTCGCCAGTATCAATCTTGCAGACGCGCAGGCGATCGGCATCTGGATGCTGTGTCGCCTCAATCACATGGGCGACCCGGAAAGCAGCAAGCTCTTTGGCTCGATCGGTGATTTCCTCCACTTCCAAGCCAAGGGAAGTCAGCTTTTCGGAAAGCTCTTCCAACGAAGCTTCAAAATCGAGATGTTCTTTGAGCCAGGAAACTGTGAATTTCATCGGGACAACCCTCCACCCAGAGTAGGAACATCCAATGGAACAAATCCATAATGCTTCAGCCAACGCAAATCAGCGTCGAAAAAGGCCCTGAGATCCGGGATGCCATATTTCAGCATGGCAATCCGGTCGATCCCCATTCCCCAGGCAAAGCCCTGATATTCCTTTGGATCGAGACCGCAATGTTCCAGAACCCGTGGATTGACCATCCCGCATCCTAGAATTTCCAACCAGTCATCCCCCTCGCCGACTTTGACGTGATCACCCGCGAAGGTGCATTTAATATCCATTTCCGCAGACGGCTCCGTGAACGGGAAGTAACTCGGCCGGAAGCGCATGGTAATCTCATCGAGTTCAAAGAAGGCGCGGCAGAATTCTGCAAGCACCCCTTTCAAATGTCCCATATGGCTGGTCTTATCGATGACGAGCCCCTCAATCTGATGAAACATTGGCGTGTGTGTCTGATCGGAATCGCTGCGGAACGTGCGTCCTGGGACGACAATCCTGTGAGGCGGCTTCTCAGATTGCATTGTACGAATCTGAACAGTGGACGTGTGGGTCCGAAGCAACTGGCGTGATCCATCTTCCTTTTCCGGAAGATAAAAGGTGTCATGCATTTGCCGGGCTGGATGTTCCGGGGGAATATTTAGCGCCGTGAAATTATGGAAATCATCCTCAATATCGGGGCCTTCAGCGATATCAAATCCCATATCCGCAAAGATTTCGGTAATCTCATCCATCACCTGACTGATGGGATGAATACGCCCTGTTGCCTCCGGACGGATCGGCAAGCTTACGTCGACACGTTCTTTTGCAAGCTTGGCATTGAGAGCGGCTGTATGCAGGGACGCCTTCGCCTCATCAATGGCATCGCCAACGGTTGTTTTCAACTTGTTAAGTTTCGGGGCGACTGTCTGCCGCTCGGATGGGTCCATTTGCCCCAGACCACGCATCAGCAGGCTGACCTTACCCTTCTTACCAAGCGCAGATATCCGCAATGCCTCCAAAGCATCCAGATCCGTTATTGTGCCGATCTCTGTCAGCAGGTCTGTTTCCAGTTTTTCTATATCTTGCATTACAACTCACGAACAAAAAAAGGGGCCACTGCATGGGCCCCCTTTTAATAAAGTGGTCTACGAAAAAGTCTAGATTTTCGAGGGCCCGGTTTATCAGGCTTTGTTGGAAGCTTCTGTTGCGGCATCCACCAAAGCCTTAAAGGCCTCAGGCTCGCGAACGGCAATATCGGCAAGAACCTTACGGTCCACCTCAATGCCGGCCAGCTTGAGGCCGTGCATAAAGTTGCCATAGGTCATACCGAGTTCACGGGACGCTGCATTGATCCGCTGGATCCACAGGCTCCGGAAATTCCGTTTTTTGACCCGACGGTCGCGATAGGCATATTGGCCGGCTTTTTCAACGGCCTGGACAGCTGTGCGGAAAGTGTTCTTACGACGACCGTAATATCCTTTCGCTGCCTTGATTACTTTTCTGTGGCGGGCGTGCGTGGTGACGCCGCGTTTAACACGTGCCATTGATCTCTCTCCTTAACCGTACGGTAAAAACTTTTTGACGATCCGTGCATCTTGGTCGGCCAGAATAGTGGTTCCCCGCTGATTCCGGATCTGTTTGTTGGTCCGCTTGATCATACCATGCTGTTTGTTGGCCTGATTAGCGCGCACCTTACCTGATGCAGTGAGAGAGAAGCGTTTTTTCACGCCACTCTTAGTCTTGAGCTTGGGCATTTTTGGCTTCCTTTAAAACACAAGTTGAAGCGAACGAGCAAACTCGGCAGCCCCAATTGGCCGGAATGCTCAACGAAGCGAGGGTTATAACCGGGTGTCCCTCTAAAAACAAGCACAAATACAGGCTTTTTGCCAACTCTTCACAGATTCTTGCCAAAGCTTTTTTGCGGCACTAGAAGACTGAGAGTTTAAAGTACAGAGGGCAGCCAATTTCCAGCTACATTTTTGAGAAGACTCCTATCCCATAACTAACCGGTTGCTGTCATAAAAAACGCGTGTCTAATTTTATTATACTATATTCTGGAAAGTACTGAATTCTACTGAAACTCGCGAGTGACAATGGCACATCTCTTAGGAATAAATCAGTATAGTCCTCACTACAGGCCGCTCATTCCTGTGTTGGTGGCAGCGGCCCTGGTCATCATCCTTCAGATTTCAACTGCGCGCGCTGCGGATAAATTTTCGTTCCTGGTTGTTTCCGACCTGCCCTACACGGAAGGCCAGAATGAGACTCTGAACGAAACCATTATCCCAACGATGCTGCGAAGCGGCGTACCCTTTCTGATTCATCTTGGCGATATAAAGAGCGGTGGCGCCCCTTGCACGAATAGAGATTTATTGGAGAGGCGGGATCAAGTCTATTCCATGCATCAGGAGATCGTCTTTTACACACCTGGTGATAATGAATGGACGGACTGCGATCGCGAGGAACTCAGCGAGCGATTTTCGGAACTGGATCGCCTGGAACTTGTCCGGCAACTGTTTTATAGCAAACCGCTTCCTTTATCCGCTGAGTGGCGGTTTTCGCGGCAACCTCTCTATCCGGAAAATATGCGCTGGGCCTTTGATAATGTGGTGTTCTCTACCCTGCACATAGCCGGGACCAGCAATGGAAGGAGACAGATCCTAATGGACGATATAGATCTGGCCCTATTGAAGGCGGATGCCCGTGACCGGGCTGCTATTTTATGGATGGAAGAAACATTTGAATTGGCGCGTGAACAGAACGCACCCGCCTTAGTAATTGCTATTCATGCAGATATTACCAAATCCAGGCACACTGAAGCCTGCAGCTTTTCTCGCCGACAGGACTGTGATCCATTCGCCCTCTTTAAGCAACGTCTCCGGCAATTATCGGCCGCTTTTAAACGCCCTGTACTTCTGATGCACGGGGATACTCAACCTTATTGTCTGGACAAAGGCTTTGGAGGGCCGCAGACGCCCAATCTTTGGCGCTTCGATTCTGCGGGTGACTATGCCGTTATCGATGCAATCAAAGTCACATTTAATCCGCACTCCAAACGATCCCCATTCTCGTTCATCTCCTTGGTTCAGGGAATTGAGCCTGAAGAGTGCGCCTAGATAAAAAAGTAGCCCTGAACATGTTCAGGGCTACCCTTCAACCGCCTGCTCGGGGGCCAGCAGATTCTCATCTCCAGGCCGGGGGAAAAAGCCGGCAGTCTATATGTTGGCAGCCTCTTCCCTATTTGCCGCCAATCTTGATTTTTTTCGTTGGAGGCTCGACCTCTTTCACCTTCGGCAGGCTAATATGGAGAACGCCATTCTCGAATTTGGCGTTGACGTGGTCTGCCTCAACATTGGCCGGAAGCCGAAATGTCCGTTGAAAGGACCCGTAAGAGCGTTCAGAGAAATAGTAGGTTTTTCCCTTTTCCTCTTTTTCCGATCTTTTCTCACCCTTAATGGTCAGCATATTGTCGTTAAGTGAAATATCGATATCTTCTTCTTTGACGCCTGGAAGCTCCAGGGTGATATCATATTCACCTTCATTTGCACCCGCTTCGGCGGTCGGAGAGAAGAAGTCCTGGACTTGCTGTCCAATATTGCGAAAAGGTTCAAAAAAGTCAGGCCACCAATCGGTGGGTCGATGCACAGGAACACGATCAGACATGATACACCTTTCTCTATGGAATGGATGGGATTCACATTTAGAGATAGAGGTTTTCCTGAAATTTTCATTGATCAGAATCAATAAAGGCCTGCTTCATCCAGATAATGAGAGCAGGCCTTTTACAAATCTTTGAATTTATTATTTGGTAGGCGCGATCACCATTGTTATCTGGCGCCCTTCCATTTTCGGATTTTGCTCAACCTTGGCAATTTCCTCCAACTCATCTCGGACCCGATGCAGGAGTTCCATCCCCAGTTCCTGATGAGCCATTTCGCGACCTCTGAAGCGCATGGTGACTTTCACCTTGTCGCCTGTTTCAAGGAACTTGTTCACGGACCGCATTTTGACCTGATAATCATGATCATCAATGTTCGGCCGCATCTTGATTTCCTTTATTTCAAAGGTCTTCTGTTTCTTGCGCGCTTTTGCAGCTTTTTTCTGAGCTTCATATTTAGCGCGGCCATTGTCCATTACTTTACAGACCGGGGTTTCGCCAGGAGAGACTTCCACAAGATCCAAACCAACTTCATCGGCCAATCCCATGGCTACCTGAACTGTTACGAGGCCAATGTTGTCTCCTTCATCATTGATCAATCGAACGTTTGAGGCTTCAATATCTTCATTGATGCGCGGTCCCTCTTTCGGCGGAACAATATTTCGTTGTGTGCGGGCTATTTACTTTCTCCTTTGATCATTAAATAGTGCTTGCGCTACTCGCGAGAGAGGCGACATCAGCATATTCTATAGTTTTTAACGCTTTATTGCCACAGCTACTTTTTTGACTTTTCCGGACCAATCACAGGCCCGGAACCTTGGCTTCTTCAACCAATTGGCCAATAGCTTCTTCAAGATCCAGTACTTTCTGGTGCTTTTCGCCTAACCGGCGCACGGAAATGGTTTGTTCTTCCGCTTCACGCTTTCCGGCAACTAACAAGGCAGGTACTTTTGCAAGGCTGTGCTCGCGCACCTTGTAATTAATCTTCTCATTACGAAGATCAAGGCTGGCTCGAAGTCCCGCAGCCTTCAACCGATCCAATACCTCTTTGGCATAATCGTCAGCTTCATCTGTAATTGTCGCAACAACGACTTGCTCCGGCGCCAGCCATAACGGAAAGCGGCCGGCATACTCCTCGATCAGGATGCCAATAAACCGTTCCATAGAACCGAAAATGGCGCGATGTAACATGACAGGCCGATGTTTAGCTCCGTCCTCACCAATGTAATTCGCATTGAGCCGCTCGGGCATGACGAAGTCCACCTGATGAGTACCACATTGCCAATCGCGTCCAATGGCATCGGTCAGTACGAATTCCAGTTTTGGACCGTAAAAAGCCCCTTCACCGGGATTCATGCTGTATGGAAGACCAGTTGCGTCAATGGCTTCTCGAAGTGACCCTTCGGATTTATCCCAGATCGAATCATCACCAGCCCGAACTTCCGGGCGATCAGAGAACTTCACCTTCACATCGGTAAATCCGAAGTCCTTGTAGACATCCAGTAACAGTTCACAGAAAGCAACGGTTTCTGAGGTGATCTGATCCTCTGTACAGAAAATATGCCCGTCATCCTGCGTAAATCCACGAACCCGCATAATCCCGTGGAGAGCTCCCGATGGCTCATAACGATGGCAGGATCCAAACTCAGCCATGCGCAAAGGCAAGTCCCGATAGCTCGTGATCCCCTGATTGTAAATCTGAACATGACAGGGGCAGTTCATCGGTTTCAGTGCAAATGTCCGGTTTTCTGATTCAGTTTCCGTTGTGAACATGGCATCCTGGAATTTCTCCCAATGCCCGGAAGCTTCCCAAAGCTTGCGGTCCACTAACTGAGGCGTTTTCACCTCTTTATATCCTGCAGCATCAAGCTTGTTACGCAGGTATTTTTCAAGGGTCCGATACAGGGTCCATCCCTTTTCGTGCCAAAACACCATGCCGACAGCCTCTTCCTGGATATGGAAAAGATCCATCTCCCGGCCCAGCTTGCGATGATCCCGACGCTCCGCCTCCTCCAACCGATGGAGATAGGCTTTCAGCTCTTTTTCATTGCGCCAGGCGGTCCCGTAGACCCTCTGCAGCATTTCGTTTCGGGAATCTCCACGCCAATAGGCGCCGGCAAGCTTCATCAGTTTGAAAGCATGGCCAAGCTTTTTGGTGGAGGGCAAATGCGGCCCGCGGCAAAGATCCTGAAATTCGCCCTGACGGTAAATTCCGATGGGCTGATCATCTGGAATCCCGGCAATGATTTCTGCCTTATATTCCTCGCCGATGCCTTTAAAAAAATCGACAGCCTTATCCCGCTCCCACTCCTCTCGAGTGATCTGCTCATCGCGGTCGACGATCTCATGCATCCGCTTTTCGATTTTTTCCAAATCTTCCGGTGTAAATGGCTCTTTACGGGAAAAATCATAATAGAAGCCGTCCTCGATGGCCGGCCCGATCGTGACCTGGATATCCGGATACAACTCCTTCGCTGCTTCAGCCAGCACATGGGCGGCGTCATGGCGAAGAAGTTCCAGGACCTCATCGCCCTCTTCACGGACGGTGACGATTTCTACGGTGGTATCTGTATTGAGGGTTGTCTTCAGGTCTTTAAGCTCTCCGTCGATACGCAAAGCCAATGCTGCTTTTGCCAGACCGGGCCCAATTTCCAAAGCCAAATCCTCCCCGGACAAAGGTTTGTCATAGGGGCGAACACTCCCATCCGGGAGCGTAATCTCAAATTTTCCGTTTTCCACAATAAACCGCCAGTTCTTCGATGAATTCCGAGCAACACCCTGCCCTGAATCTTAAATCAACCGGGCGACTTTAGAAATCTGGGGTCGCATGTCAAGCAATACGCTGACTTCCTGACCAGTTTAACGCATTTTGTGTGGTTCAGGGGCCAGTATCGTCGGCATCCATGACTTCTGTGGCCTGAATATCCTCTTTGCCAAGAAGGCCTGCATAAACTGCAATGGTGGAAGTACACATTCTCTCAATGGCGTATTTCTCGACGACATGCTGTCGCGCCAAAGTCGCGACAGCTTCCCGTTGTTCAGAGGTCATGTTGATGGCTGCAGAAAGGGCCTCTGCAATGGCATTCTCATCATCAACAGGAACCAGCCAGCCTGTTTCTCCATCAAGCACTGTCTCCATGGAGCCTCCATGGGCTGTTGCAACTACAGGCCGCCCCATGGCCTGAGCTTCAACCGCCACCCGACCGAAGCCCTCTGGGACTGTTGTTGCGGAAACCACCACGTCAGAAAGCATCAGTGCGACGGCCATATCGTCGCAATGCCCTTTTATCTGCACCTTGCCTTCGAGATTTTTTGCCTTGATAAGCTCATTGAGTTCGGCGCAATAGGCGTCCCGCCCCTCGGTACTGCCGACCATTAGGGCTAGAAAATGATCATTCTCGAGTTTTGCCAACGCGCTGATGAAGGCGGTGTGGCCTTTAAGGCGGGTTAGCCTGCCGGGAAGCATGATCACCGGTACACCATCCGGTAAATGCCAATCGCTCGCCATTTTGATGATCCGCTCCGCGCTGATGGCGGCCGGATTGAATTTTCGGCAATCAACCCCCCTCGGAATGGCGACGACTTGACCAGCTTCCACATCGTAGTTATCTTGAATATGGCCAGCGATAAAGTCCGAAATGGCTATAACTTTTTCGCCCCTTGCCATCACAGAGTTATAGAGATTCTTGAAATATCCACCTCGGTTATAGGCGGCGTGAAAGGTCGTGACAAAATGGCAATCCGTCTTTTTTGCTGCCGCCATTGCGCTCCAGGCGGGGGCTCTGCTCCTGGCGTGAACGATATCGACGTCAAATTCTTTTATAATGTCCACCAACCGCTGAATGTTCTTGTACATGACAAGCGGATTTTTTGACGCCACAGGCAAGGTAATATGGCGAACGCCGATCCTTTTGAGCTCGTATTCCATGATCCCGCCTGCGGAGACAACGATAGGAAGCCAGCCATATTCCTTGAGTGCAGCAGCCATCTCAATCGCCCCTCGCTCGACCCCACCACCGTTTAGGCTCGGCAGGACTTGCAAAACTGTCGGCACATGGCTTTCGTCTTCGGACAAAGAGATGTTATGTTGAGGATCCAAGTTGTTCATGAATGATTTCTATAAAGCGCAAAATGACTGATTCAACCACACCAGATATGCTGTCGAGACCGGATGGTCAATCCCTAGCCTTTCATCATACAGCGGGCTTTTCTCCCGGAGTTATCTTCTGTTCAGGTTTTATGTCCGATATGGAAGGAACGAAGGCGCTTGCCCTTGAAAAAGCCATGACCGGACTGCATCGAAGCTATACACGGTTTGACTATCTAGGGCACGGACAATCGACAGGATTATTTACCGACGGCACCATCAGTCGCTGGACAGATGATGCACTGGCGATACTGGATAATTGCACGGCCGGGCCACAGATCATTGTCGGCTCCTCGATGGGTGGCTGGATCGGGCTCAGAATGGCTGAGTTAAGACCAGAGCGGATCACAGGATTTGTAGGAATCGCGGCCGCGCCGGACTTCACCACACGCATGTGGGAGGACATGCCGGAGGAGGGCAAAAAGGCGATTGAAGAAACCGGGCAATGGGATCAACCATCGGAATATTCTGATGAGCCCTATGTCATCACCCGCAAGCTGCTTGACGACGGACCGCGCAACTTTCTCTTAAACGGTAAGATCAATGTCACCTGTCCTGTTCATCTACTGCAGGGCATGAAAGATGACAGCGTTCCCTGGCAAACAGCCCTCCAGATCCAGGAAGCATTGATGAGTGACGACGTTACCGTCTCGCTTGTTAAAAACGGAGATCACCGCTTGTCCGAGGCGGACGATCTGACCCGACTGATTCTCGCCACTGAACGCATCAGCAGCAAAGGTTAGAATGTGAATCAGCCTATCCCGCCGAGCCGCCCCGCCGTCGGTGTCGGCGTCGCCATCTTCAAAGGAGATGATGTCCTGCTGATCAAGCGAGGCAAGGAACCGCGCAAGGGTCAGTGGAGCTTACCTGGCGGCGCTCAGGAGTTGGGAGAGACCACCTTAGAAGCGGCTTATCGGGAGGTAGGCGAGGAGACAGGCCTTATTGTCGATATCAAGGAGATTGTCGATGTCGTCAATGTCATTCAGAAGGATGAATCGGGCGAAATCGCTTATCACTATGTACTGGTGGACTATGTGGCCGAGTATGTTTCAGGAACTGCAATCGCCATGGATGATGCGGTTGATGCAAAATGGGTCAGCAGTAGCACAATTTCTGATACTGACCTGTGGTCGGAAACTATCCGTATCATCCTGAAGTCAAAGGAAATTCTCTCCCACAATGGCTAAAAACAGCCGGTCACGCGATGGTGATGAAAAAGAGTGACTTCCATCACTAGACATTAACGAAATAGACACCACATTAACATTATTATCAGTACAGACGCGTAACAGTTTTGCTGATCCTTGGGAAAGTCCCCCTCTCCCAAAGAAAAGCAATTTAAAGCCGGATCGATCCCCCCTCTCGATCCGGCTTCTTTATGTCTGGGCTAATCTTGACGCTGCATCCATTTCACAATTTTCATGGCTGGAAAAATCCAGATTATTCCGACTATGGGATAATATATCAATTCGGCTATTTTACTCTCGGGCAGAAAATTAACGGCAATATACATGCAAAGAAGCGAGTAAATTGCCAGCAGTATAAGCAAGGCCAAAAGGCCGGAAATCTTTCGAACAGTCATATTTAGTGTCTTAGCATAAAAAGAAAGCTGCACTCGCCATAATTTCAGCATAAGATCGTGGCAGTAAAAAGCTTACGTTGGCTCATATGCCACATTTTTGACAAACATTCATCGCAAGTCGGACAACATTCTGTGTCCATATCCGAGTTTATACCTATCCAGAACAGGACATCCGCATGTTCCAAAAAAAGAGCAAACTAACTGATTCACCCGAAGCTGATTTGGACGTCAAACAGTCTTCGGATCAACAAGCAGAAAGCAGGACAAAACCCATGAGCAATACTCCAGGCGCCCGGACTTACGGCGTAGATAACGCCCTACGACCCAAATCACCGGTATACGGACAGGCGCCGGAAGAGAAAAAGCAGGGCAGCCGTCTTCATGTCGGCGCGGACATTCATCTCAAAGGGGAGATTACCTCTTGTGATCGTCTGATTGTCGAAGGCGTCGTTGAAGCTTCGATGGACAGTAAGGAAATTGAAATCAGCAAAAGCGGTGTTTTCAATGGGACTGTCAATATCGATACGGCTGACATCTCCGGTACATTCGATGGCACCATGAAAGCCCGCACCCGGCTCGTCGTTCGTAAAACCGGCCGTGTTACCGGCGATATCAGCTATGGGGAAATCGAGATTGAACCAGGCGGGGAAATTGGCGGCACCTTGAAGCGCATCGCCAAAGAGCAGCCGACACTTTTGTCAGAAATGGAAAAAGACAAGGCTGAAGAAAAATCGGACAGCAAGCCCGAGAAAAAACCGGAAGTGAACGGAAGTCAGGAAGCCAGCCAACCTTCCGCTTGAGTTCGGATCCCGTTCGGACTCCAAAAAAAATCGCAATACGGCGACGGAATGCGCGATTCCTGTCCGTATAACAGTCAGTTGTGAAGGACGATCGCAGGATTGGTCCGACCAGCCTTTAGGTGATAATGCGGAATCTGAGCGATATTGAAAGAGATGCTGCTCTCATGCAAGCGGTCGCCAAAGGGGACCCTGCTGCGAGCCGAAAGGTAGCCGATCAACATCTTGACGGCTCCTACCGGCTGGCTGTGCGGATCCTCGGGGATCCGTCGATGGCAGAAGACATCGCTCAGGAGGCCTTTTTGAAGCTCTGGAAACAGGCTCCAAACTGGCAGCCCAAAGCGCAGATCCGAACCTGGCTGCATCGTGTCACTCACAACCTGTGTATCGATTATTTGCGAAAGCAAAACCGATATAGCGATGAAGAAGTGCCGGAGCTTGCTGATCCAGCTCCCGGTCCTTTGGAGGCACAGGAGCAACGCCAGTTGGGGGACAAAGTCACCGAAGCCCTGCAACAACTCCCGCCCCGGCAACGGATCGCTATTTCACTGGTACATTTTGAGGACTGTGGAAATATTGAGGCGGCTAGTGTAATGGACATATCAGTAGATGCATTGGAATCTCTACTTGCCCGCGGTCGCCGGAGTTTGAAGGAACTCCTGTTGCCTGCGCGCAGGCTAAGAGATGGAGACATGTGATGAAGGAAAAGCACTCAGCTGAGCTCGAACGGTTTAAATCCGTTCTAGACATTTATGGCTCTCGCAGACAAGCCTGGCCAACGGCGGACAAGGATCTGATGTCCCGGCTGCTGGAAACTTCAGATGTCGCTAAAAGCATGCTGCGCCAGGAAGAAAAATTTGATTCCCTGTTGAAGGCAGAAGACGTGTCCGTCACAGCACCTTCGGCCCTGTTGTCCCGTGTTCTGGTTGACGCGGAAGAAACCAATACCGGCTCGCTGGCAAAAATCCTGTGGCCTTTCGGCTCTTTCTGGCAGCCAGCGTCTGGGCTGCTAGTTGCTGGCTTTGTCGGTGCCTTCCTGGGGCTGGCCAGTCCCAATCTGATTTCCGGCGACGATGATCTTTCGCTGGATGAGCCGAGTTTCGGCGTCTCCCTGTTTGACCTGGAGAGTGATAATGCCAGCCTCTAGATCCCGCATATTATCCGTTGCCTTGATTGTATCTGTTGCGGTCAATCTGATTATCGGCGGATTCGTCGCCGCCCAGTGGTATGACTATGGTTTCGGTAAAAAACGACCCAAAGGTACGATTTTCGATCGTCACGCTGCGATGGATGTACTGAAAGATGACCAGCGCGATCAGGCCCGCAAAATATGGAAAGACCGGCGCAGTCTTTTAAAGCCCCATTTCAAAGCCTATCACCAGACACGCCAGCAATTGGCTAGTCTGCTTGGTGCGGAGGCGCTTGACGAATCTGCCATCAACGCGACTTATTCGGATATGATCGCCAAGCGAATGGAAATTGAAGGGCTGTTGAAGCAGTCCTTGCTGGAATTTGCTAGAAGTCTACCGCCAGAGCAACGAGCAGCCTTTTTTGCGGAAGGGTTCAAATCGCCGAAACGGTACAAAAAACAGCCAAAAGACAAAGGTAACTGATGGACAGGCGTCAATATTCTGCGTCCTCCCAACGAAACCGGGAGCCTATTGCTGAAGTACTACTGTCCCGTCTGCCGCCGATAGGAACTATATTGGAAGTCGCCAGTGGCTCTGGTGAACATGCCGTCCACTTCGCTCCCTTGCTGCCTCAATATTGCTGGCAAACAACAAACTATGAAGAAGACCAGATCGAAAGCGTCATCGACTGGATCGCCCATAGCCCCTCCCCCAATCTTCGTATGCCCCTGAGATTGGACACCACGGAAAGCTATTGGCCAGTGGAGACCGGCGGTTACGCGGACATGCCTATCACTGGCATCTTTAATGCCAATATGATCCATATCTCGCCTTTCGAGGTTTGTGAGGGACTGCTGGCCGGCGCTGGCCGCATCCTGACTGCTGGAGGACGTCTTTTTATCTATGGCCCGTTCAAGGTGGGTGGCACCCAAACAGCGCCAACCAACGAAACATTTGACCAATGGCTGAAGTCGCGAAATCCGGCTTATGCCATACGTGATCAGGAGGTAGTGATTGACCTCGCTTCAGAAAATGGCCTGGCCCATCTTGAAGCCATCCCGATGCCTGCAAACAACTTCCTACAAATTTTCGAAAAGCAATAAGCCTGCCTTCTATCTTGGTTTGAGGCATAAAAAAGGGCCGCCCCAGATGAGGCGGCCCAATTTTTCGTGGTAGATGGGTGGCGTGGCTTAGAAGCCCATGCCGCCGCCCATACCGCCCATGCCGCCCATGTCAGGCATGGCAGGTGCACCAGCACCACCATCTTTAGCAGGTGCGTCCGCAACCATGGCTTCTGTCGTGATCAGCAGGCTGGCAACCGAAGCGGCATCTTCCAGAGCTGTCCGAACGACTTTAGCCGGGTCAACGACACCATCTGCAGTCAGGTCTACATATTCACCGGACTGAGCGTTGAAACCGAAAGACAGGCTGTCCTGCTCCAGCAGTTTGCCGACAACAACCGCACCATCGGAACCAGCATTTTCAGCGATCTGACGGCAAGGAGCCTGAAGGGCACGCTTGACGATATTGATGCCGACATTCTGGTCATCATTGTCGCCTGTCATGCCTTCAAGGGCTTTGGAAGCGTACAGAAGTGCAGTACCGCCACCGGCAACAATGCCTTCTTCAACAGCAGCGCGGGTCGCGTGCAGAGCATCGTCAACGCGATCTTTACGCTCTTTCACTTCTACTTCGGTCGCACCGCCAACCTTGATGACTGCAACACCACCAGCCAGTTTAGCGAGACGCTCCTGAAGTTTTTCACGATCATAGTCTGATGTGGTTTCTTCAGCCTGTCCGCGGATCTGGTTGCAACGACCTTCGATGTCAGCTTTCTCACCAGCACCGTCAACAATCGTTGTTTCTTCCTTGGTGATGGTCACAGATTTTGCTGTTCCCAGCATATCCAGGCCAACATTTTCCAGCTTGATACCGATTTCTTCGGAAATCACCTGGCCACCGGTCAGGATCGCGATGTCTTCCAGCATGGCTTTCCGACGATCACCGAAGCCAGGAGCTTTAACAGCAGCCACTTTCAGGCCACCGCGAAGCTTGTTGACAACCAGAGTTGCCAGGGCTTCGCCTTCGATGTCTTCCGCGATGATGAGAAGCGGCTTACCGGCCTGAACGACAGCTTCCAGAAGCGGGAGCATCGGCTGCAGGTTGGTGAGTTTTTTCTCGTGAAGCAGGATGTAGGGGCTTTCCATGTCTGCCACCATCTTTTCAGCGTTGGTGACGAAGTATGGGGAAAGATATCCGCGATCGAACTGCATACCTTCAACAACGTCCAACTCAGTGTCGAGGCCTTTGGCTTCTTCAACCGTGATCACGCCTTCATTGCCGACGCGCTGCATGGCTTCGGAAATGATGTTGCCGATTTCAGCTTCGCCGTTGGCGGAGATTGTGCCGACCTGGGCGATTTCTTCCTGACCGGCAACCGGCTTGGAGGCTTTGTGGATGCTGGCAATCGCCGCACCGACAGCAAGGTCGATACCGCGCTTCAGATCCATCGGGTTCATGGAGGCTGCTACTGCTTTCAGGCCTTCCTGAACGATGGACTGAGCCAGAACTGTAGCAGTTGTGGTGCCGTCACCGGCGACGTCGTTGGTTTTTGACGCGACTTCGCGAACCATCTGGGCGCCCATGTTTTCAAACTTATCTTCAAGTTCGATTTCCTTGGCAACCGTGACACCGTCTTTCGTGATGCGCGGGGCGCCGAAAGACTTGTCGAGAACAACGTTACGGCCTTTAGGGCCCAATGTTACTTTTACAGCATCAGCCAGTACGTTTACGCCCTTGAGCATACGATTACGGGCATCTGTATTGAATTTGACTTCTTTAGCCATGTCTATAATTCCTCACTAACAAGTAGTCGATTAGGCCATTACGCCCATAATGTCTGATTCTTTCATGATCAGGACGTCTTCACCGTCGACCTTGATCTCGGTGCCGGACCATTTTCCGAAAACGACCGTGTCGCCGACATTGACGTCAAGCGGACGAACGGAACCGTCTTCTGAGATGGACCCTGTACCTGTGGCAAGGACTTCACCCTGCGAAGGCTTTTCCTGGGCACTGTCGACCAGGATGATACCGCCAGCTGTTTTTTCTTCAGCTTCAATGCGTTTGATCAATACACGATCATGCAACGGACGAAATGTCATCAAGCTTCTCCCTCAATTTCCTAATAATTACATGGGTTTTAACGACTGTTAGCACTCATCCCTTATGAGTGCTAACACATTCCCGCCTGATGTAAGCAATACACTTGAAAGAGTCAAGGTTCGCGATAAAAAATTCGATATTTCCTTCTGTTGAGCTGCTATCTGCGCTATTCCCCGGTTTTTTGCCCATTTGACTTGGCCTCCCGGAGTTTTTCCATTAGATAATGCCGCTCAGGTGCCGTGTAGATATTGATCGCAGGGCATACATGCAAGAGACCATCCAAAAAAAAGGCCGCGACCCCGTGACGACTTCCCTCCTCCAGCAATTGAGTGCCCTTACCGGACAGGCTTTCGCCGCTCTCGATCTTGATCCGTCCTATGGCAAGGTCGTTGTCTCCCAGAGACGGGAGCTGGGTCAGTTTCAATGCAATGGGGCCCTCGCCGCCGCCAAGCAGGCAAAACAAGACCCGCGCAAAATTGCAAAAGAAGTGGTCGAAAAGCTCGAAGAGTTTGGCATTTTTGCAAAACTCGAACTGGCCGGTCCCGGCTTTATTAATATGCGGCTCACAGATGACTTCCTGGTCGGCCATATCAACGATCTCACTGACGATGAAAGCTTCTGCTGTCGTACTGGCCATACGCCCGAAAAGGTCATCGTCGACTTCGGCGGTCCCAATGTGGCGAAGGCCATGCATGTGGGCCACTTGAGAGCGACGATCATTGGTGAATGCCTGCGCCGCCTCCGCGCCTTTATGGGAGATGAGGTGATCAGTGATGTCCATTTCGGCGATTGGGGCCTTCCCATGGGCCTGCTGATCAAGGAGATAGAACTGGACAAGCCCGAGCTCGATTATTTCAAGGAAGACTACACTGGCCCTTACTCTGAGGCTTCCCCAGTAACTGTCGAGGAATTGCAGGTGCTTTATCCTGCCGCCTCCGCCCGCTCTAAGGAAGATCCGGCCTTTTTGGAAGCGGCCCGCAGTGCCACATTTGATCTGCAGAACGGCCGCGCCGGATACCGGGCGCTATGGCAGCATATGCGGGATATTTCCATCAATGAGACCAAAACCGACTTTGACCTCCTCGGTGCCCATTTTACCGAATGGAAGGGCGAAGCGGATACCAATGATCATATTCCGGTGATGCTCAGCCGCCTCGAGAAAGAAGGATATTCCGAGATTTCCGACGGTGCTGTCGTTGTTCAGGTCGCCGAAGAAACCGACAAGAAGGATATGCCGCCCCTCATCCTGCAAAAATCTGACGGTGCGGTCATGTATGGCACCACCGACCTCGCGACCATTGAAATGCGAGAGCATGACCATTCTCCCAACAGCATCCTCTATGTGGTCGACGCTCGCCAGAGCCTGCATTTCGAGCAGGTGTTCCGGGCCGCGCGCAAATGCAACAGCATCAATGCCGATTGCCATCTGGAGCATGTGGGCTTCGGTACCGTCAATGGCACCGATGGCAAACCGCTGAAAACCCGCGATGGCGGCGTGGTCCGCCTGCGTGCGCTTATTACAGATGCTATCCAGGAAGCCCGCAAGGTGATCGAGGAAGCCGGTCTTGCGGATCGCTTCGACGCTGCGGAGCTCGATGACATCACCGAGAAAGTAGGTATTGCCGCCATCAAATATGCAGATCTGTCGAACCAGCGCATGTCAAACTATGCCTTTGATCTGGAACGCTTCACCAAATTTGAAGGCCGTACCGGCCCCTACCAGATGTATGCAGCCGTTCGGATCAAATCGATGTTGCGCAAAGCCGCAGAACAGAAACTAAGCGACGGGAAGCTTTTGGCGACGGAAGAGGCAGAGCGAAATCTGATGTTAGCCCTCGCCGCTCTACCTGAAGCGGTTCAAGCGGCGCTTTCAAAAAACACACCGAATGTGCTTTGTGATCATGTTTATGCGCTTACCCAGGAATTTAACGGATTTTATCATGACTGCCAGGTGTTGGGAGAGGAAAACCAGGAGATTAAAGCCTCCCGGCTCCGGCTTTGTGCTATAACCTTGCGCCAGATTGAGCTTGTTCTAAATATCTTAGGTATTGAGGTTCCGGAACGGATGTAAAGAATTCTAAATGAATAGGCAGTAAGTAGGATTACGCGTTTATATAGGCAACAGAAGACAAGAGGAAAATCACGTGCAACAAGAAGCAAAAACATTGAAGCCCGGTGTCGTTACAGGAGAGGACTATCTCACCCTGGTAAAGACATGCAAAGAACAGGGATATGCTCTGCCAGCCATCAATGTCACAAGTACGAACACGGTCAATGCAGCGCTGGAAGGCGCTATGAACAGCAAATCCGACATTATCATTCAACTCTCCAACGGCGGTGCCCAGTTCTTTGCTGGTAAAGGAATCAAGGATTCCCATGCTGCCAAGGTTATTGGTGCTGTTTCTGCGGCTCGTCATGTGCATACGGTCGCGAAGGAATATGGCATTTGCGTCGTGCTGCATACAGACCACGCCAACAAGGGGCTAATCCCCTGGGTGGAAGGCATGATTGAAGCCAGCGAGGCAGAATATGAAGCTACTGGCAAACCGCTTTTCTCGTCCCATATGCTCGATCTGTCCGAAGAACCTATTGAAGAAAACCTGGCCGATTGTGAACGGATTCTTACTCGCTTGGCCAAGATCGATATGAGCCTGGAAATTGAGCTCGGTGTTACCGGCGGCGAAGAAGACGGCGTTGGCAGTGATGTAGATCTGGTGGACAATAACCGCCTCTATACCCAGCCATCTGAAGTTCTGCAGGCCTTTGATCAGCTGTCCTCTATCGGGCATTTCTCAGTGGCGGCCGCTTTTGGAAATGTTCACGGAGTTTACAAACCTGGCAACGTTCAGCTGCGACCGGAAATCCTTCAGCAGTCCCAGGCTCATGTCAGAAACATCCATGACACGGACGAAAAACCGCTGGATTTTGTTTTCCATGGTGGCTCTGGCTCCAGCCCGGAAGAAATCAGCGAAGCTGTCAGCTATGGCGTCTTTAAGATGAATGTCGATACGGACACCCAGTTTGCCTTCTCAAAGGCTATGGCGCCTTATATGGAAGAGCATCCAAAAGCATTCCGCTATCAGATCGATCCAGAAGAGGGGACGCCGTTCAAGAAATTCTACGATCCTCGCGCCTGGCTTCGGGCTTGCGAAACATCCATGGCCGAACGGGTGCAGCAGGCCTGCACCGAGCTAGGCTCAGCCGGCAAGTCGATCGCCGCATCTGACTAATGGAACTTCACCGGAGACAGGACGGCTAGTAAGCGAGAGCGCAGCCGTCCTTCCGGGATTCCGATCCCGCTGCCAATACACCGGTTTCGGGATCAATCATAATGATCTGTCCCCCGCCCAATGGCATGCTGGTATCCGCCAAGACATAGCCCATGTCGGTCAGTTCCTGCCGGACCGAAGCGGGTATCCCCTCTTCCACCTCTAGCACTCCATCATTATAGAAGGCCCGCGGGCTGTCGATAGCCTCCTGTGGGTCCATCCCAAAGTTCCAGATATTGGTCAGAACATGGCTATGGCCAACCGGCTGATAACCACCGCCCATGACGCCATAGCAAATGGTTGCCTGATTACCACGGGTGACCATGCCGGGAATAATTGTATGCATCGGACGTTTGCCGGGGGCGACACAGTTCAGATGGCCGGGCTCAAGCACGAAGCCATAGCCCCGGTTCTGGAACATTACCCCGGTATCCGGACAGGCGATGCCGGAGCCAAACCCCTGGAACAAGGAATTAATAAAGGAAACAGCGTTACCATCCTTATCGACTACGGATAGATATACCGTGTCCCGATGCCGTTCCAATGCGTAAGCACCAGTCGGATCCCCAGCCTTGCCGACATCGATATGGGATCTGAGCTGATCGGCGAACTCATCAGACAAAAGCATATCAAGCGGTACATCCACATGCTGCGGATCAGCGACAAACTTGTCACGTGCGAGATAGGCCAGGCGTGCAGCTTCCGCTTCCAAATGCAAGCGCTTGGCTCCGTTAGGATCCAACCCAGACAGATCATAGGCTTTGAGAATATTGATCATGATAAGGGCCGTAATGCCCTGCCCGCTTGGCGGTATCTGATGGATGGTATTGCCTTCATACTCCGCGGTAATAGAGCCAACAAAATCGGCCGAGGTATTGGCAAAATCATCCGCAGTATGAACGCCACCTGCCGCTTGCAAGCTGGCAGACATTTTTTCTGCGATTTCGCCTTCGTAAAAGGCGGATCGACCGGACTTGGCGACAGCCTTCAAGGTTTGGGCAAGCTCTGGCAGCTTCCAGACTGCTCCTGCAACCGGCGGTTTGCCATCTTTTAGATACATTGCGGTTGACGCGTCGTTCTTGAGCAATCTTGGCGTGCCCATTTCCCAGTCAAGAGAGGTCCTCTGGGTGACTACAAAGCCATTTTCCGCGAAATCAATAGCGGGTTGCAGGATATCGGCAAACGCCATACTTCCGAAACGCTCATGCAGCCGCGTCCAGGCGTCGATGGCCCCAGGAACAGTGATGGAGTGAGCGCTCTCTGCATCCATAGCGGTCATGCCCTGATCCAGCATATAGTCTGCGCTTAGCGCTGCCGGAGACCTGCCTGAGCCATTCAGGCCTTCTATCTCACTGTTTCCACCCATGGAAACAAGCGCAAAGCAATCGCCGCCAATACCGGTTTGCATGGGATCAACAACACATTGAACAGCACAGGCAGCAATAGCTGCATCCATGGCGTTACCACCGGATTTCAGTATGGATAATCCAACTTGTGAAGAGTGGGTGCTGGAGGTAGCAACAGCTCCTTTAGTACCATAGGTAACAGAGCGACCCGCTTGATAAAAATTTCGCACGATAGACCTTCAAATTTAAATGATTGTGGTCAAACATATAGACCATGATCCATCGATGTGCAAAAAGCAGCTGCCTTTGGGCCGGAAAATTCCGGTGAGTGGAAATTTCGTCTGTTACCAGACCCGGACAATGACATATTTGGTGAAGGCGTCATCAACATTTAGCTGGCTCGCGGCCCGCCAGGAGGCCAGGGCGTCCTCATACAGATCATAGAAACCCCGAACGTCGAGCTTCTTAATGTCAGTAAAGTCTTTACCGCGAGTGTCAGAGACTCTCCCTCCAAAGACGACGAACAGACTTTTTTCAGCTGTGCTTGATGATGTATCCGTCATGGCAGCATATTTATCCTTTTGCTAAAGGCTGGGCCCGTTCGGAACGAGTTCCGAAGTAACTTCATGGGGCGGTTATAGCAAAGTCAGGAAAAGTTGCAATTAATCCTTATGGATCAGACAATTGGTCGCAGTCTGAACCTAATCCCAATTGTCTCGAGATGCTGCCAGCCCAAAGGAAACGACCGTAAAGGACAATAGAACATTGAAGATACTTATAGTGTCCATACCGGTATTAAGGGCAATCCATGAATCTGCTGTCTCCGTCAAGACTAAGCAAGCAACACCAAGCAACAGGTAAACAGCAAGCATACCACTTGAAATCAGGCGAATAAGGCCAACCAACAAAATGACACCAACGACGACTTGTTGGCCGAACGAGGTAATATTCCACATTCCGAGCAGCAGAAGAATTGACAGGATGACGATAAGGAAGAGTAAGATCCACCACCAGAACCGTGTGACAAAACCCGGCACAAGGCCACTTACCGCCCCCAACATAAAGGAAACAAGGCCGACTGATCCCGCGAACAAGCGGGCGGTGGCATAATAGGTTTCGGCCACGGCAAATCCACCCGCTTTAAAAGTGCCAAGAACAGCCATGAAGAAAAAGGCAACGGCGCCAAACGCCCAGAACAGACTTGCCGGGAAAAACGCTTCACGGGCCAAATACAAAGAAATCAAACAACTCACGGCCAAAATGGCCTCAAACGCAACAAGTGTGCTCATATCTCAAGTATACCGCCAGATACAGATTTTTCCAAGTCAGCGATAATTCTTTGAAATTTGGCCTTTGCATGCTATCTGAAAGCTATAGTCACAATGGAGAAATCCCATCTCGCCTCCTCCCAAAAAACTGTTTAGTTCCATGCCCATAGCGACTGTCCTGAGCCTGAGTTTCGGGGCACTGATGGTCATTGCCGTTCTCGCAGTTCTTGGTATCAGTCTGGTCTCCGGATTGAAGAACACGCGCGATCTATTGATTGATAAGGCAACTTCTGCCATGGACACCACCCGCGGTGACCTGATGGACCTGCTAAGTCCAGCGGAGGAGGAAGTGCGCTATATTGCCGAACTCATCCATGGGGAAGTCCTCGATATTGAGGATACTGAGGAGTTAGGAGACTTTCTGCTTGGCGGAGTTGCTGGAACACCGCAAATAGATTCCCTGACATTCATTAAGCCGAACTTTGACATTATTGCGGCAAACCGACAGGCAAAGCGGATTATCAGTCTGAATACCGCAGATGATCCAGTTGCGGTCAAGACATTCAAGGCGTTATCAGAATTGACGGATGGCGCTTGGGGGCCCCTCCTGTATGTACCTCAATTGAATGATACCGTATTGAACTTTGGCCAGCCTATTTTCCGAAACGGAAAGTTCCTAGGCGCACTCGTGGCCACCATTCCGGTTTCCGCCGTTAATAAGAAGCTTGAAGAAATTGAGGCCGACGATGACACCAAACGGTTTGTCCTCTACGGCAATGACAGCGTCCTGCTGCAACAGGTCAATAACGTGGAGCCGACATCATTGGATAACATGGAGTCCAATCTTTCCGTGGAAGGGGTTGTGCCCAAACTTGAGCAAATTGACGATAAGGTCCTGAAAAACATCTGGTCGGAGGAACGGGATCAGGTCGAGCTTCTGGGAGAGCAGGAAAACCTGAGCGCCCACTATCTCCAGGTCGGTAATGAGGGCTATCTTTATTTTTACAGTGTGCTGAAAGGGTTTACCGACAGAGATCTCATTGTCGGCTATTGGGTACCTGACAAGGAAGCCAGTGCTGAGCTCAGGCGCCTTGCCATCGCCGGCATGACGGGCCTCGGTATCCTGATCGTCAGCGCAATCGTCGCCTTTGTATTGGGGCGTAAAATCTCGCGTCCCATATTGGAGCTCTCTCACGCTTCCCAGCTGATCTCGGAACTGGAGTTTGAAAAGGTAACAACGTTACCAGGTAGCCGCTTCAAAGAGGTCAATGAAGCCAACGAAGCCTACAACACCATGATCCGGGGCCTGATGTGGTTCGAAACCTATGTGCCAAAATCGCTGGTCCGCAAGTTGATCAATTCAGGCGAGGCCAGGTCTGAAGAACGTCTCGTTACCGTTATGTTCACAGATATCGTCAGCTTCACTCCTCAAGCAGAAGGCATGAATTCAACAGAAGTGGCTGACTTTCTCAATCACCATTTTCAGCTGGTAACTGCGTGTATTGAAGAAGAAGGCGGCACCGTTGATAAGTTTATCGGGGATGCGGTAATGGCCTTCTGGGGCGCTCCGGAGCTTCAAGAGGATCAAGCGGCACGTGCGTGTCGCTCTGCATTAGCCATACGAGATGCGATCAGGGCTGATAACGACGAAAGAGTAGAAAATGGTCTACTACCGGTTCATATGAGGATCGGCATTCATTCCGGGCCACTAGTTGTCGGCAACATTGGCTCGCAGGGACGAATAAACTATACCGTGGTCGGTGACACTGTAAATATTGCACAACGCATGGAACAGCTTGGCAAGACACTCGAACAAGGCCTTCAGAGCGATATTTTGACCCTGATCACCGATGCGACCTTCAAATCCGCCGGTGACGGGTTCACAGCTGAGGAAATTGGCGACCAGATGGTCAAAGGACGTGTTGATTCAGTCCGAATCTATCGCCTCACCTGACGTTGACAGCTAGTTTTAACTTGGTTGGTAGTAGGGATTAGTTCCATCTGCATGTTCGGTCACATCCAGAACATCGGTAATGCTCGGCACAAGTTGCTGGATCTCGACGGCAATGCCCTGTTTCAATGTCACATCGGCCATGCCGCAGCCCTGACAGCCACCATCCAGGCGGATATAGGCCCGATTGTCTTTGAGGTCGACCAAAGATGCCCGACCTCCATGGGCGGCAATTGAAGGATTGATCCGCTCCTGCAGCAAATTGCGAATAGCAACCCCTTCCGGTGTGTCCAGACCGGGTTTTGGCAGAGATTCTCTGTGATCCAGAACTGCCGTGATTTCCGGGATATAATGCCGCAGCATATTCTGAATACCGGTCAACATGGAAAAGGCTGATCCCTGAAGTTTCAAATACAGGGTCCCTGCTTTATAGCTATGGAAGCTGATATCTCCACCAGACTGTGTGACCGCCGGAACAATTCTTGTGGACAGAAGGTCCTTGATCTGGTCGATGATTTCGGCATCAAACTCGCCTCCTTCGTCCGTCTGCGCATCCGGATTAACAACCGGATCACCGCTTTGAAAATGCTGAACAATGGCGCCAAAAATCAAGGTTCTGAGAGAATCCCAGCTGGCATCATCGGTCTTGGCAACCGTAATGCTTTCCTCATTGAGCGTGACATCGGCTACACCGTCAACAGTGTATAGACGTGCAGCCATGGGAGACATCGCCGAAGCGGTATCTTTAGAGACATTCAATGGACCGCTTGGCAGTACGGTCTGACCGGGAAAGAATTCCAGCTCTTTGGCTGTTTCGCCTGCTTTTGTCTGAATAAACATATCTATTTCTCTGTTTTGGACCAACGCGAATGGAAAATGCTGTCCCTAAACGCTATAAGCTCTGCACATATATACCTGTAAAACTAATAATAATAGCGGAGAAAACAATGGCCAATTTTGTAGAAACGGAAATTGAGAATAGAGACTTCGGGAAAATCGCCCGCGTCACAGTCAATAATCAGCGTAAACTAAACACCTTGAATTCTACAGTCATTAGTGAACTTGACGCGACGTTTGATCAACTGGGCAAGCAGCCTGATATTGCCGCTGTCATCCTTACTGGCGCCGGAGAGAAGGCATTTGTTGGCGGCGCCGATATCGGAGAAATGGCCACCCTCAATCCGGAAACTGCCCGCACCTTCATTACCAACATGCACCATGTTTGCCAGAAAGTGCGATTTCTGCAGGTCCCCGTTATCGCCCGAGTCAACGGATATTCCCTTGGTGCAGGAATGGAGCTGGCGGCGTCTTGCGATATGATCGTTGCTTGCAAAAAAGCAGTCTTTGGCATGCCTGAAGTCAGGATTGGCGTTCCCTCTGTAATTGATGCAGCACTGCTTCCCAGTATCATCGGCGTGAACCGTGCACGAGATCTCGTCCTTACCGGCCGCACCTGGACGGCGCAAGAAGCCTATGAAGCTGGGCTGGTTCAGCGCCTATGCGAAAACGACAAACTCGACAGCGAAGTCGAAACAGTCCTTGAGGAAATACTGATAAGCGGACGGGAAGCGATCAAGATACAGAAACAGCTTTGCAATGACTGGGAAAACAGTCCCCTTGCGACAGGTATCCAGCTCGGAATAGATGCCTTCTCCAATGCCTTTACCACTAATGAGCCGCAAACCATGATGCAGCAATTCCTTAACCGGGAGCGATAGGTCCTTATGGCTGCAGATCCTGAGACGTGCACTCAATTTAGATGCATAAATCGCCGTAATTCAGTATGTTTACCTTCAGGTATTGTTCTGTTGGGGGGAACTGTCACGTGATGCGTTATTTTTATAATGTCGTCTCAGGTGGAAGTCGTCAGACATTAAGTGGCGACGGGTTTGACCGTCTCATCACGGAGACGACCCATTCCCCCTTGTTGCGACGACGACGCTCGAAGGTAATTCTGTCTCGCATCCGTCTCCTGTCCATCCTTTGCCTGCTGGCATTTCCGATTGGTATTCTTCCAGACCTGATAGCTTTTGACACACCAACTGTTGCTACCTTAGCAATCAGTCGGGGACTTATTGCATTCTTGTTTCTATCCCTCTTCTTCGGTATCGGTAACGGAGAGACCATTCGGGACGCCTATCGGGCCTTAGCTATTTTCTTCGCTATTTTGCTGACATTCCAAGGCCTATCACAGCCTTTGCTCGGGTTGAACACACCGTCAGCTATATCCGGAATTACCACGGCAGGATATGTACTCTTTCCGTTTCTGATCGTTGTTTGCATCGGTATCTTCCCTCTGACCGTCAAGGAAAGCTTTTTAACTCTGGTGCTATTTGCCGTTGCTCAGATCCTGATCTTGATCGTACTTCCGGAACAAGGGGATCCCTATCAACGCCTGGGAATTCTTATTTCCCTGTTAGCAGCAGGAATTCTCTGCGGATTCTCCGCTATTAGCCAACTTCTCTATATGGCGTCATTGGTGGACCAGGCCTCTGTTGATGCCTTGACGAATTGTTTCAGCCGCAATAGTGGGGAAGAGATTGTCGATGTTCAATATAAAATCGCCAAACGGGAAGGCTCACCTCTTGCAATGGTGTTTGTCGACCTTGATGATTTTAAATCCATCAATGACAAGAACGGCCATGAAGCCGGTGACAAGGTCCTGGCAACCGCCGCTGACCATATTCTACGCAATGGCCGCGAGTCAGACATTGTCATCAGATGGGGCGGAGAGGAATTCCTTCTCCTTCTGCCTAACACAGATTTAGAAGGCGCAGTCAAATCCGTCCGACGCCTTAAGAATACGGGTCTAGGAACACGCCCGGACGGCGCTTTTCTGACCGCCAGTTTTGGCATAGTGGAAATGCAGGAGGCCGATGTCAGCAATTGGCCAACCCTAGTCGATCTCGCCGATGATCAAATGTATTTCGCGAAATCACATGGCGGCAATGAAATTTCAGTGTATGAATCTCCCACGCCTGAAAGTACTCCCCAACAGGCGGAAGGATAGCGCCCGAATGATTTTGAAAATACTGTCTGTGGCTTTTATCTGCCTGTTTATTGCCCGGATTCTCTTTGCCAGAAAATTGAAAGAAATGGGCAAAGCCGCCGATAGAACCATCAACCTGTTCCTCGTGGCCATCGCTATATTCTTGGGATTGCAGGCTATCTTCGTATACGGGCTGAGCTGACGAACTAGTCACTCTGGAGCGGGCGAAGGGAATCGAACCCTCGTCGTAAGCTTGGGAAGCTTCTGCTCTGCCATTGAGCTACGCCCGCGCCGGAATTCTTAAGTACAGAGTTGCCGGGGAAAGCTCAACAAAAATCGTGAAGGTCTTGACAGCCGCACAAGGTTAGCGATAATCCGTGCTCTGTGGTGATTTGTGCCGACCGGCTTGCGACCACATTAAATAACACGCTAAAAGGTCGGGGCTCGTTGGAACCTCGACTGATGGTCGGGGTTTTTTTATGCCTCGAGGAAATGATGACAAAAGATAGAGAAAACGATTCAAGACAAATCCCAAATTACGGGATAACAACTAACCTGGTGAGAGGTGGAACCGTACGGTCCCGCTTTAATGAAACATCAGAAGCCATCTTCATGAATTCCGGTTTCGTTTATGACAGCGCCGAATAGGCCGCAGGACGATTCAAAGGGGAAAACGAGGGCTATATCTATTCCCGATATGCCAATCCGACCCTGTCCATGTTTGAAAATCGTATGATCCTTCTTGAAGGCGCAGAGGCAGCGCGGGCAACTGCAAGCGGCATGGCAGCCGTCAATGCAGCACTTTTGTCTCAAGTCAAAGCCGGAGATCATGTGGTGGCGCCCAAAGCCCTGTTCGGATCCTGCCTCTATATTATTGAAAATATCCTGCCGAGATTTGGTGTCGATATTACACTCATTAACGGTACCGATCTGGATCAATGGCAAAATGCAGTTACAGATCGGACAAGCTGCGTCTTTTTCGAGACCCCTTCCAATCCGACCTTGGATCTCGTCGATATTGCCGCTGTATCGGATATAGCCCACAAAGTTGGTGCTAAAGTCATCGTCGACAATGTTTTTGCAACACCACTTTTACAGAAGCCGCTGGAGCTTGGAGCCGATATCGTCGTCTATTCAGCAACAAAACATATTGATGGTCAGGGGCGCTGTCTTGGAGGCATTGTTCTTGGGTCGGAAGAATTTGTCGAAGATACTCTTGCACCGTTCCTTAAACATACGGGGCCAGCCCTCAGCCCGTTTAATGCGTGGAACCTCTTAAAAGGCCTCGAGACTTTAGAGCTAAGGGTGGCCCGCCAATGTGATACGGCGGAGGAAATCGCAGATTTTCTTGGAGATCATCCGGCGATCAAGCGGGTGATGTATCCAGGGCGGGACGATCATTCGCAAGCCTCGCTTGCTCGGCAACAAATGGCGCGTGGCAGCACTTTGATCAGCTTCGAGCTTAACGGCGATCAGGAAAAAACGTTCCAATCACTCAATCGCCTGCAACTCATCGATATCAGCAACAATCTGGGGGATGCCAAATCCCTGATCACCCACCCGATGACGACAACCCATTCAAGTGTTGATGACGCAACCAAGGCTGAACTTGGCATCACGGAGGGTCTTCTGAGGCTGTCTATTGGGCTTGAGGATGTTGCGGATCTAAAAGATGACCTCGGCTTTGCCTTGAGCAGTCAAGTGGCCTAATGCACAAGTCGAACCATTAGGCTTTCTCTCGATTTTGAGACCTTTTGGTTCGATTTACTGGACAAATCGACGGCATGTAGCAATATTTATACTCAGTTCAGGGTTCCTTAAAAAGAGAGTCAGAGCCCAACAGGAGCGGAGTATGGACAGGGATTGTGCTTATTTTAAAACCACGCAGGACATCGAGGTGTCCGTGGCGCCGGTTTTCCTGGTTGATCGATCTGTGCCCGAAGACAGTTTTTTCGTATGGGCATACAATGTACGGATCGAAAATAAGGGAAACCGAACTGTGACCTTGCGAAACAGGCATTGGCGCATTACCGACGCCGATGGCAACACTGAAATCGTCGATGGCGAAGGGGTGGTAGGAGAACAGCCAGTGCTGGAACCCGGACAATCCTATGAATATTCAAGTGGAACACCACTTTCAACACCCTCAGGTATCATGGTAGGCTCTTATCAAATGGAATCAGATGATGGTTTGTTTTTTGCCGTGGATATACCAGCTTTCTCACTGGACAGTCCGCATGAATCATCGTCTTTTCACTAATTTTACACGGAGCCATTAGCTAAAGGATCTCCCTGGACAATGAATAAACACTGCAAACCGGATAGCCTAGTTGAAGGACGGCCCAGCAAAGAAGAAGCTGAGGACGCCATCCGCACGCTCATTCGCTGGGCTGGTGATAACCCAGAAAGAGAAGGTCTTATCGGCACCCCCGACCGGGTGGCCCGATCCTACCGCGAGTTTTTTGCTGGCTATGCTGAAGACCCTCAAGGATATCTTGAAAAAACCTTTGAAGAAGTTAATGGCTATGACGAAATGGTTGTCCTCAAAGACATCCGGCTTGAGAGCTATTGCGAACATCATATGGTTCCGATTATCGGGCATGCGCATATCGCCTATATGCCTGACAACCGGGTTGTTGGCATCTCAAAATTGGCTCGTGTAGTAGACGCATATGCCAAACGATTACAAATACAGGAAAAGCTAACGCGGCAAATTGCAGAAACAATTGATGAAGCCCTGCAGCCAAAAGGGGTGGCCGTGATTATCGAGAGTAGCCATCAATGTATGACCACTCGTGGGGTGCATAAAGATGGTGTGACTATGGTCACCAGTACCATGCTCGGTGTCTTCCGCAAATCCGATATTACCCGACGCGAGCTCCTAGCCTTTATTGGTAAAGGCTAGTTTTAACCTGCCGTGATTAATTTTCGCCTTATCCTGTCGATCATCGGAATACTTCTGGTGATATTGGGGCTTGCCATGCTGATCCCGGCCGCCGTGGATCTTTTTGTCAGTGACAGCGATTGGCAAGTTTTTTCTGCAGCTGCCGCTGTCGCCCTCTTTGTAGGCGGCGGTCTCTTCTTGTCTAATCGGGGGGCGCAGCTTGAACTTGGTGGTCGGCAGGCCTTTATCCTGACGACGGTTGCCTGGATTGCCATGCCGGCTTTTGCCGCGTTGCCGCTTACCTTCAGTGAGATGGACATATCCTACACAGATGCCTTTTTTGAAGCCATGTCCGGCCTGACAACCACTGGCTCGACCGTTTTAACCGGCCTGGACACAGCACCACCTGGCATTCTGCTTTGGCGCGCCCTCCTTCAATGGCTGGGCGGCATCGGCATTATTGTCATGGCCATTGCCATTCTGCCATTGCTGCGAATTGGCGGGATGCAGCTTTTCCGCATGGAATCCTCTGATGCCACAGCAGAAAAGGCCATGCCGCGGCTGACGGAAATTGTCAAAACTATTGCCTATATCTATCTGTTTCTAAGCATCGTTTGCGCCGCTTCCCTCTGGGCGGCTGGAATGACTTTCTTCGAGGCTGTCGCACATACCATGACGACGATTTCCACCGCCGGATTTTCTACATCCGATGGCTCTGTCGGCTATTTCAACAGCCCCCTCATCGAAAGCATAATTGTGGTGTTCATGATCATGGGCGCCCTGCCCTTTCTGATGTATCTGCATTTGCTACAAGGTAAACCAGGCAGTTTTTTGACCGATAGTCAGGTTAGATGGTTCCTGATGATTATTCTGATCGGGATCTTCATCATGGTGCTCTGGCAGATGCTAGAGGAAAATCTGGGCTTCTGGCTGGCCCTTAGATATGCGACTTTTAACGTGACTTCGATCATCACCGGTACCGGCTACGCGACTACCGATTACAATGCCTGGGGCGGCTTTGCGGTTACCGCCTTTTTCTTTTTCATGTTTATTGGGGGCTGTGCTGGCTCTACATCCTGCGGCATAAAAGTGTTCCGCTTTCAAGTGCTGGCGCAAACTGTCCGTTGTCAGTTGATGCAGCTCATCCGGCCAAGCGGTATATACAGACCCGAGTATAACAAAAGGCCACTCGGCGAGGATACCATCAGCGCCGTGATGAGCTATATTTTTCTATTCCTGCTGACCTTTGCAGTATTAACTATTTGTCTTAGCCTCACGGGTCTTGACTTCATCACCGCTATCTCAAGTGCAGGTACGGCCATCGCCAATGTCGGACCTGGTCTCGGAGATGTTGTTGGCCCTTCCGGGTCTTTTCAATCCCTTCCTGATACCGCGAAATGGTTGATGGCCCTTGGCATGTTACTGGGTCGATTGGAGTTGTTTACCGTTCTTGTGCTCTTTTCCCGGCGCTTCTGGCAACGCTAGGTTTCTGAAACATATAGACGTTTTATACCCGCAAACATTTTGCCGAAGTCCTGCTGGATAATTAGCAAGGACGGAACCACGAACAGAACCAAGATCGTCGCTGACATCAATCCGAAGACTAGCGTGATTGCCATGGGAATTAGGAACTGGGCCTGGAGGCTGGTTTCAAACAGCAGAGGCGTCAAGCCACCGATCGTGGTCAAGGAGGTCAGCAACACGGCCCTGAGACGATCGCAGGTTCCGTCGATGACGGCGTCTTTATAGTTTTCACCTTTTGATAGACGTTCCTCAATAATGCTCACAAGAATAATCGAGTTATTCACCAGGATTCCTGAAAGACCAAGTAGGGCAATTAAGGACAGAATGGTTAGATTATATCCGAGCAAGTAATGACCAAAAATCGCACCAACGACACCAAATGGGATGATCGCCATAACAACTACAGGCCGCCAATAGGACGAGAATACCCAGGCAAGAATGAGGTAAATTGCTGCAAATCCAAGTGTTGCCCCAAACTGCATATCTGCAAGGGTATCCGCCTGTTCTTCGGATTTACCGGCAAATCGGTATTGTAGCCCAAAATTACTGGCAATTTGTGCCAGGCCGTCTTCTGGTAGAACTTCAAGAACCTGGTCCGAAGACGTGATGCTTTCGTCAATCTCCGCCGTAATCGCGACTTCCCGAACACCATCTTCGCGTTTGATTCTTGCAAACCCGATCTGGCTTCTCTCAGCCACAACTTCTGACAAGGGCACTTCGACGCCCGTCGGGCTCTTTAGATAAAAATCCTGTAAAGCTGCTGATTCAATCTGATCCCGGGGAAGCTGCACTCGTACCGTAACCTCTTCATCACCGCGCGCGAATTTTTTGGCGATAACCCCTTCGAAACCAGCTCTCACCTGGGAGGAAATACCTTCCGTAGTAAACCCAAGCGCCCGGCCTCTCGGTGTCAGTTCCAAGATGATCTCCTGCTTCCCTGTGGGAAGATCATCTTCAATATCCGACACACCTCTATACTGCTTCAGAAGTTCTTTGACCTCATCAGCGGCTATTTTCAGTTCCTCAACGCTATCACCCTTGAGACGAATATCGATTTCCCGACCAGGAGGACCACCCACCCGCTCGGTCAAGGCAATACGATGAAGGCCCGGCAGCTCATTAATCTCGTCTCTCCAGGCATCTATGAATTCGGACGTTCTCACATCTCGGTAGTCTGCGGAAACAAGCTCCACCACCATACCGCCACGATGATCCCCGGCAACCGAGCTGAATTGGTCGCCGATACTCACGCCAATTTTTCCAAAAGCGTTAAGAACCAAACCGCCTTGTCCGTCCGTCAGTTCATCTTCAACAACATAAAGGGCTCTATCAAGCTCAGCCACCATCGCCTCGGTCTCGGAGCGAGAAGTCCCGGGAGAAAACACGATATTTGCGTTGATCACATCCGCTTCCGGTGAAGGGAAGAAATTGAAAGCAATGCGCCCGCCCGCCATCATGCCAATGGATAAAATCAGGATCGCTACGGCGAGTGCCAAGGTCGCATAGCGCCACCCGACCGCCAAGCTTACAATGCGGCGGAAGAGATGGGTTTGAAAATAGGCGAATTTACCATCAAACCATTGCCGAAAACGGCTGTTTTTAGTGCCTTGATGGCGCAAGGCCTGCCGCATATGGCCTGGCAATATTAAAAAACACTCAATTAGACTGGCAACCAGAACAGCTACAACAACAGCCGGAATGGCACCGATGATCTGTCCGATAATATCTCCTATCATAAAAATGGGAAGAAAGGCGGCAATGGTTGTCAGACTTGAAGCAAACACAGGGGCCAGCATGCGAAGTGCCCCTTTCTCTGCTGCATCGGCCGCGCTCAGTCCACTAGATCGCAAATGCGAGGCATGCTCGCCAACCACAATGGCATCATCAACAATGATACCTAGCGACATGATAATGGCGAACAGACTGATCATGTTTATGGACTGCCCGGTTAATAACATGACACCAGCTGTCGCAAAAATAGCTACTGGAATACCCGCCGCCACCCAGAAAGCAACGCGAACATTCAAGAATATAAAAAGTACGAAGAGAACCAGAAACAGACCGCTTAGCCCATTGGTTAAGAGGAGCCGAATTCGATCCTCAATCAACCCGGCCTGCACATCATATTGTTTGATTTCAAGGTCCGCAGGCCACCTGTCCCGCTCTCTTTCAAAATAGTCATCGACAATTTTTGCGGCTTTCAGGGCATCGGTTGACTGGGCCCGCTGGATCTGTATTTCGACCGCCTGGGTGCCTTTTTTCAGGCCGGTTTTTCCTTTTTCCGCAAATTCGTCCTGAACATTGGCAATGTCCCGTAAGAAAATTTTCTGACCGTCTTCAAGGGATTTGATTTCCAGCTCACCAACCGCCTTGGCATCATTTTTCTGTTCAAGAGACCGAAGCTGTCGCTCGAAACTTCCTGAGACTGTTCCGAGGGGAACATCCCTGGAATTTTCATTGATGACCTTTGCAATGTCATTCAGGGAGAGATTGAGCCGCCTTAATTCACGTTTGTTGACTTCGACCCAGATTTCCTCCTCCCTGGCACCAAACAACGTAATCTTGTCAATTCCCAGATCAAGCAGATCGTCTCGCATAGTTTTGGCAATCTGTTTTAACGCTGCTTCAGAATAGGGTCCTGAGATAGAGAGCTTTGAAATGGGATCGTAAATTACAACCCTTTTAATGATGGGGGTCTCTGTGGTGTCCGGAAAGGTCGTAATCTGCGCAACGCCTTGCTCGACCTCGGATAGCGCGGCTTGCATATCCGTGGTTGGCTCAAATTCAATCACAACAGTACTGCTGCCTTCAACCGAATAGGAGGTAACCCGCTTTACACCATTTAAAAACCTGACTTCAGGAAGAATGGCCGTCGTAATATTCCGATCCACATCCTCCGCACTGGCACCCGGCCAGACGATCGTTGTGGTTATTACCTCCGTCCCGAAATCAGGAAAAAACTGAGTATTAAGCCTGAATATGGAGGCAATCCCAGCAACGATCATCATGATCATCAAAAGATTGGCGGCATTCTTGTGACGGACGAAAATCTTGACCAATCGGGCGAGATCCATCAGCGCACCTCAACCTTCAAATTGGGCCCGATTTCGGGAAACCGGGTTGTGACAATCATTTCATCCTGCTTGACATCACCGCGAACAAATAACTCGCTACCGTTTTGAGCTACAACTTCCACTGATCGAGGCTGCAAGCGACCCTCATTGACCACATACACAACTTCCCCATCAAAGACGCTATACTCCGGCAATTTCACCACGTTCTCATAGTTGTTTCCGGTTAATATGACCTCTACAAACGCCCCTGGTCGAAGCACATTGATATTCTCGTTGGTTTCCAACACCGCATAAACTTCAACGCCGCCGGAATTGGAATTGATCTCCGAACTCAATCGGGTAACTTTCCCCTGAAATGACAGGTCTGTAGTACCAGATTGCCATTTGACTGTAACAGGGCGGCCAATGATCCCAGCTGTATCGCCGACGAGCCGACCATATTGGCTATCGGACAATAAAAACCGGGCTTCAAGTTGCGAGGCATCGATAATTCGGGCGATTTTATCTCGAGCATCGATATTTTTACCAAATTCAGCGCTAACCTCAGCGACATAACCCTTAAAAGGCGCTAAAAGCTGCGTGTTTTTGAGATCCCTCTCTGCCCGTCTTATACCAACTTCAAGTCGCTCAATAACAGCACGTTGCTGCCCTATCTTCGCTTTAAGAATTTCCAGCTGTGCCTCGCGCAGCTCAACCGTTTGCTTTTGCCTAGACAAGGTAGATTTTGCATCATCAAGGGCTTTTTCAGAGATATTGCCACGAGTCGACAAGCTTTCAGATCTTTGTACATTACGGACTTCCCGCTCTAATACTTCCCGATCCCGGCTAAGCGCAGCTTGCTCAGACCTTTGTGTGGCATTGAGTTCGCTCAAACGGGACTTGGCTTCCAGCAATTGTGCCTTGTTTTCATCCAGCCGTGCCTGAAACTCGAACGGGTCGACACCAATCAGCAGGTCGCCCTTCTCGACAATTGAGCCTTCCCGGAAATCTTCCCCGACCTCAATAATCTCTCCCCCTACCAAAGACCTCATTTCAACATCACGGGCGGCGACTAACGAGCCGAAGAGAGCGAGATCAAGGGACTGGTCTTCGATTTTCACCGGCATAGCTGCAACCGTCCAAACTCTTTCCTCTACGACTTCCGGTTCAATTATGGGCTTTGTTTTTAGCAAGATGTAAAAACCGACACCTCCGGCAAGCAGGATTACAAGCGGCAGCAATATTTTTAGAGAGGTTCCAAAAAAACCCTTCATTCCGAATTCTCCTGAGTAAGTCGATCAGCAAACTCTCCAAGATTGAGAATTCTCAATACAGTCACTGTCAGTACAGACTTGATCTTGCCTATTTCCGCTGGACCCACCTGGTCCCAGCCGAGTCGGGCTTTTACCAACGGCTCACTCAACGCATATTGTAAGCAGACAATCAGGACAGAATGGGTCATAAGTCGGACTTTTTCAGAAGCCTCCGGCTCCCCTGTCGCTTTTGCCACCAGAATTCCGATCAGGTCATGCATGATATTAATATGTCCCTGCATGACAGTATCGAAACAATCTGACGGGTGCTGTATTTCACGGATGATTAACCGCATCCGCCACCGAGGGTTTTCAGGAGACATGATACTATCCAGAAGCCGCGAAACAAACTCGGCGACGATGGCCGCCAGTGCTTCTCTGTCATCACCTGCTGCCGCCATTTTCGTTCTTAGGAACATGGCAAATCCGACACGGATCGGCTCCAGATCAGCAATGATTTTTTCGAAAACGGCCCGATATAGGCCTTCCTTATTTTCAAAATGATAAGAGATCGCCGACAGATTCACATTGGCTGCTTTAGCGATTTCTCGTGTCGAGACAGCGTCAAAGGGACGATCCGCAAATAACGGTCCTGCGACCTCCAGCATACGCTCGGTAGCAGACTGCATTGATATCTCTTTCGATTTTAGGTCAGTCGTTTGAACCATAAAATAATCCTAAGGCTACTCGGCCTTGCAAGCAAGTGTCCGCCATCACATTTTCGCGTAAACTCGAATACCTGGCCTTAAAGGAAACGCTTGGATTAAATAATCAGGCCTATCTCAGATAGCCGCCCAGGAAAGTCCGAATATTCTTTTCCATCTCCTGATCAAAGGCCTGCATGAGGGCTTCGACCTGGACATAATAGGTTTTTTCCCGTTGATTGAGGGTAATACCTTCTGGCACTGATTTCGTGCGCGTAGCTTCAGCTGTCACAAAACCGCTCGAGCCGGATATTTCCGTAATCTTCACTTCAACCAGAACATGGAACTCATACAATTCTGATTGATTCTTAGTCACCAAGCCCTTGAGGCCACTCTCTTTTGGTAGTGGCTTCTCAACTGCACTCGCATCTTTGATAGTCACAGTAGCGACAGATCCGCTTGTACCAACGGCAACCAGTCGATCCCTCACCCAGTTGCGAACGGATTGATCAATTTTTACGGGAAGCTCATGCTCCACGTGAGGCAACTTTAGAGGCGGTGTAAATTCATTTATGACCTTTATCTCACTGACATTCAGCCGCAATGGATTGAGGTGCTGAAATGTAATTTCTGGATAGGTCGGGCTCGGAGGCGCCTTGGCACAGCCGGCGAGTACAACAACTGCCAAAAGGGTCAATACTGTTACAATCCGATGTGCTGCGGCCATAATATCCTCACCTTATCTACGGGTCCGATGAGGGACACTCTATTACGGTCCACTGCCTGATTACAAGTCTCTGTTTATGACTATTGGCTGTTCAGGCAGTGTTTGCAATCTCATCCAAATTGAATGTGTACTTACTGTTGCAAAACTGACAGTCTGCCGTGATGCTTCCGTCATCAGCCATATGGCTAAGATCCGCCTGACCAAAGGTCCGCAATGTCGCAAGGAGGCGTTCTTCGCTGCAACTGCATTTATCTAGCAGTTCCTGCGGATCATAAAGCCAAACACCTTCTTCATGAAAAAGATTGTACAGCAATTCAGAGCTTTTCAGGATTGGACTGGTCAATTCTTCCTGTTTTATGGTCGAAGCCAATGCCTGTGCATTTCGCCAGTTTTCCTCAGCCTGATCAACACTGAACTCAGCGGCACTTTCGTCGGGCAATCGCTGAACCATTAAGCCTCCGGCCCGCCACTTACCCTCAACTTTTTCCACAGATATTCGAAGCAAGGTATCCAGCTGCTCAGATTTATCGAAATAATTCTCCATACAAGTGCCGAGACTATCTCCTTCCAAATCGACAATTCCCTGGTACCGGTTTCGCTCCACTCCAGCGTCTATAGTGAAGGCGATATAGCCCTTACCAAAGTACCGCTTGATGGTGTCTTTTTCGGAAGACTCGACAGCTAAAGCCAGTTTTTCAGTATCGAAACCTGCATAACCTCTTAGGCTGCCTGGCGTCGTCATATCCGTTGCGATGACATTGATGGCGCCATCGCCTTTAGTCTGCACCGTGAATATCCCTTCAAACTTCAAGGCACCCCCTAGCATTGCGGCAAGCACTAGACCTTCGCCAAGGAATTGCGCAACAACATCGGGATAATCGTGACGTTTCAGGATGGCATCGACAACATCCCCCAGACGAACCAGGCGCCCACGCACACCAGCCTTGGCCATCTGGAATGGCTGGATCAAATTATCCGTAAGTATTTTTTGTTCCGGCATTTCAGCCATATGACATTCCTAAGTCGAAGTTTGCAGGCCTAGCTGGCTCCCAGGCACCATCGTAGAATGGCTTTTTGGGCATGCAGCCGATTCTCCGCCTCATCAAAGATGACCGATTGCGGACCATCCATCACACCGGTCGTCGCTTCCTCTTCCCGATGAGCCGGGAGGCAATGCATAAAGATCGCATTAGCATCGGCACCAGCCATAAGCTTCTCATCTACCTGATAAGGGCTGAGCAGGTTATGTCGATTGGCAGCATCGTCACCCATAGAGACCCAAGTATCCGTTATGACACAATGAGCACCAGTCACGGCCTCTGTAGCATCGCGCGAAACGTGAACATTTGCGCCGACATTTTCAGCCCATTTCAATGCCCGGGGATCCGGTGACAATTCTTCGGGACAGGCAATCCGCAACTCAAAGCCGAACTGGCCTGCTGCATGTATATAGGAAGTGACCATGTTATTTCCATCCCCACTCCAGGTCAGGACTTTATCCTTGATTGGGCCACGATGCTCTTCAAAGGTCATCACATCCGCCATGAGCTGACAAGGATGGCTATCGTTGGTCAATCCGTTGATGACCGGAACGGTTGCGAATTCTGCAAGCTCCTGAAGCTTGTCATGATCATCCGTACGGATCATGATCGCATCCACATATCGAGACAGTACCCGGGCCGTATCGGCGATACTTTCACCGCGCCCCAACTGCATGTCATTGCTGTTAAGAACAATCGTATCGCCCCCCAACTGCCGCATGGCCATGTCAAAGGACACGCGGGTGCGGGTTGACGGAAATTCAAAAATGGCTGCGAGTGCATGGCCCTTTAAAGGAGCGTCCGGATCAATGGTTCCTTTTGGTGTTCCCAAGCGAGCCTGTTTGACGGCGATCCCATCGTCAATGATGGTGCGGAGATCCCCGGCGTCCACCAGATTAATATCAAGAAAGTGCTTTGGATCAGCCATCTTCAAGCTCCTCACAGACAGCATCCAGCTTCTCAACGATCTCGGAGATCTGAGAATCTTCGATAATCAACGGGGGCAGCAGCCGGACCACATTGTCTCCGCCTTTTGCTGTCAGAACACCATGTTTAAGAAGGGTATTGAACACTAGTGTATTCTCCACCTTACATTTTAAACCAAGATGCAATCCAATACCCCGTAGTTCCTCAAAGACGTCTGGATGACGATCAACAACACCAGTCAGGCCCTGTTTCAAATGATTTCCCATCTCAACTACATGATCGAGGAAGCCATCTTCAGTAATCGTATCAACCACGGCACCAGCCACAGCCATTGCCAGTGGATTGCCGCCATATGTAGATCCATGGCTCCCAGCTGTCATAGCCTTGGCCACTTTTTCGACAGCCAGACACGCACCAACCGGAAAGCCGCCACCCAGCGCCTTGGCCGAGGACATAATGTCAGGTGCGATGCCTGCATGCTCATAGGCAAATAGCTTTCCCGTTCGACCCATACCTGTCTGAATTTCATCAAATACCAGGAGAAGATCTTTCTCATCGCATAGCTTACGCAAGTCGCGCAGGAATGCTGCCTCGACAACGCGGATACCACCTTCCCCCATGACCGGTTCAATCAGTATAGCTGCGGTCTCGTCAGTGATTGCCGCTTTAACAGCTTCAATATTGCCGGCGGCGACATGATCAAAGCCCTCGACAACCGGGCCGAAGCCTTCCAGCAGCTTGTCCTGACCCGCGGCGGCAATGGTGGCCAAAGTACGTCCATGAAAGGACCCTTCAAACGCCAGAATGCGGTATTTCTCTGGCTGCCCATTTTCACTGAAATACTTGCGCACCATTTTGATGGCACATTCATTTGCTTCCGCGCCTGAATTACAAAAATACACAGCATCAGCAAAAGTGGCGTCCACAAGTTTCCGGGCCAACTCCTCTTGTCCTGGTATCCGAAACAGGTTGGACACATGCCAGACCTTTGAAGCCTGATCCGTAACCGCAGCAACTAGACGCGGATGGGCATGCCCGAGGGCGCTAACCGCAATTCCAGCAGCAAAATCGAGGTATCGTCGTCCGTCATTCCCATAGAGATAAGGGCCTTCTCCCTTTTCAAAGGAAAGATCGGCGGGAGCATAATTTGATAACAATGCGGGAATCATATGCTTTCTCCACAAATTGGAACGACAAAAACGTAATAAGGCCTTGGAAACCGGGCGTTGCCACGATTTCTGACCCCAGAAAGCGCGGAAGTATTGACAGGAGTTCAGCCGCTGTCAATGAAACTCTTTAGAATGCCGTAAAAATTAGGCTTTTAGCTTGTAGCCGCGCTTGAACATAGTCCAGACAGTTAGATAAAGCAGGCCATCAAGCACGGCTATCACTACGACACCTACCCAGACAGAACTGTCCGACGTTCCGATAAAGCCATATCGAAATCCATCAATCATATAAAAGAATGGGTTGATATAGCTGATCTGGTACCAGACGCCCGTTAGTCGATCGATGGAATAGAATGTACCGGAGAGAAAGGACAACGGCATGATGACGAAATTGGTCATGGCGGCCATATGATCGAATTTGTCTGAAACAATGCCACCAATCATACCAAGAAGGGACAGCATCAGCCCAGCTCCAATAACGAAATACAGGACCGCAGCCCAGGAGTAGACCGTTAGATCAATGAGAAGCCACATGGTCAACCCGACAACAACCGCTACTGTCAATCCACGAGCTAAACCGGAAAGGGCAAAGGCAAAGGTCAGTTCTGATGCAGATAAGGGGGGCATAAGAATATCAACAATGTTTCCCTGCACTTTTGAAATCAGAAGCGAGGAAGATGTATTAGCGAAAGAATTCTGAATGACTGCCATCATGATCAGGCCCGGCCCCAGGAAATTCGCATAAGGAAGATCACCCACATACCGTTCTCCACTCCCGAAGGCGAGAGTGAAAATAGCCAGGAACAGCATCGTCGTCATCATAGGAGCAAAGACAGTCTGAAGAGGCACCTTCAAAAAGCGACGAACTTCCTTTGAAAGCAACGTGTAAACACCGATCCAGTTTACAGTTCCGATCTGTGACACATTTTTAGGCCTGAGCATCGACTGCACGGGATTTTCTTTTTCTGTATGAGAATTCATGCCGCATTGATAGGCAATCTTCCATAAGGGCGCAAGGAGTCACTTCATTTCGGCAAAAGATAATGCCCGTTACTGACCATTGTGTCTGGTATCGAATAGCGGACTGGGATAGACATTAGAAATTCCTTCCGTGACCAATTTTAAAGGAGCACCCAATACATGTCGGTGGAAATTTTTCATAATCCAAGATGCAGCAAATCTCGCCAGACCCTGGCAATACTTGAAGAGAAAGGTGTGGAGCCGCAGATAGTTGAATATCTAGCAACGCCGCCAAGCGAAGCTCGGATCAGCGAAATTCTGAAGATGCTGGGCATGGCTCCTCGCGAGCTAATGCGCAAAGGCGAGGCTGAGTACAAGGATAACAATCTGTCAAATCCGGATTTGACAGAAGATCAGCTTATTCAAGCCATGGTCGATTTTCCAAAACTTATTGAACGACCAATCGTAATTTCAGGTGGTAAAGCTCGTATCGGCCGGCCTCCGGAATCGGTGCTGGAGATCATCTAGATTTACCTACGCTCAATAGAAACTAAATCCAACGAAGAAGGGCAAATATTGATTTTGTGCCTTTCAATTGAGGCAGTGGATATATAGAATTGCCGCCAACAACCGGTCGCACCGCTTCTGTGCTGCCAAAACAATAATAATTAAAACAGGAGAATTCCTATGGCTGACGCCGTTATTGTCTCAACCGCAAGAACTCCCATTGGCAAAGCATATCGCGGTGCCTTTAACAATACCCATGGTGCGGACATGGGTGGACACGTGATAAAGCATGCCGTTGAAAGGGCCGGTGTCGACCCTGCCGAAGTAGAAGACGTTATTTTCGGTGTAGCTAACCCGGAAGGTGCCACAGGTGGAAACATCGCGCGCCAGGCTGTACTTCGTGCTGGCTTGCCTATCACTACCTCAGGGACTACCGTCAACCGCTTCTGCTCCTCTGGCTTGCAAACTATTTCCATGGCGGCACAGCGCGTCGTCGTAGACAAAGTTCCAGTTATGGCGGCTGGCGGTATGGACAGCATCAGCCTAGTCCAGAACGAACATATGAATACGTTCCGCGCCCGCAATGAATGGTTGGTTGAAAACAAACCTGCTATTTATGATCCAATGCTGAAAACAGCGGAAACAGTCGCAACCCGCTATGGCATTACCCGGGAGCAGATGGATGAATACAGCTTTCAGAGCCAGATGCGTACGGCAGCGGGTCAGGAAGCAGGTCGTTTTGACGATGAAATTGTACCGATGACGGTGACAAAAGTTCTAGTCAACAAGGAAACCGGTGAGACTTTGGAAGAAGAAGTCACATTGACACAGGATGAAGGCAATCGCCCGAGTACGACCCTGGAAGGTCTTTCTTCTCTGAAGCCAGTTCTCGGTGAAGATTGTTTTATCACTGCCGGAAATGCCAGCCAGCTCTCTGATGGGGCGTCTGCATGCGTCGTCATGGACAGCAAGCTTGCCGAGCAGCGGAATATTGAACCGCTTGGAACTTATCGCGGTCTTGTTGTTGCGGGTTGTGAGCCCGATGAAATGGGCATCGGACCTGTATTCGCAGTGCCAAAGCTGCTTGAGCGTAACGGCCTGAAAATGGACGATATCGGATTGTGGGAACTGAATGAAGCTTTCGCAGTTCAGGTCCTTTACTGCCGTGACAAGCTGGGTATTCCGAACGACCTGCTGAATGTTGACGGTGGCGCTATTTCTATCGGCCATCCTTACGGTATGTCAGGAGCGCGTCTTGCCGGCCATGCATTGATCGAAGGTAAGCGCCGCGGTGCTCGCTACGTTGTTGTTACAATGTGTATCGGCGGCGGCATGGGTGCAGCCGGACTTTTCGAAGTCAATTAACAACGATAAAACCTGTCACAATCCCGGATATGAGGCGTCATATCCGGGATTTTCTGTTATACTAATATGAGCAGAAAATAATGAGTGACATATGAAAGACACGATCCCACGCACTATCAAAGACATCACGCCACATTGGTTCGAATCCGTTGTATTTGCCGATCGCTCCCTTCCAAGGATTGAACGACTCAAGAAAACGAACATTGGAGAGGACCGCGGTTTTCTAAGCCTCACCTACAAGATAGAATTTTATTACGAAGATGGCTCTGCGGATGACGGCATTCCTTCAGTTATTGTCAAGCTTCAGCCTAACACCCAGTTGTTTAAAGACACCGACGCTGAAATTCATGCATTCTTGCGGGAAGTAAGCTTCTATCGTCACTTGGCGCCGGATCTTCCGGTAAAACTGCCTGAAATCTATTTTGCCGATTCAGTCCCGGGAGCGGGTGCACTTGTGATGGAGGATCTGGATAAACTCACCGGCGGCGATCAGATTGAAGGACTCGCGCATTCAAGCGCTCTGTTGACCGCGCGGGAAATCGCCAAGGTACATGCCCGATATTGGAATAATGATACCCTCACAGATCTGACCTGGCTGCCGCATCTGGATCATTTCTATGGGGATTCTTTTGTCGGTCATTGGCCAACATTCAAGGAGTCCCAGCGTGACCTCCTTGGCCCTGAAGCTATTTCCATGGGTGATAAAGTCGCCAAAAATTTTGATTGGGTGGAAGAGCAAATCGCAACCCGCCCGATGTCTATTGTTCATGGAGATCTGCGTGCAGATAATCTGATGTTTGGAAACGAAGGTGATCATGACCATGTCGTGATCCTTGATTGGCAGCTGGTAACCCGAAATTTAGGAGCGCTCGATATCGCTCGTATGCTCGGTGGAAGTGAACCGGTCAGTGAGAGACAGGGGCATCAGTTAGAGATTGCGCGAGCCTGGCATGACGAGCTTGTGCGCTCCGGCGTCAAAAACTACAGCCGCGAAGACGCCGAGCGAGATTTTCGTCTGGCGTTGCTCCACTGTCTTTCCATTCCAGTCAAAATTCACAAACGGACAGGAGCGACAGACGCCGGGCGGAGGAAATTGCTCGTGGAAACCATGACTAAGCGCCTCTACTCGGCAGCTCAAGAGCTTGACGCAGCTGATCTATTACCTACCTAGCCGTTGGACTGATCTAAAGGAACCGCAATTGCATATACGGACTGGGGCGTTTCAATTCCTTTTAGAGAAAACTCCCCTTTCGAAACAAACTCTGCAGAATGCCGGGTTGCGAAATCCTCCGAAATAAGAATATCTTCGCCCAATTCCCGAGTCAGACTTTCAATCCGACTAGCCAAATTTACGGACGGTCCTATCACCGTAAAATCCAGGCGATTTTTTCCACCGACATTGCCATAAAAAACAGTCCCAAAATGCAAGGCAATACCACAATCGATTTCCAGCTTATTCTGTGTTCTTCGCACCTCATTTACGTCACCGATGCTGGCGCATGCCGTCAGCGCAGCTTGAAGCGCATGATCGACTGCCGAAGCTTCCTGCCCCTCCTCTGCCGGGAAAATAGCCAGAACAGCATCGCCGATGAATTTGAGTATTTCGCCCTCATGGGCCTCAATCGCATCCGTTACTGTGTCAAAATAAGCATTCAACAGGTCCATTAGAGCATGACTCTCAAGGGTTTCTGAAGCCGCGGTAAAGCCTTTTAAATCACAGAACCAGATAGCCGCACGGATTGCCTCTCCTGTCCCGCGCTTGATGTCTCCTGTCAGCACTCGCCGACCAGCCACCGGGCCAACATAGGTATCCATCAATGTTCCCGCAAGATGACGAAGGGTTCGAACTTCCAGCACCGCGGCGAGAGCATGCCGGATCTTGACCATGATGGCAATTTCATCGTCCGTAAATCCCCCAAGACGATGGGTCGCGTAACTTACCGCCTTGTTGGATCCATCAGAGAACGGCAAGGGAACAACAATGTAGTCTGTATATCCGTCCGCTCGAAATTCAGCGAGAAGCGGATACTCCCCTTCCTTTGGCGGGCTCTCCAGTTCACAGCGAACCGTCTCACCCTTGGCATAAACAGATAGCATCGCATTGTTGGAAGGATCAGCTGTCCCCAAATTCTCCACCTTGAACTTTCTAAAAATAAGCCCTTTCCCCTCTTCCCAAAGGGTTGAAAAACTATCCACCTGAGGGTGCAGGCTTGGCACACCCGTGGTAAAGCGGCTCATTGGGAGTCCGACAGCAAGTAATTGATCGACAATAGATTGATCAAGCTTTTCGTTGTCTTCAATCAGCCGAGCTTCGGATAAAAACCAGTCAATAAGATGATCGGCGATCGCTTCTGTGTCCAATTTCTGCATGCTTCATACATAGGACAGTCCAAGTCGTATCGCAATCTTCAACAAAAAAGGCCCGGAAAAACTCCGGGCCTTTGAATTCGATTGAATAAATAGTTATCGTGTGGGAACAGGTTCATCCCCTGTGTAATCATAAAAGCCGCGACCGGACTTTTGACCCAGCCATCCTGCTTCGACATATTTGACGAGAAGTGGACAAGGCCGATATTTGGTATCTGCCAGCCCCTCATAAAGGACCTGCATGATGGCGAGACACACATCAAGACCAATGAAATCCGCCAATTGCAAAGGCCCCATCGGATGGTTGGCCCCAAGGCGCATGGCCGTATCAATGGCCCGAACAGATCCTACCCCTTCATAAAGGGTATAGACCGCTTCGTTTATCATCGGCAGCAAGATGCGGTTCACAATAAAGGCCGGGAAATCTTCTGCCGGCGTCGGCGTCTTGTTGAGACGAACCGTCAATTCCTTCACAGACTCAAATGTTTCTTCACTGGTAGCGATACCACGAATGAGCTCAACCAGTTGCATGACAGGCACAGGGTTCATAAAATGCATGCCCATAAAGCGTTCCGGCCGATCCGTAACTGCTGCCAACCGAGTCACAGAAATCGAAGAGGTATTCGTCGCAACAATCGCGTCCTCTCTTAGCTTCGTACTAAGGTCCGTAAGGATTGCCTTTTTGATCTCTTCATTCTCGGTTGCAGCTTCAATCACCAAATCCATGTCGGGAAGATGTTCATCATCCGTAACTGGCTTGATCCGTCCTAAAGCAGCAGACATATCCGCATCACTTAGTTTGCCGCGACCAACCTGACGCTGCAGGTTGGTTTCAATGACATTCAAAGCTTTGTCGAGTTGCGCCTCCGAAACATCTTTCAAAAACACGTCAATTCCGGCAATAGCCATGACATGAGCAATACCATTGCCCATCTGGCCAGCTCCGATAACGGCTACCTTATTAATCATTGACTGTTCCTGCACGTTTTCTGAAGGCGTTCATATTGTCGAAATCTTTCAAACCGAGCCCTTACAGCTCAGCTTCCAATTCAGGAAGAGCTTTGAAAAGATCTGCAACAAGTCCGTAGTCTGCAACCTGAAAAATCGGTGCTTCCTCGTCCTTGTTAATGGCGACAATCACTTTACTGTCTTTCATACCGGCCAGATGCTGGATCGCTCCCGAGATGCCGACAGCGATATAAAGCTCCGGTGCCACGACTTTACCGGTCTGACCGACCTGGTAATCATTTGGCACGAACCCGGCATCAACTGCCGCGCGACTTGCCCCTACTGCTGCGCCAAGCTTGTCAGCAACGGCTTCAATCAGAGGGAAGTTATCCCCGGACTGCATACCACGACCACCGGAAATAACGATTTTTGCAGATGTCAGTTCCGGACGCTCGGATTTTGAGAGTTCTTCTCCAACAAAGCTTGAAAGTCCTGCATCTGCCGCTGCAGCACCAGCTTCAACGGAAGCCGATCCACCAGTAGCGTCCGCCGCAGCGAAATTCGTTGACCGGACAGTGATTACCTTTTTTGCATCACTAGACTGCACGGTTGCCATAGCATTACCGGCGTAGATCGGACGAACAAAGGTATCCGCAGATACAATTTCAGTGATCTCTGAAATCTGCGCAACGTCGAGAAGGGCGGCAACCCGCGGCAGAATGTTTTTTCCAGATGTCGTTGCCGCAGCCATAACCACATCATAGCTTCCAGCCAATGACACGATCAGATCGGCAACATTTTCTGCGAGGGAATTTGCATACGCAGCATCTTCAACAAGTACAACCTTGGAGACACCGGAAACTTTTGCGGCTTCATCAGCAACCGAAGCGCAGCCGTTGCCGGCAACAAGAACATGGACATCTCCACCCATCTCGCCTGCAGCTGTTACTGCATTCAGGGTTGCGGCGCCCAGGTTGGCGTTATCATGATCAGCTAATACAAGGACAGACATTTAGATAACTCCCGCTTCATTTTTTAACTTCTCTACCAGCTCGGAGACGGATTCAACCATCACCCCTGCTTCACGTTTCGCCGGCTCTTCCACTTTCAAGGTAGTCAGCCTTGGTGCGATATCGACGCCCAGATCTTCCGGCGATTTTTCATCAATCGGCTTTTTCTTGGCTTTCATGATATTCGGCAGAGACGCGTAGCGTGGCTCGTTCAAACGAAGGTCCGTGGTTACGACGACTGGCATTTTCAAATCCAAGGTCTGCAGTCCGCCGTCAATTTCACGTGTCACTTTCGCAGTACCGCCATCAAGATTGACTTCCGAGGCGAATGTACCCTGTGACCATCCTAGCAGAGCCGCCAGCATCTGACCGGTCTGGTTAGAGTCATCATCAATTGCTTGCTTCCCGACAATCACGAGATCTGGTTTTTCCTCATCGACGACTGCTTTCATCAATTTGGCGACACCGAGTGGTTCAACTTCCTGATCAGTTTTAATCAGGATGCCCCGGTCCGCACCCATGGCGAGGGCTGTTCGGATGGTTTCCTGGGCAGCTTGCGGCCCGACGGACAAGGCAATGACTTCAGTTGCAGTGCCGGCTTCGCGAAGACGAAGGGCTTCTTCGACGGCAATTTCATCGAAGGGGTTCATGGACATTTTAACATTCGCGAGGTCTACACCAGTATTGTCCGCTTTAACGCGGATCTTAACGTTGTAGTCCACGACACGTTTGACAGCGACGAGAACTTTCATGGATCGGTTATCTCCAAACCAAATTGCCTTTTGAACCGACAGAAAACCAGCTTCCTGCGACCGCAAAAGGCGGGGATTTAAAACTTATTTCGGCAGCGCACAATAAATACCAATCAACCATCTGTCAATTAACGCCGAACGGACTTTTTTGAGGCCCTTCAGGCTGCCTTTTTTTTGACAGAAAACGACGTGTTTTGACTAACGATTTGCCCCGGGAACCCAGAGAACATCTTCTTTACCCTTATTATTGAGATATCTGCCCAAAACAAACAGAAAATCAGACAGTCGATTTATATAGGTAACAGCAAGAGGGTTGATTTTTTCCGAATCGCTTAACAGGACAATTTTTCTCTCTGCCCGACGACAAACTGTCCGGCTAAGATGCAAATAGGAAGAAGCCTGTGATCCACCCGGTAGGATAAAAGAATTGAGGGTGGATAAATCCGCATTCAGCCTGTCAATCTCCTCCTCCAGCCGGTCGACCTGGCCTTGCGTTATACGCAGAGGCGGATAGTCGGGATTTTCTTTTTCCGGCGTACAGAGATCCGCGCCAAGGTCGAACAGGTCATTTTGGATATTGGCCAGCATTTCGTCCGCCTCGCCTTCGCTATGCAGACGAACAATCCCAATTACGGAGTTTGTCTCATCGACGTCACCATAAGCATCTACTCGAGCACTCGTCTTGCTAACCCGGGATCCGTCACCAAGAGAGGTTTTGCCCCCATCCCCGCCGCGCGTATAAATTTTTGTAAGCTTAACCATCTGTCCCTACTTGGCCTTCTCAACTATTCGAACTGGCGATCCAGAGGCCGATCATGATTAAGACCACTGCAAGCGCCTGCATCAAGATGCGAAGCCGCATCAGTTTGTTTCCATATTTGCGATTGAAGTCGCCACCCCGTGCCATTGTCAGAACACCAAACAGCAAAACCAGTGCTGTCCCGACGACAGCCGCGATAATTAAAAAATCGATCATATCTGGTAACTACACACTATTATCCGAGTTTGATCTAAGCTACACCATCCCTCCATCTGAGGACAGGAATTAAAATGAACAAACACCCGGATATAGTAATCATTGGTGGTGGTATTATAGCTTGTTCAATTGCCTATTTCCTGGCCTCAAGCGAAAGCTTCAACGGGTCCATAGCCGTTATCGAAAATACTTCCTTTGATGCGCCAAAATCCACGACCGACTACTCAGCAAGTATAATTCAACAGTTTTCAATGCCTGAGAACATTCGTATGTCACAATATGCGCAGGAGTTTCTTCAAGGCATCACCAAACATCTTGGTGTAGATGGCTTGACTTTGGATGTTGGCTATGTGGAGCGCGGGTCTTTATTTCTGTACGAAGAACGACAACTGTCCATGCTATACGGTTGTAACGCGGTGCAGCAAGGTGAGTCTGTTGATGTCACGTTGCTGGACTCAGATGATTTATCGCGCGGCTTCCCTTGGTTCAATTTAACTGGACTTGCCGGTGGATCACTGGGGCTGAGCGGAGAAGGCTGGCTCAATGGGCAACTGCTAGCTCAAGCGTTCCGAAAAAAGGCCGCGTCGCTCGGTGTCACTTTTCAAAAGACCGAAGTGACCGGCCTTAAAATGCACAATAATCGAGTTGTCGGCATCAACCTGACCGAGGGGCGGCAGATTTCCTGCGGTCAGGTTGTAAATGCCGCCGGTCCTGCAGCTGCATTGATCACAGAATGGGCCGTATGCACTCTGAATGTTAGACCATACAAGCGCACCAGCTTCAGCTTTACATGCAATACTGAAATTGAAAAGTGCCCTCAAGTTTTCGACCCGTCAGGCATCAGCTTTCGATCCGACGGTCAACGCTTCGTCGCCAGCTGTTCAAGCCCCTCAGATAGTGATCCAAAAAGCATGGACTTTGAGATTGATTACAGCCTGTTTGAAGAACATATCTGGCCGGTTCTCGCCCATCGGGTGCCCGATTTCAATTTTGTCCAGGTGAAGGAAGCTGATGCAACAATTCACACCTGTAATGAATATGATCGCAACCCGATTGTCGGTCCGCATACTGAAGTTGGAAATTTTTATTTTGCCGCAGGATTTTCCGGGCGGGAAGTTCAACAGGCTCCGGCTGTTGGGCGAGCCATGAGTGAAATCATCTTATATGGAGAATATCGAACTCTCGATCTCTCCCGCTTTTCCTACGAGCGAATGGTGACAGGGAAGGTCCTTTCAGAGCATACTGTCCTTTAGCAAACAAATTATGGGGAAATAGATGCCAGTTATCAGGGTAGACATGTTTGAGGGTCGTGACGCAAAGACAAAACAATTGCTGGTGACAGCTTTTACCAAGGAAATGGTTCGTATCACTGGATGTGGTGAAGCCAGTGTGAATGTTATCATAACAGATGTCGCTAAGGAGAATTGGGGGCTGGGTGGAGAGCTTGCCAGTCAGAAATTTCCAGACTAATCAAGAGTTGGAAAAGCAACGTGTCGCAGCCAAAAGCCATTGAGCTAACCGTTAAAATCTGGAAGCATTTTGCGCGCCATAACTGTATGAAAATGGCGACGGCGCTTAGCTACCAGACATTGCTTGCTATCGTTCCGCTGGCGGCTGTCGCTGTGGCCCTTTTTACAGCTATTCCGGCTTTCGATCATCTACAGGACAAAATCACCAAGTTTTTGTTTAGCAATCTGCTGCCGGAGAAGATTGCAACAGTAGACGCCGCCTTGGACAATTTTACCGTCAACTCCAACCAGCTAACTATCTTTGGTCTTGCAGGTATCGCTATTACTGCGCTGTTGCTCATGTCCAGTATTGAAGAAATCTTTGGGCATATTTGGCAAGTAGAAGCTACTCGAAATCCGTTCAAACGATTGATCACTTATCTGGTGATCACCCTGATAGGTCCTATTGCCATTGGCACCAGCCTAACACTCATTGACTGGTTACTTGATGTCAGCGAAGAAGCGACAGGTTTTCAAACCTCGGATCTTGTTGAATTTATCAGCTCTCTTGCCCCTATCTTCCTGCCATTTCTTGTGCTTATTGTCCTGTATTGCCTTGTACCAGCTTGCAAAGTCAAATGGCGCCATGCTTTAGTGGGTGCGGCCGTAGCAACCGGATTGTTCTTGCTCGGTAAATATCTTTTCAAGCTATATTTGGAGTTTTTTCCGTCCTACGAGGTTCTTTACGGGGCCATGGCGGCATTTCCGTTATTTTTGATCTGGCTCTATGTCAGTTGGGCAATCGTGCTGATCGGCGCGTCCATCACCGCCGTTCTTGGACTGGAATATCCGGTAAAGCAAGAGAGGGACTAGTACGCCCCTCTCCTAAATACTTAATTCGCGCCTTCTAAAAGACGGCGGGCAATTACCTGGGCCTGAATTTCTCCAGCCCCCTCAAAGATATTGAGGATGCGGGCATCACATAACACTCGGCTAATCGGGTATTCGAGGGCAAAACCATTGCCACCATGTATTTGAAGGGCGTTATCCGCTGCACTCCAGGCAACACGAGCTCCCAGCAATTTGGCCATACCGGCCTCCAGGTCGCAGCGACGGCCTTCATCCTTGGCTCGAGCCGACGCATAGGTCAGCTGTCGCGCCATCATGATCTCAACGGCCATCCAAGCGAGCTTGCCGGATACACGAGGGAATTCGAAGATTGGTTTTGCAAACTGGATACGATCCAAGGCATAACGCATGCCAAGCTCCAACGCATTCTGTGCAACGCCCAGTGCTCGTGCGGCCGTTTGGATTCGGGCGCTTTCAAAGGTCTGCATCAATTGCTTGAAGCCATTGCCTTCTTCTTCACCTAGGAGGTTCTCAGCCTTGATCTCGAAACCGTCAAAGCCAAGTTCATATTCTTTCATGCCGCGATAACCCAGCACTTCGATTTCGCCGCCTGTCATGCCGTCGGCAGGAAAATCTTCCGTCTCCGTCATATGAGGCTTTTCAGCCAGGAACATGGAGAGGCCTTTATATCCTGGCTCATCCGCATTTGTCCGGACCAGCATGGTCATCACGTCTGCCCGTGCCGCATGGGTTATCCAGGTTTTATTTCCGGTGACCTTATAGACATCTCCATCCTTAACCGCACGAGTCTTCAAGGAGGCTAGATCGGAACCGGTGTTTGGTTCCGTAAAGACCGCCGTCGGCAGGATTTTGCCTGTTGCGATTGGGCCAAGCCATTTCGCTTTTTGCTCGTCCGTCCCACCCGTCAGGATAAGTTCTGCCGCAATTTCCGAGCGGGTCCCAAGGGATCCGACACCAATATATCCACGGGACAGCTCTTCTGAGACAACACACATGGACATCTTGCCAAGACCAAGACCGTCATATTCTTCTGGTACGGTTAGGCCGAACACACCGAGTTCCGACATTTGGTTGACGACCGACATAGGAATCAGTTCGTCATTGAGATGCCATTCATGGGCGTAAGGGATCACTTCTTCATTGGCAAAACGGCGGAACTGATCGCGGATCATAGAATAGGTCTCGTCAAGACCTGCCTCGCCGAAATTACCTGTATCCAGACCATCGGAAATCAAAACAGCAATACGCTCCCGTACTGCGACGCTGTAGCCTTCCTCGATTAATTGAGAGACTTCCTTTGTCCGAAAACGTTCAACGGCTGAACTATCCAAGCCGAGATCGATGGGACGGATAATCTCTCCCAGAGTCATCGGAATGCCGCCAGCGATCTGGCCCAAATATTCACTGAACCCAGCCTGCAACATCAACTGTTCCAGCTCACCCAGCTTGCCATCGGTATCCAACTGTCGAGCCCAGTTTAGGGTCTCCCGCAAAGCTTCGACATAGGTCGCAAGCCAAGCCAGGCCGTGTGTCGCGTATTGATGCTCTTCCACCAGCCGAGCGCTAATGTTGCCATTGGCGCCGCGGGTAAACGCCGCCACTGCGACAATGGCCTGCTGCTTAAGGCTTTCCGCAGAATTGAGTGCTTCAGCACAAAGACCATCCAGTCCCTCCAATAAAGGAGAGACTGTCTCGTCCATACTATCCGTCATCGTCATTTTTTGTTTTTCCTTATGCTCCGGATATGGATTTTAGCTGTTGCCTGCTTCTATAGCATCTTCAACCGTCCGCATGCCGGGGAATTTCGCAGAAACCAGAACCGCCATATTGCCGGGCTTATGTTGATTATTGAGCATTTTAGTATGGGCCCGTGGAATATCATCCCAAGAAAACACTTCTGACATGCAAGGATCGATACGGCGCTCAACAACCAGGTTGTTGGCCTGTGCCGCCTGTTTCAGGTTGGCAAAATGACTGCCCTGAACGCGCTTCTGGCGCATCCAGACAAAGCGCGCATCCATCGTTAGATTAAACCCTGTGGTTCCAGCACAAAAAACAACCATGCCGCCACGTTTCACGACGTTACAGGAAACCGGGAAGGTGGCTTCGCCAGGATGCTCAAAGACGAAATCAACATCATTGCCTTTTCCGGTGATATCCCAGATCGCCCGGCCAAATTCCCGGGTCTTCTTCATATAGTCGCCAAATCCTTCGGAATTCACGGTGGGAAGCTGTCCCCAACAATCAAAATCGTTACGATTGATAACGCCCTTGGCACCGAGCGACATGACGAATTCTCGCTTGCTCTCATCCGAGATAACACCAATAGCATTCGCCCCTGCCGTCGCGCAAATCTGAATAGCCATGGAACCAAGACCACCGGAAGCGCCCCAGACCAGGACATTATGGCCAGGACGCAGAATATGCGGACGATGACCGAACAGCATGCGATATGCCGTTGCTAAAGTCAGGGTATAGCAGGCGCTTTCTTCCCAGGTCAGATGACGAGGGCGCGGCATCAGCTGCCGGTCCTGGACCCGAGTAAATTGTGCAAAGGATCCATCAGGTGTTTCGTAGCCCCAGATCCGCTGGCTGGTGGAGAACATCGGATCGCCGCCGTTGCATTCCTCATCGTCCCCATCATCCTGGTTACAATGAATAACGACCTCATCGCCAATCTTAAAGCGCTTCACCTTATTGCCTACGGCATAGACAACTCCGGAAGCATCGGATCCAGCAATATGATAAGGCTGCTTATGAACATCGAACATGGAGACCGGCTCACCGAGAGAAGCCCAGATACCGTTGTAATTAACACCGGCCGCCATCACCAACACCAAGACATCATGACTGTCGAGTTCTGGTGTATCCACCACTTCAACCTGCATGGCGTCTTCTGGTTTACCCTGGCGTTCTCTACGAATAGCCCAAGCATACATCTTTGACGGTACATGGCCGAGCGGAGGAATCTCTCCAACTTCATAGAGATCCTTTATCTCACCTTGCGGAGTCGCGGCAGTTTCGTCCGGCTGTACGGCGGCTTGAGAATTTGACATCTGTTTTTCCCTCTTTTTTCATACAGTATCCGTTCAGGAGGGCTGGCCCCGCCTGTCCGTTTCTATACTGCATTGCATCAATTAACTTAATCCAAACCTTTACTTTAGATCGAATTATGAGAAGATTACTGACCTTTTGACAGAGTACAAGTTTTTTTTGCACTGCAGCACAAAGTTATGTTATTACGTGGCGAAATTACAATACGAAACAAGTGGTTTAAATTTTGCTTAAAGACGAAAGATAATTATGGCAGAGACTAATCCAGGCGTCACAAAATCACGGAATCCGACAAAAGATCGCCCTTGGCTGTTCCGGACTTATTCCGGTCATTCTTCAGCTAAAGCATCTAATAATCTATACAAAACCAACCTGGGTCGGGGCCAGACAGGCCTCTCTGTTGCGTTCGATTTACCGACACAAACCGGTTACGATTCGGATCATGTCCTGGCCCAGGGGGAAGTCGGCAAGGTTGGGGTTCCCATATGCCATCTAGGGGATATGCGAACCCTTTTTGAAGGTATTCCACTCGAAAAAATGAATACCTCCATGACGATCAACGCAACATCTGCTTGGTTGTTGGCTCTTTATGTTGCTGTCGCTGAGGAACAAGGCGCATCCGTTGCTGATCTTCAAGGGACAGTGCAAAACGATATCATCAAAGAGTATCTGTCTCGGGGTACCTATATTTTCCCCCCTGAGCCCAGCATGAAGCTGATCACCGATGTGGTCAGTTATACTTATAAAGAAATTCCGAAATGGAACCCGACGAATGTCTGTTCCTACCATTTGCAGGAAGCAGGTGCGACGCCCGTACAGGAGCTTTCCTTTGCGCTTGCCACGGCCATCTCCGTTCTTGATGAGGTTAAAGCAAGCGGGCAGATCAGTCCCGAAGACTTTTCGGCTGCCACTGGCCGTATCAGCTTCTTCGTTAATGCCGGCATTCGTTTCATAACTGAAATGTGCAAAATGCGGGCATTTGTCGATCTGTGGGATGAGATCCTGCTTGAGAGATACGGTGTGACCAATGAGAAACATCGGCGGTTCCGATATGGTGTCCAGGTCAACTCTCTTGGCCTGACGGAACCTCAACCTGAAAACAATGTTTACCGCATCTTGTTGGAAATGCTGGCTGTCGTGCTCTCCAAGAAAGCGCGGGCCCGCGCTGTCCAACTGCCAGCCTGGAATGAAGCTCTTGGACTACCCCGTCCCTGGGATCAGCAATGGTCTTTGCGTCTGCAGCAGATTGTTGCCTTCGAGACGGATCTTCTGGAATATGGCGACATATTTGAAGGCTCTGTTGAAATCGACCGTAAAGTGGAAGAACTAAAGGATGCGGCCCGTGAGGAATTACGCCTGATTGAGGAAATGGGCGGCGCTGTCGCCGCCGTCGATACGGGGTATCTTAAAGAAAGCCTGGTCCAATCCAACACGGATCGAGTTCAAGCCGTGATATCGGGCGACACACCAGTTGTCGGTGTCAATAAATTCACCGAAAGTGCCCCCTCCCCGCTTACCCAGGAAGGGGATGGCGGGATCATGACGGTTGATCCAACAGCTGAAGCTGAACAGATTGAGCGGCTTCGTGCCTGGCGGGGACAAAGAGATCCGGCAGCTGTCCGCAAGGCTCTTGAGAACCTCTCTGCCGCAGCCAAGAGTGGCGACAATATTATGCCTGTCTCTATTGCCGCGGCGAAAGCCGGGGTTACCACTGGTGAGTGGTCAGACACCTTACGAAAGTCTTACGGAGAATACCGTGCGCCCACCGGCGTAAGTGGATCTGCGTCAAATGCGCCGAGTGAAATACTCGATCCGGCCCGGGAGAGAGTAGCGGCGGCGGCGGCAGAGCTTGGTGAACCTCTTAAAGTTCTGGTGGGTAAGCCAGGTCTGGACGGCCATTCCAACGGCGCAGAGCAAATCGCCGTCGCCGCCCGGGATAGCGGAATGAAAGTCACCTATGAAGGCATTCGATTAACACCAGACCAAATTGTCACCGCTGCCTTGGACGGTTCGGTGCATTTGGTGGGGCTATCGATTTTGTCTGGCTCTCATGTCTCGTTGGCAACAGAAGTTTGCGAGCGATTGAAGGCCGCAGGCAAGTCAGACATTCCCGTTGTTGTTGGCGGTATTATTCCGCCAGACGATGCGCGTCGGCTTAAAGAAGCAGGTGTCGCTGCCGTCTATACACCGAAGGATTTCGACATGGCAGGTATCATTATCGACATGGTCGACATCATCATGAAATACGAAGAAGTGGCCTGATTTTTGGGACTTTTCTGAAGCGGATAGATTCGCAAAAAATTAACCATATTTGGCCATTTTCAGTACTTCTTCGGGCTGGTAACCATTTCCTCTTAAAGATTTGATTGTTGCATCCTGATCACGTTTTGACAGTCTTCTACCTGTGTGATCCGCAATCAATCCATGATGAAAATAGCTTGGCGTCGGCAGATCGAGGAGTGCCTGAAGCAGTCTGTGAATATGGGTCACGGTGAACAGATCCTGCCCCCGAACAACATGGTTAATTCCCTGGATCGCGTCATCAAAAGTCACAGCGAGATGATAGCTTGTCGGGGTGTCTTTCCGGGCGAGGACGATGTCTCCAAAAGGGGCCGGATCACAGGCAATATGTCCCTTGCTCGTTTCCTCAAATGTCAGGCGGGAGAGATCAATGGCAGCCATTGCATTAACCATATTCAGCCTAAGCGCATAGGGTTGGCCACCGTCATATCGACGCTGGCGTTCTTTTTCTGAAAGTGATCGGCAAGTCCCCGGATATACTTGGTTTGACAGCTCGTGCGGCGCTGCATTCGATTGCGCAATTTCGGCAGCGATTTCCTTTCGCGTACAAAAACAAGAATATATCAGATCGCGATCGCTGAGTTTTGACAAGAGGGCTGCGTAATCCTCCATATGCTCACTTTGGCGACGCACGGAACCGGACCAGGAAAACCCCAACCATTCAAGATCCTCATAGATGCTTTCTTCAAATTCCGGGCGGCATCTGCCCGCATCAATATCCTCGATACGCAGAAGAAATTTCCCGTCACTTTTTTGAGCGGCTTCATAAGCCATTGAAGCCGAATAGACATGGCCAAGATGGAGATACCCGGACGGGCTCGGCGCGAAACGTGTGAACAATTTCATATGGTTAACGCCGATCTAGTCTAGAAAAAAAGACGATAATAAGAATAAAATTTTATTAGTTTCACTTGTCATCAAACAGGGCTATCGGTAGCCTTGTTAACACTTTATTAATGATAATTTATTTGAACAGGCGAGACAAATGTTAAGACGGATTTTGATCGCACTAAATATTTTGATGCTGGCAACAGCGTGTGCGCTACCGGTAAATAGTAATGGTGACATTAGCGACGCGATGGAAAAATATGAAATCGCCTATCGTGAGATCGTAAAGAACGATCCGAAGATTGACGTTAATATCGACACGATGGAAGACGTCCTTTACACCATCGACAAGAGATATGTCGACAGTGTCAATCCGCACGATCTGGTGGACCAGGCGATCATGGGTTTGAGAGAAGGCCCGGAAACAGGTAATGATGAGAAAGATCCGACGACCCGGGCGCTCAATGCCATGTTTACCTCCCTCGACAGATATACCGGCTATATGACACCATCCAGCTTCAACAACTATCGACAAAGCCTTGAAGGACGGTTCGTCGGATTTGGCATTCATATCCGCATGGTCGATGATGTCCTGACGGTTGTAAGCCTTCTTAAGGGATCCGGCGCTGAAGATGCGGATCTGAAAGCCGGCGATAAAATCACTCATGTTGATGACAAATCAATCCAGGGCCTGAACCTTGCGAAATCAAGACTGGTTCTGAGAGGTCCGTCCGGCTCTCGGTCCATTTTGACAATTGTCCGCGAGGGTCTTGTGGATCCTCTCAAGATCGAAGTCATGCGCCGTCCAGTCGAGCTCACTGCAGTGGAGCATCGCGTTGACGGCGATATCGGATATATCCGGATTTTTTCTTTCACCAAGAAAACCGCTCCTGGTGTGAGCGCCGCGCTGAAGAGCTTTAAGGAAAAACTGGGCCCGAACTTGTGCGGGGTTGTTCTCGATATGCGCAACAATCCAGGCGGATTGGTGTCTGCGGCAGAAGAAGTTGCCAGCGCCTTTTTGGACGGTGGAAACATCTATGCCGTTAAAAGCCGCGGCAGAAACCTCATGGCGCGGGATGCCAAGCAGGGCGATCGTATCGGCGGTGCACCCATCGTGGTGATGCTGAACAAAGGCTCTGCCTCCTCATCAGAGATTGTTGCAGGCGCCTTGCAAAACCAGCACAGGGCCAAGCTGTTCGGAGAGAAAAGCTTTGGCAAAGGGCTGATGCAAACCCTGCTGCCGTTGGAAAACGGAGGCGGTTTACGCCTGACGACTGGCCGTTTCACAGCGGGTGGCGGACCGACTTTCCATGGTGTTGGCCTTGTTCCCGACATCCCAGATACAGTAAATGAAGGGGAAAGCGATCGGATGCAGGTTGTTCGCGCTGCCAAATCATTGAATTGCAACCCCGAGATCACGACGGCCCTCGTCAATGCCCAATGAATGACGGCGAGGATCTGACCGCAGCTCTGAGTTACATTACTCAATGCGACCCGGATTTCGAAACAGCGCTTACCTTGATTAAACCCCTGCCGGACCGGTCTCGTCCGGCAGGGTTTGAATATCTCACTAAGATCATCATTGAACAACAAGTCTCTCTAGCCAGTGCTGACGCGATCTGGACTCGGATGATCGGCGCTGTCCAGCCCTTTACCCCGGAGGTGATGTTAGGTTTTACAGAACAAGAACTCCGGGACCTTGGCCTCAGCCGGCAAAAAGCCAAATATTGCCATGCCCTTGCAGAGGAGGTCAGAACACGACGATTGGTGCTGGAAGATCTTCATCAAATGGAAGATGAACAGGCCCTTGAACAATTGATCAGAGTGAAGGGTATTGGCCGCTGGACAGCCGAGATTTACCTGATGGCCTGCCTCGGTCGCACAGATATCTGGCCCGCAGGAGATGTCGCCTTGCAGTCTGCCATGGGCCATCTCAAAAATCATTCCGTGCGCCCAACCGTCGAGGTAATGGATGAGCTAGCGGAGCCCTTGCGCCCCTACCGCACCGTTGCTGCCAGAATTCTTTGGCGCTACTATGCAGATGTCGTTCAAACCGCACCCCGAAAAAAGACACCCTGAGCTAAAAAGGCTAACATAAAATGACTTCTGTTCCGGTACTGGAAGGCCCCCGAATTGAGCCGCTCTCAGGGGAAGTCAAACATCTGGTATTGCTCCTTCACGGATATGGTGCCGACGGCAATGATCTGATTCCGCTGGGTCGCTATTGGCAACAAGCCTTTCCGGATACAGTCTTTGTCGCCCCGAACGCACCGGAGCCCTGCGAACTTTCACCCTTCGGTCGGCAGTGGTTTTCTCTCGCCCAATTTGATCCGGACCTGCAACGTCGAGATCCGGTCGCTGGCGCCAAGGTCTTTGATCAAATGACGGAAGGAGCCCGCCGGGCACAAGATGCTATTGACGCCTTTTTATCGAGGGAACTTGAGAGCTTTGGATTGCAGTATAAAGACATGGCTTTTGTCGGCTTCAGCCAGGGTACCATGGTATCTCTCTATACAGGCCTCCGCGAGGAAGAGGCGCCGGCAGGCATCCTCGGGTATTCCGGCACCCTTGTCGGCGCAGGCGAGCTCGCATCTGAGCTCACCTGCCATCCACCGATTTGCCTTGTCCATGGAGAGGAAGACGATATCGTTAGGTTCCCGACTCTTTCCTTCACCCATGACGCCTTGAAACAGGCTGGCCTCTCGGTTGAAGCCCATGCTCGCGCAGGCCTTGGCCACGGAATTGACGAAGAAGGCCTTAAAATTGGAAAAACCTTCCTCACCTCCATATTGACCTGATCCACGGATCCCGAAACGACATACAGTAGGTTCATAAATTATTCACACAAAATACTGTATTATCATTTGCAATTTAAAGATGAAGACGCCAAACTTGGGACAGGATTAAAAAACTGGAGAGTTGAGACAGTGCATATGTCAGGAGAAAAGTATCCTGCGCTCGTCCTGAACGCCGATTACCGGCCGCTCAGTTACTTCCCTCTGTCTCTTTGGTCCTGGCAAGATGCCTTGAAATCTGTATTCCTCAAACGGGTTCATATTGTTTCGGAATATGACAGAGTTGTTCACTCACCAAGTTTCGAAATGCGCCTGCCCAGCGTCATCAGCCTCAAGCGCTATGTTAAACAGAACAAACATCCTGCCTTCACACGGTTTAACGTTTTTCTTCGAGACGGTTTTCGCTGTCAATATTGTGGCTCTGGTGATGAGCTGACATTTGATCACGTTCTTCCGCGCCGCCTGGGCGGTCAGACCAGTTGGGAGAACATCACGACGGCATGTGCCCCATGTAACATGAAGAAAGGAGGCAGGCTCGCGCGGGATTCAAATATGTTCCCCGAAATCCGCCCCTATATACCGACGCCTCAACTACTCAACCGACAAGGCCGTGCCTTCCCACCAAACTACCTTCACGAAAGCTGGCGAGATTATCTCTATTGGGACACGGAACTCGAAGAATAGACTTCCTATTCGCCCCCCAATGCTCTCCTCTCTTGCCATTTGAATAAACAAGCGTCTATATAGAGACGAAATTTGATACTTCATTATTCCTTTAAGATGTGATGTGCGATGAGTTATGGATTAGGTCTTTCCGAGAAGAAACAAGCCCGGCAGCGGCGCAATCGTTTCTTCAAGTTTATTCTATACATAGCAATCCTTGGTGGTGTCGGTGTCTACGGATACTATGAAGGCCAAGCTCAGGCTGATCGTCAGGTCGCAGATATTCAGGATCAAGTGATTATTTTAACGGCTGAGAATGATCGGCTGAATGATCAGACACGCGCGGCTCTCGACAAGCAAAGCGCGGCGCTGGCAGAAGCCCGTCAATGGCGGGATAAATTTGAAAATGAGATCCCATCAGGTCCGACAAGAGAAATTCTTGATCTCGTACAGGTGCGCCTCAGCGAGGGGTTGGAGCCGGAAAGATTGAAGAACCTTATTGGACTGGCGCAGAATAGTCAGAATTGTGACCCAGCGCCGGAAACAAAACGCTTTATTGTCAACACACCTATATTCAACAGCCCTGGAAACTCCGTCAGTCTAGGTAAAGGCTCGATCACAGTGACGGGAAACGGCCTCTCCGTGGTCAATACCCAAAATCAGGTGGAAGCCTGGTATGATCCAAACCAGCCGGTGGAGATTACTTTTACCCAGCTTGGCGGCAAGGAGGAGAAAATGAAAGGTGTTCTTCCCTTGCATAAAAGTGTTGTTTTTGGGGGAGACGAATACAGGTTCAGCATCCTGTCCGGAAAGCAAAGCTTCGCGACGATTTCAGCAACCCGGTGTGATTTCCCGTAAGGACACGCCCGATTTCAAATTCTGGAGGAAAGCCAAATCGCCATTTTTGAGGCGGCTTTGACACCGGATGTGAGCAATTCATATCCCGGCGCATCAGCGGCCCCTTCTGCACGGGCAATATCGCGATGCTCAACTTCTTCCTGGCGAAATTTTTCGATGACTTCTTTGAGTTCTGATTCAGACTCATCCAGTTGATCCAGCTGGCTCTGGTAATGTTCGTCAATGACCTCTTCAACGGCCTCCGTACAGGCCATCGCCGCTTCCGGGCCGAGCATAGCTGTACCGGCGCCCAGGGCATAGCCAGCAACATGCCAGAACGGCGTGAGGAGCGTTGGGCGGACCCGCCGCTCGACAATCAGTTCTTCAAATTTCGCGCGGTGAACTTCTTCCTGCTCCTTCATATGGCGGATCTTCTCCGCCTCCGGGCCGTTTTTAAGAACCGCAAGCTGGCCTTCATAGATGCGAACGGCGCCAAATTCTCCGGCATGATCGACACGGACAATGCGTTTTAGCTGCTCTTCCGGGGTTAAATCTCCCGGCTGCCGTCCGAGGTGAGATCGCGCCTTGTCCTGACGATTGGTCACCATAGTCTGTTCCTTACTGCTGCTTATATCTATTTAGAGCGGCCATGACGCTAAAGACAGCCAAAATTGCCGCCACAATGAAATTATATCCTGCCATGGATATGCCGAACATGGACCAGGCGATATCGTCGCAGCGGACCACGGGCGCCGACATGATCTGGGCCTTGAGGTCCTGGATCGAAATAGCCTCTGATGTATCGCCCACGCAGTCCTGGGTTCCTTCCCACCATCCTTGCTCCACACCCACGTGAAATCCGCCAATGGCTGCCGTTGCCGCGAAACCGATGGCACAGAGGAGGAGAAAGGGGGCCGCGCCCATCTTCTTGTAAAGCATCAGCCCCACGAGGGAGATCGCAATGACTGCCGCATAGGGCCAGCGCTGATACAGACACAACACACAGGGCCAGAGATCAAACCCATATTGCGATATGAAAGCGGTACCGAGCGCTCCGACGCTAGCAATCAGGGTGACCCAAAGCGCATTTCGATACAGAAATTCCAATTTATACCTGCCTTATGGCTGCCCGCTTCACAATAGATACTTGAGGGCGACAAATGAACCTATCAAGAGAATAAAAAAGACGATGGTCAATATGCCGAGATATTTCTCGATAAACTCGCGGATAGGCTCCCCGAATTTCCAGAGCAAGCCGGCAACCAGAAAGAACCGAAAGGATCGCGACAGGACTGACGCAAAGATGAATATCGCAAGATTTAGATGGGTGACACCGCTGGCGATGGTAATGACTTTGTACGGAAAAGGAGTCAGACCAAAAAAGGCGACTATCCAGCCCCCCCATTCATTGTAAGCCCCCTTAAACTCATCAAATTTATCCGAATATCCGTAGAAATCGATGATCGGCTGCCCAATCCATTCAAAGAAAACCGCCCCGATCAAATATCCGAATAGCCCGCCAAGAACGGAAAAAATGCTGCAAATCAGCGCGATGCGCCAAGCCTGCGCCCGATTTGCCAAAACCATCGGGATGAGAAGAACGTCCGGAGGAATGGGGAAAAACGAGCTTTCCAGAAAGGAAATGCCACCCAGAAAGGTTTTTGCCTGTGGCCGAGCCGCCAAGCCCATGGTGAAATCATATAGACGTCGCAACATTTAGGACTTGAACCCCATATCAAACACTACTGTTCCGAATGATTTCTAGCCTTTTTCCCCTGTTGGGACAATCCTAATTGTCATTTACAGGAAGTTGGTCACGACCGAGAGATGGTCTATTGACCCCATGCAAATCATCGCTATAGTGCGGCTGTTTCCACACAGCCCCTGTGGCGGAATTGGTAGACGCGACAGATTCAAAATCTGTTGTCCTTAGGGCGTGCCTGTTCGAGTCAGGCCAGGGGCACCATTTAAGACCCAATCTTAAAAGTGAGTAACATTCCGGGAGCTTGTTTTGAAGCGCGTGCTTGTCTTAGGATGCGCCGGATCCGGTAAATCCACCCTATCGCAACAGCTTGCCGAATTGATCGGAGTTCCTGCCATTTGTCTGGACCAGCATTACTGGAAGCCCGGCTGGGAGGGTTCTGACAGGCAGACCTGGCAAAGGGTCACAAATGATCTCGCGGCAAGGCCGGAATGGGTGATGGATGGGAATTATAGCAGCACCTTTCCAACCCGCCTTAAAAGAGCCGATACCGCCATCTTCCTTGACGTCCCGCGGCTCACCTGTCTGTCCCGCGTCACGTTACGGACAGTTCGCAATTACGGGAAAGTCCGCCAGAGCATGCCCGCCGGCTGTCCCGAAAGGTTCGATCTGGAATTTTTTCAATATATCTGGAACTTCGAAAAAACGCATCGCCCAAATCTGATCGATACCCTCCGCCATTTCGACGGAGCAACCCATACCCTAACCTCACCGCGCGAAGTTAGCAGGTTTTTGCAGAAGGCAAGAGCCGGACAGATGAACAACCTCTGAGGTGGGCCTCAAACCTATATAGAGATTTTGCTATATAGCAAAATCTCTATATAGGTTTTTCTCCAAATAAATGCCTTTTTGGCCGTCCTTCTCCAGAGCAAATTTCTCTCGCCGTAATTACGTGCGGAGCAAAGATGTTAATAGATTAATAACAACTGCAGCCTATGATCGGGCAGATATTGAGTGATATATATCAGTTAGAGGATTTACGATGCCTGTCTTGATGATGTCGGCTGGCGGTTTGGTGGCTCTCGCGGCGGCTTGGGATGTTTTTTCCAGACGCATCCCGAATTTGCTGCCCCTGATCATTGCCGCCTTGTATTTTGCGCAAGCAATCTATGCCCAGACATGGTCCGACATACCCTGGCATTTATTGACTGGCGTCGGGGTGCTCGTCGTTGGAATCGTGATTTTTGCCTTAAAGCTGATCGGTGGCGGTGATGTCAAACTTTTAGCCGCCCTCGCGCTCTGGGCCGGACCGGATCATATTATCCTGCTGCTGCTCGTTACCTGCCTTGCCGGAGGTATTCTCGGAATAGTGTTCGTGCTTCCGGGACTGCTTGGCAGAAATCCGGGTTTCTCAAGGGCCGTTGACTGGATTTTTGAAAAGATCTTTCGACGAGAAGGCCCAATGCTGATCGCGTCCTCTTCCAAAGGCATCCAATTGCCCTATGGCGTTGCGATCGCTGTCGCGGGATTTGTCGTCTTCTACAAGATCGGAGGCGGCTCCTTCTAATTAGGGTCTTAGGCGGCCCGCGCCAGCCAGATACCGAATATGATACAGGCGGCTCCGGCAAGATACCGGAAGCTCAGCGGCTCTTTTAGGAATACATAGCCCATTAACGGGACGAGCACGAAGCTCAGCCCCATAAACAAATAAGCTTTATTCAACGGAAAATGTTTCAGGACATAGACCCAGACGATTGTCGCAAGTGCATAGATGATGACGGCCAGAATGAAATAGCCGTTTAACGACAGTTTCAACATCGTCTCCAGATTAAACCCCGCCACATCCCTGCTGGCGATTTTAAACAGGATCTGCCCGGCAGAAATCAATACGGGCATGATCAAAATCAACAAGTAACTGTTCAAGTCCATGGATTACCTCGATCTAGTGGGACTCGCCGATAACGGCGTATTATTTGACCGGAATTGCTGAGCTTTCTGAGAGAGCCCGGAACCCCTAATCCTCATTGCGAGCATCAATGGAGGCCGGTCCGGAAATTGACAGATAGGCGATGCGTTTCCTTTCTCGCCGACCTCGGGAAACGGAATCAAGAATGAAACCGCATACCAGGAAGAGAAAGGCGAGGATAATACCAGCGCTCGCCATTACGGTTGTCGGCAATCTTGGAACTGATCCCGTATCAATAAAGGTCAGGATGACCGGGATGGAAAGAAGAATAGAGGAAAGGCTGAACGCCATAAATAACCAGCCAAAAAAGCTCATGGGGCGCTCGTCCTTGATCAGCTTGATAATAAGCTTGCTGATTTTCAAGCCATCAGAAATGGTGTTGAGCTTGCTATTGGACCCCTCAGGCCGCTCGACATAATTGCTGGCGATCTCGGCCACCGGCATATTGAGCTCCAAGGCATGGATGGTCAGTTCCGTCTCAATTTCAAACCCTTCTGACAAAATGGGAAAGGATTTGACGAAACGTCGGGAAAACACCCGATAACCGGAAAGTATGTCTTCGAACTTGCGGCCAAAAACGCCCGCCACGAGAGTCGAAAACACTTTGTTTCCGACAACATGGCCGGTCCGATAGGCCTGTTTTCCAGAAGCGATCCTCTTGCCACAAACCATATCCAGCCGATTACTTATTAGATGGTCAACTAACTTGGGGGCAATGGCGGCCTCGTAGGTCGCATCACCATCGACCATGACATAGATATCCGCTTCAATATCAGAAAACAGCCGCCGAATGGCGTTTCCTTTTCCGGGCATCGATTCATAGATGACCTCAGCCCCGGCACTTTGGGCCGCAATGGACGTTCCGTCAGTTGACGCATTATCACATACAACAATGCGGGCTTCCGGAAGGGCTTTTTTGAAATCCTGAACAACGGAGCCAATAGTCATTTCCTCATTCAGGCAGGGGATCATAACAGCAATACTTGGATCACTCGCCTCGTCTTCCGGGGCCATGAAGGGACCGGGCTTGTCTATCGGCTTGCTTTGGTTCACTTTGCGCGACCTTATATTCGTACAATCGCCACTGTGCCGGAGCGGCGATCGCTGTTATTTCCTCCGGAAGATCTCCCGTGATCAAGCGATTATAAAGTCGCTTATCTTCCGACATTTCCTGATAGTAAGTCTCATCAGAACTGTTTGGGCATAACAGAATATAGCCAATCTGGTATTTGTCCAAAATTTCCTTGGATTTGCCGAAGTCTTCTGTGGTCAGGAGTTCGTAGGTATCAAAAATACTGTCCCCGTTGCGATGATAGGGAACGGCAAGAAAATGGTGAGGAATGCGGTACAGAAGTTCAGGGCCGAACTCAATTCCGTTTACAAATCTCAGCTCATTCGAACGACTAGTGAATGTATCCGATGTTAGAAACTCCGCTAATTCCTTTACATTACATGCTTGCGGCGCATCCTGCCTCGAAGTCACGGCTTCAGCTGAACCGATCCCCCTTGAAATTGCGCTGACACTCAAGGCCACACAAAAAGGACCGATCACGAAAAGGCCTCTGACGACCATTCCTGTGGCACTTTTCTTCCAGCCGTCATAACGATCGTTGATCCAGACAAGCATGTCTTCAATCATCGGCCCCGCAATAATCACCGTCACAACAGCCAGATACAAGGCCGTGCGTGTATGGGCAAGTGCAAAGAAGCTTGCGGTCACCAATACCAGGCTAATCCAAAGCCATTGTGGTCGCCGATCAGTTTCCTTGCGCCCAAATATCTGTAAACCGCAGTATATGAGACAGACCAAGGGTAGGAAGAGATACCAGATGCCCTGGCGCCAGTTGTCAATGAGCGGAGACATTTCCGCAACCTTGTCATGCCAAATGAATTCGATCCGCGGGTCAGCTTCAGCAACTGGGCCAATGAACAAATTCGGAGATACAAAATAGAGCAAGGCCAGACTGCAGATACCGAAGATAGCGGCAGTCATTGCGCGACCAAAAATGGACTGACCGATCTTCCGAAATACCCCAACCATCATCCAGAAAAGAACCGGCAAAAAGATTAAAAGCAACTGTGGAATTGACACCCTGTCATAGCGATCCACAGCCCAGTCCTGAACCGGTGTATCAATGGCAAAGCACACGGAAAGCACGGCAAGGCTGGCAACAGTATAGTCCCGGCTTACCCGGCGCCAATGCCCAGCCCAGAAAAGCCAGCTTATTCCCAAACCTGCGACAATCGGCGCGTAAATAACTAGGAACTCAATGCTGACCCATAGAGCTAAAGCACTAAGAACTCCCGCCCAAATAGGATAGCTGGCCCTATTCAGGGCAAAACTCGACCTGATAAGGAAACCCAAAACCGCGGCCATCAGCACCGCGAGAAGAGCATGATGATCGGCCCGCCCCATCCCAAGGTAATCGTGAATGAGAGGTTGAACAGCAAGAAGCAGGACAATTAGGATCAGGTTGTTTGGCTGCATGAAAGGGCGAACTGCCCATATACAGAGAAAGACAAGAGCAAGAGAAAGCAGAACCGGAAGGACAACACCTCCGAGCTCGATCGCGGCCTTCAAATCCATAAAGGGAAGCAGGGGAACGGCAGTTGCCAGAATCAAGACATCCAAGGGCCGGGTCCAATGTATATCCGCGCCTTCCAGGCCGCCTGCCCTTTCAATTTGGTTCTCATACCAACTACCGGATTGCGCTAGCAGATTTACCCGCTCCAACCGCATATAGGCGTCTGGCCCTTGGGGATCCAAAAAACGGGATTTGTCCGCTGCCTGCATGGGCAGGACAACGAAACACAATGCCCATAAGAGGACTGTTATCAATGTGCGCTCGAAAGTCATTATCTGCTCTTGAAATCCGTTCCTCGGCGAATCCTGGATTTAGCAGTAAGAAATAGCGCAAATTGGTTAATGAAATCGAAAGTCCAACTATCTCCGGCGCCAGTCATTGACACCTAACAACAGGAAATATTTGACTATTTGCAATAAAAGTGTCCGGAGTGAGGCACTTCGCAATCCGATCACAGAAAAGCCTCTAGCCCGTTAAAAAGCTAGTTTATACGTGGAAGACCCTTATCGGTCGTTGTCACCCCGGCTTCCGGTTGCTCCCGTTCCAACGCGTCTTCTACCTTGGCGCAAATTTCGTCCAGCGTAAACGGTTTGGCGACAACATCATGGATCAGCATTTCAAGATTGTAGGCACGTTGCCGTTCAGCTGCATATCCTGTCATCATCAGGATCTTCATTTCAGGATTTTCTTTGGTGACCTTCAGGGCTAAGGCAATGCCATCCATAATAGGCATGACAATATCTGTCAGCAGCAAATCAAACGGGCCATCACTGGATATTTTTGCGATAGCCTCAGACCCATCTTCGACAACGGTTACCTCATGACCATGATGGATGAGGGCACGGCTGATGAATTCCCGAAGGGCGGCTTCATCTTCTGCAACAAGAATGCGTGCCATGTCTCGTCTCTCAGTCAGTTCTCGACTATATAGCCGATATAGGGAAGTTCCCTATAATAGTGTGCGTAGTCCAAGCCATATCCAATAACAAAAAGATCCGGACAATCGAAGCCGACGAAGTCAGCTTCAAAGTCATTAATCCGTTTGCCTTTCTTATCCAGCATCAGACAGGTTTTGACAGTTTCCGCCCCACGGTCCAACAACTCCTTCGTTGCGAAGTCCATAGTGCGGCCGGATTCCAAAATATCATCAATGAGCAAAACCTTGCGACCTTTTACCGTATCGACAATATCGCGGGTAATAACGACGGTCCCGCTGCTCACTGATTTATCGCCGTAGGATGACAAGGCCATAAAGTCGATCTGGGGCTGGACGCCGGCATGATGCAGGGCCCGGATAAGATCGGCTGCGAACACGAAGCTTCCCTTTAGAACAGCGATAACGAGGATATCGGGGCCCAGGTCCGCAGCAATTTGCTCCGCCAGTTCTTCATTACGTTTTGCAATATCGGCGCTTGCGAACAGAATTTCTATTTCTGGCGTCTTTTCGACCATGCCTGTTACATCTTCCCCATTTGACACTGAATTCGTTTAGTTAATTGACCGCTGCATCCAACCTAATTCTCGATTTCGATCAGATCAACTTTGACATTCTTTGCCTCTTCCGGTGGTTGGTTCATGCTGGTCGAAAACTCCACCTGCCCCCAGGGCGCAACTTCTCGCGCCTCAACAGTCGTGGTCCAACTGTAAACAAGTTCATCCTTCTCGTTAAGAAGAGAAACACCAATCCGTGGGAGTGGTTGAGGGCTCTCAGTGATATTTTTTATGACCCCCGCAACCGTCAATGTTGTCACGCCATTTTGCTGAACAGATTTTGTCGTCAAGTCGTGTATTTCAAGTCCCAACAAATTCGTTGTGTCGACATTGATTTGCAGGGACTGATAAAGCTTTGCCGATGACGGCCAGACTTGAACCACGTAATTGCGCCCGAAAAATCCGATCAGAACAATAGCGACTACGATTAAAAGCAGCACCAGCCAGCTGATCCACCTGCTATTTTTGGCAGGTTTTGCCACCGACGGCTTGGCACTCTGGGCGGCGGTCATCTGCTCAATACTCAGACCTTCCTCTGCAGCCGCTGAAGCAGCTTCTTCCGGTGCCGGAATGTCCGGAATTTCCTCTGATACCGATTTGGGCATGTCGCCGGGCGGAAACTCTCGCCATTTATTTCCGCATTTTGCACATTTAACAGCGCGGCCTTCTGGCCCGATCGAAAGAGGATCAATCGAATAACGCGTTGAACATGTTGAACAAGTTAATATCATCGACCAGAAAAAATTAAGCCTTACGTTTAAACTTTCTTTTTTATAGGCGTTTGCTTGGACATGCACAAGACTGGCTGATAAATCTATCTTAGTTTATCGTCTTCATAGTTGATTGCGGAGGAACGATTGGTCAGATTTGAAAATGTAGGAATGCGCTATGGCATGGGACCCGAAGTATTGCGGGATATCAGTTTTCATCTGCGCCCGGGATCTTTTCATTTCCTGACCGGTCCAACCGGTGCCGGTAAGAGTTCCCTGCTCAAGCTTTTGGCCTTATCCCATCGTCCCAGCCGCGGTCTGGTGACCTTGTTTAAAAGGGAAGTCTCCTCATTGGAGCGTGATGACCTGCCGGGGTTTCGCCGGAAAATTGGTGTTGTCTACCAGGATTTCCGACTTTTGGATCACCTATCAGCTCTCGATAATGTCGCCCTTCCCCTAAAAATCGCCGGGGCAAAAAATGAGCAGATCTATCAGCATGTCGCGGAATTGCTGGAATGGGTCGGGCTTGGAAATCAGGTGGATGCCAAGCCGCCGACCTTATCGGGCGGTGAAAAACAGCGAGTCGCCATCGCCCGGGCCATCATCAACCGGCCGCAGCTGCTGATCGCCGATGAACCGACGGGAAGCATGGATGCCGAAATGGGACTTCGGTTGATGCATTTGTTTTTGGAGCTTAATAAAATCGGCACCACTGTCGTTGTTGCGACCCATGATCTAGATATGATCGAGCGGTTCGGCAATCCTGTCATGTATTTGAAGGATGGGCTGCTTTCTTCCAAAGCGCCCAACACCTCTACGGAAACATCTGACGAGACAGACGCATGATCCAGTTATTTGGCAAATCAGCTGAGTTGCAGTTGGAAAAGGATGTGTCCAGTCGCTATCTGCCCATCGTCATTTCGGCGATGGTCTTTCTAGCGGCCCTCTCAATCAGCGGCATGTTTTCCTTGAGTGACGCCATTAGCAACTGGTCTTCCACCTTGAGTGAGAATCTGACCGTTGAGATCGCCTATGATCCGTCTGCAAATCTGGATCAGAAAGTCACCGACGCTGTCGAGCTCCTGGCAGCGACACCCGGTGTGTCCGCCGTGCGCGCGATCGAGACGGAAGAGACCCTGAAACTGCTGGAGCCTTTTCTCGGCAAAAGCTCCATTATCGCCGAACTCCCCATCCCGCGGCTGATAGAGGTGATTATCGAAGATGACAGTGCGATCGATCTTCTTGCCTTGAACGAAAAACTGGCAGCAGCGGTTCCAGGCGCAAAACTCGATACCCACCGACCCTGGCTGGACAAGATGACTTTGCTCGGGCGAACGATCCAGCTACTGGCAGCCGGCGTCATGGTGTTGGTCGGGACGGTGACTGTCATTATTGTAATTTTTGCAGTTCGAACTGGCCTCATCATGCATTCAGAGGTAATAGAGGTTCTCCATCTCATCGGCGCCAAGGACGGATATATTGCCGAGCAGTTTCAGAACTATTACTCTCGTTTGACCTTTCTAGGAGCGCTGCCGGGATTGGCGGTTGCCATCATCATCATGATTATCTTCAACTTTTTGGTCGGATCTCTCGAAGCTTCCATGCTGCCTTCCTTGGCACTCGGCTGGAAAGGCTTAAGCGCCCTGATCCTGCTGCCCGTACTGGTAACCCTGCTCACCAAATATACCGTACGCCATGTCGTCCTTAAAAACCTGAGCCAGATGATGTGACATGTTGGTATTGTTGGACAGAGACGGCGTCATCAATGAAGATCGCTCGGATTTCGTAAAATCCCCCGATGAACTCATATTCATCGAAGGTGCGCTGAAGGCAATCGCCAGGCTGAATGCGGCGGGTCATAAAGTCGTCGTCGTCACCAATCAGTCCTGCATTGGGCGCGGTATTATAACTGTCGAGCAGCTGTCAAACATTCATCAGAAACTGCACCATCAATTGAAGGCCGTTTCTGGTCATCTTGACGACATATTTATAGCGCCAGATGCCCCCTGGGAGGCAACAGAGATGCGAAAGCCTGGGCCAGGAATGCTGCAAGCTGCAATGGAAAAATACCGAACAACAGCCACAGACACAGTGCTTGTAGGCGATGCGGAAAGGGATCTGAGAGCGGCAAAGTCTGCGGGCTGCCATCGCATTTTAGTGCAAACAGGAAAAGGACGCGCCACCCAGGCCGCGGGGATTGAGAAAGATCTATTACCTCTAAGAATTGCAGAAAACCTTGAGGTTGCAGTAGACTATATCCAGGAAGGTAGGTTTTAGCCTGATGACCGCGTTGTCCAAGGGGATCGTAACTGTTGGGGGTTTGCTTGTTTGCCTTTGGTTTGGAGGTTTCCTGACCTATTTCCATGACATTCAACAGCTTGCCCCTGCATCGCCTGAAAAAGCGGGCGGAATAGTTATCCTGACAGGGTCCCCTGCACGCCTAAACACCGGCTTCGATCTCCTGACGAAGGGGGCCGGATCTCGTCTGTTGGTTTCCGGGGTTAACTCAAAGGTAACGCGGGAAACTCTCCGACAAGCCCTCGGACAGAGTTCCAACCTCATGGACTGTTGTGTCGACCTCGGGCGGGTCGCCCAAAATACCGTTGGTAATGCAGAGGAGGCAGCAAGATGGGCTGAAACCCATAATTTTAAGAGCCTAATAATCGTGACCAGCGCCTACCATATGCCACGCAGCCTTGTTGAGCTCAAGCGTCAGCTTCCCAATACCAAGCTGATCGCCTATCCAGTCAAAAGCATCTTATCCGACACGAATGGTGAATGGTTAAACGCCAAGAGCCTTGTCGTTGTGATTGGCGAGTATAATAAATATCTCTTCAGTCTGGTCCGATCACGCCTCGAAGCTCGAGATCCGAAAGAAAGCAACGCATGACACGCATAAGATCGTTCAGCTTTTTCCTCTGCTTTTTTATCTGGTCTGTAATTATGAATTTGGCCTTCTTGCCAATGTTGGCCTTTGATCGACGCTGGATTGTTCGGGGCCAGACAATCTGGACCAATGGAATCATTGTATTACTTCGAAACCTGTGCGCACTTGAAATTGAAATTCGAGGCAAAGAATATCTGCCGGATGGCGCTGCGATCATAGCCTGCAAACATCAATCAGCGTTCGAGACCATGATTTTCCACAGGATTACAGAGGATCCAGCTGTCATTCTTAAAAAGGAACTTCTCAATATTCCCGTTTATGGATGGTATTGCCGTAAAACCAAAATGATTGCCGTCGATCGCAAGGGCCATGCAGCAGCCCTTAAGAGCATGCTGAGCCAATCAAAGACGGCCTTGAAGGATAATCGGCCCATCATCATTTTCCCCGAAGGCACCCGGTCTGAGCTCGACAAGGATTTGCCTTTCCAACCGGGTATCGCTGCCCTGTATTCGAAGCTGGATCATCCTGTCACACCGGTTGCCCTCAATACCGGGCTGTTCTGGCCACGTAAAAGCTTCCTTTGCCGCCCCGGCAAAATGGTCATTGAATTCCTTCCTCCGATTGAGCCCGGGCTAAATCGCAAACTGTTCATGACGGAGCTAAAAGCCAGAATTGAGGAAAAAACGAAGGAATTGGTAGCAGAAGGCAGATCTACCTATTTTAGCTAAGCCTGTTACATCTTAACCAACAATAAATTTTGATAGGGTAGGTTTTAGGACTATATTCACAGGATAGTTCTAATTTTAGCATCAAAGGTGCAAAATGGCCCCGGTCGCCCCTATTTCTCAGCAAATATGGGACATGAAATACCGGCATAAATCCGCCGATGACAGCGCTAAAGAGCGTTCAATCGAAGACACCTGGTCTCGCGTTGCCAAGGCGCTTGCGCAACCTGAAGAAAACCCGGAAAAATGGGAAAAGCGATTCTACAATCTGCTTGAAGATTACAAATTTCTGCCGGCGGGCCGTATTCTTTCCGGTGCCGGAACAAAAAGAAAAGTCACCCTGTTTAACTGCTTTGTCATGGGCGATATTGACGATGACATGTCGTCCATCTTCGACAATCTGAAAGAAGCCGCCCTGACAATGCAACAAGGCGGCGGTATAGGCTATAATTTCTCGACTTTACGTCCAAAAGGTGCACCTGTTGTTGGCATGGGTTCCGACGCCTCCGGACCTCTCAGTTTCATGGATGTCTGGGATGCCATGTGCCGTACCATCATGAGTGCTGGCTCCCGGCGGGGGGCCATGATGGCAACCATGCGCTGTGATCATCCTGATATCTTTGATTTCATCCGGGCCAAACAGGATGCAGGAAGATTGCGGATGTTCAACCTGTCGGTTCTTGTCACTGATGAATTTATGGAAGCTCTCAAGAAAGATGAAGCCTGGGAATTACGCTTCGATGGTACCCTCTATAAGACAGTCCGTGCGCGCGATCTATGGGACGAGATCATGCGCGCGACCTATGCCTATGCGGAACCCGGAGTTATTTTTATTGACCGGATCAATGCCCGCAACAATTTGCACTACTGCGAAACCATTTCGGGAACCAACCCTTGCGGAGAGCAACCTTTACCGCCTTACGGCGCCTGCCTTCTCGGATCCGTCAATCTGACAAAGATGATTGTCAATCCGTTTGAAGAGGATGCAACTCTGGACTATGAGCTTCTCGATCAGGTGGTTCGGGATGCGGTCCGGCTGATGGACAATGTTGTCGATGTCTCGGGATATCCTCTGCCTGAACAGGCCCATGAAGCCAAAACCAAAAGGCGGATTGGTCTCGGCATTACAGGACTTGCAGATGCTCTGATCATGTGCGGCCAGCGTTATGGGTCGGATGGCGCGGTAAGCAAGACCAAAGACTGGATGGCACAAATTCAAAGATCTGCCTATCTGGCGTCCGCTGATCTCGCAGCAGAAAAAGGTTCCTTTCTGCTATTTGAGAAGGACAAGTTCCTGGCAGGTGAAACGGTGCAGGCCTTGGATGAGGATATTCGGGAAGCAATTGCGGCCAAAGGTATCCGCAACGCCCTCATTACCTCCGTCGCCCCAACGGGAACGATTTCCTTGCTCGCTGACAATATCTCAAGTGGATTGGAGCCGGTCTTCAGTTTCTCCTATACGCGGAATGTGTTGATGCCCGATAACAGTCGCAAATCGGAGGAAGTCACGGATTATGCTCTCCGCCTTTTCCGACGTCTCAAGGGTGAAGATGCTCCGCTACCCGATGCGTTTGTCGATGCACAAGTGCTGACGCCACCAGATCACGTACGTATGCAGGCTGCAGTACAGGAGTATATCGATAGTTCGATCTCCAAAACTATCAATTGCCCCGAAGATATAAGCTTCGAAAATTTCAAAAATATATACATCCAGGCCTATGAGCTCGGATGTAAGGGATGCACCACTTACCGCCCAAATGATGTGACCGGCGCCGTTTTGGAGGTCAAGCAGGAACCCGAAAAACTTCAGGAATCCCTGCCTCTACCTGAGCCCTACGGCAAACCCGAAGACAGCATGGAGGCTGGTGGGATCGTCTATATGACCCAGCCGTTGGATCGTCCTGGAACCCTACCTGGTCAGACCTACAAACTCAGATGGCCGGAAAGCAACCACGCAATTTACATCACTCTGAATGACATTATTCAAGACGGGCGACGTCGACCGTTCGAAATTTTCGTTAATTCCAAAAACGTAGAGCATTTTGCCTGGACGGTTGCCTTAACCCGGATGATTTCCGCTGTCTTCAGACGCGGCGGCGACGTCAGCTTCGTGGTGGAAGAGCTCAAAGCCGTCTTCGATCCTCGTGGTGGCGCTTGGGTTAAGGGAAAATATGTTCCTTCTCTATTGGCTGCCATCGGTGGGGTCATTGAAACGCATATGATTCAGATCGGCTTTTTGCCAGCCAAAGAAAAAGGCGGGGAAGAAACTGAAGCGGCTGAAGCAATGGTCGTCGGCCAGGAACGGCCGCGTGAAGGTCTCTTACGTCAATGCCCTCAATGTGGTGAAGCAGCCCTGTTACGTTCAGAAGGATGCGATACCTGCACTTCTTGTGGTTACTCCAAATGCAGTTAGGCTGATCAGGTCCCCTTTTCTATGAGATCCATGATCCGGTGGAGGGGGCCATCACTGATTCCAAACTCGTCGAGATGATCAATTGTGCTTTTCAGATAGTCTCGATTGGGCCCACCGCGGCCATGGGCTGACGCAATGATGCTGGCCGCCTCCTCTATACCTGGCTTGCCGCAATATTGTTCATGAGCGGGATCGGCGACAAAAGTCAGAGCCGATGCCATCTCATCCTGCCCAGCGATTTTTATCCGCACCATTCTTGGCACATAGACGCTGGTGACCATCTCTCGCCGATACAGATAGTCAATCACCGGCTCTCGTATGTCCGACGGACAGAGTATGGCTTTACCACGACAAGACCCCCCTCGATCGAGTCCCAGGACAAGACCCGGCTTCTCTCGCGTACCCCTATGGACGACGGAAGAGACGCAAAAGGCGCGGTGATATCCAAATAATTGGGCATCCTCAACCCCGAGATGGTCAAATCCTGGCCGCCACATCAAAGAACCATATCCAAATACCCAGAGATTTTCATCCTTAGGAAGATCCGGCAACGGATAATCTACAGACGGCAGGTCCGGCTCCAGTACCAAATCATATTTCGAGGTCATGACGATTTCGTCCCGGCAGGATTATAATTAACGATGGCGACACCGATCACAGCGACGGCCATCCCTATCAACGCAATCAGTCCAAGTTTCTCATCAAACAGGAAATAGGCAACAATAGCGGTGCAGGGCGGTGTCAGATAGAACAGGCTGGAGACATTGGCCGCAGCCCCATTGCGCAGCAGGATATATAGAAGAGTCACGGCCCCGAGAGAGAGGACAAATACCAACCAGGCCATCGCAAACACCAATTCTCCTGACCAGACGATGGTACCTTCTTCAAACAGCAAGGACATCAGATAAAAATAGACCCCGGCAACGAAAAACTGGATGAGGTTACCTGTTTTGAGATTCATCTGAGCGCAATATTTCTTTTGGTAGAGCGTCCCGATGGCAATACTGAACAGAGCGACGAACGATAGGAACATACCGAACGTTGTCCCCTCTCCGATCGATAGCTTATTCAAGACCACGAGGAACACACCTACCAACCCGAGCAGTAGACCTATCCATTGTCTTAGGATAACGGTTTCGCCTAGAAGGAACCCGGCAAGAGCCGCTACGATCAGCGGCTGTATGCCTACGATCAGTGAAGAAATCCCAGCTGGAACGCCATTATCAATGGACATGAAAACAAAGCCCAGATAGCCGCCATGCATTAACAAACCGCTGACCGAGATATGGGCGAAATCCTGCCATCGAGCCGGCCAGATCGACCGGGTGAACAGGACCACCGGGATCATCAACAGGACACAAATCCCGAAGCGGGTCGCCAGAAACATCAAAGGTTCGACATAAGGCAATCCCAATTTTGCCCCAATGAAACCCGTGCTCCACAGAAACACGAAGATGGCGGGCATGGCCATCAGAAACGGTGTTTCAGGGGTTTGGGTCGTCGCGGTGCTCATGGTGACCTGCTATGGGCGCGGAGGAAAATTCAGTGACAGTTCTTGACCTTTCTATATACAGTGCAGAACGATTAAACAAGCAATCTACAACGGATGGATCATGCGTATCCTGTACTCAAGCATCGCCGCCCTGATCCTGGTTATTGGCGGATATGTATTCTGGTGGTTCCATGTTGCGGATACCATGAGCGTCTTGGCGGAGAACTGGAAACAGAAGCGCCTGGCAGAGGGATATGAGATATCCCATGGTCCGCTGACCACAAGCGGCTTTCCGTACCGTGTCCGTATTACGGCAGAAGATGTGACCTTATCCAATCCTGGACATTTTCAGCAGCCTCAGGTTTTTCTGACCCGGTTTTGGGCTGTCACCCAGCCGTGGCGTATTAATCATGTGATCTTTGGTGTGCAAGGTGCTTCCAGGATCGACTGGCTGGACAAGGGGCAACCCAAAAGTCTGGACCTCGCCGCCGCGACAGCCCATGGCAGCGCGACATTCAATCACAAGGGACGTATCCAAACTGTTGCCGTGGACCTCACGGATATACAGATGGCTCCTTCCTGGCGTGACCCTATCACGGCAGCGCGTATTCAGATCCACGGACGACCTGCACCTGATACAGAAGAGAGCGAAAGCACAAAGGGAAGGGATCAACAGATTGCTGTGCGCATCGATCAGATGACCATAGACGGCATGGATGATTTTCCACTTGGTAAAACCATCGAGAAATTTGCCCTCTCCACAAATCTTGAAGGAACAATAAAGAAACTTCCATCGGCAGAGACCCTGAGCGTATGGCGGGATCAGGGCGGTGCCCTCGATATTAATTCTCTTAAAATAATTTGGGGGCACGGCAAGATTGATGGAGAAGGACGCCTCAAAATCGATCAACAAAATTATCCGTCCGGCAGCCTGAAGACAAAAATATCAGGATATGAAAAAATTCTGGAAGCATTGACTGCGACCGGACAGGTGGAGCCTAACCTCGCGCGGACGATCGGCTTCGCCCTTGATCTGCTTGCCAAAAACAGCGACGATGGAACCAAATATCTACAATTGCCAGTTGCAGCTCAGGAAGGCGGAGTTTATCTCGGCCCCCTATTCTTGATGCGGCTTCAACCCTTATTCAAGACCAAATAACACTGGTTGGTTCGCTAGCCTTCGTCTTTCGGTCCATGAACACGGCCAAAATCAGGCTCAGCCGTTTCCTGGCCAGCATCAATGATCTGGCGCCGAATTGCCCGGGTTCGGGTAAAGATATCGAACAAGGCTTCCCCGTCCTCACGTCGTATTGCCCGTTGCAGAGCAGTCAGATCTTCTGTAAACCGGCCTAGCATCTCCAGGACGGCTTCCTTGTTATGAAGGAACACGTCCCGCCACATAGTCGGATCTGAAGCTGCAATCCGGGTAAAATCTCGAAAACCGCCGGCGGAATATTTGATCACTTCCGATTTTGTCACCTCCTCCAGATCATCTGCTGTGCCGACAATGTTATAGGCAATCAAATGGGGAATGTGAGAGGTAATGGCCAGAACGAGATCATGATGATCCGGATCCATGGTCTCGATATCACTGCCCATGGCGGTCCATAACGCGGTCAGGCGCGCCAGCGCCTGTTCATCCGTATCTGGCGTAGGTGTGAGGATGCACCATTTACCAATGAAAAGCTCTGCAAATCCCGCGGCAGGACCAGACTTCTCTGTTCCGGCAATTGGATGGCCCGGAATGAAATGCACATGCGCTGGTAGGTGAGGCTGTACGGCTTTTACAACGGCACTTTTGACAGATCCGACATCTGTCACAATCGCCCCCTCCGCAAGATGTCCGGCAATTGTTTGTGCCAAGGCTTCGTATGTCCCGATCGGGGTACAGAAAATAACGAGATCCGCCCCTTCAACTGCCTCGACGGGGTCCTCATAGGCTTGATCAACAATCCTGAGTTCTAAGGCAACGCGCCGCGTATCAGCGGTACGGGCTGCACAGACAATTTCCTCCGCAAGATCGTTTTGGCGAGCGGAGCGAGCGATCGAAGATCCAATAAGACCGATACCGATCAAGGCCAGTCGTTTAAATTTTATTTCCGTCATTTTACTTTTCCAGGAAACTCTCCAGAGCGTCGAGAACCGCGTGGTTCTCCTCATCCGAACCAATGGTCATGCGAAGGCAAGTTGGTAACCCATAGCCTGCAACCCCGCGCAGAAGAAGCCCTCGACTACTGAGAAACTTTTCTGCTTCATCGGCAGATTTGCCGCTCTCGACAAAGTCCATCAGCACAAAATTCCCGACACTTGGAGTCACAGCAAGGCCCATACCTCGTAGCCTTTGTGTCAAGATTGGTAGCCATTTGTCATTATGCGCCCGAGCCCGGTTGATATGAGCCTGATCTCTTACTGCCGCGGTTCCTGCCGCCTGAGCCAGAGCATTTACATTAAAGGGCCCACGAACGCGGTGAAGAACATCTGCAACTTCCGGCGGGCAAAAAGCCCATCCCAACCGCAGAGCGGACAAGCCATAGATTTTCGAGAAAGTCCGGGTCATGACTACATTGTCATGGGCCATGACCAGTTCGACACCCGGTTCATAATCTTCTTTTGAGACATATTCCGCGTAGGCCGCATCCACAACCAAAAGAATATCATCGCGCAGGCCCCCGCGTAACCGAGCAACCTCTGACTGGGGTATATAGGTCCCCGTGGGATTATTCGGGTTGGCAAGGAAGACGATTCTGGTGCGATCGGTTACTGCATCCAATATATTGTCGACATCTGCCGTCCGCTCGGTTTCCGCAGCCTTAACCGGCGTCGCACCGACCGACATCGCTGATATGCCATACATCAGAAAGCCGTGTTCCGTGAACAGAACTTCATCGCCTTCACCGGCGTAGGCCAGGGTGAGCAGGGAAATTATCTCGTCAGAGCCGTTTCCGCACACGATTCTGGCAGGGTCAAGCTTGTAGATTTCCGCGATAGCGTTGGTCAGATTGGCTGAACCGCCATCAGGATATCGATGCAGCTCGGCCTTGATTGCGTCAACAGCCGAAACCGCATCCGGGCTTGGTCCTAGCGGAGATTCGTTTGCCGACAGTTTGATCGTCTTCGCGGACTCATCTGTCGACGCTTTGCCGCCAATATAAGGCGAGATATTCAAGATACCAGATTGTGGAACTGGGGTAGACATAGGAAACCTTTAGATCAGGGGAATTATTTGATGGGCACCGCATAGGCGCCAAGAATGACGATTTTGATGACGCTTTCACCGATCAGCTCATGCAGAGCGCCAAGCCGATGATCATCTTCGGCAACAAATTCAGGAACTTCTATCAGATGGAGCCAATCACCATCTTCAATCACCGGCAATCTTGTATCTGAGCAAAATCCGGGAATTCCAGCTTTTTCCAGCTGTTCATTTAAGCGGGCGCGACTAACCTCACCATTGGTTACCACCACCATCAATGTGACATCATCACCGGAAGGCTCTGGTTCAGCTTGACCGATGACGAGGGAGTTCAGGTCTTCAAACTCTCCAGACGGGTTATCCATGAACGGCAAGGCCGCCAGAATTTTTGGGACATTTTCCCCGCCTTGTGCCAGATGCTCCCACCAGGTATCCCGCTCCCGGCTCAGCCAGGGCAGCACTCCAAGAGTTGAAGGTTTCTCAGATACCTCACGCAGGACGACGGACGGCAACTGATGCAATGTCATCGGTGTCGCGGACCCAAAATGAAACCGCGCCAGGTCCCAGTATCCAACTGATTTCTCTGGCGCGGTGATCGACACAGTATAAGGTTTTTGCAGCCAGCCGGCCGCCGATATCAATTCACGCCATATAGCGGCAACAACTGTGTCCGGCAATTTGCTAGAGTGTTTTTTCAGAATGGTGCGCAAGACGGCAGCTTCCCGGCCCGGGCGGTAAGCCAGTGCCTTGCCGTCAGGAATTTTCGCCGCGGCGATGTCGTCGACGATTGCGATACGTTTCTCCAGTATCGACAGAAGCTCACTGTCAAGACGGTCAATTTCCGCCCTCAGTTCCGCAAGAGTCATATTTTTCGTCGTCACACCAGCTACCCGATTTCACTTCTCAAAATACCGAAATTGGACCACAAAGCCCGATAATAGGCAAAGAATATATTGACAGACCTTACCGCACGGCACTAGCTATCAGCAAAGTCGTGTAAAACAAAGATTTTTCTAAAGCAACGTCAAGAAAAGAGCCAGTTTAGTGACCGAGAACTCGCCGATAACTTACGATCAGTCTGTTGTACTGGGGACAGAGACCCCTCTGGCCCTCGATTCCGGCGCGTCTTTGTCAAATATCAATATGGCTTATTGCACCTATGGGACACTGAACGAAGATAAATCAAACGCGATTCTTGTATGCCATGCTCTCACCGGAGATCAGTATGCGGCAAGCCGCCAACCCGTTACCGGGAAATCCGGCTGGTGGGACCTAATGATTGGTCCAGGTAAAATCCTGGACACCTCAAAATACTTCATTGTGTGTAGTAATGTTCTCGGCGGATGCATGGGGACGACCGGACCCAAGGACAACAACCCCGAAACAGGTACGCCGTTTGGGCTCGATTTCCCGATCATCACCATTGCTGATATGGTGCGAGCGCAAGCAATGCTTCAGGATTATCTGGGTATTGAAAGCTGGTTTAGTGTCATTGGGGGCTCTATGGGGGGAATGCAGGTGTTGCAATGGGCGAGCGCCTATCCTGAACGTGTTTTCAGCGCTATACCCATTGCCTGCGCAGCCCGGCATTCCGCTCAGAATATTGCTTTCCACGAGGTGGGCCGGCAGGCAGTAATGGCAGATCCTAATTGGCAGGGTGGTGATTACTATTCGCGAGAGACCAAACCGACGGCCGGATTGGCCGTGGCGCGTATGGCGGCTCATGTGACCTATTTGTCTGAGGCGGCCTTGCACCGGAAATTCGGACGCAATCTCCAAGACAGGGATAACCTGACCTATGGCTTCGACGCTGATTTTCAGGTGGAAAGTTATCTTCGCTACCAGGGGATTAATTTCGTCGATCGGTTTGACGCGAATTCCTATCTCTATATCACCCGGGCAATGGATTATTTCGATCTGGCCCAGGATCATGGTGGATCCTTGGCCAAAGCCTTTGACGGAACGAAAACCAGGTTCTGCGTTGTGTCATTCTCAAGCGATTGGTTATTCCCGACCGCGGAAAACAGGGACGTCGTGCATGCCCTTATTGCAGCCGCAGCCAATGTCAGTTTTGTCGAGGTGGAAACCGACAAAGGCCACGACGCCTTTCTCCTCGACACCCCAGAGCTGTTTAAAACGGTCCAGGGCTTTTTGAAATCTAGTGCCAAGAGCCGAGGTCTGGACGAATGAACGCGCAAGGGAAATATGTGCCAAAGCGGGATATTCGTGTTGACTGGCAGCTGATTGCGGAAATGATCGAACCGGGAAGCAGGGTCCTCGATGTGGGCTGCGACGACGGTCAACTTCTTGCTCATCTGACAGAAACCAAAAATGTTGATGGCCGGGGGATTGAGCTCAGCCAGCATGGGGTCAATATTTGCGTGGCAAACGGACTATCGGTGGTTCAAGGCAATGCGGATACAGATCTGGTCTATTACCCTGATGACGGGTTTGACTATGCCATCCTCAGCCAAACCCTCCAGGCAACCTATCAGCCCCATGTGGTGATGGAACAATTGCTGCGGGTCGGCCGTCGGGCCATTGTCTCCTTTCCCAATTTCGCCTATTGGCGCTGTCGTTATTATCTGGGTGTCAAGGGCCGCATGCCCATGACAAACACTCTTGATATCGCTTGGTACGAATCTCCCAATATCCACTTCTGCACTTTGAGGGACTTTACGGCTCTTTGCGAAGAGATGAGCATCAAGATCGAGCAATCTGTAATCGTTGGTGCCTCGGGCAAAGTCATGACCCGCTCAAACTACGGTCCGCTTGCGAATCTTTTTGGATCTGAGTGTATCTTCATGCTCTCAAAAGAAACGTAGATCAGCAGTCATCCAAAGTCGTACGCACATTTCGGCCACTTGCAACCGGTCGTGCTGCTGGGACAATAACGGGGCGGCGCCTTTTTCTGCGTTCCGGAACTGCTGTCAGCGCAAAAACCTGTTTCTCGGCTTCCATGATACGGACACCGCTAAACCGGCCCCACCATTTCTCGCCAATATTTTCCCAAGCTTGAGACGCCCGTAAATTAAGGCGAAGTTTACTGGGCGGCATGTATAGCGCGCCCTGTTGCTCGCCGGGCGTAAACATATTGTCCCTTAGCAAGCGAACAAGCTGCTTGTCACTATAGGGATGGCCCTGGCCGAAAGGATAGCTCTCCCGTCGCGCCCAAAGACCTCGTCTGCTCGGCACAACGACCATTAGCTTGCCGGTTGATGTGAGGACCCGCCAGATTTCCGGCAGGACCTGTTCCAGGTCATTTGTGTTTTCAAGTCCATGCACCCAGACCAGCCGGTCAATGGAAGCGTCCGGTAAAGGCAACACTCGTTCATCTACCAGACTGACAAGTCCGTCTCCGTCGCGAGGCCATTGAATAACCCCCTGCTCGAACGGCATAAAGGAAATCACCCGCTCCGCTTCAGAACGAAACGGGTTAAGGTACGGCGTCGCATATCCCATACCCAGCACCCGGAAATTGGTGACATCCGGCCACATCAGCCGGATTTTCCGACCAATGATCCGGCGAACAACCTGCCCCAAGGAGCTCTGGTAGAAATTGCGTAAATCTATGACATCAGGCCTGATCATGGTGCTATACTGCCCTATAATCTATTAATCAAACCATATGATATAATAACTCCCTTCGAAAGGGTGAGACATGAGCAAACTGGAAATTCACCAGATACCGGTACTGAATGACAACTATCTGTATCTGTTTAAGGAACCTGAAAGCGGGTATGTTGGTATTGTTGATCCGGCTGTTGCAAGACCCGTTCTTGATAAGCTCGATGAACTTGGATGGAAGCTGACCCATATTATCAATACCCATCACCATATGGATCACACCGGCGCCAATTTAGAGCTGAAGGAAAAAACCGGCTGCACCATCGTCGGTGCTAAAATTGATGCAGACCGGATTCCTGGTATCGATGTTCAGGTCGCCGAAGGTGATATTTTTGAGTTTGGTTCTGAAAAAGCGAAGGTTTTTGAAGTCCCGGGTCATACCAGCGGTCATATCGCTTATTGGTTCGAAAATTCCGACGCTCTGTTCTGTGGGGACACTTTATTCGCATTGGGTTGCGGACGGCTGTTTGAAGGAACCCCGGCCCAGATGTGGAACAGCATCGGCAAATTCAGGAACCTGCCTGATCAGACCAAGGTTTATTGCGCCCATGAATATACCGAAGCAAATGCCAGATTCGCCGTCACCGTAGATCCAAAAAACACCGCCCTGCAATCCAGGTTTGAGGAGATTTTGGAGATGCGTAAGAAGTTGATCCCGACTGTTCCATCGACCTTGGGGGAGGAGAAAGCGACGAACCCGTTTATGAGGGCTGATGATCCGGGGTTGCAGGCAGCTATAGGATTGAGTGGCGCGGACCCGGTGGAAGTCTTTGCAGAAACCCGGTCACGTAAGGATTCCTTTTAAAAAATGACTGCAGATGAGATTATTAAAGAGCTCAACATGCAGTCCCACCCTGAAGGGGGGCATTTTGTAGAGACTTTCAGGGACAACGCCTGCCTGCCGGGATCGGATCGCGCTGTCTCCACAGCCATATATTATCTGCTGCAAGCTGGTGAATTTTCTCACTGGCATCGAGTGGATGCTGTAGAGGTTTGGCATTATCATGCAGGTGCACCGCTGAAGCTATCCTTGTCTGCGGATGGGAACCATTCGGAAGATCAAATCCTCGGGACGGACATTCTGAATGGGCAGCGGCCCCAGATCCTTATTCCACTTCACCAATGGCAACGAGCTGAATCTCTTGGGGATTGGACATTGGTAGGATGTACTGTCGCCCCAGGTTTTGAATTTTCAGGGTTTGAGATGGCGGAAAAGGGGTGGTCTCCTGGTGGATAGACATGAACCCCGTTTTAAATTCCAGGCGGCTTTTTGATTATGCTTAGGATGCTCTGAAATGATCCGACAATCGCGCCGAGGGTGATTAACAAACATCCAACGACAAGTGACGTTGATAGAGCCGCGATCCCTAAAGCAACCAATATGATTGTCGACAACAAGGGCGATAGGTAGGAAAGCACACCTAAAAGCTGGATATCGCCATGCTTCATCCCGCGGTCCCATAGGAAAAAGGCAGCGCCAACTGGACCGAGACCAAGCGCCAGGACAGCTAGCCACTGGATCAAGGATTGCGGCCAAACTGTTTCTTCAATCACCAGATGCACAAGAAGGCCCAGTAGTGCCGTTACCCCACAAAACAGACCGATCACATCCGTTGGCACGTCAGCGAAACGGCGGCTTAACACGGAATAGCCCGACCAGATAAAGGCACATAATATGGCTGCTCCATATCCGAAAGCATAGGACGCTTCAATATGAAAGCCCTTGCCGCCGGAAATCAACAATGCTGCACCCGCCAAGCTGATTACTCCGCCTGCGACATGATACCAGTGAAGTTTTTCCGTCGGTAAAAGAGTGGAGAATAAAATAATCAGCAACGGCCATAAATAGGCAATCAAGCTGGCTTCTGCTGCGGGTGCATTTTTCAACGCGAGAAAATAAAAGGCATGATAGCCAAACAAACCGCAAACACCAAGAGCCCAGACAGCAATAGGCAGACGGGCAAGGGTTAGGACGTTTGGGCCGCTGATAAGCCATTTCAACAACGCTGCCAGGAAGGCAATGGCAAAGGTCATCGCGGTAAGTTGAAACGGCGGAAAGGATTCTGTGTTCGCTGTGAAAAGGGCCAGCAATGCCCAGAGCAAGATCGCTCCCAGCCCGCAGAGCGTCGCTAGTCTCCGTGACTGTAGTTTTGCTGCCGACATTGGGAATACCTGAAATAAAAAGGCATGGGTCTGAAGATCAGACACCATGCCTTTTTGAAACCAGTCCGGTCAAGCCCGGTGATTAATACATATGCTGGCCACCGTTAATGGACAAGGTAGATCCAGTGACAAAGCCGGCATCATCTGCTGCCAGGAAGCAAACGCCCCGGGCAATTTCCGATGCCTGACCAAGACGGCCAACCGGAATTCCTGAGACGATCTTAGCGAGCACATTTTCCGGAACTGCAGCCACCATGTCGGTGTCGATATAACCAGGAGCAATCGCGTTCACAGTGATACCCTGAGCAGCCCCTTCCTGGGCCATTGCCTTAGTGAAGCCATGGATACCGGATTTTGCCGCCGCATAATTGACCTGACCATATTGACCGGCTTGTCCGTTGATAGAGCCGATATTGATAACACGGCCAAACTTGTTAGCGCGCATGTCCTCAATGGTGGCCCGGCACATATTGAAACAGGAACCGAGATTGGTATCGATCACTTGCTGCCAGTTTGAAGGATCCATGCGATGCAGAGTTCCATCACGTGTAATCCCGGCATTGTTGACAACGACCTCAATAGGGCCAAGATCCGCTTTTACTTTAGCGACCCCCTCCATACAGGCGTCAAAATCCGACACGTCCCATTTATAGGCCGCAATTCCCGTACGATCTGTGAACTCTTTTGCACGCTGGTCATTGCCACCATAGTTAGCTGCAACTTTGTAACCTTTTTCATGCAACATTTCGGAAATTGCCGCGCCGATGCCTCGTGTTCCACCGGTAACGATTGCTACTCTTGCCATTCTCTACACCCCTTGACCCTAGTTTGATCCTATCTTTCTACACACATGGCGATACCCATACCGCCGCCAATGCACAAGGTCGCCAGACCCTTATGCGCATCTCTCTTCTGCATTTCATGCAGTAACGTCACCAAAACACGTGCCCCGGAAGCGCCGATCGGGTGACCGATAGCAATGGCTCCGCCATTGACGTTGACCTTGTCCGTATCCCAGCCAAGATCTTTGTTCACAGCACATGCTTGAGCTGCGAACGCTTCATTCGCCTCGACCAGATCGAGATCGTCTGCACTCCAACCGGCTTTTTCAAGCGCGGCCCGGCTCGCCGGAATGGGACCCGTTCCCATGATGGAAGGATCGACACCGCTTTGTGCCCAGGAGACAATCCTGGCGAGCGGTTTAATTCCCTTCTGTTCGGCCGCATCCGCTGTCATCAGGACTACTGCGGCCGCACCATCATTGATACCGGAGGCATTGCCAGCTGTAACCGTTCCGTCTTTCTGGAATGCTGTGCGCAGGCCACTAAGTTTTTCGGCCGTTGTACCACCGCGGATATATTCGTCGGCATCAACAACCGTTTCGCCTTTGCGGGTTTTGATAGTAACCGGAACAATCTCGTCCTTGAACCGGCCTGCTTCCTGAGCCTCAGACGCCTTGCGCTGAGAATTTGCTGCAAATTCGTCTTGTGCTTCTCGGGTTATCTGCCATTTGGCAGCAACATTTTCTGCCGTATTCCCCATATGATAGCCGTGGAAAGCATCAATCAGTCCATCTGTGAGCATTGTATCGATGAACTCAAGGCTGCCCATTTTCTGGCCGTTACGGAGATGAGCAGTGTGAGGCGCCTGGCTCATGCTTTCCTGACCACCGGCAACAACGATTTCAGAATCGCCGTTCAGGATTGCCTGATAACCAAGTGCGACCGCCCGGAGACCAGATCCGCAAAGCTGGTTTACGCCCCATGCCGGCACCTCAACCGGGACACCTGCATTGACAGAAGCCTGTCGCGCAGGATTTTGTCCTTCACCTGCGGCCAGGACCTGACCCAGAATAACCTCGGAAACTTCGGACGCTTCCGTCTTGGCCCGGTTTAGCGATTCTTTAATTACGATCTCACCAAGCTCATGCGCCGTCAGTGGGGCGAGCGAGCCGTTGAAGGAACCAACAGGTGTGCGTACCGCACTTGTGATGACCACGTCCATTGTACAAATCTCCTAGATTTCCCAGTTTACGAAAGAATAATTCAAAAATCACTTCCTGTGAGAAATTATCATTTTAATAAGTTTCTCTACACGAAATAACGTTAGTTGTTCGCAAGTGCAACATTTTTTTTGCTATTGCGGTATAAAACATTAGCAAGACAAAATCCAGTCGGATAATTCCTGCCATAATCCACTCTTTGCCCGACTGCTGGTAATCATACCAATATGTCCGGACGGAGGCGTAATAATTTTTGCATTTGGCATCTTCTCCGCCATCGCAAGTGCAGAGGGTCGAGGCACAATCTTGTCTGCCTTTGGCACAGCAATCAAAGCCGGAATTGTCAGTTTTTGACAATCAACAATCTCTCCGCCAATACGCCAATGGCCACGATATGGATCGTTATTGCCATACCAATCGTGAAAGCATTCTTCAGTTACTTTTTTGACTAGCGGGATGCCGTCATTCAACCAGTCCTCCAAAGCGACAAATTCGATAGCCCGATCCGTCTCCATTTTCATTTTTGAAAAGGCGCTGAACTTTCTAAGGCCAAGATTTGGATCAAGGCTTGTAAACAAGGTTTGTAATAAATCGACGGGTAGCTCACCAAAGCCTTCAAGAACAGTTGCCCAGAGTGCTTCTTGCTCCAGTAGCATCTTTGCCTGGGCGCTGAGGCCGGCATGGAAGTTCCAAGGGGAAGCCAACGCAACGAAACTAGAGATAAGTTCCTGTTTTTGAATGGCCGCAGGAACAGCCAAGGTGCCGCCCATACAGTATCCCGCAAGATGCAGATCACCTTTGGCAAAATGGTTGGTGGCGAAATCAATCGCGGGACTGATCCGCTCCTGAATGTAATTCTCCAGATTGAAGTCTTTCTCAATCTTTCCAGGCTTGTCCCAATCCAGGAGCAAAGGACGAATGCCCTGCTCAGCCAGAAAATCGACAAGACTTCTTCCTGGCATCAGATCAAGCACATAAGACCGGTTTACCAGGGATGGGACGATCAGCAGAGTTGGCGCAGTGTCTGACGCTTCCGGATTGCAATCGAGTAGAGAAGTCGTCCCTGCAGACCAGAGGGTCGGACGTTCGCGAGCCGGGCGACGATAGGAATGCTGGTGATAAAGATGAATGCCATCGATCATCTCCTGAACCATTTCCCCGCCTTTGAGGCTCAAAGCCTGAAGCATGTCCGCCGGGGCAAGTGCCTTGATTTTCTCTGCGACATCGACAGCTTCCCCGTCCAACGGAACAGTCCAGGGAAATTCCCCTTCTTTCTGTATTGGCAAGGCAGCAAGAGATCCGGCGACGGTTGTCGTTGCCAGGCCCAGATGCAAGGCGAGCGGTCTCGGCCCGACCCTTACTGGCAATGATGTATCTTCGACATCCTTATCCATTCCCGATCACCTTGTTGTTTTTGGACGCTTTGTAATATTGCACCAAGCTACGCCTTAGTACCATGGTTACTTAGGCCCAATCTGAGTTCCCTTTGGACCATTTAGCACGGGTTTTCGGTGAATTAACGGCGATTTTACCATTCGCAGCGCACAATAAACTTGCGCAGCGCAGCAATTACAGGCGAAAATAGGGACAATTGGTCCCATTATAATGAGATAGGAGACACCGTGGTCGAAGAAAGCAAAAACGACAATGATCCCATCGTCATTAAAAAATATGCAAACCGCCGACTATACAATACTGCAACATCCTCTTATGTAACTTTGGATCATCTAAGCAAGATGGTGAAAGACGGCACGGAATTTGTAGTTTTTGACGCAAAGACAAATGAAGACATCACACGCTCTGTCCTCACCCAGATTATTTTTGAAGAAGAGGCCAAGGGCCAAAACCTCCTTCCGATCAATTTCCTTCGCCAGTTGATCGGCTTTTACGGGGATAGGCTCCAAACTGTCGTGCCGGATTATCTGGAAATGTCTATGCGGTCTTTTTCGGAAAACCAGGACAAGATGCGCGAAGTGCTTCCCGACAACCTGACGGACAATCCCATGTTCAAACAGTTTGAAGAAATGGGGCGTCAAAATATGGCCATGTTCAGTCAGGCTATGAAAATGTTCACACCAACAGTTTTCAAAACGCCTGTCGCCGGAAATGATGACCCATCCCAACCCCCTTCTGAAGAAGAGAATCCTGATCAGACCGCTGATATGATGCGGGAGCTCAAAGAACAATTGGCTTCTATGCAAAAGCGCATCGACGAAATGAGCGACAAAAAATAAAGCTCTTGTTAACCATAATCCATTGAAATTCTTGCATTTTCCTAAAATTTGATGTAAGTTTACTTCATATTTTGATGACCAATTAATATTTTGTTAGCCATCAACTGGCAAAATTTGGGGTATAAAATTACTCCAACAGTCCGGAGAATCCTGACGTTTTGAGATCGAGCATCGATCCCAGTTTTCTGGGGTTAAGCCCTTTTGTAATACGTGAGACAAGGTGTAAGGTTTTATGGAAGTTACACGGCCAATTTCAAATATACTGAGGTTGCCGCCGCCCCTGATAGAGGACGGTCGCCCTTCCGTTCGGGCTGAAGACCAGAAATCAAAACCCTCCCGGATCGAAATCCTTGTCGAAGAAGGCGAGAATTTTTCCGCTTCCAGAGACAAGTATCTTGCCGAAAAAGAGGCGGGGAAATCCGAGAGCGCGGATGTACGTAAATTTCGCAATCGCCTGGAAACGACAAAGCATCAACCGACGACAGAAGCATCCTTTACAGCTGGATACCCTTCTGCCCCCTTCCTCGCTCAACAGATAGCCCAAATTCAGGAAGAAGCCGTTCAGGATACAGCTGGTTCAGAGCATCGGGACGCAACGCAGGCCTATAGTGACACTCTTGGCCTTACCGCTTTCGTCGTTCCTCATTCAGGTCTAAATCAGAAAGTCGCCTGATACTAACCGGGAGCACGCTCCTTATATGTGACAGGTTGCGAGACCACGCTTTTCCAGATATTGCTGATGATAATCCTCGGCCGGGAAGAAATCCATCGCCGGCGAGATTTCCGTGACGACGGGTCTGCGAAACAGACCACGAGTGCCTTGCGCCTCTTTCGATCTTTCGGCGATTTCTTTCTGCTCGTCATTTCGATAAAAAATAGCGGATCGATATTGGGTACCGATATCCGGGCCCTGACGATTTAGTTGGGTCGGATCATGGCTGGTCCAAAAGACGTCCAACAGATCTTCATAACTGATTTCACTCGGCTCAAACTCGACCTGGACAACTTCCGCATGGTTCGTCTGGCCGGTACAAACATCCTGATAGGTCGGGTTCAGGGTCGTGCCGCCCTGATATCCTACCATTGTTGCCTTTACGCCTTTGGTTTGCCGGAACGCCGCTTCCACTCCCCAAAAGCAGCCTGCTGCGAAATATGCGATGTCTGTCATCTTCTCATCCTTATTACAGTCAGAACCTTTATCTCTAAATAGCCCGGAAATTTCATTTCACAATATTACATAAAAACAAATCTCGGTGATCAAAATGTTTTGTAGGATCCGAAAAGCGTTTAAATTGGTCTTATAGTTTTTTATAATTTCGAAAAATTTCAGACCAATTTCCGGATAGCTCTCATGCCCCGCCGAATTCGAAATGCCCAATTGAGCACCTTGGCCCTTGATCCGGCAAGCCACACACCCCTGCATCAACAGCTGTTTTTGGGCCTAAGGCAGGCTATTCTTGACGGCAGGCTCAAGCCAAATACCCAGCTCGCCTCCAGCCGTTCCCTGGCGACAGAGCTCAATATCTCTCGCAATACCGTACTGACTGCCTATGACCAGCTGACGGCGGAAGGCTATCTTGAGAGCCGGATCGGTTCAGGATCTTATGTCTCTTCTCACCTGCCAGACGATCTGTTGGAGCGAAAAAGTATCGGTCATGCTGAACAAGTGCCAAAGCGGGATGTTTATCTGTCGAAAATGGCGGCCCCCTACAAGGACATCCCACTAAAGCAGACCTACCGGGGTTTGCCGTTTTCGCCGGGCCTGCCGGCACTGGAAGAATTTCCTTTCGAAGATTGGGCACGGCTTCTGGCCCGCAATTGGCGCGCACCAAAACGAGAGTTCCTGGTCGATAACTCAATTGGTGGATCTGCAGTACTACGCGAGGCCATTGCCACTCATCTGGGCCAGACCCGCGCTGTGCGCTGCGATCCCGATCAGGTCATTGTCCTTTCCGGGTCTCAGCAGGCCATTCACTTAGTGGTTCGGGCCTTTGCTGAACCGGGCGATTCCATATGGATGGAAGAGCCTGGTTATCCTGGCATTCGCGATGCCATTATTTCTGCCGGCGCCAGCCCGGTCCCAGTCCCTGTCGATGATGAGGGCTTCCGTCTTGATCTTGCTCAGTCTCTGGCGCCTGACGCCCGGCTCGTTTGTATCTCACCATCCCACCAATATCCTCTGGGACAGACTATGTCCCTTGCCCGTCGTCTCGATCTTCTTGAATGGGCAAAGACCGAAGGAAAGTTCATCCTGGAAGACGACTATGACAGCGAATATCGCTATGCCGGACGTCCCCTCTCCTCTCTGCAAGGCCTAGATGAAGATAACAGGGTGCTGTATGTGGGCACCATGAGCAAGGTAATGTTCTCCGGCTTACGGGTCGGCTATATGGTCGTTCCCAAAGATCTGGTGGATGTGTTCTTAGCTCTACGGCGGGACATTGACAGCCATTCTCCCGCTGTGCCGGAAGCAGCTCTGGCCGATTTCATTTCAGAAGGATATCTTGCGGCCCATATTCGCCGCATGCGGCTGCTATACGAAGATCGGCAGGATTGCCTGGTGACCCTCCTCAAGCAGAAGCTACCGGATCTGATTGAAGTAGAGCCACAGGAGTCCGGCATGCACCTGGTGGCATTTCTTGACCCTTTAATTCCGGATAAACGGGTTGAAAAAGCTGCTATCGAGCAGGGAATGCTTGTCCGGGCACTTTCGGGTTTCTATAATGGCGCCACACATCAAAACGGCCTTATCCTTGGATTTGCCGGTACCTCGGAGACAGTAATGCCACAATTGGTTGATAGACTGGACATTATCATCCGAACCCTTACAAAATAGTTGGATTAGCATGCGTTTTTTCGGACTTATCGCCTTCCTCTCCCTTCTGATTCTTGCCTCAGCACCTGTCGCGGCGACAGCTGAAAAGCTCCATGGCATAGCCATGCATGGGACGCCTAAATATCCCGCAGGATTCACCCATTTCGATTACGCCAATCCTGATGCCCCAGTCGGCGGTACTGTGCGTTTGGGACATATTGGCAGCTTTGACAGTCTCAATCCGTTTCTGATCAAAGGCGTCTATCCCGATGGTCTGCGCTCGGTCTACCAAGCGCTGATGACCCGTTCAAAAGATGAGCCCTTTACTCTCTATGGCAATATCGCTGAAACCATCGAGGTCGCGGAAGATCGAAGCTGGATCATTTTTAATGTCAATCCCAAGGCGACCTTCTCCAATGGCACGCCGATCACCGCAGATGATGTTCTTTTCTCTTATGAAACCCTGAGGGACAAAGGCCGGCCCAATGTCCGCACCTATTATCGCAAAGCGACGAATGTCGAGGTTCTCAGCAAGTTGACCATCAAGTTTTCTTTCGAGGAAGAAGGCCGTTGGGAGATGCCGCTGATTATGGGTCTAATGAGTATTCTGTCGCGCGATGCCTTCAAGGATGTCGATTTCGAGAAAACGACCTTGACCCCGTTTGTTGGTTCCGGCCCCTATCTGATCGATCAGGTTGAACCTGGCCGTCGCATTTCCTACAAGCGCAATCCGGATTTCTGGGGATGGGACCTGCCGCAAAATAAGGGTCGGCATAATTTTGAGACTGTCATCTATGACTATTTCCGCGATGACGACGTTTCTCTTGAAGCTTTTAAGGCACATAACTTGGATGCCCGATTTGAAAGCAATGCCGGCAAATGGCTAGACTCATATGTGGGAAGGGCCGGCAATGCCCCTGTTTTCATCAAATCAGAGCAAAAGCTGCAAATCCCGGCCCCCATGCTGGCTCTGGTGTTCAATACCCGCAAACCGCAGTTTAAAGATGTTCGCGTGCGCGAAGCCCTGACTTTTGCGTTTGATTTCGAATGGATCAATGCCAATATTCTCCAAGGCATTTATAAACGCACCAGCAGTTTCTTTGAAAATTCACCTCTCGCTGCCAAGGGCCCTATCTCTGACGGGGAGCGCGCTTTACTGACCCCTTTCGCAGAAGAGCTGCCCCCTCGGGTATTCTCCGATAGCTTCGTTCTACCAAAAACCGATGGCTCCGGACGTAACCGGAAAAATCTCCGAAATGCGCGACAGCTGCTGGAACAAGCAGGATGGGAAATAAACGGCGGTGTCTTACAAAACAGTGAAACCAAGGAACCTTTCACCATCGAATTTCTGGTCAACAACAACGACTATGTGAAGCTGATCTCTCCGTTTCAAAAAAACCTCGAAACTCTCGGCATCAAAACCACCATCCGTCAGATGGATACAGCGAGTTATCAGAACCGGCTTACGGAATATGATTTCGACATGATCATCAATCGCTGGGGCCAATCGCTTTCTCCCGGCAATGAACAGGCATTCTATTGGAGCCGCAACGCAGCGGATACCCCTGGCACTCGAAATTATCCAGCCATCCGCCTTGCCGCCGTCGATAATATGATTGAGCGAATTGCCTCTGCTAAATCCCGGGAAGAACTAGTCAATGCGACCCGTGCCCTAGATCGTATGCTCCTCTGGGGACATTACGTCATTCCTCTCTATTTCACAGATCAGCAATGGGTCGCTCATTGGCCGGAGATAAAACTACCACCGAGCCCGACCTTTTGGGGAACTAGCGCAGATTTATGGTGGCATAGCGCTATTGACTAGGGCTCGCCTTTCGCTACATAACTTTTCACACCCTTGGTTTCTGTCGTATGAGGACTACTGATGCTTGCTGTAATTTCACCTGCCAAAAAACTGGATTTTGACCGGACGGATTTAACCGAGGATTACACCCAGCCTGAATTCCTTTCTCAATCTCGAAAACTGGTGACGCGCAGTCGCAAGCTGTCGGCAGGTGATCTGAAGAAACTGATGAAACTGAGTGACGATCTCAGCGAACTGAACCGCAAGCGTTTTAAGGCAATGAAATTTCCCTTTTCACCCGACAATGCGAAGCAGGCAGCCTTTGCTTTTAACGGTGATACCTATACGGGCCTTCAAGCCAAAAGCCTTTCGGAAGAAGACATGTCCTATGCCCAAAACCATTTACGAATTCTCTCCGGACTTTACGGCCTGGTCCGGCCGCTGGATTTGATCCAGCCTTATCGCCTGGAGATGGGAACCCGGTTGGATACGGACAGGGGGGCAGATCTATATCAGTTTTGGGGGGATCGCCTGTCCCGGAAACTCACGAAATTGCTGGCCGAACATGAACAGCCCTATCTGATCAATCTGGCCTCCATCGAATATTTCAAAGCCGTTGACCGCAAAACACTGAAACCGAAAGTCATCACAGGTGTCTTCAAGGAAGTTAAAGACGGCACCGCAAAGATCATTGGGTTTTCAGCCAAGAAGGCCCGGGGCATGATGGCCCGTTATATGATCGAAAACAGAATTGATCAGCCGGAAGGCCTCAAGGATTTTTCTGAGGAAGGCTATAAGTTCCAGCCGTCCCTGTCTTCTGACAGCGACTATGTCTTTACACGCACAATCAACTAAACCGCTGTTTATCCCGGCTTTTCCAAATAGAACGGGCCCGTTCTTCTGCCTCTCCTATAGGTAGACTGTTATCGGCCTGCTTCAGAGCAAAGGCAAGAGTACCGATGATGGCAAGTTCCGGCACCGGCAAATCAAGCTCGCCCTGCCACATCCTGACAATTTGCTCGGGCTCCAGGTCCTCTTCGCGCCAGCGATAAACGGACTGATCGGTCATGGTCGGCCATTCCAGACTGGTGATCTCGCCCTCCCGGATTACATCCATATGCACAGGTTTCATGGGATTCCGCTGCACTTCTCCGCCGCCACCCTTGAAGATAAAACTGTTCTTCTGACCCAGAACCTTCAGGGTCTGAAGATGTAAGTCTTTGTATGGGGGATGGAAAACACCCTGCAACTGATAAGGTGCATTAAAAGGATTGAGATCCCGGCCGAAGGTATTGACTGCCGTCCGAACTCCCAGCATTGGGCGCAGCTCAAAAAGATCCTGAAGGGAGGGACAAAATGTCTCGAGCCCGACATAGACCAGATTGCTTTCTTCTAACTGATCTGCCGCAGTGGCGAGAGAGGGCGCTATGGGAACTTTCAGACGTTCAAGTACAGGCCGGGTCGGAGCATACCCTTCTGCGTATCCAGCTATGCCATGCATCAATATCCTATAGCCTTGATCGGCCAACAGCAAGGCCGCGAGGATAAACCAAGGCTGCTGCCGATGCCGATCAGCGTAGGAGGGCCAATCAAAGTCTACGGCGGCTGTGACCGCCGGGTCAAGAAACTGATCCCGGGCAGCAGCAACCATTCCTGCTAGTTCTTCCCCGGTCTCACCTTTGCGCCTGAGCAACAGCAGATAGGCGCCGATTTGCAACGGGTCTGCTGAGCCAGAGAGGACCATGGTCATAGCCTTTCTGGCTTCATCAAAGCTCAGATCACGCCACATTTTGGGGCCTTTACCCAATATTCGGACATATTCAGCGAAGGGGTGATCAGCAGCCATGGAATGAGGAAACTCTACTCGAATAACTCAGAAAAAATCGAGGAGACGTTTGAGATAGTCCCGTTCCAGCACACTCCGGTTCGGATCGGATAGTCGGCGCTGTACTTCATCGCGAAAAGACCGGGCCTTGCTGAAATCTGAGCCTCCGCTCCTTAGGCCACCATCTCCTCTGTTAGAGCCCTGATTATCTTGATCACGCCCATCGCGCCGTCCAAGTGGGTCACGGTTCTGGCCCTGCTGTCCTCGTTGTCCAGCGGATTGAGTGCCTTGCCCCTGCATGCTCTCCATCATCTGCTGAGCCATGGCCTCGCCGCTCTGGCGGAGATTTTCAAGGGCTTCTCCTTGCGCGCGCATGGCATTTTCGCCCTGCCCTTGTTCCAATGCTTCGCGGGCTTCATTCATGGAGCGCTCAGCCCGACCTAAACCATCCGGAATTTCACCCTCCATACCCAGACGCGCCATCATCTCGCCAAGCATCTTGCGTAGAGCTTCCTGATCCTGGGCAAGTCCTTCCAGGCTGCGGCCTTCTCCGGACTGACCAGGCTGACCCGGTTGCGGTTGTCCTTGTTGCCTCTCGCCATTCTGTTGTGGCTGACCGCCCTGCCCCTGCTCCATATTCTTAAGGGTCTCATCCATTAGACCTTGTTGCCGCTGCATCATATCGCCGAGCTCACCGAGCATTTCCTGCATAGCCTGTTGCTCTGCTGTTGGACGCATGGCCTGTGCCGATTGGAGATTTTCCATGATATCCTGCAATTCGCTTAACAGCTCCCGAGCCGTATCGCGGGCGCCACCGCGGGCAAACTGATCGATCTTGTCAAGAAGCTCTTGCAGGTCTTTGCTTTCAATCATCTGGTTCTGGGAATCCGGATCTATTGTTTCCTGCTCGGCCATTTCCGTCTGTTGCTGGGCCAATGCTTGCAGGAAATTATCCATAGCTGCCCGGAGCTCTTCGACCAGCTTTCTAATCTCGCTGTCACTGGCATTTGAGTTGAGCGCCTCCATCAAAGCCTGCTCAGCAGCTCTGAGTGCAGCCTCCGCCATGGAGAGGTCGCCATTTTCCAAGCGCAAAGCGGTGTCCCAAAGAAGCTCCACGACTTCATCTATAGCTGCCTGATCCTCCGCATATCGCAGTGTGGACCGAGCGGTCGAAAGCAGCATGATCGCAGTGAAATCGTCATTCAGGCTTTCCGGGATCAAAGCGATGGCTTCCAGCGCAATCAGAGTGGACGGCTTATTGGCTTCCGGGTCTGACACAAGATTGCGGCGCTGTTCCACGAGTGCCCGCGCCACAGGATGTGTAAAGAGACGTTCCGGCATGATCATTGTCGTCACATCTGACATACCCACCTGGCCGAGTTGATCTTCTGCAAACAACCGTAATTCGACCTCCAGACCAGCCCAGGGATGGGAAGTCAGATCATGATAGCTTTTGCCGACGATCTGATTGGACCCACGGCCCGGTGTCGGCAGGGCGAGCTTGATTTTCTCTTCGTTACCTTTGCGGGTGATTTCTCCGCCGATGCCGGCGACACCATAATCATCAAGAGCGCGATACTGAAGCCGGAAAGCGGCGCGAGACGTCACTTCAGGCGGGATCAATAGTTCGATTTCTGGTGCTTCATCCTCAACAACTGTGAACTGCCATTTGCCGACAATTTCTTCATCTTTGGTGATTTCAAGGAGCCCGGACCCTGTCAGTTCCGTTTCAATTTCGTAATTTTGCGCATCGAGACGCTCAAAATCGACGGTGGTTTTGCTTTTTTGCAAAACCGGTGGCTCCTCATTACCCCCGAACACACGAGCGATAAAAGTACTTCCTGACGGGACCACGTAAGATTTGTGGTCCGCCTGTAAATCTTCAGGAGAAGTCATTTTCAAAAGAACAGGCGCCTGCCCTGTATATTCCGGTGGCGTAATCCAGGCGGTCAAGCTGACAGGTGTTGGAGGTGTCCAGACCTTCGGAGTGAGACCCGCAACCACCCTCTCCCCAGTGAACGGTCCCGCAACAACGAACCCGATCGCCAATACAAGGATAACAACGGCGCGTAGGCCATAGCTATCACCAATACCCATATGCATGTTGGGAAATCCGGCGCGCACGCCTTGAACACTCTTTCGAAGGGAGGTTTGATACAAACGCCACATGATACTTGACGATGTATTGTTTTTCTTCTCTGCTTCCGAGCTTGCACCAAGGGATTGAAGGGGACGAAAGACCAGGTTGTTGCGTTTTTCAAGATAACGCAAAGCCCGTTGCCGACTGGGATATTTGAAGCCCTTGACAATTTTATAGGCTCCAAACAGGAGTCCTACACCAAAAACAGCCAAAATACCCGCATGGACCATAGGTCCGGTCAAAGACCAGAAATCTATCAGGGAAAGGCCTATGAAAACCCCAATCAATCCAAAAAACAGCAACCCTTCTTTCCAGACGGTTTCCAGAAGCATGTTGAGACGTGCAAAAAGCACGCGAAACTCAAACGCTAATCCATACCCCCTGTCTTTGCTGTCATGTCGGCGTCGCATACATCCTCGGGTTAGGCTTGCTGCCAAGGTGGCAGTATATCAAGATTTAGCAATTCTTCCAAGCTCGGTCGGGCTCTGATCACCGCATATTGATCCCCGTTCACCAGAACTTCCGGTACAAGTGGTCTTGTGTTGTAGGTTGACGCCATCACTGCACCATAGGCACCCGCACTGCGAAACGCCACCAGATCACCGTCCGCAAGCTGCGGCATGTCCCGTTCCCGCGCAAAGGTGTCTCCGGTCTCACAGACTGGACCTACCACATCGGCTGGGCCATAGGTTCCTAACTTCTGGTCTTCACGGATCGGATCGATCTGATGAAAACCGTCATACATGGCCGGTCGGATCAGGTCATTCATGGCCGCATCCAGAATAATAAATTTGCGCTCCGTCGCCTGTTTCACATAGATCACTTCAGAAACAAGCACTCCGGCATTACCGACAATCAGGCGGCCTGGCTCAAAAATCACCTGACAACCGAGATTGCCGATGGCTTCCAGAGCGACGCTTGCATAAGCCGCCGGTTCTGGCGGAATATTACCGTCATAGGGAATACCCAGACCTCCGCCGAGATCCACCCGAGTAATATCATGGCCTTCGGAACGAAGTTGCTGAACCAGATCCCGGACCCGGTTGAAGGCATTCTTGTAAGGTTCAAGATCAGTCAGTTGTGAGCCGATATGAACGTCAACACCTTTGATCTCTATCCCCGGCAACGCGGCAGCCTCTGCATAAATGCGAGAGGCATCCTGCCACGGCACGCCGAATTTATTCTCAGCCTTCCCTGTCGAGATTTTGGCATGAGTCTTTGCATCGACATCCGGGTTCACCCGAAAGGTAATTGGCGCCGAGACGCCCATTGAAGTCGCCACGTCGCTTAAAACTCTAACCTCAGGCTCTGATTCCACATTGAACTGATGAATACCCACTTCCAGGGCATAGCGCATTTCGTCCGGTGTCTTGCCAACACCGGAGAAAACAATCTTTTCCGGCGCCACACCAGCTTCAAGCGCCCGGCGCAATTCTCCCTCAGAGACAACATCCGCCCCCGACCCCTGCTCAGCTAGGGTTCGGATGACAGCCAAATTTGAATTCGCTTTCAGAGCATAGCAAACAAGAGCGTTCACACCGTCAAAGGCTCCAGAAAAGACCTTATAATGACGGATCAATGTGGCGGTTGAATAGCAATAAAAAGGCGTTCCCACGGCTTCGGCGATTTCGCGAAGCGGGACTTCTTCGGCATGTAGTTCGCCGTTTCTGTAATTAAAATGATCCATAGTTGGTACTGTCGCTACTCGGCTTTCTTGGCATCGGTTTTTTGGGTTTGTGGAACATATTTCGGGGGATCCTTGATCCCACAAGCCGCCAGCAACCCCACCAACAGCAGAAACGCCACGGGTAATAAAATCAGCTTTTTCATCTCTTAATTACCCTTATCTGCCAGTTTACTCCGCCAAAGCGCAATCTGCTCCCGCACCCGAACCGGGGAGGTGCCGCCGTAGCTCACACGGCTGGCAACTGAATTCTCTACGCCTAAAACGCTATAGATCTCTTCCGTGATCCTCTCTTCAACTGAGTGCATTTGCGCCAGAGTCAAGTCCTCCAGGCCGCAATTTTCTGTTTCTGCCAGCTTAACAAGCGACCCGGTCACATGATGGGCATCACGAAACGGCATGTCCAGTTCGCGTACCAGCCAGTCGGCCAAATCCGTCGCCGTCGTAAAACCGGCTCCAGACGCCGCCGTCATAATATCACCATTGACTGTAATATCCCGGATCATCCCACTCATGGCGGCAAGGCAAAGCTGCAAATTATCGACCGCATCAAAGACGGGCTCCTTATCTTCCTGCATATCCTTGCCATAGGTCATCGGCAAACCCTTCATCATCATCAGCAAACTGGTAAATGCGCCAGCACTGCGACCCGCCTTGCCCCGCACAAGCTCCGCTGCATCGGGGTTTTTCTTCTGCGGCATGATGGAAGAACCTGTAGAAAAACTGTCAGAACATTCAACAAATCGGAACTGGGCGCTTGACCAAATGACGATTTCTTCGGCAAGCCGCGACAAATGCATGGAGCAGATGGAAGCAAAGCTCAAAAACTCCAGGGCAAAATCCCGGTCGGATACACCATCCAGTGAATTTGCCGTCGGCCGATCAAAGCCAAGTTCTTTTGCTGTCATTTCGCGATCAATCGGAAATGAGGTTCCGGCCAGAGCGGCAGACCCGAGCGGACTTTCATTCATCCGGCTCCTGGCATCTGCAAGGCGCGAGCGATCACGCCCAAACATTTCAACATAGGCCAGCATGTGATGACCAAAGGTCACCGGCTGCGCAGCCTGCAAATGAGTAAATCCGGGCATTACAGTGTCTGCCTCTGCTGCTGCCTGATCAAGGAGCGCTTTTTGCAGATCATCCAGCTCGCTGTCGAGATGATCAATTGTATCCCGAACCCAAAGCCTGAAATCCGTGGCCACCTGATCATTCCTAGACCGGGCTGTATGCAGGCGTCCCGCAGCGTCTCCGATTATTTCTCTTAAGCGTGCTTCGACATGCATATGGATGTCTTCCAGGGCCGGATCGGTCTTGAAATTGCCGGCTTCTATCTCACGAAGAATTGTTTGTAATCCCTCCTGTATTTTCTCGCCGTCGGCCTTAGATATAATATTCTGAGCCATCAACATACTGGAATGAGCAATTGACCCCATTATATCTTGGGCATAGAGCCGTCGATCGAAATCAATGGAGGCATTGATCCGTTCCATAATTTCAGCGGGGCCTTTGGCAAATCTGCCACCCCAAAGCTCATTTGCGCTCATTTTCGGGCTCACTTTGGTAACTATTGGACACAAGCGTTTATTATGACCAGGTATCTTAAATCTTTCAGCGTTCTGATCTTGCTTACATTTACAGGGCTTGGGGTCGGAACATCAACAGCTTTCTCTGAAAATCTCAATGACTTGCTGGTAGGTGAAGTCCAGAATTTTGCGCCGAATAAAGCGCCGAGAGAACTTCGTGACTTCTCCTTCATGAACGCTGAGGGAAAAGAGGAGAAACTTTCCGACTATAAAGGAAAGGTTGTCCTATTGAATTTCTGGGCCACCTGGTGTGCGCCGTGCCGTAAGGAAATGCCGGGCCTGGACCGTCTGCAAGGAGATATGGGTGGTGACGACTTTGTCGTCCTGGCGGTTGGCCAGGACTTACAGGGTATGAAGAAAGTCCAGAATTTCTTTACCAAACTTGAGCTTGAAAATCTTGGCGCTTTCAATGATAAAACCGTGAAATCTGGGCGCGCTGCCGGTGTTTTTGGCCTTCCTGCAACCCTGTTGGTTAATCAAGACGGATTGGAAGTTGGGCGGCTTGTGGGACCTGCGGAATGGGATTCGCCTGAGGCAAAAGCTTTAATCCAGCACGTCATCTCAGGATCCTGACGGCGGCGGCCCTTTCTTTTGCTGTCGCTTTAACAGATAAAGTCTGAACAATCGTTCTACTCCCCAGCTTGCCAGGAAGAATAAAACGACGTTTGACAGGGTCACAATGATTAGTTCGAACCCTAGGGCGCTATCGCCAGTCTCTAAACCGATGTAATATTGGAAGAGAAGAATTGTTAGGATGCCAGCTCCGGCCAACAAGCCGACAAATAGCCGAACCCGGCCATCCGTCCATGGGATCGCCATTAAACATAAAAAGGAAACGGCCTGGAAGGCCGCACCCCAAAGATCAATCCCGAGATTTGACATCAGGCATCGAGGACGGTCAGGGCCACGTCAACCATTGGACGCAGGACTTCCTCTTCTGGTGTGACTTTGCCAACGACCCGAATACCTTGCATAACGCCGATAAAGAAGGAGGCCAGGCTGGCTGAATCCCGTTTGGATTTAAACACGCCTTCTTTCTGTCCGCGGGCAATCAGATCTCGAAATCCATCCTCCATATCTTCGAAGAAGATTTTGATACGCTCTGCACATTCATCATCGCGGGAGGAAAGCTCTACCGCGGAATTAGTCATGAAGCATCCTCGACGCGCCGGATCTGCCACCTGTTTCTGCATGAACACATACATGAATTTCGTCAGGATCTCCCGCGGATCACCGGGCTGGCGCAAGGTTTCGATCCTGAGCTGAGAGCCTTGGCCGTAGCGGTCCAACGCCTCCAAAAACAGCTTATGCTTATCGCCGAAAGTATCATAGAGACTGCCGCGATTGATCCCCATGCAATCCACCAGGTCCTGCACGGACGTCGCTTCATAGCCCTTGGCCCAGAAAGCACCGATGGCTTTTTCCAGCGCTTCCTCTCGATTAAAGCATTTTGTTCTTGGCATTTCCTGTCCAATATACCCAAATACAGCCGCCCAGCCCTTGTATATACGTAAAAAACGTTAAAGCAAAGCAGCCAAACCTTCCTTATATGTGGGATATTTCAGCGAAATCCCAAGCTCTGACTTAATTTTTTCGTTTTTAACCCGCTTGCTGTCAGCATAAAAACTGCGTGCCATGGGTGACAAATCAGCGGTTTCAAAGTCTTGTAGCGGCGGCGGCGTTACATTCAATAGCTCTGCCGCATAGGTGACTACTTCTTGAGGCGGCGCCGGCAGATCATCGGCGATATTATAAATTTCGCCGGGCTTCGGTTTTTCCATGGAAGCGACAAGAATGGCAGCCAGATCCGCCACATGGATCCGCGAAAAGATTTGCCCTGGTTTGTCAATACGGCGAGCTTTGCCGGATTTCAGTGAGACAAGCTGATTACGGCCTGGACCATATATTCCGGGTAGCCGAAAAATATGTACGGGTAAATCTCGAGTCTGAAAGAGGGTGAACCAATCCGCTTCAGCGTTCGCCCGGCGCGTGCCTCTTGGCCCTGACGGAGTGACTGCAGTCTGCTCATCAATCCAGGCACCTTGATGATCTCCATAAACACCTGTTGTCGACAAATACCCTACCCATTTCAACTTTGGCAACGCGCATATCTGCTCGGCCATGACATCATGGATGGGATCCCCTATTTCGTCAGGCGGAATGGATAGAAGGACATGAGTGACCTCCTTCGCAATATCACCAAAATCCTGAACCGGGCAATCCCGGCGAAACGGAAATAGAGCAAGAGAGTCGTTTGACGCCTCCCTTTCAGGATTACGACCCGTTCCCATGATCTTCATTTCCGGAAAATCATGAGCAATCTGACGGGCCGTAAATCCCAAACCGAAACAGAATAAGGAATTCGACATTCAGGTCCTACTGTGCTGGCAGTGGCACAGCTCGACCAAGCACAACCTGGGCCGACAAAGACTGATTAACGGAAACTACCAGCTGGGCACCGCCCCCACTGCCGGCTTCGTCCGCTTGGGATTTCACCATCATGGTTTGGGCCCTCATATTCTCCATCCTTGGCGCCGCATATTGCTGGACGAAATCCACTTTCTGGACATGGTAATCTGAGCCCGGCAGGACAGCATTCAGCCGCTCTACCTCGGCAACTGCCTGCTTGTAAATGTCCGAACGCAGATCAGCACGTAGCTTTTCAAACTCGGCAAGGGACGGCGTAAAGTCGACAAATGAAATTCCAACCTTGTACCCCGGGCTACTGGCGGATTTGGCCCGGTCCTGCAGGCCTGGCAGAAGTGATTCATGGACCCGTGCTTCAGCTGTGACATACCATCTGTTTAAGCCGGTCTGGTCAAGACGCTGATTAGAAGAGGTTACGCGCCATTCTGCGTCCTTGGCCAAAGATACAAGTGAGTCGTCGATGCGCTTCTTCAGTTCCTCAGGTGTTTCTTGCTGCTGAACAAGGTCCACGAAAACTGAGACTTTCGCAGTATCGGTCTGGACCCAGCCTTCAGTCGTCAAGTTCAGAACTACCTGATCGTGCATCATCCGCTGGCCTTTCGGCATTTCCGCCGAGGCAAGGGGTATCAGGCAAAGAAACGCGATCGTCGCGACTACAAGTCTATTCATTTCAGATCTCCATACAATTATGATTGTTCTTTGCCATCTAGGTCGCAATCTCGACTAATTTAAGGCAAGTTACCTGTTGATCAAGGCTATATAATACTCTATCGCCCAACTATTGCCCTGATCAAATGAATAAAGTCATTCAATGAACTGCTCTAATCATAGCAAACGAAAATCGTTATTGTTTCTGGCTGGGAAGGCTTTGATCAGACTTGCCGCCGTCATTTCTGTAGCTGCAGTCCCCATCGTTTTTTCCGCGTCTGCCCAGCAGCGGGACGAGCAGGCTGAATATCAGGCTTGCTTGACCCTAACCAAGCGAGAGCCAGAAATGGCGTTTGAGTCAGCCCTTGCCTGGAAAGGCGAAGGCGGTGGGTATCCGGCCCGCCATTGCGAAGCCCTGGCCCTCGTCGCCCTCAAGAAATATCATATCGCCGCGCCGCGTCTGGAAGAGCTGGCTGAGGATATGGCGAACGACGGCTCTCCCCTTGCTATTGCAATCCTGTCCCAAGCTGCCAATGTTTGGCTTTTAGAGGGCGATGCGTCCCGAGGATACTTTGTGGCTTCCGCCGGTCTTGATATAGATCCAGACAATGTCGACCTTCTAATTGATAGAAGCCGCATGTCTGCCAAGCTTGAAGACTATCAGGCCGCTCGCACCGATTTGGATCGGGCCTTGCAGGTTGATCCGTCGCGGACGGATGCAATGACTTTTCGCGCCGCCGCCTGGCGCCAGCTTGGTAATAATGAGCGCGCCTTGGAAGATGTAGAATTGGCCTTATCTCTGACACCAGATCTTCCAGACGCCCTGATAGAGCGGGGAATTCTCTACCGCCAAACCGGACGGAAAGACCTTGCGCGGAAGGACTGGATGAAAGTTTTGGACCTGTCGCCCTATAGCGTTGCTGGAGACACAGCTCGCATCAATCTGGAAAATCTTGATGTCAATAAAGACAAATAAGCCAATCCTCTACCCTGATGCCAATCGACGACGGTACTCAAGTGCTTCTGCAATATGAATATGCCGGACATTGTCGCTTTCCTCTAAGTCAGCCAGTGTCCGCGCGACCTTGAGAACGCGATGATATCCTCTCGCCGACATGTTCAGCTTACCGACCGCGTCAGTTAGCAATGCCTTCGCCCGAGCGTCAAGAAGGACGGCCTTTTCCAGCAGCTCCCCTTCAATATCGGAGTTTGTTCGCAAGACTTGGGGATAGTCTGCATCGGCATATCGCCTTTGCTGAACAGTCCTGGCCTTGGCAATTCTCCGAGCAACTTCTTCAGTTGTTTCACAAGAGACCGGTAAGGTTAGATCCCGCGCAGAAACTGCAGGGACGTCTATATGAATATCAATGCGGTCCAACATGGGACCCGAAATCTTCGATCGATAATCAATGGCACATTTGGGCGCCCGGGCACAGGCTTGAGCAGGATCATCTAGATGTCCGCATCTGCATGGGTTCATAGCAGCAATCAACTGCATCCTTGCAGGATAAGTCACATGCATGTTGGCCCGAGCAACAACAGCCTTGCCTATTTCGACCGGCTGCCGCAGAGATTCAAGAACCTGACGATTAAATTCCGGCAACTCGTCCAGGAAGAGAACGCCAAGATGTGCAAGCGATACTTCCCCCGGTTTTGCCGACCGCCCGCCACCGACCATCGCAGCGACCGATGCGGAATGATGCGGATCGCGGAAGGGTCGTTGGCGTGAAAGCTTGCCGGCTTTCATATTGCCGGAAATACTCGCAATCATATTGACCTCTAGCGCTTCAGAAGCATCAAGTGGCGGCAGCAATCCGGGAAGCCGGGCCGCGAGCATGGACTTTCCAGACCCGGGTGGCCCTGTCATCAACAGGTTGTGTCCTCCCGCCGCCGCCACTTCTAGCGCCCGCTTCGCCGATTCCTGCCCTTTTATGTCTTCCAGCCTCAACACTGTTTTCGTGTCTTCGATATCACCTTGCTTGGGTGGTGTGAGTACTTGCGTTCCCTTGAAATGATTGATGAGGGCCAGCAAGCTTCCCGGATTTAGTATCTCAATATCACCTGCCCAGGCAGCCTCCGACCCAGAATCTCGTGGACAGATGAGGGCGCGCGCTTTCGCTACCGCGTCAACTGCAGCCGGCAAAATGCCGGCAACTGCATTGCAACTTCCATCCAGAGACAGCTCTCCTAGGACACTAAAGCCTTGCAGCTCCTCTACCGGCAATATTTCCATGGCCGCAAGGATTCCCAGAGCAATTGGTAGATCATAGTGAGCCCCTTCCTTTGGCATATCTGCAGGTGCCAGATTGACGGTGATGCGCTTCGGCGGGAGGCCAACGCCAAGAGAGGTCAAAGCTGCCCTGACCCGTTCCTTGCTCTCCGCAATCGATTTATCGGGGAGTCCCACAATTGTGAAAGCCGGCAATCCGGAGGCCATCAAGACTTGTACATCCACGTCATGGACGTCCAATCCATGAAAGGCCACGGTTTTTATGACAGCCTGCATACCCGCCTTACGAAAAATAACATTTACATTAAAACTATTATAGCAAGCGCGATCCGAACACCCAGTGTTTATTCGTCAAAGACAATTAAGGACAAATCTAAATCAAACAGATAAAGCGTTTGCTTTCTAACCGCGTTAGATAATATTACTTTAGTGTATCGAAAGGTCTTCAATCTGACTTTTCTGTCACTAATAGACATTAGAATAAACAAGTCACAGATCTTTTAATTGGGAGCAAGCAGGATGGCCGGAAAATTTGAACTCTACGCAGACAAGGCGGGGGAATTTCGCTTTAGACTTAAAGCCGGAAACGGCGAAAACGTTGGATCGTCTGAGGGATACAAGGCAAAAGCCAGCGCAGAAAACGGTATTGAGTCAGTGAAGAAAAATGCAGATCTTGCAGAGCGATTTTCGGTTTTTGAGGGAAAGAACGACAAATGGTACTTTAATCTCAAAGCTGGAAACCACGAGGTTATTCTGACAAGCCAGGGCTATAGCAGCAAGCAAGGTGCGGAAGCGGGAGCGGAGGCCGTCGCTCGAGCCGCAGACGGGGCCTCGACGGACGATCAAACTTAAATTTTCAATATTTGAGCTGAACTCACCACAGAAAAAGCCGGCGGGATATCCCTCCGGCTCTTTTTATCAATGTGAATGACTGTCAGTTACCGCCAAGCTTGTCTTCAATACAGTCCCAAATACCGGATTCTAGTTTCACGTTGTCAAATCTATTGATTTCTTGCAAACCTGTAGGTGAGGTCACGTTAATCTCCGTTAGGAAATTGCCAATCACATCAATTCCAACAAAGATCAGTCCTTGTTCTTTCAGAGCGGGACCAATTTCTTCGCAGATTTCGATTTCCCGTTTGGTCAACTGAGACTTAACAGCCTGCCCTCCCACATGCATGTTGGAGCGCACTTCCCCTTCTTGAGGAACACGATTGATCGCCCCCACTGGTTCGCCGTCGACTAAAATAATCCTTTTATCGCCTTCGCGAACTTCCGGCAGATATTTCTGTACAATCATGGGCTCTCGATAGAATTCCGTAAACATTTCGCACAGGGCGGATAGGTTTTCATCCCCAGGCTTCAGATGAAATACGCCTGCACCGCCGTTGCCATACAAAGGTTTGATAATAATATCCTTGTGCTCAGCCCGAAACTCCTTGATTTCTTCAAGGTTTGTAGAAATCAGGGTTGGCGGCAAGATACCGTCAAAGTGAGTGACAAACAGTTTTTCTGGGGCGTTCCGAACGCTAACAGGGTCGTTGACGACCAAGGTATCAGGATGGACATGCTCCAATAGATGTGTCGCTGTGATATATGACATATCAAAGGGCGGGTCCTGGCGCATTAGGACAACATCCATATGGGTGAGGTTGATCCGCTCTATTTCCCCGGCTGAAAAATGATTGCCTTGCTCCCGACGGACGGAAATAGGGCGGGCAGACGCAATTATCTTTCCATCAGAAAATGACAGGTCTTTTGGGCCATAATGGAAAAGGGAATGGCCCCTGTTCTGTGCTTCAAGGGCTAGAACAAATGTACTGTCCCCCGCAATATCCACATCCTCAATCGGATCCATTTGAATGGCTACGGCAAGACTCATGTTTACGCTCTTTCTATTAGGATCTGGCGCCCGGTGTTATTATTCTAAACGGTTGGATACGAATTTAGTCCGCTCAGGCCGTTTTCGGCAAATCTTTCTTGAGTCTTACATAGCTGACGATGCGCCTTACTCCAGAAATTTCCTTGGCATGATTTTCAACGCGATCCAGTTCGGCCTGATTTTGGGCGATACCCATTAGATAGACGACGCCGTTAACCGTCTCGACTGAATAATTGATATTGTAAATCTTCGCATCCCGCAAAAGCTGCAACTTGAGTTTGGTTGTAATGAGACTGTCATCCGCAAAGCTTCCAACCGACTCACTGTCAGCAACCGTTACCTCGTTATGGACCTCTTTTACTCCGTTGACGCCCCAAATGAGCCGAGAAAGGGTGACCCGGTCTTCAGGTGTTGGAACTTGTCCTGTGACCAGAACAACACCTTCAATCACTGTTGTTGATGTCTTCGTGAAAAGGGCTTCATTATCCTGGAAAATAGCATTCATAACCCTGACTTTGATACCAGCGTCATCAACCACCGTTCCAACAGATCTTTCTTCAGCGATCGCTGCCCCACCAACAGCCGCGCCTCCCAAGGCGACAGCAACCGGACTGCATCCGTTCAGAATCATACTCGCGAAGATGGCAAAACCCATATAAGCTACTAGTTTCATTTTCACTCACCTTTTCTCTATCGGGAATGCAGGACAACAACAAACCCTATAATTCAGAACTCGCCGATTATTATAGGCCTAATCAGCTATTGTTAAAGTGTTCAATCGATATTAACGCCAAGCATTCTTAATGTGATGCGGCAATCTAAAAATAGATGTCACCAACAACGCATCGAAGCGAATATTAAAAGACTCGAATTTTGACTTTTCCATGACAAATGCCTCCATGGCTCTTTTCACACGCTGTTTCTGGAATGGACCAATTGAATAGAGAGCATCTATCATCGTTCGCCTGGTTTTTACCTCGATAGCGGCAAGAGTCTTCCCCTTGCTGGCGATGATATCGATCTCACCGAAGGGCTTGCGATAGTGACGCGCAATGATGTGATAACCCTTTAGACGTAGATAAGCTGCTGCATATTTCTCGGCCAATTGGCCACGCATATGGGCACGCTGCCTCATTTTCTTGAGCTGTTGACTGGATTTTCTTGCCAAATTGTCGCCCCAGTTAAATGTTTCACTTGTCCTAGGCAAACTATTTGCTTGCCCGCCACAACACGGTTACCTAATCTCTAGTTATAAAATCTTGTGTCGGTCTAAGGGAATAAGAACATTGTTTTCCATCAGTGAAGCAGTCTTGAAAAAGGACCGACCCAGGCAGCAATTATTCAAAAATAGTTGTGTCGTAATCCTTTTGTCATTGCTGATAACAGGGTGCCAGCCTGCTCCTGTTCGGGATAGCGCAGAAGAAAAAGAAGAACTAGCGAAGATCGATCCAGACTCGACAGGCGCGAAGGATCTAGAAGATCTGCTACAAAAGACTCCCTCAACAGAAGATCTCTCGAATACGCCAACGGTCGATCCGCTGATGCGCCTGGTGGAACCCTCAGCGCCTGTTATCGGAGTTAAAGCTCCCTACCCTGCGTATTCCAACCCGATTAAAATCGCGATTTTGCTTCCTCTAACTGGCCAGCATGAAGCCATCGGAAACGATCTTTTAAAAGCCGCAAATTTGGCCTTGTTCGACCTGGAGAACAGACAGCTAGAACTCATGCCTTATGACACCAAGGGGACGGAGAGAGGTGCCGAGAGTGCAGCTGCAGAAGCGCTTGTTGAAGGTGCGGAACTTATTCTAGGTCCCTTGTTTTCTTCCTCGGTTCCTGCCGTGCGACGTCTTGCAATCCCACGAGATGTCAATGTTGTCACCTTTTCCACAGATACGTCGGTCGCTGGGGATGGCGTCTATATGATGGGCCTCACGGTAGGACAACAGATCAACAGAATCATGGAGTTTTCCTATCGTCAGGGATTACTTAATTTTGCAGTCCTGGCACCAGACACCCCCTATGGCGATGCGGTTATTAACAATGTGTATATGGCCAGTGATGATCTGGGTTTGACTGTCGACAAGGTCATGCGTTACCCCGTATCGATTGAGGCTGGCTCTCAGGAGTTGCACGAGATCGCAAAAATACTAGGTGACTATGCTGAGCGACAAAAGCAGCTTGAGGAAGAGATCAAGCTATATGAAAAGGAAACCGATGACGCGTCAAAAGCCTATGTAAAGCGGCTTGAAAAAATGGATACTTTCGGTGAGGTGTCTTTTGATGCCCTGATTATTCCTGAGGGTGGGGGTCGTTTGAAGGAACTGGCACCACTACTTTCCTATTATGATATTGATCCGGAAGTTGTTCAATTCATTGGAACAGGTCTCTGGGCAGATCGCTCCTTGTCAACGGAACCGGCTCTGGTCGGTGGTTGGTTCTCCGCCCCTTCGCCTGAGAATTCAAGTGCTTTTCAGCAACGCTTTTCTCAGGTTTATGGCTATGCCCCGCCGCGTATCGCAAGCTTGGCCTATGATGCTATGGCACTCGCAGGTCTGTTAGCTCAGGATCCGCCAGAGACCCGGTTTGACAGGATCGCTCTTGAGAATATTAACGGCTTTACGGGTTATGACGGGATCTTCCGATTCCCGGAAGATGGTGTGGCCGAGCGGGGCCTGGCGATTCTCGAGGTTGGTCAATCTGATCTGTTGATGCTGGAGCCGGCTCCACAAAGTTTTGATCAACTGCTGAACTAGTCCCTCAGTAATTCGGGTAACAAGCTGTTGAGGACTAATCGTCCTTGATCCGTTGCCCTCAGTCGGGATGCGTCCAGTTCCAGCAGCCCTCCCTCGATCAGTCGCAATAGGCGTTCAGGGTCTGTGATCTCGGACAGCGGTCTCCCAACGGCACTTTCAAAGTTCTTGAGCCAGACCCCTTCGTTCAACCTTAGACCCATTAACACTAGCTCCTCCGCCCTGCCAATGTCGCTTCCAAGAGTCACCTCCTGCTCGGTCCCATGGTTTTGGTTTTCCACAGCTTGCAACCAGCCTTCCGGCCTTTTTATTTGTTGAAAAGCGGTCCGTCCTTGCGCCAAGTTCAATCTACCATGTGCCCCCGGACCAATGCCCAAATACTGACCATACCGCCAGTAGGTCAGATTATGTCGGCATTCATATCCGGGTCGAGCATGGTTTGAAATCTCATAAGCTGGACGGCCAGCCTCTGCACAGATCTCCTGGGTTACGTTAAAAAATTCCTCCGCCACTTGCTCTTCAGGTATTTGGAATTCTCCGCGGCGTACAGCGCCCGCAAATCCGGTATTTGGTTCAATCGTCAACTGATACAGAGATAAATGATCACCTGCGAGCTGCAGTGCCCTGTCCAAGTCGCCCTTCCAAGCCTCGATTGACTGACCTGGCAGTGCATAAATCAGATCAAAGGAAATATTTCCAAACACCTGCCGTGCTAGTTCAATAGCCCCTAGAGCCTCCTTCGCCGAGTGTTCACGCCCTAGAAATTTTAGCTGCAAATCATCAAGGGATTGGACTCCGATGGACAGTCTATTGACGCCTGCTAACCGATATCCGGCAAAAGACTCAGATTCCACAGACGTTGGATTAGCTTCCAAGGATATTTCAATATTCTCAGCAAACGGAAAATGCTGAGCAGCGCCCTCAATAAGAGCCTCTACTGTAGACGGCGCCATCAAAGACGGTGTACCGCCTCCAAAAAATATGCTGCTCAGAGGGGTTTTGGGGAGCTGATCAGCAAAATACTTAAGCTCTTGCAACAAAGCATGAGCCCATTTGTCCTGATCAACAGCCTCCCTTACATGGCTATTGAAATCACAATACGGACATTTCTTCCGGCAGAAGGGCCAGTGGAAATAGAGCCCGAAACCGGGATCTGGAGCGTCATTGAGAGGTAAAGCAGGCATCGATTAATTGTTTGAACGCACGAGCCCGATGGCTAATGGAATGCTTCTTCTCCGGATCCATTTCAGCAAATGTAATATCCGAACCCTGCGGGACGAAGACCGGATCATAGCCAAAGCCCTTGTCTCCTCTAGGCGGCCAGACCGAATGACCATCGATACGACCCTCAAAACTTTCAGTATGCCCATCCGGCCAAGCGAGGGTCAGGGCGCAGATGAATGAGGCTTTTCGGTCTTCGGCGGTTTCGGCGCCAGCTTTTTGCAGTGCTTGTTCCACCTTTTCCATAGCAACGGAGAAATCTTTGTTTGGCCCAGCCCAGCGCGCCGAAAAAATCCCCGGATCGCCATTTAACCGATCAAGGGCATATCCTGAATCATCACTAAGACTGACCAGACCCGACGAACGAGCTGCTGCGAGGGCTTTGATTTCAGCATTGGCAATGAAGCTGTCGCCATCTTCAATGGGTTCCGGCAAATCCAGATCCGCAGCAGAGACGGGTTCTACACCAAATTCCTCCAGCAAGGCCCTTATTTCCCTTACCTTGCCAGGATTATGGCTGGCGACAACCAGTTTTCCGCCTTCAAATTTGCGATGACCAGTCAAAGGCCGAGCGCTTGGCGCTGCAGGGCACAGAGCTCCTGAACACCCTTCTTGGCCAGCCCAAAGAGGGATCCGAATTGATCTTCCGAGAACGGATCCTCTTCCGCCGTGCCTTGAATTTCAATGATTTTTCCATCAGATGTCAGCACAAAATTGGCGTCTGCCTGGGCATTGCTATCCTCGGGATAGTCCAGATCCAATACCGGTGTTCCATTGTACAAGCCACAGGAGACTGCCGCGACTTGTCCTTTCATGGGCACTTCAAGGATTTTTCCCTGTTCAACGAGCTTGTCGAAAGCTTGATACAGTGCCACATAGGCGCCGGTTATGGACGCCGTTCTGGTTCCGCCATCCGCCTGGATAACATCGCAATCGACAGTAATCTGCCGTTCACCAAAGCCTTCAAAATCAACCAGAGCCCTCAAAGAGCGGCCAATTAGCCGTTGAATCTCAACAGTGCGGCCCTGTTGCTTACCCCGCGCCGCTTCCCGGCCCATGCGGGATCCGGTCGAACGTGGGAGCATGCCATATTCGGCTGTTACCCAGCCTTTGCCTGTGTTCCGAAGAAAGGGTGGCACACGGTCTTCGACGCTTGCGGTACACAGAACATGAGTGTCACCACATTTGATGAAACAAGACCCTTCGGCATTCTTGGCATAGCCAGGCTCGAGGATAACGTCACGCAATTGGTCAGGGGCACGGCCAGAGGGGCGCATAAAAATTCCTTTACATTGGTTGGCAAATTTGGCCCCTTGTACCTGTTGGACCAGATTGACGCAAGCATCCCGCGTCACTACATTCCTGAATACCGTATGCTATTGCAGGTTTATGCTGAAAAAGAATGACCATACAAGAACTGAATGAACGAAGCCGGACCGTCTTCCGGGACATAGTGGAAACCTATGTTCAAACCGGGGAACCGGTCGGATCACGGACGCTTTCTCGTATCAGTCAGCTAGATCTGTCCCCTGCCTCAATCCGCAATGTCATGGCGGATTTGGTGGATGCGGGACTGTTATATTCACCGCATACTTCCGCTGGGCGCTTGCCAACACAAATGGGCCTGCGCCTCTTTGTCGACGGGATTCTCGAGATTGGAAACCTGACGGAAGAAGAACGGTCCGATATCAAGGCCCGTTGCGCCGTTGACGGTCGAAATCTGGAAGAAGCCCTGACCGAAGCCTCATCCATGCTTTCCGGGCTTTCAAACTGTGCCGGTATGGTCATCGCCCCAAAAAGTGACAGCCCCATCAAACAGATAGAGTTTGTGCGCCTTGGCATCGACAAAGCCTTAGTCATCATCGTTACCGCCAATGGCATGGTTGAAAATAGAGCCATAGAACTACCGCAAGGACTAAGCGATGCCTCCTTACAAGAGGCCACGAACTATCTGAATGCCCGCCTTGCCGGCAAAACCCTGCAGGAGATGAAGAGCGACATTCAGACCGAGCTGGATTCGCATCAAGCTCAGCTCGATCAACTGACGCAGGATCTCATCGCCAATGATATTGCCAGCTGGGGCGGAGGGGAAACTCTTATAGTTCGAGGACATGCAAATTTGCTGCAAGATGTCCAAGCCCTTGAAGATCTTGAAAAAATCAAAGAACTTTTTGACACATTGGAAGCGAAAAAGGAGCGGGTAAAGCTATTGGAATTGGCGGAAGGCGGTAGCGGCGTCAAAATTTTTATTGGCTCAGAGAACAATCTTTTCTCGCTTTCCGGCACATCAATGATTATTTCTCCGTACCAGAACAGCCAAGATCAGATAGTCGGCGCCGTTGGAGTGATCGGACCGACACGTCTGAACTACGCCCGCATTATTCCCGTAGTGGATTATACGGCGAAAATCATTGGCAGAATGATAGACTGAGGAAAAAAGTAGGAAAAGCCAGGATGAACGAAGCAAAACAGACGCCAGAGGAAAACAAGGATCCCGCTGAGCACGCGGCCGATACTCCTGCGTCGGAGACTGGTGAAGAAGCACCGTCAATTGCCGAGAAGGGCGAAACGGATTTCGGCGCAGAGGTTGACCCACGCCTTGAAGAGCAGCAGGCTGAAATTACCGGCCTAAAAGACAAGCTCCTTCGGGCGATGGCAGAAGTCGAAAACATGCGGCGGCGAGCTGAAAAAGAAAAGGAAGATGCCCATAACTATGCCATAACAAAATTCGCTCGCGACGTTCTGGCAGTTTCTGATAATTTGCAACGGGCCATACAGAGTATCCCGGCGGAAGCTCGCGCAAATGAGGACGTCAAAGCGGTAGTGACAGGGGTCGAAATGACCGAGGCAGAGCTGCTGAGTACCCTTGAAAAGCACAAAATCACGAAAATCAGCCCTGAGGGCAAAAAATTTGACCCGAATCTTCATCAGGCAATGTTCGAGATAGAGAATCCAAGTGTTGAGCCGGGAACCGTAATGCAAGTTGTCCAGCACGGATATCTGATCGCTGACAGGCTCTTGCGACCGGCGATGGTCGGGGTTGCCAAAGGCGGCCAGAAAAAATCTGACGTCAGTGTCGATGAACAGGCCTAAACCGGCGTAACTATAAAAATGGGGAGCTGTGGTCATGGTTTTTGACCGCGGCTCTTACTTTTGAGGGTGATTGCACTGCATAACAATACACGCATCCATGAGGGCAAGTGTCATAACTGCCAATATCCCGGGAGCTGATGCAGAGGCACCCATCCCTGTTTTTCTGCATCCCTGCCAAACGGGTTTCACAGCCGACTTTACTTAGGCGGTCGCCATCAATACAAGCCGCACCCCGGATGTCAGAGGTTTCAAGATACGGTTGCGTGCAAAGCGTCAGGCGCATGCCCGATTCTTTAGCAGACTTCTGCATCCAGGCTACCATCTCTTTCTTACGTGATATGGACGGATCCACAAATCCGACAGGGTGCCGAGCTTCCAGTTGAGCAAGGTTTCGTTTTGTCTTGGCATAAAGTTGGGTAAAGGAGACAGTTACCTCATTTACCGCTCCCGCCAATTGACGGGCAAGCCGCTGGAAATTTTTTTTGTGATAAGCTTCAGGCGTCAGCTCAGAGAAAAAAATCGGATCATACCGCCAAACAACCGCATGCGGTCCATATCTATCACTCAGGTCTCTAATCTGTTGAATGGCAAGGGCGTCATCAATGACAGAGCGCTCAATCGGTTTAGGGTAACCAGTAACGGTAAATTGAAAATAGAAAGGAAAATGCTTTTCAATTTTTTCCGACAGGACAGGTAGAAACGGCGCGGCGTTCCGGGTCCAGAAAACAAAGGCGTCAACATCGGCGGAAGAGATGGAAAGACGGCTTAGCTTGTTGTTGTAGGGGTTTCGGACATCCACAAAACCATGATCTAGCCGATTACGAAACCAATCGCCGTAGAACGCTGGGATGTCGGTTTTGTAGCTGGCTGAAATTACGGTCATATCACACCTCGATACCGCCTATCTCACCTCATTCTGTTTTATTGTGCTACCCGTTTTCTGTTCCGGTATCCATCGACGCTGTAAATGATCAGGCCAAGCCAAATCAGCCCAAAGGCCAATAGACGGGACTGATCGAAGGGCTCATTATAAAGATACACAGCAATGACAACATGCATGGTTGGCGCCAGATATTGAAGGACACCGATTGTCGTCAGCTTCAAATAGCGGGCGGCGGTGGCAAACAGCATCAGGGGCATAGCCGTGACGATGCCGGTTCCAAACAACAGAAGGATACTCTCTGCCTCATACCGAAAACCAGGTCCAAAGGTAACGCCGGCAATCTCCGGATCTGCCGTAAAGCTGAGGTAAAGTAAGAATCCTAGAGCCAGAGGTAACATCAAGGTCGTTTCAACTGCCAAGCCCACCGCAGAATCTGTGGGCGTTTTCTTTCGTAAAAGGGCATAAAACCCGAAGGAAAAGGCAAGAACCAGGGAAACCCAGGGCAAAACACCTGCTTGAATGGTCAGAAGGGTGACAGCAACGATAGCCAACAGCACTGAAACAGTCTGCCATCTATTCAAGCGCTCCCCTAGAAAAACCATCCCCAGCATAATATTGACCAGTGGATTTATGTAATATCCAAGGCTCGCCTCCAGAATCCGGTCATTATTAATGGCCCAGATAAATGTCAGCCAGTTTCCACCGATGAAAATTGTCGTCATAAGAAAGACACCCAACCGTTTCCGATCCCGGAAAATGGTCAGGAACTCATTGAATTTCTTAGTAAAAGCAATAATCAGAAGGACAAATACGATCGTCCAAACAACTCGGTGAGAAATGATTTCAAGCGGCGAAACATGAGACACCCATTTGAAATAAATGGGAGCAACGCCCCACAAAATAAAGGCGGCAAGTGCGCTCGTAAGCCCCCGCACTTCATCAGCTGAAAAAAGAGAAGACGCTGACTTACCGGAACCCGATGGGATTGAAGACGCCAAAGTCCCCCCTATTTTTGTTTGGCTTCAATCTATTACATCTAGCAAACAGCCCGGGCAGGGTAAAGGAAACTTCCTGCATATCTGCCATGCAGTGTGGTTTCAAAGGCATATGGGCCTAAAAATTGTCCATATAGTCTGATCATGCCTATTCCAACCCTTGCACTCTACCTGTTTCGCACATATATAAACGTCGAATAAATTTTCACTGTTTTTAAGCCCGGGGGTCACTGTGGTGCATGAAATGGCCGCTCTGATCTGCCAATGTAGAAGAGGATACGATGGCTAAAGTAATTGGAATTGACTTAGGAACGACCAACTCCTGCGTCGCCGTAATGGATGGCAAGGACGCGAAGGTGATCGAAAATTCCGAAGGCGCACGGACAACTCCGTCCATGGTTGCCTTCACTGAAGACGGCGAAAAACTCGTCGGTCAGGCCGCCAAACGCCAGGCGGTAACCAACCCTGAAAATACCTTGTTCGCTGTGAAGCGTCTGATTGGTCGTCGGTTTGATGACAAGACGACGCAAAAAGACAAGGATATGGTCCCCTACAGCATTATCAAGGCGGATAACGGCGACGCCTGGATTGAAGCGCGTGGCGACAAATATTCACCAAGCCAGGTTTCTGCCTTCATTCTTCAGAAGATGAAGGAGACTGCAGAAAGTCATCTCGGCGAAAATGTGACACAAGCTGTGATCACGGTTCCGGCCTATTTCAACGACGCCCAGCGTCAGGCCACCAAGGATGCCGGTAAAATTGCCGGTCTTGATGTTCTACGTATCATCAACGAGCCGACAGCGGCCGCCCTTGCTTACGGGATGGATAAAGAAAACCAGACGGTTGCTGTTTTCGATTTGGGTGGTGGTACTTTTGACGTCTCCATCCTGGAAATCGGCGATGGCGTTTTTGAAGTTCGCTCAACCAATGGGGATACCTTCCTCGGTGGGGAAGATTTCGATTTGACGCTGGTTGACTATTTGGCCGATGAGTTCAAGAAAGAGCAGGGTATCGACCTGCGCTCTGACAAGATGGCTCTGCAGCGTCTGAAGGAAGCCGCAGAAAAAGCGAAAATTGAGCTTTCATCTTCTCAGGCAACCGAAATCAATCTGCCTTTCATTACGGCAGATGCGTCCGGTCCGAAGCATATGCAGTTGAAGCTGACCCGGGCTCAGTTCGAAAACCTGGTGGAAGATCTCATCAAGCGGACATTGCCTCCCTGTGAGAAAGCGCTGAAAGATGCCGGCCTACAAAAAGGCGAGATCGACAATGTCATTCTCGTTGGTGGAATGAGCCGGATGCCCAAGGTCAATGAAACTGTGAAGACCTTCTTTGGATGCGAGCCTCATAAAGGTGTGAACCCGGACGAGGTTGTCGCCATGGGTGCTGCTATCCAGGCTGGTGTTCTGCAGGGTGACGTGAAAGACGTACTGCTTCTTGACGTGACCCCGCTATCTCTTGGTATCGAAACTCTTGGTGGTGTTTTCACCCGCCTGATCGATCGGAATACGACTATTCCAACCAAGAAGAGTCAGACTTTCTCGACCGCTGAGGACAATCAGCAGGCCGTGACCATCCGGGTATTCCAGGGTGAGCGTGAAATGGCTGCTGACAACAAGCTTCTCGGTAACTTCGACTTGACGGAAATTCCAGGCGCACCGCGCGGTGTCCCGCAAATTGAAGTCACTTTCGATATTGATGCTAATGGTATCGTCAATGTTTCGGCTAAGGACAAAGGCACCGGCCGCGAACAGAAGATCCAGATCCAGGCGTCAAGTGGTTTGAGCGAAGCGGATATTGATCAGATGGTCAAGGATGCCGAAGAGCATGCTGCCGAAGACAAGGCCCGTAAAGAAAAGGTCGAAGTGGTTAATCAGGCTGAAAGCTTGATCCATACCACCGAGAAAACACTTGCCGAAGCCGGCGACAAGGTTGAAGACGACGTGAAGGCCCCGATCGAGGAAGCCATGACGGCGTTGAAAGAAGCCAAAGACGGTGACGACATCGACGACATCAAAGCCAAAATGGACGCTTTGCAAGCAGCCTCCATGAAACTGGGTGAAGCACTTTATGCCCAGTCTCAGGCGGAAGCTGAAGGTGAAAGTGGTGATACTGACGAGGGTTCATCTGAAGAAACCAGCGAAAGTTCCGATGATGACGTGGTTGACGCCGACTTTGAAGAGGTCGACGAAGACAAGAAAGACAAGTAAGGATATATTAGGGGTGACCCGGTATTGTCCTTGTCCTTGAATGTACCGCTCCGGTGAGGTGAAAATCCTTGCCGGAGCGGAATTTCGTTGAGTGATAGATGTTATGGCGAAGCGCGACTACTACGAAATCCTTGGTGTTGACAGCAATGTAGATGACACCACCCTCAAATCCGCTTACCGCAAGCAGGCGATGAAGTATCACCCGGACCGTAATCCCGGGGACTCAGCGGCGGAAGCCTCATTTAAAGAAGTCAACGAAGCCTATGAAGTCCTTAAGGACCCGCAAAAAAGAAGTGCCTACGATCAGTATGGACATGCTGCCTTTGAACAGGGCGGACCTGGTGGTGGTGCCGGCTTTGGGGGCATGGGCGGCGGTTTCAGTGATATTTTCGAAGATCTGTTCGGCGATTTCATGGGTGGCCAGCAAGGCGGCGGTGGTCGCAGCCGTCAAACTCGTGGCTCGGATCTGCGCTATAATCTCGAGATTTCCCTCGAAGATGCCTATTACGGCAAACAGATGGAAATCAAGATTCCAACCACTATCGAATGCGAGAGTTGTGAGGGATCCGGCGCCGAAGCTGGTTCAGAGCCCGTAACCTGTCAGACTTGCCAGGGACACGGAAAAGTCCGTGCGCAGCAAGGTTTCTTCACCATTGAACGCACCTGCCCCAATTGTCAGGGTCAGGGTCGCATCATTGAGAATCCATGTAAAACCTGCCGGGGAGAAGGCCGCACCCAGAAGGAAAAAACTCTCTCCGTCAATATTCCTGCCGGTGTCGATGACGGCAACCGTATCCGCCTTTCAGGCGAAGGAGAAGCAGGTATGCGGGGAGGCCCGACGGGTGATCTCTATATTTTCCTCGCTGTCGACGATCATCGAATTTTCCAGCGGGACGGACAGAATATACACTGCCGCGTCCCCATTCCCTTCACCGTTGCAACCCTCGGAGGGGATATCGAAGTCCCGACCCTGGACGGCGCCCGCGCCAAGGTTTCAATTACCTCCGGGACACAGTCCGGTCGCAAATTCCGCCTCCGCGGAAAAGGCATGCCGGTGATGAATTCCCACAGCCATGGTGACATGTATATTCACACAATTGTGGAAACGCCCGTCAACCTGACCAAACGCCAAAAGGAACTGCTCAAAGAGTTTGAGGCTGAAGGCAAAGGAACCCATAGCCCCGAATCTGAAGGTTTCTTCTCTCGGGTGAAGGATTTTCTAGCCGATTTGAAAGACTGATACGCCGCCAATTCCAACTCGCCTCAAATAGGCATCTATGATACATCTCCTTCAAAATTTAGGGGAATCTCCGCATGAGTGATCTGAAAATAGGTATTGTCGGCTGTGCCGGCCGCATGGGACGCATGCTGGTCAATCAAGTTGCCGGGACGAAAGGCTGCTCAGTTTGTGGCGGTACCGAACCAGCTGGTTCCTCAGCAATTGGCGAAGACATCAACGCCTTGGCTGGTCTTGAATCAAGTGGCGTCACAGTTACAGACAGCACCGACGACTTGTTCAATACATCCGACGTCGTCATCGATTTCACAGCACCTGCAGCCTCTGTTGCCCATGCGAAACTTGCAGCGAAGAGCGGCACTACCTTGGTAATCGGTACTACGGGCATCAGCAATGAAGAGCAGGCTGAGATTTCAGCTTGTGGTGAGGAAACGGTTATCATCCAAGGCGCCAATATGAGCCTCGGGGTAAATCTTTTGGCTCAACTCACTAAGAAGGTCGCAGAGCTTTTGGATGATGACTTTGATGTTGAGGTGCTTGAAATGCACCATCATCACAAGGTGGATTCGCCCTCCGGAACGGCTTTACTACTTGGCAAAGCCGCCGCGGAAGGCCGCCAAATAGATCATGATAGAGTGGCCGATCGGGGCCGCGACGGTATCACCGGTGCCCGAAAAAAAGGCGATATCGGTTATGCGGTATTGCGGGGAGGCAATGTGGTCGGAGAGCATACAGTGATGTTCGCCGCAGATAATGAGAGGATTGAAATCACCCATAAAGCAGGTGACAGATCCATTTTCGCGCGCGGTGCCGTTCGGGCGGCCTTGTGGTCCAAAGGAAAACCCGCTGGAAATTACGACATGATGGACGTACTTGGCCTTGGCGATTGAAGATGGCCGCCTTTGCGATAGGTATCCAAGGCCTCCGCTAAAATTTCACGCACCTGTTCCTTTTCCTCTTCTCCGAGGAAATACCCGATCTCATAAATGCGACCGCGGTTGGTCAGCCATAACTTGCCTTTTTGCAGAACGATCCTCGACCAGTAGGCCTGAATCTCTTCGCGAACGGATTGCCCATTTGAAGCAATACGGGTGATCTGAACCATATCGTGATTAATCTCAACGATTTCACGGCGACGTGCAGCCCGAAAATTTAGCTGGAAGGCGCCATAGATCAACAGAACATCAAGGCCAAAGAACCCAAAGACCGGCCAGGCCCCAATAGCCCAGAAAAAAGCGCCGGCGACGAAGCTAACAGCGGTGACCGCGGACATCAAAATGATAAACCCGACACGCGATAAACTCTGGCTTGGATGCAGAGACATGTAAAAGGACCCTGTACTGCCACTACCTATAGGCTTGTCATGAGTGGATTCCACATCGCCGCCTTTCTTAGCCTTTCAAAACACAATTTGATTATTGCGAATAAAGGGGGCCTATGCCAATAACATAGAATGAAAAAAACAGAAATCAGTGAGTTTTTTCGCCGTCTCGAGGAAAACAACCCGGAACCAAAGGGGGAGCTCGACTATGTGAACCCCTTCACCCTGCTGGTCGCGGTTGTCCTGTCAGCCCAGGCGACAGATGTCGGTGTCAATAAAGCGACGGGTCCCCTTTTTGCCATTGCCGATACTCCAGAGAAGATGCTGGCTCTTGGCGAAGACACAGTACGAGACTACGTGAAATCCATCGGGCTTTATAAGACTAAGGCAAAAAATGTCATTAAACTGTGTGAAGCGCTCATCCGAGACCACAATTCAGAGGTCCCTCAAACTCGGGAAGAGCTTGAAAAATTAGCCGGTGTTGGCCGCAAAACAGCTAATGTTGTGCTGAATATAGCGTTCGGCCATCCAACGATTGCGGTCGACACCCATTTGTTTCGCTTGGGAAATCGCACCGGGCTCGCCCCCGGAAAAACACCCCTCGAGGTCGAGAAGAAGCTGGAAAAACGCATTCCCAAGGAATATCTGAGGCACGCTCACCACTGGCTAATTCTGCACGGGCGTTATGTTTGCAAAGCTCGCAAACCGGAATGTACTGTCTGCATCGTCTCCGATTTATGTCGTTTTAAAGGAAAAACTGTCGCCTGAAGACCGGCCCGAATGGAACTTCAGGTCCTGATTAATTCATTTTCTTCAATGACTTGTTTTAATAATGCACTGTCCAGATATGCAGTGATTGCCGTAATCTGTTTGTCTTCAGAAAAATGAATAACCCAGCAATATTCATTATGGTAAGGCATTCCATTGAGAGCCGTGAGAAAGGATTTGAGTTCGACTATTGCCGTAAGGCCGTCAATATAAACTGCCTCCAACTGCAGCTGTATGCCACCTTTTAAAACTGCTGTTAAACGATTAAAGGCACCGTCCAAATATTCTTGTTTGCTTTTGAAGGTGCCGGCCAGTGGATGGGTTCCCTTTACCGTCCAATGAATATCCTCGACCAATCGATCCATAAACTTTTCCGGCTGGCCATTTGCCATGTAATCGAAAAGTTCTTCCACATCCGCTCGTGTAATTACAGACATGGTCGTCCTCCAAAGTTTTCAGGTGTAAGTCGTCTTACGAAGCCGGATTGGCGAGGAATTGATCTTCTGCTCCAACCTCACGAAGATGATCGTTAAAACACTGCTTGCTGTCGATACTGTTCTGAGACGCCACATCTCGTCCATTGATAGCGATATGATTGACCATTAATCCCTGCCCGCTTCCATTCGGAAAGAAAAACAGGTTAAGAGCACAGCCATCCGCTAAATATTGCCAAACCTCCGCCGGCTCGTCTTTGCGCAAGAGATGAGGCTGACCAAAGGCTGTTTCGATTTCCTTTGGTGTCTTGCCGATAAGTATCTCAGGCTCCAGTAAAACGCGAGGTTTTACCGAGATGACAACTGGGGCCGTATTCAACGGTTTGCTTGCAACATTTGAAGACGGTTGTGTTTGAACCTCTGGCTCTTTTACCTCAGGTTTTTGCGGGCTCACCGTCGTGATTTTCGATCCGCTCGTACAGGCCGCCAGGACAAACACCAGTCCGATACTCAACAAAAACAACCGTATCATCAGACCATCACATTCTTACCGGCTGGCTTACTGCCGGCACGTTTCTTATACAGATGAACCATAGCCGCCGTGGCAACGATCGGTGTGATCAGGTTAACGATGGGAATTGTCAGGCAAAATGCAACGGCGATACCCATCAAATAAAGCTCTATCGCATTGGTTTTTCTGAGTCGGGTCACTTCTGTCTCGTCATGATGGCGGATTGCCACCATCTGAAAATACTCCCGGGAAATCAGATACCCATTGAGTAGGTAGTAGACGAACAGATTGATGACCGGAATAAAGTAGAGAGGCAACACGACAATATTGCAAATCAGCACCAGCCCAAGGAATTTCACGGCGTCCCAGATACTGGACAGAATAGGGATATCATGGGCTTTCTCATCGCCTGGATAGTGTTTTTCCTCAACCGCTTCCGAAATGTCATCAAGAAACAGTCCTATAAGCGCACTGATCACCAAGGGAAAAAGAAAAAACCCACCCAGAATGAAGCCGAGACCAGTCAGAAAGCCGACGACCGTATTGACCCAGTCCCATTGGAAATTTGGTACATAGGAAGAAAAGGCCGCCGTTGCACCAAACCCCAGAAGGATGAAAACTCCGACGGTCAGTGCCAAGGCTTTTAGCAGAACAGACCTGAAGGCCGGGTCCCCCAGCTGCCCAATAGCCATATTGATTGCAGAAAACAAGCTACGCCCTCTTTTCTTTCAGTCTGAAAATACGCTCTTTCATGTATGTGTTCTCTACCAAAAGTGCAACTGTCCTGTTTTAGCTTGGATTTTTCGGAGCGATGGGAACGGCTCCTGCATAGTCATGATCTCTTTCAAATGCATAGGCTGCCTGCAGAACAACATCCTCACGGCTATTTGGCGCCATGATTTGCAATCCAACCGGCAGGCCTGACTTTGTGAATCCACACGGAATAGAGATAGACGGACAGCTTGTGATCGTCAGAAGATATGTCATGGCAAGCCAGGCAACATAATTGTCAAACTTCTCCCCGTTCACTTCTTCCAGATAGCGGATTGTATGATCAAAAGGAGGCACCATTACGGTCGGACAAATCAGTAGGTCATATTCTGTGAAGAAACTGGCTACCCTCTGATACAGAGCACCCTGTTCCCGATGGGCTCTACCGATTTCCTCTCCAGTCAGGTTCATACCCTTCTCGATGTTCCAGATCACTTCCGGTTTCAGCTGATCCTTCTTGGTCTCGAGTTTCGGGGCATGGCTCGCGGCGAATTGAGCAGCCCGTAGCACTTGAAATATGTCATGGCCGCCGGACAGATCAAAACAGTCTTCTTCAACACTGTCACAATAGGCTGCAAAATCTTTCGCCGCCTTCGCGCATATTTCGGCCACTTCCGGATCAATGGGGCATTGTCCGAGATTGGCGCTGTAGGCTACTTTGCCAAATTTCGGTATGCTTTTCAGGCTATCCGTATAGGAAATGTCCGGTGCCGGCAGGCTCATAGGATCCATTGTGTGATGACCGACCATGGCGTCAAGCATCAGAGCAACATCCGGTACAGTCCGGCCCATGGGGCCTTCCACTGAACTGACGGTAAAAGGAAGTCCCGACGGACCATGCGGCACTCTTTTCGGTGAGGGCCTCAGACCGACAACACCAGAAAAAGCTGCGGGAATGCGAAGGCTGCCGCCCATATCACTACCTTGAGCGAGCCAGACCTGACCTGCGGCAAGAGCCGCTGCCGATCCTCCTGAAGAGCCGCCAGGTGTCATATCCGTGTTCCATGGGTTCTTGGTTGTCCCAAAAACATCATTGAAGGTCTGCGCGCCAGCACCAAATTCGGGCGTATTGGCCTTGGCTACGACAATACCGCCCCGCTCTTCCAAACGCTCAACCATAATATCCGAATGCTCGGCGATATCATCAGCATGGATAAGAGATCCCATCGTAAACCGTACATCCTTGACAGGCGTTAGGTCCTTAATCGCAATTGGCAGGCCATGTAAATGGCTGTCCCCGCGATCAGTGGATCCTGATTTTTCAAGATCAGCTGCATGGTCCCGAGCACGATCAAGGCATAAGGTAGGAAGAGCGTTGATATGGGGATTGGTTTCCGCGATCCGCTTCTCGGCTACATCGATAAGCTCACTCGGGGATACCTCTCCCGACTTAAGCAATGCGACGACTTCTGTGGCCGTCATTTCATATAATTCTGCCATATCTACTAGATCGCAAAAAACCAGCCGTTTGTACAGCCTTCCCTTGCCCTTGCACAGTCAAAGACTATACTCCGCGGATTAGGAACGAGTACTGGGAAAGACATGACTGACCGCAAATTTGACACGACCTGCATCGGAAATGCCATCGTTGATGTGATTGGAAAGGCGACGGACGATTTTCTTGCGGTGGAGGGGCTTACGAAAAGTTCCATGATGCTAATTGATATGGAGCGGGCTGAGGATCTTTATTCCAAAATGGAACCTGCTCTGGAAATGTCGGGCGGGTCGGCTGGCAATACAGCCGCCGGGGTTGCGTCACTTGGCGGAAAAAGCGCCTATGTTGGCAAGGTCCGGGATGACCAGTTAGGGGCCATTTTCAGCCATGATATCAAGGCCATCGGCGTATCGTTTGAAACAGAGAAAAGTACTTCTGGGGCGGCCACAGCCCGCAGCCTCATCCTTGTAACACCGGATGCTCATCGGACTATGAATACTTATCTCGGTGCCTGTATTGAGATAGGACCCGAAGACATCGACCCGGACGTCATTGCCGGATCGAAGGTAACCTATATGGAAGGGTATTTGTGGGACCCGGAAGGAGGCAAGCAGGCTTTTCGCAAAGCCGCAGAGATATCCCATGCTGCCGGGCAGCAAGTCTCCCTGACCCTCTCCGATCCTTTTTGTGTTGATCGTTATCGCGCAGAATTTCTGGAATTCATGGAGCATGGAGTGGATATACTATTTGCCAACGAGGACGAAGTGAAATCACTGTATGAAACAGATGATTTCAATACCGCCTTGCAAGCCGTGCGTCAGGACGTGGATATCGCCTGCCTGACCCGCAGCGAAAAAGGATCTGTCATCGTCTCAAATTCAGATGTCTATGAAATTGCCGCTGAATCAGATATCGATGTCGTTGATACGACAGGTGCGGGAGATCTGTTTGCGGCCGGCTTCCTCTTTGGATATACCAACGGGCGCAGTCTGGCAGAAAGCGGCCGCATCGGATCAATTGCCGCGGCAGAAGTAATAAGTCATTATGGAGCTCGCCCGGCGGAGAACCTAAAAGATCTGGTTGAAAGGCAACTATCTGCCGCATGAAACCAGGCAAGTGGCGAAAAATATATGGCTGAAATAGAGCAAGCTGTTAAGCGCAAAGCCTCTTTCCTGCAATATTTAGGGGCGGATAAACTTCGCCTGTATAGCGGCATTGTCCTGATGGTGTTTCTCGCCAGCCATTTGCTCAATCACGCTTTGGGCCTTATTTCACTTGATGCCATGGAAGCTGGACGAACCGTCTTTCTCAGTGTTTGGAGAAGCGATCCGGGCACTGCCCTGTTTATGGTAGCTCTTATTCTCCATGTCGCTCTTGTTTTCATTAAACTTGTTATGCAGCGGTCCGTTCGGCACATTCCCAAAAAAGAAATGCTTCAAATCCTGATGGGATTGGCTATTCCGCCGCTCCTGATTTTGCATGTCATTGGAACGCGGGTCGCTCATGAAATATATGGTGTTCATGACAGCTATGCCTTCGTGCTCTTCAGCCTATGGATTGCAGCACCCATTCAGGCTTTGGTTCAAAGTTTTGCTCTCGTCTTTGCCTGGGTGCATGGATGCCTGGGATTGCATTTCTGGCTCAGGCTCAAGCCCTGGTACAGTCAGGCCCTGCCATATCTTTATACAGTTGCCTTGGCCCTCCCGATTCTGGCGCTAAGTGGATTTATCAATGGTGCCAATGAAGTTGAGGATCTGTATGCGGATGCCGCCTGGCGAGACGCTTTCTTTGCCAGTCTAAATCTTCCAGATAACCTGGTGAGCTGGGCCTATACCACTCGGGATATCGGGTTGCGAGGCATGCTCGTTGCCCTGGTGATACTGGGGCTAAGCAGAGTTTTCTGGGTTATACATTTCAAGCGCAAGAAATTGATTACAGTCAGTTATCCGGATGGCAGCACAGTTGCCGCGCCTCCTGGCAGCACTCTTCTGGAGATCAGCAATCTCGGGAACATTCCGCATGCCTCAGTCTGCGGAGGCCGCGGAAGATGTTCAACCTGCCGGGTTAAAGTGCTGGAAGGTGCGGAAAGTCTGACGCCCCCGAGTGACCGGGAAATTGCGGTCCTAAACCGGGTTGGTGCGACTGCGGGAACGCGCCTTGCCTGTCAGCTGAAGCCCGAGAATGACTTAACCGTCGTTCCGTTGCTTCCTTCAAAATCAACCCCTCAGCAGGCCTTTGGCCAGCCAGGTTACTTACAAGGCCAGGAACGGGAAATTGCCATCCTGTTTGCGGATTTACGTTCCTTCACGAAATTCTCGGAACAGAAACTGCCCTATGATGTGGTTTTCGTCATCAACCAGTATTTTCGGCATATGGGCGAAGCCATTGAAGCAAGTGGCGGGCATCTCGATAAATTTATTGGCGACGGCGTCATGGCACTATTCGGCCTTGAAGATACACCGGAAGTCGCCAGCCGAAGGGCTCTTGAAGCCGCTCGCGCCATGTCAGCAGAGCTGGAAAAGATGAACCATAACTTGAAGTCTGACCTTCCAAGTCCTCTCAAGATCGGTATCGGAGTGCATATCGGTCAGGTCATTGTCGGGAAGATGGGATATGGAGCTGCTACCTCCGTGACGGCGATAGGCGATGCGGTCAACACCGCCAGCCGCCTTGAAGCTCTGAACAAGGAATTTGGCAGTCAGCTGATTTTCTCCAAACAAATTGCAGAAAAATCCGGTCAAGAATTTCCGGACCTGGAGCACAAGGAAGTCATGATCCGTGGTCGGGACGAACCACTAACTGTATATATTCTTGAGAACGCTCAGCATTTAGGCAGTAAAGAAACAGTCTAAGAGGCTTCCATGCCTCGAGCCATGCTACCTTCCTTGATTTTCTGACCGCCCATAATATGGACGTGAAAATGCGGGACGAGTTGACCGGCATTAGGACCATTGTTGGTCACTACTCTATATCCGCCTTCGTGCAGCCCCTGATTTCTGGCTATCTCTCCAACCTTCTGGAAAAAATGCCCGACCTCTTCCGGGCTGCCATTGGTGGCGAAATCATCCATGTCGATATAAGGACGCTTCGGAATGACGAGGATATGCACTGGCGTTTTGGGTTGGATGTCGTTAAACGCCAGAATGCCTTCGTCCTCATAGACAGTGGCATTCGGAATTTCACCCCGCAGTATTTTGGCAAAAATATTTTCGTCATCATATGCCATTACAGTTTCCTCTACTCTTGTGTCCTAGACGCTTTTTCGGTGAGACCGGATATCCCTTCCCTTTCCGCCAGTTTGGCATAAACCTCTTCAGGGTCAATATCTGCGTTGGCCCATAAAACGGTCAGATGATAGAGCAGATCTGCACTTTCAGAGACGATATCCTGATGCTTTTCCTGCACGGCAGCCAAGGCAAGCTCGACAGCTTCCTCCCCTAGCTTTTGAGAAATCTTTTCCGTTCCCTTCGCATAGAGCTTTGCGGTATAGGAACTGTCAGGATCTGCAGTTTTGCGCCCCGACACTGTTTCGTAGAGCATGTCGAGGACGGCCGATCCAATTTGACTGGTCATGATTTTCTCCTAAAGTCTCACAGGAATGCCTGCAGCCTGCATTGCCTGCTTCGCTTCCCCGATCGTGTGTTCGCCGAAATGAAAAATGGAAGCCGCCAATACAGCTGAGGCATGCCCGTCCACAACACCTTCCGCGAGATGCTCAAGTTCGCCGACACCGCCAGATGCGATCACCGGTATCTGAACCGCATCGGCAATGGCCCTTGTCAGTGGTAGGTTGAAGCCAGCGCGGGTTCCGTCCCGATCCATAGAGGTGAGGAGTATTTCACCCGCACCATAAGCTTCCATTTTCTTTGCCCATTCAATGGCATCGATGCCGGTCGCTTCGCGGCCGCCATGGGTGAATATTTCGAACTTATCAGGGCCGGTCTGTTTGGCGTCAATGGCGACAACGATGCACTGACTGCCAAATTGCTCGGCGGCCTCCCGTACAAATTCAGGGCGTTTGACGGCAGCGCTGTTGATGGAGACCTTGTCAGCCCCGGCGAGCAATAGTTTCCGTACATCTTCAACTTCGCGAACCCCACCGCCGACAGTCAACGGCATAAAGCATTGCTCGGCAGTTCGGCGCACCACATCATAAATGGTATCGCGATTGTCGGAGGTGGCCGTTATATCCAGGAAACACAGCTCATCGGCTCCTTGTTCATCATAGATGCGAGCCTGCTCCACCGGGTCTCCGGCATCTACCAGATCGACAAAATTTACACCTTTGACAACCCGTCCGTCCTTGACATCGAGACAGGGAATAACACGGGATTTAAGCATATTCACCTCGCGCCAGCTTCAGAGCCTCTGCCGGATCAATGCGGCCATCATAGAGGGCACGGCCAATGATAACGCCTTCGATCCCGCTCTCTTCAACCGCCCTAAGGATTTTGATGTCCTCGACCGAGGCAACACCACCGGAGGCAATCACTGGAATGGAGACAGCTGCGGCCAGGTCCCGAGTTGCCTCGACATTCACACCCTGCAAGGCTCCGTCCCGATCAATATCCGTATAGATTATGGCCTCCACCCCTGCATCTTCAAATTTTCTGGCGAGATCAAGGGCGGTTGTGCTGCTGGTTTCAGCCCAGCCTTCGACAGCAACCTGGCCGTCACGAGCATCAATCCCAACGGCGATATGGCCTGGAAACAGTTTGCAGGCTTGCTTGACGATTTCAGGATCGCGCAGGGCTATGGTCCCGAGAATGACCCGGCCGAGGCCCTTTTCGAGCCAGAGCTCAATGGTCTCTATATCGCGAATACCACCACCCAGTTGAGTCGGCAGTTTGGTTGCCGCGAGGATGCTTTCAACAGCTGCCGCGTTGACTGGCTTTCCCTCAAATGCCCCATTGAGATCCACTAGATGCAACCGTTCAAAACCGGTGGACTGAAAGGACCGGGCCTGAGCGGCGGGATCCGTATTAAACACTGTCGCTGCGTCCATTTCACCGCGTAGCAAACGAACACAGTTACCGTCTTTCAGGTCAATTGCTGGATACAGGTTCATAGGTCAGCCGAGATCCTTCAGGTCTTTTTTATAGTAATAGCCATCGACATAATCTGTGCCATTCCAGGCATAATTTTTCTTCGTCGCCCAGCGTTCATAACCGCTGCTTTCAATCAGGGAGATCGCCGCCGTCTGAGTCTCTCTGACATCCACCTCGAGAATCTTGAAGCCCTGTTCCTGTGCACTTTTTTCGATAACCGACAGCAATCCGATGGCCAAACCGTGGCCACGAGCATAGGGAGCTATGAAGAATGTCGCGATTTGGGCAATATGGCCTCCCGCCTCGTTATTGGGAAATGGCTTCAAGAGTTGACCCGATCCAACGATACGGCCTTCAAGACGGGCGCAATAAAGTTCCCGCACCGGCACCATCAAAACACCTTTCCAGAAGGATTCCTGGACCGAGCGCCGGGGCGGTTTGAGCCAGCCAAAGCCGTTGCCATCAACAATGGCTTCTTCCGCCGCTTCACAAAGATCGTCCAGATCGGACTGATCAAATTCCTCGATGGCCTCGATAACCGGCTGTTGGATATTTCTGCTGCTGTCTGACATCTAGGGTGCCCATTTCAAAAAATTTGTGAGAAGTTGCAAGCCGGTTTCCTGGCTTTTCTCCGGATGAAACTGTGTCCCGACCATATTGTCGCGTCCGATGATAGACGTGACTGGACCTCCATAATCAACGGTTGCCAGGATCTGAGACGGATCTGCTACTGTCATCTGATAACTATGTACAAAATAAGCATGCTGGCCATTTTTTAAACCCTTCAGGAGGACATGGTCCGAACAAAGATCGAGCTCATTCCATCCCATATGCGGGATCTTCAGGTCTTTGTCTTTAGGCTCTAGTTTGACCACCTCCCCGGATATCCAGCCGAGGCCATCCGTGGTGCCGTGTTCAATGCCCCGGTCCGCCATCAACTGCATACCAACGCATATACCGAGAAATGGCCGGCCCTTGTCAAGCACGGCTTCTTTCAAAACGTCGACCATGCCGCTGACACCATCCAGGCCAGCCTTGCAGGCTTTGAAGGCGCCGACACCCGGCAAGACAATACGGTCCGACTTCAGAACCCTTTCCGGATCGCTGGTGACGACAATCTCGGTCGACAAACCCGCCTCACGGACCGCCCTTTCAAAGGCCTTCGCCGCAGATCGCAGATTGCCGGATCCGTAATCTATTATGGTTAGTTCCATGCTCTATAACTATCGGCCTGCCCCGATCAAAAACCAGGCACGGCCTCACTCACTTAAACGAAAACGCAAAAGATGCGGTCCGGCCAGCGGGCCCTGCATCTTGATGGACCCAGTTAAAGGCTCCCCCCGAGGACACCTTTGGTGGACGGTACCGCATTCGATTTTCGGCTGTCTATCTCCACAGCGTCTCGAAGGGACCGTGCCAGGGCTTTAAAACAGCTCTCTACGATATGATGGTTATTTTCACCATAGAGATTCTCCACATGCAGGGTGATGCCGGCAGCCTGAGCAAAAGCCTGGAACCACTCCTTGAACAGTTCCGTATCCATCTCGCCAAGCTTGTCGCGGCTGAACCCGACTTTCCAGATCAAATAAGGCCTATTGGAAATATCCATGGAAACCCGGGTCAGGGTTTCATCCATGGGGATATGGGCGGAGGCATAGCGACGGATGCCCTTCATATCGCCGATTGCCTGGGAAAAAGCCTCGCCAATGGCGATGCCGGTATCTTCTGTCGTGTGGTGATAGTCGATATGCAAATCGCCCTTTGCCTTGACTTTAAGGTCCATCAGGCTATGGCGTGACAACTGCTCCAGCATATGATCAAGAAATCCGATTCCGGTACTGATTTCATAGACACCAGTGCCATCGAGATCTAGCCATACATCAATTTCTGTCTCGTTTGTTGCGCGCTGAACGCTACCTTCACGCATACCTGTTCCTTCCGGGTGCAAGTTATGGTCCCCAACTCCTTGGCGTGGATATAACAGGAACCCGTTCAGAATCCAAGTTTTACGGTGCGACTAACCTGGAAAGTCCATTCTTCAGACGACAGTTGGCAGTTCGTTGGATTGCACGGGGCTGGCAGTAAGATCCGGTTGCGCGTCTGAAGTGGATTTAGCCGTTTTTTCTTTGATCAGCCTTTCAGCGCAATCCAGGGCAAATCCAATTCTGTCAGAGAGTTCATGAAAGCTCCCTTCTTGTGCATCCAAATGAATGTAGCTCAGGATCTCAAATATTGCCCTGAGGTTGGAGGCGCTCTCGTCCGCGTTTGTTTTTGTCGCTATGTCATTCGCCATAATTTGTTCCCCTGGATTGGACTTGAATCAGAGTTAAAGACGTGCCTCGACTTGTTTTGTGACACCTTTTGTTAGCGCTTATTTCCTCCCTGTCCTATACGTCATGCCCCATTGCACCTTGACCCACGCGCCAAAATGTTTACATGGTCAGAGCAATCGAAATAATTACAAAAGAAGTAAGCATGTCAGAAAATCCTCCGAGTTGGCGCGGCACTACAATTCTGTCCGTCCGTAAGAACGACACTGTCGTTGTCGCCGGTGACGGCCAGGTATCCCTTGGCCAAACCGTCATTAAAGGTAACGCGAGAAAGGTCCGCCGCATTGGCACTTCTCAGGACGTGATTGTCGGCTTTGCGGGTGCTACCGCCGATGCCTTTACCCTATTTGAGCGGTTGGAAGGAAAACTGGAGCAACATCCGGGAAATCTGACCCGTGCTTGCGTTGAGCTCGCCAAGGACTGGCGGACAGATAAATTCCTGCGGCGACTGGAAGCCATGATGGCGGTCGCCGATAAAGACGTTTCCCTTATCCTGACAGGAAACGGGGACGTATTGGAGCCCGAAGATGGTATAATCGCTATCGGATCAGGGGGTAACTATGCATTGGCTGCTGCTCGCGCTCTTGTCGATCGGGAAGATATGGAAGCAGAAGATATCGCAAAGAAGGCACTGAACATCGCCGCGGAAATCTGCGTCTACACGAATGAAAATATCATAATTGAAAGTATCAAGAAAAATGTCTGATTTATCGCCTCGTGAAATTGTCTATGAGCTGGATAGACATATTATCGGCCAATCGGATGCCAAAAGATCGGTCTCAATAGCTCTGCGCAACCGCTGGCGGCGTCAGCAGCTGGAAGAAGGTTTGCGCGAAGAAGTCCTGCCGAAAAATATTCTGATGATCGGACCGACCGGTGTCGGCAAGACGGAAATTTCAAGACGCCTCGCCAAGCTAGCCCATGCGCCGTTTCTGAAAGTCGAAGCAACCAAATTCACTGAGGTCGGTTACGTTGGCCGGGATGTTGAGCAAATCATCCGTGACCTGATTGAAATTGCTATCAATATGGTCCGCGAAGATCAGCGCAAGCAAGTTGTCGCCAAGGCAGAGCTTGCAGCGGAAGAGCGGGTTCTCGACGCCCTCGTCGGCGAGAAATCCTCTAATGATACCCGCCAGAAATTTCGCAAGATGCTGCGCGAGGGTCAATTGGATGACAAGGAGATCGAGCTGGAACTAATCGATACAGGGAATGCTGGAATGCCGTCCTTCGATATTCCCGGAATGCCGGGCGGTCAGATTGGCATGCTGAACCTAAACGACATGCTGGGCAAACTTGGCGGACAACGGACCAAACCGAAAAAACTCTCCGTAAAGGACAGCTACAAGGTTCTGATTGACGAGGAAAGCGACAAGCTTCTCGATGAAGATACTGTGGTGCGTGAAGCTATTGAGCTGGTGGAGAACAACGGTATCGTCTTCCTTGATGAAATAGACAAGATCTGCGCTCGCAGTGACCGTCAGGGAGCGGATGTCAGCCGTGAAGGCGTCCAGCGGGATTTGCTGCCGTTGATTGAGGGCACCATAGTCAGCACTAAATATGGAACGATCAAGACGGATCACATCCTATTTGTGGCCTCCGGGGCGTTTCATATCGCCAAGCCCTCGGATCTTCTACCCGAACTGCAAGGTCGCTTGCCAATCCGGGTGGAACTCAGGGCCCTGACAAAGGAGGACTTCAAACGGATCCTGACTGAGCCTGAAGCCAGCCTGATTAAGCAATATATTGCCTTGCTAGCAACAGAAAATGTGACTTTGAATTTCACCGATGATGCCATCGAGGAAATCGCCACCATTTCCGCTGAGGTCAATGCTGCCGTTGAGAATATCGGTGCCCGTCGTCTACATACGGTTCTCGAGAGAGTATTGGAAGATATCAGCTTTACCGCGACGGACCAGGACGGAGACACCATCGACATTGATGCGGCTTATGTCAAAGAGCATCTGGGCGAGCTGGCCACCAATATGGATCTGTCCAAGTTTATTCTCTAGCCCGGTTTTAGGAAGACGGCGCCGAATGAGATCATCAGTCATTCGGTGCTGTCCTTTCCTGATTTTTTAAAAGAAAGTCCTGCCTCCGAAACCCTCAAAGCCACTTGTTGTTTCGGTCACGTCCGCCTCAAAATGAGCGATCATCGGCATTACCAAAGGCTCGATACGCTCGTTCCATACGGGCCCATTGTAGAAACTATCCTTGATCCGTTCACGCTCTTCTAGAGAGGTAAATGCTCGCATCCAATGAACTTTGTCAGGATTTTCCAGATCCCGCAAAGGTCCAAATACCAACATGCCCGCCTCGCGCAAAGCAACGCGATTCTCTTTTTCGAAGAACTCTATAAACTCCTCGCGACGATCAGGTTTTAACGTGTAGTGACGGATTTCAATAATCATGTCTTGTGACCCACCTTTGAATGGCCCTTCTCATGGCCATGTAAGTCTCCCATCATTTCCCGATGAAATTAGGAGCGCGCTTCTCTGCAAGAGCCTGCCGTCCTTCGACAAAGTCCTCCGATTGCAGACAGATTTTCTGCCGTCCTCTGGCTTCTTCCAGATTGAGCTCCCCACGGCTGATATCGTTCAATGTCGATTTCATCCCCTTTAGGCTGAGTGGGGCGAGTGCTTTTAAGTCCTCGGCAAGCTGGCGCGTGCGACCTTCAAGAGCGCCTGCATCTACCAGGTAATCCAGAAAACCAATAGATTTCAACTCTTCAGCATTCATCTTCTCTGCCGCCAGAAAAAACCTTTTAGCCGGGCCTAACCCAATCCTCGCGACCGCTCTGGCCAAGCCTTTTGGCGGATAGTGAATACCTATACGGGCAGGTGGAATAAAGCAGCTCATCCCGCTTACTCCAATCCGGAAATCACAGGCTAACGCCACATCGGTACCCCCACCGTAAACGCCACCGTTGAGCGCGCAGATAGTGGGAAAGGGTAGGTTTTCGATGACATCTGTCAGCATTTCCAGAGGGTTCTCATCAAAATTATATCGCCCGAGCTCGCCAAGATCCGCGCCGGCACAAAAACTTTTGCCTTTGCCAGTAAGAATCCCCACCCGGATATCGCTTTGAGTGGAATGCCCCATCAGTCCTTCTCGTAATTCCTGCATCATCTGTGGATTGAGCACATTATGTTGCTCTGGACGATCCAGGACGACGCTTAGTGTGGCGTTTTCAACGGTGATATGAAAAGATGAAGTCATATGGTGTGGTCCTGAGGTTATTAGTTTTTGCCTGTGTAACATGGGCACAAGAAGAAAACAAAGACTGCACCCTAGTTTATGAAATGTGAAATTTTCAGGAAATCGAGTGCAATGAGTATGCGGCATCTCAGAATGGGTCTGGACACGATTTTAGGGTACCGCAAACAGGGTTTCTTTATCCCGTATCGATATGCGGATAGCCTGCCGTCAGAGCCAGAACAAAAGACCTATAAAGCCCTTGAGAAAAAAATGAGTAATTCCTCAATTACTTTTTCAAATATGCTCAAGAGTCTGGAAGACTATAAGACGGAGTTTTCAAATTTCGGGCAGCTCCCACCTCCTGAACCGAGATGGGAACAGGATTGGTTCCCGCGCCTCGATGCCGCTGTTGCCTATGCAATGATCCGCCAGGTATTCCCGAAAAGAGTGATTGAAGTTGGATCCGGTCATTCAACCCGATTTATGGCCCGAGCAATCAAAGACGGTAGGCTGGAAACCCACTTTACCGCCATCGATCCAGCACCGCGTGCGGCCATAGAAGCCCTGCCCATTGAAATTATCCCGAAGACCCTGCATGACGCGCCACCTGAGGTTTTTCAAGCCCTTGAAGCTGGGGATATTCTGTTTATCGATTCAAGCCATATCGCCATGCCAGGAACCGATGTGGACAGGCTGTTTCTAGAGATCATTCCTGCCCTCCCGGCTGGCACCTTTATCCATATTCATGATATTTTCCTCCCCGATGGCTATCCAAATGATTGGGAATGGCGCGGTTATAACGAGCAGCAGGCGGTCGCACCGATGGTTTTGTTTGGAGGTTTTGAGCTTCTATTTGCCAGCCAATTTGTCACGAGCCGAATGCAGACTGAATTGACCAACTCCATTGTTGCCTCTCTCCCTTTTATGGACGGGGCGTTTGAGACAAGTCTGTGGCTAAAGAAATCGGAGATCACGCATATATGAACTCTTGTGTTTTTAAACTGCTGAATTAAGGCGCATATTCCTGACATGTTTCAGCAAATCAAAAAAACCATTTTAGGAGATGAGATCGAGGGTCAACTTCCGGGTCGGGTAAAGGATGCTATTGCCCGCCAGCAATCCCAATCAGAAGTGCTGATTGCCTGGGTACAGGTGTTTATCGTTATCACCTTCTCCTCCCTCTATGGCTTGTCGCCAAAGACATTTGCAGCCGATACCATGTTTGCGCCGGTTCCTTACGCCCTGGTTGCCTATGCAATTTTCACAATCCTGAGATTGATCCTTGCCTATACCAACAAAATCCCGGCCTGGTTCCTATCTTTTTCGGTGGTTGCCGATATCGTCTTGTTGATGTTTCTGATCTGGAGCTTTCATGTCCAGTATGAGCAGCCAGCGTCCTTTTATCTGAAGTCCCCTACATTGCTTTATGTGTTCATCTTTATCGCACTAAGAGCCCTGCGCTTTGAAGCATGGTACGTACTGCTAGCTGGCTTTTCGGCGGCTGCGGGCTGGATGGTTCTGCTCGGTTACGCCGTGTTCTGGGACGATGGCATGTCCCAGGTTACCCGGGACTATGTCGAATTCACTATGTCCCACAAGATCCTGTTAGGGGCCGAGTTTGACAAGGTCATCAGCATCATTGTTGTCACTTTGATCATGGCCTTAGTCATTGTTCGGGCCCGCCGCCTGCTGGTCAATTCCGTGGCGCAGGCGACAGCGGCAGAAGATCTTTCCCGGTTCTTTTCCCCTGAGATTGCTGATCAGATTACCCATTCAGAAGGCTGGATCGAGCCTGGCACAGGAGAGGCCAGAAATGCCGCAATTCTGCATTGCGACTTGCAAGGGTTCACCAAGCTCTCCATGGAAAGACCCGCCAATGAGGTCATCTCGTTGCTTGCAGAATATCAGTCGCGCCTGGTCCCCATTATTCAGCGCCATGGCGGGACAATCGACAAGTTTCTGGGTGACGGCATTTTGGCGACTTTTGGCGCAGCTGTGGCTACAGATCACTATGCCTCCGACTGTTTGAATGCCATGGAGGACCTCATGGATGAAGCCGCTCTGTGGTCTCGAGACCGGGAAGCGGCCGGTAAAAATGGCATGACAATCCGATTTACCTCCGCTGTCGGCCCCATTGTGTTCGGCGCTGTGGGAGATGACAGTCGCCTTGAATATACCGTGATTGGAGAACCCGTAAATCTTGCCGCCAAGCTGGACAAACACGCCAAGGATGAGCAAGCCAACGCAGTGACCACAAGCGAGGCGGTGGAAGTAGCTAGAATTCAGGGATATGAACCCCGCAAGTCACTTGAAACCCGTGCCTCAAGAGATGTCGACGGCGTCTCCGGCACTGTTGATCTGGTGATCATAAAAAGCTGAAAAAGTAGACGCGACGTCTATTTATAAGGATCCGCGGCGTCCCGCAGTCCGTCACCTAAGAAGTTAAAGGCCAACACCACGAGGATAACCGGCACCACCGGATAAATCAGCCAGGGCGTCGTCGCCACTGCGTTGATATTGGTTGTCTCATTGAGCAACACACCCCAGGAGGTGATTGGCGGCCTAAGTCCAAGACCGAGGAAGGAAAGTGCCGTTTCCCCCAGGATCATGCTGGGCACGGCAAGGCTGGCACTGGCAATCAGATGGCTGGCAAAGGAGGGTAATAGATGGCGGCCGATTATGCGCTTAGGTTTTGCCCCCATAAGTTGTGCTGCGGTACAGAAATCCTCTTCGCGCAAGGATAGGAATTTCGATCGCACGGCACGCGCTAACCCAGGCCAATCGAGCAGCCCTAAAATAACTGTCAGCCCAAAAAATACTAAGATCGGCGACCAGGTCACCGGCAGGGCAGCCGACAGGGCCAGCCATAACGGAAGCTGAGGAAGCGATTTCAGGAGCTCAATCACCCGCTGGATCACGTTATCGATCCAGCCGCCATAATATCCGGAAATACCGCCCAAAATGATGCCGAGTGTGAAACTGATGGTAATCCCGATCAGACCGATGGTCAGGGAAATGCGGGTTCCGTAGATAATTCTGGAAAGAATATCGCGGCCAAGTCTGTCTGTGCCCAGCCAGAAAAAGGTTGCCCGCCGCTTGTCCGCCGCACATACAAGATGGGTCGAGGCCTCAAACATCCCCCAGAATTTATATTCGTCCCCTTTACAGAAGAAGCGCAACGGATAGACCTGTTTCGGATTGACCTCATATTCCCGTTTCAGTGTTTCCCGGTTGAGCCTCTGTTTATACCCGTACACAAAAGGCCCGACAAACTCCCCGTCATGAAAGAGATGAATGGATTGCGGTGGCGCAAAGATGAACTTGGTATGCCGTGTGTGCAAATCGTAGGGTGCAAGAAACTCAGAAATCAAAATTGACAGATAAAAGAGCAGGAGCACGATACCACTAATGACAGCGACCCTGTGGCGGCGAAACTTCCACCACATCATCTGCCATTGAGAGGCCATGTAAAACCGTTCCTGTTCCGGAGATAGAACTTCTACGGAATAAGGATCAAACGGTTCCTTGGAATGCCAGTGCTCCAGACGCTGATCTTTGTTCTGTCCGGTGGTATCCGTCATTTTGTCGCCCCCCCGGACAAGCGAATGCGTGGATCCAATACTGCGAGAAGTATATCGGAAATAAACATTCCGATCACCGTCAGAAGGGCCAAAAACATAAGAAGCGATCCGGCCATATACTGATCCTGGTTCTGTAGTGCTTCAAGCAATAACGGGCCAACAGTCGGTAGGCTGAGAACCATACTGACGATTACAGATCCTGAAATCACATCCGGCAACAAATTTCCGATATCCGCAATAAAGGGATTTAGAGACATGCGGATGGGATACTTGACAAGCGCTTTCAACCGGGGAACGCCCTTTGCTTTCGCTGTCGTCACATATTGTTTCTGTAATTCATCCAGCAGATTTGCTCTTAAGCGCCGGATCATAGAGGCTGTCCCACTGGTGCCGATAACGATAACAGGAATGATCATATGATCGACAATAGACAGGAACTTATCGAAGCTCCAAGGCTGATCTATATACTCATCATCCATCAAGCCGCCGATGGAGATACCGAAATAAACATTGGCATAATAGAGCATGACCATGGCGAGCAAGAAATTTGGCGTTGCCAGACCGAGATAGCCTATTAATGTAAATCCATAATCACCGATGGAATATTGACGGGTTGCCGAATAGACTCCTATGGGAAAAGCGACCACATAAATAAACAAGATGGTTGAGAAATTGACAGCAAAAGACAGCAACAGCCTGTCTCCTACCACCTCGCGAACGGGAAGGTCATAGGCAAAGGACTGCCCCCAATCCCCTTGCAGCAGGCCGGAAAATCCGTCAGGGCCCGGCCATAAACCCATCCAGATCGCATATTGTTCGATCAGCGGTTTATCGAGAGAATACTGCTCCCGATAAAACGCGATTTTTGCCATGGCAGAGGCGGACTCGCCTTGGGATTTTAGTTCTTCAAGCTGGTTGGACAGGTAATCACCAGGGGGCAACTGAATGATAATGAATGTCAGAATACTGATCACCAACAATGTCGGGATCATCACCAGTACTCTGTGAACAAAATAGGTAAACATTCAGCCCTGTCCTGCGCGGAGCTTGTTTTTGGCCCCAACTCTTATCATTTGCGCATTGTTCACTTAAAAATACGCTGTCGTCAACATACCGCCCGCGATTTCAATAAAATGCGAGAAATTATGCATCGGCCTGAGCCAATGCTATCGGTGATACCTGCCTAATTATCAAACCAGAACAAGTCTGGATGATAAATGCCAAACTGCGCCCCGGGATTCCAATTGAAAATTGCCTCCTGCGGCACATTCTTCAAGTCATCCTTGACGACAATTGGCTGCAGAATTCCTCCCACCACGCCGATCGTGAATTGCTGATCGACATGTATCTGAAGCATCTGCTTCCAGATATCGGCTTTCTCAGTTTCATCTGTCGTCAAAAGCCATTTTTCATATAATGCCATCAGTTCTTGGGCTTCCGGCAAATCGGCGGCCTCACCTGATTTTCCTTTAGTCTCGAAATACTGACCCCATTTCGGCCATTGATAACTTATCTGAGAGGTTGGAGCGCGGGTTGCCGGGCTGCTATCTGCGTTCGGGATGCCATCTTCAAACCCGGACCACACTGACATCACTGTTTCCCCTGAAAAGATACGATTGCGGAATACGGCCCGCTGAGATGGCTTGGTAAATACCGATATACCCAGCTCCTTCCAAGAATCATCAATCAGTTCAAGAATATCAGACTGTTCCGTGTCCTCTCCTGCTGTTTCAATGACGACAACAAGTGGCTCTCCATTCGGAAGCAGCCGGTTTCCATCGTCATCCCTTTTGGTGAGCCCCATTTCATCCAGCAATTCGTTTGCCTTGTCTTGATCAAGGGTAGCCCATTTTGTCCTCAATTCCTCAGTATAGAAGGGACTCTGGCTCTGAACGGAATTATTCCCCTCTACTGCAAGTCCGAAGAACAGGGTGTCATTGATTTCTTCCCGATCAATTCCAAGGGATAGTGCCCGACGGAACCGTGGATCCCGCATCAGGCCACGCCACATTTCATCCTCACTATTCAGGTTGGGATAAAGGACAAAATGCGAGCCCCGGACCGTTGGCCATAACAGTGTTTTATAGTGGGAGCGTTCCTCTCCCTCTTTGAGGAAAGTCGCGTCCTGTAACTGCAGGCCGCGGGCCTGTAAATCAACGTCCCCCGACGCTGCTTTTGCCGCGATCAGTTTGCTTTCCGATACTGTGAAGATTAAGCGATCAATATAGGGAAGTTGCCGTCCCTCCGGGTCGGTACGATGAAAATACGGGTTCCTTTCGCCAACAAAACGCGTCGCTGGGGAAGACGTGGTATTCCGCCAGGGCTGTAAGGTCGGCAGTTTGGGATTGTCAAATTTATACAAATTATCGAGCCGGTTATGCTCCGAGGCCCAGGCTTTGAGCTTGATTTTCTGTATTTTGTTCAGCTTCGACTGGTCAATATATTTTATATGATACTTTTTCAGATAATGAGCCGGCCGGTAAATTAGCAAAGGTGAGGCCGCAGCGAGCTGAGGCAGAAAATTCGGATTTGGAACGGACCAGGAATAGACAATAGTTTGCGCATCCGGGAAAGTGACATTGGGCGCCTCTCCATTCACTAGGACACTTGCTGGGGGTCCCGCTGGAGACAGCTTTTCATTATTGGCGACATCTTCCCACCAATAGCGAAAATCTTCAGTTGTGAATGAATGCCCGTCTGACCACTTATGCCCTTTGCGTAGTTTCAGAGTAAAGATGCGCCCTTCCTCGACATCAATGGATTCCAGAATATCCGGCGCGATTTCCAGGTCCCTTGTATAGCCAACCAGACGCGCGTATCCATAGACGAACATTAACTTCACGTCGGACGGATTTCCGATCAACGTGCGGAGCTCTCCTCCATATTGACCGACCGTCTGATCATCAGCCGGTCTGACGACCAACGGAGTTTCCGGCACTCTTTCTGCCATCGCTGGGAGCGCACCGCTTTCAACCTTCTCCTTTAAGAAAGGAATCTCGAGCGCATTTACATTCGATGATACAAGGACCGTGAGACTACATAGTAATAGTACAGGCCATTTTTTTAATAACCCGATCGTCAAGTCGCAAACTCCTTCATATTCGTATTTTCTTCGACCCGGACATAATGCCCTCCCCCGATATCCATCATGACCGGACTGCTATCGCTGTCCACCGTAAACGGTTGTGGCCATAGCTCGGGATTAGATGCTTTTTCCTCAACAAGATTTGAGAAATCCAATCGATGATTTGGATCTGGCTCCGGAACAGCCGCCAGAAGCCGTTTTGTGTAGGGATGAACCGGATTATTGAAAAGAGCCGCCTTCGGCGCCGTTTCTACTAGTTTTCCCTTGCACATCACGGCGATCCGGTCCGCGATATAATCAACCACTGCCAGATTATGGGAGATAAACAGGTAGGTCAGGCCCAGCTCGGCCTGAAGATCTTTCAACAAATTCAGGATCTGAGCTTGAATAGAGACATCCAACGCCGATACCGGCTCATCACAAATCAAAAGATCAGGCTTCAATGCCAGCGCCCTGGCGATACCAATACGTTGCCGCTGGCCACCAGAAAAAGAATGAGGATATCGGCGCAGGAAACGGATGTCCAGCCCGACCAGTGTCATAAGCTCTTTTACAGTCTCTTCCCTCTCGGCAACCGTTCCCACATTATGGATAACCAAGGGTTCTGAGATAATGTCAAAGACGGTCATACGCGGGTTTAAGGAAGAAAACGGATCCTGAAAGATGAACTGTACTTTATTGCGAAAATCAAAAAGCGCATCGCCCTTTAAGGCCAAGACGTCAACTTCCTGACCTCGATCATTATAAGTGACCGACCCTTCTGTCGCAGAGATAGCTCTCAGGATCATCTTGGATAAGGTCGTCTTTCCACATCCGGATTCCCCGACCAGCCCCAGACATTCTCCGGGGCGAATAAAGAAATCGACGTTATCCACCGCCAGCACTTCTCCGCCCGGCTTGGATCCAAACAGGGAAGATTTACGGGTATAAAATCTCTTGGACAAGCCATCAACCTGCAAGATCGGCTTATCGTCGGCTTCGGATATTTGCCTTGGATTAGCCTGTTCAAGAAACCGGCTATCCTTGTCCCGCTTTATCTCACGAATAGGAGTCAGCCGTTCTCCGGGCTCCATATTGAACCTAGGAATAGCCCGCATCAATGCCTTCAAATAAGGATGGCTTGGCGCCTTGAAAATATCATCAAGGGTCCCCTGCTCCATGATTTTGCCGTGATACATCACGACAATTTCGTCTGCCATACTGGCGACAACACCAAGATCATGGGTAATCATCAGGATGGCCATACCCAGTTGTTTTTGCAGATCCTGCATCAGGCTGAGAATTTGCGCCTGGATCGTTACATCCAGAGCCGTTGTCGGCTCATCGGCAATTAACAAGGCTGGCTTGCAGATCATTGCCATGGCAATCATCGCCCGCTGCCGCAATCCGCCTGAAAGCTCAAACGGGTAGGTATGAAAGGCTGCTTCCGGGTCTGGAAATCCGACCAAGCGCAGCATATCGATGGAAACCTTCTCGCCTTCTTCCTTGGTCTTCTTATGATGGAGATGCAGCGCTTCGGAAATCTGGTTTCCGATTGTATGAAGCGGCGACAATGAAGTCATCGGCTCCTGAAAAATAATCGACATTCGCCCGCCGCGAATGCTCCTCATCTCCTTGCTATCCGGTTTGAGTTTGGCGATATCATAAAAGACGCCAGACTTGTCGGGGTCAAAAAATAATATTTCACCAGCCGTAATCCGCGCCGGTTTTGGCAGGATCGACATAATCGCCTGACTGATCACTGATTTACCTGATCCGGACTCCCCAACCAGCGCGACGGTCTTGCCTTCAGGAATCCGAAAGCTTACGCCGTCAACGGCTTTTATCGTGCCTTCTGCAACCCGAAATTCCACTTTCAAGTCTCTGACAAGCAGCACATTTGCCATCAGCCCAGATATCCTCTTTCAGCTGTCGGCTCATTTTGGAAATGGGCGATGCCCAGGGCCTGCAAATTCCGTCGGGTGGACGGATCAAATGACAGCCCGTTCTTGCGAGCGCCCGAATACAACTGACGGACAAGCTTTTCAAAATCGCTTATTGTGGAATCAATGCTCAATCGAAATCCCTTACTCTTTATTTTGAGATGCATCCAGCCTGCTTCCCGATCACGACGTGTCGAGTAATAGCTGAGCTTGAAGCCTCCCAACTCCTCCCACCTTATCGTTTTTTCAGCATACCATTTGAATGGTTGTCTGACGCATATTCCGGTATCGCTTAATTCTATGTGCGAAAAATGACGAAATACGGTTCTTATTCCATAGCAAAAAAACACGACAAATAAAAATATCAACAAATAGACAATGACAGATGTCGGGTTCAACAACAAGAGCGGAACCAAGGTTAGTATTATTCCCAAAATTGCCCTTACATAGCTTCCAAACAGGCTTTGAAAAGAGTAAGAGAAGGATTTAACCATCCGTTTTCAGCCATAACATCGCGATTTTACTACTTTATTATGTTTTGATTACTATTCTATATTATCATTAAGGGCGACACCTGTTCGTAATGGTACCCACCTTACGCTTTCATGTTCCGTTAAAAATGACAATAAGCGGAAAATAGACGCCCAAATTTCTTCATCATGGACCAAATGATGCGTCAGCAAGCCCGTGGGCTCGTCTTTTAAAATACCGTTTTTTCGGCGCGCCCGCAAATGATTCAGGGCCTTGTCCACCAGCATATCATCTTCAACGGGTCTTCGGTTGTTGCGCCAATCTATGACATCAACATGGGTATTAATCTCTAGAAGACCTTTCTCAGGGTAAATCTCCGCGCGGGGTTGATACCGAGAAACGGCCAAATAGTTAAGCTGGGCCAATGAAGAGAGAGTAGCGGATCCAATTCTGTTCCAGGGAGGCACAAATACGGGGTAAAACTGGTCCTTAAAGATGTCTGACAGAATACCCTTCCCGGCTTTAATGGACTGGATGATATCGTCCTGGTCCCGCGTATCCGGAAACTCAGATTTCTTATCACCTTCCGGTGCAAAGTTAAGATGCTGAAATCCATGTTGCACGATGGTGCAACCGTCCAGATGGTCTAGCAAGGCGGGGCTGGCCCGCTCAGGAATGATTGCGAGGGTAAGCGGTATGTCAAAGTGGTTTCGCAGGCTAACAAGGCGATCAAGGGCAGAAGTCGGCTCCGTCAGGTCGTCATCCCGCCACCAGAAAGTAGCGATATTACCTTGCTCTTTCCAGATATTGAGTTCCTCAACGAGATCTGATAGCTGAGCCATTAGTTATTCCCGTACCAAGTCTTGATCAGGTCTACGGTTCGGGAGGCCCCGTCAACGTCGATTTCTGCCGTCGCTGGCGGGCCTGACAAAGCTTCCGTTACCATAGAGGCGAGCTTTTCCGGTGTCAGTCCTTCCTCATCAGCGATTTTCAGAACGCCTTTTTCCGCCAGAAGCCGAGCCCTCAAAGTTTGCTCTGTTTCGAGCCCGCCTGCATAGGGAACAATAACGGCGCGACATTTCGCATACAGTACTTCCATGACCGTGTTATATCCGCCCTGGCTAATGGAGAGATCGCAATTCATCAGAAGGGTTGTAAAATCCTTGCGTGCCCGTTCCACGATAACGCCTGTTGGCGCTAGGGAGCTGAGTTCCTCAAAGACTTCGTTTTCCACCGTGGCCCCGACCATGACCCGCCAGGTCTTGTTCTTTGCGGACGAGAGTTCCCTCGCCTTCATGGCCGTCTTTAAGAGATTTGTACCAACCGCACCGCCGCCACTAGAGACAATGACTTCTCCGGCTCCCGGCGCATCATTTCCACCCTTAACCCCGGTCCGATCGACGACATAGCCAGTGTAGTTTATTTTGTCTTTTATTCGGCTGGTGTGGGGAAAGGTTTCATCCAGGGAAATAAGTTCCGGGTCGCCATGGACGAGGACATGATCAAAATATTTCTCCACCAAACCCAGCATCTCATCGTTCCGTCCAGGCTTTGTCTGGGCCACCAGAATATCACGCACAGAGGAAACGATCAGCGGCTGAGGGTTGGCCCCTTTCGCCGCCTCAAGCAAAGGAACCAGCTCGAACCTCATTTGTCTGCGTCCAAACGGAAACAACTCGAAAATCAGGATATCTGGCTGAACTTCCTCCCATAGCTCCAAAAGAACCGCAGCTCTTTTTTCCCGCCAGCCATCGTCAATCTGTTGCCCTTCTTCATCCACCAGTACTTTGAAATAAAGATCGGTCGCCCGGGTCGCTGGCAGTTGAACAAGCCTTGCGCCGCCGAGATCGACATCAATTTCATGACCGCCTGACACAACAACGACATCAAATTCTGCTCGCATCAGGTTGCGAGTTAAAGTCGCGGTCCGACGGAGATGGCCTATCCCAAGCAAATGCTGAACATAAAACAGGATTTTTGGGGATCGCTCACTCACACTCATAAATTTTCCAAACTGATATTTAGTTGTTCTGCCTTAATTTGCTTCGTGTCGCTGACAGAAAACAGATGGGCTGCGGACCAGTCAATCTTTTCCGCAAATGGCTCTTTCATGTCCCAGCCAAAACTGAGCGCCAGGATCGCCCGAATGACCCCTTTATGGGTCACGGCTATGGTATCCTCTTGCAATTCCGCAATCCAAGGCCTCAATCGCTCCATGACCTGGGCAGGACTTTCGCCATGGGGAGGGGTCATGTTGAAACCCCTTGCCTCATTCTCTGACATCTTCGGGCCGAGCTCCGCTCGTAATTCTGGGAGGCGCTTTCCTTCCCAATCTCCCCAATCCATCTCTATCAGCGTTTGCTCAAGCCGTGGGTCGCTGGCTTTTAGAAGAGCCGCGGTTTCGCGGGCGCGCTTAAGGGGGCTTGTGACACATCTGAAAGTATTGAACTTTGAGGGGATTTGCCGCGATTCAAGTTCCGCAATCCCCTCGGAACACAATTCGATATCCTGCCGTCCCTGAATTCTCTTTTCCAGATTCCAGGTGGTTTTGCCGTGGCGTAGAACAAGGAGCCGGGTCATCACTTAGCCACCGAGAGTTGGGATTTGAGAATGTCCACTGCATGGGTCATAGATCTTTCTTCCACCACAAACCGTCGGGCGGCCTCAGACATTTGAGAGCGTCGTGATGAGCTATATAGCAATTTATCTATATAGGTTGCAAAGGCCGCACCGTCCCCTTCAGGTGCTAACAATCCTGTCTCTCCGTCCAGGACAACATCCGGAACCCCCCGCACATGGCCGGCAACAACTGGTAAGCCGCAACATTGAGCTTCGAGAAATGCCATGCCATAGGCCTCACCAGCGGCAGGCCAGACATAGAGATCTGATGCACTGTAAACAGCTGCCAGCTGCCCCAATTGCAAGGTCCCGAGATACACGGCCTTTTCACCCAGAACCGAAAGAACTCCTTCTACTTCCTGCCGTTTTTCGCCATCTCCAACGACGATAAGTTGCCAGTTATCGAATTTCAATCGGGCAAGGTTTTGGCCCAATTCTCTGTAAGACTGCATTTTATCACCGGATCTCATCATGGCGACAGATAGGAGATTGATCCTGTCTTTAAGACCACCAGCTTCCTCAATCGCCTGACCCACGTCATAGGTCCTATCCATTGCCGCAAGAAAGGGATCCACATCCAAGAAGGGAGGAAGATAAACCAGGCGATTTTCAGGCCCAATCAACGGTGCCAGGCAAGCACCGTCCAAGGTAGTCATGTGAAAGACGCAATCAGCTGCCCGGATGGCCTGCTCCGCCCCTTCATACCCCATATGCCAGGGACCGTTGAGCTGCTTAGGTGCGTGACTGGCCTCCGCAATATAATAAGGTATATCGAAATACTGGCAGATGGCGGGGCCGATCCAGTCCGGCGCCTTGTGATAGACGTGATATGTGAACCAGGCTTCCGGAACTTCCTCAGGAGAAGCCGACCACCGCTTAATCAGCCTAGCCACCTCGGCCTCTGAATTATCGCGCATTCCTTGCTGAATTGCCTGATCACCTGTTTTATCGAAAGTCCTTAACTTCGACGCGAGCTCCACGCTATATCCAGCCTGTGTTAGGGCCGCCATCAACAATCTCGCCATCCGTCGATCACCGGATGGAACGTCATGATCCGGCGGCTTCATTGGAGCGTAAAAAGCAACTCTCATCATTATGCCACTGACGTAGAGGCTGGGGAATGCACCCCTAACTTGGTCAGCAACGATTGATTGACGATCGTTGAATCAAACTTGTTGCGGAGATAGTCATCGCCCGCGTCAGAAAGTGATGTCCGCATTTCAGGCGACTGGCAAAGAGCTTGCAAAGCCGTTGCCAAGGCTGCCGGGTCCCGCTCTTCAACAAGCAACCCGGTTTTCCCGTCAACAATCAACTCCGGAATTGCTGAAACGTTGGTGGACAAGACAGCAACCTTCTGACTCTGCGCTTCCATGAGGACATTCGGCAATCCGTCCCGATCCCCATCCTCAGCAATTCTGCTGGCAAGCACAAAAACATCTGAACTCCGCAAGGTCTCGATCACCTGCTGCTGTGGCTGAGCACCAAGCCATTCTATTCGATCTGATATCCCGAGAGTATCTGCCAGTTCCCTCAATTTCTCCAGCAGCGGGCCGCCACCGATATGTGTGAATTGCCAGTTCAATTCAGGCGGTAAGTCAACAAGCGCATGCAGAAGATCATCATAGCCTTTCTTTTTTACAGCCCTGCCCACCGAGACAATCTTTACCGGATCAGATGTGTCTGATCCGTCTCGACTATGATCCCTTGAAGAAAGTTTCGGAAATCTGGACAGGTCCAGCCCATGATACATGAGTTCAATTTTGTCAGGGTCAGCGGCGAGTTTTTTTAGATAAGCTGCGTTAAAGGACGTACAGGTCACCAACCAATCGATATCTTGAAGTTTCTCTTTCAATTCCCATTCCGGGCTTGTCCAGATGTCCTTTGCATGGGCAGAACAACTCCAGGGTAAATCCCTGATAATCGCTGCATAACGGGTCACGGACGCCGGCGTGTGCAGAAAATGCGCATAGAGGCTGCCGATTTCATCGGGCAATTCTTCTGCCAGGACGAGCGCCTGACCAAATCGCCTGACCCGGTTCGGGGTCAAATCCCGCCGAAGGTCTTTAAGCCATATTTTCCGCGCGACACGATATCCTTCCCTCTTCCTCACCGACCACCAGGCCTTTAGGACCCGCAAGGGCTCCTGATAGAGATATTCGGGCAAATAAGAAACCGGAGCAGTTATCTCATTGTGAATTGGGTGTCGGGCTTTGTCAGTCGGGTGGCGGAGCGAGATAAACTGCATTTTCACGCCATTGTTCTGAAGGAACAAGAGCTCTTGTGCAATAAAGGTTTCAGAAAGGCGTGGATACCCCTTCAAAACAACTGCAACCGTATCATTTCTTAACGGTGAGCTCAGCTTAAATCTCCTGAATGGATAGAGCAAATCACAGGCTCTTTGTTACGGTGTGAGTCATCAAATATCAACACACAAAAGCGAAAGCCATAAGTTTGCTTTCTCATATATTTCGTGTTCATGGTTACGTTATCAGTCGAATTTCCTCCTTGCAGCGACAGGACAAACTATGAAAAAGTACTTATCTTCGTTATGTATGAACCCGGAAATAGTCCCGATCGAAGGCTGAGCAGGCGACAATTAATGGAACATAGTATTTACAAGTATATTCTGCGCTACAGTAAGAAGCAGCAGATCATACTGACTTTGATGGCCATTACGTCGTTTCCGTTTCTTTACGTTTATCTTCAGATTCCGGCCCTTATAATTGACCAAGCTATTCAAGGAAATGATATCTCCTTTCCTGTGGAATATATGGGGATCGAATTTGATCAGTTGGAGTTCCTGTATCTGACTGTTGGCTTGTTCCTGTTACTTGTGGTTGCCAACCAATCCTTCAAATACATGATCAATGTGTATCAGGGTGTATCCGGTGAGAGGATGCTGCGGCGGCTCCGCTATGAGCTTTACAGCCGAATTCTGCGCTTCCCGATGCCGACCTTCAAGAAGAAAAGCTCGGGCGAGATCATTCCGATGGTCACTGCAGAGGTTGAGCCCCTTGGCGGCTTTATCGGTGAGGCCTTTGCCTTACCCATATTCCAGGGCGGCTATTTGCTGGTTATTATTACTTTTCTTCTGGTCCAGAACTGGATCATGGCCCTGGCTGCGATCGCCCTTTATCCGCTACAAGCCTATTTCATTCCCATACTACAGAAGAAGGTGAACCTGCTCGGGAAAGAGAGGGTTCGTCTGGTGCGTGTTCTGTCCGACCAGATCGGGGAAACGGTCAATGGTGCGGAAGAAATCCATGCCCATGATGGCTCGAACTTCATGCGCGCCAAGTTTTCCAGCCAGCTCAACAAGATCTATACGGTCCGCTACCGGATATATATCCTCAAATTCATCGTCAAATTCCTCAACAATTTTATTCAGCAACTGGGTCCGTTCTTCTTCTATGCCATTGGCGGTACCATGGTTATTAACGGCACATTGGAAATTGGTGTGCTGGTTGCAGCGATTGCAGCCCACAAGGAAATGGCTGCGCCTTGGAAAGAGCTTCTCGCTTATTACCAACGACGCGAGGATGCACGCATTAAGTATGAACAGGTTGTCGAGCAGTTTGAGCCAGCAGGAATGCGCGATGAAAGCAACCAGTTGGAAGAGCCAGATACCATTCCCAATCTCACGGGTGAGATGGTTGGGAATAATATTGTTCTGGCAGATGACACAGGCTCGACCCTTCTAGAAAGCCTGAATGTGAGATTTCGCCTGGATGAACGGGTAGCGGTTGTCGGTCCTGCTGGTTCCGGCCGTGAGGCTCTCACACATGTTTTGGCCCGAATAATTGACCCGGACAGAGGCCAAGTTTCAGCCGGCGACATAGATCTAGTCAAAGCACCCGAGGCAATCGTAGGCCGCCGCATCGCCTATGTCGGCCAGCATGGATATGTTTTCAACTCAACGCTCGGGGACAACTTGTTCTTTGGCCTCAAGCATCGCCCGTTGCATGAGATTGACTATGATGGCGAAGAAAAAAGCGCCCGTGAAAACTATATTCGCGAAGCAAAGCTAACCGGTAATTCCGTCGATGACGCCGAAGCCAATTGGCTGGATTATGGCCTCGCCAGCGTCTCGGAAAATGGCGGACTGGATTCCCGGGCGCTTGAAGTTCTGGAAATGGTGGACTTAAGCGAAGATGTTTACCAATTGGGTCTGCGAAGCACTCTGGATCCGGAAGAGGCACCTGAAGCTGCCGACTTGATCCTGTCCGCCAGAAAGCGCTTTTTTGAAAAACTCGAAGCAGACCCGAGCCTTAAAAACATGATCGAGGCGTTCGAAGAAGACAAATATAACACCAATGCAACTCTTGCCGAAAACTTGCTTTTTGGCACCCCCGTAGGCACCGCGTTTGACCTCGACCGGATGGCAGAAAATGCTTACGTGCAAAAAGTCATTGAGGACGCGGATTTAACCGAAACTTTCCTACGCATGGGATATCAGGTTGCGACATTGATGGTCGAACTGTTTGCCGGATTGCCGCCAGATCATGAATTCTTCCAGCTTTACGGCTTTATCTCATCCGAGGAGCTTCCGGAATACCAAGCGATGATCAGCCGCATTGATTGGGATCATCTGGATCAACTTCGTGATGAAGATCGTTTAAGGTTCATGTCCTTGCCCTTCAAGGTTATTCCCTCCCGACATCGTCTCGGCGTTCTTACCGATGAGATTCAGGAAAAAATCGTTCAGGCTCGGCATAAATTCGCGGAAAGTCTGCCCGAAGAGTTGCAGGGAAGCGTCGCCTTTTTTGAAGAAGATGCCTACAGCGCTGCGACAAACCTTCAGGACAACATTCTGTTCGGCAAGATCGCCTTTGGATATGCACAGGCCGCCGAAAAAATTGGTTCGCTACTATCGACCGTTGTCGATGAAATGGATCTGAAGCGGATCATCATTGGTGTGGGTCTTAACTTTCGGGTGGGAACAGCGGGCGCCCGGCTTAGTGCAACACAGCGGCAGAAACTGTGCTTGGCGCGCGCCATTATAAAACATCCTGACGTCCTCATCCTTAACCAGGCCACCTCCTCATTTGATGCGGCAACGGAGCAGAAACTCATGGGAAATATCCTTAAGGAGTTCGATGGCCGCTGCCTGGTTTGGTCTTTGGATCACGCTGATAAGACAAAAGACTTCGATAACGTTCTAATATTAAAAAGTGGAAGAGTAGCGGAATCAGGTCCTCCTACGAAATTGACGACTGATAGCCTCCAGTACAAAGAAATGCTGGCGGGCTCCTAGGAAAAGGGAGACATTCGGTGAGCTTAAAAGAAGAAGTTGAAATTCTGAGGCAAATTCCATTATTTGCCAAAATTGAACCCTCCAAGATCAAATTGCTGGCCTTTACATCTGAGCGCCTGACGTTTCAGCCTGGAGATTTTCTCTGCAAACAAGGGGACATTGGTGACGCGGCCTATTTTATTATGGCTGGCGAAGCGGATGTCATTGTTGATACGCCTTCAGGCCCTTTGACCGTTGCCACACTTGGGAAAAATGATGTGGTTGGGGAAATCGCTATCCTGATTGACATACCGAGAACTGCGACCATTCAGGCGGCGACAGAACTGACAACTCTTCGAATTACCAAGGATGTGTTTTTCAGGATGGTCACTGAGTTTCCTGAAATGGCGGTCGAACTTATGAGAGTTCTAGCGGAGCGCCTAGTCCGCACGACGGAAGAACTTCAGAAGGCCAAGGAAGAAAATCATTCTTAAACATGGCGCCCGGCCGGTTTTCCTGATAATTGAGCGGAAATCTCCATTATCACCGTAACCGGACCATGCTGATGAAAATAGGAATTCCGAAAGAGATCAAACCGCAAGAGGGGCGTGTCGCGCTTCTCCCCGAGCAGGTCGCACAGCTTGTAACGGAGGGCAATGAGGTCTTTGTTCAGTCGACTGCCGGGCTTTTGTCCGGCGCATCAGACATCAATTACTCCAAAGCCGGTGCAATCATCTGTGCAGCAGCGGAGGAGGTATTTGCCAAGGCAACCCTGATCGTAAAGGTTAAGGAGATCTTGCCTGAGGAATTCGGGCTTCTGCGTAAAGACCACATCCTTTTGACAAATATCCATTCCGCCAATGACAAACTGCAGCTAGATCATCTTCTTGACGTGGGACTGACGGCAATTGCCGCAGAAGATACCCATCAATTTGGATCCCCAAACTGCCCACTGGCCGGAGAAGTTGGTGCCTTCGCCGGTGTCCAGCTCTCTCTTGCCCAAAATGGCGGAACCGGTCGTCATTTCATGGCTCATTTTGGCGCTCCCACAGCCAAGGCAATCGTTATTGGTCTCGGTCATGTAGGCAGAGGCGCGCTTAGAACACTGTTGTCTCTTGGTGTGGATGTTGTTGGTCTCGATATCAATCCTGGCGCCCGCAAACAGGCAGCCTTGGACTGGCATCAGGCCAATCTCACTGTTGGTGATATTCCGGACCTTGAGGACCATTTAACTGACGCGGATATGATTTTCAATTGCGTCATGTGGCCAAAACATCGGGAAGATCATCTCATCAGTCGTGAGGATCTTGGGAGCCTGAAACCAACGACAATCATCGTCGACATTTCCTGCGACGAAGGCGGAGCCATTGAAACCAGCCGACCGACAAGCTGGGAAGATCCGGTGTTCGTTGAAGGCGGTATCCGGCATTTTTGCGTCGCAAATATTCCGGGCGCCGTGCCGGTCACAGCATCTGCCGGGTATGCTACAGCCCTTCTTCCTCATATCAAATCCATCGCCAAACACGGGGTACTTGAGGCTTGCAAACAGGATCCTTGGCTAGCTCGAGGGCTGAATTGCGTCGAGGGCGTTTTGACCTTGGAAGAGGCGGCACGGGTCCAAGGTCGGGACTTTACCCCCACCGAAGTAATCTTGAACGGATAGCAGAGAAAGGAGCGTTATGAGCAACTGGCTGAACGCTCTCTCCGTTTATCGTGATCGGCGCATCATTGCCATCACCTTGCTAGGTTTTTCTTCCGGCGTTCCATTATTGCTGACCGGCAGCATTCTGCAGGCCTGGCTGACCCAGGAAAATATCGATCTGACATCCATTGGTCTGTTAGCTCTTGTCGGGATCCCCTATGCCATAAAGTTCCTCTGGGCGCCAATTATTGACAATATAAAGCTGCCTGTTTTGTCAAATTTGCTGGGCCGCCGTCGCAGCTGGTTGATCCTGCTGCAATCCTTTTTGATCCTGGCGACCTTGGCCCTGGCCTTCAGCGACCCCAAACAGAGCCTTCTTTATGTCACCCTTGCGGCGATCGTTGTTTCTTTTGCCTCTGCTTCTTATGACATCGTTGTTGACGCCTTTAGAATTGAAATTTGCGATGAGAAAAACATGGCCGCCGGCGCCGCGACCTACGTCTACGGATATCGTGTCGCCATGTGGTTGACAGGTTTCAGCAGCTTCCTGATCGCTGATTTTTTCAATTGGACTATTGCTTATATTGTCATGGCCGCTTTTATTCTTGTTGGTACTGTCACAGTATTGGCAACCCGCGAACCAGCAAAAGAAGGTTTAAGGACAGGCGTAGTTCTGGAAGACAAGAAACAGGACTATCTGACCTGGATCCGCCATTCCGTCATTGATCCGTTCCTTGATTTCATGGGCAAACCACAATGGCTGATCATTCTGCTATTTACGGTTCTCTATAAATTCGGCGATAGCCTTGCCGGTGCCATGACCAACCCCTTCTATCTGCAAACGGGATTTACCCTGACCGAAATCGCGGAAATCGTTAAAACATTCGGGACCGTTGCAACTTTTACCGGGCTGTTCATTGGCGGATGGCTGCTTGCCGTTTCGACGATGTATCGCGCGCTCTTTATCTGTGGCCTTCTTCAGATGTTCTCTAATCTGATGTTTTCCGCTCTCGCCTATATCGGTAATGATCTGAGTTTTTTGGCTCTGACCATTGCCATAGAAAATGTGGCGGGCGGCATGGGAACGGCTGTTTTTGTGGCCTATCTTTCCAGTTTATGCAATGTCTCTTACACCGCCACTCAATATGCCTTGCTGACCTCCCTTACGGCAGTAGCCAGAACAACCCTGGTATCCCCTTCCGGATGGTTGGTGGACCGAGTTGGATGGTTTGAATTTTTCCTCATCACAACAGTGGCAGCTCTCCCCGGATTATTGCTACTATGGTGGCTGTCACGGGCGCAGCCATTGTCCGATGGCACTGAAGAAAGAGCCGCTTAAGAGCTCCGAGGAGGAAACATGAATATTGCCAAACTGCTGGAGAGGACCGCCAAAACCTATCCGGACCATCCCGCGCTCGCCCACGGTACGGATATAGTTGCTACCTATCGACAGTTTGCAGCTGAAACCGTCTCGCTCGCCCATGCATTACGTCATGAGCTCGGGCTTGAGAAAGGCGATCGGGTTGCTTTGATCATGAAGAACCATCCGGAATACTGGATATCCTTATTTGCAACCTGGCATGCAGGACTAGTGGCAGTACCCGTTAACGCCAAGCTGCATATCAGCGAATTCCAGTATATCCTTGAAAACTCCGACAGCCGTCTTGTTTTCGCAACGGCAGAGCTTGCCGATCAGATCACCCCCCTTAAACAGGAACTACCAGCACTCGAGACAATCCTCTCGGTTCATGAGGAGTCCTATCAGTCATTTAAGACGGGACCAGCTCTTGATCTTCAAGATGCAGATCCCGATGATCTCGCCTGGCTATTCTATACGTCTGGCACGACTGGGAAGCCAAAAGGCGCCATGATCAGCCATCGGAACATCCTGATCGCCACCCTCAGCCATCTGGCAGACCTTGCAGCTCTGGAGCCAGGAGATGCAGCCATACATACAGCGCCGCAAACCCATGGCTCTGGTTTCACCGGCATTCCCACCATCGCCAAAGCCGGCATTCAGGTTACACCATTGAGCGGAGGGTTTGATCCGGCAGAGACCCTGGAACTCATCAGCCACTTTCCCAATTCCTGTTTTTTCTTCGCCCCGACCATGATCCACCGTCTCATCTCCAGCCCAGCATTCGAAGGTGCGGATACCAGCAATCTGAAGGTCATCGTTTATGGCGGCGGTCCCATGTATGAAGCAGATATCCGCCGAGCCATCGATGCGTTAGGGCCAAAATTTGCCCAGCTTTACGGTCAGGGAGAAGCCCCCATGACCATCACCGGTCTGTCCACGTCTCTCATCAAAGACGAAAATCATCCAAGGCGTAGCGAAATACTTGCCTCCGTCGGTACGGTCAGGACCGATGTAGAAGTACGGATATTTGATGAGGACGATAAACCGTTGCCGGTGGGTGAGATCGGTGAAGTTGCTGTCCGGGGTGATGTGGTTATGCTGGGCTACTGGAAAAACCCAGAAGCCACAAAGGAAACTTTGCGGGGTGGGTGGCTGCATACGGGTGATATGGGGTGCTTTGATGAAGAGGGCTTCCTAACCCTGAAAGATCGATCAAAAGACATGATCATTTCCGGTGGGACCAATATCTACCCGCGAGAAATCGAAGAAGCCCTTTTGACCCATCCGTCGGTCGAAGAAATTTCAGTTGTCGGCCGATCCCATCCCGACTGGGGAGAAGAGGTCGTCGCTTTTGTTGTATCAAAGCAGGGCGATCCGGCAGAACCCGAAGAGCTGGATCGGCATTGCTTGAGTCAAATCGCTCGCTTCAAGCGCCCTAAAGAGTATTTCTTCGTCTTAGAATTGCCGAAGAACAATTATGGCAAGGTCTTGAAAACCGAGCTTCGCGAGCGACTGGAAGCCTAAGACTGCTCCTCAATCATGTAGGTAAGGTTGGATTTCACAGCGGGCCACTCCCCAGCGATGATGCTGTAGACACAGGTATCCCGCAGCGTACCATCCTTGGCGATCATGTGATTTCGAAGAATTCCATCAAGTTTGGCGCCGAGTCTTTCTATTGCCCGACGGCTCTTACGATTGTGGAAATGAGTGCGAAATTCGACCGCATTACAGCCAAGTTCCTCAAAAGCATGGGTAAGGAGAAGTTTCTTGCATCTAGTATTGAGGCCTGTCCGCTGTACAGATTTGGCATACCAAGTGGAACCAATCTCAACCCGGCGTCCCGTTTGATCAATATTCATATAGGTCGTCATGCCAACAGCTCGTCCGGATTTCCTGTCGATCACAGTGAACGGCAGCATGGAGCCTGCCTCCTGCTGCGCCATTCGCTTCTTGATCTCTCCCTCCATCTCTTCAGCTGAAGGAACCAGCGTGTACCAAAGCTTCCATAGCTCTCCGTCTTCTGTCGCCTCTTTTAGGTCCGCTTCATGGGAAGGCTCAAGCGGTGCCAATTGCACCATCTCGTCTTCAAGGGTTATCGGTGTAATCCAAGTCATCGCAATATCCACTCAGGTAATAAATTAGCTGAAACCTAAAAGCATTTCAGTGCCCTTCGAAAGGACCAATTGCAGAAAAACACCAGTGCCTGAAAGAATGCCAAGGGCTACTCTAAATTGGATTGCACCTAATGTCCTGATCTATAGAATAAGAGATCTTACGACCTTTCCCGCCTGTCTCACCATGTCCGGACATTAACAATGAACGCGCCAGCTATTATTGCCGCAGTGGATCTTAAAAAGAAATATGATGATCTTGAAGTCGTCAAGGGTATCAATTTTTCTGTTGAGCCCGCGCAATGCTTTGGGCTGCTTGGGCCAAACGGAGCGGGTAAATCGACAACAATGCGCATGATCATGGGGCTTTCAGATGTGACGGAAGGAAGCCTGGAAGTATTTGGTGTACCGGTTCAAAAGATGACCCGGAATATCAAGGCAAAAATTGGTCTGGTTCCTCAAGAAACCAACCTTGATCCTGACATTAGCGTTGTTGAAAATCTCGAAACATTTGGGCGTTATTTTGCTCTTCCTTCTGCACTGATATCTGAACGGGTTCCGAAGCTGCTTGAATTTATGCAACTGACGGAAAAGGCCCGAGCGCCCGTCATGGCGTTATCTGGGGGCATGCAACGGCGACTCGTTATTGCCAGAGCCCTTATTGGAGAGCCGGAACTGGTAGTTCTTGACGAACCAACAACAGGCCTGGATCCCCAGGCACGGGTGCTGATCTGGAAACAGCTGCTGGCTCTTAAAAAGCAGGGGAGAACCCTGTTGCTCACAACCCATTACATGGATGAGGCACAGCGACTTTGTGACCAGATCATCGTCATCGATGAAGGAAAGATACTTGATCAGGGCACACCACAGCAATTGATAGACCGCCATGTCAAAGGCCATGTGTTTGAAGTTCAGAAACCAGATTTAGCGAAATCAACTGATGGCAAATGGGATCAGGAAGATATCGGAGATTCAGTATTGTATTTTGTTCGCTCCACTCAGGAGTTTATTGCTGACCTTCCGGAAAATGCCGTGTATTTGCATCGCCCTGCCAATTTGGAAGACGTGTTTCTCCGTCTAACCGGGCGGACATTGAGGGAGAATTAATGCCATGCAAATGCCGGGCACAAAATATGTGTTAGCTGTTTCAGGGCGCCAATATAGCGTCTGGAAAAAATTTATCGGCTCTTCCATGGCCTCCAATGTGGCTAACCCGATCTTATTCCTGTTCGCCTTTGGATTCGGGTTGGGTCAGTTCATAGATGCCATGGATGGTATGAGCTACCTGACCTTTGTTGTGGCAGGAATGATCGCCTATTCCGCTGCTTTTTCTGCCAGCTTCGAGACGACAATTGGATCATTTACCCGTTATTTCACCATGGGGAATTGGGATGCCATTCTCTCCACACCTGTGACTCTAACAGAATTGTTGATGGGAGAAGTACTATGGGCTGCCGCCAAGGCCCTGATCTCTTCGGTCACCGTATTGGTTGTCGGCTGGGTTTGGGGGGGCGTCCCATCTCTATCAGGCGCTTTATTAGCTTTGCCAATTGTCTTTTTGGCGTCGATCTGTTTCGCCTGCGTAGGATTGGCCGCCACGGCCTATGCCAAGGGCTATGAGTTTTTCAGCTATTTTTTCACCTTTTGGGTGACGCCCATGTTTGTCTTTTGCGGGGTGTTTTTTGAGATCAGCCGATTCCCGGAGGTGATCCAGTACATCGCCTGGGCCTTTCCAATGACCCATCTTGTTGCGGCCATTAGGCCCATGTCTGCGGGTCTACCGATCGATCTTACGATGCTGGCCCTGCATTCAGCCTATATCTTGATCATCAGTGTAATCGCGTTCGTCGCCGCAAATCGCAAAATGCGACAGCGGCTCTATGACTAGGCGATTACTGCGCAGCTTCGTGGGCGGCCAGGGCAGCCATGTTTACGAGGTCTGAAACGGTCGCGCCGATGGGTACAATCTGAACCGGCTTTGAAAGGCCAACAAGCAGCGGCCCAATAACCTTGCTTTCGCCAAGGATAGGCATCAGTTTTGACGCGATATTGGCGGAATGCAATCCCGGCATTACCAGGACATTGGCAGGGCCGGACAGACGACAAAACGGATACATGGCCATTAATTCTTCATTCAATGCCACATCTGCCGACATATCCCCGTCATATTCAAAATCCAGCTCTTCTTCATCCAGCAGGCATACAGCCTCGCGAATCCGATCCGACGTCACATGTTGGGGATTTCCAAAATTCGAATAGGACAGCATCGCAACCCTTGGCTCATGGCCAAGTCGCCTGGCAACCTCAGCTGCTTCCTTTGCGATGGAGACAAGCTCATCCGCATTCGGCAATGTGGTAACCGTTGTATCCGCCATAAAAACAGTTCGGTCCCGGCCGACAATCACGGACACGCCAATGACCCGCTTGCCTTCCATTGGCTCGATTACTTTCTGAATTTCCTTAAAGGCCACAGAAAAACGGCGCGTTACGCCGGTTAAAACGGCATCCGCATCGCCCATGGCGACCATACAGGCCGCGAAGATATTCCGATCCCGATTGACCAGACGCACACAATCACGGAACAAATATCCCTGTCGCTGGAGGCGTTCAAAAAGGAAGTTATGATATTTCTCGCGATCTGCCATCTCGCTGGCATTGTAGATTTCCAGGCTATCCACCCCTTCAATCCCAATCTCTTCCATAGTCTTGCTAATTTCCGCCTCGCGGCCTATCAGGACAGGAATACCGTAGCCAGCTTTTTGAAATTCAACAGCTGCTCGGATGACTTTTTCTTCTTCCCCTTCAGCGAATACAACGCGTCTTGGCGTTGCCCGCACTTCATCCATGATCAATTGCAAGGATCCTGCAGTCGGATCGAGACGGGCTCGAAGCTCATTCCGATACGCGTGCTCATCAATGATTGGGCGGCGCGCAACGCCGGAATCCATCGCTGCCTTGGCGACAGCCGTCGGCACATGGCTGATCAGGCGGGGATCAAAGGGGACAGGAATGATGTATTCCGGCCCATACACAGGGCGCTTGCCTTTATAAGCGGCAGCGACCTCATCCGGCACATCTTCTCGAGCCAGTTCCGCAAGCGCTTCCGCCGCGGCAATTTTCATCTCTTCATTGATGGTCGTTGCGCGAACGTCGAGGGCACCTCGGAAAATATAGGGAAATCCCAGAACATTATTTACCTGATTCGGAAAGTCTGAGCGGCCTGTCGCCACAATGGCGTCATTTCTAACTTCAGCAATTTCCTCAGGCCGAATTTCCGGATCCGGATTGGCCATGGCAAAAATGATCGGCTTGTCCGCCATTGATTTGACCATGTCCTGGCTGACAGCATCTTTTACGGACAGACCCAGAAAAATATCCGATCCAACCATAGCCTCTTCAAGAGTTCTTGCCTCGGTCTCAACAGCATGAGCGGACTTCCATTGGTTCATCCCCTCTTCCCGACCCTGATAGATAACCCCTTTGGTATCACAGAGAATGGCATTGTCATGAGGCAGGCCCATGGCCTTGATCAGCTCAAGGCATGCAATAGCCGCGGCCCCAGCCCCGTTGACGACAACTTTCACGTCTTTAAGATTTCGATCTGTCAGATCAAGAGCATTGATAATACCAGCTGCGCAGATTATGGCCGTACCATGCTGGTCGTCATGGAAAACCGGAATATCCATATCTTCGCGCAGGCGCTGCTCAATAATGAAGCATTCCGGCGCTTTGATATCTTCCAGATTTATGCCGCCAAAGCTTGGGCCCATTAATCGGACGCTATTTACAAACTCATCGACATCTTCCGTATCCAATTCAAGATCAAAACAATCCAAATCCGCGAAACGCTTGAACAGAACTGCCTTACCTTCCATAACTGGCTTGGATCCGAGGGCACCAAGATTACCCAAGCCCAGGACAGCAGTTCCGTTTGAAATCACGGCAACCCGGTTGCCTTTGGTTGTAAAATCATAGACAGATTCGGGATCCTCTGCGATGGCAAGGCATGGGGCCGCCACACCTGGCGAATAGGCCAGTGACAGATCATGCTGCGTGGCCACTGCCTTTGTGGCAATAATTTCCAGTTTTCCCGGTTTGCCTTGCGCGTGGTAGCGCAAAGCCTCGTCATACTGGCTGGAATCCCGTTTTTCACTCATTGAATTGCGTTCCTGTTTTTCGTCTCGAGAGTTTTGCCATAAAAATTACGACAAACCTGTTGGCAAAGCCCCATGCTATGGTAGTTTTCCCCCATGCCTACCCTAGTCAAAACCAAGTCGCAACCGAATAAAACCGTTACCCCCATGATGGCGCAATATCTGACCATCAAGGAAGACCATCCTGACAGCCTATTATTTTACCGGATGGGCGATTTTTATGAGCTGTTTTTTGCCGATGCAGAAGTTGCCTCTGCCGCCCTAGATATTGCCTTGACCAAAAGGGGAAAGCATGACGGAAACGATATTCCCATGTGCGGGGTTCCTGTTCATGCAGCAGACGGTTATCTGCAAAAGCTGATCCGAAAAGGACATCGCGTTGCTGTTGCCGAGCAAACAGAAAGTCCAGCGGAGGCCAAAAAGCGCGGCTATAAATCGGTTGTCGCACGGGAGGTGGTGAGGCTCGTTACACCTGGAACGCTAACCGAGGAATCGCTACTTGATGCGCGGGCTCATAATTTCCTGGTCGCCATTGCAAGGTCCGGTAAGGACTATGCGATCGCTTGGCTGGATATCTCGACAGGAGAGTTTTTTGCCTCAACGACAGAGCGAAACGAGATCGGCGCACAGATTTCAAGACTGAACCCCGGCGAAATTCTGATGTCAGACAGATGGCTCGATGATGAGGATTTTTCCGAGCTCACGGACGATTGGGGCAAAGCCCTTACACCACTTCCCTCTGTTCGATTTGACAGCCAGAACGGTGAGAGACGACTCAAATCCCTTTTTGATGTTGCCACCCTGGATGTGTATGGCGCATTTGAACGCTCAGAGCTCGGTGCCTGCGGGGCACTTGTTGACTATGTAGAGCTAACCCAAAAAGGCAAATTTCCGCTCATTAAGCCGCCACAGAAACTCTCTGCATCCGATGTCATGTCCATTGACGGTGCGACTCGCCGTAACCTGGAACTTATCCGGACCATGTCTGGTGAGAAAAAAGGCAGCCTGCTGTCTATAATTGACCGGACAATTACTGGTGCGGGTGGACGTAAGCTCACTGCCGATCTGTCGAGCCCACTGACCAAGCCTACTGCCATTCACCGAAGATTGGAAATGGTGACCTATTTCGAGCAGAGTTCAGCTAAACGGGAGGCTTTGAGAGATATTCTCCGGCGATGCCCAGACATGGAGCGTTCCCTTTCCCGCCTTACCTTGGGCCGCGGAGGACCTCGCGACATAGCCGCCATTCGCGACGGTCTGGCAGAAACCGCAAGTCTTCGGTCCGCTCTAACAGCGGAGAACCTCGAAACCTTGCCATCCGGCCTCCAGGATACAGCAGGGCAACTCGGTGCTCATGGCGAAATTGTTGAGCAACTAACACGATCTCTAGCGGGGGATTTGCCGTTGCTCGCACGAGATGGCGGGTTTATTGCCAAGGGGTATCGCGCCGATCTGGATGACTTGCGCGCCTTACGGGATGAAAGCCGCCGCCTTATCGCCAACCTACAAGCACAATATGCAGAACATGTAAATGTGCCTTCGTTGAAGGTAAAGCATAATAATGTCCTTGGTTATTTTATCGAGATCACACCCCGATTCGTCGACAATATGAGTGAAGACTTCATTCACCGCCAGACAATGGCTAACGCGGTCCGTTACTCCACTGTGGAACTTGGAGAGCTGGAGGATAAGATTTCCAGAGCTGCGGACCGGGCCCTTGCACTTGAGCTGACATTATATGATGAGCTTGTCTCCCAAATCATTGGCTCGGGAACAGAAATCCTAAAAGCTGCCGGAGCCATGGCCATATTGGATGTTTCTGCAAGCCATGCCCAATTGGCGACAGAATGTAGCTACTGCCTTCCTTTAGTTGATGATAGTTTGGCTTTCGAAATAACTGATGGCCGTCATCCTGTCGTAGAGGCAGCTCTTACCGCCGCTGCCGATAGCCCGTTCGTGGCGAATGACTGTGTGTTGAATACAGAGCAAAGACTTTGGCTCCTCACTGGACCCAATATGGCAGGTAAAAGTACGTTTCTCCGACAAAACGCCGTGATCACTATCCTGGCTCAGATCGGATCCTATGTCCCTGCTCGGCAAGCTCATATCGGCGTGGTTGACAAATTATTCAGTCGTGTGGGCGCAGCGGATGATCTGGCCAGAGGTCGGTCCACTTTCATGGTTGAGATGGTGGAAACCGCCACCATTCTTAACCAGGCCAGCCCAAAGTCACTGGTCATCCTTGACGAAATCGGACGCGGAACCGCAACCTTTGACGGATTGTCCATCGCCTGGGCAACCGTTGAAAATCTTCATGACGTCAATAAATGTCGAGCTTTGTTTGCCACCCACTATCATGAGCTAACAGCTCTTGGGTCCAAGCTCGAGGCTCTGTCAAACCACAGCATGCGGGTGCGTGAGTGGAAAGGTGATGTTGTGTTCCTGCATGAAGTTGGAGAAGGATCGGCAGACAGATCCTATGGCATCCAGGTAGCTAAATTGGCCGGATTACCGAAAGCTGTCGTAAAACGAGCTGAATCAGTCCTCGAAGCACTTGAGAAAAAGGACCAGACCTCTGCTTCAACCCGTCTCGCCAATGATTTGCCGCTTTTTTCCAGCATTCTCGAAGAAACCGCGTCACCGCAACCTTCAGAAATTTCTTCAAAGGCATTGGAAAGACTTGGCGACATCAGCGCAGATGATCTCTCACCAAGAGAGGCTTTGGAACTGATATATGAGTTAAAGGAATTAATGTCACAGGATTGATCTAGAAGGTGACAAGCGTTCCGCATGTCACTAATCTGACGAAGAATTTGGGAAAAAGAACAACAAAAATGGAGAATTTCTATGTTTGATCTATCGGGAAAGACAGCGATTATCACTGGGTCCAGTAAAGGGATTGGCAAAGCAATTGCGGAGCAAATGGCCAAGGCCGGCGCCAAGGTCACGATTTCCAGCCGTAAGGCAGATGTCTGTGAAGAGGTAGCCGCAGAGATTAACGCAAGCCTTCCCGACGGAAGTACGGGAGAAGCCGTTTCTATTCCCTGCAACATAAACTCCAAGGAGTCCTTACAAAATCTTGTGGATGAGACTCGCAAAAAATTTGGAGATATCCATGTCCTTGTCTGCAACGCAGCTCTCAACCCCTATTTCGGCCCCTCAAGTGGTATTCCGGATGAGGCATTTGACAAGATCATGGCTAGCAATATCAAATCCAACCATTGGCTTTGCAATATGGTTCTTCCGGAAATGAAGGCTCGCAAAGACGGCGCGATTATCATCGTTTCTTCCATTGGCGGCCTTAGGGGTTCTGCAGTATTGGGTGCTTATTCCATTTCTAAAGCAGCTGATATGCAACTGGTACGTAATCTGGCAGTGGAACATGGCGCCGATAACATTCGTGTAAATGCCATCGCTCCCGGACTGATCAAAACAGACTTCGCCCGTGCGCTTTGGGAAAATCCTGAAATCCTGAAAAGGGCCGAGGCGCAGGCGCCACTAGGTCGAATAGGGATGCCCGATGAAATTGCCGGTGCGGCTGTGTTCATGGCCTCCGATGCCGGAACGTTCCTCACAGGACAAACCCTTACCATTGATGGTGGCCAGACAATCTCCTGACTTTCGTCAAACTCCGAAAGCCATTTCGTCATAGACCAGGTTCGCCGCCACAAGAAACATGATGGCGGCGACCAGGCTATCGAGGACACGGGCGCCGGTAACAGTTCTCATCAGTGGCCGAAGTGCTCTCGCCCCATATCCAAGGCTGAAGAACCAGAAGAATGAGGCTGTGATTGCACCGGCAACAAAATAGACGCGCTGATCCATCTCATATCCTGAGGCAATGCTGCCCAGCAGAACCACGGTATCAAGATAGACATGAGGATTGAGGAATCCGAACGCTAGCGTTAGGATGATCGCCTTCTTGGCGCTTGAAATCACCGGATCGCCTGTGGATGGTGCAGTCATTACTGGCCAAATCACCCGCCTTAAGGATAGCAATCCGAAAACCACCAAAAACGCAGCGCCGCCCCATGTCGCCCAGGGAACAAGCCAAGGGACAGTCGCAATCAGGCTGCCAAGTCCGATAGCGCCGACAAGAATAAGGGAGGCGTCAATACAAGCTGACAATAGGCAGACAATGAAGATCTGATCCTGAGCAACACCCTGTCTGAGTACGAAAAGATTTTGGGCGCCAATCGCGATGATCAGGCCTGCGCCGATCAGGGCCCCGTTTGCGAAAGCAAATAAATACATTGACGTTAGCCGACAGGCACCTTTCGACGGTGATAGGTGAGGGCCGCGGCAATGAACTCCCTGAGTTCTTGTTCAGGCACAGGCTCTTCAAGCTTGAATAACAGGGCACGCGTGCCACTATAATTAAAACTGTCTGGGTAAGTTTGCTTAAATTCTTCTATCAGGCGGGTCTGGCAATGAACATATAGGCCATAGCTGCCCTGTTCCTTTGCCGGCGCGAGCCGGATTGTTGTTCCGCTTTTGCTGACAGGAGTCAGATAACTTGGAACCCCCCATTTAAGAGTTTCTTCTATAGGGCCAACTTCTTCGAGCCCTGAGGCGGTTTCAAACACCATTTGGCGCAAAGCCAAGAGTTTTGAGCGCATTTCTTCGGGAAATGCCTTGTAAGCAGCCGCCACACTGAAGTCCTGAATATCGTATTTCTTCATCTAACGAAGACATCTCCCAGATTGCTCTTAGGACTTTAAAGCCAAAATATCCTAATTTTAAAGCCTTTAACGCAGAATTTTGATAAACAAAGGCTAAATAGAGTGATGGGTAACCGTAAAAAGCTGGATCGTCCAATTCAAGGCTGGTCCAAACTGGGTTTTAAATGGAAAAGATTCCGAACCGTAAAGAGATTATAGACCGCAAAAAAGTTGTTTCTGCCATTGCGGAACTGACCGAGAAACACGCGCCGCAAAGTCTGGATTTCAGGAGTGCCCTGCTAAACTTGCTAAAATCGAGCCTTGCAGAAGGCGACGCTGTAATAAAGGCCCGGTTTTTGGGAACAAACAAGGGCAGGCCTGCCATGTATGCCCGTTGCTTCCTTGTTGATCAGCTGGTACGGACCATCTATGACGCAGCGACCCAATATATCTATCGCTTAAGCAATCCCACGCCAGAGGAAAAACTATCCATCGTCGCAGTTGGCGGATATGGACGAGGTGAGCTCGCGCCCTACTCTGATATCGATCTTTTATTCTTGTTTCCCTATAAACAAACGTCTTGGTGTGAGCAGATTATTGAATTTGTTCTGTATCTTTTGTGGGACATGGGTCTAAAAGTCGGCCATTCCACTCGTAATGTAGATGAATGCATTCGTCTTGCTTCAAAAGACATCACAATCCAAACCGCTCTTTTGGAAGCGCGCCATTTATGGGGTGATCAGGATCTGTTTGCAGAAATGCGGCACAAATACATGAAGGATATTGTTGCCGGAAACAGCAAAGCGTTTATCGAATCCAAATTACAGGAGCGGGATGAACGTCATGAGAGGTTCGGGAATTCCCGCTATGTGGTTGAGCCGAACATCAAAGAAGGCAAAGGAGGCCTCAGAGACCTTCAAACCCTGTTCTGGATTGCGAAATTTGTCCATGGCACAACAGAAATATCACGACTGGTGGAACTGGGCGTCTTTACCGAGAAAGAGCGCAAACGCTTTACTCAGGCCTCTAACTTCCTGAGGACCGTTCGCTGCCATCTCCACTATCTGGCCAATCGACCGGAGGAACGCATTACCTTTGATATGCAACCAGAGTTGGCGCAGCGTTTGGGATACAAGGACCATGCCGGAACTCTTGGGGTTGAGCGCTTCATGAAGCACTATTTCCTGGTTGCAAAAGACGTTGGGGACCTAACCCGGATTTTTTGCGCCAATCTGGAAGCGGAGCAGCAAAAGAAAAACAGGCTGCCGATCCCGAGATTTGGCCTCGGAAAGCGCAAACTCAAAGGGTACCTGGTTGAAAGCGGCAGGTTAAATGTTCAGAATGATGATGACCTGAAGAATTCACCCATCAGAATGTTGGAGTTGTTTCATCTGGCCCAGGACAAGGGGCTGGATGTTCATCCTAATGCCTTGCGCCTGATCCGTCAGGATCTCAAACTGATCAATCGTAAGCTCAGGGTGGATCCTGCCGCCAATAAGCTGTTCCTGGAGATGATGACCAGCACCAAGGATCCGGAAACTACATTGCGCCGCCTCAATGAAGCCGGTGTGTTTGGACGATTCATTCCGGATTTCGGTCGGGTCGTCGCTCAGATGCAACATGACATGTATCATGTCTATACGGTAGATGAGCATACGATCCGCGCCATTGGTATCCTCTCACAGATTGAGGCCGGACTTCTGGAAAACGAGCATCCGCTTTCTCACAAAATCATTCCGAAAATACTCTCCCGCAATGTCTTGTATTGTGCTGTTCTCATTCATGACATCGCTAAGGGGCGCGGTGGTGATCATTCTATTCTTGGCGCGGAAGTTGCCGAAAAACTCTGCCCTCGTCTTGGTCTATCCGCCTCTGAAACCGAGACCGTAGCCTGGCTCGTCCGTTATCATTTGACCTTCAGCAATTTTGCCTTCAAGCGTGACATTGCCGATCCCAAGACGGTTGAGGATTTTGTCAAGATCATCCAAAGCCCGGAGAGACTTCGGCTTCTCCTGATCCTGACAGTGGTGGATATCCGTGCGGTCGGACCCAACGTCTGGAACGGCTGGAAAGGGCAGTTACTGCGCGAGCTTTATTATGCCAGTGAGACAGCCCTCACCGGCGGCCATATCTCCGAAGGGCGGGAAGAGCGGGCCAAACAACAGCAAATCCTTCTCGGCGAGCAGCTTAAAGGTTGGAAAAAAGCGGAAATCGCCCGCCACGTAGATCGTTTTTATGAATCCTACTGGATCGCGACTAACAGCGATGATCAAAAGTTCCATGCCGGTCTGATGCGCAAGGCAGACAAAAACAAGGCTTTGTTCACCATTGAAGCCAAAAGTGACCCCTTCCAGTCCATCACCGAAGTCACAGTCTATACCGCGGATCATCCGGGCCTTTTCGCGCGCATTACCGGGGCCATGGCCATTACCGGTGCCAATATTGTCGACGCCAAAATCCATACAACAACCGACGGCATGGCCCTCGATACCTTCTTCATTCAGGATTCAGAAGGTAAAGTCTATGACAAGGGCGGGCGCATGAAAAAGCTCCGGGCGGCTATTGAGGATACTTTGCAAGGCGCTCGTCGCCCTCATGTGGAAATTGTTGATCGCCAGAAATCAAGCCTGCCAAGCCGCACAAGGATTTTCAAAGTCCCGCCGTCCGTCCTTTTAGATAACAAGGCCTCCAATACGCATACTGTGATTGAGCTTCGTGGGCGGGACCGACCGGGACTGCTGGCCGATCTTTCCCGCACTCTGTTCACTCTTTCATTAAGTATTTCCTCGGCCCATATTGCCACCTACGGAGAACGGGCAGTGGACGTGTTTTATGTCAAGGACAGCTTTGGCTTAAAAATCACAAATAAAGTGAAATTGGCAAATATCGAAAAGAAACTACTGCAGGCCATTTCGGAGACTAAAACCCAGCCGAAGAAGGAGACCAAATCAAAAAAGGTGGCGGCGGCGAGCTAAAGCTGCTCAGGATCCTGTCCGATTTGTCGAGGGGTATGTATGAGTTTGATTAAATCAGTCGCGACCGTTGGCGGCTATACCATGGTAAGCCGGGTTTTGGGTTTCCTGCGGGATATCCTGATGGCGACAGTTTTGGGGGCAGGACCCGTAGCAGACGCTTTTTTTGTCGCCTTTCGTATCCCGAATATGTTCCGACGGTTAGTAGCAGAGGGAGCTTTTTCCGCAGCTTTCGTACCGATGTTCGCGCGCCGATTGGAAGCGGAGGGTAAGGAAATTGCACTGGAGTTTGCCGGTCACAGCCTTAGTATTCTGGTCGGCTTCCTGCTGATTTTCTCCGCTTTGTTCATGATCTTCATGCCCTTCATGATGCAGTATCTGGCGCCGGGCTTTGCTGTTGACGGCGATCGTTTTGCCTTAGCTGTTGACTTTACTCGTATCACTTTCCCTTATCTGACGGCCATGGCGATTGTCGCCCTTCTCGGCGGGATGCTGACCGCCTTTTATAAGTTCGCCGCCATGGCAGCTGCGCCGATCCTTCTCAACATTATCCTTATTGGCTGCTTGCTCGCAGCCATGGGAAAAATGGAGCCGACAGTAGGACTGATGCTGTCTTGGGGTGTCGCCGCCGCTGGGCTGGCCCAAGTGATCTTCCTAATTATTGCTTGCCGCCGTGAAGCTATCCAAATACCAATCCGTGCTCCGCGCCTAAACGCAGATGTAAAGCGTCTGTTGAAATTGATGCTGCCCGGCGCCCTCGGGGCAGGGGTCATGCAGATTAATATCCTGGTCGGCACCATCATCGCTTCCTTTCTGGCGACAGGTTCAATTTCCTATCTTTATTATGCAGACCGGGTCTATCAGTTGCCGTTAGGTGTTATAGGTATCGCCGTTGGAACAGCATTGCTACCGTTGTTGTCGCGGCAGATTCGGGCGGGAGAGGAACGCCTCTCTATCATCAGTCTTAACCGGGCAATCGAGCTTTCCATGCTTCTCACCTTGCCGGCCGCTGTCGCCCTGATGGTCATCCCGGAACAGATCACTTCTGTCCTGTTTCAACATGGAGAGTTCAGCGCTGCGGACAGTTTGAAAACGGGCGCCGCGCTGCTCGCCTTCTCCTCCGGTCTGCCCGCCTATGTACTTGTGAAGATTCTCGCTCCCGGCTTTTTCGCCCGGGAGGATACAACTTCACCCGTCGTCGTCGGTGTTCTTGCCATGATCACCAATGTTGTGCTGAGCCTTATCCTTATCGGCTCATTTTCACATGTCGGCATTGCAATTGCGACTTCCCTGTCCTCCTGGCTCAATGCCCTGATCCTGTTTGCTCTGCTGATCAGGCGGGGACACTACCAAACGGATAGCAGATTGCTCCGCCGCCTGTTCGGCATGATCATCGCCAGCGCCATTATGGGGGCTGCATTATGGTTTGCCCGGGATCTGCTAACGGCAGAATTCGATGGAGATCTGATGACTCGGATTGTCGCCCTTGCCTTGCTCGTCGCCCTAGGCGGCGGGCTCTATGCCATCGCTGCCCTAATCACTGGCGCCGCCTCCCTTGCAGACCTGAAATCGATGTTGCGAAAGCGGAATGGAGGATAACCGGTTGACGAGGCAGTGATCCCCTGCAATAACCGCGTTTCATTTTTACCTTTTACTCCTGCTCCGGCGATGTCATTAAGATGATCGCGATTTCGGAGCTCGTGTCCAAAGCGAGGAGCTGTCATGTCACGAATTTTTTCCGGCGTTCAACCTACCGGTAACCTGCATCTGGGAAACTATCTGGGGGCCATACGCAATTTTGTCGGCCTGCAAAAAGACTATGAATGCATCTATTGCGCCGTCGATATGCATGCCATCACCGTCTGGCAGGACCCAGCAGATCTGCGCAGCAATACTCGGGAAGTCGCAGCCGCCTATTTGGCTGCCGGTGTCGATCCAAAAAATTCCATCATATTTGCTCAAAGCACAGTGCCTGCCCATGCAGAGCTTGCCTGGATCTTTAATTGCGTCGCCCGTCTTGGATGGCTTAACCGAATGACCCAGTTCAAGGAGAAGGCGGGTAAGAACCGCGAAAATGCCTCTCTGGGACTCTATGCTTATCCGTCCCTGATGGCGGCGGATATCCTTGCCTACAAAGCAACTCATGTGCCGGTTGGTGAGGATCAGAAGCAACATCTCGAACTGACCCGGGATATTGCACAGAAATTCAACAACGATTACGGAACCGATACATTTCCTATTGTTGAGCCACTGATCTTCGGAGAGGCCACCCGGGTCATGTCTCTGAGGGACGGGTCCAAAAAGATGTCAAAATCCGATCCGAGTGATTATTCCCGTATCACCTTCACCGATGATCGGGATGCTATCGCCCTCAAACTACGCAAAGCCAGGACAGATGCAGATCCGCTTCCCGACAATGAGAAAGATCTGGAGGATCGGCCTGAAGCCGCCAATCTGGTCGGGATTTACGCCGCCCTATCAGAACAGACCCGCCAAGATGTACTCAAGGAATATGCCGGGGCACAATTCTCGACGTTCAAGCCGGCTCTAACGGAGTTGGCTGTTGATAAATTCGGCCCCGTTGGAGAAGAAATGAAACGTCTGATGGATGACCCAGCCCATGTGGACGCTATCCTAAAAGACGGAGCTGAACGCGCTAGCGCCCTGGCAGAACCGGTGATGAAAGAGGTAAAGGAAACCGTCGGATTCCTTGCGCCTTAACAAGACGAAAAACGGTCCTTGGCTTGTAACTGACTGCAAAACAACATACATCTAAAGGCGTCGATGTGAAGAGATGCATTGGATAAGCGGGGCGAGATGAATGAGTGAGATTGGTGGCGCCGGTCCAGAGAAAAAACGGATTGGGACAAGCAGCAGGGCAAAAGAAACTGTAAAACGCGGCTGGAAACCCGTCGTTTTGATCCTGTTCTTTTTGATAGTTGCTTATTATCCAGTCGGCATGATCATGGTCCATAATATTGAGGACGACATCGATTTTGTCCCGACCGGCGAAAATGTCGTACCTGGAGGCAGCCACGCAGTGGACATGATGGCCGGATTGATCGATCGGGAAATCAATGTCAATCGCTGGACGGCCAATGATCCGTTCTTCATGCCCTCGTCCATGCTCGATAACATGCCCAATTTCCAGCAGGGGGTTATCTCCGCCTTGGCACGTTTCAGCTTCGAACTGACCGATCAGATCGGACGCACCCGGGGGTCAAGTCAGACAGATCCTGATCTTCAGGAAGCAGCCGGACTGCTCCAGTATTCCGGGACAAAATGGACATGGGACCCCTCAGTTTCTCTGATGCCAACGGCGGCTTCGGAAGAACAATATGCTAAAGCCCGCAAGTCCCTGATCAATTATAATAAGCGGCTCGCGGAAGGTCAGGCAGTGTTCGAACGCCGGGCAGATAACCTGATCGCCACCCTAGATCGTATTTCCCTGGATATTGGTTCTTCGACAGCTGCTATAGATAAGCATATCGATGAAAATGCCGGCAACTGGATAGATTTCAAGGCCGATGATCTGTTCTATGACATCAAGGGACAGAGCTATGGCTATTATATGATCCTCAAAACCCTGGCCCAGGACTATGAGAGCCTGATCAAGGAGCGAGAGCTTAACAATGCCTGGGCGCAGATGCTGGATAGCTTTAAATCAGTTATTGAGCTGGATCCGATCATCATCGTCAATGCCGCACCGGATTCCCAGTTTCTTCCCAATCACCTGACCGCACAGGGCTTTTATGTTCTTCGCGCCCGCAATCAGCTACAGGAAATAAGCAACATTCTCTTGAAATAACTGTCGCGTTAGTGGCAGGATATTTCTCCAAGTAGTTCAGATGCGGAGCCTTTATGACAGAAGACGCCCAAAGCGATAGAATGCGCAATAAATTCCTCGTGGTTGTCGATGACACCCCGGAATGCACATCTGCTATTCGATTTGCCTGTCGCCGTGCTTGGCATGTTGGTGGGGGCGTGATGCTGCTCTATGTTATCGAGCCGCCAGAGTTCCAACATTGGATGGGTGTGGAGCAGGCAATGCGAGAAGAGGCCCGGGAGGCAGCGGAAAATAGGCTACAGTCCCTGGCCGAAGATATCCAAAGCGAAACGACGATCATTCCGGAATTTGCCATACGCGATGGTTATAAAAAAGAAGAGGTATTGGCCTTGATCGAGGAGGATCCCGATATCCGCATTCTGGTCCTGGCGGCCTCCCCAGACACGGGCGGACCCGGACCTCTAATCAAGAGCTTGGTCGGAGAGATGTCAGGGACATTTGCAATTCCTATCACTGTCGTCCCCGGCAACCTCACAACCCGACAGTTAGACGCCGTGACCTAGGTCAGCGCCGCATTCTTTTGGATTTCATAGTTAAGGAAGAATGTTGATTCGGGTTTTTTCGATTTTTAATTTTATTAAAAATTTGGTCTAATTCCAGTGAGCCGCGTATGTGTTTGAAAAAACTGGGTAAATTTTAGCGAAAAAAACCTGCCTTGAAATTGCCATAGGCTTCACCCATATTCCAAAAGCTGTTGAGCGCTCGAAATACTGTTTCGGGCGCTATATATTGTAGGCAACGTAGGTTAGACCCACTAGGGATAGCATAAAGGCGCGAAAAAGGCGGTTTTACCCGGTTGGTTTGATGGCAGGAATGCGATTACTAAAAGCAGGCTTCAGGTCTAATAAATTGGTGACACTGCTGGGTCTCGGCCTGGCACTTATCTATATTGTCCCGGAAATGACCGAATCCACACATGGTCTCAGAACCGCTTCTTATGGTGACACCAAGTCACGCTCAGCAATCCTAATTCCGTTGCCCACGCGTAAGCCCGCAGGATTGCCGGTTCTCAAACAACCGCAGCAGTTTGATGTTGTCTCTCTTAAGGGAGCATTGTCAGAATTTGACTTCGATCTGGATACCATTCGATATGGCCAGCCAGTACCGAGGTATTATGTCGACCAGATCCCCGTTGATATCCTAGACATGGCCAATATCGAAGACCGCAAGAATACTTTTTTATCTGTGGTCCTTCCCCTTATCCTCAGCACCAACGAGAAAATTCTGTCACAGAGAGAACGTCTCCTGACTGCGATTGATCGTGTCAAAGCTGGAGAGATTTTGAGTGATACAGACAAAACCTGGCTCAAAAATCTTGCCGATCGCTATCGGGAAGAGCCAGAAAATCTGGACGCCTTGCTGGTCAAGGTGGATGCTATCCCCGTGTCCCTCGCCCTCGCTCAAGCAGTAGAGGAATCCGGTTGGGGCACTTCCCGCTTCGCCCGGGAAGGGAATGCCCTGTTCGGTCAAAGGGTTTGGTCAGCCGGCAAGGGAATTGTACCTAAAGAACGGGCGGAAGGTGAGACCTATGAGGTCAAGGCTTTTAATTCCCTCGCAGACTCTGTGGATGCTTATATTCATAATCTCAATGCCCATCCAGCCTATGAACTCTTCCGTTCGGAGCGGGTCCGGCGCAAACCTGATGCCGGAAACGAGCTAACCGGATATAAACTTACCGAGACTCTTATCGTATATTCCGAGCGAGGCGAGGAGTATGTTGAAGCCCTTAAGGCCCTGATACAGAGTAACCGTTTTGATCAGTTTGAAAATGCCCGGCTGGTTCCTGAGCAATTGGCGGGTAACCGAATCTAACGCCAGTTATACGCTTCACTTTTGATAGACCATTCTGGTGCGGATTTTCCCTCGCATATTCTTGCGGGCTATGGAAAGATATGCTCCGGGATTGACCTCCCACGCAACCGCGACATCGATCGCCATAAAAATAAAAAGGAAGCATCATGGGTCGGCTGGATACTAAAACTGCACTTATTACAGGCGCTGCGACCGGTATCGGGCTGGCAACCGCGCGCCGTTTTATTGAAGAGGGAGCGACAGTTATTCTAACGGACCGTTCTGTTACTGACGGAGAGGCCGCTGCGGCAGACCTTGGACCCGATGCCTTCTTTCTCGAACAGGATGTAACCCAGGAAGATCACTGGCAAATGGTCATGACGCAGATTTCTGAGCAGCATGGCCGACTTGATATTCTTGTCAATAATGCCGGTATTCTCGGCACAGGTGCCAATCAAACCATAGAGGATATGGAAATTGCGGAATGGCGGGCCATCGCTTCGGTCAACGTGGAAGGTGTTTTATTTGGTTGTCAGCACGCGGTCCGAGCGATGAAGGAAAATGGCGGAAGTATTGTCAATATCTCCTCTGTTGCCGCTATCATTGGCACCCCCCATCTTGTCGCCTACGGCGCCTCAAAAGCAGCGGTGCGACAGCTAACAAAATCCGTTGCCATGCATGCCACCAACAATGGCTATAACATCCGCTGTAATTCTGTCCATCCCGATCCTGTGCGCACCAATATGGGAGATGCTTTGATGTCCATGTATGGCGGTGACATCCAGGAAGGTTGGGATAGAATTCCGGGCCGAATTCCCATCGGTACCGCTGCCGAGCCTGTTGATATCGCCAATGGCATTCTATTCTTGGCCTCCGATGAATCACGACATATGACAGGCTCTGAACTGGTCATCGATGGCGGCCTAACAGCGATCTAAAGGACGAGAGAGATTATGCGGATACAAGCTGACGACTTACGACAGAAGGTTCAGGAAATTTTGATAGCCGGCGGCAGCTCCAAAGAAGAGGCGGAGATCGTCACTGACCATTTGGTTCTGGCCAATCTCTCCGGTCACGACAGTCATGGGGTCGGGATGATTCCTGCCTATGTAGAAAATCTGAAATCGGGATATCTTCATCCAAACCAGCATGTTGAGCAGGTTAGCGAGGCTGGTTCGATGATCGTATTTGACGGGCGGGCGGGCTATGGCCAAGTGGTTGCACGGGAGGCCATGGAAAAAGCCATTGCAGTGGCCCGGGAAACCGGTATGGCCCTCTCTGCACTGCGCAACGCACATCATATCGGACGGGTCGGAACCTACGGGGAACAATGCGCCGACGCCGGGCTGGTTTCCCTGCATTTTGTCAATGTCACGGGACATCGCCCACTAGTCGCTCCTCATCGGGGGGCAGATGCGCGCTATGGGACCAATCCCGTCTGTATTGCTCTGCCAGGAACCCCGGACGAGCCACAGATCATATTGGATTTCGCCACCAGCAAAGTCGCCCTTGGCAAGGTTCGGGTCGCCAATAACAGCGGGCATACCATGGCGGAAGGCCTGTTGATTGACAGCAGTGGTGCTCCGACTACAGATCCCGGAGTGATGTGGGAGGAAAAGATCGGCGCTCTTCTCCCGATCGGCGAGCATAAAGGATATGGTCTTGCCCTGATTTGCGAACTGCTAGCCGGGGCCATTGGCGGTGGTGGCACGATCCAGCCGGAGAATGTCCGCGATACCCGTATCATCAATAATATGCTGTCCATAATCATCGATCCGGATCGCTTGACTGAGCAGAGCTATATTGCCAGCGAAATGAAGGCGATGTGCGACTATGCCCGCCAGTCCCCACCTCGCCCAGGAGAAAAGCCAGTGATTGTCCCCGGCGACCCCGAGCGGGAACAACGCCAGCTCCGCGGAGAAAATGGCATCGATGTGGATGAAGAGACCTGGCGCCAAATCACCGCATCAGCTGCAGAATTCGGCGTGACTGTTTAAGGCCAAGTGGCGAAAATGGTTTCAGGTGAAGCGCCAAGCAAAAATGATCTAATAGTTGCCTTGAGTACTTTCGCGGTTGCCATCCAATCCCGTGAGAAGGTCATGAGCGGCTGAAGATACCAACGAGGTGTCCCCACAGCACAACAGAAAATCAAAGCCGTCGGCGAACAATTTGTTGGTCTGCTCTATGCCGCTCGAAATGGTCCCGAGAGAACAAGGACTAGTTTTGATCTTGTCCCGAGCCTCATCAAGCAACGCTTTAACTTCCGGGTCATCATATTCGCGTAGTTTTTTGATACTGCCAGATAGGTCATTGGGTCCTATGAAAAGCATATCCACCCCTTCAACCGCTGCAATTTCCTCGATATTATCTACAGCTTCCTTCGTTTCAATCTGACAAATGACCATCAAGTCTTCCGTCAAATTTTTCCGATATTCCTCTGCGATCCGACCATAACCACCGGCGCGGGCTGCACCAAACCCGGCACTGCGTATCCCGTGAGGAGGATAGAAACAGGCTGCCACGGCTGCCCTGGCTTCTTCCGCCGTATTAACGGAAGGGATCATGATCCCCTCAACGCCTGTATCCAAGGCGCGTTTGATCAGAACTGTATCATTCCAGGGAACCCGCATCAGGACTGTTGTATCACTGACAGCATTAGCAGCGCGCATCTGATCCACGGCCGTTGTCAGATTGCCTGAACCATGCTCATGATCGATCATCAAGGCATCAAAACCGGCACCTGCAACAATCTCTGCCATATCCGAGGAATTGGAAAACAACCAACAAGCAGCTGCCTTTTCTCCCGCAGACAGCTTCTTCTTCAATTTATTCGAACGGTACATTTTTCCCTCTAACTTAGCTGCCAATATCAGTTGGTATATAGAACATGGATCCGAACCAGCGCCATCTCCGCTCCGGCCCAGGAAGTGTGCAATTGATCCTTCCCCTCCCCGCCTTAAACGGTGTGGAAAGCCGAACTTCAATTCGAGACGAACCAATCCTCTCGATAGGAACTGCTCCGCCGGTTTGACTAGACGAGAAGCAGGACAGGTTTTTCAAACTGCCATAGTTCTCTGTGATGGTAAATCCGAAGTTAGGCGGGTTTTTACGAAGAACATTGTCGGACGGAGTTACATCTTTAACTCGAAGCGGCAAAGCATTCGCCGCCAAACGAAACCGACCAATACCACCGTAATTTTCGGTCATAGCAAAACGTGGCAATTCATAGCGATCATAGCCTGAATAGGCCACACCTGACTGCTGCCCGAACGCCGCCTTGAAGCCCGTTTTCTTGATGACAGCTTTTATTTCGTCCCCGTATTCACCGTAAGGATAGGCGAAAATTGCCGGAACAAAGCCGAGTTCTGCTTCGAAACGCGCACTGGCCTTATCAATGTCTTTCTGCACTTCGGCAATTTGTAGGGTCGGGAGATGAGAGTGTTTTTCGGAATGATGACCGATATGAACACCAGCATCGAGCATTTCCCGGAGCTGGTCCCAAGTCATGAAATCGGAAAACTTCTTATCTATGCCCTCGGTCGCGACAAAAATGGTGAAGGGCAGGTTAGCTTCTCTCAATAATGGCCAGGCGACTTCATAAACAGAGCGAAACGCATCATCAATGGTAATAGCAACTGTGCGATCCGGGAGTTCCTCGTTATTCTCAAGCCGATCGACGATCTCATTGAGAGGCAGGACCGTATATTTTCCAGTTTTCAGCTCCGCAATATGCTCCTTGAACTGGTCGATCCGGATGTTTGTTCGCGGATGCTGATCTTCGCCAAATCGATGATACATAATGACGCTGGCCCAGTCCGCTGCCAGCGCCGGCAACGCAAGCCCGGCCTGACTTCCAATTATAATTAATCCTAGCAAAGTTCGGCGCAGTTTTTTCGTCAATTGCAGCATGTTACTTTTGTCCGTATATGGTTATTTCAACCGCTTCACATCATTGCAGTATCTGCGGCTCTATCAGAGAGTGTAGGATAGCGACGAGGTCTAAACAATTGGTAATGCCACCATTCGTTTCTATAGAAATCCCATCCCGCCGACGTCATTATTCCCAGTAGCAATGCTCGATTTTTCTGTGCCTCGTTAGATATCTCAAGTGCCCCATGATGGGAAAGGGGCGTCATGGCATCAAATCCAGTGCCCATTTCCAGCTCCTGTCCGTCCCCACTAATCAATGTCAGGTCAATGGCAGCTCCCCTGGAATGCGGCGATCCGCTACTGGGAGGAGACAGGTAAAGAGGGTCTGGCGTATGATCCCATAAGGCCTGCACCGCCTCAGTTGGCCGAAAACCGTCAAATAACTTGAACCTCAATCCAGTGGCCGCAGCAATTGAAATGGCTGTCGCGAGATTCTCCGCTGCCTCTTCGTTCAGAAAACAGGCGGCCCGTTTATAAATTGGGTTTTCTGTAAAATTGTTGTTTGACGCATATCTGATGTCAATCTCAACATCATACTGGTCAGGGGAAATTTCAATTAGATTCATCCTGAAGAACTTCTGCTATAAGGTTGCTTGAATTCAAGTGCCTTTAGGATTAACACTCCGGGCTTGATCCGAATCCTATAGGGCTGATCCTGGGAACGCAACAATATGAAAATACTGGCCATGGATACCGCCCTGAATGCCTGTTCCGTTGCACTAACGGAAGACGGTGACGTTCAAGCCCATCTCAATGAGAAACGGGCGCGTGGCCATGCCGAAACTCTTTTGCCAATGATCAATTCGCTCATGATGTCAGTGAAGTGGCGTTTTTCAGACCTCGATCTGATTGCCGTTACCGTTGGCCCCGGTACATTTACCGGATTGCGGATCGGCCTTGCAGCTGCCCGCGGGATTGCCCTTGCTGCTGAGAAACCAATAATTGGCGTTACCACTTTAGAAGCGCTAGCTGTAAGTGTTCCCATTGAATTGACAAACAGTCGACCAATTATAGCCACTGCTGATGCCCGACGGGGAGAAATCTATTTTCAAGCCTTTTTGAAAAGTAACAATGCGGAAATCCTTGCTGCGCTCTCCCCCCCTAAGGCAGCGCCTGTAGCAGAATGCCAAACTCAGTTTCCTGAAGCGCCTGCTGTGTTCATCGGGTCTGGTGCTGAGTTACTACCTGATAAAGATCAGCTACGTGCAGATGGATATACATTTTTGGATCATGATCCAGATCCCGACGCCGTCATGGTCGCCAAGCTTGCAGCATTACGGGAGCTTCCGGATAGGAAGAACCCGCCGCCCGACCCCTTGTATTTGCGCGCACCGGATGCCAAGCTGCCTGGGGGGAAACCCCCTCCTCCCTAAGGTACCGGAACGATCAATATGGATTTAGAGAACGTACATATTGAGTTTACAACAGCAGCAGAGTATGCGCAGCTGGCGGCGGAGCTGCATAAACAATGTTTCGACTCACCCTGGGGTGAAGCTTCTTTTCGTAGCGCCTTGACCATTCCCGGTACCATCGCCCAATTTCTAAGCAAGAACGAAATTCCGGTCGGTTTTGCGCTCTATCGTCAAATGCAGGAAGAAGCGGAAGTCCTTACTTTTTGCGTGCTTCCAAAACTTCGGCGCGGCGGCATTGGACGCCAATTGCTTGACACCGGTATAGAGTATTTCAGACAGGCCAGAGTGAGAGCTATTTTTTTGGAAGTAAATGCGGCCAATAATTCTGCCATTGAGCTCTACAAAAATTCAGGATTCATTCAGATCGGACGCCGAAAGGGTTATTACTCTGGAGGAAACGGCCGACAGGATGCCCTCATCCTAAAACTTTCATGTGCTGACTCTATTCAACCTAAAAACAACGAGAAGACGGATTAATTTGGTCGATTTATTTAAATATGACTAAATTTTTCTGAATGTTAGATGAACGAAATAAATGTCCACATAACTCATTAGTTACGAAATTGGGGCAACTGGATTAAGTTTTTTTTCGATTGTGCCTTTTTCTTGGCTTATTATTGTACATATATTGTCTATACACTATAAGGCTTCGGGCTTTTTATACGGAGGACAACCAGCCGTGTCTGAAAAAATCGAAAAAATGGAGTTGCTTGCACTGACAACGGATATCGTGACATCACACCTGTCTCGAAATCCTGTTGACTCGAGTGATATCTCGGGGTTGATCAAGGACGTCTATGCAACATTGTCAACTGTTGGTGCCGCTGAGCCGGATGCAGACCGGCCGCAACCAGCCGTTTCTATCCGTAAGTCCATCCACCCAGATTACATTGTCTGCCTTGAGGATGGCAAAAAACTGAAGATGCTAAAGCGACATCTGAAGACCTCGTATGACATGACGCCAGACGATTATCGTCAGCGCTGGGGATTGCCATCAGACTATCCGATGGTTGCTCCAAATTACGCCAATCAACGGCGAGATCTGGCTAAAAAAATTGGACTAGGCACTCGTCGAAAAAAGGCAAGTGCAAAGTAGTTCCTACTTTCTCTGGCCCAATTAGAAAATTTGTATAAAATCAGTAGCTGCTGGCTTACTTCAGCAGCTATTTTTTTGTCAGAGGTATGTATGCCGTCTCGCTTGGAAAGAATTTGTGTTGAAAAGGGATTGCGGATGACGGAGCAACGCCGTGTAATTGCGCGGGTTCTCTCAGAATCTCAGGACCATCCGGATGTTGAGCTGGTTTACAAGCGAGCCGTCGAGGTAGATGACACGATCAGTATTTCCACAGTCTATCGCACCGTTCGCATGTTTGAGGAGAACGGTATTCTTGAGCGCCATGACTTCGGAGATGGCCGCGCCCGCTATGAAGAAGTCTCGGATGAGCATCATGATCATCTGATCAATGTAGAGACCGGACAGGTTATTGAATTTACGAGCGAGCAGATTGAGGAACTTCAGACGAAGATTGCAGCGGAACTCGGCTTCGAGCTTGTAGACCACCGCCTGGAACTCTACGGAAAGCCTTTGTCTAAATCGGCTTCTGGCGAAGTTCCCCCTGAAGAATCCGTAGTGAATATCGGCCAAACATCCCTTAGTAAAAAGAACGGTTAGTCTGCGGTTTTTCCGCGGTTTTCTTGCATGAACAGTCTCAGATCTATACTTACCATTATCGCCGTATTCCTTTGGGTCGGCCTGCTCGTTCCTGTTCAGATTGTCATTCTTCTGGGGTTCAAGCAGCATAAATATGTGATTCCAAAACTCTTCCATGCCGGACTATGCTGGCTGTTGCGGGTGGAAGTTGTGGTTACTGGAACCATCAGTTCTAATCATCCGACCCTGTTCGTCTTCAATCATATTTCCTGGATGGATATCCCGGTTATCGGGAAAATCCTCCCCGGGAGTTTTGTCTCTAAGGACGATGTTCAAAGTTACCCCCTGGTTGGCGCCGTTTCCAAACTTCAACAGACAATTTTCATTTCCCGCACCCGGCCCGCTATCGTCGGTCATAAGGGGGAGATGCAGGAACATTTGGAGAATGGGGACAATCTCTTTCTATTTCCGGAGGGTACCTCGTCAAACGGCATTGTTGTCCAACACTTCAAAAGCCCCTACTTCGCCTTGGCGGAACGCGAGATCGACGGGAAGCACCTGACTGTTCAGCCGGTTACAGTCGCCTATAGCCGCCTTAATAATATTGGCCTAACGCGAGGAACCATGAGTGTCGTCGCCTGGGTTGGCGATGAAGAGCTGTTGGGGCATGTGTGGAATTTTCTCAAGAAAGGGAAAATCACTGCAGAGCTCCGGTTTCATGAACCGGTGCTGATAGATGACTATGATTCTCGAAAAACCATGGCTAGCGACTGCCAATTGACCATCGCCAAGAGCTTAAGCCGAGCCCTTACAGGACGCCCGGAGCCTTAAAAACTGTGATTTTCGTGACGTTTACTATAGAAATTGAGTAGAACAGGACATTCTGACCTGTTTCTTCCATAATTATCATATAACTGAAAAAACTTTCATGATAAGGAAGTGTTTTCTAGCAATCTGATTGATCCAAACTGCATATTCGGGTCAGCGAGGAATAGTGACCAAGAAACTCTATATTTCGACATATGGCTGCCAAATGAATGTCTATGATTCAGGACGCATGGCAGATCTTATGGCCCCATTGGGCTATTCAATCTCGAACACACCCGATAACGCGGACATGGCCATTATCAACACCTGCCATATTCGTGAAAAGGCCTCAGAGAAAACCTTCTCGGAGCTTGGACGCCTGCGCAATTTACGGAACGCTAAACAAGCCCGAGACGAAGGTGATATGGTGATAGCCGTCGCTGGCTGTGTGGCCCAGGCTGAGGGTGCGGAAATCATGAAGCGAGCGCCATATGTGGATATGGTTTTTGGACCGCAGTCTTATCATCTTCTTCCTCAAATGGTAGCTGAAGCAACCCGTGGAGCCGGACATCAGTTGGAAACGGAATTTCCAGTTGAGCCAAAATTTGATCAATTGCCCGATGAAGCCATCGATACCAACTTGAGTGCTTTCCTTACCGTTCAGGAAGGCTGTGATAAATTCTGTGCCTTTTGCGTTGTTCCTTATACCCGTGGCGCCGAATTTTCCCGCCCGGTCTCGAAGATCGTTGATGAGGCCAAGCGTATGATTGCTGGCGGCGCACGCGAGATCACCCTGCTTGGCCAGAATGTGAATGCCTATCA
>JANSXH010000014.1 GCA_024743055.1 Pseudomonadota bacterium
GCCACATTGGTTTCATTCCAAGTGACAGAGGCATCCGCCCAAAGCGCATGTTTTGAGCGAGCCGCACTACTTAAGCATCTGAGCGGAAAATTCGAAGAAGCCCCAGTCGCGGCTGGTTTAGCGGCGAATGGTAGCGTGCTTGAAGTGTTTTCGAGCCCGGATGGCGTTACTTGGACGATCGTGTTGACGCAGCCAAACGGCGCAACCTGTGTTATGGCATCCGGTGAATCCTGGATGGGATTGAAAAAGCCGAAAAAAGGTAAAGTCAGTTAATCGCATATACAGCGTTGTGGAACGCGTAGCGTGAAGTAGGTTCCATGATGTATATGTATAAAGAGCCGGATCTCAAATGAGGTCCGGCTTTTTTATTCTCCCAGTCCAGCAATGATATCATTTGGAGCAAGTGGTTAGGAGTTTTGGATGCTAGAATGTTGGTGCGTCAACTCCAGCGGCCTCAAGGGCGCCTTGCAGCTGCGATTTGAGCCGATCAAGACCTGCGTCATCAGAGGCTTCGCATCTGGCAACCAGGACTGCCTGGGTATTGGACGCCCGAAGCAGCCACCAGCCATCATCAGTATTGACCCGAACACCGTCGATATCCGAGAAGTTCGCGCCTTCGCGCGCCAGGTTCTCCTGAATGCGGACAACGGCGTCGAATTTTTCTTCATCAGGGCAGGCAAAACGTAATTCTGGCGTGTTGACCATGGACGGGAGACCGTCGCGCATCTCACCTAAAGACGTTTCCGTCGCAGTCAGGATATTTAGAAGGCGCAATGCCACATAAAGCGCATCATCAAAGCCATAGTAATGATCATTATAGAAAATATGACCACTCATTTCCCCGGCGAGTGGGGCCTTTACTTCCTGCATTTTTGATTTGATCAGGGAATGACCGGTCCGCCACATAATCGGCTCACCGCCCATCTTGGCGACCGCGTCAAACAGGATTTGGCTAGCCTTAACATCTGCGATGATGGCGGCGCCTGGCCTATTTTTCAGGACTTCAGAGGAAAGAATTGCCAGTAACTGATCACCCCAAAGAATCCGGCCCTGACCGTCAACAACACCTATCCGATCGCCATCTCCATCGAAGGCAATGCCGAAATCGGCATTAACCCCACGTACTGAACTGATGAGGTCTTGAAGATTTTCCTCAACGGTTGGATCCGGATGATGATTTGGGAAAGTGCCATCAATTTCGTCGAACAACAGCATATGCCGGCCCGGCAGTTTGGCAACGACCTGACGCAGCGCCTCACCGGTAGAGCCATTGCCGCAGTCCCAAACCACGGAGAGATCACGTCCCGGCACAAAATCCTGCAGAATTCGAGCCACATAATCAGACATGACCGGCTTGTCGATGAGCTGTCCGGACCCTGAAACAAACTCTCCGGATGCGGAGAGCGCACCGAGTTCCTGGATCTGCTTGCCGTAGAAGGATTTGCCACCAAACATCATTTTAAAGCCGTTATGGCTGGGCGGGTTATGGGATCCGGTGATCATGATCCCGCCGCCGGTTTTAAGGGCATAAGTGGCGTAATAAAGCATTGGTGTCGGGCCCATGCCGATATCAAAGACATCAATACCGCTTTCGGTAAGACCCTTGGTCAGTGCTGCTTTCAATGTGGGAGAGGTTTCCCGCCCGTCGTAGCCGACTGCGATATTTTCATGGCCCTGCTGCTTGAGAAGGGTCCCGAAGGACCGTCCGATTGCCTCGGCATCCGCCTCAAACAAGGTTTCATTGACGATACCCCGGATGTCATACTCCCGCAGGATTGTCGGATCAAATACATGTTTATCCATTTTGAAACTCACTTTTAGGGGATCAGCTCTTATTGAGGCCGACCAACACTCTCATATACAAAGCCACGATTGATCATGTCTTTGGGCTCATAGACATTTCTCAGATCTATCATTATCGGGGATTTCATCAGGGATTTGACTCTGGAAAGATCAAGGGCCCGAAACTCGTTCCACTCCGTAATGATCACCAAGGCATCAGCATCTTCAAGGACAGCATAGGCGTTGTCTTCAAATTCAATGTCGGAAAGAAGTTTTTTAGCTTCTTCCATGCCCTCTGGATCATAAGCGCGGATCTTTGCACCGGCATTTACCAGTTCCGGGATAATATCCAGGCTCGGGCTTTCCCGCATATCGTCGGTATTGGGTTTGAAAGTCAGGCCGAGGACGGCGATGGTCTTGCCTTCCACGGATCCATCACAAGCCGCAATCACCCGATCGGCCATGGCCTTTTTCCGGGTTTCATTGATATCGATCACCGTTTCAATGATGCGAAGTGGGGCACCGGACTGGGACGATGTCTCAAACAGGGCCCGGGTATCCTTTGGAAAGCAGGATCCACCAAAACCAGGGCCGGGATGAAGAAACTTGCCGCCAATGCGTTGGTCGAGACCGATGCCTTTTGCAACGTCATGAACATCAGCGCCAACTTTTTCACAGAGATCAGCAATTTCATTGATAAAGGTGATCTTCATGGCCAAGAAGGCGTTACCTGCATATTTCGTCAGTTCTGCACTTTCAACGCTGGTAAAAACGATCGGCGTGTGGGACAGGGACAGGGGCCGGTAAATCTCATTCATAACCTCTTGCGCGCGGCTGGAAGTGGTTCCAACTACAACCCGGTTTGGCCGCATGAAGTCTTCAATAGCGGCGCCTTCGCGAAGGAATTCAGGATTGGAGACTACATCAAATTCTGCGGCCGGATTGGTGTCTCGTAAGATACGATCGACTTCTCCCCCTGTGCCGACAGGCACGGTCGACTTATTGATCACAACGGTATAGCCGTCAAGGGCAGCGGCAATTTCCTTTGCAGCACCATAGACATAGGTTAGGTCTGCCTGACCATCACCACGCCGGCTTGGAGTGCCGACAGCAATGAATACGGCGTCTGCGTTGGCGACGGCGCTGCTTAAGTCCGTGCCAAAACTGATCGTACCTGCCTTAAGGTTTTTTTCCAGCATGGCATCGAGACCAGGCTCAAAAATCGGGACTATTCCAGCTTTCAGGCTGTCTATCTTGCTCACGTCCTTGTCGACACAGACGACTTCATGACCGAACTCTGAAAAACATGTTCCGGAAACCAGGCCAACATAGCCTGTACCGATCACAGCAATACGCATAATGAATTCTCCGTAAGATTTCGTCTTGAGCGTTTAAAGGTTTGACGCAAATTTGGTCACGATGTCTTTCATGTCGGATCCCAAATCCTCGCGGCTGAGCGCGAAGGCGATATTGGCTTCCAAAAACCCGATCTTGTCACCACAGTCGAACCGGGTTCCTTCGAATTTCATGCCATTAAAGGGATCACCACCAATGAGGCTCGAAAGAGCATCGGTCAGTTGGATTTCATTGCCGGCTCCGCGGTCCTGGTTCTCCAGGACTGGAAAGATATTCGGCTCAAGTATATAGCGGCCAATGACGGCCAGGTCTGAGGGGGCAAAGGCAGGGTTGGGTTTTTCCACCAGTCCTTCAACCTCGACAAGGGCACCTTCTTCTTTTCCCGGGCTCAGAATACCGTAGCGAGAAGTATGCTCATGCGGGACCTTCATGACCGCCAGCATATTTCCGCCCCCAACGCCTTCACGGGCCGCCGTCATCTGAGCCAGGCAAGGTGTTTTCGCCAGAATCAAGTCATCGGCAAGAATGACAGCAAAAGGTTCATTTCCTACCAGCCGTTTGGCGCACCAGACAGCATGTCCAAGGCCAAGAGGTTCTTGTTGTCGGATATACGCGACAGTTCCTGCATTGGGGACGCTGTCCATCAGCTCTTTTAAGAGCTCTTCTTTGGATCGCTCGCTTAGAACGCTTTCGAGCTCGTAGGAGCGATCAAAATGATCCTCGATAATCGTCTTTCCACGCCCGGTGACAAAGATAAATTCCTCTATACCGGCATCGCGAGCTTCTTCCACCGCATACTGGATAAGGGGTTTGTCCACAACGGGAAGCATTTCTTTCGGCATGGCCTTGGTCGCGGGCAGGAAACGGGTTCCTAGACCCCCGACAGGAAACACAGCTTTGCGTACTTTTTTCAACATCTATTCGGCACTTTCAGAACCTATGATTTCAGACTTATTGCATTTAGCGCGAAGAATACGCAAGTTTGATTTATTTTGTCTTAAGGAGCAGGTCTTTTGCTTCATTAAGTTTGGCCGCCATGTAATCAGAACCATCATGATCGGGGTGAAACTTCTTCATAAGCTGTCTATGTGCAGATTTTATGTCGTCTTTGGTGGCGGAGTTGTCGAGTTCGAGAATCTCAAGCGCTTCAGCGCGGCTCATTGGTCCGCCGCGTGATCGGGCCCGTGTACGCTCTTCTTTGGAACTTTGACCAGTCGTCGCTTCCTCATCGGCTTCTTCTGAAAAATAGCGATCAAGAAAGGTATTTAGGATATTGATTGTTTGTTCGTCCTCCGCGGCTTCTTCCCTGAATTGCAGAAGCTGCTCCAGGGTCATGGAAGAAAGAGTGTAGCCTTCGAAATCACCTCTTAGGACTTTACCGTCCATCTCGCCGCTATCATGATTGAGGGTGGCCTGCAGCCAACTGGTTTCAACATTGGACGTCTGACCGGAAGAGGGGCGACTGCCGCCGCCAAAAAAAGGTCGATTGCGCAGGAACATCAACGCAAGAATGGCGAGCGGTGGCGCGAAGGCAAAGCGGCCCGTGAGGATAAAGAACCCGGCCAGCAATCCCAGGATAATGGCCGCCGAGAGTTTCAACGCCCGCGCCAGTTTTTTCGGATCGGCGTTGGCAAGACTTCTGCCACCAACCAGCAAGGCCACGAGGACGGAAAGACCAATTATGAAATATGCAAGCATGTCTGCAGGTTACTTGATTTGTTCCAGGAGCAAAACAGTTTCGCCACCGGTTTTGCGGCTAAAGTCGCTGAGGGCTTTTCGGCCCCCGGCAGCATAGACGGCGACGGCCCTCAAAAGGTCACGCAAGGTCGCGGCGCTGGCACTGTCAAAGCGGCAATATGCCCCGCCTGATAGTTTGGCGATCTGTCGAAAACAAGTTTCGGCGACAGAATCATAGCCTTCCTGAAAGACAAAAACCGGGACGCCCAGCATGCCGAGCTGCCCGGCTTGGTGGCAAAGAGTATCGGCATCCTCCTCCATGCAATCGCCTACATAGACAAGCGCGTTCACCGGATCTTTTTTTGTCTGTTTGAGAGCGTGCTTAAGAACTTTCTGGATCTGAGTATGGCCACCGAGGCAATAGACCTTTGAAATGGGACGGGCGAGGGCGCGGCTGTCCCGGGTCCAGGCGGTGGCCTTGAATTCTCCAAACCCCCGAAAAAAAGCAATCTGCAACTCGAGCCCACCGATGGAGGCGGCTTCGTCGAACATTTCCCGTTGCAGATGAGAGGCATGATCCCAGGTCGGTTGGCGGCTGGCCGTGGCATCAATGGCGAAAATCAGGCGTCCACTTTTGCCAGTACGGTGCCTGGCCGGGGTAGCGGCGACCTTGGCCAGAAATTCGGCAACATCATCCTTCTTGGAACCGTCGTCCGATTTTTCAATATTTTTCGCCAACTAGCTGAAATCCCCAAGTTAATTTGCTGCCTCTTTAAAATAGGGTGTGGCGGGCGAAAATTCAATTGCTGAGCTGTGCCATGTCTGATCAACATTCTGCGTGCTTAAGCAGGTCAAGTATCGTAGAAATTGGCTCATGAATGAAATGCTCCAACAAACCCCTTATTGGTGGGAAGAGGCAGAACCGCAGCCATCGCTCTCAGAACTGCCGATGGAGCCCTGTGATGTGCTCATCATTGGTGGCGGATATACCGGGCTGTCTGCGGCGCTGACCTTAAGTAAAGCGGGCCTGAAAGTGGTTGTTCTGGACGCCGAGCTGCCCGGTTATGGCGCCAGCAGTCGCAATGGTGGCATGATCGGTAATCTGTTGAAGCCCGGGCTTTCAGGACTGATCGAGATGTTCGGCCTGGAGAAAGCCATTGCCATCTACGAAGAGGCTTTGGCGTCTGTTCAGTTTATCCAGGATCGTATCGCGGAAGAAGCAATTGACTGCGACCTCAACATAAACGGTCGTTTCTATCCGGCGGTTCTGGACAAGCATCTAACCGCCATGACTAGAGAGTTCGAGGCGCGTCAGACGCATCTTCAGGTTCCAGAGGAAATGGTCGATGCGACCGGCGGCAAGGAGGATGTCGACAGTTCCATCTATGTCGGTGGCCTGCGGCAATTCCATACAGGTGGATTGCATCCGGCAAAATATGCGAAAGGATTGGCAGCGGCTGTTGAACGGGCAGGGGGCTCTATCATTGCTCCTCTGAAAGCGGAGGAAATCCAGAAAGAGGTAGATGGATATCGGGTTAGGACGGTCAAGGGAGACATCCGCTGCCGTCAGCTTGTCATCGCGACAAATGGCTACAGCTCCGATCTGTTTCCTTTTGTTCAAAAACGGGTCATACCTATCGGCAGCACCATCATCGCCACCGCGGAGCTTTCGGAAAACCTGGTGGCCAGCCTGTTTCCAACGAAGCGGATGATCACTGATACCCGCAAGATGCTGAGCTATTATCGGCCGTCACCGGATGGTCGGCGTGTGTTGTTGGGCGGCCGCCCGACCGTGTTTCAAGCCTCACCCGCAGATCAGGCGCGCGCCCTTGGCAAACGACTGACAGAAATTTTCCCGCAGCTGAAAACGGCGGAGCTGAGCCATGTCTGGTCCGGCAAAGTTGCCTATAGTTTCAATTTCCTGCCAACCATAGGAAGTCATGACGGCATCTATTATGCTATGGGATATTGCGGATCAGGGGTGGCCATGTCCGGTTATATGGGGCACAAAATCGCCCTGAAGCTTCTTGGGGACCCGGCAGGAGAGACCGCCTTTGATGATCTGCCGTTTGAGGATCGTTTCTATTACAACGGAAAGCCGTGGTTTTTGCCGGCGGCCATGATCGGGTATCGTATCCGGGACGCTTTCGGCTTCTGATGTCCATATCCCGATTTTTATCCCTCTCCAGTCATCGTGACGTTTGGCGCCTGGCCTGGCCGATCATCCTGTCGAACTCTTCCGTACCGCTATTGGGGGCGGTTGACACGGCAGTTGTCGGGCACTTGCCGGAAGCCCACTATCTCGGCTCCGTCGCCATCGGCGCCTTGATTTTCAGTTTTCTCTACTGGGGTTTTGGCTTCCTGCGCATGGGAACCACCGGTTTCGTTGCGCAAGCATTGGGGCAGGAAGATCCCGATGAGATCAGATCGGTTGTCGCCCGTGCCGTGCTCCTGGCCCTTGCCATATCGGTGGTTGTCCTGATCCTGCAGTTGTTGGTGTTATGGATCGCCCTGGAGCTGATCTCAGCCTCTGCCCAGGTAGAAGCAGGTGCCAGCACCTATTTCGCTATTCGTATCTGGGGCGCCCCCGCCGTTCTCGTCAATTACGCCTTTATGGGGCTGTTTATCGGCTCCAAAAACACACGCTATGCCCTGATCGTCCAGGTCTTCATGAACGGCCTCAATGTATTGCTGGACCTTTTGTTCGTTCTTGGCCTGGGGTGGGCCGTCGCCGGTGTAGCGGCCGCGACATTGATATCAGAAGTGGCCGCGGTTTTTCTCTGCCTGTATTTGGCGCGACGTCAGTTGCGTAGACTAGGCGGGCGATTCCGATCAGAAAGCCTGTTGGTGGTCAGCAAACTGACCCGTCTTCTGAGTGTCAATTTCGATATTTTCGTTCGGACCATCCTCCTTATTTTCTCCTTTGCCTATTTCACGGCCCAGGCGGCGAAAACCGGGGACGTAACTTTAGCTGCCACCGCTATCATGATGAATTTCATGCATTTCATGGCCTATGGTCTGGATGGCTTTGCCTTTGCAACGGAAGGCTTGGTGGGATCGGCCCTTGGGGCGAAGGATCCGAAGAAGCTTCGGGAAATCGTCTCCGTCAGTAGTTTCTGGGCGTTGATCGTCGCCCTGCTTTACTCGATCGTCTATCTGATTTTCGGGCCTGTGATAATCAATCTCCTAACCGGGATCGAGGAGGTGCGGGTCATGGCCAACAGCTTCCTTCCCTGGCTGATCGCGGCACCACTTATTGCCATCTGGTCCTATCAGCTCGACGGTATTTTTATTGGTGCGTTGCAGTCAAAGGAGATGCGGAACGGGATGATCATTTCGGTGGTGATTTATTTCGCGGGCATGCATTTCTTTCCGATTTACTGGCAGGCGGACGGTCTGTGGGCGGCCTTGATGCTGTTTATGGCGGCCCGAGCAGTGACATTGGCATTGGTCTATCCGCGAGTGGAGCGGGCCGCGATGCGCTAGTCCGCTTGGCTATCCTTGTTCCAGATCCGTTCAATCCCCGAATAGGCAAGGGGGACAAGCGCGATGATCAACGCAATACGGATCACATGCATGATGGAGACAAAGGCCACATCGATGCCTAAGGCCAAAGCCACCAGTGACATCTCAGCCAGCCCTCCCGGGCTCAGGGCTAGGATAATGCCCGCGACACTGATACCAAGCATTTCCGCGAAAATAAGGGCGAAAATGGTTGCGATGATGATCATGATGACGGTGGAGATAAAACTCAGGCCGATCACATGACGGATCTCTGAGAATTTGGTCCCCATAAATCGTGCACCAATGGCGGTGCCGATGACCAGCTGCGCCATATAGACCAGGATCATGGGCGGGGAAACATCGGTGATCTCCAACATCTGAAAGACCGCTGTTGCCAGAAGCGGTCCCATCAAATGATAGGCGGGCAGGCGGCACAGACGGCCAAGGCCGTACCCGAGAAGGGCGGCAATGACTAACAAGCCATCACCCGCCAGATCCTTGACAGTCCCGAACAGGGCGTCGCTATCGATGCTTGTGTCATAGCCGATCCCGTAGCGGAACACCAAAGGCACTGTCATGACCAGTATCAGAATGCGCGACGCATGGATCAGGGCAATGATCGGCCCGTTGCCCCCTTTCGCGTCTCCCATCTCATACATGATATTGAAGCCGCCGGGCGCGGCCGAGAAATAGGCTGTCACCGGGTCAAACTTCCCAACTTTACGATAGAAATAGTAGACCAGCACCATGGACAGGATGACACTGACGATAAGCAGGGCAAGTCCGCCTGTCCATTTGCCGAGAGCACTCAAGGTATCACTGGAAAAGCCGCTGCCCAGCATCACGCCCAGTATCGCGGTCATCACCTTGCGCAGAGTATTATTGACGGAGACATCTATATTTCTAAGGGCGGCAATGGTGGCGAAGCACATGGACCCCAGCATCCAGGCCAGGGGAAGATCAAAAATAAAGAAAATCGCACCGCCGACACCGCCGATCAGAAGGGCTTTGAGGGTCTGCGTCACGATCCCACATCCTCATTTGGTTCGGGCATCAGGATTTTGAGGCCGGGCGGGTCAAATTTCCTGGCTGTTTTGGCCAGTATCTTAGTCCTCGCACGTCGAATACCGGCATCCTCGATATTTTGCAGGATGAAATCGTCGAGCGTCATATGCTGCGCAATGCGGCTATTCACAATGCTTTGTATTTCCTTTTGGTCCAGCGCCTTTTGGCTCAGCCCCTCACAGGGAATGCCGGCAAGCGGCACCGGCTCCCCCTCCAACAGATACCCGCCTCGCAGACTGACATAGGCATGGATCCGATCAATAGGTCCCGATCTTTCGCATTCAAGAGAGACTTCTTGTAGTTCGGCAAAACAGTAATTCATGCCGAGCGCTTCGGTTTCATGCATGCGGGTGAGCTCAGCTTCTGTAAGCCAGATGATATGCACCGAGGACACGCTGCCGGGAAAACTGTTCAAGGTCGCCGCCATAGATCCGTAGGAAGAAAAATGCGCCGAGTAAGTGCAGGCGATATCGGTAAGCCGTGCGGCAGTCACTGGGATCTTGACCTTATCTGATGCGCCGTATTTCCGGCAAAGCTGTTCCGGCGATCCGTTTGATCCGCAGGCGAGGACCGGAAGCCGATCCTCAAAGTCATAGTCCTGTGGCAATGGGAGGTCCTTGCCTTCCGTAAACAGATAGGAGTCTTCTGGCCTCGCGTAAGGATAGCCCAGTGCCCGGGCTATCCTGTCATCTTCAAGCATATTGGTGCCACCTAAGTTCCCAAATGCATGCCGCCATCGAGAATGATAATTTCTCCGGTGATCATATTGGCGCCATCGGCAAACCAAACCGCGGCTTCCGCGATATCCTCTGGCTTGCACACCTTTTGTAGGGGCGTGGATTTGAGCAGGCTTTTCTTATAGGCCTCGTATTTATCCTCCCCATAGCCTTGCAGCAGCCAGCGGGTTTCAATGAATCCGGGGCAAATTGAATTCACCCGAATTTCCGGACCGAGCGTGCGGGCAAGGGCTTTGGTCATGGAATTAAGCGCGCCTTTTGAGGCGACATAAGCGATGCTGGAGCCGATACCGCTTGTTCCCGCGACTGAGGAGATCATGACGATGGCACCTTTGCCACCCTGTTTCATATAGGGGGCAACGGCCCGCGACATCTGATACGGGCCAATGGTGTTGACGGCGTAGATATCATGGAAGTCCTGGGCATCCAGTCCATCAAGGTCGTTATGCGCCACGAATTTTGTCCGCCCGGCATTATTGACAAGTGCGTCGATACGGCCCCATTTCTCCATGGTCGCCGCGGCCATCGCCTTGCAGTCCTCATCCTTGGAAACATCCGCCTGATAGAGAAGGGTTTCCACGCCATGCCCTTCGCATATGGCAACCGTCTCTTCAGCTTCTTTCAGGCTTCTTGTGTAGTTGATAACGACGTTATAGCCTTTTTCGGCGAAGCCAATGGCAATACCGGCACCGGCGCCGGTTGCTGATCCGGTGACAATAGCGACTTTGTTGGATGAGCTCATGATAGTTCCTGTTATTATTGTTAATGGCGAGGATGCAGATTAGCGAAGAAATGGGCTAACGCACAATGGAAAAGCGATATGTTCTAGCATGTGGAAAGAGTTGGCCATGAAGAGTGTTCAAGGGACGGAGATATGAAGATTGAATTTTCTCCAGACGTGGCGGAAGCCCGGAAGTCCGGACAGGCGATTGTCGCACTGGAATCAACGATTATCAGCCATGGCTTTCCCCATCCTGAAAATCTGGCGGTTGCCGCGGAAATGGAAGAAACCGTTCGGCAGCAGGGCGCTGTTCCGGCGACCATTGCCTTGATTGACGGAAATATAAAATGTGGTTTGACGGAATCGGAGGTTCATCGGCTGGCGACAGACGCTGGTGTTCGCAAATGTTCGGTTCGGGACATGGCCGTTATCATGGCGGAACAGGCGATAGGATCGACAACGGTTGCCGCTACGGCCTTTATCGCCGCCAAAGCAGGCATAAAGGTCTTTGCGACCGGCGGTATTGGCGGCGTTCATCGGCGGGAGGAGGGGGCAGATGGGTATGATATCTCCTCGGACCTGCTGGAGCTTTCCCGGACCAATATCATTGTTGTCTCAGCCGGGGCGAAATCCCTTCTGGATCTTCCCGCGACCCTGGAGGTGCTGGAAACCTATAGTGTTGCTGTCGTCGGCTATGAAACCAACGAGTTTCCGGCGTTCCATACCCGATCCAGTGGCCTGAAGCTGCCCCATCGCGCGGATAGCCTTGACCAGCTTACTGCCATTGGCCGGTCTCATTTCGAACTTGATGGTGAAGCGGGAATGCTCGTTTGTAATCCGGTGCCGGAAGAAGCCGCCATGAAAGTGGATGAGATCGAAAGCCTGATCACTCAGGCACGCGCGGAAGCCATCTCGGAAGGCATAAAGGGAGCGGCGGTTACTCCCTACATACTGGCGGCGCTTAACCGGTTATCTGACGGACGCACCAGTGAAGTCAACAAGGCGCTGGCGCTGAACAATGCGGATCTGGCAGCTAGGCTTGCTGTGCGCTTGGCTTGAAGGCGCCGGAAATCAGTTTGGCGAGGAGAATGCCGACAATCATGGCACCGACAAACAGGATGACTTCACCCCGTCCATAGGCGAGGGAGCTGAGGGCCGGACCGGGGCAAAAACCGCCAAGGCCCCAACCAAGGCCGAAGATTCCGGCGCCAGTTAGCAAGCGTGTGTCGATATCCTGCCGTGAGGGCAGGACAAATCTCTCGCCAAAGAATGGCACCGGGCGTTTCAGGAGGTACCAGAAGCTGACCAAAGTAACCGCGACGCCGCCGCCCATGACAAACAGAAGGCTCGGGTCCCAGTTGCCGGTGATATCGAGAAATCCAACAATTTTACCCGGGCTGACCATGCCGGAGAGGGCGAGACCAAAGCCAAAGAGAATGCCGCTTAACAGGGTCAATAGTTTCATATCGCGGATTCTCCCGTAAGCAAGCGCATGACGAAGACAGTGATCACTGCGACGATCATGAAAGTCACAGTCGCGACAATGGAGCGAGCAGAAAGCCGGCCGATGCCGCAGACGCCATGTCCGCTTGTGCAGCCGGATCCGATATAGGTTCCGAAACCGACAAGAAGCCCGGCTCCCGCTATCAGGCCAAGATGGGCCTTTTCGCTGAGCCCGTAGGGATTGAGGTCAATAAACACTATATTTCCACCGAGAAGCGGATAGAGAGCTGCGCCGATTATCAGGCCGACAACAAACAGGCTGCGCCACTGCCAGTCCCCCGCTTTTGGAGGTAAAAGACCTGCGAAAATGCCGCTAATGCCCGCCATTCTGCCAGTCAGCAGCAGCACGGTTGCCGATCCGCCGATAATCAGGCCGCCAATAAGGGAAGCGATAGGGGTGAAATTCTCCATATCAGTCCATCTCCCGACAATAAAGCGCATAGAGGACGCTGATCACCAGTCCGGCCTCATCGCCATCTAAGGAATAGTAAATCGTCTGTCCGTCACGCCGGGTCTTGACCAGATTGTCACGGCGGAGCAGGGATAGCTGTTGCGAAACCGATGCCGACGCCATTTCCAGACGCTTTGCCAGCTCAGTCACGGAAATCTCTCCGTCATGCATCTGACAGAGCAAAAGCAATCGGGTTTCACTCGATAAAGCCTTCATCAGGGAACTTGCCCGGGTGGCGGCTTCCTTCATATTCTGTATATTCATACTTGTATATCTATGAAGGTATAGATATATAGTCAAGGGAATAAATTAGTGATAGCGTTCGCACATCGATATGCTGTGTGAAAAGAAGGTTGAAAAAAATGAACCCCACCGTCAAAGCGTTTTTCCATGAACCGACCTATACCGTGAGCTATGTGGTTTCAGATCCACAAACGGGTCGGGCGGTGATTATTGACAGTGTTCTCGATTTCGACATCAAGTCAGGGCGGACAGGGACGCAAGCCGCAGATGAGGTAATTGCCTATATCAAGTCTGAAAATCTTGAAACTGACTGGATCCTGGAAACTCATGTTCATGCGGATCACCTGACAGCGGCACCTTATTTACAAGAAAAACTGGGCGGCACCATCGGGATCGGTGGGTGTGTTGATAAAGTGCAATCAACCTTTAAAACGGTCTTCAATTTCGGCGATGAAATGCAAACCGACGGATCTCAATTCCAGCATCTCTTTGCGGATGGGGAGAGCTGTCCTGTTGGCAATCTGACCCTGGAAGTCATGTATACCCCGGGTCATACACCAGCCTGCGTTACTTACAAAATTGGTGATGCGGTTTTTGTCGGCGATACTCTGTTTATGCCGGATTATGGTTCGGCGCGCTGTGATTTCCCAGGCGGGGACGCCAGGGTCTTGTATAAATCAATCCGCAAAATTCTCTCTTTCCCGCGGGAAACCCGTCTTTTCATGTGCCATGACTATGGTCCCAACGGTCGGGATTATGCCTGGGAAACCTCAGTTGCTGAGCAGCTTGCAGACAACATTCATATTCATGAAGGGGTGACGGAAGAGGAATTCGTTGCCATGCGGGAGGGGCGGGATGCTGATCTCTCCATGCCGGTGCTCATCATTCCATCGGTTCAGGTGAATATGTGCGGCGGGCAATTTCCGCCAGCCGAAGAAAACGGGGTATCTTACCTCAAGACCCCGGTAGACCTGCTCTAGGAGCTGCTTTTCTCGGCAATATAGGCGGGCAAATTCAGTTTCGGAGAGACCACGAAACAGGAGAACCGCCGCTCAGCAAGGTTGCTGCAAGCTTTGCGTGCTTCCAATTCATTGAAACCGACTACCTGAGCCCGATAGAAGGGCTTGCCGTTGGAGATCGCTTTCTCAATATTTACCCGGCGGCCATCAAGCATACCTTTTGATTGCGCGGCCGCCTTGTAAACCTGATCCCTGGCTGTCGTCACACGGCTATAGGCGCCGATCTGGATTGCCCAAACTTCTTCCTGATCCTGAGGGATGGGCTGTGCCGTACTCTGCGGTGGCGGTGTCGCTTTCACGACCCGTATGTGATTGATGGATTTCTTTGGCGCTGGCTTGGGATTTGCCTTGGCAACCTGAACCTTTTTGGTGCCCGTATGCGGTTGACCGAGGGCAATCCGCAAAGGTTTGTCAGCGGGAACCGGAACTATAGAGGGCCGTTTTTTCTCCATAATGGCAAAGCCTTTATCGAGGAGAGAGGCCATATGGGTATCACGGCTGCGGGCCGTCCTTCCGCCGAACACTACCGCAACCAGGCGATTGCTGCCACGCTTTGCGGAAGCGACAAGATTAAAGCCGGAGGCCCGGATATATCCGGTCTTGATCCCATCCGCGCCTTTATATTTCTTCAGCAGATTGTTGTGGTTCTTATGGGAACGGCCTTTGTATTTGAATTTTTCCAAGGACAGAAAATGATAATATTGCGGAAACTCATGGATCAGCGCAGCCCCCAGGATGGCCATGTCCCGAGCCGTGCTCTTTTGACGGCGGTTAGGCAGGCCGCTGGCGTTGCGGAAACTTGTTCGCCGCATTCCCAGCCGTTGTGCGGTTGTCGTCATTTGCAAGGCAAAGGCTTGTTCTGTCTTGGCCATGCTTTCGGCGAGGACCGTCGCGGCATCATTGGCGGATTTGGTGATCAGCGCAAAAACCGCATCCCGGACCGTAATTGTGCCGCCACGCTTCAAGCCCAGTTTTGTCGGTGTTTGTCCGGCAGCCCGGGCGGAAACCGACAATCTTTGATCCAATCGAAGCTTGCCACGTCGCAGCGCATCGAAGGTCATATACAAGGTCATGATTTTTGTAAGAGACGCAGGATAGAGTCTCTGATCAGCATTTCGCGAGTACAGGATTTCGCCGGTACGGCTGTCCATTACGACAGCAGCGTATCTGGCAAAGGCGTCTTTAGGCTGTAGCGTCAATAAAGCAGCACCAAAAATAACGGCGCATAACAGCAACAAACGTAACACGTTAGCCTGTTTTTCTCGAAAATTGCTCAAAGATAACCCTGTTTTAAATAATAAACTGATACTGGTACTGACAGAATTTATCGATTATCACGGGAGTGTAGAAAATACCGCGAATCATGTCCATCAAAATTCGGATTAATTTTATTCTATCCCGATCTAAACAATTCGGTCTATCCTCTTATGATCCATAAATTTCTGTCATTTTTGATAATATGAAAAGATAGTTAATATCTCGTAACCATATTCATATTTTACCCAAAGGAATTTTCTAATGCTTGTCCTGCACAAATTCGTTGGAATTATGGTCACCGCTTTCCTTCTGGCATCCTGCGCGGCAGATGGAGGGACCGGCAATCCGTTGTTCCGTCCCTTTCAATGGTTCTCATATGCCAATGGCGACGATATCCGCGGAAAATGTGAGCCAGGTGGGAATGCGCGATATCGGTTGATCTATAACGCCTTATATGAAGAGCAGGTGAGAACTTATGATATTTGGCAGCGACCGGGGGCCAAGGCTGCAGAGCAGACAACCCGGGTATTTGCCGGCGGGATCAGCACGGACTGGGTCCTCTCCAGATCAGGCCTGGATGTTGCCGCGACCCATAGAAGCAAGGAAGTGATCAGCCTGGATGATCTCATTGCCATTGAGCAGGCCTTGATCAAAAGCGGGTTTGAACAGCCGGCGATCAAAGGGCAGGTTTTGCATTCCGACAGTTTTTACTGGATCGCCATGGTTTGCCGGGACGGTAATTTTAAATTCTACGCCTGGAACAAAAGAAATGCGGATGTCGCCAAGCTTCCATTTCGGGAGGTGCTTTCTAAAGGAGATAAGACAGGCGTCGATTTCCTTGAGCCCTATGTGCCGGTATATGAGGGCAGGGGGTCTCGTTATTATAATGGCAGGAATGGCAGTACCTATTTTTCAATGGAAGTCGGCAACAATGGATTGATCCTTTGAGATATATTAGAAAAATACGAAAAAAGTGAAGAATTTTTTGTTGCAGAACGGTGAAATTTCTGTGAATCTTGTAGTTCATGTTCTAAAAATACCTATAAAAACAATAGTTTAATCCGCTTAAATATTTTTTGTGCAGTGCACAAAAAAACCATTGACATTAATCAGAGCAATATTATATAAGTTTCACATTGTTGCAGTGCAGCAAAACTTATATGGGACGTTAATCTGAAAGGTTAAGTCAATGACGACGAAGAAAACCACGAAAAAAGCCACTGTTGATCCAGTGGAAGTAACCAAAGGAATTGAAGAAATGGTTGATGCAAACCGCAAGACTCTTCAGGACGCCTTTGCATTTGGTACAGAAGCTGCTGAAAAAGCCTTCAAGACCAACACAGAAACTCTGAAAACCAACTACGAAAAAGCTGTTGCTGAAGGTAAGTCTGGTTTTGAGAAAGCCGTAAAGACATTCGAAGGCTCACAGTTCTATGACAAGGACAATGCAGAAGCTTTCGTAAAGGCAAGCAATGCCGCTGTTGAAAAAGGTGAGAAAATCGGCTCAGCGATGATCGATTTCGGAACCGACCGTATGCAGGAAGTCTTCAACGTAACACGCTCTATCGCCGAGACTGAGGACGTTACTAAAGTTGTTGAAATCCAGACGGAATTTGCAAAAACTTCCATGCAGACTTACGTCTCTGAAGTTGGCAAAATCAACACTATGGTTGTTGATGCAACCAAATCAGTTCTCGAGCCGTTCGGCGCACAGTATGCTGCCAACCTCGACATGTTTACGAAACAGGCCTAATTAGACCGTTTCAGTATAGCATCCCAAGAAAGGCCCGGAATTTTCCGGGCCTTTTTTTGTGCCCGTGATCATCGAATGATCACTTTATTCTGATTTTTTTTATCATTGTAAGAATATTTTTTGAATTTCCTGATAAGATATATAATTAAGAAATAGGAGCAGAGTTCTCTGCTTTTCTTAAATGGGCGCATTTTAAAGGAAGTAGCTGGTTATTTGGCAATGATGACAGGTAACGACAACGATAAAAAAGACGATAAGGGTGGAACCGGTACCGGGGTTGTCACCAAGACAAAACCGAAGACCAAAAAGCCCTCCCTCTGGCGTGTCATTCTTTTGAATGACGACTACACGCCGATGGAATTTGTCGTCTTTGTCCTGCAGAAGTTTTTCGGCATGGACGAACAGACGGCGGTCCAGGTGATGCTGCATGTGCATCAGAAGGGCGTCGGAAACTGCGGCGTGTTCCCCTATGAGGTCGCAGAGTCTAAAGTTGCGCAGGTCATTGACTATGCCCGCGAAAATCAGCATCCTTTACAATGTACGATGGAGAAAGAATAGTGCCGGGATTTTCGAATTCGCTTGAAGAGACTTTACATCGTGCGATGGCCCTTGCGACATCGCGGCGTCATGAATTCGCGATGTTGGAGCATTTATTGCACTCCCTGACCGAAGATCAGGATGCCGCCGCCGTGATGCGGGCCTGCAACGTGGATCTGGATCAGCTACGGAGCGATCTTGATACCTTTATCACCGACGAGTTGGATGATCTGGTCATGGATGGCTTTGTTGAGGCCCGTCCGACTTTGAGTTTTCAGCGGGTGGTTCAGCGGGCTTTGATCAATGTGGAAAGTTCAGGGCGGGAAGAGGTGACAGGTGCCAATGTTCTGGTCGCCATTTTCTCCGAGCGGGAAAGCCACGCAGCCTATTTCCTGCAAAAACAGGAGATGACCCGACTGGATGCCATCAGCTATATCAGCCACGGTGTTGCCAAATCCCCAGGCAAGGAAACGTCCCGGGTTATTCGTGGTACGGACGGGGAATATAACCCAGAGCAGGACGCGCCTTCGTCTTCCGAAGAGGAAAAAGCAGAAAACCTCGAAGCGCTAGATGCCTATTGCGTCAATCTCAATGAGAAAGCTGCCGATGGCAAGATCGATCCGTTGATCGGCCGGACGGATGAGGTTGAGCGGACTATTCAGATACTGTGCCGTCGTTCCAAGAACAATCCGCTTTATGTGGGAGATCCTGGTGTTGGTAAGACAGCCATTGCCGAAGGACTGGCCCGTCGGATTGTCAACGGCGATGTACCGAGTGTGTTGTTGCCGGCCGTAATTTATTCTCTCGATATGGGCTCCTTGTTGGCCGGGACCCGTTATCGCGGTGATTTTGAAGAACGGTTGAAGGCCGTGATTTCCGAGCTTGAAGGCCTGGATAATGCCATTCTGTTCATTGATGAAATTCACACGATTGTCGGGGCAGGGGCCACAAGCGGTGGTGCCATGGATGCCTCCAATCTGCTCAAACCAGCTCTGGCCAGCGGCGATATTCGCTGTATAGGATCAACGACATACAAGGAATTCCGCAGTCATTTTGAGAAGGATCGGGCGCTCTTGCGTCGGTTCCAGAAAATCGATGTGCGGGAGCCGTCTGTCGAGGACAGCATCAAGATTCTGAAAGGCCTGAAACCGTATTTCGAGGAATACCACAAGATCAGATATACGGCCGAGGCCATTCGGACGGCAGTGGAGCTGTCGTCTCGCTACATTCATGACCGCAAGCTGCCGGATAAGGCGATTGATGTCATTGATGAGGTTGGCGCCGCGCAGATGCTGCGACCTGAAAGCAAGCGCAAGAAGACCATTGGCGTCAAGGATGTCGAGGCTGTCGTTGCCAAGATTGCCCGCATTCCCCCGAAATCTGTTTCCAAGGAAGATACGGAGAGCCTGCGTAAACTCGATGTTGACCTCAAGCGGGTTGTCTTCGGTCAGGATGCCGCCATCGAGGCCCTGTCGAGCTCTGTTAAACTCGCGAGAGCGGGCTTGCGTGAGCCTGAAAAACCCATCGGTTCTTATCTATTTTCCGGACCTACTGGTGTTGGTAAGACAGAAGTCGCCCGCCAACTGGCCTCCATCATGGGGCTGAACCTGGTGCGTTTTGACATGTCCGAATATATGGAGCGGCATACGGTGAGCCGCCTGATCGGGGCGCCTCCTGGCTATGTCGGCTTTGATCAGGGCGGGTTATTGACCGATGCCATTGATCAACAGCCTCATTCCGTGCTGCTGCTTGATGAGATCGAAAAGGCCCATCCGGATCTGTTCAATATCCTGTTGCAGGTCATGGATCATGGCAAGCTGACCGACAATAACGGCAAGCAGGTGGATTTCCGAAATGTTGTCCTGATCATGACAACCAATGCCGGCGCTCAGGAAATGAGCAAACAGGCCATCGGCTTCGGCAGCGGCGTCCGCGAGGGCGACGATGAAGAAGCGATCAAGCGCCTGTTTACACCGGAATTCCGGAACCGTCTGGATGCGGTCATTCCATTTGCTCCTCTGCCGCCGGAAGTCGTTTCCCGGGTTGTCGAGAAATTCGTTCTGCAGCTTGAGACTCAACTGGAAGATCGCAATGTCACCATTTCGCTCTCCGATACGGCCGCGACCTGGCTCGCCAAACGGGGCTATGACGTCAATAATGGCGCCCGTCCGTTGGCCCGGGTCATTCAGGACAGCATCAAGAAACCACTCTCAGAAGAGCTCCTGTTCGGCAAGCTGGCCAAGGGTGGGCATGTGACAGTTGGCGTTAAATCCGGCAAACTGACCTTCAAGATTGAAAGCTCTGAAGAACTCAATCGCAAGGAAAGTGCTGACAAGCGCAAAAAGAAAAAAGGAACGAGCAAAGACGGCGCGATGGCAGATCGCTAACATCGCTTTTTCCCGAAAACAACGCCGCGTGAAGTTTCACGCGGCGTTTATTATGCCTAAATGGAATCCTGTATTTTCTTGAAGCTATAATAGTCGGCGAGCCGTGTCAGCGCCCAAACACGATTTAAAATAACGTCAATTTCCGTCAGTATTTCAATGGCTTTATCGGTTTGGCCTAAATGTACGAAATGTGGAATGACGGCGGCTTTTGCCTTTTCGCGATCCTCCTTTTCCGGGAGCATATCGACCAGCTTGAGATATCGCGCCAATTGTTCCGGAGTGGTTTGATCTACATAGAGAAATCGCTCGGCCTTGGAAACAAGACCCTTTTTCAGCGAATTGTCTGCCTCTGCAAATTCCAACTCTATGGCGTCAAGAATTCTGTCATTTTCTGCGAGGGTCCGATCCTCGTTGAACAGCGATGCGTATATATTATGACGGAGCTTTATCCTTTTTCGTACGTCCTGAATTTTGGATAATCCGCTTATCGCTTCAACTACATATCCGGCATTCGCCATGTCAGTCAGGAGGGTCGGTAGTACTTTTCGAAGCCAAACGGGTTCTTGGCCGAGCAGAGCAAATGCCTTTGTAAAGTAGCTTTGATTTCCGGTATGGGCGCCAATGGCACTTAATGTCAAAATTGCCTTGTCATAAGTCGGTGGAAGTGAAATGAGCTCTTCGGCATTTGTTATATCGTTCTTGCGCAAAAACCCTTTGACGATAATTTTGTAGTCTTCGGCGGTGAGATTTCTGCCATATTGGGTGCTCAGAAGTTCTTTGACAATGTCTATCTTTCCTAGTTTGGCTAAATCATAAAGCATGTATGTGACGCCGAGTTCGCGAACGTCTGGATATTCGATATTGGCCAGCTTTTGCATGGCGTTGTCTGTCTGGCCGCTCGTGGCAAGGGCCGCGGCGATACCGGCCTGGGCATATGCCTTGATTTTTCCGTCTATTGAATCAGGAATGGAAAAAGACTGCTCCTGCAGTGCGGCTTTCTTAAAAACCTCAATAATGGGAAGAGATGGTGCGCCTTTCCAACTTCTCGATTGTTCTACGTTGATTAGATAGGCTAGAGCTTCCTCTAATTTGTCTTTATCGATGAGTGCTGATGCGAGAGAATAATAAATTGCGTTTTTAAAATTCGGGTTTTCCAAATTTTCCGCAATCTCATGCGCCGCATCGAAATTTTTCTTCTCGATTGCATCAAACGCAAAAAGCATATCGAAAAAGTAATAGCGTCCGATCAGGCTCTCAGGAAGTGGCGGTGAAAATTTCGTCCAGAGCTGGCCATCTGCCGGGAACTGATCCACATATCCCTCTGTCCACCAGCCGTAATCATAAAACAAACCCCTGACAGTTCCTATGCGCTGGATATTGTCCAGTATATTCAATGCTTCCTCTTCGTTTCCTGCATAGAACAACGACCTGATGACTGGGGCCTTTTCGGCGTTTTTCATAAACCTGCTCTTGAAATTCTTACCCTCCCGTTTCGCGAGTTCGATCAGGCAGGGGGCGTTCAGGCAGGCCTGCAATTCCTCGGCAGACAATTTTGTGTTTGCGATCTTTTTGTCATCCGCAAATGCCGCTTCGGGCGTGGACACAAGCCCAATAAGCAGACAGAGGCATATTGAAAAGTAAACCATAGAACGCATCAGAAATTTCCTGGAATCACTCCTAAAAGTAGATAATGCTAACGCTGGATTATCGATTGTCAAGTATCGCAGCCGCGCTACTATAGGAGCTAGCCACTTCAGAGGAGCTCTAGGGAACCGCCAGCTAGCAACAAAATAAAGATGCGCGGAAACGACAAAAAGCCAATTTTTCACGCGGCGTTTTTTATTTTCTGTCGTCCGTGTCAGAACTGAATAGGCGATAGAGCAAGCCAGGGCGCGTGACCTTTTGCTGGGTCGATTTGCCGTCCAGCCATTTCTCATGCATCCGGGCTCCGAAGTCATTTAGGCTTTGCAGCCGCAACCAGTAGTTCACAAAGGCGCGGAATTGCTCTGATCCGCTCGGCATCAAATAGGCGATGGGGATCTTGCCACCCAGATTGCGTGGTAGTACCGCCGAGTAATTTTCATGCTGCAGGGACCAGGCTTTCGCCTGTTCAAGGGTCCAAAGAGCTGCATCAATGTCCGGATGTTTCGGCAAAGCGTCGTAATTGGGAAGGACCTTGATTGTTGCGTCCGGAAATAAACGCTTGGTCATGTCTTTCAGGACCGGATCATCAAAAATACCGATGGTTAGATCAGGCCGCTTGGCAATTTCATTTCGGTCAAGGTAACTGTCTACCTTATCTGCTCTGACAATCAGGGCGATGGAGCTTTGATAATAGGGCTCCGAAAACTCGAGGCTGCGGAGCCGGTCGTTGGTCACGTAAATTCCGGACGCCGCCAAATCAAATTTACGCGCTTCAAGGTCTTCCTGTAATGACCCCCACGAAAACGGAACTAGCCTCAACTTGACCCCTAGGTCACGGGCCAGCTGATACGCATAGGCAATATCAAAGCCTACCAGGTTATTGTCATTGTTGCGGTAACTGAACGGAATGATATTCGGGTTGAAACCAACCTTGAGTTCGCCCGTAGCTTCAATTCGTTTCAAGGTATCGATATCAGAGTCTTGGCTTTTCTCAGATTCCCCATCCTGCTTTCCAATCACAGCATTCACACCATCTGTCACACTGGGCGATAAACCAAAGGTCAAATAATTGGAAAGCTGTGGATTGATAAAGTCCTTCTGAAAGCTGTTGCCCCCCACTGTGACTAGGACCAATACTCCCATGCTTACTAATATTGTTGTCAGCCAGCGCTTCGGATGGAACTCAAGTTTACCGTAGTATCGCAAGGTCACCAGGAAGGTAATAAAGGCAAATCCCATGACCGAGGCCAAGACCTGACCGTACCGGGTGATGGTCATCATTTCTACATAAAGCCCTGTCGCTTCCGGCGGGAAGGTCAACCAGTTCGACATGAAAGAGACCGCGTCAATAGACGTGCTGGGGGAACCGAAGCTTGATAATAGCGTCACCAAAGGCAGCAGGATCTGATCATCAATGTCGATAGGAGCACGGTAATAAAAAGCCGCAAACAAGACGAATAACCAAATAAAGAAATTCCCGAGCTGTGCCAGCGGGTAGCTGACGGCCAGGGTTGTGCTGATTATCTCGGTACTGTTTTCGTCCTTGATATTGACCTGCTTTGCAAGTTTTTCGGCCGCCTGTTGGATAAAGGGTAGGGCGGCAACGGAAAGGGAGGTGACGGCAGCAATGACAAAGGCGCTTCTGAGGTCGAGCAGAATCTCACTGGTTTTTTTCGGGCACATTGACGAAATAATGGCGGGAAGTATCCAGAAGGCCAAGATTATGGTGCCTGTGAGAACTGCAATCAGATACATGGACAGGTTCGTCAAAGTGGTCATGTCCAAAGTGCCAAAGGAGTCGGCGAAGAGTGCAAAAACCGCAATTGGTGCCAGCATGACAACCCATTGCCAGATTGTGACACTGGCCGTTTTGACCAGATGAAGGACGTCAAGAAAGCTTTCCTTGTTGTCGATCCGCTGGATGGCAATGCCATAGATGATGGAGAACACGACAATGGCCGGAATATTATTGTTGGCCAGATCGAAAAACGGATTAACAGGGATCAGGAGATCGAGAAGAGTATCTTTGTCTTGAGTGACGGTTGCATCCAGAAAGCTGGGAGTAGGTGCTTGGGTAATGGCGAGCGACAGAATAAAAATCGTCAATAATGTTACGCCCCAAAGAGCGACATAGACAAGCCAACTGACACGAAATAGTCGCAGAGCTGTAGCTGGCGCCAGACTCCCCAAGGCATGCAAAAGCGAGCATATAATGTAAGGGAAGACCACAATCTGCATCAGCATGACATAGGTCGATCCAACTGGTCGTAGAATGGAAGTGTTTTCGCCCAGTAGCACGCCAACAATAGCGCCTAAAACTGCACCTGAAAGGACCCAAAAAGGCAGGTGTTTTGAATAGGACGAACGGAATGAATACATGTCGGGACTATGACCGAACTTCCCTATAACGTCAACGTCAAGAGGGTGCTTCTACACCCGCTTGACGCCTTCAAAAGCGGTCGCTTTATCTTCTATTCTTTTGCCGAATACAACCGCGCTATTTCTGCCCGATGACCTTGCGCCCACGATTGAGATCTTTGAGATAGGCAATGCCTTCGTCGGCGATGGCGTATCCGACCATGTCGTCATTTTCACCGGCCATTTCGTCCATATCAACCCAATGGGAATAGATGGGGCGCGTGCGGTCGGTGATGATCCCGGATTTCAACAAAGTCTTGACCAGAACCCGGAAAATATTGGTGGATTCCTTTAAGGTCTCGCGTCGGTCTTTATCCGTATAGACCTCGCGGCAGGCATCGCGTACCCACTGCCAATCCAGTCCAAACTGATCATAAATCACCTGTTTCTGGCGGATATTAACTAGGTTGAAAAGCACAGTCTCGAAGCACTGGGCCGCCCAGTCTTCAACACGGTTATGCTCTTCCGTACCGAGTTTTGGAATGGTGCGATCTGCCCAGATCTTTCCAAATTTATGATGGAAAGCTTCATCTGTCATCACCAGCTGGGTCAACCTTTTAAGGAGGGGGTCATTGGTTTTTGAGTGGAAATTGGCGAAGGCGCCCATGGCAAGGCCTTCCACTAGCATCTGCATGCCGACTAGCTTCTTATAGACTTCCTCGGCACCAACCAGTTCTTCCAACAATCCGCCAAGCGCTTCACCTACAGGGTAGGGACGACCCCAACGCGCGCCGATATAGCGACTAAAGGCCGTGACATGGCGCGCCTCTTCCCGTGTTTGGTTTGAGGCATATTCCTGGGCACCGGGATCAACCAGGATGTGACAAAGGCTCGCGCTGAGGCTAAGGGCTCCTTGCTCTCCATGAAGGATACCGGAAATGCTCCAGCGGGTACTTTCGTTGGCGAGCTTGATCTGCTGACCTTCATCCAGCTTGTCAGCGACCGCACTTTGCAATTCAGGACACAATTCCCGCGGCATCAAATACTCGTTCTCGAGGTCAAAGGGCGTGGAAAAATCCAGATAAGTGGTATCCATTGGATCCCAGAAATGATCATGGGTTGCCGATATAATGCCGTCAAAGGCATCTGTCCGTGTGCCATATCGATCCACTTCCAACATGCTTGGAAAGTCATCTCGATGGGCGGTATTGTAGATGGCGTCGTGGGTAATATGGTCGCTCATGATCGTCCCTTTATCATTATGTCGGTAGCATCTTCTCGGCTACTCTTTACGTTTACGTAAACGTCAACTTCGATATACACTAACTCCCTGTATTATTCAATATATTTGTCAAAACTGAACTAGTTCAAGGTGCCTAGTCCAAGGTTTCCCTACGGAAAGGAGATCGCTTTTTCAGGTAGTGGATCTCAGCATCCACTTCTCGTGATTCGGCAACCAGAAAATCGGCTACCGCATCGTGAAATCCGGGGTCTCGCAACCAATGGCCTGAATAAGTCTTCGTTGGTAAGTATCCTCTTGCCAGTTTATGGGGACCTTGAGCGCCAGCCTCTACCCTGGAGATGCCATGCTCTATTGCATAATCGATGGCCCGATAGTAGCAGGTCTCAAAATGCAGAAAACGATGGTCTTCAATGCACCCCCAGTAGCGACCATAAAGGCATTCAGAGCTTTTCAGATTTAAAGCACCGGCGATGTAGCGGCCCTCTCGCTTGACCAGAAACAAGACTACTGCGTCGCCCAATGTCTCACCAATTTGGCTGAAAAAGGATCGGGTGAGATAGGGGGTGCCCCATTTTCGATTGCCTGTATCTATGTAAAAATTGAAGAAGGCGTCCCAATGGACCTCTGAAATATCTGTCCCGCTCAAAATTTCAAATTCTAATTCATTTTCAAGGGCACCTTTGCGTTCTTTCCTGATGGCCTTGCGTTTGCGAGAGGAGAGCTGGTCAAGAAAGTCATCAAAGTTGCTGTAGTTGTTGTTTAGCCAATGGAACTGTTCCCCGGTCCGCACCAGATACCCGGCATCCTCCATCAGGTCTCGCTCACTATCTGTAAGGAAAGTCAAATGCACAGAGGATACGTTGAGTTGATTGGCAACTTGCTGCGCTCCCTTCAACAGCATTAGCTTTCTTTGCATCTGCAACTCTCCCGCCGGAACCAGCAGGCGAGGGCCTGTTACCGGAGAAAAGGGGACTGAGAGCTGTAGCTTCGGGTAATAACTGCCGCCAGCCCTCTGATAGGCGTGAGCCCAGCTGTGGTCGAATACATACTCACCCTGACTATGTCCTTTCACATACATCGGCGCGACACCGAGAACGGCCCCTTCTTGCTCCAGGACCAGGTGATAAGGCATCCAGCCGGCTTCCGCTGTTGCCGATCCACTATCTTCCAGAGCCTTTAAAAACTGATGGGTGACAAAGGGGTGATCGGAGTCCAGGCAGGCATTCCAGGCCTCCTCAGGCATCTCAGAGATCGACTGAAGTGTTTTTATAGAAAGGGTGTCAGACATGTGGGTCAATATACTCGAAAGAACAAGAAAGCCTGAATGAGGGCAAGCTGTTATTTTTGTTGGTAAAATTCAGTGTCTCTATCTTAAACGGGTCGCATTTGCTGGTAACAATTCAGGTCTATGCGTCATAGCTTTCGCAATTTCATATAGATCGTTCGAAGCTTAAAGAAAACCTGCAGACTTAAAAAGTCGGAAATTTGAACTGAAACACTCTGCTACCACTTTAAAGAATATATCTTGAAAATAAAACAATCAATATAAGTATAAAAGGAAGGCATTCCCATACCCAGGTTGTGCCAAACCAGAAATTAATTCAGGAGAAACAAATGAATTGGCTCGAACTAGGTATTAGCGCAGTGATTGGAGGTGTGGTCGCCGCGATCATCGCCGCATTCCTCATCATTTTCTTTTATAATTCTGATAGTACGGTTGTCACCACAAGCATTTCCGACGGAGCGATTGTGGCTTTTGGGAACACCAAGAACTGCCCCGATGGCTGGACAGAATTTGATCAGGCTAACGGTCGAATGATAGTTGGCGCTGGCAATGGCAGCGGCAATAAAGATGGGAACGGCAAAGCCTTGTCTAGCTACACGCCTAATCAGACAGGAGGTCAGGAGACAACAACACTCACGGCGTCAAACCTACCGGCGCATTCGCATCGCTACTATGATATCTACTATTCTGAAAGGGGAGGATCCGTCTCTGTCCCGAATAACAAGGGAAGTAACGGCTCTGATTCCGATAACAAAGGCTATCAGATTACGAGGACAACATTGGCTGACAGTTCCAAGGCTGGAGGGTTCACAAATCTGCCGCCCTATATCGCTCTGTTATACTGCGAGAAAAGCTAAATCAAACTAGAATCTGTGTGACGCATCCGAGGGAATGCGTCACATCTCACTATTCAAGCGATTTCGAATACAGCGTCGATTTCAACAGCAACATTCATCGGCAAAGCATTGGTGCCGACAGCAAACCGGGCATGGCGGCCTTTATCCGCAAATACATCGACCATCAAATCAGAGGCACCATTGATGACTTTTGGCTGCTCACCATAGCCATCAACACAATTTACAAATCCTCCCAGCTTGACGCAGCGCACGACCCGATCCAGATCCCCGTCGCAGGCCGCTTTTACCTGAGCGATAATGTTGAGGGCGCAAACCTGGGCGCATTCAATGGCGGTTTCCGTATCGAACTCTGCACCAACTTTGCCTTGATATTTGAGCTCCCCGTTTACGAACGGCACCTGGCCGGACACAAAGACCATATTGCCGCTCACCACATAGGGGACGTAATTTGCCGCGGGCGCCGCTGCCTCTGGAATTGAGATGCCTAATTCTTCAAGCCGTCCATCAATATTGCCTGCCATAATTTTCCTCTTTTTCCTTTGAAGTTAGTAATCAGCCGCCTGGCCGTCCGCCGCCACCACCGGTCACCCGAATGCCGACATTCTTTGTTTGTACGTAGTTCTGTAAAGCCTCCTGGCCTTTTTCGCGTCCATAGCCGGAGCGCTTCATGCCGCCAAACGGTGTTTCAATCCCGCCAGCAAACCATTCATTGACAAAGACCTGCCCCGCATCCAGACGATCCGCCGCCCAATGAGCAGTTGTTAGATCTTTTGTATAGACACCGGCGCACAATCCGTAGTCCGTCCCGTTTGCAAGGCTGATGGCCTCTTCTGGGTCGGAATAAGTGAGGACGGAAAGTACGGGCCCGAAAACCTCTTCCCGGGCAATTGTCATATCTGCTGTCACTTTTGAAAAAATCGTAGCGTCGATGAAATGACCTGGCAGTCCTTCATGCCGCCTTCCACCGGTCACGGCTTCAGCCCCTGCCTGAGAAGCCGCCAGGCACATACCTTCGATCTTTTCCGCCTGATTGCGGGAGATCACTGGTGTGAGGTCGTGCCCATCAATCCCGGGCCCGACAGACAAAGCACGGGCTTTGACAGCCAGTTTATCGATAACTTCATCGGCCTGTTTTTCCGGAACAATAAGCCGGGATTGAGCAGAGCAAACCTGGCCTGCATGGGTAAAGATGCCAACGGCCGTTGAATTGACCGCTTGATCTATATCGGCATCGGGAAACAGAATGCCGGCGGATTTGCCGCCTAACTCCATGATCGAAGGAATGACCCGTTCCGCGGCGGAGCGCAAGATGGATTGGCCCGTCGCCAGAGATCCAGTGAAAACGATGTGATCTATATCCTCATGGGCGACGAGGGACGCGCCGCAGTCATGACCATATCCCGATAGGATGTTCACCGCTCCTGCCGGAACCCCAGCTCGGTGGCAAGCTTCGGCGATATAGTAAGTGGAGAGGGGAGAGAGCTCAGGGGATTTAAGGACCACCACATTGGCTGTTGCCAGAGCACACGCAACTGACCGCGCGGCGATTTGCAGTGGAAAATTCCAAGGAACCACTTGCGCAGAGACCCCGAACGGTGCTGGTATCGTATAGTCGATATAGTCAGCCCCTAAAGGGATCATTCGGCCTTCAAGTTTGTCAGCGAGGCCGCCGTAATAAGTGAAATAGCGCGCCGCTGCCAGTGCTTCGTTTTTTCCTCCGGCAAGGGTTTTACCGTTATCCAGACATTCGGCGAGGGCGATTTCGTCGGCCATTTCCGTTAAATGCCGGGCAATTTCAAACATCAGGGCGCCACGGTTGGACGGGCGCATATCATAGAGCTCCCGCCCGCTGAAACACCGCCGAGCAGCCTCTACTGCCTGATTAATATCTTCTGGTTTAGCCCGAGCGATTTCCGCAATGGTTTCTGCTGTAGCCGGGTTTTCAATAGCAATTCTGTCCTTATCGAGACTGTCTATCCATTGGCCGTCAACGTAGCTTTGCCAGTATTTTTTTATCTCTTGCATTTGAAGGAGCCCTCTCTCCGTGGCGTTTTATGTTCTCTAGCATGCAGGATCGATGAGGAACAGCCCTGCAAAACAAAATCATCTGTAACATTGGGCACAGAATTCGGATATAATTCGTGTTATGTTAAAGGTTCTAATTCCCTCTCGGATTAAACCTTCTATATCGATTTCCAAGTCATTTGGCGGTCAGGTTCCACTATGAATGTAAATGTAGAAAATTCCGGTGATCTTTGCAGGCATTTCCCCGCGGAAAATGCCGAAGAAGCTCTGCTGTCTTGGATAATTGATAAGGGCATGACGGACACAACTGTGCGCGATCTGTTCACGGAATTTAGTGAACGCCTTGTCGATGTTGGCGTAAAGCTGAAGCGAAGCAATATCGCCCTAAGCGCCATTCATCCACAGGTCAGTGCCTTCATGTATACCTGGCGGCGCGGCGATGGTTTGATCACCAACACCAACTTCCTGCACTCAGATGTACCGGGAGAGGGCTGGTTTGCGAGCCCGTTCTTCTTCATGCTGAACAATAATATCAATTTCCTGCATCGCCGGCTTGAGAACCGGGACGAACTGGATTTTCCGGTGCTTGTGGAATTCCAGGAAGAGGGGATGACGGACTGGTTCTGCCAGATCTTTGATTTCGGATGGGATTTCAACAATGATCGCAATAATGCGGGCCTGATAACCAGCTGGGCCTCTGATCGCCCAGGTGGGTTCAGCTCAGAAGAATACATCATCCTGCAAAAATCCATCCCGCTCTTTGCTCTGGCAGCGAAAAGCATCGCGTCATTTCGCACAGCACGTTCAGTTCTTGAAACTTATATTGGTCGGGAAACAGCTCGCAAGGTTCTGTCCGGGCAGGTCCGTAGAGGATCTGTCGATAGCATCAATGCTGTGCTTGTCTTTGCGGACTTGCGCGGATTTACGGCTCTTTCGGATACCATGCCTCAAGAAGAGTTGGTGGACATGCTCGATCAGTATCTTGATCAGATGGCCAGTCCGGTTGAAAGTGCCGGCGGAGAGATCCTCAAGTTCATTGGTGATGGCATGCTGGCGACTTTTGAGTTGAAAGACGATGAAAGCCATATTATTTGTGAAACCGCTTTGGTAGCGGCAGAAGAGATGAAAGAGGGAGTTCAGATCCTCAATCAAAAGCGCATGGAAGCTGGACAGCCGACGATGGACCTGGATATTGCCATTCATATCGGTGATGTGATGTACGGAAATGTGGGATCGGAAACCCGGCTGGACTTTACGGTAATTGGTCCGGCGGTGAATGAAGTCAGTCGAATGGAAGCCTTCTGTGACGACCTTGAGACAGACATCATTGTTTCAGGGGAATTTGTGACAGCGGCCAGTAGCTGCGCTCACAGGCTTCATACTTGCGGCTTTCATGTCCTACGCGGTGTCCGCGAACCAATAGAGCTCTTTACTCTTTAGCGAGTTTGCGCTGGCGCTTGTCTTCATACATGGCAAGGTCAGCCGCTCGCATCAGTTTTTCATAATCGCTTTTGCCATCAAAAGGTACGACGCCAAAGCTGGCATCGAGTAGATGCTCTTTGCCGCGATATTTGATGGTTGTAGTACAAATCTGATCTTGCAGAGCCCGGGTTCGCTTAACACCATCTTCTTCGGATGTGCGGACCAGCACAAAAACAAATTCATCTCCGCCGACGCGGGCAACAAAGTCTGAGTCCCTGAGACTCGATTTCAGAGTTTGAGCGAAGGTTCTGAGAACGTGGTTGCCGGCGTCATGGCCACGGGCATCATTAATTTCTTTGAAATTGTCCAGATCAATATAGGCCAACACACCTGTTTCTCTATGACGCTCTGCGATGGACAGGATGCGTTGCATGAATTCCTGAAGGCCGCGCAGATTACTTAGACCTGTCAGTTCGTCAGTGGACGACAGCTCTTCCAACTCGCGAATGCGCGCCTGCTGCTCAGAAATGTGCTGTTCGGCACTAGCTGCATAGGCTAGCACCCGATTAATCAGTTGCTGATACTGGGGTGTTGCTGCCCGATTATTGCTTTCTTTCAGCTTTGTCGCCAGATTTTCCAACTGGAAACTGACGTCCTGCTCCATGGCAGGCGGCATTCCTGTCGTCCCTGACAAAAGGGTGGCCATAGAAGATGACATTTTCCGTTCTCCTTTTTTCCGCTCACCGGATCAAATCGCTTTAAAACCGCGAAATGTTAAACCAGTGTTGTTCGTTATATTGGATAGAAGCAACAGTCGTGCCATTTCTGTGATTTCAAATAAATAATATAAATCAGCAGTCTGCAACGGCTGCAGTCGGTGATTTTGGCGACTGAGGCTATGCTACTGGGCAAATTCTTCCCAGAAGCAGCAATAAATACCGATCCTGTGGCGTGTATCCTGACCTTTACCAGACGATATAGCTTCACAGGAAGGCCTGAGAGGTTTAATAGTGGCATGGTGGGGTATTTTATTTGGTGTTTGGTGCCAGAGAGTTTTTTATTATGAATAGATTAGTCAGAACAGCCATTTTCCTCCTAGGTGGTTTGACCGCAGTTCCCTTTGTCGCCGGGACAGTTTTGGCAGCACCAAGCCAGTTGGCCTCCCACCAGGCCGTATATGATCTGAAACTTGAAGATCTTAGACCAAATGGCGGGCTTGAAGCAGTTAGGGGTAGGATAGTTCTGCGAATTGAGCAGCAGTGCGAAGGCCTTGTCATGAACCAGCGTATGGTACTGGAAATGGTCAATACGGAAGGCGGGGTGATTGTGTCCGATTATCTTCTTTCGACCTGGGAAGACAATTCCGGCAATGTCATGCGCTTCGATATGTCAAATAGCCTGAACGGTCAAATGGTTGAGAAATATAGCGGCGTTGCGGAACGGAACGAGAAATCCGCGATTGTCACTTTCTCTGAGCCTGATCAGGAAGATATGGATTTACCTGCCAGTGTCATGTTCCCGGCAGATCATACACGGAAGATTCTGGAAAACGCACAGGTCGGAAAAAATCTGTTGTCCGCCAAGGTGTTTGATGGAAATGGTGCAGAAGGTTTATCTGATACTCTTACGGTGATTGGCAAGCGCAAGACACTGCAGGCACCGGAGGAAGCCGTCGCATCTCTGGAAGGGATGACATATTGGCCGATCCAGCTTTCCTTCTTTGATTTGCGGCAACAGGAAAATGAACCTGACTACGAGGTTGGAATGAAAATGTTCGACAATGGCGTGGCCACAGACCTGAAGCTGAAATACCAGGACTTTTCTTTAACTGGCGAAGTCAGTAACCTTGAATTCCTTACTACCGAAAAATGTTCTTAAGATTTTCGCAACGGGCTTTGCATAAGATCCCGAGATTAAAAGGCTTGCGGAGGTAAGGATCCCATGACTGCGACAACGGATACTCAGGCAATTATGGCCGGAGACGCATCTTTAACTGCTGGAGATACAACCGGTGGCAGTTCTACTTCTGTGGACTTTTCTATCTCTCTCAGCCAGCTTTTTGTTCGGCTTGTGAAAAACAAGCTGTTTGGCTTCCTGACATTTGGCATATACAGGTTCTGGGGCAAAACCCATGTACGTCGCATCATGTGGCATGGGACCAGCATCGGCGGTGATCGGTTGGAATATATGGGGACAGCCAAAGAGCTGTTTATTGGCTTCCTAATAGCCATGGTCATTTTGATGCCCATTATGTTGATTGCCGGATTGATCGTCGATTTTATGACTGCAGCAGGGGCAGAATCTCTCGCCATCGGCCAGGTCCTCAATCTCGTTTTTCTTTATACGTTCTGGCAGTTCGCTCGCTATAGACTTTGGAGGTATCGGTTATCGCGCACTTCTTGGCGCGGCATCCGGTTTTTTCTGGCTGGAAGCGCCTTTAAGTACGCCATTAACGTGCTGTTATGGACTATTGTCTCCTTGATTACGCTGGGCTGGGGATATCCATTGCTACAGGCGTACAAGCTGAATTACCGGCTGAACAATACCTGTTTTGGCGACGGTGAATTCAGGTACCATGGAACTGTCAAAGGTTTGTACAGGATATACTGGCCTGCGATTTTAATTGCGCAGATCATTATCGGCGGAACCGTTGCTTTTCTGTACGGAAATGATGCGCTGGACGTATCAATGGAATCCGGTGTAGCAATTGACCAGGGCCAGCTGCAATTCGACGAACAATCCATGATATTGTTTGGCATTGGTGGACTAATCATTTTCATGACTATGTCCATCCTTTCCTTTGCCGTAAAAGTTTGGGAGTTTCGATATCTTGCGGAGCAGACAACCTTTTTGAATGCAAGCTTTTCCTCGATTTTGAGTGTTAGATCGGTTTTGATGATTTTTATACTGCTGATTGTCCTAGGGCTTATAGGATATGTCGGTTTTGGGGCATTAATCATCCTGGTTTTGAAATATCAGACTGAAGCCGCGATCTTTGTATTTGTCCTGGCATTTTTTATTTCCTATTTGGCCTTCGATATTCTGAAAATGTTGTTTCTTATTGTCCCGCTTGTTCGGGCCGTTTGTCATTCTTTGACCATCTATAATTTTGAAGTGTTCGAGCATACGGCAGCAAATGCTGAAAACTCGCCTAAATATGGTGAGGGATTTGCGGATGCCATGGATGTTGGAGCTTTCTAAATGATTACGTCCCTTGCCAGATTTTTTGATGGCAAAACCGCAAAGCCGCATTCGGTGCTTTTGGAACTCACTGAAACTACCCTGCAAGTCAAAAACGATACAGGAGACATGCTGGGATATTGGCCCTATGAAGTGCTCCGGGACCAGAATGCCGGAAAAGGAAGAGATGAAGTTAGCCTTTCTGTTGGGGCTGGTGATCATGCTCGTATCATTGTCAGCGATACGGTTTTTATCAATGAATTGGAAAAGAAATGTCCGGACCTGCGTAAACGGCGACCGACGTCTGCTGGCTGGTGGAAGCCATATGCCTATTGGGGCGGTGGGGCGGCTCTATCTCTTATTGTCTTGTTTGCCTTCGTTCTGCCGTTTCTCTCCCTTCAAATTGCTCGGTGGGTTCCAGATGATATCCGGGCGGATATTGGGGCAGAAACACAGGAATTCTTTGTCAAATCCATTGCAAAACGCGAAAAAATTCCACCGGAAACCGCTATTTGTATGAGCGGCGATGGGCAGAAGCACTTGGATACACTCATTTCTAACCTAGCCGCGGGATTGCCAGAAGAGCTTCCGGAAGTCGAAGTTACTGTCCTTAAAACCAAGGGAGCTAATGCTTTTGCCCTACCAGGAGGCAGGCTTCTCGTATTTTCCGGGTTGATTGATCTTGCAGATAGCCCAAACGGTCTCGCGGGCGTTCTCGCCCATGAATTGGCCCATGCCCATCATCGCCATCCAACCCAGCTGATTGTCTCAAACGCTGGAATTGCAACGGTTTTCAGTTTGTTACTCGGGGATGTTTCTGGAGGGACATTTCTCGCAACCATGGGCCAAATGGCCGTCGGTTCGGCTTATAGTAGAGATTATGAGAGGGAGGCCGATGAGACCGGGATCGAGCTAATGCGAGCAGCACAGTATGATATATCGCCCATGATCCCCCTCATGCAAACCATGGCAAAGAAAAATGAAGTGAATGAAACCGGTGTTCTCTCGCTCGTCAATACCCATCCTGGAACGGAAGAGCGTGTCACGCTTTTGGAGGAGGCAGGAACCAGAGGCGGACCCGCGTTGTCGCCCGAAGAGTGGTCGGCGGTTAAAGCCATTTGTAAATAACCGAGCTATTACTTTGCTTTTTTAATTTTGAGGCTACGACCTTTGCTGATGGCAGTATCTCCGAATTTTTCGCGGACTTTGTCCATTGCGGATTCGATTTCCTTATCGTGACTTGAGTTTTTTGTCAGGAGGTCGGGCTTGTCGGCATCCTCTATGGAGCCAAAGCTACTGATCCCGACACCAATCAGTCGAAAATTCTTGCCCACAACCGCCTTTTCCAAGAGCGGTTTAACCTCCCGATACAAGGTGGTGGCTAGCTGAGTCGGTTGCGGCAATGTATGGCTGCGGGTGAGGGTTTTAAAATCGCCGGTTTTCAATTTGAGAGTTATGGTTTTTCCAGCCTTGCCGGAGGATTTCAAGCGCTTTGACACCCGCTCGCATTGCGGCCAAAGGCGGGCCAGCAATATCTCAATATCGGCAATATCCGTGCTGAAGGTCGTTTCCGCAGAGATACTCTTGGCCTTTTGGCCGGCATGAACCGTGCGGCTATCCTGTCCGCGAGACAGATTGTACAGGCGACTTCCCATAACCCCGTAACGAGCCACCAGATCTGCCTCCTCGCGATGCTGCAACTGCCCGATGGAGGTTATCCCTTCAGAGGCAAGTTTACGATTGAGCGCCTTGCCAACCCCCCAGATATCACTTACCGGCCTTGGAGCGAGGAATTCGAGGGCTTCAGCCCTGCCGATAACAGCAAAACCGTTGGGCTTGTCGAGATCGGAAGCGAGCTTTGCCAGATATTTATTGTAGCTAAGACCAACAGAGACGGTAATGCCAATCTCCCGTTCAATTTCCCGGGCGAGCCAGGCCATGGACTGGGCAGCGGAACGACGGTGAAGGGCTTCAGTTCCCGTGAGGTCGAGAAATGCTTCATCAAGGGACAGGGGTTCGATATCCGGGGTCAGTTTTTTGAATAAGACATGGATTTCCTTGCTGACCTCTGAGTATTTTTTCATGTTCGGCGCAACGATATTGGCGTCAGGACACAGTCTTTTCGCCTTGAACAGGGGCATGGCCGACCGAACCCCGGACAAGCGAGCAATATAGCAGCAGGTTGATACAACGCTTCTGGCTCCGTCATAGGCCATGATTAGGGGTTTGTTGTCGAGCTCCGGGTTATCGCGCTTTTCAACAGCAGCATAAAAGGCGTCGCAATCCACATGAGCAAGGCTGAGATCGAACAATTCCGGGTGATAGAGGGTCTTCGGGGAACGGCATTCAGGACAACGCTCCGGCGCTTTTTCCAGCTCCGTTTCGATGATGCTCAGGCAGTGTCGACACAAGGCTTGCATTGCCTTATTTCCTTATTTCATCAACTAGATTGCGGCCACAGCCATGCAGCCCCGCGAACTCCAGATGAATCTCCATGTTTTGCCTTGACCATCCGGGTCGTGAGGCCGTCCGAAAAGGCATATTCCTGCAAAAGTGGCGGCACGTTGACATACAGTCGCGAAATATTCGACAGTCCGCCCCCGATAACGATGACATCCGGATCCAGTATGTTGATGACGACTGTCAGGGCTTTTGCCAGACGCCGTTCATAGGTAGTCAAGGTGCGCTGGGCGGCGGCATCACCATGTTCGGCGCTCTTGACGATCTCCTCAGCCTTGGGGCCGGATGCACTGATAGGGTCATGGGCCCGGCTGAGGCCGCTGCCGCTTAAAAAAGTCTCATTGCATCCTTGCTTGCCACAATAACAGTCCAGGCCCGGCCGCTCGTTATTATTGGGCCAGGGAAGGGGGGTATGGCCCCATTCACCGCAGATGGAATTCCCGCCTTCCAATACTTCTCCGTTGACAACGATACCACCGCCGACACCTGTGCCTAAGATGACCCCAAAGACCACAGAGGCGCCCTTGCCAGCCCCATCTGTAGCTTCTGACAGAGCAAAGCAGTTGGCATCATTAGCGAGCCGTACAGATCTACCAAGGGCAGCTGCGAGATCTTCTTGAAGAGGTTGGCCGATCAACTCGGTCGTATTGGCATTTTTGATAAAGCCAGTTTTAAGAGAGACCGCACCTGGAATGCCGATACCAACTGTTCCCGTCTCGCCTATTTCGTCTTCAATATCTTTGATCAGAGCCAGAATATTATCGACAATCGGTTGATAACTTCCTCTTGGAGTAGGAACTCTTTTGCGCAACAGCTCTTCGCCGGATTCGGACAGAACAATTGCTTCGGTCTTTGTTCCGCCTAGATCGACACCAATTCGCATCAGTATTCCCCGGTCTCTATGTGTTTGATAATATGGGCTTCAATCTCTGGCCAATTATAAAGACGGGTATGGCTATGCTCCGCTGGGCCGAGTAGAGAGGATAGGCGCTCATCGGCGATATAATGCAGCCTGTGCACATGAGAGGCATGGAGATTGACGGAGCTGTGGTTGTTTGGGATGTCGTCAATAAAGTAGGACGGTGCCTCCAATTTATGGGTGAGGTAACGGACGACCTGTCCTTTGCTGCCGATATTGGCAATCAGCGGATAGTCCATCCCCTTGTCCTTAAGGCCTGCGCGCCGGTTATCCGCATATTTTGGCGGCACATTGCTGAGAACAACGATCTGGGCATGCTGGCTTAGAGACTCAAGTCCCTCTGCCGCACCTTCCACGGCAGGTAGCCCCTCACAACAGTATTTGAAAAAGTCTGATAGCATCGTGCCAACTTCTTCTTGTGGAATAGGCTCCTTATCGGCAACTCTCCGTATATTGCCGGTTAGGGCGAAGGAACTCCAGTCAAAGAACAGCTTTTGGGATTCGAGGAATTCTTCAAGCCCCACCATGAAATTGAACAGGACTTCGTCCGCATCGGTGACAATCAGCGGGCGAGAGGGATCAATATGCAAATTGTCCAGCTGAGGAAGGACCTCTTCATGAATACCTGATTTCATGGTCAGTAACTCTCTTGCACGGCGCCCGGTAGAAATTGGCGAGCGCGGGCAGGGCTGGTCGGGTCCAGTCCTTCAGACTGACAAAAATCAACGAGAATTTCTTCATGACCAAGCAGGAAATCAAGAACACCGGCAAGAACTTCCTGGCGGTCAGTCGAGTTCGCAAGGTCAGTCGGTGATATTCCGGTTTCCGTGATCATCCAGCCTAGCTTCTCCTCATCTCCTGCCAGATATGTGAGGGCCTGAAGGGCCAAAATCTCCGATTGTTCGTTGTTCATGATAATTTTTCTTGGCTTAGGCAGCAGTTTCGTAAGGGAAAATTAAACATATTTCGGTTTATTGGGTACTAATGATAGTCTTATGTCGTAATTATTGGAAACCCACAATATATGAAACCTGTGGATTTTGTGATTTCCGCAATAAGACTCTCAATAAATTTGGGCCAACAGAAGTTGTTGACCGCGTAAAATGGACGTTCAGAAAATGAAGACAGTATTGATTGTCGAAGATAACGAACTAAATATGAAGTTGTTCCATGATCTATTGGATGCACATGGGTATAACACCTTGCAAACAAAAGACGGTATGGAAGCGTTGAGTTTGGCGAGAGAACATACTCCGGATCTTATCCTTATGGATATTCAATTACCTGAGGTGTCCGGGTTGGAAGTCACTAAGTGGATAAAAGAGGATGAGGCGTTGAAGTCTATTCCTGTTATCGCCGTAACTGCCTTCGCTATGAAGGGGGATGAAGAAAAAATCCGGGAGGGGGGCTGCGAGGCTTATGTCGCCAAGCCTATTTCCGTCGAAAGTTTCCTGAGCACAGTTAAAGAATTTTTGGACTGAATGTATGTCAGCGCGCATCCTCGTCGTTGATGACGTCATACCTAATGTCAAAATTCTCGAAGCGAAGCTGTCGGTTGAGTATTATGATGTAATCGCCGCCTATAATGGGCCGGACGCGCTGGAAATTGCGTTTGAAACTCCTCCTGACTTGATTTTGCTTGATGTCATGATGCCTCAGATGGATGGATTTGAAGTCTGCCGTCGCCTAAAGAAAGATGCTCGCACCGCCCATATTCCCGTGATCATGGTCACCGCCCTCAGCGAGGCAACAGATCGTGTGCAAGGGCTGGAAGCTGGTGCAGATGATTTTCTGACCAAGCCAGTTGATGATGATGCCCTGTTTGCCCGGGTAAAATCCTTATTGCGTCTCAAGATGATGATGGACGAGTTTCGCCTTCGGGAAGAAACAAGTTCGGATCTGGGAGTTATCAATACTTCCGAAGACAAGGAAGAAACCACTGTCCGCGCCCGTATTCTGGTGATCGACGACAATGAGTTTTCCGCCCGGCAGATGAAGGAAGTCTATGCTGAGGCCTATGACATCACTATGGAATCGGACATGGAGGAAGCACAGGTCCTGTTGCGGGGCGGGGATTACGATCTTGTGGTCGTCAGCCTTGATTCTGCGCAGTATGACCCGTTGCGCCTTTGTTCGCGAATTCGCACTTTTGAAGAAACCCGACAATTGCCAATCCTGACTCTTGTGGATGAGGTTGATAAAGACAAGCTTATGAAAGGGCTTGAGATCGGTATCAATGATTATGTGATGCGTCCTATCGATACTAATGAGCTTATCGTTCGGACCAAGACGCAGGTTCTCAGGAAGCAGTATCAGGATCGTCTACGTCATAACTATCACCGCAGCATGGAATTGGCGGTCACCGACAGCCTAACGGGCCTCTATAACCGCAGATACATGAAAAACCATCTGGATGCGCTGCTGCAGCGGGCTAATATGGACTATAAACCCGTTTCTGTTCTGATCATGGATATCGACTATTTCAAGAACGTCAATGACAGCTATGGTCATGATGTGGGCGATGATGTCATCAAAGGCTTTGCCAGTCGCATTGGCAAAAGTGTCCGGGGTGTGGATCTTGCCTGCCGCTATGGCGGTGAGGAATTTGTGGTGGTTATGCCGGACACGGATTTGGCTGTCGCCTCAAGTGTCTCGGAACGGCTACGTCGCCAGATTGCTGATCAGACCTTCAAGGATGCCAAAGGAACCTATGAACTAGCGATCACCTGCTCAATCGGGGTGACAGTCTCAAGAGAACAGGAAGATTCCGACAGTCTATTGAAAAGGGCCGATGAGGCCCTGTACGCGGCCAAGCGAGACGGTCGTAATCGTGTTGTGGTCAATTCAGCGAGTGTCGCTGCCTGACCTTGAATTGACAGGCGCTACAGTTAGCCACTTAATGCCCGTCGAAAAAAAGGCCGCGCTGAAATAGCGCGGCCTTTTTGATTCCAATTTTTTAGAAGCTATTTGATTTTGGCTTCTTTGAATTCCACATGCTTGCGGGCCACCGGATCATATTTTTTCATGACCATTTTCTCGGTCAGAGTCCGTGGGTTTTTCTTGGTAACATAGTAAAAGCCCGTATCTGCCGTGCTTACCAGTTTGATTTTCAATGTTGTCGGCTTCGCCATGTCGGTGACTCCAATAGGCCCCTGAACCTTCACAGGAGCAATAAATATTCGAGGCTCGGAAAATACGGATTTAAACGCCCAAGTCAAGCCTGACCTTCACATATTAGCGATTATTCTGTGCTTTCGATTGTCGGAAGAACTGGAAAAGAGCGAGCAGGACAAATATTAGGCAGACAGCGGCGAACGTGAAGGGCATGCCATGGGGTTCAACGACTTCCATAGCTGCACCAGCCATTGCCGGCCCAACAAGACTTCCCAACCCCCAAAGGGCCCCAACAGCTGCTGTCGCCGTAATTAAATCTCCTCCCCGAAACTGCTGGCCCATGATGGCCAGGGCAATGGTATAGGTTCCAACCACGGCCCCGCCCCAGATGATCAGCATGGGCCATAGCAACAGGGGATAGGGGATCAGAAGCGGTAGGAGTAGGGCGCCGGCAACACCCAAAACCCCACAACCGCAAATGACGATCAGCCTGTCAAATTTGTCCGCCAGCCAGCCGATGGGAATTTGCAGCACAATATTCCCGGCAAGCAAAGCAGTAGTCATCAGCACAGCCGTTTCCTGGATTTGCCCGCTCTTGACCCCATAGACTGGCATCAAAGTGAGGACGGATCCGTCAAAGAATGCCACAAGCAAGGTGGCGGCGCTAATCATCGGAGCTATTATAAGAAATCTTAGGATGGAGAATTTGCTTTTCTCACTCAAATTCGGAAAACGATCCCCAACCATCAGGAAAGCAATTCCTGCCGAGAGCACGATCAATCCTGAAACGATAAAGGGAAGGGTGCCCTCTGCCCCCAATATGTTGATCAGGATGGGTCCTGTAGCAAAACCGCAAGTCATGAACGAGACATAGATGGCGATGGTGCGGCCCCGAGTTTCTTCCTTTGCAATTGTATTGATCCAGGTTTCGCTGATCAGAAACAATATGGCCATGCCGAAACCGATCAGAAACCGGAGGAAAAACCAGAAGATTATATTGTCAGAGATGGCGAGCGCCATAATGCAGCCGGTCGAGAGTATTAGCCCACCCCACAGCATCGGACCAACGCCTGTGATCCGTGTCCATCCTGGGATCAGCGGCGATCCAATGAGAAAGGCAACTGCGGGCATAGATCCCATGATCCCAATTATGTCGCTGCCAAATCCTCGCCTTTCCAGTGAAAGAGAGACAAGCGGAACTGACAGGCTCAAGGCCATAGCCATAGCTGTGACCGCGGCGATAATGGCGACCAGAGCCAATGTGTTGTCTGGTTGCCGTTCGGACATGACAGAGGTCTCAATTCAGATGCTGCGGATCAAGGGCTTTCCGCGAAAATACGTGAACAGAGGTACATTGAGGGAATTGGGCTGTTTCGTCGACAGTTTTTTTTCAAGTTCTTCCAAGACAAATTCGGTGACATCAACGAGGGGCATTTTGTAGGCATCCTCAACAGATATCCATTTCAGGTCGATCAGCTCTCCTGAGCCTCCGAGATCGCCTGTGACATGCTTTGCCTCTACCATTAAAAACCGTGTGTTGAAGCGGATCGGGCTGATAGAAGGTGTGATGGCACGGGCGACATAATCCAGGTTGGAAAAGTCCGGCACAAGAGTGTTTTCTCTCAGATTCCCTAGAACGAGACCAGTTTCTTCATGTGTTTCCCGTACAGCTGCTGCCGCAACTGCATCGGCCATATCGGACGGTCTGGATAACATGTCGCGCACGTTTGGAATAAGTGGAGCAGAGGGCTTGAGAAAGGCATCTTCCTTATCTACCCTTCCGCCAGGGAACACATAAACATCCGGTAGAAATCGATGCCCCTTTGCCCGCTTGCCCATCAGCACATGAGTTTTCCCGCCTATTTTTTCATAAATGACAAGGCTGGAGGCGTGCCGTGGCGTGACAGGTTTTTCTGTTTGTAATGGTTGGGTCATTCTTCAGCAAACACTCGCTTGCCGTAGCGCATTTGGAACATTGGCACTGGCTGGTTTGCTTCTCTTGGCGGGTTGGTTTTTAAAAATGTATCCGCATATCCCAATACTCTTTCTGTAATCAGCGGAATGTCCAGATCCAGAGCCTGCTTGATGGTTACCCATTTTAGATCCAAGAGTTCTCCAGAACCTTTTAAGCTGCCCTCCAGGTTTTCGGCATCGGCGACAAAAAATCGGGTGTTGAAGCGTTTCTTGCGCGATGGAGGTGTCACTGCACGGGCAATGTAATCGAGTTTTGAAAGATCCGGTCCGGTAGTCAGCGATCCAAATTGATTCCAGACATCCAGCTTTGACTTCTTTGGTACCGGATGGGAGGCCGCGAGCATCAAGCCAGTTTCTTCAAACGTCTCGCGAATGGCCGCCGTAGCCAGACCGCGCGCCCGCGCCGCATTGCAACCACCTCGGATCAGTCTCTCCAAGACATCATTCCGCAAATCACGGGCAGGGGGAATAAGGCTGTCACTGGCATCAACGCGTCCTCCCGGGAACACATAGGTGTTCGGCATGAAGCTGTGACGGGCACTTCTTTCACCCATCAAGACTTCTATTGTATTACGGCTTTTGCGATAGAGGATCAGGGTAGAGGCATCTTTGGGGCGGGGAGCTTTTGCACCGTCGGTTCTGTCTTCCGCGACGGTTCGTTTCTTATTGGGGCTCATTATTCAATTATCCTACTTTTCTGACAAATATGCCTTCTCCGGACAATCAAGTCCAGTATTGCCTTTGCACAGAATTTCAGAATGGCGGAAATCTGGGAGCTTTAGGTAAAATCGTTTCCAAAGCCGTGCATGCGCCTTGCCCACTGTATGCCGATCAGGGCGCCTTTGACCCGGGGCAGCAACCACAGCGCCGACACAAAGGAAACCGGGAGCCATATGGTGAGCTGAATCCAGGTGGCAGGGCTATAAGTCTGCTCAACAGCGAGAAGACCAGAAATCACAAAATGCAAGACGATTAGCATGGTGAAATAGGGCGGCGCATCATCCGCTCTTTGGTGATGAAGCTCCAGACCGCAGTGGTCACAGCTATGCTTGACCTTGATATAGCCGTTAAAGACCTTGCCCACACCACATTCCGGGCATTTGCGGAAAAGGCCATTGCGAAAAGCCTGGCCTATGGATCTCTCAACAGTTGTTTCGCTCATTTGACACCACTCATTCTCACTCGCAACAAGAATATCAGTAAATGGCTATTTAAAATACGGTGAAAAGGTCTTTGCGACACTCTGCCGCAGTACCTATCGCCTTTTCGCCTTGTTGAGTGCCCGTTTCTTACCCTTCGGCATTGTTTTCTTCTTCTTTTTTATAGGCTTAGAGCTTGCTGTTCGTTTTTTTGTAGGCTGCCGCGTACCTCGTCTTTTGGGCCGTCCATCTGTATCGGATCTCGCAGATCCATCATCATTGGCAACTTCAACGATCATGCTGCCGGTCACAATATCCACCTCCCGAAGGCGGACGACAACCCTGTCAGCGAGACGGAAAATCTGACCGGTTCGCTCACCAACCAGCATATGTCGATCCGCATCAAATCGGAAATAGTCTCTTCCAAGTGTGGAAATAGGGGCGAGCGCATCGGCTCCGGTGTCATCAAAGCTGACAAACAATCCTGCGCGGGTCACTCCGGAAACCTTTGCTTGAAATGCCTCTCCGACCTTGTTTGCCAGGAAAACCGCTGTAAACCTGTCGTTGGTCTCCCGTTCAGCGACCATAGCCCTACGTTCGAGACCAGAAATTTGCTCGCCAATGGCTTCAAAGGCCGTCGCCTCATCTTCCTTCAACCCGCCATCACCGAGGCTTAAAGCTGAAATCAAGCTGCGATGAACCAGCAAATCAGCATACCGCCGTATCGGTGAGGTGAAATGGGCGTAGTTTTTCAGGTTGAGGCCAAAATGGTGAAGATTATTTGGGCTATATACAGCTTGCGACTGAGACCGCAGGATCAATGAACTGACGAGTTCCCGATCCAGCTCGGTCTCCACCTGATTAAGGATTCGATTGAAGGTCGCGGTCTTCATAACCTGGCCCTTGGCAAAGCTGATCTTCATATCCTGCAGGGTCTCATGCAATCCTTCCAGCTTGTCTGTGGCCGGAGGCTCATGAACCCTGAACATGCAAGGTGCCTTCTTTCGGATCAGTTCTTCCGACGCCGCTACGTTGGCTTGAATCATAAACTCTTCAATCAGCATATGGGCTTCAAACCGTTGTTTTTTATGCACAGCCTTTATAAATCCATCTTCACCCAACTCGATTTGTCGTTCTGGAAGGTCCAGATCAAGTGGCTGGCGCTGGCTGCGGGCTTTTTTAAGGGCCGCATAGGCGCCAAATAATGGCAGGATGACCTTTTCCTTCAAAGAATCTGTGTCGGCATCTCCGTGGCCCTCCCAGGCCTGTTGTGCCTGGGTATAGGTAAGGGAAGCCGTACTTCTAATCAAAGCCCGCATAAATTCATGGCGCCTTTTTACACCATCCTTATCGAACCACATCTTTACAGCCAGAACCGGCCGATCAACGTTTTCATGCAGGGAACAGAGGTCACTTGAGAGCTCATGAGGTAGCATCGGGACAACACGATCCGGAAAATAAACACTATTTCCCCGATTTTTAGCAGATATATCTAAGGCAGAGCCTGAAGTAACGTAATGAGCAACGTCGGCAATGGCGACGATGACCTGCCACCCACCTGCATTTTTCGGATCATCATCTTTTGCTGCCCAGACAGCATCATCACGATCACGGGCATCGGCCGGATCAATGGTAATCAGGGGGACATCGCGAAGATCAGTGCGCTTTCCAAGTTTGACCGGTTTAGCGGCGAGCGCCTCTTTAAGTACATTCTCGGAAAACTCAAAGGGAATACCGTGGGCATGAATGGCAATCATGCTAACTGAGGCGGCATCCCCCATGGGACCCAAGCGTTCGGTTACTTTACCCTCAGGCAGGGCCATAAATTTCCCAGGCAAGATATCACAAAGTACAACTTCCCCTGTTTCAGCCCCCATGGAATTTTCTGCGCGAATGACGACTTCTTTTTTGAGTTTCCGGTTCGTTGGCTGAACCCGACCGTCTTTCCCTACTTTTGTGTAGACACCGAGGACAGGTCCCGAATTGGACTGCAAATGGCGAATGGTACGGGCGCTATAGGTGCCGTCTTTCAAACGAGAAAGTCTCGCAAGGATTCGATCACTAACACCCGGTGCACGGCCGCGACTTTTGCTATCCTGAACCATATAGATCTTGGGAACCGGGCTGTCATCGTCCCAATTCAAAGGCTTGGCCAGAGCATCTCCATCCTGGTCAATATGGCTGATTTCGATGACAGTAACGGAGGGTAGGCTACCTGCCGGTGCAAGTTCTCTACCGCGACCCTTTTCAAGGACTCCCTCAGCAAGTAATTCTTTAAGGATCTGTTTCAAATAGATCCGGTCAGCCCCCTTTACATTGAAGGCTCTGGCGATTTCTCTCTTTCCAACCGGAGTTTCGCTTTCCTCGATAAAGTCGCGTATTTGCTCTTTTGTCGGCAGGGCCGGCTTATTTCCGGATTTGGACGTCAAAATTTCCTAATTTCCAAATGCATAGAGGCGGTTACTTGGCACCAGCCGAAGCATCTTTATCAGCGGCTGATTTCTTTGCCTTTGCGGGTTTCTTCGCAAATTTCGGCTTTTTACCGCTTTTCTCAGCCCGGTCAGCTAGCAACTTGACTGATTCCTCCAAGGTAATCGTCATCGGGTCGGAGCTTTTGGGGATAGTTGCATTAATCCCGCCATGGGTGACATAGGCTCCGTAGCGCCCGTCCTTAACATTAATATCTGCCCCGTCTTGGGGGTGCTGGCCAACGACCCTAAGTGGTGGAGCAGCCCGACCATTGCCGCCCCTGGGTTTTGCCGCCGCCAGAAGCTCGACCGCTCGGTTCATGCCGACGGTAAGCACTTCCATACTATTTGTCAGTTTTCCGTATTTCTTCTCACTTTCGACATAGGGGCCATAGCGACCAAGGCCTGCCGTGATCATTTTGCCGGTTTCAGGGTGCAGCCCGACATCTCTTGGCAAGGCCATGAGTTGAACCGCTAACTCGAAATCAATGGAATCAAGTGGGATGTCTTTTGGAATGGAAACCCGCTTGGGTTTTTTCTTGGGCTCAGGTTCCCCCAATTGCAGATAAGGGCCATAGGGGCCTTTGCGCAAGGTTATCATCAGCTCTGAGACTGGATCGATCCCGAGTTCCTTTGGACCGTCACTGGCGGTAGCATCTGCTTCTTCTGTCGTTTCACCCAATTGCCGGGTAAACCTGCATTCCGGATAATTGGAACAACCAATAAAGGCACCAAAGCGGCCGGTCTTCAAGCTCAAGCGGCCTTCATCGCATTTGGGACAAGCGCGCGGGTCTTTACCGTCTTCTGTTTCAGGGAAGACATGCGGGGCGAGAACCCGATTTAATTCTTCAAGTACATCTGAAACCCTGAGTTCCGCGGTTCCTTCGACGGACAGGTTGAAATCAAACCAGAAGTCTCTCAACACCTGTTTCCAGTCGATTTTTGCGTCGGAAATATCATCAAGTTTTTCTTCCAACTGGGCCGTAAAATCATACTCTACATAGCGGGTGAAGAAGGAGGACAAGAAGGCGGTAACCAACTGACCTTTATCCTCTGGGATAAATCTTTTTTGATCCAGACGCACATAGGCGCGGTCCTGAAGTACCGAAATGATAGACGCATAGGTGGACGGCCGGCCAATCCCCAGCTCTTCTAGCTTCTTGACAAGACTGGCTTCAGAATATCGGGGGGCTGGCTCCGTAAAATGCTGATCCTCACGCACGATTTCCGTGTCTACCTTTGCGCCGGCTTCTATGGCCGGCAGGCGCTTGCCGCCCTCATCGTCCTGGGCATCGTCACGGCCTTCCTCATACAATTTCAAAAAGCCTGCAAACCGAACCACACTGCCGGTCGCTCTCAACGTTTGTCCAGCGCCATCAACAAAATCAATGGTCGTGCGCTCGATCTGGGCGCTTTCCATCTGGCTGGCTACGGCCCTTTTCCAGATCAGCTCATACATCTTCAGATGCTCCTGATCGAGATACTTGGCCGCCATCGCAGGGGTTCGACCAAGGTCTGTAGGACGGATGGCCTCATGGGCTTCCTGGGCGTTTTTCGATTTGTTTTTATAAAAGCGAGGCTTTTCAGGAACAAACTCCGCACCGTATTCCTTGGCGATAACCGCACGGGCTCCTTCAACGGCTTCATTGGCAAGGCTGACACCATCTGTTCTCATATAGGTAATCAGACCCTGCGTTTCTCCGCCGATGTCAAATCCTTCATAGAGTTTCTGAGCGGCCATCATAGTGCGCTTGGCACCGTATCCAAGCTTACGCGACGCTTCCTGCTGCAACGTTGATGTGGTGAACGGAGGTGAAGGGTTCCGCTTGGTCGGTTTTTTTGTGACATCAGCGACTGCGAAGTCGCCGGCTCTTACTTTTTCAGCCGCGGCAAGCGCTGTTTCTGAATTGGGAAGGGAGAATTTTTCTAGCTTTTTGCCATCCAAATGAGTGAGGCGGGCGGTGATTTTATCTTTCTTCTCCGTCAGAAAATCCGCATCGATTGTCCAATACTCTTCAGGGACAAAAGCCTCGATCTCAAGCTCTCGCTCACAAATAAGGCGCAATGCCACCGATTGGACGCGGCCAGCTGACTTTGCACCTGGCAATTTTCTCCAGAGCACCGGTGATAATGTGAAGCCAACAAGATAATCGAGGGCGCGGCGAGCTTGCTGGGCATTGACTAGATTCATGTCAAGTTCCCGTGGATGAGCTATACCATCAAGCACGGCGCGTTTCGTAATCTCATTGAATACCACTCGGCTGACTTTGGCCGTTTTGAGCTTTTTCTTTTCCTCCATCACCTTCATGACATGCCAGGCAATGGCTTCTCCTTCCCGGTCCGGGTCAGTGGCGAGATAGAGATTTTCAGCGTCTTTCAAGGCGTCTGCAATGGCTTTGATATGTTTTGCCGATTTCGCATCATTTTGATAATCCATGGCAAAATCTTCATCCGGCTTGACCGACCCATCTTTGGATGGGAGGTCACGGATATGGCCGTAAGACGCAAGGACCGTATAATCCTTGCCAAGATATTTATTGATTGTCTTGGCTTTTGCTGGAGACTCGACGACGACTACGTTCATGAAAACACCGCGAACTTTCTTTCGATTCAGGGTCCGATCATTGACCCCATTCCCGTCATATATAGAGACGCTATTCGATGATGGAAACCCTGTTTCCGAAATGGCGTTCTATTCTGCCTGCTAGTTCGAGTTCAAGTAAAATCGTCAAAACAATTGCAGGAGGCATTTGCGTCAGTCGAATTATTTCATCGATTTCCACAGGTGTCGGGCATAGAAGGGAGATGATTTTCGGACGTGCTTTAGTAAGTTCCTGCTCGTCCGGAATCAAGGGCTGGTGGAAAGGGAGGGGCGGCTGATCCGGCTCTTCTAAGGGACGGCGCATTGCAGTTTGTAATACCGCAAGGATGTCGTCAGCTGATTCGACCAGTACCGCGCCACTCCTGATTAGGTTGTTTGTCCCCCTTGACCTTGGATCCATAGGTGACCCTGGAACCGCGAAAACATCGCGATCTTGTTCCAATGCCATACGGGCTGTGATCAGTGAGCCTGACTTTGGAGAAGCCTCAACCACAAGCACCCCTAAGCTCATACCGGAAATAATTCTATTGCGTCTTGGAAAATGTCGGGCTTGGGGCACTGTACCAATTGACTGTTCGGCAACGACGCATCCTCTGTCGAATATACTGTTTTGTAATTCGGTATTTTCGCGGGGATAGAAGTAATCTACGCCGCCTCCCACAACTGCCACCGTACCGGCATCAAGTGATGCCTGATGTGCAGAAGTATCGATGCCGCGAGCTAGGCCGGAGGTGATTACAATATTTGCCTGGCAAAGTTCGCGAGCGATATTTTCGGTGAGTCGCATGGCAACAGCTGAAGCGTTGCGCGCTCCCACAATAGCCATCATGTTTCTTGACAGCAATTGGCGATGGCCACGAATGGCGATCACAGGTGGCGGGTCGGCGATCATTCTCAGTCTTGCAGGATAATCAGGTTCGCATGCTGCGATCAGTTCAGCACCAAAATTATGAAGATTTTCGATTTCCTTTTTTGCCAATGACAGTGGAAATATTCGAATGGGCTTCTTCCTGCCGCCTTTGCGGGCCAAATCAGGAAGGGTTTCAAGGGACTTTGATGCCGAACCATATCTGTTGAGGAGCTGAAAAAATGTTATCGGACCTACATTTTCTGACCTAATCAATCGAAGCCAGGCGACCCTCTCATCGGAGGAAAGTTCTTGAGATGTCTGCATGTCTTCAAAAGTGACAGGAAAACATCAATCGCGTCAATAGAAATTACTTTTCTTTAATTCACTCTATAGGGTTGTATAGTTTGCTGCTTCAACCCGGAGATTTTTTATAGGCAAGACTTGTTAGCTTTCGGGAAATTCGGTGAGGTGTCAAAGATTCGTGTCAAAATGCAACGCCGGCGTTTCTTAAGCAACAGTGGTTCTTTCGCATTAGGTAAAGGTTGAAGTAGGGAGGTTGATAGCTCCAACTCCGGGGCAGTCTCAGAAATAGGGAGCATTTGGGGGATGCATTTTGATCGTAACAGCTGGCTGCGCTTGTAGGTGTCGTTCATATATGTACGAATGAAGGTTTGCTGTCGAAACTTCATGTTACGCTTTTGTACAAGAGCTTGCTGCTGAAATCTCCGATAGGCAGGATGGAAAGAACCGTTAGGCGCTATAAACATCATTAATGAACCAGCCTTTGTAAATTATTCGACCACAAGCCTCTTGCGGAGATGCACCCTTTTAAATTGTTATTAATTTATTTTTTTCAACTTATAAAGAAGGGCTTTGGTCATTTTTTCCCAATTTTTGGCTCTGTTCCTTTAAGCAACCGGGCGATATTTTGGTGATGCCGAATGAATATGAATACGGCCATAAAGGCTGCCAGCTCAATGCGCTGAAGATCCCCGAAATATTGCCCCCAAATTGGCGAATAATTCATCAGCAAATACACATAAACCGGAGATAGCGCTGCACAAACCAAGGCTGACAAGGACGACATGCGGAATATGACGGCGGTCAATAACCAGGTTAAGCCAACAGCCAATCCAGCGGGCCAGCTGATAGCGAACATGACGCCGATAAAGGTAGCAACCCCTTTACCCCCCTTAAATTTGAGCCAAATTGGGAAAAGATGCCCAATAAAGGCGCCACCACCGGCTAGAACAGCGTAGTCTTGTGTCAGGAAAATGTTGGCGAGGATGACCAAAATAGCGCCTTTGCCACCGTCCAGGATCACAGTTGCCAGGGCCAGACCTTTGTTGCCAGTACGCAGCACATTGGTTGCCCCGATATTACCTGAGCCAATGTTTCGAATATCGCCGAGACCAGCAAGCTTCGTTAAAACAAGGCCAAAAGGGATCGATCCGATCAGATACCCGATTAGGGCCGCTGCATAAAAAGGCCAGGTATAGCTAAAATCTCCCAAGGGATCCGGCATGGTCTTGTCCTATAATTTGAAGACGGAAGCGCCGCCGACAAATGTTTCTTTAACACGACCCTGCAGCAAATGCCCATCAAATGCGGTATTCTTTGATTTGGATTTGAGGCTATCACCGTCCACCTGCCAGGGGATTTCCGTATCAAACAAAATCAGATCCGCCGCCGCTCCTTTTTTAAGCTGGCCAGCATCCAAACCCAATAGCTTGGCCGGTGCTACAGTCATTGTATGAAGCAGGTCAAGGAGCCCTATGTCTTTGTTATGAAAAAGTCTCAGGCTAACCGGTAGCATGGTCTCAAGGCCAATCACACCAGGTTTCGCCTGAGCAAAAGGCAGGCGCTTGCTGTCAGCGCTTTGCGGTAGATGCTGGGAGGAAATAATGTCAATCGTACCGTCCTTTAAGGCTTCAATGACAGCTAGCCGATCTTCTTCCTGGCGCAAAGGCGGTGAGACACGGGCGAAAGTTCGGTATTCACCAACTTCCAGATCATTGAGCGCATGGTAGTGTGGGGCCGTTCCTGCTGTTACTGAAAGACCTTGTGCTTTCGCACGACGGATACTGTTGAGGGCATCGGCTGTGCTCAAATGGGCAGCATGCCAGCGGGCGCCCGTCATCTCGACGAGACGTATATCCCGCTCCACCAGGATTGCTTCTGCGCAAGTAGGTATGGATTTGAGCCCCATCAATGTTGCCATCTGGCCGCCAGTCATCACCCCACCCGCCGCCAGGTTTGGCTCTTCAGCATGAACAATGACAGGCAGATTAAACATTTTGGAATAGGCGAGGGCCCGGCGCATTAAATTGATATTGCCAATAGCAAACTGGCCATCGCTAACGGCGACCACACCGGCATCTGCCAGCAGTCCAAATTCCGCCATCTCCGAGCCTTCCAGGCCCTTGGTCAGCGCACCAGTGATACAGATATTCACGGGGCAGGTAGTTTTGGCTCGCCTTGATACCAGCTCAACAAGAGCGGGGTCATCAATAACCGGTTCCGTTGCCGCCATGGCATTTATGGTTGTCACACCTCCGGCTGCTGCAGCGGCACCCGCTGTCGCCATGGTCTCCCGATGTTCTTTTCCAGGCTCACAGAGATAGGCATGAGCATCGACAAGGCCGGGTGATAAGTTAAGACCGTTACAATCCTGAACCTCTGTTCCGTCCGGAAGAGTGCCCTCTTTGATTTCTGGGCCCCAATCAAGAATCTTTCCATCCTTTATCAGGACGCCACCTGATCCCTCGGTCCGGGTTGCAGGATCCAGCAGGTGGGCGTTGGTCAAGGCAAAGGGCGCTGTCATTTATTTGCCCTCCCTTGTCAGAAGATCAAGGCAGGCCATTCGCACGGCAACGCCCATTTCCACTTGTTCTGAAATAGCGCTGATATTCAAATCATCGGCTATCTCCGAATCTATTTCGACCCCTCGGTTCATAGGGCCCGGATGCATGATAAGCGCGTCCGGTTTCGCATGTTTCAACTTCTCTTTGTCCAGGCCGAAAAATTTGAAATATTCGCGAATGGACGGAACGAATGATCCTTGCATGCGCTCCGTCTGCAGTCTTAGCATCATGACGATATCTGCATCTTTGAGCCCCTCTGCCATGGTGTAAAATACTTCAGCACCCAGTTTATTGGCGTTGGAGGGAACCAGAGTTGTTGGCCCGACGACACGGACCCGGGCACCCATTATATTCAGAAGGGCAATGTTTGACCGGGCAACCCGGCTATGCTGAATATCCCCGCAAATGGCGACTGTAAGCCCTTCCAGGCGACCTTTTCGCCGCCGTATGGTGAGAGCATCCAGAAGTGCCTGTGTTGGGTGCTCGTGACTTCCGTCTCCGCCGTTAATAACTGCACAGTCGACTTTTTGGCTCAGTAGATGCGGTGCGCCCGAATCAGAGTGTCGGATGACTAGGACGTCTGGGTGCATAGCATTGAGGGTCATGGCCGTATCAATTAGGGTTTCCCCTTTTTTCACGGAACTGGAGCCGACCGACATATTGATCACATCCGCCCCAAGCCGTTTACCGGCAAGTTCAAAGGATGTTCGGGTCCGGGTCGAGTTTTCAAAAAACAGATTGATCTGGGTTTTGCCCCGAAGGATGGACTGTTTTTTATCAGGAGTGCGAGAAAGGTTGGCATAGGATTCCGCCAGATCAAGCAATTGATTGATATCACCCGCCCCGAGGCGCGCAATGTCAAGGAGATGCCGGTGGGCAAATCGATTGGTGTCTAAGCTGGTCATTAAAAGGAAACTGTATAGCTAGCTTAGTGGAAAGGGGCAATAGCCCGATTAAAAATTTATGGCAGTGAATCCAAGGCACCTTGAAGGATGTAGGCCGCAGCCATCTTATCAACGGCTTCCGCCCGTTTAGCCCGTGATGTGTCAGCTTCCAACAGTGTGCGAGTCACAGCGACAGTAGAGAGCCTCTCGTCCCAAAAACACATGGGAAAGTCAAAATACTCCTCCAAATTTTTTTGAAACTGACGAATCGACTGCGCGCGTGGACCCTCACTGCCATCCATATTGACCGGCAATCCAATGACAAATGCGCCGACGGAATGTTCATCGACAATCTTCTTGAGCACGGCCATGTCTTGTTTGAATTTCGTACGCTTGATTGTCAGAAGCGGACTTCCTATTTTCAGGGAGATATCTGACAGCGCAAGACCGATGGTCTTGGTGCCGGGATCCAGCCCGAGCAGCCTTTTTTTCTCAGGCAGCAAATGTTTAAGATGGGTGGGGTTGCCGAGGAGCATCGCTTGCGTTAATTTGCGGCCAAAGTCGGTTTGGCCCATGTTTCCAAATATCAAACATTCCGGACCGACCTTCCGGATAAGCTCTTTTACAGCAAAGGGTGACAGATGTCGCTTGATAAAGCCACTGTGGCAAAAGTAGCCAATTTAGCGCGGATCAAGGTTGAGGAAAAAGACCTCGAACCTATGGCAGCTGAATTGAATAATATCCTCGGTTGGATCGAACAGCTGGGCGAGGTGGATACAGAGACAACGATGCCGATGACATCGGTCGCGGACATGAAACTCCGTTGGCGCGCCGATGAGGTGACGGATGGAGGATATGCCGAAGAGGTTGTCGCCAATGCTCCGTCGAGCGAAGATAACTTCTTCGCTGTGCCGAAGGTGATCGAATAATGAGTGATTTGACTAAACTGACAATCGCCGCGGCACGCGATGGCCTGGCGGCTGGAGATTTTTCCTCCCGGGAATTGACCGCTGCACATATCACGGCCATGGAAGCTGCTGAACCTCTCAACGCCTTCATCACAAAAACACCTGAGAAAGCTGTTGAGGCCGCAACGGATTCAGATACCCGTCGCGGCAAGGGTGAAGCCGGTAAAATGGACGGTATTCCTATCGCTATTAAGGATCTCTATTGCACCAAGGATGTCCTTACCACGGCGGCTTCTCACATACTGGACGGCTTCACACCAAAATATGAATCGACTGTTACAGCTAACCTATGGGCAGAGGGTGCTGTAATGTTAGGTAAGGCCAACCTTGATGAGTTCGCCATGGGCTCGTCCAATGAGACGAGCTTTTACGGCAATGTTGCCAACCCCTGGCGCCGTGAAGGGGATAACCGCATGCTGGTTCCTGGTGGATCCTCTGGCGGCTCAGCAAGTTCAGTTGCCTCATTCTCTGCCATGGGAGCCACGGGCACAGATACAGGTGGCTCTATACGCCAACCTGCTTCTTTCACCGGTATCGTCGGTATGAAACCGACCTATGGTCGCTGTTCCCGTTGGGGGGTGGTTGCTTTTGCCTCCAGCCTTGATCAGGCGGGGCCGATGACCAGGACGGTGCGCGATTCCGCCATCATGCTTGAGGCAATGGCTGGATTTGATCCGAAAGACAGCACCAGCGTCGATTTGACGGTCCCGAATTTTGAGGCGGCCCTCACTGGTGACATTCGTGGGATGAAGATTGGAATTCCCAATGAATATCGTCTCGACGGTATAAATCCTGAAATTAATGCCCTTTGGGAAAAAGGTATTGATTGGATGAAATCGGCGGGTGCTGAAATCGTCGACATCAGTCTTCCACACACAAAATATGCTTTGCCTGCTTATTACATCATTGCGCCGGCGGAGGCATCCAGTAACCTGGCCCGATATGATGGCGTGAAATACGGTCTTCGGGTTGAAGGTGAAGATCTCAATGACATGTATGCCAGCACCCGGGCGGAAGGCTTTGGTGCGGAGGTTAAGCGTCGCTTGCTGATCGGGACCTATGCCCTGTCGGCGGGATATTACGATGCCTATTATCTCAAGGCACAGAAAGTTCGCACGAAAATCTCTGATGACTTCAAGGAAGCTTTCAAACAGGTAGACGCCATCCTGACGCCAACCGCTCCTTCCGCTGCTTTTGCCTATGGTGAGAAGGGGGATGATCCGCTTGAGATGTATCTCAATGATGTGTTTACCGTGCCGGCAAGCCTCGCTGGCCTGCCTGGTATCTCAGTTCCTGCAGGTTTGAGCGAGGAAGGCTTACCACTCGGCTTGCAGATACTAGCTAAGCCGTTTGATGAGGAAACAGTGTTTAAAGCTGCCGGTGTGCTGGAAGAAGCCGCCGCCTTTGCAGCCACGCCAGCCGACTGGTGGAGGGGATAGCCATGGGGATGATTGTTCAGGGTGCTACAGGTGATTGGGAAGTCGTTATTGGTCTGGAAGTCCATGCGCAAGTGACTTCAAACGCCAAACTCTTTTCTGGATCGGCTACTGAATATGGAGCAGAACCAAACTCACAGGTCTCTTTTGTCGATTCTGCTATGCCGGGGATGTTGCCCGTTATTAATGAAAAAGCTGTCGAACAGGCAGTGCGGACGGGGCTTGGTTTGAAAGCCCAAATCAACAAATATTCTGTCTTTGACCGAAAAAATTATTTTTATGCGGATTTGCCGCAGGGTTATCAGATCAGTCAGTATCTACAGCCGGTTGTCGGCGAAGGTAAGATCACTATTGACCTGGCCGATGGGGAATCCCGGGAAATCGGTATAACACGGCTTCATCTCGAACAAGATGCCGGCAAGAGCCTGCATGACCAGCATCCTAATATGACTTTAGTTGACCTTAATCGGTCCGGTGTTGCCCTGATGGAAATTGTCTCCGAGCCCGATATGCGCTCCCCAGAGGAAGCCGCGGCTTATGTTAAAAAACTGCGGAGTATTCTGAGATACCTCGGAACCTGCGATGGCAATATGGAGGAAGGCTCCATGCGGGCCGACGTTAATGTTTCGGTGCGGCGTCCGGGCGATGAGTTTGGAACCCGCTGTGAGATGAAAAACATCAACTCAGTCCGCTTTATGCAACAGGCCATAATTTATGAAGCCAATCGCCAGGTGGATATTCTGGAAGAGGGCGGATCGGTTGATCAGGAGACAAGGCTTTACGATCCTGTGAAGGGCGAAACGCGATCTATGCGCTCCAAAGAAGAAGCTCATGACTACCGGTATTTCCCGGACCCGGACCTGCTCCCGCTTGAATTTGATGACGCCTTCATCGATGGTATTCGCGTGACTTTACCGGAATTGCCAGATGATAAAAAAGCACGGTTTGTGTCTGAATTGAGTTTGTCCCCCTATGACGCGGGTGTTCTGGTGGCGGAAAAAGAGGTCGCCGACTACTTCGAAGCTGTTGCAGAGGGCCGGGACGCCAAGCTCGCGGCTAACTGGGTCATTGGAGAGTTATTCGGTAATCTTAACCGGACGGGGAAGCCTCTTGGTGAGAGCCCCGTATCTGCCGAGGGGTTAGGAAGTCTCATCGATCTCATTAAAGACGGGACGATTTCCAATCGGATTGCCAAAGAAGTATTTGAAGAAATGTTCGATACTGGCAAAAATGCCGCGGATATTGTTGAGGAAAAAGGCTTGAAACAAGTCTCTGATACTGGTGCCATTGAGGCAGCAATAGATGAGGTGATCGCAGCTAATCCTGACAAAGTTGCTGAATACAAAGGCGGAAAAGACAAGCTTTTTGGCTTCTTCATGGGGCAAGTGATGAAAGCGACCCAGGGCAAGGCAAATCCTGGCGTTGTCACCCAGATCCTGCGCCCCAAGCTGGACGATTAAATTAGCGTGGCAATGGCCACATCACCACGCTAATCAGAACCTGCAATTTAATTTGCGCTGGACCCGATAGTCTTAAGGTCCGCAAGGCAAGCCTTTAAGGTGATATGGATTTTGGCGGAGGATTTGATGATTTGTCCATCATGCCCTGAAATACGCCAAGTCCACTTGTATTTTGAGACTTCAGTCTCCTCCAAATGAACTAGTTTGGAATTATGCTCCCCGATGTTGATAGCGCAATCAATCAGGGTCTTATGGACCTCTGATGAAACCTTTACCAGTTCACCTTGATGATTGGTGATATGCCACATCCAGACTGTTTTAGTGACGTCGGAATGATGGGTATACAGGGTGATGTGAATGGTATGGCTTTGGTCAACATGAAGCCCGTGTTCATGTGGGTAACCATAGTGATGGGAGGGCGCATGAGCGGCGTGATAGGAAAGATGGAGAGGGACGGATAAATGCTCTTGGCTATGTGACACATGGTAGGGATGAACATATACATGCACATGGTGATGTAGGTTGGGGGCAGGATGTAACGGGACATGCGCCACTGAGTGGCTATGGTTCACGTGGCGGGGCAGATAATCAATCATTTTGTTCTCCGTATTTCTCATATATCCGGGTCTGCAGGTACAATAGGCTGCCTACACTAGACGCAGATTGGACGGAGGTTGTGATCACTCGTAGCAATAAACTATCGGCTTGCGACCAATAAGAATTTTGGTCAGTTATTGCCTACAAATAGGAGAGCGCGGCCCATGACAACATAAAGATTGGGAAGACGACAATAGAAAGGATTTCCTTAATCTGGGCCGAAGGTTTTGCAATTAGCTTCATTGAAATTACTCTCAATAAAATAATAACTTATGTGAATTTCTTGCGGAGTTTAGGCATGATTTAAAAGGGCGCGTTGATTCAGATCAATTTTTTTGTGCATTGCAGCATATCTATCAAAGTTTTTCAGCCTGATTTTAGATGTAGATGATTTCCAGCCGATAGGGTGGTGTGTCACTGACATTTATAATTTCGATATCATGGCAGGTCGGCGACGATTTTCTCCACGTTAATCCCCAAGCAGTTACATTTATGCGACAGATTAAACCACCATATTTCAAGCCGATTTCATATCCGGAAGTAGGTCCCATGCAAATGCATCGGTAATATTTGTATGAAGTCAAAATTTCTGGTGGAGCCGTGACCCATTCTATAGTCGAGCTACCAAGATCCTTAAAAATGAGGTCGTTCTCTTCAATAGTACTAATCAGAGCAATACGAGTTTGCAACGGCATTCGGGCTTCCTTTATTGTTCCCGGATGGACGGGTTTGCGGTCTGGTTTGTGAGAAACTGAAGGAACAAATGTGCTGGTCTACAAGGCCGTATCTGTTAGTGTGGATCCATGAATTGGACTGATATCGGCGTACTTCTTAGTTGCCGCAAATATGGTGAAAACAGCGTCATTGTTCATGCTTTTACAAAAGATCACGGACGGACTGCCGGGCTTGTACGAGGTGGCACTGGGCGACGACTTAGGGGACTTCTGCAACCTGGCAATGAGGTCCAGCTAACCTGGCGTGGACGATTGCCGGAACAGCTTGGGAATTTCACTGTTGATGCCAAGCTGTCTTTTGCCTCTCAATTATTCGATATTCCCTTGGCTTTATTGGCTAGTAGTTCAGCCATGTCTGTTCTGGATATTTTTCTGCCGGAAAGAGAACCGCATCCTAGATTGTATGAAGCAACCCTTCTCTTGCTTGCAGCTTTGGAGGAAAGTGAAGAGGTCTGGCCTGTGCTGTATGCCAAGTGGGAGCTCGGCGTACTGTCTGAAGTCGGCTACGGATTAGATTTGTCGTCTTGCGCCGCCACAAATGTAACGGAAGGCCTGGTCTATGTTTCGCCAAAGTCTGGACGCGCCGTAAGTCGTGACGCGGGTAAACCGTACCATGAAAAACTTCTTCCTCTTCCTCCTTTCCTGGCACAGGACGCCGGGGGTGCTTCGAAGGTGGATGAAATTCCGGCATCGGAGGTTATGGAGGCCTTGAAGCTCACAGGATACTTCCTTGAAAAGATCGTTCAGGAGCATAAACCGACTATGAAAATGTCCGCGAGGGAGCGCTTCATCGATTCCTACAACCGTCAAATAAGCTCAAGGCAAGAAGCCTCTGATTCCTAATTTTATCTTCCTCGTAAAAAGATGGTTCTTCAGAAGAAATTTTCGCTCCTAATTCGTAAATCAAATGCTATATAGAGCCCATGAGTGACCAGACCCCCGTTAAGCCTGGTGAGATTGTTCCAACCTCACTAAAGGATGCCATAAGCGAGCGCTATCTTGCCTATGCGATGTCCACCATCATGTCCCGTTCTCTTCCGGATGTCAGAGATGGCCTGAAGCCGGTTCACAGACGCTTGCTATATGCCATGCGCTTGCTGAAACTGGATCCGAATTCCGGGTTCAAGAAATGCGCCCGCGTGGTTGGTGACGTAATTGGTAAATATCATCCTCATGGGGATCAATCGGTTTATGATGCCCTCGTCCGGCTGGCACAGGAGTTTGCTCAAAGATATACCCTGGTTGAGGGACAGGGGAACTTTGGCAATATCGACGGAGATAATGCGGCGGCGATGCGATACACCGAGGCTCGCCTGACCCTTGTCGCCGAACTTCTATTGCGTGACATAGATCAAGATACGGTCGATTTTCGGCCAACCTATGATGGCGAGGATAGCGAGCCTGTGGTTCTCCCGGCCGCCTTTCCAAACCTTTTGGCCAATGGATCAGCAGGGATTGCCGTTGGCATGGCAACCTCGATTCCCCCGCATAACGCCATCGAGATCACCAATGCACTTCTACATCTGATCAAATTCCCTAACGCCGGCATTGATAAGTTGATGGAATTTATCCCAGGGCCTGATTTTCCGACAGGTGGGGAATTGGTGGAAAAACCAGAAAATATCCGAGAGGCATATTTAACGGGACGAGGTGGTTTTCGCCAGCGTGCCACTTGGGAGGTTGAGAATACGGGCCGTGGTACGTATCAGATCGTCGTCACCGAAATTCCATACCAGGTACAAAAAAGCAAACTTATCGAGCGGATTGCGGAACTTATTCAAACTAAAAAACTGCCCTTCCTGACTGATGTGCGGGATGAATCGGCAGAGGATATTCGCCTGGTATTGGAGCCGCGCAGCAAGAATGTCGAACCAGAAATGTTGATGCAGGGATTGTTCCGTCTTACAGATCTCGAAAATCGCTTTTCTTTGAACATGAATGTGCTGGATGCCACGCAGACACCTGGCGTTATGAGTTTAAGGGATGTATTGCAGGCCTTCCTGACACATCGCTTCGAAGTCTTGGTACGTCGGTCGAGGTATCGCCTTGGAAAAATTGAAGCGCGGCTTGAAGTTCTGGACGGTTATCTCATCGTATTTCTCAATCTGGACGAAGTGATCCGGATTATTCGCGAAGAAGATCATCCAAAGCAAAGCCTTATTGAGACCTTTACTCTGACTGAAAACCAGGCGGAGGCGATCCTCAATATGCGCCTGCGTTCGTTGCGCAAGCTCGAAGAAATGGAACTTCGCAGAGAACATGATGAGCTCAGTGAGGAAAAATCCGGATTATTGGCCTTACTCGACAGCGATGAGTTACAACAGATCGCAATATCTACGGAGATCAAGGAACTTAAAAAGATCTTGCAAGAGCATCCTGAGATCTCCGATCGTCGGACACGTATTGGAGAGGCTGTCGAGCTTCCGGATATCCCCTTGGAAGCAATGATTGAGAAAGAGCCGATCACGGTAATCTGTTCGGATAAAGGTTGGATCCGGGCTATCAAAGGTCATGGCGAGAAGAACGGGACGGAAAAATATAAAGATGGTGATAAGGAGCGATTTTGGATTCCGGCGGAAACGACGGACAAACTCGTTCTGTTCGCTACCAATGGCCGCTTTTATACAATAGGCGCAGACAAGCTTCCGAGAGGTCGCGGTCATGGCGAGCCAGTCAGGCTGATGATCGATCTTGGTAATGACCAGGATATCGTTTCTCTTTTTGTCCACCGACCTGGTCGAAAACTTCTTGTTGCTTCCAGTGATGGCCGAGGATTTATTGTCGAAGAAAACAGTGTGATTGCCCAAACCAAAAACGGCAAACAGGTGCTCAATGTCTCCGGGGATGTTGAAGCGGCCTTCTGCGTTGAAGTAAATGGCGATTCTGTCGCTGTCATTGGAGAAAATCGTAAATTGAATTGCTTCGCGATTGAAGAGTTGGGCGAAATGGCTCGGGGGCGGGGAGTTACCTTGCAGCGCTATAAGGATGGCGGCCTGTCTGATGTCATAACTTTTACAAAGGAAGACGGCCTCAGCTGGAAATCCGGAGAACGAACCCGGACTGAGCATGACCTTACAGGGTGGTACACACGCCGGGGCAATGCTGGTCGGTTACCTCCGCGCGGATTTAACAAAAGTAATCGCTTCAGCTAAACTGGACTCCTCACTCACAATTGCAAGCTGATTGCTTCCAGCCTTTGAATGCTTGTGCACAAAGGCAGAAAATTCTATTGTTTTAATAGATTTATTTCTAATTTAATAATATTTAAAATAGCATTTTTTACTTGCCAAGCAAACGTTTGGCTAATAATCTCCCCGTTCCTTAAGTTGTTGAATTTAAATATTATTTAAAAGGTGTATCCATGACATCAAGCACAACGATTTCCCCCCTTATCAATGTGATCTGGGCGACGGAAAACTACTCATCCGTGTGGGCGAAGCTCTTGCGGATTTGCATCCTTAGTCTTGCCGGGACGGCACTTCTCGCTGTATCGGCTCAATTAGCTGTCCCCATCGGACCGGTTCCCATCACCATGCAGACATTTGCAGTTCTACTGATCGGGGCGACCTATGGTTGGAAGCTCGGGGGAGGAACGTTGGCTCTCTATCTTGCGGAAGGTGCAATTGGATTGCCTGTGTTTGCGAACGGAGCCAGTCTTCCTGCACTCATGGGGCCAACAGCTGGATATTTGTTCGGGTTTGTAGCGGCGGCGGCGCTGGTTGGCTGGATCTCGGAGAGAGGTTGGGGGCAATCTGTCGTTAAAGTGGCTATTGCAATGTTTATTGGTAATGTCGTTATTTATTTGGCGGGTATTTCCTGGCTATCATCCTTTATCGGGACAGAAAAAGCGATTGAGCTCGGAATGCTTCCATTCTTGATCGGGGATGGCTTGAAGATTGCTCTTGCCGTTGCCGTGTTGCCATTGGCATGGAAAATCGTCAACAAGACTAGATCCTAATTTGGTGGCGGGATTCGCTAAGGGTGGATCCCGCTGTCTCCTTAAGTCACCTAAAAAACAGCGCCACTAAGGTATGACGGCAACCAAGTTGCCAGAACTGGAAACATTGCCAAAATGAGAAGGGCCAGAAGTTGGAGCCCGACAAAGGGGATCACGCCTCGATAGATCATGCCCGTTGTTACTTCTGGTGGAGCAACACCCCTCAAATAAAAGAGCGCGAAACCGAATGGTGGAGTCAGGAAGGACGTCTGTAGGTTGAGGGCGATAAGAATGCCCAACCAAATCGGATTAATGTCCATCAGTAGAAGGACCGGAGCGATAATTGGGACAACGACAAAGGTTATTTCAACGAAGTCGAGGAAGAACCCCAGTAGAAATATGATCAGCATTACTACAAAAAGAGCCGAGAATTTTCCACCAGGCAGATCACTTAGAAACTGATAGACCATCTCGTCTCCGCCGAGTCCTCGAAAGACCAGACTAAAGATGGTAGCGCCAATCAGGATAATGAAGATCATGGACGACATTTCCATCGTTGATCGACAAACATCTGCCAGCAATCCTTCTTTAATTAGCTTATACAAGCTTATCACCAGCCCAATGATCAAGAGCAGGAGCAAAGGCACGCAAAGAACCAGTCCAAAAACGGATGGTGACTCTGATGCAATCCGCAAATCAAAGACATTTGCAAGGATTAGAATAAGAGGGAAACTAAGTCCTGCACCGTAAATCCATTTGCGCGGTGAGGTCTTGCACTTGAGGCCTGCTAGCAAGATCGCTCCAACGCCACCCACCGACGCGGCCTCTGTTGGTGTCGCAATACCAAAAAGAATGGATCCTAATACGGCGACAATCAGTAAAGTTGACGGCAGAAGTGACTTAAAGACGATGATATAGATGTTTTTATCGGAAACGTCCGCTGCGTCACTCACGAGGGCAGGGGCTCTTTCTGGTTTCAAAAAAGCAACACCAACCTGATAGAGCATGTAGAGCCCGACAAGCAGTAATCCTGGAAATAGGGCTCCGGCAAAGAGATCCCCAATGGAAACAGGCTCGGGTGACCAGTTTCCTATCTGGTTTTGGGCGGTAATATATGCATTGGAAATCTGCTCACCCAAAATAATCAGTACGATGGAAGGAGGGATGATCTGACCCAAAGTGCCCGAGGCGCAGATGGCACCGGCAGCCAGTTTTGGATCGTATCCTCGCTTTAGCATGGTTGGTAGGGCCATCAACCCCATCGTCACCACAGCAGCGCCGACGATGCCGGTTGATGCCGCGAGTAATGCCCCGACAATAAAAACTGAAATGCCAAGGCCACCATGCAGTCTTCCAAACAACAAGCCCATGGTTTCAAGCAGATCTTCAGCAACCTTTGATCGCTCCAGCATCAACCCCATGAATACAAAGAGGGGGACAGCCACCAGGATTTCATTCCACATGGCATTGCCAAATATCCGAGACGGAATAGCACCCAGCAAAGTGATTTCAAAGGGCCCAAAAATCCAGGCAATCCCCGCAACAAAGAACGCGACACCTGATAGTGTAAAGGCTACTGGAAAGCCGACCAACAGGCAGATGATGGTTAGGATGAACATGCCAATGGCAAAGAATTCAGGCAGGATCATAATTTGATATCCTTGGCTGAAGAATGGTTGATAGGAGGTAGCGATCCGGACAGCGTAAGGATTGATTTCAATACAATTGAAATGCCCTGTAAAATCATCATGGTACAAAAGACAAGGATGACCGTTTTCAAAACATAGAGGAACGGCAGTCCAGAGCTTTCCCAGGATGATTCAGAGATTGCCCAGGCTCCCCACACATATGACCAGCTCAGCAAAAAGATGGCGATGCAGACAGGTATCAGCAGGAAAAGGCTGCCCATTAGATCAATAACGGCCTTTATTTTAGGGCTTGCTTTGGCATAATAAATATCGATCCGGACATGGCCCCCTCGATGCAGCGTGTATGCCGCGCCGAGTAAAAACAAAAAGGCATGGCTATAAATTACTGATTCCTGCAATGGAATGGATCCAAGCCCAAAGACATAACGTCCGACTACAATGGCAAACTGTACAAGCACCATAAGTAAGGCAAGCCAGGACACATATTTCCCAACAACTAGGCTGAAACGGTCAATGGCATTTGATGCGGATAGAAGGAGTGTCAATTACATATCTCTTCAACTGCGGCTACTGGCGCTGCCCTGCCTTATAGGCGACGGATAGCCATAGTGCAACTCGCGAGGTCTAAGAGGCAAAATAGACATCCCGTTGTATTATTTGATCGAATCAATAACATGGATTTTGTTTCTAGGCGGCTTTTCCATGTAGGACAGCTCAGGCCCTCAATATATCGCGAAATCCCCAAACTATGTCACTAACTATGACCTAACCGGCCTGAAATTCATGTAAGTGGTTGTGATTTCAATAAGTTAGTAGGCTTTACTCATAAAATTAGTCATATTTGTGCGGTAATATACGCGTTTCTTAATATTAAAATTTGCCTTGTATTTAACCGACGTTCCTGCAAAATACGCGCAACAGGGAGATCTCGCGAATTAGTAACTGATTGTGCAATCAGTCTTTACATGTTCGGCTATGTGCGCTTTTGGGAATGTCGCAGAAATTCTGTTAATTGAATTAAATTGATATGGGCGGAGCTCTTTCTGCCCTTTGTTTCTTAGGGAGGAACATTTTTATGGAACGACGCAAGTTTTTAACGGGCGCTGCAATTGCCGGTGCCGGTGTGGCAGCATCTCCGTTTGCGGCCCCTGCTTTGGCGCAGGAACGCAAGGAGATGACGATTGTCTCCACCTGGCCGCGGGACTTTCCGGGTCTTGGCATCAGCGCACAGCGCTTGGCGGCACGTATCACTGAGTTGAGTGAGGGACGCCTGACTACGCAGTATTTTGCTGCTGGTGAACGTGTCGGAGCGTTTGACTCGTTCGATGAAGTTGCTTCCGGTAACGCGCAAGCCTACATCGCTGCTGACTACTACTGGAAAGGTAAGCATCCTGGTTTCGCGTATTTCACCTCCGTGCCTCTCGGCATGACCACATCAGAGTGGAACGCTTGGATCAAGTTCGCTGGCGGACAGGCTCTTTGGGATGAAATGTCTGGCGAGTATGGCCTGAAGGCCCTTGCCTGTGGTGCAACTGGTACTCAGATGGGTGGCTGGTTCAACAAGGAAGTGAATTCTGCTGAGGACCTTAAGGGTCTTAAAATGCGTATTCCTGGCCTTGGCGGGGACGTTATGGCGAAGCTTGGCGCTTCACCTGTTTCGCTTCCAGGCGGTCAGATTTATGAAAACCTTGTTTCCGGTGCGGTTGACGCAACTGAATGGGTTGGACCTTACAACGATTACTTCATGAAGTTTTATGAAGCCGCCAAGTACTACTACTATCCTGGCATGCATGAGCCAGGTGGGGGACTTGCTTTCGGCATGAATAAATCCTGGTGGGAAAGCCTTTCCAAGTGGGAGCAGGCTATTATCACCGCGGCTTGCATGGAAGAGCATGCCGCTCAATATGAAGAAGCTATGGCTCTTAACGGTGTTTACCTGAACAAAATGATCACGGAAAATGGTGTTGTCCTGAAGGAATTCAATGACGACATTTATGACAGCTTCGCAGAAGCGGCGCTGGAAGTGTTTGAAGAAACACGTGATCATAGCCCGTTGGCAGCTAAGATTAATGACGCTTTCCAGAAGAACCTCCGCGAGATTGGTGGTTGGACAAGAATTGCCGAAGTGGCGTTCTCCAACCAGCGTAACCGCGTACTGGAAATTGACAAATAATATGCGATAGCACGGCACAGGGGCGGGATATATTTCTCGCCCCTTCGTCTATGGGAGGTTCATATGGCAATGGCAGATGATGCGTATGCATCTGGCCGCGGGCTTCAGTTAGGAGTTCGTATTTTCGGGTGGTGCATGCTGGTTGCCCTGCCAATTTATTTTTTCGATAATTTTCTTACCTTCGTTCTCGGATGGCCTGGTGTTAGCGCTGTTTTTAGCGGCGAGGCTACTACCAATTCCTGGATACAGCTGCTGATATATGCGCTGGGGGTTTTATTTGCGGTGGTCTATGTGTCCCGCACTTCCGGACGGCATCTAAGAGAGGAAGCTGCCGGAATAACAAAGTTTAATACATATCTGGTCCGGGCGGCGTTCTGGGCAGTTTTTCTGGTCGGTCTAGCCGACATGGCAATTTCTTTCCTTCGGGTTGAAGGACTTCTTCAATTCGTTGTTGGAGAACAGCTAGCATCTGATCTTGGTCGGTCCCATTTTAGAGGGCCCTATGTCCACATCCCCCTCATGATACTGAGCGTACTGATTGCGATACGTTCAAAGACTTTAGGTTTTCAATGGTTGGCACTTTTAGTGGTTTTTGCGGAACTGCTGATCGTGATAACCCGCTTCATCTTTTCCTATGAGCAGGCCTTTATGGGGGATTTGGTGCGGTTCTGGTATGCGGCGCTCTTCCTATTCGCAAGTGCTTATACGCTCGTAGAAGAGGGGCACGTGCGTGTTGATGTATTTTACGCAGGCTTCACTAACAAGACCAAGGGTTTCGTCAATGCGGTCGGAACGCTGTTCCTCGGCATTACTCTATGTTGGACAATCCTGTTTGTCGGCATGGGTAACAAGGCGGCCATTATTTATAGTCCGCTTGCCAATTTTGAAGTGAGCCAGTCGGGTTTTGGTATGTACGTGAAATATCTCATGGCTGGATTTCTAGCTGTGTTCGCAGTGACCATGCTTATTCAGTTTGTAAGTTATTTGATGGAGGCGGTGGCAGACTATCTCGAACAGCCGGGACATCAAGACCATGAACCCTCCATATCAGCCGGTTAGGACAGGACCAGACCATGGAACTCTTTTTTCTTTTTATTCTGATCCTGCTTATGGCCTTGGCCTTGGGGGCAGGGTATCCGGTTGCATTCGCTCTGCCAGGAGCGGCAATCATCACCGTTGCGCTCGCCTCAATTTCGGGATTGGTTTTTGAAAGCAATCCTGATGCATACTTTTTGCAAGGAGGGCCGTGGCAGTGGTTAAGTGCCGGTGTTACAAACTTGCGAGGGGTCTATTGGGAAGTTGAACGAGATACCCTGATAGCCATTCCGCTGTTTATCTTCATGGGTATCATGCTGCAGCGGTCCAAGATCGCCGAGGATCTGCTTGTGACTATGGCACAGCTTTTTGGTCCGGTTCCAGGCGGATTGGGCATTTCTGTGGTTTTCGTTGGCGCGCTGCTTGCTGCGACGACAGGGATTGTGGGGGCAACCGTTGTCGCAATGGGGCTGATCTCGCTCCCGGCAATGTTGCGGAATAATTATTCAAGGCCTCTGGCGACAGGGACAATCGCGGCGTCAGGTACGCTTGGCCAGATCATACCTCCCTCCATCGTTTTGATCATTCTGGCGGACCAGCTGGCCAGCGCTGTTGATCAGGCTGGATCTGCGCGTAAAGCCTTGCATAAGGCGTCCACAGGAGAGCTGACCATGCCCTCTCCATTTGACGTTGTCTCAACGAGTGCCGGAGAGATGTTCCTCGGGGCCTTTGTGCCTGGCCTGTTGCTGGTTGGCATTTACATGGCGTTTATTCTTATTTTTGCCCTGGTTCGGCCAAAAGCGGCACCCGCTGTCCGGTATGGGGGTGCTTTTGATAAGGACTTTTTCGTCAAACTCGCCCTGGCCTTGATCCCACCACTCAGCCTGATTTTTCTGGTTTTGGGGTCAATTATTGCCGGTATTGCTACGGTTAATCAGGCTGGTTCCATTGGAGCTGTCGGTGCCATTCTTATGGCGGGCTACCGGCTAAAGGAAGGCCAGAAAAACGCTTATACACCCGTTATTTTGGGCTTGCTATCACTCGCAGCAATCCTTGTTGTACTGGCGTTTTTCGAAACAAATATTAAGGCGATTGATAGTACCCGTAATGCCATAGGTGTTACGCTTGGTATTATCGCTACGTTGGGTTTTATCATTGCCGTGATTTGGAGTAGCTGGCGCACCTACAAAATCGATAATACCTTGCAGGAAGTGATGATTGAAACGGCGAAAACAACGTCACTGGTTTTCATTATTCTGCTTGGGGCGGCTATGTTGACCGCCGCCTTCCGGGCTTTCGGTGGGGAAGAACTCGTTCGGGACTTCCTCAACAGTATGCCAGGTGGTTTCTGGTCCAAGTTTGTGATTGTGATGGCCGTGATTTTTGTTCTCGGCTTCTTCCTCGATTTTATCGAAATTGCCGTTGTGGTTGTTCCTATCGTGGCACCCATTCTGTTGGCAGATCCCTCTGCGAACGTTACGGCTGTCTGGCTCGGTGTGATGATCGGTCTGAACATCCAGACCTCTTTCCTGACACCGCCCTTCGGGTTTGCCTTGTTCTACTTGCGAGGTGTCGCTCCACCGATTGTTAAAACAATTGAAATGTATAAAGGTGTCATCGCCTTTATTTCCTTGCAGCTTATCGCCCTTGTCGTTGTCGGACTATATCCGCAGTTGGTGAACTATCTACCGAACCGGGCGTCTCTTACTGCAGAAACGGCACCACCGCCGCGTAATCCGAAGCTGGAATATTGTGTAGAGAACTACATTGCGGATCGGTTTGACAAAGATGGCGCCATATTGACCAGTGCCATAAATTCTGCGAAGGGTCTGAACTATGATTTCCTTCCCAAGAGGATGGCTTCAGGACTGCAGAAGAGCTTTGAATCTGCTGAAGCAGGTCCTCCTGCCCTACAGGCCGCAATTGCCGCTGAAGCGACGATTAAGCAAGCAGTGCCTGCCTATAGTCCACTTCAGCGCAAAGTCAGGAAGATTGAAGCTGATATTCGCGAGCTGGATTTGGAGATCCGGGAGCAAAACACTCTTATCAGCCGTATGAGGAGTGAAGACCAGGCAATCCAGAAACAAAAACTGGAAGAAGAGGTCAAGGAACTTGAGGCGGAAAAAGCCAGCCTTGAAGCAAAGATCCCGGCGGAATGGGAAGGAACCTATACCAATTTCAGAAAATTGTTGAAGGATGAAGCGAACCTGAGGGTTCAGTTCCGCCGTGCTGTTGACGGTGCATATGTCCCGATTTCCGATTTCCTGACGACGTTGAAGAGCAATGAAGCCTTTGCTGATTTGAAAACGGATCTGATGAAAATAAAAACGGAGTTGGCGACCGCAGCACCGGCAGATCTGGTGACCCAGATTGAGGCTCTGTCGGCTCGTATGAACGATATCGCAGGAGCTTCGGATATCAGGTCGGGTCTCTCTAAAGTTCGGCGCCCTCTCAGGGCGAAAACCGTGAATATGGAGAAAGCCAACAAGGAAATGGACAAGGTTGTTGCAGCCTATGAAGTGCAGCTGGTCTGGAGAGACAGAGCGGAAGCAAATCTGATGGCTGAGCTGGAGAAATATGAAGAAGCAATCAGAGGCTCAATTGGTCTTCGCCAGCAGCGTAAAATGAATAAGGAACAAGCCTTGTTCGTCGCAAGCTGCCGCTCTGGACATAAAGATATTTCCTATAATTTCTGATAGATCTGACTATGCGATGAAATAACAGGGTGGCTGTTTCGACAGCCACCTTTTTTATCAGGTGAGCAATTCCCAGCCTTCGCGGGTGAGTATCTCAGAGGGGTAGAACCGCTCCTTATATGCCATTTTTGGGCTTTCCTCGATCCAGTATCCCAGATAGACGAATGGGAGCTGACGGTATCGTGCCTGCAGAATATGCCATAGGATCAGATATGTTCCTGGGCTGCTTTTTTGTTCAGCGGGGTCAAAGAAGCTATAGACCAGAGAAAGCCCGTCTTCCATCACATCCGTGAGGCTCACGGCAAACAAACGACCATCCGGTTTGCGAAACTCTACCAGCTGCGACTTTACGGGACTGTCCTCGACCATGGCCTGATAGTCATCGAAATCCATATCAACCATGCCACCGTCCGAATGACGGGAGAGCAGATATTTATGAAACAGCGAGAAATGCTCTTGCGTTGCAACGGCAGGGCTTTCCGATACCCTCAGATTCTGGTTCGCCTGCCAAATGCGTCGAAACGACTTTTTGAGGACAAAATCCTTGGCCCGTACACGGATCGGGATACAGGCATCGCAACCATCACAAGCTGGTCGATACGCCAAATCCTGACTGCGGCGAAAGCCTGCATGGCTCAGAGTGTTATGCAGATGGTCCGGATCTTCTCCAGCAAGCAAGGTTACCACCTTGCGTTCCAGCCTGTTTTCCAAGTAAGGGCAGGGGGCGGGTGGGGTCGAAAAGAAAAACCTGGAGGGTATTTCCACGCGCTTCATTACAGCGCCTTGTTCTGTTCGTTTTCCATAGGATAAAGGGTAACGCGATTCCCGTTTTTAGCAAATAGGAGAGCTAAAAAATTATTCTGTTTTCAGACCAAACCGTAATAAAAAGGTGCAAATATCGAAAACAAAAGCCACAGGACTATGACAAGCGGGGCTCCGGCTCGGAAAAAATCAACGAATTTATAGTGCCCCGGCCCCATCACCAGCAGATTCGTTTGATATCCCATCGGCGTGGCAAAAGAGCAATTCGCGGCGAATATCACGGCATAGACGAAGATCATTGGATCGACCCCTAGTTCCCGTCCGATGCTAATCCCGATAGGAGTAAATAAGACAGCTGTGGCGTTATTACTAAGAATATTTGTGAAGAATGCCACAAGCAGGAAGAAGATGGACAGAATAACGGGCGGTCCAGCTCCCATTAGCAAGGAAAGAACGCCATTAGCCACGAACCCCGCCCCTCCCGTAGCCTGCATGGCGGCTCCCAAACCAAGTGCTGCCCAAATAAGAAGCAGGATTTTACGATCGATCGCACGACTCGCTTGGAATATGTTTAAACAGCCTGTCACAACCATAGCGGCCGCGCCAGTCACCGCGGCAACAACGATAGGAACAAAGCCTGATGCAGCGGATAAAACGACAAGACCAAAGATAATTCGGGCCCGCCAGGCAAGGGCCGTTGCCGGTAGTTCGCGAGCCGACCACTCTAAAAGGAGAACATCGGGATTACTCCTGATCCGCATGATGTCGGCTCTTTTGCCCAGAATCAGAAGAACGTCACCAGCTTCAAGGCGAATATCCGTCATCCTGCTCGTCCGGATCATCCGCGACCGTCTCTGAATACCGACGACAACACAGCGTGTGCGATAATGGAAACTCACCTGATACAAAGCGCGACCAATCATACGGGATGCGGGTGCCACAACGGCTTCCGCAAGAGTTTGATCCTGTACTGATTTTAATTCCGTGCCTGACTCAATTGGGGTCTCCTCACTTTGCAGAAAACCATGGAGCATTTGCGGATTATCCGAGAATGCTTCGGTAATGGACTTTCGGGTTCCTGCAAAGACGACCGCATCTGCAGGTCTGAGGATCATCCCATCGAAAGGCGGCAGGAGGACATGCTCGCCACGCTGGATAAAACGAATGGTAATGTTACGAAGGCTTGGAAACTGACCCGCGACGGCCTCTTCCCCAACCAGCGGACTGTCGGGATTAATCTCCATCTGGACGATAAACTGCTTGCCAGAAAGATCTACCACTTCGCCGGTGATGGATGTCCGATCAGGCAATATCCGGGGAATAACAACGAGAGCATATAACAACCCGGCACCCGCGAGGAATAAGCCTGGAATGGTGAAATCAAAGAATCCCAATTGCGGCTGACCTGCCTGAACAGCCGCCGCCATGACCAAAAGGTTGGTTGATGAACCGATTAAAGTCGTCATTCCGCCCAGAATAGATGCATAGCTCAATGGGATCATCAGCTTGGAGACAGGCTGATGAAGCCGCTCAGCTAACGCCGTAATCAGCGGAATGAAGATCACCACCACCGGCGTATTATTCATGATGGCACTGATGATCAGAACCGTCGCTAAAACCACGGCAATGGCCAAAATGGGATGATGCCGTCTTAGGGTAACGAGGCGACGGATGGGTTGCTCCAGGGCGCCTGTGCGAACAATTCCTTGTCCGACAACTAGCAGGGAAAGAACAGTAATCAGCGCCGGATCGCCTATCCCGGCAAGAATATCAGAAGAGGTAAGTAGGGAAACGCCATTCCCATCCACAAGGGGGTAGAAGTGAAACAGCAGCAGCAAACCGGCAATCACACCGATGGACGAGATCTCCAGCTCTATTCTTTCGCTGGCAAACGCGACAATCGCTGCAGCAATAAAAGCGAGCACTATCCATATATGCAGACTTGATTCAACGAATTCCATAAATAACGACTTACTTTCCTATGTCACCAGTAAGAGAGACTAATTCCATCTGGCACGCTGTTTCCCTTTGATCTATATCATGAGGATTGTCCTGCATCTTGCAAGCTTACAATTGCATCTGCAAATTGATGAGAATTGAAAAAGCTAATAATTATGAAGACTTATTACGAGGCTACGGCCAACCAGAGGCCGGTATTTCCATCTCTTTCTGAGGATATCGAAGTCGATATTTGTATCATCGGCGCTGGATATACGGGCCTGATAACAGCTTTGGAGCTATCCAAGAAAGGTTACTCCGTCGCCATTTTAGAGGCGCAGACCGTCGGATTTGGAGCGTCGGGAAGGAATGGCGGTCAAATCGCTACCGGATATCAGCCGGGTATGATCCAGACGGAAGAAATTATTGGGAAAGAGGATGCGGAAAGTCTCTGGCGGTTTTCAACTGAAGCGACGAGTTTGCTGCGAAATCGCATTGCTCTGCATAGTATCTCCTGTGACCTGCGAGACGGCGAGCTTTATACCGCGGCAAAGGCCCGTCATGTCGACTGGCTGAAACGGGAACAGGCCCATTGCGAAAGCCGATATGGTTTCTCTGCATATGAGTGGATTTCACGTGAGAAGTTGGCAGATTATTTGGATAGCACAAGATATCATGGTGCCTTGCTGGACCGGGAAGGCGGACATCTGCATCCTTTGAATTACGCTTTGGGGTTAGCATCGGCAGTCAAGAAAGCGAACATCCCGGTCTTTGAGAATTCGCGCGCACTTGAGATAGTGCCCGGATCCCGGCCATGCGTAAAAACTGACTATGGTCAAATAACGGCCAGTTCTATCGTCCTTGCAGGTAATGCTTATTTGGAAGGGTTAGTGAACCAACTGGAGAGCCGTATTATGCCCGTTCGCACCTATATCATGGCGACGGAACCCATAGGAGAAGCCAGGGCTCGTCATTTGATGAAAACAGATGCCTGCGTTTCAGACACCAATAGCAATCTCGATTACTTCAGAATGTCAGCGGACAATCGATTACTTTACGGGGGACGGGATTATGTCGGCGATCCCCGAGGGGACCAGACAGAACTGCTGCGTCGCCATATGCTGCATACCTTTCCGCAGTTATCGGATCTGAATATTGACTATATCTGGTCCGGCAAGGTCGCAGTAACCCGTCATCTTCTCCCTGATTTCGGGCGGGTAGGACCCAACATTTATTATGTCCAGGGATATTCTGGCCAAGGATTGCCCCTTTCTGCAATCGCAGCCAAGGTCATGGCACAGGCTATTGCAGGAGATACGGAGCGTTTTGATGTTTTTGCGCGTATTCCCCACAAGCCTTTTCCGGGCGGGACTCGTTTCCGGGTACCGCTATTGTCGCTTGCCATGTTTTATCAGCGGTTGCGCGATCTCTTATGACAAAGCAGTCCGGCGAATAACGACGCCGACAATGAAGTCATGCAGACAACGGCCCCTCGGATTGAACAGGGATACCAACAGGATCAAAGAAGATGTCACGGCGACCGAGAGGTAAAACAGAACTGCATGGATGAAGGCTGTCAGATAATCAGGCTCGCTTCCATCCAGCAATTCCATTTTTACATTCATGAATCGCATGCCAATCGTGGCATTCCAGCTTCCACCAATAAGAATGGTGTTATAGAGCACGGGAATGAGAGCCAGGCCTAGCACGAGCAGGGGGGTCAGGGTTCCGAAACTGAGAACCCCAATAATATTCGCTGCAATCGTTGCTGCAAACGTAACAATGGCAATACAAATGACATCGATAAGATATCCGAACATCCGCCGTAGTCTGATGGATTCGTAGTCATCCGGATTAAAGCTGTCGGTATAGGTCGACCCGCTGGATCCATAATTCCCGCGTTCGGTTTTTAGTGAGCTGAGCTCAATCTGTGGTCCCTCTGATTGTTTCACGACCCCAACTTTCCTCAAATTAGTGAATAACCAAATGGTACTATCCTCTATTTTTAAATGGTACTTGTTGGTACAATTACAATAATCCAGTCCTAAAGGGGCCAGGACCGGCAAAAAACAAGCAAAGTTCGAGGGGGCTTCTTTTATGAATTCCAGATCATTCTATGTTTTGATCCTTGCCGGGGGACTGATTAGTCTGATGGCGATGGGGACCCGAGCGGCGTTTGGCCTTTTTCTGGAGCCGGTTTCAACGGATCTCGGTTGGGGGCGGGAAGTCTTTGGACTGGCCCTAGCTATTCAGAACATCGTCTGGGGATTGTCTCAACCCTTTGCCGGAATGATTGCAGATAAATTCGGCTCTGGTCGGACCCTTCTGGTTTCCGGGACGGTCTATGCTGGAGGCATCCTGCTAATGTCTCAGACCACCAGCCAAAGCGAGCTACACCTTTCCGCCGGGCTTTTGGTGGGATTAGGTCTGGCCGGTACCGGTTTCGGCGTCGTGATGGGCTCTGTCGGACGGGCTGTGTCCGAGGAAAAACGCTCCATGGCTCTTGGAATTGTTGGCGCGGCAGGAAGTCTTGGGCAATTTGCCATGGTACCGGTAGGTCAGGCCTTCTTGTCCAGCTATGGCTGGTCGACGGCTTTGTTGCTGATCGGGATATGTTCCCTAATCATGATCCCGGCCTCCATAGGTGTTCGCGGGAAGGCTGAAGATAGCGGCGCGGCCGGGGCTGCATCTCTCAGCTTGGCCATCAAGGAAGCGTCCAAAAGTAAAAGCTACTGGTACTTATTCACAGGGTTCTTTGTTTGCGGGTTTCACGTAACATTCCTAGCTGTCCATTTGCCGGCCTATATTGTCGATAAGAATATGGCAGCGGAATATGGTGCGACAGCGCTCTCTATTGTTGGGTTATTCAATGTTGTGGGATCGCTATCAGCTGGATACCTGGGCGGGAAATATCCCAAGAAATACCTGCTCAGCTCGCTTTATTTTGCCCGCGCGGCCTTGTTTGTCGCCTTCATCCTGGTTCCCATCAGTCCATTGACGATTCTTATTTTCTCCGGAATTCTGGGATTGCTTTGGCTTTCCACCGTGCCCTTGACATCCGGCCTTGTCGCCAGCCTGTTTGGTCCGAGATATATGACGACCTTGTTTGGTTTTGTTTTCTTCAGCCATCAGGTCGGCGCATTTCTGGGAGCCTGGATTGGGGGCGTGGTGTTTGATATCTACGGCTCCTACGATCTGGTTTGGTGGCTAAGTGTGGCTCTTGGATTGCTTTCTGGGGTCCTGCACTGGCCGATTAAGGAAGAGATGCCGGCAGCAGCGGCACAGACCAGCAGCTGATCACCGTTATATGAGTAACCTGTCTTTAAAACATAAACCTCCCTTGGTCACAGTTCTCTTTATCCAAGGGGTGGTTTTCGCTGTCTTGTATCTGTTGTTTCCCTATCTGGAAATGGCGCTTGGACAGAGCATTCCTCTTTTCTGGAAAATGGTTGCGCAGGGGCTCATTGCCGGAGGAATTACCGTGTTGTTCGGGCTGACCTGGGTCTGGATCAGTGCCCAGGTACTTGCGCCACCATTGCTCATGCTCGGGATTGCGTTGAATCTGCCGAACTGGGTTTTCCCTGTCGCTCTCGCATTGCTTATCCTTGTTTTTTGGAATGTCGTCAGCAATCGGGTGCCACTTTATCTGACCAATCAAACGACGGCGAAAGCCTTACTTGATCTCCTGCCTAAAAAGAAGGGGCTGCATTTTGCAGATCTTGGGAGTGGTCTTGGCGGAACCCTGAGATACCTTGCGAAAGAAACTAAAGGGCAAAAATTTACGGGGTTGGAATCCGCGCCGCTGCCCTTCCTACTATCCTGGATAATCGGTAAATTGAGCGGGCGGCAAAATCTCTCCTTCAGGATGAAAAATATCTGGACACAGGACTTGAGGGACTATGATGTCGTCTATTGCTTTCTCTCACCGGTTCCCATGGCTCGCCTTTATGAAAAAGCCTTGGAAGAATTAAAGCCAGGCAGCCTTTTTATCAGCAACAGTTTTGAAGTGCCGGATCAAAAACCCGATCAGGTCATCGAGGTTGATGATCGCCGAAAAACGCGCCTTTTGGTTTGGAAAATGTAAGGTCAGCTATTTCAGATTAGATGGCAGAACCGGTGTTTCCCGAAGCAAAATGATACTGATACGACGGTTTCCTGGATTTGACGGATCATCCATGATCAGCGGGTCCGTATCAGCCCGACCAGCAACCTTCTCAATGCGTTCAGGCTCCAGTCCCGCTTCGAGTAGGGCACGTCGGCTTGCGTTTGCCCGATCTGAAGATAATTCCCAGTTACCGTAATCACCACCATTGAAGGCGGAACTATCCGTATGCCCACTGATGGACAAGCTGTTGGGAAGCTTCTCAATGGATTTCGCGATTTTGCCAATAAGTGCCTGGATGCGCGGTGTGATGCTGGCGCTGCCGCTGTTGAACATGCTTTCATTGAACTGATCGACAATTTGAATGCGCAAGCCCTCGGGTGTCATGTCAATAACGATGTTGTCCTGCAGGCCAGACAATTCAGGGTCCTTAGAGATGGCTTGTCGAATTTCCGATTTTGCCTCTTCAAAGCTTTCTTCTTCAATTTTAGCCAGCTTCGCTAGAAGTTCAGCCTCTTCTGCCTCGGCGTCTTCCCCTTCATCTTTCTTACCCTGTTCCGGCGGAGAGATGCTGGAGACCACTGATGGTACGCCTCTATCAGAAATACGGGCGCCTTCCGTTTGCATGCTTTTACCGCCTAATAGACCACCGGCGCCAGACTGGCTGATGCTGGAAGTCGTGGGCGCAAAATAGTCGGACAATCCTTCCTTTTGCTCGGTAGTCGTCACGTTGAGAAGCCAGAGCAACAAGAAGAAGGCCATCATCGCCGTCACAAAATCGGCATAAGCGACTTTCCAGGCGCCGCCATGGGCGCCATGGCCACCTTTCTTGACCTTCTTGATGATTATCGGGGCGACTTCGTCAGCCATGTGTCAAGACCAGCATCTGGAAAGTTACGGGGTTAAACGGTCGGCGCTTCATTGCAGGCCTCTTCGACCTCCACGAAGGTCGGGCGTTCATGACTGTATAGGGTTTTGCGCGCAAACTCGACAGATACAGCTGGGGCGTATCCCTGCAAATGAGCAAGGAGACCCTGTTTCATGCACTCATAATATTTACTATCCGCATCCCCGAATTGCTCGAGATTCTTGCCCATAGGTGAGACAACGCCATAAGCGACGAAGATACCGAAGAAGGTACCCACCAGAGCTGCTGCGATCAGCCCCCCCAGGATCTCAGGCGGCTCGGCGATGGAGCCCATTGTAATGATCACACCAAGCACCGCGGCGACAATACCGAATGCCGGCAAGGCTTCACCCATGGTATTGACGGAGGCGGAGATCGCATGCCCTTCATTATGGTGGGTTTCGATATCCTGATCCATCAGGGCTTCCAACTCATGAGGATTTTCAGTCCCCATGGTCATCAGGCGCAAATAGTCACACATAAAGTCCTGAGCATGGTGATTTTTCGTAAAGCTAGGGAAATGCTGGAACAGGGCACTGTCGGCTGGGTTTTCGATATGTGGTTCCAGCGCGATCATACCCTTGGTCTTGGACAGTTTGAAAATGGCATACATCAGGGTCAGAAGATCTGTATAGGCTTGCTTGTTGTAGGGAGAACCCTTAATCAGCTTGCCCATAGACTTGGCGACGCCCATGATAACCCATTTTGGATTAGACTGGAGGAATGCCCCAAATGCAGCTCCCAGGATAATCAGATATTCCAGAGGTTGAAACAGAACAGCAAAGCTGCCGTGCGGTGCATATCCGCCTGCAACAGATCCAAATGTTACAACAATTCCAACAATCCAAAACATACTGACATTTGCCCTTAAATTGGCGTCCAAGTAATCAAGCGCTGATATTGCGGTAAAATTGGTTAATAAAGCGTGTGTAATTTTAGGAAGTTTTTATCAAAAGCCCCGGATAGCTCGTATTTCCAGAATATTAGAGAGGCTTTACAGGCTAAACGGGGATGATCCGCAGAATGAACGCCATTTGTTCGTCAAAAAGAGGTGCTTTTATTGATGATTTATGGGACAGTGCGCGCCGTTTATCTATGGTCACCCGACCATTTGTTGTTTAGGCTTGTATTGAGTTGAATGATATGACCTTCGATGCAATAGACTTCAGAAATGCTCTGGGATGCTTCGCGACAGGAATAACTGTTGTGACGGCGCAGACGGCTGACCAGCAGCCTCTGGGTGTCACCATTAATTCCTTCAGCTCAGTTTCTCTCGATCCACCTCTGGTACTATTCAGTTTGGCGCGGGTTGGTGGCCATTGCCAGGAATTCATTTCGGCAGGGAAATTCGCGGTGAATGTTCTGGCCCAGCATCAGCGGTCTTTGTCTGACCGTTTCTCGATGGCTCGGGATAACCGATTTGAGGGTATTGATTATGAACTTGGCGGCAATGGATGCCCAGTGTTTCCCGGCAGTCTTGTTGTCTTTGAATGTGAAACCTTCGAGGTGCATGATGGTGGAGATCATGCCGTTTTCATCTGCAAGGTTACCCATGTGATGGCAGGAGAAGAGGAACCAGCCCTCATTTTCCACAGAGGCCAATACCACGAACTTTAGGGCAGCTGTTTCCACTGGCTGGAAAATCCACAGCTTGTTCTTTCACCAGCCGCTGGGAGCGGCTACAAATAGACATCTCTATAAACGAACGGGAACGAACAGATGGGCATAAAAGCAGCTTTCATTGGCCTTGGGGTGATGGGATATCCGATGGCAGGGTTCCTGCAAAAAGCGGGATATGATGTCACAGTCTATAACCGGACAAGTGCCAAAGCAGATAAATGGGTCTCGGAATATGGCGGATCCGCCGCCGATACACCGGCAAAAGCAGCTGAAGGTGCGGAATTTGTCATGGCCTGTGTCGGCAATGACAACGACTTGAGAAGCATCGTCCTCGGCGATACCGGCATTTACGCGACGATGGCGTCCGGCAGTATCTTCGTCGATCATACAACGGCGTCTTCAGAAGTCGCTCGGGAATTGGCAGCCATTGGCGCCGATAAAGGCATCGGTTTTGTGGATGCGCCGGTCTCCGGCGGGCAGGCAGGGGCGGAAAATGGCGTGCTGACAGTCATGTGCGGGGGAAGCGACGCTGATTTTGATCGCGCCAAGGACCCCATCGATGCTTACTCGCAAGCTTGCAAACTAATGGGTGGTGTCGGAGCAGGACAATTGGCCAAAATGGTCAATCAGATCTGCATTGCTGGCGTCGTTCAGGGTTTGTCAGAGGGGATCCATTTTGCCGAGAAGGCAGGGCTGGATCCGGCCAAGGTCATTGACGTTATTTCCAAGGGGGCCGCACAAAGCTGGCAGATGGAAAATCGCTATAAGACCATGATTGCTGATGAGTTTGAGTTTGGCTTTGCGGTTGACTGGATGCGTAAAGACCTGGGGATTTGCCTTTCTACCGGCACTCAGGTTGGAGCAAGCCTGCCAAACACAGCGCTTGTCGATCAGTATTATGCTGATGTTCAGAATATGGGCGGCGGCAGATGGGATACTTCAAGTCTAATCCGACGGCTGCGGGCCATGAAAAAATAGCATCACGAGTTCAAGGTTAAAGGCCTGGCAAGGGAAAGGGACCAGTAGCGTCTTGGTAGAGCACGGCCTTTCCCTTCTTCCTGTGGGGCAATCCCTATCCCAACTTCCTTCAACTCAGCGTTGAGGATATTGGCCCGGTGCGGAGGGCTTATCATCCACAATTCCACAACGGTCTGGGCATCCATGGCGCCAAGGGCGACGTTTTCTGCTGCAGCCTGAAAGACATAGCCCGTTGCTTTGATACGCTGATCAAAGCTGGATCGACCTTTTCCCGAATGGGATAAGAGTTGTTTTTCGCACATGAAGTTGGCATGCTGCTGAGCAGCCAATGTCAGGTTCGGGTTTAAAGTCAGTGTCGCAATTCCAGCAGCGACGCGAGCAGAATTCAGATGTTGCAGCACGGCATTCAGGAGTGGCATATCTCACCTCCAGATTAAATTAAAAGTAGTATATAATTCAGTAATAACTCTTTTAAAGGGTGTTATGGGAAATTGGGGACGACTGTGACCGATAAAAGGAAACTAAGCAGAGAAACGAAGCTGGCGCAGGCACTGGGTTGGTTGGAGTCCAGCCACAAAGGTGTCATTCCCGGTATTTATCCCAGCACGACCTATGAGCGGGAGGCGGATGGCAATTACCCTTCTGGGCGGATTTACAGTCGTGACCAGAATCCAAATTATGACCAACCAGAGCAAGTTCTCTGTGATTTGGAAGGCGGATCGGATGCCTTGTTGTTTTCCTCAGGTATGTCCGCGGCCCTTGCGGTTGTACAGGCATTACGACCAGGAGATCATATGATTGCTCCTTCCGTTATGTATTGGTCTTTACGGAACTGGTTGAAGACGGTGGGGACGGAATGGGGAATTGACATCAGCTTTGTAGAAAACGGCAATCTTGACGCCTTGAAAGAAGCCGTAGTCCCAGGCAAAACAAAATTGTTTTGGATGGAGACGCCAGCCAATCCTACCTGGGAAGTTGATGATATTTCGGCATGGGCTGAAGTTGCAAGAGCAGCAGGCGCCCATCTCGCTGTTGACAGTACGGTCGCGACCCCTTGTATCACGCGCCCCATCGAGCATGGCGCCCATATTGTCATGCATTCGGCCACAAAATATCTCAACGGGCATTCTGATGTTCTGGCCGGTGCTCTGATAACTGCAGAGGAGGATGACTTTTGGGGACGGGTCAAAGTCAATCGCAATGCCGGAGGAGCCGTGCTCGGCCCATTTGAAAGCTGGTTGTTGCTGCGCGGTATGCGGACCCTGGCCATTCGGGTGGAGCGGGCCTCAGTGAATGCAATGGCTATCGCTCGACATTTCGACGGTCACGATGGGATCAAGGCCGTGCTCTATCCAGGACTGGAAGGCCACAAAGGCCATGACATTGCCCTAAAACAGATGAGCAGCGGTTTTGGCGGCATGCTAAGCCTTAGAATTAACGGAGGCGAAAAGAGAGCCATGGCGGTGGCCGCCCGTTTAGAGCTATTCAAACGGGCAACTTCCCTTGGCGGTGTCGAAAGCCTGGTTGAGCATCGCGCCAGTATTGAAGGTGAAGGAACCCACTGTCCGCCGGACTTATTACGTTTGTCCGTTGGTATTGAAAGCCCAGATGATCTCATCGCAGACATTGAACAAGCCTTGAAGGAGACAAATTAAATGGAGAAATCCGTTATCGTGACAGGAGGGAGCCGAGGCATCGGGGCCTCTATTGCCTTGGCTGCCGCAGACAAAGGATTTCAGGTCTGTGTTAATTATCTTGGTGCGGAGGATGCCGCAAAAGAAGTCGTCTGGCAGATAGAGGAAAACGGCGGCAAGGCTATCGCGGTACGGGCGAATATGGCGATAGAGCCGGACATCCTGAGAATGTATGCTGCTGTCGATGGTCAGTTGGCACCTCTTGGTGCGCTCGTCAATAATGCGGGGATCACGGGATTGCTGGACAGGGTAGAGAACTACACAGAAGAGCGGCTGAACCGAATCTTCACAACAAATATCACCGGACCTTTTATCTGCGCCCGCGAAGCGATCAAGCGAATGTCAACACGCCGCGGCGGAAAGGGTGGCTCAATTGTCAATATTTCCTCTGTCGCCGCCCGGCTTGGGTCTCCCAACGAATATGTGGATTATGCGGCTTCAAAAGGCGCGATTGATACAATGACTTTGGGTCTGTCGAAAGAACTGGCAGAAGAAGGCATCCGTGTTAATGCCGTCAGACCCGGGGTTGTCTACACGGATATCCATACGTCTTCGGGTGAGCCAGACCGGGTCAATAGGGTCAAGGAAATGGTGCCGATGAAGCGGGGTGGCGAACCTCGGGAAATTGCGGACGCGGCCGTCTGGCTCCTGTCCGACGAAGCATCCTATGTAACAGGTGCCTTGCTCGATGTGTCCGGAGGGCGCTAGAGTTTCTGTCAATCCTGCAGATGCATGGCGGCTTCCACGGCGAAGTAGGTAAGGATGCCGTCGCATCCTGCCCGCTTGAAGCCCAGTAAGCTCTCCATCACGACTTTTTCCCGATCGAGCCAGCCATTCTCGGCGGCGGCGGCCAGCATGGAATATTCTCCTGAGACCTGATAGGCAAAGGTCGGAACCCCAAACTGATCCTTGACCCGGCGGCAAATGTCGAGATAGGGCATCCCGGGTTTAACCATCACCATGTCGGCGCCCTCATTGATGTCGAGGGCGACTTCGCGCAAGGCTTCATCCGTATTCGCCGGATTCATCTGATAAGTGCGTTTGTCGCTTGTGCCGAGGTTGCCTGTTGAGCCGACAGCATCCCGAAAAGGACCGTAAAATCCAGAAGCATATTTGGCGGCATAGGACATAATCGAAACATCGATATGGCCTTCCCGTTCGAGAGCGTCGCGGATGGCTCCTATACGGCCGTCCATCATGTCCGATGGAGCGATGATATCGCAGCCGGCTTCTACCTGATTGAAAGTCTGCTGGATCAGCACCTCGACCGTATCGTCATTGACCACATAGCCATCCCGAACCAATCCATCCTGTCCGTGAATAGTAAAAGGATCGAGGGCGACATCGCAAAGGATTCCCATATCGGGCAGGGCTTCCTTGAGCGCCTGGATCGCTTTGCAAATTATGTTGTTTTTATTGAGAGCCTCTTTCCCGTCATCAGTTTTCAGACCCTGCTCGACGGCAGGGAACAATGCTATCACTGGGATCCCTAGATTATAGGCCTCGCGCGCGGCGATCAGTAACAGGTCTATGCTGAGACGCTTGACGCCTGGCATCGAGGGGATGTCCAAAGCTAGATTTTCTCCCTCATGAACAAAAACCGGCCAGATGAAATCTGAAGGCGACAATTCATTTTCAGCGACGAGCCGGCGGGACCAGGCTGTTTTTCTAACCCGACGCATGCGCGTTGCGGGATAACGGGGGGTGAGCGTTTCCATTGGTGGTTTTCCCGAAGATTAAGGATCAATCCTAGAAATTTCCGGCATAATATCCTCTCACCATTCCGTCGGCAAATAATTGAACCTAACGATCGTTAGGTTTATCATTGACAAGGATCGGGTGAGGTCGTATCAACAGGAACCGAACATAAGGAAAGGCAAGGCTTCATGGACTTTACCTTGAGCGAGGACCAGATAGCATTTCGGGATATGGCGCGCGCATTTGCCGCAGATCAGTTTGCGCCCAATGCCGAAAAATGGGATGAGGAAAAAATATTCCCTGTTATGGAAATGCGCCAGGCAGCTGAGTTGGGCTTTGCCGGTATCTGCGTCGGCGAGGAGCATGGCGGATCCGGGCTTAGCCGTCTGGATGCTGCACTTATATTTGAGGAACTGGCCGCAGGCTGTACATCAACCGCGGCCTATATTTCCATCCATAACATGGCGAGCTGGATGATCGATTTTTTTGGTTCCGATGCGGTTCGGGAAAAATTCGTTCCCAAATTGACGACCATGGAATTTTTTGCCAGCTACTGTCTGACCGAACCCGGATCAGGCTCCGATGCGGCAGCGCTTAGAACGAGAGCTGTGCGGGACGGGGATCACTATGTACTCAATGGGGCTAAGGCCTTTATTTCCGGCGGTGGACATTCTGATGTCTATGTCACGATGGTGCGTACTGGCGGTGAAGGCGCTGGGGGGATCAGCTGCATTGCTGTCCCAGGCGATGCAGCGGGACTTAGCTTTGGTGCTCAGGAACGGAAAATGGGTTGGAATTCCCAGCCGACGGCGCAAGTGCAGTTTGATGATTGCCGGGTTCCGGTTGAGAACCTTGTGGGTGAAGAGGGTGAAGGCTTCAAGATTGCAATGATGGGACTGGATGGGGGACGGCTGAATATTGGCGCCTGTTCCATTGGGGCAGCTCGCGCCTGTCTCGAATCTGCCCAGAGTTATACCGCTGAACGCAAGCAATTTGGGAAACCGGTTGGAGAGTTTCAGGCTGTACAGTTCAAGCTTGCCGACATGGCGACAGAACTTGAGGCGGCCCGGTTGATGATCCGGCAGGCCGCCTCTAAGCTTGATACCCGCGATCCAGAAGCAACACTGTATTGCGCGATGGCCAAACGCTTTGCCACGGACAAGGGCTTTGATATTTGTAACGATGCGTTGCAGTTGCATGGCGGATACGGGTTTTTAAGGGATTTTCCAATGGAGCGGTTTGTCCGTGACACCCGGGTTCATCAGATCCTAGAAGGTACCAACGAAATTATGCGGGTGGTCATAGCCCGCAAGCTCAGTGATGGGCAGGGGAAGGCGTGACTAATGTCTGAGAGTGATGAAATCCTATTTGAAATCAAAGGGATGCTGGGAGCAGTTATCCTCAATCGTCCGCAGGCTTTGAATGCGCTGACCCATGAAATGTGCCTCGCCCTTGATGCGCAGTTGAAAGAGTGGGAGACGGATGAACGGGTCAAGGCGGTTCTGGTGGAAGGCGCTGGGGAGAAGGCTTTCTGTGCCGGCGGGGATATCATCAAGCTCTATGAGGAGGGTCGCAAGGGCGCGGATTATCCCTATCATTTCTATCGGGATGAATATCTCCTAAACGCCCGCATCAAGCATTTTCCAAAACCCTATATCTCTTTTATCGACGGCATCGTCATGGGCGGCGGGGTTGGCGTTTCGGTCCATGGCAGCCATCGTATCGCCACGGAGCGGACCATGTTCGCCATGCCGGAATCCGGGATCGGGTTATTTCCTGATGTCGGCGGGTCGTATTTTCTACCTCGTTGTCCGGGGGAGAGCGGCATGTATCTTGGTCTGACCGGCGCCAGGTTGAAGGCCGATGATGCGGTCTTTATCGGCATCGCCAATGCCTATGTGCATTCTGAGAAACTGCCGGCATTGGAGAAAGCCCTGATTGCCGCTGAGTTTTCGGAAGATGTCTATGGCGAGATTGATGACATTATTTTTGAGCATTCCGATCATCCGGGTGACGCACCGATCATTGATCGGCTTAATCAGATCGGACGTCATTTCGGGCAGAATTCCGTTGAGGAGATTATCCGCAGCCTGCAGGAAGATGGCGATGACTGGTGCTTAAAAACCGCCGATATGCTGCTCACTAAATCCCCGACCAGCATGAAAGTCTCCTACAAACAGATGCGCCGCGGCCAGCATCTCACTTTCGATGACTGCATGCGTATGGAGTACCGCATGGTCAACCGGATCGTACAGGGGGTGGATTTCTATGAAGGCACCCGCGCTGCCGTCGTAGACAAGGATCGCAAGCCGGTCTGGATACCGGCCTCATTGGCAGAGGTGAGCGAGGCGGCGGTCGATGCCTATTTTGCCCCGCTCGACAGAGGGGATTTCTACTAGGCCTGCCGGATCAACCCTACCAAAGCGGCTTGTCCAACCCTTCGAGTAACACAAACTGTCCGTCCGCGGCGTCTTTCCGGGCATCGCGGGCTTTACGATATTCCGGGCTGTCATAAAAAGCCTTCGCCGTTTCCATGTCCGGATATTCCAGCAAGACAACCCGATGAGTCTCTTCCGGGCCTTCAAGGGTTTCCATTGGTCCGCCTCGGGTCAAATAGCGCCCGCCGTATTTTTTGATGGCGATCGGGGCGAGGGATTTATAGACTTCATATTGGTCTGGGTCGGTGACATTGATCCGGGCAATCATATAGGCGGCCATTCTTGTTCCTTTTTTACGGAGGGGTAGAGCTCGGTCGGATAAAAACAATAACGGGGAACGCCATGACCTACAAGTATGTCTCAATCGAAAAACAGGGCCGCATCGCCACCGTCCGCTTTGACCGCGGCAGCGCCGTCAATCCCATGTCGGTGGAGCTGATGCGGGAGCTCCTGGACGCGGCCCGCTCCTTCGAAGGAGACACGGAGACCAGCGCCATCATCCTCACCGGCCGCCAGGAGAATTTTACCGTTGGTTTCGATCTCAAAGACGCGGCGCTGAAGGAACGTATAGAAGCCGGGGTCATGGAGAAGAAGGAAATGCTCCGGGTCGGGCCACGTATGTGCAAGGCCTGGGAGGAGCTGGAGCCCATGACCCTGGCTGCCGTGGAAGGCTATTGCATCGGTGGCGGGGTCGCCTTGATCGCCGCCTGTGATATGCGTTTCGCCGGAAAAACAGCCCAGTTCTATGTCCCGGAGATCAAGAACGGCATGAATATGAGCTGGCAGTCGATTCCGCGCATGGTCAATCTCATCGGTCCCGCCCGCACCAAGCAGCTCTGCATCGTTGCCGATATGCTCCCCGCCGAGAAGGCCGAGCGCTGGGGACTGGTGGAGGAACTGGCGGAAGAGGGCGGCGCCTATGCGCTCGCGCTGGAATTCGCCGAGAAAATCGCGGCCCGTCCGCCGCTGCCAGTGCGCATGATCAAGCAGGGGGCGTCGGTCGCTGCCAATGCCCTCAATCACGCCACCAGCTATATGGATATCGATCAATACGCCCTGGCCACCAATTCGGAAGATTACGCCGAGGGGGTCAAGGCCTTTGTCGAGAAACGAGACCCGGTTTTCAAGGGACGCTAAACCCTTACAGCTTATGAATAAAAAGGAAAATTAAATGCGTATAGCGATTATGGGAAGCGGTGGGATAGGCGGATTTTACGGGGCACAGCTCGCCCAGGACCCGGATAATGACGTCTGGTTTATCGCCCGCGGCGCCCATCTTGAGGCCATCCGGAAGAACGGCCTCGTGATGAAAAGTCCCGGTGGCAATGTCACCGTCTCGCCAGCCCAGGCAACCTCTGATCCAGCGGAGATCGGGCCGGTCGATATGGTCGTCTTTGCCGTCAAGCTCTATAGCGTGCCGGAGGTTGCCGCGTTCTGCCGCCCGTTGGTTGGGGAGCATACCGGGGTCATCTCCATGCAGAACGGCATCGGTAGCGAGGTGATCATCGATGACGTGCTGGGCGCAGGTCATGCCATTGGCGGCATCGTCTATGCCCCGCTCCGGATCGAGGCCCCGGGCGTCATCCGCCACGACAGCCCAAACGCCCAGCTGGTTGTAGGAGAGATGACGGGAGAGAAGACGGACCGTCTGACCCGGTTTATAGATAGCTGTCATAAAGTCGGCATCAATGTCGCAGAGAGCCTCGATATCCAGACGGCGCTCTGGGAGAAATTCGTCATGATCTCCAGTTTCGCCGGCCTGACCTGCCTGACCCGCCAGCCCGTCCGCGCCATACAGGAGGACGAGATCACCTTCGATCTCTTCACCCAGGCCTTAAGGGAAACCATTGCCATTGCCCGGGCCGAGGGGTTCGAGCTCGACGGGGACACGCTGGTCGAGAAATTCACCGGCATCGTCCGCTCCATGCTCGGCGAAGCCCAATCCTCCATGCTCACGGACTTGGAGAACGGCAACGCCCTCGAAAATGACTGGTTCTCCGGTATGATCTATGAGAAGGGGCAGCAGCATGGCATTCCCACGCCTGTCCATCAGGCGATCTATGTGGCGCTAAAGCCGTTTGCGGCGGGGAGTGGGTAGCCTCTACTTTACCGGGGAGGCAGCCTCGGCATGGTCGATATTGCCTGGCTACCCTTCCTGCATCTGGCTAAAATCATGCAATGCGACTCCGGCTATGATTTCCTGGAAGGCCGGCCGAAACTGAAAAAATGGCAGCAAACCCCGCTCAATACTGATCTTGCCTCCGCCTCCGTCGCCCCGGATTTCGACGAGGCTTTTTCAGGCTTCTACCTCTCCGACCAGACGCTCCTTGGGCGTCAGGAAGCAGTGTGTGATCGGGGCTTTAGCGAGGCTTGTGCAACGGATGCCTGTTGTTAGGGATAAGCCGTTTAAGGCGGGGAGTGTGATTTGATAGTAAGGTAGTTTTTTCTATAGCGATTCTAGGACTTTTGGTTTCGCTTTTTCCTTGAGCTTTTCGTTTTATGGAACCTTGCACGATTAGGCGGAATAGATTCGGGATATAAATTTTGTTCTATTAAGAATGCCATCAATTTTAATCCGGCATCGTAAATAAACTCAGCGTCTTCTGTGATTTCTGTTTCAGATATTTTTTTTGTTTCTAACTTGTAACTACCTCTCGCCTTGTGATTTAAGCTAATTATACTGCCATCAGGGTGAATTCCCCATAGCTGATGTACTATTCTATTTCGTTTTGACTGCGCTTCGGAAATCTGATCTAAAATATTATCCAATTCATCTAGAGCGTCTAAATCATCAATTGATATTTCTGCAACCGCTCTTAGTACACTGTCTTTCAATGGTCCATTCATATGTGTTGTAATCGCGCCGCCATACTCTAGATCAACTTTTAGGCAACTTGATATGGCGATTGAAATAATATCGTCTGTTTGTGCAGCGCATGCAGCCACACGTCCTATAGCTGTTAGATACTCATTTGGTAATCTATTTGGATCAAATTCATATGCAATGCCAGGCTCATAGTCTTCCATCATAAAATGCTCCAATTACATAAAACAAAAACTAACGCCTCCAAAAACTCGTGAAATATAAATATCCAACTAGCAAATACTAAAATTTTTTAAAACTAAATTGAAGTACATTTTTTTGTCGGGCACTCCTGACTTGATACAGTTTGGCAAATATATGATATATTCGTATAAATATAAGTCTATACAGATTTGGAAAATGTACCTTCTATACTACGACGAGGTTAAATATGATCCCCCTAACCAAGATTCTTTTTGGTTGGGAGGAGTGTGTGTTGAGCATTCTCTCGTGATGGAAATAGAGAACCAACTTAACGAAATTTCTCAAGAAGCGTTTACGTCTCCTGTTCTTAGTAAGGAAACTGAATTTCATGGAATAGATGTATGTAGAGGAAAAGGTAACTTTAAGGGATTTGAGTTTGAAGATCGGATGGAGATACTAGAAAAATTGTTGGCTGTGCTCGCAAGAGATGAGATCAAAAGAATATATGTTAGAATATTACCTGCAAATATTGTAAAGACAGGAGATCCGCCTGAAGAAATAGCATTCATGTATCTTGTAGAAAATGCTGATCTTATATTTAAAGAGAATGATTCATACGGAATGCTATTTGGCGATTATGATGAACCTGCTATCGGAGTTTCCGTCACAAATCTATCTCATTTTAGACGGCGTGGTACAGCATGGGCAGGAGCGCGGGATATCGAAAATATAATCGATACCGTTCATTTCGCCAAATCTCACCATAGCCGAATGATTCAACTTGCAGATATTTACGTCTATTGTCTTCAATTCCACCATAAAAAAAATAAATCGAATTGGAGAAGGGAAGTTCACCGGATTATTCTAGAAAGCGGGATTCTAAATAGTACAAAAAGCCGCATATGGCCTGTTGAGGCGCATTGGTATCGTTAAAAGATACGACCGGAGCTAGTTAAAGCTGGCGAGAAATTTATCTCTGCACCACCGGTCGTTCTTAAGAGTCTATTTCAATTTAGTTAAATGTCAATTTTTTGAAATATATTACACCGCTAAAGTGAATAAATTCATCTTTTCCCAACATTTTTGATGCCTTATAATTTCCCCATGACCTTCTTCCCCAAACTCACCCTGATCCTCCTCGTTCTGATCGTCATCTTCGGTATCCTCCCGTTCACCGCCATGTATTTCCTGCAGGGCAAACTCATTTTCCCTGCACCGAATTTCACGGTACCCGCCGGGCCGGAGGGGCGGTTTTCGCAAACTGTGATTGAGACGCCGGATGGGGAGAGGCTTCGGGCCTGGTATGCGGCGCCTGCGGCGGGTCAGCCGAGCCTGATGCTGTTTCATGGCAATGCCGATGCGGCCTATTTTCAGGTGCCGCGGGGGGAGGCGCTGGCGGAGGCGGGCTTCGGGGTGTTGCTGGTGGAGTATCGCGGCTATGGCGACAGCACGGGGGAGCCGACCGAGCTGGGCCTGATTACCGACGGGCTCGCGTCTTATGATTACTTGCGGGGCCAGACAGAGGGACCTATCGGCATTCTGGCCCATTCCATTGGCACGGCGGTAGCCATTCCGGTGGCGGCAAAACGGCCCATATTTGCCCTGATGCTGGAGGCGCCGATGACCTCAATCCTTGATGTGGCGCGCTATCGCATGGGCTGGCTGCCCTTGAAAATGCTGATGAAATACCCGTTTCATTCCGATCAGGTCATCGGCCAGGTGACGGCGCCAATCCTGATTGTCCATGGCACGAAGGATCGGGTGATCCCGTTTGAGCTCGGCAAGCGGCTCGCCGCCCTGGCCCCGGCCGGCACGGAGTTTATTCCCATCGAAGGTGCCGGTCACAATGATCTGTTGCGATTTGGCAGCAACGGCCTTGCGCTCGATTTTTTTCGGCAGATTTTGGACGCGAATTAGGGTCGCTTAGGTTTTTCGGGCCACCACAAAGCAGCTGAGCGGGGAGGCCGGATAGGCGCCGGTTTCCAGGATCTCGAAGCCCGCTGCCGTGATCATCTCGTCGATGCGCTCCGACGATAGTCGATTGACGAAGGGGGCCTTGCCGAGTTTTTGCATCAGGTAAAGGGCGAGAAGCTTGAGAGGGGAATGTTCTTTCAGGCAGACGGTTTTCGAGATCAACAGCCCGTCAGGTTTGAGATGATTGTGGAGGATGTTGAGCGCCGTCTCCGGATCTTCCAGCAGATGCAGCAGGTTAAAAGCGAGCACCGCATCAAAGGGGCCGGGGAGGCGACCTGTCTCGCCCAGGCTCATCTGCTCAAAGCGGATATTCTCCACGCCTTGCACCGAGGCTCTGTTGCGGGCAATCAGGATCATCTTCAGGGAAATATCGGTCGCAAGGATATGACGCACATGAGGGGCAAGGGCGAGGGCTGTGGTGCCCGTGCCGCAGCCAACCTCCAGCAGCTCATCCTCCGCCGTCAGGTAACTGATGGTGCGGTCAAGGGTCCGGTGATAGGCGGGCAGGTTCGAGATCGGCGATTTCGCGTAATCCACCGCATGGTCATCCCAGAATTCCTCCGCTTGCTGCATGGGGCCTTTCCATGGTCGATCAGGTCATCGTATTTGTTTTAAATAATATAGGGCGGTTTTTGATTTTGGGACCGGAAGCTCTAAAATTTCTGTGACCCGGGTTCTTTGGGCAGGTGGATAGCTCCTTGACAAAAACCCTTATATAGAGTATTATATTTATATATTTACTCATTAAATTAGTATGATTTTTTTGAAGGGTAAATCCGATCACATGGCGGAGTGGGGAGACCTGCCGGACTGTGCGACGGGTCGAGTTGGCTGCAGGGGATCCTGCTTCCGGGACGCTGCTCGGCGTGGATGAAACTAGAGAGAAACTCAGGAAGTTTTTGAGCGAAGGACGATCGCTCCCATACCTCCCGTCAAACCCGGGGCAGGGACGAGGGATCGATCGGGACGTCGCCATCATGACGATAAAATTTGAGAGAGCGGGGCACGTGGGACCAGGGGTCGACGATTGCGCTCTCCCTCACCGGATGCGGGCCGGAAATGGACTCGCCAGACACTGACAGCGACTGTGCTTTTGCAGGAGGACTGTTGCGGGGTGAGTGATCCCTACTTGACGTAGAGATCACGCAATTTCCGCATACCGCCGAGCCAACGGTCATAATCGCCGGCTTTGCGCTGGATATATTCCTGCACCTGGGTGTGGGGGAGGATGAGGAATTCCTCCTTGTCCATGCTGGTGACAACATGATCAGCGAGCTCTTCTGGCTCCATGGTCCCATCGACAGCAGCGACGCCATCGAGGTTGTTCTCGGTCATGGCGGTGCGCACCTGCTGCGGGCAGAGGACCGAGACGCGGATCCCCTTGTCGCCATAGCGGATGGACATGGTTTCGGCGAAGGCGACAGCGGCATGTTTGGTCACCGCATAAGTGGCGCTGTCGACCTGTGACAAGAGCCCGGCGGCGGAGGCGGTATTGAGGAGATAGCCACCACCGTTTTCGATCATCTTGTCGACCACGGCGCGGGCCGCATAGACATGGGCCATGACATGGATATCCCAGTTGAGCTGCCACAGCTCATCGGAGCTTTCCTCCCATCCGTAGCGGGCGATGCCGGCGTTGGAGACGAAGATATCGATGGGCCCGAAAGCCTCCTCGGCGCGTGCGACCACATTCTGGATATCGGCTTCCTTGGTGACGTCACAGGGCACTGCGATGCCATTCACGGAGGCGGCGACCTCGTTCAAAGGGCCCTCCTGCAGATCGGCGACGGTGATGCCTTTCGCGCCGTCGGCATGAAAGCGTTCGGCGAGGGCTTTGCCGATGCCACTGGCGCCGCCGGTGATGACGATATTCTTACCCGCAATTTTCATGTGTTTTTCTCCTTGCAGCTTGTGCTGTTCTTGTTGGTTTTTTTAAGCGCCGGTGAAGGCCTGAATGCCGGTCTGGGCGCGGCCCAGAATCAGGGCATGCACATCATGGGTGCCTTCATAGGTATTGACGGCCTCCAGGTTCATGACATGGCGGATGACGTGATATTCATCAGACACCCCATTACCGCCATGCATATCGCGGGACATGCGGGCCATATCGAGTGCCTTGCCGCAGGAATTGCGCTTGATGATAGAGATCATCTCTGGCGCGGCGCGGCCTTCATCCTTTAAATGCCCGACCCGAAGACAGCTCTGCAGGCCAATGGAAATTTCCGTCTGCATGTCCGCCAGCTTCTTCTGGATCAGCTGATTGGCGGCGAGGGGGCGACCGAATTGCTTGCGCTCCAAGGTGTAGGAGAGAGCCGCCTGCCAGCAGAATTCCGCGGCGCCAAGAGCGCCCCAGGCAATGCCGTAGCGGGCATTGTTAAGACAGCCGAACGGTCCGCCCAACCCCTTGATATTCGGAAGTAAATTCTCTTCCGGCACGAAGACATTGTCCATAACAATCTCGCCGGTGATGGAGGCACGAAGAGAGAATTTCCCCTCGATCTTCGGCGCCGACAAGCCCTCCATGCCCTTCTCGAGAATAAAGCCGCGAATAACATCATCATCGGTTTTGGCCCAAACAACAAACACATCGGCTGCCGGGGAATTGGTGATCCACATCTTGGCGCCGCTGACCAGATAGCCACCGTCGGTGGAGCGGGCCCGGGTCACCATGCTGCCGGGATCGGAGCCGTGATCGGGCTCGGTCAACCCGAAACAACCGATCCATTCACCGGTCGCCAATTTGGGAAGATATTTCTGCCGCTGTTCCTCGGAGCCGTAGGCATGAATGGGATGCATCACCAGGCTCGACTGCACACTCATCATCGAACGATAGCCGGAATCGACCCGCTCAACCTCACGCGCCACCAAACCATAAGAGACATAGCCAAGACCGGCACAGCCATAGCCGTCAATGGTCGGCCCGAGCAAGCCAAGCTCGCCCATCTCCGTGAAAATCTCCCGATCGAAACTCTCATGCCGGTTGGCTTCCAGAACCCGGCCCATCAGCTTGTCCTGACAGTAGTCCCGCGCAGTATCGCGGACCAGGCGCTCCTCTTCTGTCAATTGCTCATCTAGGAGGAAAGGATCTTCAGGATTAAAGACCGGCTTGGTTTTGGTTTGGGCGATATTCATCAGCCATTCTCCGATTATTGTTTTTGTGTGGGACCCGGTCCGAAGGACCTGACCTTTGTAATATCATAGTATATAGTTCCTATAAGGATGGATTGGCAAGGATAGTGCCCGAATGTCGTCAAAAGAGCAGAACGGAGAGTATATTATCGAGTTCCAGCAGCATGGAAAGTCGGTCAAAGTCTCGGCTGTGGATACGGCAACCATGACCGAAGTCTCGATCATCGGGCCGAGCAATGCGGGCCGAGAAGAGCTGCAACGTCTCGCGATACAGAAGCTGCTGTTTGTCCTCAATAAAAAAGCCGGTCCGAAGGCGGCGGAGACTGATCCGTCGACACCTAAGAAACCCGGCATCATCGTATGAGGGCGCCGGACAACTCCGATGCGGAACAGGGCTTTGAACAATCCCTTTGGTCTAACACTGCAGAGCCTGCTCCTGCTACTGAAAATTTAAAGAATAACGAGCAGGCAGATGTTGTGATTGTGGGCGCGGGATTTACCGGCCTTTCGGCGGCCCTTCATCTGGCGGAAGCCGGTAAGAGCGTGGCGGTTCTGGAAGCGCGGGACATCGGCTGGGGCGGCTCCGGTCGCAACGGCGGCCAGGTCAATCCGGCCTTCAAAGTCCTGCCCTCAGAGATGAGAGCCCTCTTTGGTCTGGAGCGGGCCAACCGAATTCTGGAATTTGCCGATGGCGCCCCGGAGCGGGTGTTCGATCTGATTGAACGTCATGACATCAAATGTGCGCCGCGCCAGGTTCCTTATATGCGCGGGGCCTATGGCCGACGCGGCCTAAAACAGGTTGAAGACTGGGTTCGAGAGTGGGGAGAGTTCGGCTCGAAGGTCAGTATGAAATCCGCCCAGGAGACCCAAGAGATAATGGGGACGGATTTTTTCCATGGCGGGATGGAGGATAGCCGCGGCGGCAGCCTGCAGCCGCTCTCCTATGTCCGGGGATTGGCCCGTGCGGCTCTCAAAGCCGGCGCACAGATCTATACGAACAGCCCGGCAACCAAAGTGGCGAAAAACGGGTCCAGCTTGCAGGTAACGACGGCAAACGGCGCGACGGTCGACGCAGAATATTTCCTGACCGGTTGCAACGGATATACCGATGATTTATGGCCGGGCTTGAAGAGAAACATCGTGCCGGTTGCCAGCTTGCAAAGCGCGACAGAGCCATTGCCCGAGGCGCTACGCCAGAAAATACTGCCGCGCGGCCATCATGTCTCAGAGACCCGCCGGGTCATGACCTATTTTCGCATCGACGAGACGGGCCGGTTTCAAATCGGTGGTCGTGGCAGCCCCTTTAACCCCCTTCGCCAGCGGGACAATACGGAGCATCTGCGAAAAGAAGCGATCCGCATTTATCCTGAGCTAAAAGAAGTACGCTGGGAATATGACTGGGGCGGGCTGGTCGCCGCGACCAAAACCCATCTTCCCCATCTGATCCGGCTTGAGAGCAATGCCTATGCCGGGCTCGGTTATAACGGGCGCGGTGTTGCCATGGGAACAGCGATGGGAACTCAACTGGCCGGTGTTGTTCTAGGCGAAGATGTTGCCCTTCCGCAAACCAGCGGCGTGCCGTTTCTACTTCACCCTTTCCGCAATCTCGGAATCACCTGGCAAATGCTCACCGGTAGCCTGCTGGATCGGTTTGACGGGTAGGATGATCGCTTGGCCTGCAGCCTCCCGCCACCAAATGGGCAGGTCGGACATTTACATTGCGTCAAGAGTGCGAGTGATGGCTGCAATAGCATTAGCGGTTTCGGCAGGACGCAGCGTTGGGTCGAGGTGAGTGCCTTCGGTGTTGATGACGGGCCAGCCGCGGCGACGTGCTTCGGCTGCTGAGTGGTTGTGAAGTGGTGAGTTTTGGATATATCCGGCCGGAATGTGATCCCATCTCGTGAGTTCGACACTCTCATCGAACCAATCGATAGGCATTTTCGGCAGAGCACCTTCGAATTGAGCGAACGCTTCGCTATCTTTTTTAAGGACGTCGATGCCTACCTTTGATGCGCGTTTTGCGTCCCCGTCGAACCATTGTGACCATACAGGAAGATATCCATCTTCACCCGCAAGATTTTGAATGAAATCGCGCAGTTCTGGCCTAACAGGGTATGCGGTGCCTTCTGTCGGCGGGACGTCGCCGTCGACGATGACTACTGCCTTTGTCGGCAACTTGGTCGCCAGATCGGCGGTTAGGGCACTGGCAGAACTGTGACCAATCAGAACGTAGTTACCTGCGGGGGCAATCAGACTGATAAGGCTGTGACTCCACGCGCTCCATGCGGGTGGGGAGGAATGATGCGCCAAAACATCTGGGACTTGTACCCGCCATCCCAAGTCACGCAACTTCTCAGCCGTAGGCTCCCAGCTTGCGGCCCTGACTAAGGGCCCCGCAATGAGGATGGCATCTGAATTCATGGTTATTCTCAATTAGGTTGGAATAAGGATATCGTAGCGCTGCCAACTACAAATGTCCACTGCAGCGGACATTTTCTGCGTCAATCGGGACGGTCCGCAATGGGTCTGAAAACAGTATTCGCGTGATTTCCAAACGTGTCAGCATTACACTCGAACAAAGGCTTTAGCTTCTGCTTTTAGCCAACCGCCCAGCCTTAACCCAGCAGTTTTACCCTTTACCTTTGAGACCCACCACTGACCTATTTCACTGTGAACCTACAATCTTAGTATCACGCCGATTTCTTTTTCCGGCCGAGGCCGAATTCCTTGGCGAAGTCTGAGCGGCGTTTGGCGTAGGAGGGGGCCACCATGGGATAGTCCGGTGGCAGATTCCATTTGGCGCGATATTCTTCAGGTGTCATGTCGTAATTAGACCGCAGGTAGCGTTTCAGCATTTTCAGCTTTTTACCATCTTCCAGACAGACAATGTAATCGTTCTGAACGGATTTCTTTGGCGGCACAGCAGGCTTCAGTGGCCCGAAATCCGGATCGGTCCGCTGGTCCAGATTCGCGAGTGAGCTGTAAACCGACTTGATGACATCCACGAGTTCCGACTTGCCAATCTCGTTGTTGCTGACATAGGCGGAGGCAATTTCGGCTGTCATGCGCAGAATTTCCTCTTTTTCGGCATGGCCGGGACCCGCCATCTCTTTTTCTTGAACTTGAGCCATAGTCGTTATTATTCACTCCCTGCTATCATGTAAAAATTCCCCATATATACTAGAGGCGATGTGACAAAAGTTATAAGTACTTGTCAAACTTATTCGACTGATGACAATTGTACTAAGATTACACTGTCCCGCGTAGTATTACATTATATTAATTGCCGTGTTGGCTATTGTGTGATCGTGGATCATTACATCGTCAATCAGACATTATTAGTTTAATTTTTGTTGGTTTTTGGTGGTTTATAGCCGGTTTAAAAAAAACACCACATTTCCTTGTTTTTCTATGATCCTATGCCGTCTTGTGCTATGCAACCGGCGCGACGGGAAATTTCTGATTTCACGCAAATCAGAGCCGGGGCCTGCCGCTGGAATTTTGCATTCCGAAAGACGATGAATTATGGATTGTCCGCCTACCGTATCTGCTTCGGACAAGGAGTGGAAGAGGGGGCATCCAGGTGTTGGATATGGCACTAGCGAGGGCGGAGATCGCCTCATAGGGAGTTCTGAAATTGAACATTCAAAATACTGACCGGGCCAATTTTTTCAGTGCAGATTTAAAGAGTGATGACGCAGATGTTTTCGGCGCGATACAGGATGAGCTGGGTCGCCAGCGCGACCAGATCGAGCTGATTGCCTCTGAGAATGTCGTCAGTCCGGCTGTGCTGGCGGCACAGGGGTCTGTGATGACCAATAAATATGCCGAAGGCTATCCCGGCCGCCGCTATTATGGTGGCTGCGAATATGTGGATGTGGTCGAAACCTTGGCCATCGAGCGGGCCAAGGAGCTGTTCGGTTGCGGCTTCGCCAATGTTCAGCCCAACTCCGGTTCCCAGGCCAATCAGGGGGCTTTTATGGCCCTGATCAAGCCCGGCGATACCATTCTCGGCCTGTCCCTCGCTGCGGGCGGACATCTGACTCATGGCGCCAAACCCAACCAGTCCGGCAAATGGTTTCACGCCGTGCATTACGGTGTCGATCGGGAGACCCATCGCATCGATTTTGCCGAGGTTCGCAAACTGGCCCAGGAACATAAACCGCAACTGATCATCGCCGGGGGCTCTGCCTATCCGCGCCATATCGATTTTGCTGCTTTCCGGGAGATTGCCGATGAAGTCGGCGCCTATCTGATGGTCGACATGGCACATTTCGCCGGTCTGGTCGCGGCGGGTGTTCATCCGAGCCCATTCCCACATGCGCATATCGCCACAACAACGACGCATAAGACCCTTCGCGGTCCGCGCGGCGGCATGATCCTGACCAATGACGAGGATATTGCGAAGAAAGTCAATTCGGCCATTTTCCCGGGTATTCAAGGCGGTCCTTTGATGCATGTGATCGCCGGCAAGGCTGTTGCCTTTGGGGAAGCCCTGACGCCGGATTTCAAGGTTTACGCGGCCCAGGTCGTGGAAAATGCAGCTGTTCTGGCGAAAACCCTGGTCGGTCACGGTCTGGATATCGTTTCCGGTGGTACCGACACCCATGTGATGCTGGTCGATCTCCGGCCAAAAGGGCTCACCGGCAATATTGCTGAGCGGTCTTTGGAAAATGCCTTTATCACCTGCAACAAGAACGGTATCCCGTTCGATCCGGAAAAACCCATGGTGACGTCAGGCGTTCGTCTCGGCACTCCGGCGGCGACAACCCGTGGCTTCGGAACCGCAGAGTTCGCGAAAGTCGGGGACCTGATTGCTGAAGTTCTTGACGGACTGGTCGCAAACCCTGAGGATAACAGTGCTGTCGAGGAAAAAGTTCGGGCAGAGGTCAAGGCGCTATGCGATGCCTTTCCCCTTTATCCGAACATGTGATTGGGGATTTCACGCGGGGCGGCGAAACAGAATAAGCAATAAGGGGGCTTTGAATGCGCTGTCCATTTTGTAGCAGTGAAGAAACGCAAGTGAAGGATAGCCGGCCGACGGAAGACAATACGGCCATTCGGCGTCGACGGGCTTGTGCCGCCTGCGGTGCGCGGTTCACGACTTTCGAGAGGGTTCAACTCAGGGAGTTAACCGTCCTAAAGAAAAATGGTCAACGAACGCCGTTCGAGCGGGACAAGCTGGAACGATCCGTCAATATTGCGACCCGCAAACGTCCGGTTGATCAGGATCGCATCGACCGGATGATCAACGGCATCGTCCGGCAACTTGAAAGCAGTGGTGAGCAGGAGATCGAGTCCGACAAGATCGGCCAGCTGGTGATGGAAGGGCTTGCCGCGCTGGACAGTGTTTCCTATGTGAGATTTGCGTCGGTTTATAAGGACTTTCGCGAAGCCAAGGACTTTGAAGAATTTATTGGCGAGCTGAGCGGCAACGTCACAAGTTAGGTTACATGACAGATCCCAACGACTCTATTGATCGGCATCATATGCGGACAGCCCTCCGGCTTGCGGAGAGAGGGCTGGGCCAAGTCGCGCCTAATCCGGCTGTGGGCTGCATCCTGGTCAAAGACGATCATGTGGTGGGCCGCGGTTGGACCCAGCCGGGCGGACGGCCCCATGCAGAGGTTGTGGCACTGACTCAAGCCGGGGCGATGGCAGGTGGCTCGACGGCCTATGTCACATTTGAGCCCTGTTCCCATACGGGAAAGACAGGCCCATGCGCTGAAGCCTTGATCAAAGCGGGAGTAAAGCGGGTGGTCTCGGCGGTTGAGGATCCGGACGAGCGGGTCAGCGGTAGGGGTCATCAGATGCTCACAGATGCCGGGATCGAGGTCTCTATTGGGCTTCTCGCCAATGAAGCAACCTACCTCAATGCCGGATTTATCTTGACCCGCAAGGCCAACCGACCCTTGGTGACCATCAAAATGGCAACCAGTCTGGATGGAAAGATTGCCACCACCACCGGGGACAGCAAATGGATCACAGGTCGGATCTCCAGACGTTATAGTCATATGCTCCGGGCCAGTAATGACGCGATTATGGTTGGTATTGGCACGGCATTGGTTGATGATCCGGAATTGACCTGTCGCATTCCGGGATTGGAGGATCGCTCTCCGGTGCGGGTGATCGCCGATACGCGGCTGCGATTGCCGTTGACCTCGAAGCTGGTGCAGACGGCGGCGGCAGCCCCGCTCTGGATCCTGACCATTCCGGGGAATGACAAGGATCGGGTGAAGGCCTTTCAGGATCTCGGGGTGACTGTTCTTGAAGTGGAACCGGATGAGAGCGGCCTGCCCAACCTCGATCTCGGCCTTGCCTTATTGGCAGAGCGGGGAATTACCAGAATACTTGCCGAGGGTGGTTCCCATCTTCTGGCAACCTTGATAAAAGATGAATTGGCGGATCGCCTGATGTGGTTTCGGGCCAACAAGATTATCGGTGGGGACGGCATCCCTGTCCTGCAATCCATTGGTTTGAAACAGCTCGACGATGCACCTGAAATTCGCCTGCTGGAAGAGCGACGGCTGGGCGAAGATCTATTGGAAAGTTATTTTCTTCGGAACTAAAAGACATGTTTACAGGAATCATCACAGATATTGGTCGGGTCTCTTCTCTGGAAAAAACCGGGGATACCCGTATTCGTATCGAGACTGACTATGACACGGACAGCATTGACTATGGCGCTTCCATCGCCTGTTCCGGTCCTTGTCTGACCGTTGTTGACAAAGGGGAGGGATGGTTCGCCGTTGATGCCTCCGATGAGACTTTGTCCTGTACCAATCTTGATGGTTGGAAGGAAGGGACGCCGGTCAATCTGGAACGGGCTTTGAAAATCGGCGATGAGCTGGGCGGCCATGTGGTCACCGGTCATGTCGACGCAATTGTTGAAGTTACAGAAATGGAAACCGTCGGTGACTCCACCAAGCTGGTTTTTTCCCTACCCGAGGCCTATCGTGGCTTTGTTGCACCAAAAGGCTCCATCTGTCTTGACGGTATCTCGCTCACAGTCAATGACGTTGCGGATGACTATTTTACCGTCAATATCATCCCTCATACCCAAACCCACACGACTTTCGGTCATCTCAAAGTCGGTGATCGTGTGAATTTCGAAATCGATGTGCTGGCGCGCTATGTTGCCCGCATGACAGAGGTCAATAATAAAAAATGACATATAAAGAATACCTCTCTTCAGCTGAAGACATCATCGATGATGCGCGCAACGGACGAATGTTCGTGCTTGTCGATGCAGAAGACCGCGAGAATGAGGGTGACCTGGTCATCCCGGCGCAGATGGCAACTCCGGACGCGATCAATTTCATGGCCAAGTACGGTCGCGGGCTGATCTGCCTGTCGATGACAGAAGGCCGCATTGAGGAATTGGGTCTGCAACTGATGGCTCAGGACAACGCCTCCCGTCTACAGACCAACTTCACCGTTTCTATCGAGGCTCGCGAAGGGGTGACCACCGGTATTTCCGCTGCCGATCGTTCCCACACCATCGCGGTCGCAATTGATCCAACCAAAAATGCCCAGGATATTGTTAGCCCCGGCCACGTTTTCCCGCTCGTCGCCCGAGAGGGTGGAGTGCTGCGCCGTGCCGGCCATACGGAAGCCGCCGTTGATATCGCCCGCCTTGCCGGACTGATGCCCGCTGGTGTGATCTGTGAAATCATGAATGATGACGGCACGATGGCACGATTGCCGGACCTGGTGAAATTCGCTCAGTTCCATGGCTTGAAGGTGGGCACTATCGCCGACCTCATTGCCTATCGCCGCCGCCATGACAGCCTGATCGAGCGCGAAATCGAAGCAGATATCTCCAGCAAATACGGGGCTGACTGGAAGATGATTGTCTTCTCCAATAAACCTGAATATGCCGAACATGTGGCTCTGGTCAAAGGCGATGTCGCGAGTGATGAACCGGTGATGGTCCGCATGCATGCTCTTAATCTGCTCGGTGATGTGCTGGGAGAGCTCGACGAAAATCCGGACACGTTGCATAACGCCATGGCGCAGATTGATGAGGCTGGCAAAGGAGTTGTCGTTCTCATTCGTGAGCCGCGGCCAATGGCTCTTTCTGATCGAGTGCGTCGCAAACTCGGTAAACCCGTCAAAACGCCATCTGACCTTCGGGACTATGGTATCGGTGCTCAGATCCTGTTGGATCTCGGTATCCGGAATATGATCTTGCTGTCCAACACTGAGCGTAATGTTGTTGGCCTCGACGGCTATGGCCTTGCCATCAGCGAAACCCGCAAAATTATAGAAAAGGACTGACCATGAGTGACGATATCCATGTTCTCATTGTGGAGGCCGATTTCTACCGTGACATTTCAGACGCCCTACTTGAGGGAGCGAAGGAAGTGCTGGACAAGGTCGGCGCCCAATATGAAGTAATCCGTGTGCCGGGCTGTCTTGAGATCCCAGCTGCCGTCCGCTATGCCATTAAATCCATGGAGTTTATGGGCGGTCGCCGCCGCTATGATGCCTATGTGGCTTTGGGCTGCGTGATCCGCGGGGAAACCTCCCATTATGACACGGTGTCTGAAGAAAGTGCCCGGGCATTGATGGATATCTCCACAGAATATTGCATCGCCATTGGTAATGGCATTATCACCTGCGAAAATAATGAGCAGGCGTGGGAGAGGGCCCTCAAAGACAAGAAAAACAAAGGCGGAGGTGCCGCTCAATGCGCCCTCGATATGCTCGACCTAAAAGAACATTTTGGACTTTTCCCACGATGAGCAACCGAGCAGAAAAACGGGGAGACAAGCACAGTCGGCGGACTCTGGCCCGGCTGAATGCCGTACAGGCATTGTATCAGCTGGAGCAAGACCCCCAAACCCCTTCGACCGTTGTTGCTGAGTTTCTGGCTCATCGTATAGGCGCAGAGATGGATGGGGATCAATTCAAGGACAGCGACAAGCCTTTATTCGAGGATATTGTTCTCAACACAAAAGAACGGCAGCAGGAGATCGATGATCTGATCTCCCGGTTTCTGGAAAAGGACCGAACTCCGGATCGCCTGGAAGTGGTGCTGTTGGTTCTCCTAAGAGCGGCAACTTATGAATTTCTGGCCCGTATCGACTCTCCGGCCAAGGTCCTGATCAAGGAATATGTCGGGATCGCCCGGACCTTTTTCACTGGCAAGGAACCGGCGCTGGTCAATGGCGTGTTGGATAAAATCGCTAAACAGGTCCGCGCCGCAGAATTCAGCTGAATGAAAAAACATGACCCGCAAAATGGTCTTGGTGAATTTGATCTGATCAATCAGGTCTTTGCTCCGTTGGCAGCGGACAGCCCCGGTGCTTTTTCCCTGACAGACGATGCGGCCACAATAAATGTCCCGGAAGGACGGGAACTGGTGGTTACAAAAGACGCGATGGTATCGGGTGTTCATTTCCTGGAAACCGATCCGCCAGAAGATGTCGCCCGCAAACTCCTGCGAGTTAATTTATCGGATCTTGCCGCAATGGGAGCGACACCGTCCGGATATCTGCTCGCCGCCTTCTGGCCCCAGGATATGGAACTCGATTGGATACAAGCATTCGCCAATGGCCTGTCCAAGGATCAACAAGAATTTTCTATCGGCCTGCTGGGTGGTGACACGGTTAAAACCCCAGGGCCGCTTTGTCTGAGTTTGACAGCCATGGGCGATGTTCAAAAGGGGCAGGCGCTTCGCCGCAATGGAGCAGTGGAAGGGGATCTGATAGCCGTTTCTGGAATCATCGGTGATGGGGCGCTGGGCCTGAAAGCTAGTCAGGATGCGCTTAAAGGCCTGACGGCATCGCAAAATCAGGCTCTTGCTGCACGCTATAGACTTCCGCAACCCAGGCTGAGATTGGGGCAAGCCCTGCAGTCGATTGCAACCTCATGCATAGACATTTCAGATGGCCTCATCGCTGATATAGGACATATTTGTGTTCAGTCAGGAGTACAGGCAGTACTGCAATCTGAGAAAATCCCTTTGTCTGAAGCCGCTGCGGCCGCCCTTGAACAGGATAGGTCATTATTGCAGGTGATCCTGACAGGTGGGGATGACTATGAACTCGCCTTTACCTTTCCTTCAGAACGGGAAACCGCAGTGTTGGGTTTGGCAAATTCGTCTGGCTGCGGCATTTCTGTCATTGGGAAAATCCAAGCGGGTGTGGGGGTCACTGTAATTGAAGCCGACGGGTCTCATGTCAACATTGACCAGTCCGGCTGGCAGCATTTCTAACGTCCCTGCCTTTCACGCATAATAGCTATGCGTTTGTGTCAGTTGTCTTCTGACTGCAAATTTGAAATATTTCACAAAATTTTATGTGCTTTCCGGGAGATCTATATGCTGGCCATGCAATATTCGGTTCGATTACCACGAGATTTTGATGTCGAGCAGGTTTACACGCATGTGTCGGAACGAAGTCTTCTCTTTGAAGGCTGCCCAGGGCTGAAGCATAAATTTTATCTCTACGACCCGGATGCCCATATTTACGCTCCCTTTTACATCTGGGAAAATGCGCAAGCCGCACAGGACTTTCTTCTCAACAATCTCTTCAATGGAGTCATTGAAAGATTTGGCCGCCCTCGGGTCAGGAGCTGGCAAATCATCAATTTGGATTTCGGATCTTATAAAGAGGAGCCGGGTTTCCTGCTCAGCAGTATTGATAAATTGCAGGCTACCAAGCCCCTCGGTGGCCTGATTGATCAGGAAAAAGCAAATCACCGGGAATGCCTTCGGCAACCAGGATTGTATGCCCATATGGTCCTGTTGGATGCGGATCGTTGGGAAATCGGGCGTTTCGGATTGTGGCAGAGCGAAGAAAAGGCGGTTCAGTCTCCAGCGGACTGTGTCGTCGGATACAATGTGCTTAAAATGAACCAGGATCTGAGAGGTGCCGCGTAACTTTGTCGTGCATTTTGTGAGAAAAAGGACCGCAATTCCTCAATAAGTGATAAAAAGCGGAAAAGGTATCTCCTTAAGCATGTCCCGCTGAAACAAACAGAACGACCGATAAAGGAAAATGTCGCGATGGACGGCCGTACCAAACTGAGTATTTTGTTGATGTCCGGGTGCCAGGCACTCATGAACAGTACGACATCGATCATGATTAGCTCGGCGGCTCTGGTAAGCCTCCTTCTGCTGGGTGATGACAAATCCCTGGCCACGGTTCCGGTGACTGCGGTGGTGACGGGAACGGCACTGGCAACAATCCCGGCCTCCCTATTTATGCGTCAGGTAGGCCGTAAGGCCGGTTTTCTGTTCGGGGCCTTTATTGGTATGGTTGGCGCCGCCATTTGCAGCTATTCCATTTATATCGGCAATTTCTGGGGCTTTGTCTTCGGCGCGATTTTTGTCGGTATGTATACGGCTTTTGGTAACTACTATCGGTTCGCAGCCGTAGATGTGGCAGGCGTTCAGCATCGCAGCAAGGCAGTTTCCTATGTTCTTGCCGGTGGACTGATAGCCGGGTTTTTAGGGCCCCAGATTGCCAGCCACAGTAAGGATATGTTTGCTCCTTATATTTACTTGGGGCCATATCTCGCCATTATTCTACTTGGCGGGTTGGCCATGTTGCTGATCAGTTTTGTTTCCATTCCCAAGATGGCGGTACAGCAGCAGGGTAGTGATCAAAGACCGCTGTTGGAAATCGCGCGACAACCGACTTTTATCATTGCGGTTCTAAGTGCCATGATCGGTTTTGGCGTAATGAGCCTGATCATGACAGCGACACCGCTGGCCATGGTTGGATGCGGCCATCAACATAGCGACTCTTTTAATGTGATCAGTTGGCATGTGGTGGCTATGTATGGCCCCAGCTTCTTTACGGGATCTTTGATATCTCGTTTTGGGGAATACAAGATCATTCTGTTGGGAGCGTTCCTGGGAGTTGCCAGTGTTGTTGTTTCCCTGCTTGGACTGGATCTGGCCAATTTCTATATAGCGCTGGTTTTACTCGGTTTGTCCTGGAACTTTATGTTCATCGGCGGAACAACTTTGGTGACGACAACTTACAAACCGTCAGAGACAGCCAAAGTTCAAGGTATGAATGACTTTCTCGTATTTGGAACTGTGGCAACGGCTTCCTTGTTGTCCGGTCAGTTGCAAGAGCATTTCGGTTGGGAAGTCGTCAACTATGGCGCTTTGCCACTACTGCTTTTCGTAATCGCCCTGACATTCTGGCATATGCCAAAGGCACGCCGAATGCGGGCTGCGGCGGAATAGCCGTCCCGGACTAATGCTACCGATACAGTTTGAGTGTTAGACGAGAGATTTTACAATCATCTCAGCGGCTTCGTCCGCATCGCCCCAGCGAACAATCTTGACCCATTTGTCAGATTCCAAGTCTTTATAATGCTCAAAGAAATGGGAGATCTGATCAAGCAGGACACCTCTAAGGTCCGTATAGTTGTCAATGTTCGAATAATAGGGATGCAGATCATCCACCGGTACACCAAGGATTTTCTCATCCTGGCCGGCTTCGTCTTCCATGATCAGCACACCAACAGGCCGGGCCCTTAGAATGGCGCCAGGAATAACCGGGATCGGACCGGCAACCAGCATATCCGTTGGATCACCGTCATCTGCGAGGGTGTGCGGTATAAATCCGTAGTTACAGGGATAGAACATGGCGGTATGAAGAAATCGATCAACGAACATGGCGCCGCTGTCTTTATCCACTTCGTATTTTACCGGGACCCCACCGAGGGGAATTTCGATCACGACATTAACGTCCCGTGGTACATCTTTGCCCGCAGAAATCTTCGAAAGATCCATTCTTCCTGTCTCCAAATTTTACCTGGCGCCCGGATAGCATGTTCCGATGCAATAAGCCACATGCGAATGGAAATAATTTTGTCGATTTTTATGAGAGGCGCAATAATGTTACGAATCTTTCAATTACTTGAAAAGATTTACCATTTTTAGCTTGTACAAATATAAATAATGTAAAGAATATCTAAATTAAGAATGTGTAAAGCTATGTACTTGATTGGTATTTCCTAGACTGTAAATCTAAAAGTCTTTTTACCTACTATTCATCACGAAATTTGTTCAAATATTTACTTTTTTTAAATATCTGCACTAATTTTCAAATAATAGATTTTAATAAATAGCAAGAAATCGATAGCTCATAATTAAAGTTTCAACAGCTTGCGAACCTAGTGTATATCTGGCATTCTACGCCGCGACAAAGACTTTTACTTGGTAAGAGTATTGTCCAAATGAAAGCTTGAAAAGGGCGTTTAAATTATTAGTAAGGCCATCTGATCGGTGGCCTTTCTTTCGAACTACACGGGGTTGAAATAATGTCAGTAATATTATGGACACCGATCATCTGCGGTTTGATTGCACTTGTTTATGGTGCATATGCGGGACGGTCGGTTCTTTCTAGTGATGCCGGTACGGCACGAATGCAGGAAATTTCTGCTGCCATTCAAGAGGGGGCATCAGCCTATTTGAACCGGCAGTATATGACGATTGGCCTTGTCGGCATTGTCATCTGCGTCATCCTGTTCTTTTTGCTCGGCCTGAAAGTGGCAATCGGTTTCGTGATCGGCGCCGTCCTTTCAGGAGCTGCCGGTTTTATTGGCATGAACGTATCTGTGCGCGCCAATGTACGGACAGCTGCTGCGGCCTCCAAGAGCCTGAAAGATGGTCTGGATGTGTCCTTTAAGGCCGGGGCTGTAACAGGCCTGCTGGTTGTCGGTCTCGCGCTGCTTGCGGTGGCTGGATATTATGCTTATCTGGTTGGCACAGGCGTTGAGGGCAGGGGACTGATTGACAGCCTTGTAGCCTTAAGCCTTGGTGCTTCTCTTATTTCAATCTTTGCCCGTCTTGGCGGTGGTATTTTCACCAAAGGCGCCGATGTAGGGGCTGACCTTGTGGGTAAGGTGGAAGCCGGTATTCCGGAAGATGATCCCCGCAACCCCGCCGTTATTGCGGATAACGTTGGTGACAACGTGGGTGACTGTGCCGGCATGGCAGCTGATTTGTTCGAAACTTATGCGGTGACGGTCGTTGCGACCATGGTTCTCGGATCTATCTATTTCGCGGGCGACGCAGTTCTGATGAGTTATCCTTTGATGATTGGAGCTGTCTGTATCTTGACCTCCATTATCGGAACCTTCTTCGTCAAGCTTGGCTCTAGCAATAGCATCATGGGCGCTTTGTACAAAGGTTTCCTGGTGACCACGGTTCTCTCCGCGATTGCTTTGTGGCCGGCCACTTCTATGACTATTGGCATGGACACGGTCTTTACAATCGGTGATAAAAGCTTCACCGGTATGAGTCTGTTTTTCTGTGGTTTGATTGGCCTGGTCGTAACTGGCTTGCTGATCTGGATTACGGAATATTATACCTCCACTGAATACCGTCCGGTGCGCAGCATCGCGGCCGCATCAGAAACGGGTCATGGAACAAACGTCATTCAAGGACTTGCTGTCTCCATGGAGGCAACTGCGGTTCCGGCCATTATCATTTGCGCAGGTATCGTTGTTTCCTACAACCTTGCAGCACTGTTCGGGATTGCTATCGCTGTGACCACAATGCTGGCTCTCGCTGGCATGGTTGTTGCCCTGGATGCTTATGGTCCGGTGACAGACAACGCTGGTGGTATTGCCGAGATGGCTGAGATGGATGATGAAGTCCGCAAGACCACCGATGCATTGGATGCGGTTGGAAACACCACCAAGGCTGTTACTAAAGGCTATGCCATTGGTTCTGCTGGTTTGGGTGCTCTGGTTCTGTTCGCGGCCTATACAGAGGATCTGGCTTACTTTATCCAGAATGCCACACCAACGACCTTCAGCTTCTTCCAGGGAGTAACCCTCGATTTCAGCCTTCAGAACCCATATATCGTGGTTGGTCTGATCTTGGGTGGATTGCTGCCATATCTGTTTGGTGCCATGGGCATGATGGCTGTGGGCCGGGCGGCAGGATCTGTCGTGCGCGAAGTTCGTCGTCAGTTTAAGGAAATTCCCGGTATCATGGAGGGCACTGGTAAGCCGGACTATGGTCGGGCTGTTGACTTGCTGACCAAGGCAGCGATTAAGGAAATGATTATTCCTTCCTTGCTACCGCTGTTGGCGCCGATCGTGGTCTTCTTCGTGATGATGCTGATTGCTGATAAGTCGGCTGCCTTTGCAACTGTTGGTGCCATGCTTCTTGGTGTGATCATCACAGGCCTTTTCGTCGCTGTCTCCATGACTGCAGGCGGTGGTGCTTGGGATAATGCCAAGAAATACATCGAAGATGGCAATCATGGTGGTAAGGGAACCGACGCTCATGCGGCAGCGGTTACTGGCGATACTGTTGGAGATCCATACAAGGATACAGCCGGACCGGCCGTTAATCCAATGATCAAGATCACCAATATTATTGCGCTGCTGCTACTGGCGGTGATGGCGCACTAAAATCTGGTTGTATTGACTGAAGCAAAAGTCCCCGGTTTTCCGGGGGCTTTTTTTATTGGTTGAATGGACCGCTATCTTCTTGAGTGCTAAATCGACCAAAATTGCCAAATAGCTGTTCAAAGAATCCAAGTTTTCGACCACCTGTCGGAGTAGTTCTTTCGACAATCTCGATTTCCTGGCCGTCTTCTTTCGTATAATCCTTGATGTCGGCAACGATGTCATTGATGTCGAATAAAACCACGATGATATCGCGTTCCATCACTTCCTTTTCAAAGAAGGCAATATGCTCGGTCTTGCTGCTAATATAATACCAGGCATCGCCTTCCGTTTGAAAAGTAGCAATGCTGGAAGGAGATCCCATGAGCTCCTGAACAGAATCTTTGTTCGTCACACCTGTTTCGATCTTGGCGAGCTGTTCAGGATCGAGCCGATATCCCTGATTAGTTTTGATAGGATCGCAAGCGATCAGGGTAAATCCAAGGAATATTGTGCAAAGCCCGGTCTTGAGATTCATCTTGGTTCGCATGTCTCGACGTCGCTTTAAGTTGACTAAAATCCGCTGAATGCTTAATTCAGAACCCATAAATGACCTGCCCGTCAGAAAATGTCAAATTTTCTAACAAAGCGGCGATTGCAATCAGGCAGGAAAATAGGATTTCCGTCAGTTTTTGGAATGGATCACCATGGTTTTTAGGAAGTTATTTGGACGCGATCCGGTTTTGGATCAGGCGGCTACACTTTACTCCGCCATCGTTGAGCAGTCTCGCCAGCCGGCCTTTTATCTTGAAGGAGCGGTGCCGGACACGGTAGACGGTCGGTTTGAAATGATTTCTTTGCACTCCTTTCTTGTGATGCGTCATCTCAAAGGCAAGGGGGAGGCGGCGCAAAACCTCTCTCAGGCGGTTTTCGATCAAATGTTCTCTGACATGGATCAATCCCTTCGCGAGATTGGTGTTGGTGACCTCAGCGTTGGCAAACGGGTCAAGGAGATGGCCAAAGTCTTCTATGGCAGAATTGTCGCTTATGAAGCGGGCCTTGATGGCGGCGAGGAAAGCCTTGAAGAGGCCTTGCGGCGGGATCTTTACGGAACGGCGGAGAACACTCCCGAAGGATCGATTTTAAAGCTTGCCGATTATGTCAGGCGGGCAGATAAATCCTTAGCCGCTATACCCCTTGAAAATGCGGGTCCGGAAAGCCAGATATTCACCGAAGTTCTGTAAGTCTGATGCTGTCAGAATGGTCGGGTATACTTGGATCATAAAATCCATTGACCGCGCCGTGTGAAACCAGTATTTTCGCGCCTTCGATTCCCGTGGCTTCAGCAGTCTGCTTCGGTTTTTGAGAACAATCTGGATTGATTGAGAGGTTATCAGCCATGACTAAAGCCGATACTGGTTTTACTCAGGTGATCAATGTTGAGCGTCTGGGACGTGAACCTGTGACTTTCAACAGGATAGCGTCAGCAGAGGATTGCACGGACATAGCTGCGAATCTCGGTATCGTCAGCCTTGCCGATCTCAAGATTGAGGGAAAGGTCCAGCGTCAGAAAGGATCGGATAAGATCGCTCTGAATGCGAAGTTATCTGCGAAGGCGGTTCAGGAATGCGTTGTGTCGCTTGAGGATGTGCCTGAAGAGTTGGTTGAGGAGTTTACGGTCTTCTACACGTTTGACCCTAATGACTTGACTGTAGAGGAAGTAGAATATGTTGTTGGGGCGGATGAGCCGGATTTGCCGGAATTGATCGTAGATAATGAGATTGATCTAGCTGCGATTGTTTCAGAGCATATTGCCCTTGCTTTAGATCCATATCCGCGGTTGGAAAAGTACCGTTCAATGGACGGAACGGACAGTGTTTTGATCGGTGATGTAGACGAAAGCGAAAAAGATGTATACAAGCCCTTTGCAAATTTAAAGGACTTGATGGACAAGAAATGATATGAGTGTTGGTAATCAACACCATATCCAGTGGAATAGAATATCGCCTGAAAGGTCAGGCGCATGAGTGAAAGACTAGGAAAATGGCAGTACCAAAGAAGAAAACAACCAAATCAAAGCGCAATATGCGGCGGGCTCACGATTCTCTGGCCGGTACACAGGTTCAGGAATGCCCGAATTGCGGTGAAATGAAGCGCCCGCATCATGTTTGCGGTGAGTGCGGATATTACGGCGATCGTGAAGTTCTGGAAGCAAGCGAAGTCCTTTAAGCAGTCCGAGGGGCTGATTGTTGGTGGCCGGGAACTGGAATAGATATGAGTGAGACAATTGTCATTGCCCTGGATGCGATGGGTGGGGATAACGCCCCGGATATCGTTATTAAGGGCATCGACATTGTACGCATTCGCTTTCCTCAGGTCCGTTTCCTATTATTCGGGGACGAAGTCCGGCTGGAAAAACTCCTCAAGGATTATCCCGCCGTTCGCAATGTCTGTGAACTTCGCCATACGGACGAAGCGGTCAAATCAGAAGATAAGCCAAGCCAAGCCCTGCGAAAGGGCCGCAAAAGCAGTATGCGTCTGGCCATTGACGCCGTCAGGAACGGTGAGGCTAAAGGCGTGGTCTCTGCCGGAAATACCGGCGCCCTCATGGCCATGGGCAAAATTTCTCTTCGCATGCTTGCCGGCATTGATAGGCCGGCCATTGCCTCGGTGCTTCCCTCTCCGAAGGGCGAGACCGTCATGCTGGATCTTGGCGCCAATGTTGATTGTGACGCCGATAACCTCGTACAGTTTGCCTTCATGGGCGCGGACTTTGCTCGGGCCGTCCTTGGCCGGGTCCCGCCGCGGGTGGGCTTGCTGAACGTTGGCAGTGAAGAACTCAAAGGAAACGACACTGTTAAAGAAGCAGGGGATCGCCTTAAATCAATCGAAAATCCACCGTTCGAGTATTATGGATTTGTAGAAGGGGATGACATCACCCGAGGAATTGTTGATGTCGTCGTGACTGATGGTTTTACCGGCAATGTTGCGCTTAAGACTGCAGAGGGCGTGGTTGCGCTCTTTACTGACTTTCTAAGAGTTGGCTTTCAATCCACCTGGCTTTCGAAAATTGGATATTTGCTCGCCCGTGGTGGCCTGAATGTTCTCAAGGAGCGATTGGATCCGCGGGTCTATAACGGTGGAGTCTTTTTGGGTCTGAATGGGATTTGTGTGAAGAGCCATGGTGGTGCCGATGAAATGGGATTTGCAAATGCCATTGGTGTTGCTGTTGAAATGGCCTCGGATGATATGATTGGGAAGATGATCAAGCATTTCGAGACCTTTGATATGGCTGAAAAAATGAGTAATAATGCGGGCGCGGAATCGGAAAACAAGAATGAGAACACCGGAACTGAAGCATCAGTGACGGCCGAAAAAACTTTGGAAAAACCTCCCAGCAGTCTTGAAGACGCTGGCTAGTATGGGATCATTATGCGTCGCTCAGTAATCACCGCAACCGGTTCTTATTTGCCGGAACGAATTCTTACAAATGAAGAATTATCTCAGATGGTGGATACGACCGACGAATGGATCGTTAGCCGCTCTGGCATTAAACAACGCCATATTGCCGCAGATGGGGAACTGACTTCAGACCTTGCCACGCATGCGGCGAAAGCGGCCCTGGAGATGGCGGGCCTCGAGCCCAATGATATAGACCTGATAGTCCTCGCGACAGCGACACCAGATGAAACCTTTCCAGCGACAGCTACTGTTGTCCAGGAAAATCTTGGTATGACTGGCGGCTTTGCTTTTGATATTCAAGCTGTCTGTACAGGATTTCTCTACGCTCTGGCGACAGCTGATAACTTTGTGAAATCAGGTCAGGCCAATCGCGCTCTAGTAATTGGCTCTGAAACCTTCTCTCGTATTATCGATTGGACGGACAGAACGACTTGTGTGCTCTTCGCCGACGGAGCAGGAGCGATAGTTCTGGAAGCCCAAGAGGGGGAAGGGACATCCGACGACAGGGGAATTTTGACAAGTCATTTGCATTCCGATGGTGGCAAGCATGACTTACTCTATGTGGATGGTGGCCCGTCGTCGACGCAATCTACCGGATTTCTGAGAATGGAAGGCAAAGAAGTCTTCCGCCATGCGGTCACAAATCTTGCAAGTGTCGTTCATGAAGCCCTGGAAGCAACGGGCTTGACGACAGCGGATATTGACTGGTTGATACCGCATCAGGCGAACAAGCGTATCATTGATGGAACAGGACGAAAACTTAAACTTCCATCTGAGAAAGTTGTTCTAACTGTCCATAAACATGGAAATACTTCAGCTGCATCTGTACCCCTTGCTCTCGATGAAGCCGTTCGGGATGGTAGGGTCAAGCCCGGTCAGCTGCTACTTTTGGAAGCCATGGGCGGTGGATTTACCTGGGGGTCTGCGCTCGTTCGCTGGTAGGGTTGCGAATCTCTTTCACAGCCTATGGAAATTTTTGGCTGAAACACTGATCAATTTCAATTGCTTAGGCGGTTTTTCTCCCGATTACGCTGTTTTATGGCCGTAACAGGCCGTATTTGAACCTTTATTATTGACGGAGGACGATCCTGTGATAATCCTGTTATAAGTAACAGGGTGGTGACATGACAAAAAATACATTAACCAGAGCAAATTTGGCCGAAGCCGTATATCAGCAAGTCGGCCTTTCCCGGAATGAATCATCGGATCATGTTGAAGCGGTTCTTGCGGAGATTTCAGACCGTTTGGTTCAGGGAGAAACAGTCAAAATATCTTCATTCGGTAGTTTGCAGGTCCGTCAGAAAAATGGCCGTATTGGACGCAATCCAAAAACTGGAGAAGAAGTTCCCATTAATCCGCGCCGGGTTCTTGTCTTTAGGGCATCGCACGTCCTCAAAGACAAAATCAATGAAGGAAACGGCGGCGGCTGAGAATAGTGGCAGGGGGGCCAGCTAGCATGGGAGCGAAAAAAGTTCAGAAATCTCCGGATGCATTTCGCACCATCAGCGAAGTGTCGACTGAATTGGATGTGCCCCAACATGTCCTGAGATTTTGGGAAACCAAGTTCAAAATAGTTAAACCCTTGAAACGAGGGGGCGGTCGAAGATATTACCGGCCGTCTGATGTGGACCTCATTCGCGGGATTCGCGACCTTTTATACAAACATGGTTATACGATAAAGGGTGCCCAGAGGCTTCTGAAAGAGCAGGGGGGCAAAGTTGGTAACGTCGACGCCATGGTTTCCGCTGCCCGTCAGGAAAATAATCCAGCCTTGGCGCATGCCGCGGAAGGTGCGGAAAGCAGTAGCCCGTTGTCAGAGGACAGCAAACATCATATTCGCTCGGTTCTCAGTGAGCTCAAAGAGCTGAAAAAGATGCTTGGATAGGGCTGCCTAGTTCACGACGGCTTCCATTAAAAAAACTCCTCGATCCCACAAATATGCACGTTGCCAAGGCCAGCGCCTGACAGTATAGTGCGCCTCCTACGCGCTCCCTGTCGGGCAGTAGCGCAGCCTGGTAGCGCACTTCACTGGGGGTGAAGGGGTCGTGAGTTCGAATCTCGCCTGCCCGACCAATTGAAAGACCCTGATGCCTTTTAGGCCTCAGGGTTTTTTATTGCACAGATGGGTTGCGACGGATGGTCGCAAGGCGTTGCTTTTGATGCCGTCTGAGGTATGTTGCGTCCATGACAGTGGAAAGCGAAATCGTTCGGACCGGATCAACCATAAAAAGTCGCAAGCTCATTTTGGGCTGGCTTGTCCTTATGGTTGTTCTGGTCTTTTCAATGATTGTTCTTGGTGGGGTAACCCGGCTGACTAATTCTGGTTTGTCGATGACGGACTGGAAACCAATCACAGGATGGTTACCACCTCTCAGTCAGGAAGCCTGGCAGGCAGAATTTGATCGTTATAAAGCTTTTCCGGAGTATCAGCAGATCAACAAAGGTATGTCCCTGGATGAGTTTAAAGGAATTTACGCCTTCGAATTTGCTCATCGAGTACTTGGTCGAGTTATTGGTATCGTATTTTTCGTTCCTTTCGCTTTGTTTCTGATATTCGCAAAAATTCGAGGACCTCTTACATACAGGCTCGGGCTCCTATTTGTTCTAGGGGGCCTTCAAGGGGGAATGGGTTGGTTTATGGTCAAAAGCGGTCTGGTGGATGATCCGGATGTGAGCCATTACCGCCTAACGGCCCATCTCGCCCTTGCCAGTCTGATATTCGCGGTCATTCTCTGGACCATATTTGACCTCACCAGATCACCGTCCGTGGCCCGAGCCTCTGAAAAGGCAGTTCGCCAACTGGCTTGGGCTATCTTGGGGCTTGTCGCTCTGCAAATCCTGATCGGAGGATTTGTTGCCGGACTGAATGCCGGTTTTGTCTATAACGACTGGCCGATGATGGGAGGAGACTTCCTGCCGGAGGACATGATGTATATGACGCCATGGTATTTGAATTTCCTCGAAAATCCAGGTGCGGTTCAATTCACCCATCGCATTGTTGCTTACGTTCTGCTGGCAATGGCCGCGCTTCTATACCTGGTTAGCCGTCGCCAGGATATCCGTTATGAAGTTCGTTTGGGGTGTGTGATTGTTCTTATCGCTTTGATTGTTCAAGCCGTCATAGGGATCGTTACATTGCTATTTGTAGTACCTGTGTCTTTGGGCGCGCTGCATCAGGCAGGGGGAATGGTAGTACTTGCCGTATGTCTTTATGTGGCACATAGCCTAACGACCGGAAATATCACAATAAAATCCGGCCAGCGAGAAAGCTGACCGGATACTCAAGCGAGATTTACGTGCCTTGACAGGTTTGCTTCGTTATAATTTTTCTTAGTTGGCAATTTCTTCTATTGGTGCTGCTGGGTCTTTAATATTACGAAAGGTAGAATTGTCTACTGCAACATTAGCCCCAACCGCTAGTGATTCCGCATAAGAGATGCTTATGTCGCCGCTTCTGGTCCGTATTGTCGGAACTGCTAAGGCGACATTCTCGAAATTCAAACGGCTGACAATCGGCGCAATGTTGCTGGTGTTCAATGCGTAAAATCCGTTATTTTTGTTGCTGATGCTTCCAGCAACATTGGTGTTAATTGCCACGGAATTTCGAGTATTGGTTGCGACTGGAGACGTTGCCTTTACATCCGAAGTATTCTTGCCAATTGTAACTTTTGCCACATTTTCAGCGGCAGCCGTTCCGGCAATCATCGTGAACGCCAACATTGTGAGAACGAGTTTTTGCATATCAATATCCTTTCTAAATTAATAGCTGAATTACTTTTCCAATTTGAATTTATTGTTCTAGAGAACTGGACCTTCGCGATCCTCGACCCCTTCTATAGAATCGAGTATGTACTGGCAGGGCTCACGAAGTTCCGGGTTTAAACTTGCCAGCATTTCATACAGGCCGAATTGAAGCATCGACCGCAATGATAGTTGGAGAGGTTCTCTGCTCTGACCGTTTATGTCGAGATCAACCAATGTGTTGCCAAAAAACCTTCCAATACCGAAACCTGCTTCGTCTGCAAATATCTGCTTGGATATGTTGGCGGCAGAAAGCACTTGCATTGTGTGGGCATCCGTCAAATGCAGATCCAATCCTACAATTGCTCGGTTCTGGCGATACCGAGGCCCAATTCCGGCGATTGTGACAGCAGCCGCTGCACCTGGGATAAAATCGAGGGTATTGACCGACCCGGTGATAAAATAATCCATGGACAGGAGCTTGTCGGATCGGGGAAGGCCCAGCTGGATTTCAGTGAAAATCGGCCTGGGATCGCGGCGGTTTACTGTAATTTCTGCATTTGCCTTTACCAAAGTGGTTTGCATCATATCGCCTGCCCCCTGAGAGACGAATTGACCGGTTCCTGAAAATTCAGAGCTATATTTTCCGGTTGCGTCGACGATTTCACCAACGGCCCAGACGCCGCCCATCATGTTGCTTTCCGCAACACAGGCAATGAGA
>JANSXH010000004.1 GCA_024743055.1 Pseudomonadota bacterium
AAGAGACAGGACAAAAAAAACCAACAAGACAAACCCTATATCCCTAACAAAACACTGCCAGAATACAAAACCCACCCCGTCGGCGTGACGCGGGTTATAAGCCCACCAATCATCAACGTCAAATACTATTTTGAAGTTTTTTTGACGGCCACCATTCCGCCTTAAAATCCCCACAAATCCAAGCTTCATTAGAAGATAGATACAAACACGAGCAGAGTCTGAAAAGCAAAGTTCAATATCCCGGAACCCAATTGTTGTCCGAGCGCGCTGAATCAGATCTTTGTGTATGAGAAAATTGAGAAAAACACTTTTACAGTTTAAGGAAAAATTGAGGAATACTTGACAAACTCGTGGACGAAACGCATGTTTTGTCGCATTTTTATGGTTAACACGGCCCGCGGTTTCCCGGGCTGTTATTTTGGTTAGGGCGTCGCTTGAAATATTTGAACAGCAAATCATCGCTTAGTGGGCTGCGGAAAGCCCCGCTCCTGCCTGTTGCTATTGTCATCGCTGGCGGCATTGCAGGAGGCCTGCTGGCCACCTTGTTTCTGCCCACATCCGATGCCCCCGAGCTTGTAACAGCTGAGGCTAAAACGGAGATGTCAGAGCAAGCCCCTGAAGCAGAGGCCCCTGCCAAGGCAGCCGAAGAGCCAGCGACTGAAGTATCTGTTGCAGCTTATGCAGTTCCGACCACAGAAACCCTGCAGGAAATGACAAAAACTGTTTCCGTGGCCAAGGGTGACACTCTTATGAAGGTACTGACCCGCGCCGGTGCCGATCGTACAGAGAGCTATGAAGCAATTACGGCTCTGACCGAGCTTTTTGATCCGAGAGACCTTAAAATCGGCCAAGACATTACTCTGCATTTCGATTCCAATGACACCGGAGAGGAAACGACAGAACCGACTCCAACCCTCGTCCGTGTGTCCCTAAATGAAGATGTCGACAGGCAGTTGGCAGTAGTCCGCACACCGGAAGCCGGTTTTACAGCCCAAGAAACCATCATTGAGCTGGATAAAAAGCTAGTCCGTACCGGTGGTGTTATCCAAAACTCGCTGTTTTTATCTGCTGCACAGGCCGGCATCCCAACCAAAACCATCGTCGATCTGATCCGCATCTTCAGTTATGACGTCGATTTTCAACGGGAAATTCAGCCAGGTGACAGCTTCGAAGTATATTTTGAGCGCTTCACAGACGAGAATGGCCGGGTTCTGAAAGAAGGCGCCATTCATTGGGCCTCCATGACCTTAAGCGGCAAAGAAATTTCCGTCTTCAGGTTCAAGACCGCGGATGACGGATTTACCGACTATTACGACGCCAAAGGCCGAAGCGTTAAAAAGACCCTGATGCGGACACCTATTAACGGCGCGCGCTTGACCTCCGGATTTGGCAATCGCAAACATCCAACTCTTGGCTATACAAAGAAACATCTTGGTGTCGATTTTGGGGCACGCAGCGGCACTCCGATCATGGCAGCCGGTAACGGTGTGGTTGAGATGGCAGGACGCAATGGCGGTTACGGCAACTATGTCCGGATTCGCCACAACAGTGAGTTTAAAACGGCCTACGCCCATATGCGTAAATTTGCCAAGGGTGTGCGCAAAGGCTCCCGGGTCAAACAGGGTCAGATCATCGGCTATGTCGGTACAACAGGACGATCTACAGGCCCGCATCTGCATTATGAAGTGCACCGCAACGGCCGCAAGATCAACCCGCTGTCTGTGAAGCTACCGGCTGGTCGCAAACTGGGCGGAAAAATGCTCGCTGCTTTCCGCAAGCATTCAGAAGCTATTTCTAGTGACGTCGCGAGCGCACCTTTAGAAAAGCAATTGGCTGAACTCGATCAGTAAATCCTCTATCCTTTTTCTCAACATGATTTTCGGACAGTTGCTATAACTGAACAGGAAATTTGACTGCAAAAACATACAGGGGGATATCCGCGTGAGCACGAAGGCTTTAATTGCTCTATATCTCGTCGTCATGCTGGATGTCTCGGGACAGGGAATTCTGTTCCCGGCCCTCAACACCTTGATTATTGATCCTGCCAACGACTTTCTTCCCAAGGGCACAAGCGCCACCACCCGCAATTTCTATTATGGCTTGATCATCGGCAGTTTTTTCTTTTGCTGGTTTTTTGGCGCCACCATGATTGCCAGCTTCTCTGACGATGTGGGCCGAAAGAAAGCCTTGATCATCTGTCTAGCTGGATCCGCTCTTGGCTATGTTCTGACCCTGGTGGGAATCTATTGGCAAAGCGTCACCCTTCTGGTCCTGGGTCGGGTTGTTGCAGGATTCACTGCCGGAAGCCAGTCTGTTTCTCAGGCGGCAATTATTGATATCAGTACGGAGGAGACCAAGGCCAAGAATCTGGGCAAGATCGTGGCCGCTACGGCCGCGGGTCTGGCATTCGGGCCCGTTGTTGGCGGTATTTTCTCAGACAAGGACATTCTGCCGGAGTTCAATGTCACGGTGCCTGTTTATATTATCACGGTCTGTATTCTCATGACCCTTGTTCTGGTGGCGGTTTCCTTCAAGGACGTACGGGAAACTGATGGAAAATCTTCCATGAGCCTCCTCTCGGCCTTTACTGATCTGGCCGACGCCGTCAAATTCAAGCCCATTCGGGACATTTCGATCGTCTTTTTCCTGAATGTCTTCGGTCTCGTCCTTTTCTACGTGTTCTGTATTGTCTATCTGTTCCGGGAGTTTAAATTTACGACCCTGGAAAACAGTATTGCTATGCTTGTCATGGGTGTTGCTATGGCCCTCACCAGTTGGTTTCTCATCAAGCCCTTGGAGGAACGGTTTTCGAAGAAAACCCTGGTTGTCATCTCGCTGTCCCTGATGGCCGTTTTTCAGATCTTGTTTTTGCTCAGTGGCAATGGATATTTGGCCGTGGCCTGCATCTTGCCTCTTTTTATTGCTTATGGCGTTGCCTATACCAATTGCCTGACAATTTTCTCTGAAGCCGTGCCGGAGGACAGACAGGGATGGGTCATGGGGATATCCATTTCATTGCTGACGCTGGGTGGCGGACTTGCCTCGGTTTTCGGAGAGGAACTTATGAGTGTCTTTGAAAGCCTGCCATTTCTGTTGTCTATTGGCATGCTTTTTATCGGCTCCCTATTGGCACTTACTTTGAACATTTCCCAGCCTTATCAAGAGGGTGAGAAATCGGGCTCATAAAAAAGCCGGCCCAGAAACTTCAAGGCCGGCTTTATACAGGTATAAATTTGTCTGATTAAGCAGCGTTGGCCAGGACGTCATTGATCAATAATCCATCCTCCCCGGCTGCAATTTTTACTTTGGCCCCATCGACGATATCGCCTTCCAGGATGAGAGAGGCTAGCGGGTTCTGCAGGCTTCTCTGGATAACCCTCTTCAGCGGCCGGGCACCGTAGACCGGATCATAGCCATGATCCCCGAGCCAGATATAAGCTGTGTCATCCAGCTCCAGCTCTATGTTGCGATCACCCAGCAACTTCTGCAGATGACCAAGCTGGATATCAACGATGGCATTCATATCCTCCCGGGTCAGGCGATGGAAGATGATCTGCTCGTCCAAACGGTTCAGGAACTCAGGACGGAAAGCCGCCCGTACCGTTTCCATAACCTTGTGCTGGATCAGCGGGTCGTCCGCATCCTCGTCCCCAGAAGCCAAATGCTCACTGCCGAGGTTAGAGGTCAGGATAATCAAGGTGTTCTTGAAGTCCACCGTGCGTCCCTGTCCATCGGTCAGGCGGCCGTCATCGAGAACTTGCAACAGCACATTGAAAACATCCGGATGGGCTTTCTCGACCTCATCGAACAGGATGACCTGGTAGGGACGACGTCTAACGGCTTCTGTGATCACCCCACCCTGGTCATAACCAACATAGCCGGGAGGGGCCCCAATTAAGCGGGCGACGCTGTGCTTTTCCATAAACTCGGACATATCAACCCGAAGCAAAGCATGTTCATCATCGAACATGAAAGCGGCCAGCGCTTTGGTCAGTTCCGTCTTACCTACACCGGTAGGCCCAAGGAACAAGAAGGATCCAATCGGCTGATTGGGATCCTGCAGACCTGCACGAGCCCGCCTTACGGCATTGGATACAGCCGTAAGGGCTTCTTCCTGGCCGATCACCCGCTTGCGCAGCTCCGTCTCCATATTGAGGAGTTTTTCACGCTCACCGGAAAGCATTTTATCCACCGGAATTCCTGTCCATCTGGAAACCACACCGGCAATGTCATCTTCCTGAACGCTTTCCTGAATGATGGAGGAATTCTCAGCTTCTTCAGCTTCAGTCAGTTGCCGTTCCAGCTGCGGGATAAGCCCATAGGCAAGCTCACCTGCCCGTTGCAGGTTTCCTTGCCGCTGGCAAACTGCCAGTTCGTTCCGAGCTTCCTCAAGCTGTTCTTTGACATGCTGCGCCTTGTTAAGCTTTTCTTTTTCCATACGCCAGCTTTCCGTCAGGTCAGCAGAGCGCTTTTCAAGATCAACCAGTTCCGTCTCAAGCTTTTCAAGTCGGGTTTTGGACGCCTTGTCGGTCTCCTTTTCAAGGGCCGAACATTCAATCTTCATCTGCATGATCTTGCGATCCAGCTCGTCGACTTCTTCGGGCTTACTGTCAACCTCCATACGCCGGCGGCTGGCAGCCTCATCGACCAGGTCAATGGCCTTATCAGGCAAGAAACGATCGGTGATATAACGGTTTGACAAGGTTGCGGCGGCTACGAGGGCACTATCAGATATCTGAACTCCATGATGAAGCTCATATTTCTCCTTAAGCCCGCGCAATATGGAGATTGTATCCTCGACAGTTGGTTCGGAAACAAAGACCGATTGGAACCGGCGGGCAAGCGCCGCATCCTTTTCGATATACTTTCGATACTCATCAAGTGTGGTTGCACCGACACAATGCAGCTCTCCGCGAGCCAAGGCAGGCTTCAGCAGGTTGGACGCATCCATGGACCCTTCTGCCGCGCCGGCACCAACAAGGGTATGAAGTTCATCAATAAAGAGAACGACCTCTCCGCCCAGTGCCTGTATTTCCGACAGGACAGCTTTCAGACGCTCTTCGAATTCTCCGCGAAATTTCGCGCCTGCGATCAACTGCCCCAGATCAAGGGACATCAGCTTTTTGTCCTTCAGGCTTTCCGGCACATCCCCATTAACAATGCGAAGCGCCAGGCCTTCGATGATCGCTGTTTTACCGACGCCAGGCTCTCCAATCAGGACTGGGTTATTTTTCGTCCGCCGGGACAGCACCTGGATGGTCCGGCGAATTTCCTCATCGCGACCAATTACCGGATCCAGCTTGCCATCGCGGGCGGCTTCCGTCAGATCTCGCGCATATTTATTGAGCGCATCATAACCGCCTTCGGCACCCGTACTATCTGCGGTGCGGCCTTTGCGTAGGTCATTAATGGCTTCATTGAGGCTATTGGGGGACACACCGGCTGCGCTCAGGATTTTCGCTGTCTCCGTTCCCTTTTCTGCGCCTAAAGCCAATAACAAACGCTCAGCCGTTACATAGCTGTCTCCAGCCTTGTCTGCCAAACCTTCGGCGGAGGCAAATACGCGGGCAAGTTCGGGTGTCAGGCTCAACTGCCCTGCCCCGCTTCCGGAGACCTGCGGCATTTTTTGCATGGCCTGCTCAACGCCTTCACGCGCCTTTGCGGCATCGCCGCCGGCTTTATCTATTAACCCACTGGCCAGTCCTTCCTTGTCGTCCAAAAGAACCTTCAGGAGATGCTCAGGTGTTAATCTTTGATGGTTTTCTCGTAATGCTAAAGTTTGGGCCGATTGGATAAATCCCTTCGACCGATCCGTATATTTTTCGATATCCATGCTCGTCCTCGACACATAGTACCGCTGCTTCTTTGCGCGACATAATATGATCCCTCATAGGCAATCATAAATCAAGCCCGCCAGCGGCTTCCTCATATACGGTTATATGTGGGAATTCTGGCATTTTTTTTCAAGCGCAAAGTCTCTGAAAAATATGAGGAAATTGGTTACAGCCGACCACAAAAAAAGGAAGCCTCCCCGGCTTCCCTTTTCATTCTCTTTGGAGGGTCATGACTTAATCAGTCGTACTTACCTCTTCTGCATCATCAGATCCCGCAGACCGGCTGGAAGTCCTTCGGCGCAACGTACGTGTACGGCTGGTGCGGCGTTTTGGTTTTTCCTGATCGTCTACCATAGCATCATCCGCACGCGTAATTTCAATGGTTTGCACGCCCTCACTATCGTCACCGGCCTGAGACACCGCCTCATCTTGGCCTGAAGGTATTTCCTGTGAAGTCGGGGATTCCGCTTCTTTTGCTTCAGTCGCTGCAGGCTGGTCTTGTTGGCTGGGCTCAGACTTATCTACCGGACTTGAATAAGGCGGTTGTTCCTGGTTCTCAGAGGTCGCAGCTTCAGTCTGCGCATTTCGGGCTTCTTGCTGTTCCGCCTGCTTTTCCTGTTTGGCAAGATTATTCGCGGCGACAATGCGGTAATAATGCTCTGCATGCTGAAAATAGTTTTCAGCCGCGACGCGATCCCCTGAGGTCTGGGCATCCGTAGCCAAAGCCGTATATTTCTCATACACCTGTGCTGCCGTCCCTCTGATCTTACCGTCAGGACCGTTACTATCAAAATTCCGGTTACCGTTGTTCGATCTACGATTACCGCCAGATCCTGATCTACCAGAATTTGCACCTGAACGATTGTTTCCAGAATTCGACCTGCCCCCACGAGGGCGTCTGTTGCTGCTCACTCTCATTATCGTAATGATTCCGTTGCGTTATTATTCAGTGGTTCTCAGTTTTTTGGTACTTCAAATCGGGCACACACAAATCGTCTTTAAGGCGATCCAGATGTAATCTCATCCGAAAAGTTGAGGCCAGGTTTTGAATTAAGTAAAGATCATTGACCAACAAATGGGTCGCGTTCCTCAAAATGATCTTTATAAAGCCTAACCCTGTCGCAAGAATAATCCAACCCTTTTTTTAAAAAGGCCGTTATTTCCCTTTTTGAGCGACAACGCACCTTTCGATCCCGGCCAAGTCTTTCGCCACAGTAACGCGCTCCAGCCCTGCTTCTTCAAGCAGTTTCGAAACAGCCGGAGACTGACCAGATCCAACTTCAAAGATCGCATAACCGCCCGGTTTCAGCAGGCGATCCAGGTCCGCGGTGATAGTCCGATAACAGTTTAAACCATCCATACCGGCTTTAAGGGCGAGATGCGGCTCATATAAACGCACTTCCGGTTGCAGTTGGGTCATTTCTGCTTCTGATATATAAGGCGGATTGCTTACCACTAGATCAAATTCTCCAGAAATTCCAGTCGCCCAATCTCCTGTCTTTATCTTCACACGATCCGAGAGCCCAAGGCGATTAGCGTTTTCACGCGCAATCCTGACCGCCCCCTCACTGACATCTATGCCAATTCCCTGCGCCGCAGGAAATTCCGTTAGTATGGAAAGCAAAAGACAACCACTTCCAGTTCCGAGATCCAAAACTGAAGTTACTTTGTTCTGCCGCTTGGCAACATCGACGGCAGCTTGAACGACTGTTTCGCTATCTGGACGCGGGTCTAGGACATCCGGTCCTACAATGAATTCCAGGCTCCAGAATTCCCTTAGGCCTGTAATGTGCGACATGGGTTCCCGATTGGCGCGACGCCGGACTAACCCATAAAAGGCTGTTTCCTCGTTCTGGGAAAGTAAGCGTTCAGGCTCCCGATGCAATATTTCCGGCTGATCTTGCAGAATCTTCGCCACGAGAATAGAGGCCTCACGATGCGGTCCGGCAATTTTAGCCGCTGCCAATTCTTCCGCCGCTTTGTGAACAGCCTCACGGACCGAACAAACCATTCGACTTAGCTCTCGCCTTCTATTTCTGCCAGCAGAGAAGCCTGATCTTCTGCAATCAAGGCATCAATCACTTCCCCAAGCGCCTCACCTGCCAACACTTTGTCGAGTTTATATAGGGTTAGGTTTATGCGGTGGTCTGTGACCCTCCCTTGAGGGAAATTGTAAGTCCGGATTCGCTCTGAGCGATCACCGCTGCCCACTTGCCCTTTACGCTCAGCCGATCGCTCGGCCGCTTTTGCTGCACGTTCCGCCTCATAGATTCTGGAGCGCAGAACCGACATGGCTTTCGCCTTGTTTTTATGCTGAGACTTTTCGTCCTGCTGCTGAACAACGATGCCGGTGGGAATATGGGTCAGGCGAACCGCGGAGTCCGTTGTATTGACTGACTGGCCGCCCGGGCCTGAGGCCCGAAAAATATCGACCCGGACATCATTTTCATCAATCTGTACGTCAACTTCTTCCGCTTCCGGCAATACAGCCACAGTTGCCGCGGATGTGTGAATGCGCCCGCCGGTTTCCGTTTCCGGAACCCGTTGGACCCGGTGTACGCCGGATTCAAATTTAAAATTGGCAAAGACATTTCGCCCCGTGACTTTAACTACCACTTCGCGAACACCGCCAAGATCGGATTCAGAAAAGGACATGGTCTCACATTTCCAACCCATTGACTCTGCATATCGCTGATACATTCGATAAAGGTCACCGGCAAACAAAGCGGCCTCTTCTCCACCCGTACCTGCACGAATTTCCAGGATTGCATTTTTCTCGTCGGCATCGTCTTTTGGTAAAAGCTGTACCTTGATGGAGTGTTCAAGATCAGGAAGCATTGTCCGCAATTCTTCAAGTTCGGTAGCCGCCATTTCTCTCATTTCAGCATCAGTATCGTCGCTCTCCATCATTTCCTGAAGATCTGAGAGTTCTGTCTGAGCATCCTGGTATTTCCGAATTGCCTCTACAACTGGCTTGATGTCGGAATATTCCCGGCTCATTTTGACGAAATCGTCGGCCGCGACATTTCCCATTTCTCCGGCCATAGCCGCTTCCAGCTCTTCATAACGAGCCTGGATCATATTCAGTTTTTCCTGCGGTAACATCTAATGATCCTTAGTTCATTGCAGCAAGTGTCTCAGCCAAATCTTTAAGGGAGACTTCCGACTGTTCCCCGGCATCCAAATCCTTCAAGCTGCAAACGTTCCGGGCCATTTCATCCTCACCAAGAAGGATTGCTGCTCTCGCATTAAGTTTGTTGGCCCGCTTCATCCGCTTGCCCACATTGCCCTTAAAGGCCATTTCCACGACGAGACCACTCTCCCGCAACTCTCCCACCAGTGTAAGAGCGCGCTTCTCAGATTCAGCGCCAACAGGGATAACAGCAAAAGGCCGGGCAGGTGCTGGCAGACCAGTCGCCAACATCGCTAACCTTTCGATACCGCCTGCCCAACCAATACCTGGGGTTGGCTTGCCACCCAACGCTTCAATCAAGCCATCATACCGACCCCCGGCAATCAGGGCGCCCTGCGCGCCAAGGGCATCGGTCACAAACTCAAAAGCCGTATGGGTATAATAATCAAGACCCCGAACAAGCCGTCTATTCAACTGATGGTCAATGCCAAGCAGAGACAATCCTTCAAGGACCTCTGCAAAAAAATCTTTCGAAAAGCTGTTTAAATAGTCCGTGAATTCCGGCGCTTTTTTTACAAGGATCCTATCCCCACTATCCTTGCTGTCCAGAATTCTAAGCGGGTTGCGGTCCAGCCGGTTTAGGCTGTCTTCGGAAAGTTTGTCTTTATGATCGCTGAAATACTCGACAAGAGCGTTTCTGTAGGCCTGTCTGCTTTCCACATCGCCTAAGGTATTGATCTGTAGAGCACATTTATCTGCAACACCGAGGGACTTCAAGATGGCCGCGCCGATGGCAATAACTTCAATATCCGCCTGCGCTTCAGGGGCACCAATACATTCAACATCGATCTGATGGAACTGGCGCTGCCGACCTTTTTGCGGGCGCTCATAGCGGAACATCGGGCCGGCCGCAAAGACTTTGAACGGCACATTCTGCTGAAGGCCGTTGCTGATAAAGGAGCGACAGATTCCAGCGGTATATTCGGGACGCAGGGTCATGCTCTCGCCGCTGCGGCTTTCAAAGGAATACATTTCCTTTGACACCACGTCAGAAGTTTCCCCCATGGTCCGGGCAAAGACTTCCGTGAACTCGAAGATAGGGGTCGCCATTTCCGCATAGCCAAAACGTGCCGCCATATTACGGGCGACACTAATAACATGGGCCTGCCGCGCATAATCCTCTGGCAATAAATCATGTGTGCCGCGGACTGGCTGAGGTAATGACACGTCTCTTCTCCGTTATTTTGAATTTTTTTAAAGCAGGTCAGGCGGGCTGTTTTTGCAGATGTTCCGGCGTATCGTCAAGCGTATCCTTGGCAGCTTCAAGTTCTTCCGCCTTAGCTTCAACCAGCTCAACGATATGATCGACCATGTTCGGGGTGTTGACCTTGTGATCGGTCAAACCGCTGAGATAAACCATATGATTATCTTTACCGCCGCCTGTGAGACCGATATCCGTCTCACGCGCCTCACCCGGACCGTTCACCACGCAACCAATGATCGACAGGGTAAGTGGGGTCTGAATATGCGCGAGGCGTTCTTCTAACAACTCGACAGTCTTGATCACAGGAAATGCCTGGCGGGCACAGGACGGGCATGAAATTATGGTAACACCTCGTCGGCGCAGCCCAAGGCTTTTAAGAATTTCATAGCCAGCCTTGATTTCTTCAACTGGATCAGCCGACAAGGAAACGCGGATCGTATCCCCGATGCCGGACCACAACAGCATGCCGAGTCCAATGGAGGATTTTACAGTGCCCGCAGAAAGAGCGCCCGCCTCTGTAATCCCGAGATGCAAGGGATAATCACAGGCATCGGCCAATCCCTGATAAGCGGCAACGGACAGAAAGACGTCGGATGCTTTGACGCTGATCTTGAAATTGAAAAAGTCATTATCTTCCAGAATACGCGCGTGGTTGAGAGCGGATTCAACCATCGCCTCCGGACAAGGCTCTCCATATTTCTCTAAGAGCTCGCGTTCAAGGCTTCCCGCATTTACACCGATGCGCATGGAACAATTATGATCAACCGCCGCCTTTACGACATCGCGCACCCTCTCGGCGGAGCCAATGTTGCCCGGATTGATGCGCAAACAAGCCGCTCCAGCCTCAGCCGCTTCAATGCCCCTCATATAATGGAAATGGATATCGGCAATAATGGGAACTGTCGTCTCCAGGACAATCTCCTTTAACGCTCGAGTGCTTTCCTGATCCGGGCAGGACACCCGCACTATATCCGCCCCGGCCTCTTCCAGTGCATGAATTTGCTCAATGGTCGCCTTGGCATCCGATGTCAGGGTATTAGTCATTGATTGCACGGAGATTGGTGCGTCCCCGCCAACGGGAACGTCACCAACATGGATCTGCCGCGATTTTCGACGGATGATTTCTCTATAAGGTCTTATGCTCATGAGACTTTATCTCTGCTAAAACAAGCATCAAAAAGTGACGCCCCTACTATCGCATAAAATGGCGGCTAACGACGGAAATTACAAGTAATAGTGTGGTGTGATAGAGGCTGCCCTGAATTAAAGCGCTAATTCAGGGTACTACCGTCCAGCAGGTTGTCGGCAACCAGAGAAATATCCCGCAAAATAGCGCCATTTGCTCCTAGAGATGAAATTTCGGTCCCATCAACCCGTACTTCCAAGGCTCCAGCATTCCCTGTTGTCAGAGTTACATCGGAGACATTAGGCGCCATATAGATGTCTCCGGGTTTCAGAACCTGAGAAATATATGGAGGGCTATCCGCGCTTTTTACCTCGACCCAAGTTTCCTCGCGCGCGCGTAAAACAACACGGGCATCCGTATTCTCAACTCCAAATGTACGCGGTAGCGGACTCTCCTGCTCTTCCTCTACCAAGGTTTTCATTGGTTCCAGTTTGGCCTGAGGATAGGATGCAGGTTGAACAGCATCGGGTTGTTGAGTTTCAATAGCTACCGTCGCAACGGCTACAGTTTCCTCTGAAGAAACTGACTCTACCGGTGCCTCTTCCGCAACAGGGGTTTTCTCAGTTTCCACAACGACTTTTTCAGCTTCAGGAGCTTTTTCTGGAGCCTGGACTGTCTGCACTGGTTCTTGCACAGCCTCGGTTGGCTGCATTTCCTGTTTTTCAGGTTCTACTACAGTAGTTTCCACTTGTTTGGGCTGTTCCGAGACTTCTATTTCAACGGTTTCTGCTGCCTCAACCGGTTCCGCTGCCGTTTCAGGATTCAACTCTGGCCGCGAGGCCGTTTCCGAAACCGTTGATTCTGCGGTATCGCTCGAGTTGGTTGTCTCGTCTGGGTTCACGGCTGTGGTGGTCTGATCTTTAGCTATAACTGCGCTTTCAGTTGCAGCCTCAGGAAGTTTTTCTATTTTCTTCGCCAGGTAATCAGGGAGCTCAGCAACCCGCTCAAAATCCTGCCCGCCACTTTCCTGATATACAAACCAGCCAGCAGTAAAGACAAGCGCCAACATCAAAGTCCCTACCATAATGCCCTTACCTGGCATTCTGCCCTCTGAACTTGGCTCGGGGAAAGCAAGGGATGGTGTTCGCAGCCCGCCCGAATGCTCCTGTTTATACAAGTCAACCATGAGAACCGCATCCAGGTCCAGCAGGTTAGCGTAGGAGCGCAGAAAACCGGTGACAAACGTTTGGCCTGGCAAACGACTGTAATCGCCGTCTTCCAATGCTTGAACCTGTGTGGCCTTCAAACGAAGGATCCCGGCTACCTGGTGCAAGGACAATCCGCGTTCTTCTCGCGCCATGCGCAAGCGATCACCGACCGTCAATATTTCTTCGTCAGCCTGTTTTTCGGTCTGCCCATGCTCGAAACCGAGTAGGGAAGGCTCGTTGCTGTGATCTGGCTGTTTACCGTTCCTCGCCATTACAGTCTATTGCACTCACTTAACAAATAACGGTGGCACGAAAAATAGCCTGTGCCGCCTGAAAATTCCGATTCGCTATTATCTGATAAAAATATTAACAATCAATGTTCTACACAACAATAGAGTGATCTCTTGCAAATGCACGCAACTGATCGCGCACGGAATGGTCCCTGACATCACAGAGCCCCTGGACAAATTTCTGCAATTTCGCGATCTCCGCGCTGAGTACCATTTCCTTGACCGGGCCCAAAGATGCCGCAGACATGGAAAAATTACGATAGCCCAAGCCCAGCAAAGCCAGGGCTTCGAGTGGCCTGCCCGCAATATCTCCACAGATAGAAAGGGGAATTCCGTTAGCGTTACAGTCATCCGCGATTTTGCGCAAAAGCTTCAACAAACTCGGGCTAAGACTGTCATAACGATCGCTAATTTTCGGGTTTCCACGGTCAACAGCGAAAAAGAACTGCATGAGATCGTTTGAGCCAACAGAGACGAAATCGACTTCTTTCAGTAAATGTTCAAGCTGCCAAACGATCGAGGGCACCTCAATCATCGTGCCGACATTCACCTTGCTCGGCGCTCCACCCTTGCGCTGGCTCGCGCGCTCAATTTCTTTATTGAGGATGGCTTTGGCTTCGATAAATTCGGATACTTCTGCCACCATAGGAAACATCAGCGATAATTGTCGCCCTGCAGCCGCTTGAACCAGGGCTCGTAACTGGCTGCGCAAAAGTGCTGGTCTGTCTAGGCCGATACGGATGGCACGCCATCCAAGTGCGGGATTCTCCTCCGCTCTTGTTTTTAGGTAAGGAAGGACCTTATCGCCACCGACGTCCAACGTTCGGAAAATCACCGGGGCACCGTCCAGGGAATCCAGGACTTTTGAGTAAAGTGCCGTCTGTTCATCAACTTTCGGCATTTGTGAGCGCACCATGAACTGAAGTTCAGTCCTAAAAAGCCCGATCCCGTCAGCGCCTGTTGTATGGAAATGATCAACATCGATCAATAGTCCCGCATTGACATTGAGAGACAGTTTGACACCGTCCTTCGACACATTTGGAATATCGCGCAAAGCTGCGAATTTTGCCTGTCGTTTCGCGCGTTGCCCAACGTTCTGAAAAAAGGCTTCCTGAACATCTTCTCCAGGCCGCAGGAACACTTGACCATGCTCGCCATCAACCAGGATGAAATCGCCCTGCTCCACTGCTTCGACAATTTCCTCACATTGACCCACAACCGGGACGCCCAATGCGCGGGCGACAATCGCCACATGGCTGGAACGCGTTCCCTCGGCCAGAATTACCGCTTTCAGATGACGGCGATCATAATCAAGTAGCTCCGCAGCCCCCATTGCATGGGCAACGACAATGGTGTCTTCATCCAGATTGCGCCGGTCGATCATCTCATGGCCATCAAGATGGAGGTATAGCCGATTGGCTAGATCATCCAATTCTGACAGGCGCTCCCGCAAATAAGGGTCCGTGATTTCCTTCATCCGGGCGCGGGTGTCATCCTGGACCCTTTTTATGGCCGCTTCTGCCGTCAATCCGGTCTTTACCGCGTCCTCTAATTTTTTAAGCCACCCCTTGTCATGGGCGAACATCTTGTAGGCTTCGAAAATCTCGCGGGATTCGTCCTGAAACATGGTGTTGGTTGCAGTCAGCAAGGCATCCACGGAACTCTGCAAAGCTTCGACTGCTTTACTAAGCCGCTGAAGTTCAAGTGCTCTGTCTTCAGCGAGGGCGCGTATGACTTCGATACGAGGTTCATGCAACAACGCATATCCTGTCGCCAAACCCTCTGCCAACACACTTCCAGCAATTCTATGCGGTAATGTCGCATTGCCGGCGGTATCGGAAAACTCAGTCGAAGCCACCATCTGCTCGGAGCTGACAAGTTCGGCAACCACCATGGCAACGGTTTGTAGGGCTTCGACTTCTTCTTCCGTATAGGATCTTTGCGTCCGGTTCTGTACGACCAGGACGCCAATAACCCGCCCGCCTCTCAAGACCGGCGTACCGAGCAGAGAATGGTATTCTTCTTCACCTGTTTCCGGACGATAGGCAAATTGCGGATGGGACTGGGCGTCTGACAAATTCAACGGGCGTGCCTGGGCCGCTATGTCGCCGACAAGGCCTTCACCGAGGCGGAGGCGGGTCTGATGCACAGCATCTTTTTTCAGGCCATGGGTTGCAAAAAGTTCGAGAACGTCCCCTGCCCGCATAAGATAGCAGGAACAAACCTCTGCGATCATATTCCCGGCAATCAACCGGACGATTTCGTTTAGCCTTTGCTCAGCGTCGCCGTGCCCCGCCATGACCTGGTGGAGTTTTCGAAGAAGTAGTCTCGGCGCACTGACCCCCAGGCCGCTCATGTCAGGAGATGCTCCTCTGGGCTCCGTGTTCGGCAAACGCTTCTGCGGCTTGCTCGACAAGTTCCTGTAAAATCTCGGCAGTTGGCTGCTCGGTCTTCACCATGCCAACGCTTTGTCCGGCCATCACCGACCCATATTCGACATCGCCATCAATGACGGCGCGGCGCAGGGCGCCTGCCCAGAAATGCTCGATTTCCAATTGGGCCGCTTCAAGATCCATTTCACCTGCCTTGTACTTGGCGATGACTTCATGCTGGGTTTGGATGAATTTCTTTCCCCCCTGATTATTCAATGCCCGCACAGGGATAACCGGAAATTGGGGATCAACCTGGACCGTTGTTACGGCATCCCGGGCATTTGCCCGGATAAAGGATTTCTTGAAATCCGGATGGGCAATACACTCATTGGCACAGACAAACCGCGTTCCGAGCTGGCAACCGGAGGCCCCCATGCGAAGATAAGTACTGATCGCTTCCCCTCGGCCAATACCACCAGCCACAAAGACCGGCACATCGGTTATGTGAGGTAGTATTTCCTGAGCCAGAACGCTGGTTGAAACCGGGCCGATATGGCCGCCGGCCTCCATTCCTTCAATGACGAGCGCATCGGCCCCTAGCCTGATCAGCTTTTTCGCCAACGCCAGGATGGGAGCAAAGCAAACGATTTTGGCGCCGCCCTCCTTGATCTGAGCAATGGTTTCCTTGGTTGGAACACCTCCTGCCAAAACCACATGGCCGACATTGTTTTCCAGGCAAACGTCAACCAGCTTGTCGAGGTCAGGATGCATGGTAATGAGATTTACGCCGAATGGTTTTTTGGTTAGCTCCTGTGTCGCTTTGATCTCTGCGTCTAGAAGGTCGGGTGTCATGGCCCCGCAGGCAATCACCCCAAAACCACCGGCATTGGAAATCGCTGCAACCAGATGCCGCTCCGACACCCAGGACATGGCGCCGCCCAGGATCGCATATTCTGTGCCAAGAAACTCGCACCCTCGTTTCCAGGCTTTCTCGAGATCCTGAAAGCCGTTTTTCAAATCTTCAGTCATCTTATTCTGCATCCAGATCAAAAGCAGTGTGAAGCGTACGGACGGCCAGTTCCGTATATTCCTCAGCCAGCAAAACGCTGACCTTGATTTCCGAGGTAGAGATCACCTGGATATTAATGCCCTTTTCCGCGAGGGCGGCGAACATTGTCTGGGCGACACCCGCATGACTGCGCATTCCCATTCCAACAATGGACACTTTGACAACATTCGGATCTCCAACAATTGCCTTGCAATCCACTTCCGATTTGAGCTTTTCGAGAACTGACAAGGCAAGATCCATTTCCTTGCGACCGACGGTGAAGGTCAGGTCAGTTGCCTTGCCATCCTCGGAAACGTTCTGCACGATCATATCCACATTGACATGCGCATCCGCCAATGTGCCAAATACAAGAGCCGCGACGCCAGGCTTGTCAGCAACCTGCTGTAACGTCACTTTTGCTTCGTCGCGGGTATATGTCACGCCGCTCACGACCTGATGTTCCACTATATCTTCCTCATCTACAACAAGTGTTCCGGGTAGATCCTCAAAACTGGAAAGGACCTGTAATTTCACCCGATGTTTCATGGCCATTTCTACGGATCGGGTTTGCAGCACCTTTGCTCCCAGAGAAGCAAGCTCTAGCATTTCCTCATAGGTGATTTTATCAAGCTTGGCTGCTTTTGTCGCGATCCTTGGATCAGCTGTATAAACCCCATCCACATCTGTATAAATATCACACTGATCCGCTTTCAACGCGGCAGCCAGCGCTACGGCTGATGTATCCGTTCCACCGCGTCCTAACGTGGTAATTCGATCATCTGAGCCAATTCCCTGGAATCCGGCGCAGATGGCGACCTGGCCTTCTTCAAAGCGATTGATAATCTCATCGCAGTGTATGTCTTCGATGCGGGCGGATCCATGCACCGCATTGGTTTTGATCGGGATCTGCCAGCCAAGCCAGGAACGGGCGGAGACACCAAGCTCTTGCAGCGCCATTGCCAGTAACCCAGATGTCACTTGCTCACCACTGGAGACTACCACATCATATTCGCGAGCATCGTGCATCGTCGACGTCTGAGAGACGAGATCTATCAGGCGATTGGTCTCACCAGACATGGCGGAAACCATTACGGCCACCTCATTGCCCGCGTCCACTTCGCGTTTCACTTTTTTGGCAACATTCCTGATCCGCTCTATTGAGCCGACAGATGTGCCTCCGAATTTCATAACCAGCCGCGCCATGGACGCCATAACCTCTTTCCCTCATCAGCCGATGAAGGCTTAAAATTGCCTAAATAACTTACGAGTACCCTTTGATTCTAAAGGAGCGTATACATATACTTAACAAGGGTTGCGGGGCAAGCTCTGCGGCGAGTTTATTCAATAAAAATTGGCTTTTTTGTGGGCCTGTCGAAATGAGAGTGTGATGAGCGAGACGGCAAACATCAAATCGGTCGATCCGAAGGAAATTGCCAACTTTTCCGCCATGGCCGATGAATGGTGGGATGAAAGTGGCAAATTCAAACCGCTACATAAGTTCAATCCGATTCGAATTGGCTTCATTCGGGACCAGGTCATCGCCCATTTCCAGCTAGGTACAGAAGAACCTGTTGCCCAGTTGAAACCCTTCAAGGGTTTGAGGCTCTTGGATATTGGCTGTGGTGGCGGTTTGCTGTGCGAGCCCATGGCAAGATTAGGCGCTGATGTGGTTGGCGCTGATGCCTCAGAGAAAAATATTAGCATTGCTTCTTTGCATGCGGAAAAATCCGGCCTGGATATAGATTACCGCCATATCACAGCAGAAGAACTTGCCGCGGCCGGTGAGAAGTTCGATGTCATCCTAAACATGGAAGTGATCGAACATGTCGCCGATGTGGAAGGATTTATGAATGCCTGTTGCACGCTTCTAAATCCCGGTGGGATTATGTTCGTTGCCACCCTGAACCGGACAGCAAAGAGCTTTGCTCTAGCGATTGTGGGGGCGGAATATGTCCTTCGGTGGCTTCCGCGGGGGACGCATAGCTGGCAGAAATTCCTTAAACCCTCAGAAGTGACAAAGACCATTCGCGAGGAAGGCCTCAACATAACCGAAATTGTCGGCGCCAGTTACAATCCTCTTGAGGATCGCTGGCATATCAGCAAAGATCTCAAGGTCAATTACATGCTGTGTGCCACCAAAACTGCCTGAACACACCCCAGTTCCCAATTGACCGATAGGGTTCTTTTGCCGTAGTTCAGAACCTGAAAGAATTTGAGGACCTGTAACCTTGCTGAAAATATCACCCCTTGCCCCCGCGGCCTTTCCAGATCTGCCGGTAGTTAAAGGCGTTCAGTTCAGCACTGGCTGTACTGGCATGAAATACCAGGGCCGCGATGACCTGATGCTGGCTGTGTTTTCTGAAAACACGACCGCTGCCGGTGTTTTTACGAAAAATGCCATGCCCGGGGCGCCTGTGGACTGGGGACGGGAAATCAGACCTCGTGGCATAGCGCGGGCGCTTGTCGTTAATGCCGGCATTGCCAATGTCTTTACCGGAGCGGCGGGACGCCAGACAGTAACAGAAACTGCCGCAGCAGCCGCTAGATTGATCGGCGCAGTACCGGAGGATATCCATATTGCCTCAACCGGAGTCATTGGCGACCCTGTACCGACAAAAATGATCACCGACCTCCTGCCAAAGCTAAACGAAACCCTTTCGGCTGAGGCCGGAAGGCAGGCGTCAGAGGCCATTCTGACAACGGACACCTTTGCCAAAGGCGCATCGGCGCGCTGCAAGATCGGGAGTCGGGAGATCACAATTGCCGGCTTTGCCAAAGGATCCGGCATGATCGCCCCTGACATGGCGACGATGCTAGCATTTCTGTTCACAGATGCGGCTATCCCCGCACCTGTCCTACAGGACGTACTGAGTGAGGCCAATGAGAAGACGTTCAATTGCGTGACAGTCGATTCAGACACCTCCACCAGCGATACGGTTTTGCTATTCGCAACTGGAGAAGCTGATAACAATGCGGTCACAGCTTCAGATAACCCGACCCTCTCAGATTTCAAAGAAGCCCTGCATAAGGTTATGGCGGACCTGGCGCAGCAGGTCGCCCGGGATGGTGAAGGTGCGAGTAAGTTTATTACAGTGAAAGTGTCCGGGGCTTCTTCCGATAGCTCTGCAAAAACGATTGCGCTTGCCATTGCCAACTCACCGCTGGTCAAGACCGCCATCGCCGGTGAAGATGCCAATTGGGGCCGGGTGATCATGGCCGTCGGTAAATCCGGAGAACCGGCTGACCGCGATGCCATGAGCCTGAAAATCGGTGGGATTTTGATCGCGGAAATTGGCCAGCGGTCTCCGGACTATAAGGAAGAGGACGTCATGCCTCATATGAAGGGATCTGATATTAACATTGAGGTTGATGTCGGTGTCGGAAACGGACAGGCATTCGCCTGGACCTGTGACCTGACCCATGGATATATCGAGATCAATGCCGATTACAGAAGCTAGACGAATTTCATGACGGATCTTCCCACTGTTCTGGTCGTTGCTGTTGCTCTGATCGATGATGATAACCGCGTTTTGATCGCACAGCGGCCTGAAGGCAAAAGCATGGCCGGTCTCTGGGAATTCCCTGGCGGCAAGGTGGAAGAGGGCGAAACGCCAGAAGCCGCCCTTATCAGAGAATTAAAGGAAGAACTGACGATTGATGTCACTGAAGCCTGCCTCGCCCCCTTTACTTTTGCCAGCCACACATACGAAAAATTCCATCTTCTTATGCCGCTCTATGTGTGCCGACGCTGGGATGGAACGCCCAGGCCCACAGAAGGTCAGGTGCTGAAATGGGTCCGCGCCGCCCGCTTGGGAGATTACGATATGCCACCGGCTGATGTTCCATTGGTATCCATGCTCCGGGATCTTCTTTAGTCTTGCGTTGAATCTCACCCTTCCCTGCACACGCAATATTAACTATTCTACATTAAGTCAAAGAGCCTGAATTTACGGAGATTCCGTCCATGATACCGTTTCTAATAATACTCGCCTTGATCGCCGGAGCCGGCCTCTATGCAATCCTGATATACAATCAGTTTGTCAGCCTGCGTGAACGGGTAAAGGAAGCCTGGAGCGGCATCGAAGTGCAGATGAAGCAACGCTACAATCTGATTCCAAATTTGGTAGAGACCGTAAAAGGGTACGCCAGCCACGAATCCGGAACCTTTGAGAAAATCACCGAAGCCCGCTCCCAAGCCATGTCCAATCAAGGAACCCCCGCGGAGCAGGCCGCCAGCGAAAATGTTTTAAGCGGTGCCCTCAAATCCCTGTTTGCCTTGTCAGAAGACTATCCTGACCTCAAGGCCAACGAAAATTTCCTCAGCTTGCAAAGTGAACTAACCGAGACCGAAAACAAAATTCAGATGGCGCGGCGTTACTATAATGGCATTGTCCGTGACAATAACACCAAGGTCGATCAGTTCCCGAGCAACCTCGTCGCTCGTGCCTTTAACTTTATCAAGGCGGAATTCTTTGAGCTTGATGAAGATGAAGATGCAGCCCGCAAACCGGTTGAGGTCAGTTTTTCCTAACCCATAGCAGGTGGAATATATATGCAATTTCTTGGTCTTAAACTTGATCTACGTGCGCCTTTTTTGGCGATCCTGACACTCCTGATTGCGTTGAGCTTCACCCTCACTGCGGCGATTGCCGAAGAAGTCATTAAAGACTTCAAAAGCGATATCTGGATAAACCCCGATGCTTCATTGACTGTTCGCGAAAACATTACGGTTAGAAGCGAAGGCAACCAGATCAAGCGTGGGATCTTCCGGGATTTTCCAACAGACTATAAAGATGGTCATGGCAACAACGTCCGTGTTGGTTTTACTCTGGAAAAGGTCAAACGGGATGGTCAGGACGAGCCCTATCATATTAAGCAGCGCTCAAACGGCGTGCGTATTTACATCGGCGACAAAGATGTCTTTCTGACACCGGGAACCTATACCTATAGCCTGACCTACAAGACAACACGGCAGCTCGGATTCTTCGACGACTTTGATGAACTTTATTGGAATGTCACAGGCAATGGCTGGGCTTTCCCTATTGAACAAGCGAGCGGGCGGGTACATTTACCGTCAGGCGCGTCGATCCTTAGTTCGGCAGCCTATACAGGCTATCAGGGAGATCAGGGGAAACTGGTTTCATCAAAGGATTATAGTGACGGCATTGAGTTTTATACCACCAGCACCCTGGCCCCTAATCAAGGTCTGACAATTGCCGTCTCCTGGCCAGTCGGCTTCGTTTCACGCCCAACGGAAATGGATAAGGTAACAGGGTTTCTTGGTGACAATAGAATGTTTACCATCGGCTTTGTCGGCCTCATTCTCTTGCTGGTCTATTACATCGTCATCTGGTCAAAAGTTGGCCGCGACCCAGCAGCTGGTACAGTGATCCCACTTTTTGAGCCGCCAAAGGGTTATTCACCTGCCGCCATGCGTTATATCCGCAAGATGGGATTCGATAACAAAGCTTTTTCTGCTGCCATCATCAGCATGGCGGTCAAGGGGTTTCTGATTATCGAGGAAACATCGAAGGGGGAATATCGCCTCAAGAAAACGGGGGCTGGAAGAGATCTTTCTCCGGGAGAGAGGGCTGTTGGCAATGCGTTGTTCGGAGCTGGACGAACCAGCATCGATCTGGAGCAGAAAAATCACAAGACATTGCGAAAAGCCAAAGACGGCTTGAAGAGCTGGTTACGGACAGAATTCGAGAAAATCTATTTCAATAAAAATACGAAATACTTCTTTCCCGGCGTCGGCATCTCCTTTCTCGTCATTGCCGCTATGATCATTGGAGCTCGAGAACCGGTGCCTGCCTTCTTTATTGCTGTGTGGCTGACCATCTGGACCGGAGCCCTGTATTTTCTGTTCCGAAAGGTCTGGCGAGCCTGGCAAGCCGCCCTAGGTGGCGGCGTCACCTCCAAGGTAGCGGCCATTTTTAATACTGTTTTTGCCCTGCCTTTCGCTATCGGAGAGTTCGTCGGCTTAACCATGCTTATCGAACTGACGTCGGTCTCTGCGGCTTTGATCTTTGTGATACTGCAGGTCGTTAATGCCACTTTCTACCACCTTCTCAAGGCACCAACCCATTTGGGCCGAAAGATGCTGGACGCATTTGAAGGTTTTTCTGAGTTCCTGTCCGTAGCCGAAAAAGATCGAATGAATTTCAATAATCCACCTGACCGCACGCCGGAATTATTTGAAAAGTATCTGCCCTTTGCTCTGGCACTGGGTGTCGAACAAGCTTGGGGTGAGCAATTTGCAGGGCGGCTTGGACAGGCGACTACTGGGCCTGAAAACACCTCTTACCATCCCGCCTGGTATCATGGACGCCACTTTGATCCGGATCGCATTGGTTCTTTTTCTTCTTCTCTTGGTCAGGGTTTTTCAAGCGCCATATCATCCGCGTCGACGGCACCGGGGAGCTCTAGTGGGTCCTCTGGTGGGGGTTCTTCCGGCGGCGGCGGTGGCGGCGGTGGCGGCGGAGGCTGGTAGACAGCGCTCAAAAAAAGACCGGCCAGCGGGTTTTCTCCTCACCCGCTGGCCGGCCAGCATAACCTAATTCCCCTAAATTAATTTGAGATCGAATGCGCGGTAGGTACCGCCACCGCATATCCGCAAGGTCTACACTTAAAATTACAAAGCAAAACCGATTACTTTTCAAGATATATCGTGACCAACTATGGTCACTTCTGTTTCGCAATCGCCTCTAATTCCTTGCAGGTAGCAAGAACCAACTGTCTGGTTTCTTCATACATATCAAGGGATAAGGCCAAAAACTTTTCTGTGGGTTTGATGATTTGACGCCGCAAATCTGACGGATCTTTATCGAAATATATCATCCCATCGTCAATCATTTGCTGCAAAGTAATCTGTAAACTTGATCGCGCAAGACCTGTTAAGGATCCCATAGTCTCGATATCTATCTCGCGTTTTGCAATGCGACGAGAACCCAGAGCCGCCCCAACCAGGTTCCTATTCTTCGATCCGCTTTCATCTCGCCGTCCTTGGATTTCCCTGATCTTGTTCCAGAAGTTGTTAATTATCAGAAACTCGTCAGAGTTTAGGTCCCGCCCCTCGATTACTTCTTCTATTGTACGCATCAATCCAATTGTTTCCCAGCTGACAATTTGTTTGACTTCAACATTATTGTTTTTTATGCACTATAATTCGGATTTAGATAAGAGCCAACTCACATGTATTAAATTACTGTTTTTGAAGGAAAATAAAGTATTATTTATTTTCCTAATATGTCTTTAAGATTGATTTTACCACTTCCCCGAGCCATCGGTTTTTGCTGACTTTCATGAGGGGACCACCCCGCCAGATAAATCACTTGGAAGCTGGCAGGAACTCGCCCCTCTGGATCTGAAAATCTATCGATATAGAGTTCCGCCGCCCTCATGATCACCCTCCGCCCAGTAAAAGATTTCAGACGGGACATCAGCGCATTTGTCTCTCCCAACCCTCTGAGTTCTCGCATCAAGGCAAAGGGATCCTGATACTTGAGAGTGATCATGTCGACATCTGTTACTGGCAGGCTAAATCCAGCGCGTTGCAGCAGGGATCCTGCATCCCGAACTTCGGTAAAGGGAGAGACCCGGGGACTGACACCGCCCATTATTTCTGATTCTGCTTCGTTCAGGCACCATCTCAGTTCCGACAGGGTGCCGGTGCCGAACAACGCACCCAGGAATAACCCATTTGGTTTTAGTATTTTTGCGATCTGAACCAGGGCACCTGGCAGATCGTTTGTCCAGTGCAACCCTAATACGCTGCCAACCAGACTAAATGACGCCGCGGCAAAAGGTAGAAACTCTTCATCTGCCATAACCCTCAATCCCGACTGAGTTGCCAGCATTTCTTCGCTTAGATCTGCAGAAATAAGTGTAGAAACACGATTGCTTTCTACCAGATGTCGGCCGAATTCGCCTCCCCGAGATCCCAGATCCAGCGCCACCTCAAAATCCTCAGAGATGTCCAGTAGACGGTCCATTAGACGGCTCGCCACCTCATTGACAAGGAAACCGTGACGGGACCAATCGATATGTGCGGCTCTATCCCGATGCAGGCGAACCATATGACGGTCAAAAAGGATGTGCTCCGGATTGAGTACTGAAGGCGATTTCATGAAAGGGTTATGGCATGTCTGACAATTCGATACAATTCACTCGTGAAATACCCGTTATTGATGTTTCATATTATTTTCTGTTCTAATATAATTATAATATGAGCGTTTCGGAAATAGCTAAACGAATTGCAAAGAATGTCTTGAACAGCGGACTACAGGCCGCATTCCCTCCGGGTTGCCTGAAATGCGGTGATCCGCTGGAAGGACCTGGCAGTCTATGCAACATTTGCTGGCCGCAGATGACCTTCATCTCAGAGCCTTGCTGCGAGACCTGCGGGTTTCCTTTTGAATACAGCCCAACGACATCTCTAATTTGTGGAAACTGTCTTCGCAAAGCACCAAGTTTTTCAAAAGCCAGGGCTGTCCTCAAATATGATGCGGCTTGCAGAGATATGATTCTGGCGTTTAAACATGCTGATCAAACCCGAAATGCACCGGCTTTTGCAAAATGGATGCACCGGGCTGCGCAGGAATTGATTGATGACTGCGACGTGATTTGTGCGGTCCCCCTGCATCCGTTCCGCCTGCACTGGCGTCGCTTCAACCAGTCGGCCCTATTGACCCGGGAACTGGCGTTGCTTTCCAAAAAGCCCCCTATTCCCGACCTACTATTTCGAAAGCGCCCAACTCGATCACAGGGCGGGCTCAACGCGTCTGCTCGCCGACGCAATGTACAAGGTGCATTCGCGCCAAATCCCAAACGATTGTCACATCTTGAAAATGCCCGGGTATTGCTCATTGATGATGTGCTCACAACCGGTGCAACGGTAGAGGCCTGCAGCAAGGCCTTGCTCAATGCCGGAGCTGCAAAAATAGATGTTCTCACCCTATGCCGGGTTGTCCGCACCCCCAGCCTGGCTATATAAAGGAGGTGGCGCATTTTTAAGACCTTAGGGTAGAAGACTGAAGATCATGAAGGAAATCGAAATCTACACAACGATGTTTTGCCCGTTCTGTTCCCGGGCGAAAAAGCTTCTGAAGACCAAGGGTGTCAATTTTAAGGAGATAGACGTCACGGTTTCTGCGGATTTGCGCCAGGAAATGATGCAGCGTGCTGGCGGAGCCCATACGGTTCCACAGGTGTTTGTGGACGGTGAGCATATCGGTGATTGCAATTATTTGTATATGCTGGACGGCAGCGGAAAGCTCGACCCTATTCTAGGGACGGCCTGAACAACAAGGGAAACAAACTCATGTCTTCTTTTAAGGCCGCCTGCGTGCAAATGACGTCTGGACCAGAGGTTCACGCAAATTTGAAAATGGCGTCAGACTTGATTCGAGAGGCTGCCGGTGCTGGCGCTAATTTCATCGCCACGCCGGAAGTTACCAATATGCTGGAGCCGAACAAGGTAGCTGCTCGAGAAAAGGCTCAGCTTCAGGAAGAAGACATTACCCTCAAAGCCTTTCGCTCTTTGGCTAAGGAAACAGGCAGCTGGATACTGGCCGGATCCCTTGTCATCAAAAAGCCTGAAGATGAAAGACTAGCTAATCGGTCTTTCCTGATACGTCCCGACGGTGGCCTCGCCGCCCAGTATGACAAGATCCATATGTTTGATGTGGAATTGCAAAATGGCGAAAGTCATAAGGAAAGCCGCGCCTACGCCCCCGGCGGTGACGCGGTGCTAGCAGATACCAGCTGGGCGCCCTTCGGGTTGACGATCTGCTATGACATTCGCTTTGCCCATCTGTATCAAAAGCTAGCCCTTGCCGGTGCGCAAGTGCTGACAGTGCCCGCTGCTTTCACGCAAACAACGGGGGAGGCTCATTGGCACGTTCTTCTGCGCTCCCGCGCCATCGAAAATGGCGCGTTTGTTATTGCCCCCGCCCAATGTGGCCAGAACACCCCGAAGCGCAAGACTTATGGTCATTCCCTGATCATTGATCCCTGGGGAGAGGTGCTCGCGGATGGAGGGTCAGAACCGGGCTTCGTGACGGCAGATATCGATCTTGAGGAAGTGGGCAAACGGCGTCAGCAATTGCCAAACCTTAAAAATATTCAGGATTTCAGTCTTCAAACTGTTGATGGACTGGCGACTGCAGCGGAATAGTGAAAAGGCTATAAGGGCATTCGGGCAGCAATCGATTGTCGAACGGCAGGATGCGGATCCGTCACTTCTCCATGAGCGTAATGCAAAATTTCCAACTCAGCGCAAAGGTTCTTCAATTCTTCAGGTCTCAACAAAAAATTGGGATTGCTAGGCTTTCCAAATCTTTCGTTGCCGACTGCGAAAGTATCATAAAGAAGAACACCGCCGGCAGATAAAGACTTCAGCATTGTCTCAAAATTGTCCCGCCACAAGTAATTGACACCTATGATTCCTGAAAAATGAGCGTGTGAGAAGGGCCAGAGGTCGTTTTCTAAATCTGCTGTCACAACGGTAAAATCAGACGTCGCCGGCAACGCCTCCAGAGCCTCTGTCCTGATATCAACAGCAGCAACCTTATATCCTTTTTCTAGCAGAAAGAGGCTATGGCGCCCCTTACCGGCGGCCAAATCCAAAACCGGTTTATCCTTGGGAATCAGATCCCAATATCTGGCCACCCAGGGAGAAATTTGCTGCATACTAAGATCAATACCTTCCAATCACTCTTGTGTTTGCAGAGGAATAACCTATTTTCCTATTAGTTAGCTCGTTTCAGAAGTCAAAAAACACAGAGAATGATTAAGTATAATCTCAAATGCGATAAATCCCATGTTTTCGAGGCATGGTTCAAAAACAGCACCGCCTATGATGACCAGGCTGCGCGCGGGATTGTGTTCTGCGCCATCTGCGGGTCAAACCATGTGCAGAAAGCCCCAATGGCCCCGTCGGTGCCCAAAAAAGGATCTGCCGAGCAGAGCGATGCCACAACCGTTGACATGAACCAGGCCGCGGCTGCCATGTCGGCCATTCGCGAGCTGCGCCAAGCAGTAGAAGATAATTGCGATTATGTCGGACCGAAATTCGCTGAGGAAGCCCGCAAAATTCACTATGGCGAGGTTGAAGAGCGAGGTATCTATGGCGAAGCCAGTGCCGAAGAAAAGACTGAGCTGAAAGAAGAAGGGGTTGAAATAGCTGAAATCCCCTGGCTTCCGCAATCAGACGCATAAGAATAAAAAAGGCCCGGTAAACCGGGCCTTTTCTTTTTTCCTGTAACAGAAAACCTATTCTTTCTTGGTATCGTCTTCCGTATTCTCCGCATTCTCTTCTTCGGCCTGCGGAATGATCTCAATATTTGCTGCCGTTTTCAAATCTTCGATCAGTTTATTGACCGTCGTGTTTGTCAACTGACCCCGCAATTCTTCTTCCCGCTGCTCATAAGCTGGCGGCTGGGTATCGCGTTTGTCCTCGACCTTGATCACGTGAAAACCAAACTGCGTCTGAACAGGCTCCTTGGAATAGGTGCCTTTGTCCATGGCGAAAGCCGCTGTGGCAAATTCCGGAACCATTCGTTCCTTGGTGAAAAATCCGAGGTCGCCCCCGTTAGGGCCAGATGGACCGGTTGAATATTCTTTGGCTAGCTCAGCGAAGTCACCCCCGTCATCAAGAAGCTTGATGACATCAGTTGCTTCTTCAGCATTTTTTAGCAGAATATGGCGGGCATGGACTTCCTGTTCCGGCGTAAAGTCGGCTGTAACTTTATCATATTCGGCCCGAACCATCTCGTCGGTAACAAGCTCTTCAATTTTGTTTTTGAGGTAATATTCCTGCATCAATTGGGTCCGAACAGAATCAAGGCGATCCTTGAATTCCGCCTGACTATCCAGGTTCTCCGCTTCTGCTGCCTGACCAATCACTTCCATGCTGATCAATTGATCCAGCAATTGCTCCTTAACAAAGGCTATGGGTGCCTGACGGTATTGCGCGGGAAGGGAAGCATACAGGGTCTCAATATCCTGCTCAGTAATTGCCTCACCGTTGACAGTGGCGAGAACCTTGCCATCACCTTCCGGGGTCACGGAAGTCGCGCCGCTGACATCTGCGGTAACCGCCTTGACATCGTCCGTGACCATTTCGGTCACTTTTTCCGCCATATTGCCCTGCCCGCCGGCGCCAACAAAGTAACCGATGCCGAGGCCCAGGACAGCAACAACTGCTAGAGCAAGAAAATGTACTGATTTCATGATTTCTACGCCTTAAATATAGGGTCGGAGGATCCTTGATCTTTTTTGCGAAGCATCCCCCCGGGAATTGCTGCGAATATAGTAATAATTCACGGAAGAACAACCTTTCATGACTTTATGGTGAGTTTTTCCCTATTTTTGCCTTTAAATCCCCACCTTTTGGTCATGCAGGCTTTCCATAGATTGACACGGCAGCGGTTGCCCCTTATCTGTCACCATAACTATATTGGTTCTTTTTTATGAGATTGCGGTTGTAACAGACTGGCATATAAGATGCCCTGCCTGTAGCTATTATAAACAGCCCTAACCCTTGTCGGGAGTAAAGTCAGATATGTTCGGTTCACTCGCCAAAAAGTTTTTCGGATCTCCGAATGACCGGGCGCTAAAAATCATTCGCACCAAAGTGGATGAAGTAAACGGGTTTGAGGAAAAATTCAAATCCTTGACCGATGATGAACTGCGGGCCATGACCGAAACCTTCCGCGGCCAGATTGAAGGCGGGAAAACTCTGGATGATCTACTACCAGAAGCCTTTGCCTGCGTAAGAGAGGCCGCTTCCCGAGCCCTGGGAGAGCGTCATTACGATGTTCAGATCCTGGGCGGCATAGTTCTACATCAGGGCCAAATCACCGAGATGAAAACCGGTGAAGGTAAGACCTTGGTTTCCACCCTGCCCGTCTATCTTAATGCCCTGGAAGGCAAGGGCGCGCATGTGGTTACCGTCAATGACTACCTTGCCAAGCGCGATTCCGAATGGATGGGCCAAGTCTATGAAAAACTCGGCATGACCGTTGGCTGTGTCATTCACGGCCTTGATGACGACCAGCGCCGGGCGGCCTATGCCGCCGATATCACCTACGGCACTAATAACGAGTTTGGCTTCGACTATCTTCGGGACAATATGAAGTTTGAACGTGCCGCCATGGTCCAGCGCGCCTTCAATTTTGCCATTGTCGATGAGGTGGATAGCATCCTGATCGATGAAGCGCGGACACCCCTGATTATATCCGGCCCAGCGGAAGATTCCTCTGAGCTTTATCGAGCCATCGACAGTCTTATCCCGCTGCTGCAGGAAGACGATTACGAGGTCGACGAGAAATCGAAAGCAGTGAGTTTCTCAGAAACCGGGACGGAGAGCATCGAGAAAATCCTCGATGATGCTGACCTCCTCAAAGGTGACAATCTGTATGATACGGAAAATGTCTCCGTGGTTCATCACGCCAACCAGGCCCTGAGAGCCCATAAACTGTTTGAGAAAGATACGGACTATATCGTCAAGGATGATAAGGTCGTCATTATCGATGAATTTACTGGTCGCATGATGGATGGACGGCGCTATTCGGACGGACTACATCAGGCCTTGGAAGCGAAGGAAAAGGTCACGATCCAACCGGAAAACCAGACCCTGGCCTCCATCACTTTCCAGAACTATTTCCGTCTCTATGACAAGTTGGCCGGGATGACCGGTACGGCCGCAACAGAAGCCGACGAGTTTCATGAAATCTACGGCCTGGAAGTAGTGGAAATCCCCACCAATCTCGATGTTGCCCGTAAAGATGAGGACGATGAGGTTTATCGGACCGTCGAAGAGAAATTCGAAGCAATCGTTGATACAGTGGAAGATTGCCGCAAACGGGGTCAGCCTGTCCTGGTCGGCACTGTGTCCATTGAAAAATCCGAGATGCTGTCGGAACTGCTTAAAAAGCGGAAAATCGCTCATAAGGTCCTGAACGCCCGCTTTCATGAGCAAGAAGCGGAGATCATAGGTCAGGCCGGACAGCCCGGGGCTGTCACCATCGCTACAAACATGGCGGGCCGCGGTACCGACATTAAGCTCGGCGGTAACGAAGAAATGCTGGTCGAAGAGAAGACCACCGGTGAGACCGACGAAACCCGAATTGCCGAGATTACCAAAACCATCAAATCCGAGATTGCCGAGCAGCGCAAAAAGGTTCTGGAAGCTGGTGGCCTGTTCGTGATTGGTACGGAGCGTCATGAGTCACGTCGGATCGATAATCAGCTGCGTGGTCGTTCCGGCCGTCAAGGCGATCCGGGAACCTCCCGCTTCTTCCTCTCTTTGCAGGATGACCTGATGCGGATCTTCGGATCAGAACGTATGGACGGCATGCTTCGCAAGCTCGGCCTTGAAGACGGGGAGGCGATTGTCCATCCCTGGATCAACAAGGCTCTTGAGAAGGCCCAACAGAAAGTTGAAGCCCGCAACTATGATATCCGCAAGAACCTACTGAAGTTCGACGATGTCATGAATGATCAGCGGAAAGTGATTTACGAGCAACGCATTGATCTGATGGAAACGGAGGATGTTTCCGAAACCGTCGCCACCATGCGCGAAGAAGCTGTAGACGATATGGTCGATGCCCATATTCCGCCAAAAGCTTATCCTGAGCAATGGGATAAGGCTGGCCTTAAAGCAGATGTGGGTCGTATCCTCGCCCTTGACCTACCGGTAGAGGAATGGGCGGAAGAAGAAGGCATTGCGGATGAGGAAATTCGCGAACGCCTGAAAGATCATGCCAACCGGAATATGGCCGAAAAGGCCGCCAATTTCGGCCCTGACATCATGCGGATGGTGGAGAAAAGCATCCTCCTGCAAATTCTTGATCAATCTTGGAAAGAGCATCTTTTGCAGCTTGATCAATTGCGTCAGGGCGTGTCCTTGCGGGCCTATGCTCAAAAGGACCCCCTCAACGAATATAAAACGGAAGCCTTCAACATGTTCCAGCTAATGCTGGATCAGCTGCGGGAATCCGTGACAACATATCTGTCCCATGTTCAGCTGCAAAACCCGACGGAACAGCTGCGCCGGGAAGAGCCGGATGAAAGCGAAATGCAGGCGACCCATATTGACCCGGTAACCGGGGAGAATGAGTTTGAAACGGCGGACGCTGGTATTCGCGCCGATGATCCAGCAAGCTGGGGCAAGGTTCCGCGCAATGCTCCCTGCCCTTGCGGATCCGGGAAGAAATATAAGCAATGCCATGGAAGGCTTGGTTAAGAATAACGCCGATTTCCTGAAAATTCATTTTACATCGCACACGCTATATCGGAAGCCGTAGGCATTTCTCCGCATAATTAGCGGAATCTTAAATCAATTTGTGTAACACATGCATTGGCGTATCATTACGTTGTGTAGACAAATGAGAGATTTGATGTTGCCGACGATAGGGAAATTTAAAGCCGTGTTGAATAGGCTTGTCTGTTGATGTTTGATCCTTGTTCTTTTTGAGACAAAAGCGAGCTTTGGCACTTGGGGTACAATTAGTGAATTTATCGGATATTGCTGTAGGGAGGGACAATAACTTTAATCTGTTACGGATTATTGCGGCGTATGGTGTTCTTATTACGCATAGTTTTGCTATAGCAATAGGTACGGGAGAAGCTGAGCCTAAATTGCATGGCTTTTCATTGGGTGCATTGGCGGTCCACATTTTCTTCGTCACGAGTGGATTTCTTGTTACGGCAAGCCTAATAAGAAGAAAGAGCTTCATAGAGTTTGTCTGGGCGAGGTTTTTAAGAATTTTCCCCGCCCTTTTTGTAATGCTGTTGCTGACGGTTTTTGGTTTGGGTTTAGTCTTTACGACACTTACAACTTCGCAGTATTTGAGTGATTCCCAAACCTATTATTACTTTGCCAAATGCATTTCTCTGTTTCTGGGTGTAGCTCATCAGCTACCAGGGGTTTTCAATGACAATCCCCTTGAAGGCGCGGTAAATGGTTCATTATGGACATTGCCGCATGAAGTCCGCTTGTACGTCATGTTAGCCTTCGCTTGGGCCGCGCTTAAGCTCTTCCCATCTCGGCAGAATGGGTTCTTCAAAATATTTATAGTATTTGTTTTTGTGGCAACAGGACTGTATTTGCTCAGCAGTATTGTGTTGGATGAAAAACAGCAAAATACCTTCTTGCTGATGTTTATGTTTTTCTCCGGTTCTTTGTTTTACATCATGAAAGAAAGAATACGTATTTCTGGTAATATTGCCCTTCTGGTATTTGCACTTTTGCTGGTATCGATGTTTGATGAGCGAGCGTTTAAAACTGTTTACTTTTTCTCATTACCATATTTGATTTTTTATCTGGCGTATGTTCCGTCAGGATTTATACGAAAATATAATGCTTTGGGGGATTATTCCTACGGAGTGTATATTTATGCGTTTCCTGTTCAGCAAACTGTGGCGGCCCTTGTACCTGATGTTAGCGTCGGCATGATGGTGATATATTCATCGATAGGGACATTTTTTCTATCCATTCTATCCTGGCATTTAATAGAAGAGCGTTCTTTAACATTAAAGGATTCTTCTGTGAGCTTTACAAGAAAAGTATATTCAAAAATACCTGTGCCGGTACGGACAAAATCTAAGAACTAAAGTTCGATAAAACGAGAGCAGTCTAACTCTTCCAAATGGCAAATCCTCCATTTTAACTTTGAATTGATGCTTCGGAATCAATTTCAGACATTGAGTCAAAATGCATAGAGAAATAACTATATACTGAATAACAAATGGGTAATATTTGTATTTGAGCGGCCAAAATAGAGCATCTAAGTGTGAATTTAAACGATCCTCCTGTGAGTTCCTGAAGAGGAAAGAGTATGATTGAATTGTTGAAGTCCCTTTTATCCGGTGAGAGCGAAAGCACTCATTCCGACGTCACAGATCAGGAGCATATTGCGACTGCAGCGCTGCTTATTGAGGCGGCATTGTCCGATGATGATTTCAAGGAAGTCGAACGACAGGCTATCATCAATGTGCTAAAGCGGCACTATAAACTGGATGATGCGGATGCCGTAACCCTTGTCGAGGAAGCCGAAAAAGCACAGGCAGAGGCTGGCCAGCTATTTTATTTCACACGGACTGTGAAAGACAGTTTCCCGATCGAGACTCGCGTTCAGATGATCGAAATGCTTTGGGAAATCGCCTATGCGGATGGCGAACTCAGCAAGTTCGAAGCCAACCTGGTCCGACGTGTGGCAGGGCTCATTTATGTCAGTGATCGGGATCGTGGCGATGCCCGAAAGCGGGTCATGGCTCGCCTTGGGTTGGACCCGGACTGATTTTTCTCCACAATCTGCCTTTTTTAGGGTTGTCATACTGTCCCATTAGCGATAATTCCTAATCAGGATATCTGTGTATGTGACTTAGAAACGGCTGGAGAAAAAAAGAAATGACCTACGTTGTTACCGAGAATTGCATCAAATGCAAATATATGGACTGCGTGGAAGTATGCCCAGTGGATTGCTTTTACGAAGGCGAGAACATGCTGGTAATCCATCCTGATGAATGCATCGATTGCGGCGTGTGCGAGCCCGAATGCCCGGCAGAAGCCATTCTGCCTGACACCGAAGACGGTGTTGAAAAGATGCTGGCAGTCAACACAGAGTATGCCGAAAAATGGCCGAACATCACTGTAAAGGGTGAACAGGCAGCAGATGCCGAGGATTGGGACGGCAAGCCTAACAAGTTCGAAGAACATTTCAGTTCCAAACCCGGCGGCGAAGGCTAACCTCTTGTAAATGTCAAATTTATGATAATTTAGATATCTGGATTAGCATTTTACGTAAAATTATGGTATAATCCCTAGATAGGTAAAGGTATCCGGGCTTTTTTTGATGCGCAACGAAAGGCAGCTTTCGTTGCATTTGCGTGTAAGAATTATTGGAAAAAAAGCCTTCGGTTTTAAAAATTTGGACAATTTTCGATATGCAGCGCCGACAACGCAGCTGTTTTTTTTTGGGATGATCCCGACGAAAATTTTGTCCGAATGCAGTGAGAAGGATTTGTATGACTAAGGATATGGAATTCGCACCCTTGGATCACGTTGTGTATCCCACGCATGGTGTTGGACAAGTCATCAGCATTGAAGAGCAGGAAATTTCCGGGATGGCGCTGACCTTGTATGTGGTTGACTTTTCCCATGAGAAAATGACCCTGCGGGTGCCGATCAAACAGGCCAAGAATGTTGGCATGCGGCCCCTGTCATCCCCGAAAAAGATGAAAAGCGCGCTCGAAACCTTGAAAGGCCGAGCCCGCATTAAGCGGACCATGTGGAGCCGTCGGGCCCAGGAGTATGAAGCAAAAATCAATTCCGGGGATCCTATTCAGATTGCGGAAGTCGTTCGCGACTTGCATCGTAATGAAGATCAGCCAGATCAGTCCTACAGTGAACGGCAGATTTATGAGGCCGCCCTTGTTCGCCTGTCACGGGAACTGGCCGTGGTCGAGCAGATTGAAGCGGATGCCGCAGCGGAAAAGGTTCAGAAAGTCCTGAAAGCCGCCTGATCCTTCTATAGATAGAATATTTAAAAGCCCGGTGTAAAATCCGGGCTTTTTTTGTGCCTTGGGGCTTGTCAACACGAATGGGAAGTTACATTGTAAGCCCCAATGAAACCGACCAGTTACAAAGAAAAATTCGGCTGTCTGTCCCAGGCGAAACGGGTGTGGGCCGTCGCCAGCATCCATGGCGATTCCGCCCGGCTCATCGCGTTACATGATGATCTTGTCCGGAAATGGAAACATGGGGACCGGCTGGTATATTTGGGTAACTACCTAGGGCGCGGTGACGGTATTCTCGACGTCCTCGACGAACTTCTGTCCTTTCGCATCAATCGCCTGTGCCTGGCCGGTATGGCAGCCCAGGACATCATCTTTCTGCGGGGTGCCCAGGAAGAGATGTGGCGCAAGCTACTTCAGATCCAGCTAGCCAGGGATCCCAACACCGTCTTCGACTGGATGGTCGATCACGGAATCGAAGAGACCTTGCGAGCTTACGGCGAAGATGTAGAGGATGTCCGAAAGTATTTCCGCGAGGGCATTCTCTCAACCACAAAATGGGCCAATCGCTTGCAAAGCAAAATCCACGAACATCCGGGTCATAACGATATTTTCGTCGCCCTGCGCCGCGCCGCCTATACGGAAAATGGTGAGCTGTTGTTCGTTCATGCCGGCATTGACCCCAGCCTGCCGATCATCGAACAGTCAGATACCTTTTGGTGGGCCAACAGTCAGTTTGACAAAATCGACAAACCCTATGCCGGGTTCAATCGCCTCATTCGCGGCTATGACAATGATCATAGTGGCCTTGTCACGACCCCATATACGGTTACTCTCGACGGCGGATGTGGTTTTGGCGGACCGCTGATGGCGGCGTGCTTTACACTTGATGGCGAGATCGACGACGAAATCATCATCGACTGATTTCGGTCCTTGACGGCTTATTCACGCCCATATCTCAACGTTTTGTATTCACGGCCCGGAATCGGGGAATGATCGTCAAACTCCGGATTAAGAAGAATAAACAGCGCTTTCTTGTCCTGAACAACTTCGGCCATGCCCGCCGCTAATTCATCGACTTCCTGACCGGATTTGACTTTTTCGATGACCATATAGGTCGGCTTGATTTCCTGTGCTTCCTGGTACTGCAGGGGCTTGAAGCTGTTATAGCTACCGGCGATCCGCTGATTAAGGTCATTATTGCTAGTCGGCATCTGATAGACAAAACGGGCCACGCGATCATCACCAAAATCAATGGCAACTGCCGTCAGATAAATTTTACGACCATTTGTTTCAACAATAATCCGGGTGACAGCTGCCGGAGCGCCACCAACGCGGATCGTATCTATGGTTTTCGGATTCAGCTTTTCAAGCCATACGCTACGCATATAATCAGCAAGTGGCTGGCCGCTGTATTTGACGCGACCTAGATCGAAAATCATCTGCCCGCCTTCGCCATCCACGGCGTATACTGCCTTCGACGAATTGATCAGCTGAAAACCTTCCGGTGCGTTGAATTTAAATCTCAGGTCCGGATGCAGGAATTCCCGCCCCTTGATGATGCCTTCTTTGGGATCATCGCCATAGAGCATACCATTAATAGCGGCAAGATAGCGGACACGCTCATAGGGCCGCTCCAGGTCATCGGCATTGAGTCTCGCCTCCTGGCTGGCCCGATCGACTCGGTCCTCCGTATGGGGGTGGGAGGCGAAGAAATCGAACAGACTGCCTTTGCTCTTATTCCCGGTGATCTTTCTGGTATATTCCGCCTGGGCTTGCATCCGCTTTAGAAAATCGGCCATGGCTTCATGCGGATAGCCCGCCAGATCAAGATATTTGACCCCCAGCTGATCCGCTTCATGTTCCTGGTCCCGCGAGTAACCGGCGATATACATTCCGCCCAGCTGCTGTCCAAGCTGTTGCACAGCACCGCTGCCGGTCAGTATCCCGGCGAGAGCCCCGATCAAGCCGACACCTGTCGCCCGAGATTGCCGCTGGGCCCCGTGTCGGGCGGTAACATGGCCGATCTCATGGGCAAGAACCCCGGCGACTTCTGCTTCATTATTGGCAAGGGCCAACAGGCCGCGGGTAATGTAAACATAGCCGCCCGGCAGAGCAAAAGCATTGACGACCGGGCTATTAAGAATAGTAAAGCGCCAGGGTAAATCCCGCATTTCCGTCACAAAGGCGAGTTTCAGGCCTATATCGAGGATATATTCATTCAATCCTTCCTGGATATATTCACCGCCAAACTGGGCGACAATTCTCGGATGCTGCTGGGTGCCAATCGCCCGCTCATCCGATGGCTCAAAGATCGAAAATAAATCGTCCATGACACTGGCCGTCGCAGGGCCAGGACTTAGGGTAAGACCGACCACCAGAAACGGTGTCAGGAGAACCCGAGAGCAGAGCAGCCTTGCCTTACCCCCTCGTCGCCCGATTTGTTGCCTGTCTTTAGTCACCTGTCATCTCCATGATCTCTAACTGCTGCGGAAAACTGAGCTCGAGAAACGGTCCATTATAAAACCTGATCCAGCCCCGTATTCGAACTATTTTATTCTCCAAGGCCGTCAACTTCCAGTCCCGGTTTTCAAATTTAGGCCGACTTCTTGAGGGAATTGCGGCAGTAAAGTCCGATTTCCAGTCCTCTCCAAAGTTTAGATAGGTATTTTTTGGCGTGACGTAAACCTCTTGTACCCTACCCTCGGCAATAATAAAGCGGCCTTTGGGGGCCGACATTTGGGGATTTGACGCATCATGAACCTGTAACCGTGCCCACAAGCCCTTTTTGTGTTGCTCCGCCTCCCGCTCTGCCATTTGCATTTCCTGGGCAAGTTCTGGCGGGTAAACGGCACTACCGCTCCACAAGGCAAGGCCTTCCCTTACTAGATATTTCTGCACCCACAGCCTGTTTGCAGTGAGCAGTCTGCCGTGGCGGTCTCCATAGCGATTTGTTTCAGCATCAATCTGCTCGAACGGGCGGCTGTCGAGGGCGAGGCTTTCATCCTTAAGAAGCTCGTCAAAAAAAATTTTCCGCTTATTAAAAATCCAATCCGTTTTCAGATGAGGCGGAAAATATAGTCCATCCATCTTTAGTCTCGACCCATCGGCAAATCTCACCAAACGTCCTTTAATAATATTTATTTTGACAGAATCCGGACCTATCTCTCCAGGCAGACTGGTATTAAAGAATCCAGGATTTTGCGAACTGGTATTAAGCGCCAATCCAAGTCCGAAAAAAATCATATAAATGAATGCCACACCGACTCCTCCTCGCTAACTATGACGTTTTGAGCGGGCCAAGAGCAATCAAGACAACGTCTCGTTTTGTGATCTATTTCACATTTATATTTTGTATATAAAATTATTTATCTTATTTTCTTGATAATAAATTAATTACCTCATAGTTATGATGTATAGAATTTAGCAGAATCGGAAACTCTCATGACGCGTCCCGACATTGCCCTCAGCCCTGAAGCCCTTGCTGCCCAGCTGCGAGGTAAATATGGCCACCTCTCCGGCGGGTCTCTCCTGGAAGCACTGGTGAGTAATGAGTTAGGCGGCCAGATCATGCTGTCTTCCTCTTTCGGTGCAGAATCTGCCGTTTTGCTCGACCTCGTCGCCCAGGTTGACCCGACAATCCCAGTCATATTCCTTGATACACGGCGGCTGTTTGGAGAAACTTTGCGCTATCAGAAAACCCTGGCAGATCATCTCGGACTCGAGGATGTGCGAATCGTTCGCCCTGATGATGGCGTTCTGCAACGGCTCGATCCTGAAGATATGCTATTTGCCAGCGACCCGGATAAATGCTGTGAGATCCGCAAGGTCGCACCTTTGGATAAGATATTGACAAAAATGGGAAATTTAGGTTTTAAGGCTTGGATTACCGGACGCAAGAACTTCCAGTCCGACACCCGCTCCGCCATGCCGTCGATTGAAGCAGACGCTGACTTTATCAAGATCAACCCCCTCGCCGATTGGAGTAGCGACGATATCAAGCAGGCCTACCTCGCCAAGAATCTGCCGCCCCATCCGCTAGTGGCTGATGGTTTCAAATCCCTGGGCTGCATGCCTTGTACCGTGCGGGTTGCAGAAGGTGCCGATGCACGTTCCGGCCGTTGGGCCGGACGGACGAAATCGGAATGCGGTATTCATATATCCCGCTCCGCGGCGTCGTCACCGATCAATTAATACACTATTTTTTTGTGATATAATTTTAATTCACAATTTTCTTGCGTTATTAAAATAACTAACTACATAATACGAAATATAGAGACTATGGCATCCCGGTTTCGGGCCTCCATTTGAGAACAAGGAGAAACACAATGGCATTGCAGGTTTACACAGCATCTCTTCTGAAAGAAGGTCTGGTGGCATATTTAAGTCTGAAAGACGGTGTTCCTTCCTGGACCGCTGACATTCGCGAGGCAACTGCCGATACGGCGGATCGTCTGGATAGTCTGAAGGCGGCTGCCGAGAGTGCCGAGCAGGATAACATTGTTGTCGCTCCGTATGTCATCGACGTCCTGGAGACGGAAAATGGCTGGAAAGCAGCGACGAAACGGGAACAGATCCGCGCTGAAGGCCCCTCCTTTGCCTTACCGCAGGATTCCAGCACTGCCCACCGCTCAGATGAGAGTCGCCGGGCCGCCTAACCTTAAGGAATACCATGTATCAATATTCAGAGCAGGATCATCAACTGCTGCTGGAACGGGTCGAGCAGTTTCGCGGCCAGGTTCAGCGGCGGTTGAGCGGACAGCTATCCGAAGACGAATTCAAGCAGCAGCGCCTACGCAACGGTCTCTATTTGCAGCTTCATGCTTATATGCTGCGGGTTGCCATTCCCTACGGTCTCCTCTCCGCCGAGCAGATGCGCACCCTCGCCCATATTGCCCGTAAGTATGACAAGGGCTATGGTCATTTCAGTACCCGGCAGAATATTCAATACAATTGGCCACAGTTGGAGGATGTCCCGGATATCCTGGATGATTTGGCAGCCGTCGAAATGCACGCCATTCAGACAAGTGGTAACTGCATCCGTAACACGACCTCTGATCCGCTAGCCGGCGTAGCCCGGGACGAGATTGAGGATCCCCGCCCCTATTGCGAGTTGATCCGGCAATGGTCGACTTTCCATCCGGAGTTCAACTTCCTGCCCCGTAAATTCAAGATCGCCGTCAGTGGCGCTATTGGCGACAGGGCCGCGGTTGCCGTGCATGACATTGGTCTGCGCTTGGTAGAAGGTCCTGAGGGCGAAAACGGCTTTGAGATCTATGTTGGTGGCGGCCTCGGCCGGACCCCGATGATCGGCAAACTGATCCGCCCCTTCCTGCCGAAAGAAGACATGCTGACCTATCTGGAAGCGATTTTGCGGGTCTATAACCAGCTTGGACGCCGGGATAACCTTTATAAGGCCCGTATCAAAATCCTTGTTCATGAAACCGGCGAAGAGAAATTCCGTGAGCTGGTGGAAGAAGAGTGGCAGAAAATCAAAGCCACTGGCTTGTATTTGCGCGAGCAGGATGTCGAGCGGATCAAGGGGTTCTTCAAAGACCCGGATTACGAAACCCTGCCCGACACCGACGCCGAGTTCGAGAATCAGCTGCTCAGCAACCCCGAATTCGCCCGCTGGGCCGATAAGAATATCGAGCTGCACAAGCAGTCCGGCTATCGGGTCGTGTACCTGTCTCTCAAATCTGCCAACCAGCCTCCGGGTGACGTCACAGCGGATCAGATGGATGCGGTTGCCGATCTCGCCGATAAATACAGCCTCGGCCAGATCCGCACCACTCACCGTCAGAATCTGGTTCTGTCTGATGTGAAATTGCAGGACCTGCCGGCGCTATGGCAGGAACTCAAGGCGCTTGATCTCGCGACCCCTAACTATAATCATGTCACCGATATCATCTCCTGCCCTGGCCTTGATTATTGTGCCCTGGCAACAGCTCGGTCCATCCCGATCTCGAAAGCCATCACCGATCGCTTCGATGACTATGATTTCGTCAATGACCTGGGCGATGTCAGCATCAATATTTCCGGCTGCATCAATGCCTGTGGTCATCATCATGTGGCAAATATCGGCATTCTGGGCGTCAACAAGAAAGGCGAAGAAGTCTATCAGTTGACCTTGGGCGGCAGCGCCCGTGAGGATGCCTCTATCGGCAAGATTATCGGCCCGGCCTTTGATGCCGATCAAATCGTTGATGCCATTGGCGATGTACTGAACGTGTATCTGGAAAATCGGGAAGAGCCGGAAGAGACATTTCTGGCGACATATCGCCGTCTCGGCCAGGACCCATTCAAGGAGAGACTCTATGGGTAACTATATCAAGGACCGGAAGCCGGCGACTGACGAATGGATGCCCTTCACTGGCCTCGAGGACAACGATACGCTGCCGAGCGGTGATATCTACGTGCCGCTTGAGGAATGGCTGACCCGCCGTGAGAGTCTGCTCGCTCGCAACAGCCGCCTCGGAGTGTCCTTGAGTAACACCGACGATGTGAGCCTGTTAATTCCGGATCTGGAACGGCTGGATTTGGTGGTTCTGGAATTTCCGAAGATGGCCGATGGCCGGGCCTTTACCCAAGCTCGCCTGCTCAGGGAACGCTTCGGCTTTAAGGGCGAAATCCGGGCGACCGGTGATGTGCTGCATGATCAGCTGTTTTACATGCAGCGTTGCGGCTTCGATGCCTTTGAAATTCGCGACGGTCAGGATGTTGATGGCTCTTTGAAAGCCTTTACCGAAATGACGGTTACGTATCAGCCGGCTGCAGATGAGGAATTCCCTATCTGGCGCCGTGAAGACTGACACAAAAAAGGACGGGCTATTACCCGTCCCTTTTGAAAGCACCTGGTTTATGCTCCCCGGCAACCAGGTGCTTTTTCTTTAGTCTATTCGTCAAAATCCTTCGAGATTTTCGGCCAGTTATTATTGGCGAGTTTGATATTGCCGGGAATGTCCTGCTGCCAGGTATTCTGAACACCTTTTGAATAATTCAGATAGAGCTTGCCATCGACAATCTTCCAGGCTTCTGGGACGATTGAGGCAGTGTATCCCTGGCTAACGGCCCAAGCGCAATAGCCGCCATATTGAGGGGCATATTTTTCAGGATCAGCTTCGAACAAAGCCTTGTTCTCGGCACTCGCAAACTGCCATTTGGACCCTTTCCACTCAGCCACATGATCGCTATTGCCTTCCACGGGCTTGCCTTCCGTGAAATAGGCAACGACGTCATAACCTTCGACGGCTGTGCCGAACAGGCTGCTGTTATATAGACTCTTCGCCGATGCGGTATTCAGGGTGGCAAAAGACATCAGGGCTACCAAGGCGACAACCCACAGGCCGTTTAACTTCATTGACAGGTTTGGTTTCATATTACCCTCCAATAGGATGTGATTACGTCGGTTCAATCCAGAAATAGGATCTATTTTCCGCCAAACCACGCACATTCAATGACAATCCTGTGAGGATTATGTCGTGGCTGCCGGTTTTTGCAAATAGACAAAGGCCAGGATCATTCCGGCGACAAATCCACCGCAATGGGCTGCCCAGGCAATCCCAGCGCCTGGCCCGACGAGCATGGTCCCGAGCGGGGTGGCGCCGATGATCAAATTGACCCCGAGCAAAACACCGATAAACACCAGGACACCGCGAAAGCGATAGCGCGGTAGCATCAGGATTGACGTCGCGCCCATGGCGCCAAACACTCCACCTGAGGCACCGTAGAGCACGATATCCAAGTTCGGATCGGCAATGAGATACTCAGCAAACGCCCCAAGCCAGCCGGACAGGAAAAACAGAATCAGGAATCGTGTTGCCCCAAAACGCCGCTCCACCATCGATCCAAAGGCCAGCAGCATCCCGGCATTCAGGATCATATGCATCCAGTCATGATGCAGGAACATATGAGTATTGAGGGTCAGGAATATGTGAAACAGGCCAGGAAGGGTCGGGTTATCCAGGATTGCTGAGACAAGTGCCGGCCGGAAGGAGAAATTCTGATAGACCCATTCCAGGGTATCCGGCGTCGTCACCTCCGTCATCAAATGGACGATGAAGAGGGCGGCAACCACATATTTCGTCGCGGGCGGCACATTAAAAGCCGGGACATTCTTCGAAAGATTATCGGTCAACAAAAATTCCAATACTGATGCTGGCGACACCACCCATGGCGGGTCTTCGTCCCTATGTAATAGGGCTAGTCACCATTTACAGCAAGAAATTCAGCAATCTGCTCTTCCGAACAACCGACTTCGCGCAACACTTCTGCCGTATGTTCCCCGACCTTGACCGGCGGCGCTGCCGACTGCAAAGGACCATCAGCATTGGCAATGAACGGCGCACCGACGAGACGCAGAGCTTGATCAAACCCTGTAAGCTGTCCGGCATCGACCATGATTCCGCGATAATCCAACTGCGGATCGGTTGTCGATTCTGGCAGGCTTCGGATCGCCTGGACGGCCACTCCGGCCTCATTGAATAAGGCTAGCCATTCATCCGTTGTTTTTGTCTTCAGAGCTTCGCCCAGAAGCTCCTGCCCTGGCTCGAGGTTCTCGGCACGAGCTTCAAAGGTGGCAAAGCGCGGATCCTTCAGCAGATGCGATAATCCGGTCACATTAAATACCGCCTCATTCTGAGTTGGCGTGATGGTGGCCACTAAAATCTGTCCGTCGAGGGTGTCGAAAACTCCAGCGGTCGGCTGGCGAGTGGGAGACCCGTTTCCGATCAGGGGCGGAATGTTTCCGCGCACCATGAAATCAGCCATCTGCGCTGCTGCCAGCAACAGGGCGCTATCATACATGGCCACATCTACATACTGCCCTTCCCCGGTCAGATGTCGACGATTGATAGCAGAGGCAACAGCGAAGGCGGCATTAATGCCGGTGAACATGTCGACCACCATAATCCCGATGCGGGTCGGCCCAGTTTCTTCATGGCCATTGAGGGTAAACAGACCGGAGGCGGCCTGAATGGCCGAATCATAGGCCTTGTCCCCGCTCCTAGGGCCTTCCTGTCCATAGCCACTGACAGAGCAATAAACGAGATCTGGACGACGAGCTTTCAGGCTTTCATAGTCCACGCCCAGTTTTTTGGCGACACCAGGGCGGAAATTCTCCACGACCACATCCGCGTCGGCGATCAGCTTATGAACCACCTCTCGCCCGGCCTCTGATTTAAGGTCTAAGGCGAGGCTTCTTTTGCCAAGATTCGAGGTCAAAAATGCAGGTGATGTCAGGTTTGCCGCCATTTCCGCATCGGTGAGGATCATCCTGAGTTGGTCGCCCTTTTGCGGTGCCTCAATCTTGACCACATCGGCACCAAGCAGGGAGAACATCTGAGTACAGATGGGACCTGCCAAGACTTGCGTAAAATCGACGACTTTCAGTCCTTCATAGGCTTTCATGACGCATTTTCCTTGGGCACGATCAGTGCATCGACCGCAACAGCCCCTCTTGGGAGAGCAATAAATGGATTCACATCAATGGTCTCAATCGTATCGGCATTTTCCGCTGCAAAGACGGAGAGTTTTGCCAATGCCTCAGCCAAAGCATCGATATCTGATGGAGGCGCGCCGCGCACCCCATCCAGCATCGCCCGCCCCTGAATCTCGTCAATCATCCGGCGCGCTTCGTCAACGCCGAAGGGCGCCAGACGGAAGGTGACATCTTTCAAGACCTCAACGAAGACACCGCCGAGGCCAAACATCACAGCCGGCCCAAACACGGGGTCACAGACGACACCCATGACCGTCTCAACCCCACCACTGACCATTTCAGCAACGATCACCCCATCGATATGGGCATCGGGCTTGGCACTCTTTGCTCGCTCGATGAGGGTGTTGTACCCCTCTGCAACCTCTTCCGCCGAGTTAATATTGAGAAGAACCCCGCCGATTTCCGTCTTATGAAGAATATCCGGGGAGGCGATCTTCATGACGACAGCGCCGCCGATCTTCTGCCAGACCGACACCGCGTCCTCAGCCGATCCCACCAACTCTTCTGTGGTGACTGGTATACCGACGCTATCGAGAATGCGTTTCGCTTCATGCTCTGCCACTGGCGTTGTCGGAGCTGGCAGTGCGCTGCCTGGAAGGGCGGGAGGAGCTTCCGGTTTACCTCGGGCAAAAACCTCGCCGAAATGCATCAGGGACGCCATGGCGCGCACGGCAAGGGATGGGTCCTCATAACAGGGGATATTCATATCCTCATAGGTCTTCACAACTTCTTCCGGCCCGATCATGCTCATCATCATGATCTCGTCCGGATATTTCTTCCTCAGATTATTGAAGATCTGTTCACTGATATCCTTGGTGAAAGGAGAGGCCGGGATGCTTGCGAGATAGACAATATGCGCATCAAAATCCGCATCATCAATGGTCATGCTGATATTGGCTTCCATCAGGCTCGGATCATTGAGGGCCTGGGCTGTGAAATCGACGGGATTGGTCACTCCCGCAAACGGGATCAGTTCTTTCAGCTTCTTTTGAGTCGCATCGGGCAGCGGTTTCACATCCAGATCATGTTTTACTGACGCATCGGCCATCTGTACGCCGACACCACCTGAGATGGTCTGCAGATCAATCTTGCGACCTTGCGGATATTGACCGAACTGACAGCCATAGGCGACATCGACAAATTCTTCCGTTGTCTCGGCGCGATACACCCCATATTGCTTGAACAAGGCGTCATAGACCGCATCGGCACCGGCCAGGGACGCCGTATGAGATGCGGCTGCCTGTGCCCCGATGTCGGTGCTGCCTACTTTCATGAAAATCACTGGTTTCTCAGCGTCCCGCGCCATTTCAAGGGCGTTGCAAATGCGATTGGAGTCCTTCATGCCTTCCGCATAGGCAAGGATGACCTTTACGTCATCGGCCTGGGCGTAATATTCAATGACTTCGGCAACATCCACATCGGATTCGTTGCCGGTGGTAACCCAATAGTTGGAGCCTACTCCGCGTAGTTGTGAGACCATAAAGACATGGGCACCATAGGCGCCGCTCTGACTGACGATCCCCATAGGTCCCGGAGGCATACGTAGCATGCCTGGCGCATTGGTAAAGGTTCCGTACCAGCCACTTCCCACGTTAAAGACCCCGAGACAATTGGGGCCGATAATGCGCATGCCGCTCTCGCGGGCGATGCCACTGATTTCCTGCTGCGCCTTGGCGCCGTCGTCACTGAGTTCAGCAAAACCGGACGTGAACATGACGGCGCTTTTGACCCCGTGATCGGCACAGTCGCGCACCGTCTCGACGGCGATCTTGGCTGGAATGGCGATCACTGCGCAATCGATCCCTTTCGGCGTGTCCTTGATGGAGGCAAAGGCCGGCAGATCCTGAATGGTATCCCGTGTTGGATTGACCGGATAGATATCCCCCTTAAAGCCGAGGGCTTTCATGGATCCGATGGGTCGACCGCCAATGCGGGAGGGCGTGTCCGAAGCCCCGATAATAGCAACAGAACTGGGCCGCAGCATGGGCTCAAGCGGATGGGTCATGGATTAGTTCCTTCTTATCCCTTGGATGTTGTGTCCTTTATGTCAGGCTTTTCGCAACAGAGCTAGGCACTTTTATGGGGAATGCAAGCAATTGTTGGGCATAGGTCTTGGCGAGATTGTCAAGATGTAAGGTGGAAGTCCCGCCCCCACCAAGACAATCTGTCAGCAGAAAATTAACAGCCCCCATGCCCGGCAGGTCAAAGCGGGTGACCTCTCCTTCAACCACATGGCCAAACCATTCGCGCACCCGCTCTTCCGTGGCGCTCTGCTTAATCCAATCCAGATACTCATCAGAGCGGGCAATGACACCGACATTAGCGTTATTGCCTTTATCCCCGCTCCGGGCTACCGCAAGCTCAATCAATGGTACTTCGACCAGATCTTCATCTGCTGGCGCTTCCTCTTTTTGAGCAGCCTGCTTCGGCAGGTGTAGCCGTGTGTGGGAGGATGGCACCGGCATGGCAAAGTCAATCCGGCTGCCGTCAACAGATACCGCGATAGGCACCTCCTCTTTGGGTATCAGAAAAGCAAACTGAGCCACTACTGGCGTTATTTTTGGTCGACCCGCCGCGCCAGCGGAGCAACGCCCTGTAGTCATGGAGAGGCCAACACCGGTTGTCTCTTTAGAAAACAGCTCCAGTGCCGCTTTTTCATCATGGCGGACGTCGATCTGAGTGATAATTTCTTTGGACCGGGCCGCGAGATCATCAGCGTTATCCCCCCACAGGGTTTGCGATCCAATGATATGAATAGCCGTGTCGCGATAGTCACCGAGGTTTCTTTCCATAAATAGACGACGGGTTCTTTTCAACAACGCTTCGGCAAAGGCGCGGCCTTTCTCAACTGCATCGAAACCGGTAATCACCGTAGAAGCTGTCGAGCGATAACCGTCCATATAAGTCGCGGAGACCTTATAGCTTGAGGTGGGCGCGCGTCCTTTGACATTCGCTACCTCAAGCCAGTCCTTGCCGGCTTCCGTCAAAGTGACGCCAGAAAAATCACAGACGGTATCGGGCATGACATAGGCTGAAGGATCTCCAATTTCGTAGAGGATCTGTTCACCGACTGAAAGTTTCGAAACAATACCGCCGGTTTTTTCCGGCTTGGTGATGGCAAATGTCCCGTCCGCTCGGCATACCGCGATCGGATAGCCCATATCATCCCAGCCATCGACCGTATCCCGCCAATCGGTAAAATTACCCCCTGTCGCCTGAGCGCCGCATTCTAGGATATGTCCGCAGAGGCTGCCAGAGGCAAGCTGGTCATAATCATCCACCGTCCAGCCGAATTCATGGATTAAGGGGCCCAAGGTCACAGCGCTATCGACACAGCGCCCGGTAATCACGACTTCCGCCCCGGCGTCCAGTGCCGCGGCGATAGGAAAAGCGCCGAGATAGGCATTCGCACTGATCATCTGATCCGGCATCTCGGCGCCGGAGAACATTTCCTGGACATTCTGATCGCGCAACCGATCTAACTCGTCCACCAGATCATCTCCTTCAACAATGCCGATTTTCAGATCGACGCCGGCATTGCTGGCAACATCAGCAAGAGCTTTGGCGCAGGCGGAAATATTAACACCGCCAGCATTGACCACGACTTTGATGCCTCGGGATTTAATCTCATGGATCAGGGGTTTCATGACGAGATCAACGAAGTCCTTGGCATAACCTGCGTCAGGGGAACGCTGCTTGGCCCGCACAAGGATAGACATTGTGACTTCTGCCAGATAATCGAAGACGAGATAGTCCACATTACCTTTCATGACGAGCTGTCGTGGCGCTTCCTGGGAATCGCCCCAATAACCAGAAGCCCCGCCAATACGGACCGTTTTTGAAGATGCAGAATCTGTCATTTCTGATCTCCTTCTCCGCCAAGCTGCCAGGAGGGCTTGCGTTTCTCGGCAAAAGCCGATTGTCCTTCTTTACCCTCGTCGCCGCGATTGAGCTCGGCAAAACGTTCGGCGGAGAACCGGATCAGATCTTCTTCCGGCATGGTTCCGACCTTCAGCATTATGGCCTTTGTGGCGGCATTGGCTTTCGGCCCACAGCGCATGACCGCCGCGACAACTTCTTCCAAGGTCTGATCGATGTTTTGCTGCGGAGACAGGTACTGGGCAATGCCATACTCATATGCTTTAGTGCCGCCAAATCTCTCCCCGGTCAGAGCCAGCTGCCGGGCCCGGGTCAGGCCGATTCGCTTGACTACATAGGGAGATATCTGCGCGGGGGCAACACCAAGGGTGGTTTCCGGCATGCCCATTCTGGCTTCTTCCGAGACAATAGTGATATCGGCAAGACAGGCGTATCCCATGCCACCCCCAAAGGCTGAGCCTTCGACAACGGCGATCGTTGTCTGTGGCAAATTTTCAAATTTAAGAAATGCAAGTCCAGCCTGGCGATTGCGTTCCATCAAGGGATCAACACCCGCCTCAACGGTTTCGTCCGCCATATTCATGCGTTCTTTGATATCGCCACCGGCGCAGAAATGACCGCCTGCGCCTCTCAACACAACGACCCTCACTTCATCGGTCTCAGACAGCCAGTCGACGACAGCGCCAAACTCGGCACCCATTTGACTGTTTATGGCATTACGCTGATCAGGCCGGTTGAAGGTCAGGTTAAGACGGCTACCGACGACGTCTAATAACAAATACTCACAAGAAGGGAGCTCTGGCATTTTTTGTTCTTTCTTTTTTTATCACGCCTTATTTTTGGCTTTCCGTAAGATATCGCCTGAACATGTCCTTGAACAGACCGATTTGCGGCGGCATCTTTTTGCGGTGTCCTGCAATCATGTTGGTCAGCGCCATTCCCCGCAGCATGATCAGAAGGGTCGAGCGCCAGGAGATAATCTCGGCGGGAGCGCATCCCGTATCCGCGAAGACTTCCTGCCAGGTAACCGCCCGCTCTTCTTCCAGCTTTTCAATGGCTTCTGTAATGGCATCTTCAAATTCCGGGTCAAGCCGTCCACGAACGGCAATTTCGATGAAGGCCGCGTAATTTTCCCCCCCAAAACCGCGCCAATACCCATCAACAACTTTATCAACACGTGCTGGTAGCGGGAGTTTGACCAGATCAGCCACATCGAAATGACCGCTGAGGCGATCACCGATTTCAATAATGCAGGCCATCATCAGGGATTTTGGGCTGTCAAAATGATATTGTATAGCCCCTCGAGTCAGGCCCGCTTCCCGCGCCACCTCCTCCGTTGTGAGCTTTGCCGCGCCCTTTTGATGCAAAAGCTTGATTGCTGCGTCCACCAGCTTAGAGCGGGTCACAGCGCGTCGTTCCTGCTGCCGGCGCCGGCCCGTATTGGTCTCGTCAGCCGCCAATGTCATGTCTCTCTTCCTCACCGCTGAGTTTCCATTTTCTATCCGGATCATATATGATCCAGTTTTTATTTGAAACATTCATTCATGAATGTTAGTGTCTCAGCAATAAAAAAACAATCCCATTTTAAGAAGATCCGGTACTGGATCTCCACTCGGGAAAGAAGGTGGACCGACAATGCAATTCACCCAGGAACATACGGCACTGGCCGACAGCCTCAAGAAGTTTATCGAGACTGAGATCAATCCATATGTGGATGAATGGGAAGAGAATGAACAGTTTCCAGCCCATGAATTGTTCAAGAAAATGGGGGATATGGGATTTCTTGGAATCAGCAAGCCTGAAGAATATGGCGGCAGCGGCCTTGACTATTCATACGAAGCCATTGCCTCTGAAGCTCTGGGATATATTGCCTGCGGCGGTGTTGCCATGGGGATTGGCGTGCAGACTAATATGGCGACGCCGGCCCTTGCCAAAAACGGCTCCGACGCCCTTCGTCGGGAATTCCTGACACCTTCTGTTGAAGGAAATCGAGTCGGTTGCATTGGTGTTACAGAAGCCGAGGCTGGATCAGACGTGGCCAGCCTGCGCACGACAGCTCGTAAAGACGGCGATGACTATCTCATCACCGGGTCGAAAATGTATATCACCAACGGCTTGCAGGCAGACTGGATCTGCTGTCTCGCAAATACGGGAGATGGTCCGGCCCATAAGAATAAGTCACTTATCATTATTCCCATGGACAGCCCCGGCATTACCAAGCACAAGATCCGTAAAATCGGTATGATGTCGTCAGATACGGCACAGCTGTTTTTTGACGATGTAAGGGTGCCGCAAAGCAACCGCATCGGCGAGGAAGGGCGCGGTTTTATCTATCAGATGCAACAGTTCCAGGAAGAGCGTCTGTTCGCGGCAGCTCGTGGCCCTCGGGTCATGGAAGAAGCCATCAACGAAACCATCGAATATACGCGCGAGCGCAAAGCCTTCGGGAAATCCATTCTCGACAATCAGGTCGTCAATTATCGCCTGGCCGAGTTGCAAACGGAAGTAGAGGCCCTGCGCGCCCTCACATATCACGCGGTTGAGCGCTACGTAGCCGGTGAAGATGTAACGAAGCTGGCCTCCATGGCGAAACTCAAAGTCGGACGACTGCAACGGGAAGTCATGGATAGCTGCCTGCAATATTGGGGCGGCCAAGGCTATGTCTGGGAATCCTCCATCTCCCGCCGATTTCGGGACTTCCGTCTCACATCCATCGGCGGCGGTGCGGACGAGGTTATGCTGAAAGTCATCACTAAGCTGATGGGCATCTCGCCAGAGTGAGGACTTGAGCAATGGATCTTAGAGACAGTGCCGAACATCAGAAATTTCGGGAAGAAGTCCGAAAATTCCTGAAAGATTTCAAGGATCAGGCACCGGAAGAAACCGCCCATACCTTCCGGCTCTCCCCTCGCCCCTATACCCAGCAGGTCAAGGACTGGCAAAAACTTCTGGTTGAACGTGGCTATGCCTGCCGCAATGTGCCCAAGGAGTATGGCGGCTTTGGAGCGGCACCCGACATTCTGAAAAACAAGATTATTGCCGATGAATTTTTTGCCGCCGATATGCCGCAAGGGCTTTATGGGCAGGGCATTTCCATGCTGGTTCCGACCCTGCTGGAGCATGGCACGGAAGAGCAGAAACAGGCCTGGATCGAACCGACAATCAATGGTGAGATCATGTGGTGTCAGGGCTATTCAGAGCCCAACTCCGGCTCGGATCTTGCCAGCCTGCAGACGAATGCCATTGTGGACGGGGATGACTTCCTGATCAACGGATCCAAAATATGGACGTCCTCCGCCCATATCGCGCCAATGATTTTCTGTCTGGTTCGGACAGAGCCGGATGCTTCCAAATATCAGGGGATCAGCTACATGATCTTTTCCATGGACACCCCTGGAATTGAAGTACGGCCCCTACAGACCATGACTGGCCACCCCTCCTTCAACGAGGTTTTCTTTACGGATGTTCGGGTGCCGCAAACTGCAGTTGTCGGTGGTCGCGGCAAAGGCTGGAAAGTCGCCAACAGCACCCTTAAGCATGAGCGGGGGATGCTGTCGAACGCCAATGCCTCCCAGGAACGGCTGAACAAGATTGCCCGGATCCTAAAGGAAGAGACAGTAGACGGCCGCCCTCTCTTTAAGAACCGAATTTTGCGGGATCGTTTCATTGATCTGCAATCCCAGGTTCAAGGCATGCGTCTGCATGAAATGCGTCTCCTGACCAATGCCGAAAGAGGAAACGCGCCGGGCCTCGGCGATATGGTCTGCAAGCTTTTAGGCTGTGAGATTAATCATCAGCTGGATGCTCTCGCCATTGATGCCCTCGGCGAAATCGGCATCCTCTATGATGGCATTCCGTCCGTGCAGGAAGATGGTATCTGGCAGCAATGGTTCATGTATGATCTCGGATTGATCATCGGCGGTGGCACCGCCCAGATCCAGAAGAACATCATCGCGGAGCGCGGCCTTGATATGCCGCGCGAGCCCAGAGCGGTTGCGGGGTAATCGGATATGTATTTTGGCCTTTCTGAAGAACAAGTAATGATCCAGGACAGCTTCCGGGGCGCCCTCGAGCGAGCTGTCACCCTTGATACAATCCGCGCCGTTGCGACCGGTGAAACAGGGTTGGACGACAGCCTATGGGAGGAGCTCTCCCAACTCGGCATGCCCGCGCTCCTGATCAGTGAAGAATTTGGAGGGGCTGGTCTCAGTATGTTGGAAGCAGCCGTCGTTGCCCAGGAACTGGGACGTCATGCGGCGCCGGTCCCATTTGTTGGCACCGCTGTCATGGCAACGCTCACGCTTAACCTATGCGGAAGCGAGGCGCAAAAATCCAACTGGCTTCCAAAGATGGCAGCAGGAAACTGCAAGATCGGTGTCGGCATCGGTAATGTGGCAAGCGGCGCCCGGCGCGGGGCTGCCGTTTCCGTTTCAGAAAAAGGCCTCTCGGGAGAAATCCCGTTTGTCATCGATGCTGCAGGAGCCAACGCCTTTCTCGTTTCCGATCAGGCAGGAAATCTCTATCTATTGAACAGTGCGGCCGCCGGTCTTTCGGTCAGCCTCTCTCCCACCATCGATGGCACCAATCCCTTGGGTCACCTGACATTGAACAATGTCTCTGTGAATCGCCTCGAAAATGCCTCCGCTGGTTCTCTGGATCGGATTATCAATGCGGGCCGGATTGCTTTGGCGGCGCAGACATTAGGGGCCGGAGAGGAAATGCTGAGGCGGGCCGTTGCCTATGCCAAGGAACGCAAGCAGTTTGACCGGGTCATCGGATCATTTCAGGCGGTCAAACATATGTGCGCTGAAATGGCTGCGCAATTACAGCCCTGCCAATCGCTCGTCTGGTATGCGGCCTATGCCCATGATGTCCTGCCGGAAGAAGCCAGTCTTTCAACTCTTCTTGCCAAATCCCGATTGGATGACGTTGGCCGAATGGTCGCGCGGACGGCAACGGAAGTGCATGGTAGCATGGGCTATACAGATCTTATGGGCCTGCATTTCTGGTTCAAGCGCATCGGCTTCAACCGGGCGCAACTGGGCGGGCCGGAAAAATTACGTCAGGAAGCCGCTGAACTTCAGGGCCTCGTCTGACCCTTAAACCGCAGCTGCAAGATAGCTGGCCTGATTGATAGCCCGCTTGGCATCAAGTTCCATGGCCTCATAAGCACCACCGACCAGTTCTGCTGTCACCCCTCTTTCAACCAATTCATCATAGAGGGTTCTGAGTGGAGTTTGTCCGGCACAGATAATGATCGTATCTACATCCAGGATTTCATACTGATCATTGATGCGAAGATGTAATCCCTCATCATCGATCTTGAGATATTCAACCCCATTGATCATCTTCACACCCCGGCGGGACAGCGCAATGCGATGGGTCCAGCCAGTTGTCTTGCCGAGGCCGCGGCCAACAGGCGTGGTTTTTCGCTGCAGCAAAGTCACTTCCCGATCGGCAGCCGCAACAACAGGTTCCACACCAGTGACACCACCACGTGGATGGTTTTCAAAATCGATGCCCCATTCCTTGGCGAAAATATCAATATCAAGCGCGGCAGATTTACCGGCATGCATGATCTTTTCGGCAACATCAAAGCCGATGCCCCCGGCCCCCATGATGGCGACTTTTTTGCCAACAGGTTTGACTCCATTGATCACATCGATATAGCTGGCGGCCTTGGGATGATCGATCCCCTCGATATTCGGAACCCTGGGAGAAATGCCGGTAGCAACCACCACCTGATCATAGCCCGCCTGCTCCAGCATCTCTGCTGTCGCATAAGTATTGAGCCTGAGCTCTATACCGCGCTTTTCGATCATGCGATTGAAGTACCGAAGGGTCTCGTAAAACTCTTCCTTGCCGGGAATTTGTTTAGCTAGGTTGAACTGACCACCAATCTCAGAGCCGGCATCAAACAAGGTCACTTTGTGGCCTCGCTTTGCGGCGACTTCCGCATAGGCAAGGCCGGCAGGGCCCGCGCCAACTACGGCAATTTTCTTCACGTCATCTGTCGGAAAATAATTGAGCTCTGTTTCATGGCCAGCGCGCGGATTGACAAGGCAGCTGACTTCCTGACCATTGAAGGTGTGATCAAGGCATGCCTGATTGCAGGCAATGCAGGTATTGATTTCGTCTTCTCGCCCCTCGGCTGCTTTTCGCACAAGATCCGCATCCGCCAACATCGGCCGAGCCATGGAGACAATATCCGCATCGCCGGAAGCCAGAACCTGCTCCGCCACATCAGGCATATTGATGCGATTGCTGGTGATCGTGGGAATGCCCAGTTCTTTGCGCAACCGACCGGTTACTCTCGTAAAAGCCGCCCGCGGGACCATGGTGGCAATGGTCGGAACCGCCGCTTCATGCCAGGTGAAATGGGTACTGATGATATTGGTGCCAACAGCCTCGATTTTCTTGGCAAGCTGAACAACCTCATCCCAGGACATGCCTCCCTGCAGCATATCCATGGCGGCAATGCGGAAAATCAGGATGAAGTTGGGGCCAACGGCCTCGCGTATACGCCGCATCACCTGGACCGGAAAGCGCATACGATTCTCGTAACTTCCGCCCCATTCATCAGTGCGCTGGTTGGTTTTCTCAACCAAGAATGTGCTGAGCAGATAGCCGGCTGAGCCGATAACCTCTACGCCGTCATAGCCGGCTTCCTTTGCTCGCTCCGCACAATTGACGATATCGGCAATCTGTTTTTCTACCCCTTCGGCATCCAGTTCGTTCGGGGCATTGCGGGCAATACGGGAGCGGACGGCAGATGGCGCGACCGCGTTTTCGTTCCGCGCTAGAGGTCCCATATGCAGGATCTGCATGACAATCTTCACATCCGGATCGGCCGCATGAACAGCTTCGGTAACAAGCCGATGTTGATCGGCTTCTTCACTGGTAGACAGTTTGGCTCCGGCCCCGCCTTCCATATTTGGAGAGATACCACCGGTGATGATCAAGCCGACACCGCCTTTCGCCCGCTCGGCAAAATAGGGGGCCATGCGCTCAAACCCGTCTTCCTGTTCTTCCAGCCCAGTGTGCATGGACCCCATCAGGGCCCGGTTCTTGATCTTTGTAAATCCTAGATCGAGGGGGGAAAAAAGGTGCGGATATTTTTGAAGTCCGGGGGTGGCTTGTGCGTCAGACATGATGGTTTCTTTCTTTTCTTCTGTCAGACGTGACCGGAAGCAAACCGGTCACTTTCAGGTTTTATTTTCAGTATTTGATACCATATCTATGGCAATTGAAATTGAAAAAAAGCCAGTAACAAGATTAATGGCGCAGAAATGGCAGAAATAAGCCAGTTGGGAGCAACAAATCAGAACTAAAATGTCTGGTAATTTGGGGCTTAACCTAGTAAAATAACGGGGTCTACAAAAGACGAAGCGGTGAATAAAATGGCCGCAGTTAAGTGAATGAGTGTGGCACTAAGAATTAATAATAAAGGAGCCAATTGAGATGGATGTAGGATTATTGGCCTACGGCGGTTATATCCCCCAAAGCCGATTGCAACGCAGCGAGATTGCCAAGGCACATACCTGGTTCAATCCCGGTCTTGGAGGTTTAGCCAAGGGTGAACGGGCCATGGCTAACTGGGATGAAGACAGTGTGACCATGGCGGTTGAAGCCGCCCGCGATTGCCTTGGCGATCTGGACCGGGACGGTATTTCCGCGGTCTATATGGCGTCAACCAGCTTTCCCTTTGAAGATCGTCAGAATGCGGGGATCGTGGCCGATGCCCTGAACCTGAAATCAGGTCTTCAAACCATTGATTTTGCCTCCTCGCAACGGGCTGGAAGTGCCGGTCTTTCGGTGGCCTTGCAGGTCGCTAAAGGCGGCGGCAATCCGATCCTGTATACGACGGCGGAAAAGCGCCAGACGAAAGCGGCCAGCCCGCTGGAATTTACCTCCGGTGACGGCGCTGCTGCTTTCCTTGTCGGGCAGGGCAAGGTGATTGCCAAACTCATCGGGAACCACACGGAAGCCGTTGATTTCGTTGACCATTTTAGGGGCGAAGGCCAGTCTTACGACTATAACTGGGAAGAACGCTGGGTTCGCGATGAAGGCTATATGAAGATTGTCCCGGCAGCGATTTCAGCTCTGCTTGAGCAGACCGGTGTCGATGCCTCGACCATCTCCACCTTCTGTTTTCCGGTCGCCGCCCGCAATGTTGCCGGTGGCATCGCCAAGAAAATGGGCCTGCCGGAAAGCTCTGTTGCCGATAATCTGCAGAGCAATTGCGGAGAGACGGGCACGGCTCATTCCATGGTCATGCTGGCCCATGCCTTGGAGCAAAGCAGCCCGGGAGATAAAATTCTTGTTGCCAGCTTCGGTCAGGGCTGTGATGCCCTGTTGTTCGAGGTCACCGACGAGATCAAATCTTTGCCGGCGCGTAAAGGCATCTCCGGATATCTCGCCCGGCGTCATGCGGAAACCAACTATAACAAGTTTCTCGCCTTCCATAACCTGGTCAATCTCGAGCGCGGCATCCGGGCTGAAACAGATAAAAAGACCGGCCTGACGACCTTGTATCGAAACAAGTCTATGGCTCAGGGCATGATCGGCGGTAAATGTTCCCAATGCGGAACGGCACAATTCCCGAAATCCAACATGTGCGTCAATGAGAATTGTGGCGCCGTTGGCACGCAGGAGGACTATCCTTTTGCCGATCGGGTCGCGAAGGTCAATTCCTTCACCGCCGACCGTCTCACCTATTCCCCGGATCCGCCCGCCTATTACGGCATGATCCAGTTTGAGGAAGGGGGCCGTTTGATGAGTGATTTCACCGATATTGCCCCGGATGCGGAAGTTGAAGTCGGCATGACCATGCGTATGATGTTCCGCATCAAGGACTATGACGATAAGCGCGGATTCAGGCGCTATTTCTGGAAAGCGACTCCCGTAGACGCTGCAAATAAAGGAGAATAATAATGGCCTCAGGAATTAAAGATAAAGTTGCGATACTGGGCATGGGATGCTCCAAGTTCGGGGAGCGTTGGAACGACAATGCCGAGGATCTGATGATCGAGGCATTTGTGGAAGCCCTGGAAGATGCCGGGATCGAAAAAAGCCAGATTGAAGCGGCTTGGTTCGGCACAGCCATCGAAGAAGAGCATGTGGGTAAATCCGCCGTGCCTCTTTCCATGGCCCTGCGCCTGCCTAATATTCCCGTATCCCGCGTGGAAAACTACTGCGCCAGCGGGTCGGAAGCGTTTCGCGGCGCCGTTTATGCCGTGGCTTCGGGTGCCTGTGATATCGCCCTTGCGCTTGGTGTTGAAAAGCTGAAAGACACCGGCTATGGCGGTCTGCCGCAGCGTAACCGCGGATCCATCAATGACATGTATTGGGCCAATGCTTCGGCACCTGGCTCCTTCGCCCAGCTCGCCTCCGCCTATTCGGCAAAACATGGCGTGTCCAAGGAAGACATGAAAAAGGCGATGGCTCATATCTCGGTGAAAAGCCATGATAACGGATCACGCAATCCCAAGGCTCATCTTCGTAACAAGATTACAGAAGAAAAAGTCATGAACGCCCCGATGATCGCTGAGCCACTCGGCTTGTTCGATTGCTGTGGCGTGAGTGACGGATCGGCCTGCGCCATTGTGACTACACCGGAAATTGCCAAGGCTCTTGGCAAGACGGACCTGATCACGGTCAAGGCCATGCAGCTCGCCGCTTCCAACGGGACGGAAGCCCAGCATAATTCCTGGGATGGCAGTCATTTCGTGACCACACGGGCCGCTGCAAACCGCGCCTATAATGAGGCCGGCATCACCAAGCCCCGGGATCAGATCAGCATGTTCGAAGTGCATGACTGCTTCTCCATCACCGAACTGGTGACCATGGAGGATCTGTTTATCTCTGAGGAAGGGACAGCGGTCACCGATGTCATGAACGGCTTTTATGATGCCGATGGTCAGATCCCCTGCCAGATCGATGGCGGCCTGAAATGTTTCGGCCATCCCATCGGGGCCTCCGGCATTCGCATGATCTATGAGATGTATCTGCAAATGCAGGGTCGGGCAGGAGAGCGCCAGCGTGAGGAAGATCCGGTCTTTGGCATGACCCATAATCTGGGCGGCTTCCCGCACCAGAATGTATGCTCATTGACCATCGTCGGAAAAGAAGGTGCGTGAAGCCCACCCGACATGATCTGGAATAAAGAAGAACAACCGGCGCTTGCCGGTTGTTCTGTTTTTGGCACATAAAAAAGGAGAAAAATAATGCCGGATACAGCTGTTGCGGAAATGACTGTCGAGAACGGGATCGCCACCATCACCATGACCCGCCCCAAACAAAGGAATGCCTTTACCCAGGAGTTGCAGGATTTCCTCTCCAGCAAAGTGAAGGAAATTGCTGGGCGGACGGATATTGACGTTGTTATCATCACCGGCAGCGGCGGCAGCTTCAGTGGCGGCGGCGATATCAAGGGAATGCTCAAGAACCAGCCGAAGGAAGGGCAACCCGGCGCCGACTATCGCAAACGGATTTATGCCATCAATGACTGGATCCAGCGCCTGCGCAATCTCGAGGTACCGGTGATTGCGGCGGTGGACGGCGCAGCCTATGGCGGTGGTTTCTCTCTCGCCCTTTGCGCGGACTTTATCCTTTGCTCACCAACCGCGCGCTTCTGCTCGGTCTTTTGCCGCATCGGCGCGGTGCCCGACTGCGGCATCATGTATGTGTTGCCACGTATGATTGGTCTGCAGCGGGCCAAGGAAATCATGTATACGGGCCGCCCCATCCCGGCCGAGGAAGCAAAAGAGATCGGTCTTGCCTTTGCGATCCATCCGGCGGAGGAACTGGCAGAGGCGGCCTTGACACTGGCCAAGCGCCTGCAGCCGGCAAGCCGCAAGACCTTTGCCCTAACCAAGCGCATCACCAATCAGACATTTGAGCTGGACAGCCAGACCTTGCTGGAAATGGAGGCGGCGGCCCAGGAAATCTGCTTTACCACAGACTACAACAAGGACGCCGTCGCCCGCTTCACCCGCAAGGAGCCGCTGCTTTTCAACTGGGAAAGCTGAACGTCAGACGGCGGCGAGCTGCAGATCGCCAACCTCGTCTATTAGTACCCGTTTCAGGACTTTGCCCGTGGCGTTGCGAGGGAGTTCGTCCATGAACACCACATGCTTGGGGATCTTGTATTTGGCGAGCTTGTCCTGGCAATAGAGGATCAGATCGTCTTTATCGAAGTCCGCCTCCGGCGCCTTGACAACTACGGCGCAGCCGACCTCGTCCCAGCGATCATCGGGAACCCCAATAATGGCGAGATCGGCAATACCCTCCATCTTGAACAATACGCTTTCGACCTCGGCCGGATAGACATTTTCGCCACCGGAAATATACATGTCCTTCCAGCGGTCAACGATATAGTAATGGCCGTCTTCATCGACCCGGCAGGCATCGCCGGTATGCAGCCAGCCATCAGTGATCGCCTCCGCATTGGCTTCGGGCCGGTTCCAGTAGCCCGGTGTGATATTGGGTCCCTTGACCCAAAGCTCCCCGGTTTCCCCTTGCGCTACATCTTCTCCGTTCTCGCCTACAACCCGCACCTCGGTATTGAGGGCAACCTTGCCGGTGGAGCCCGGCTTGCCAGTGGCCATGGCTGCGTCCTGCGCCAGAACCGTCGGACTGGTTTCGGTCATGCCATAGCCCTGCTGCAGGGCCACCCCGTATTTCTCGTATGTTTCCAGAAGCGGCACGGGCGTGGGCGCCCCCCCGATCCCGGCGCAGACCAAACGCGAAAAATCGGTCGTCGCAAAGGCCGGATGCTGGCTCATAAACAGGTAATTGGCGGGTACCCCGAAGAAATGGGTGAGGCCGGTATTCGCGTCATCAATGAGGCGCAGGCATTCCCCCGGATCGAAGGCTCGCATGACCAGAGTTGTCCCGCCCACATAAAGCGCAACGGAGCTATAGCAATTGAGCCCGCCCGTATGAAACAGCGGCAAAATGGTCAGGGCGACGGTATCGGGGCTCAGCTTCATGGGAAAGCCGAGATTGATTGCGTTATAGAAGGTCATGCCATAGGTATTGATGGCCCCTTTCGGCAGACCCGTCGTGCCGGAGGTATACATAATCGTCCAGACATCTTCATGGGTGATCTCGGCCAAAACCGGATCCGGAGAGGCCCCGCTGATGGCCGCCTCATAAGCGGTGTCACCACCGCCGCCGGTCGTCTCAAGGCTATGGGTAAAAGGCGTTTTATCTTTGAGCTCCGCAATCTCACCGGCAAATTGCGCATCATGGATCATGACTTTGGGCGCGGCGTCGGTGATGATAAATTCCAGCTCCGAAACCGTCAGCCGCCAGTTCAGCGGCAGAAAGATCGCCCCGATCTTGGCGCAGGCACTCTGTACTTCCAGAATATCCGTGGAGTTCATGGCTAGCACCCCGACCCGGTCCCCTTTCTCGATCCCGCAGTTGCGCTGCAGGTGAGCGGCCAGGCGCAGGCTCCTATCATCCGCCTCGGCATAGGAAAAGGAACGATTGGAATGCAGATCAATCCAGACCGTTTTTTCCGGCACCCGCTCCGCATGATGGGCCAGCCAATCGTAATGTTTTACCGCCATTTTTGTCCTCCCAGATAACTTGTAGTATGTCTGCAATTATTTCGAATTATATTTCCATTTGCCGGGCGACCAGATCCCGCATGATCTCTTCGGAGCCGCCTCCAATGGCCATAACCCGCACCTCCCGGTAAATCCTCTCGACCCGGCAACCGCGCATATAGCCGGCACCGCCGAGGACCTGCATGGCCTCCCTGGCACAGAATTCCATGGTCAAGGTCGCCTGAACCTTGAGAAGGGAAAGATCCGCAACCGGCTTTTCCCCGTTCTGAACCCGAAGCGCGCATTGCTCCAGATAGGCCTGGGTCGCGTTGATTTTCCGCGCCATCTCGGCGAACTTATGACGGATCACCTGATGATCAGCGAGACGCTGGCCAAAGGTGTGGCGCTCCCGTGCCCAGGCAACGGCGTCTTCCAGGCAGACCCGGGCCAGCGCATTGGCACTCGCCGCCATGCCCAGCCGCTCATTATTGAAATTGGTCATGATGCCGATAAAGCCTTTGTTTTCCTCCCCGATCAGGTTTTCCGCCGGGACCCGAACATCATCAAAATAAAGTGCTGCCGTATCCGATGCCCACCAGCCCTGCTTCTTCAGCGACGTTCGGGTAAAACCCTCTCGATCCCGCTCGATCAACAGCAGGGAGACACCACTCCGCCCCTCCCCGCCGGTACGCACGGCAACCGAGTAATAATCCGCCCGCATGCCGCCGGTAATAAACATCTTGGAACCATTGACCACATAATGATCCCCGTCCCGAACGGCCCGGGTCTTGATATTGGCCACATCCGACCCGCCGGAGGGCTCGGTAATGGCGAGGGCGTGGATTTTTTCTCCGGCCAGCACTTGAGGCGCGATCCGCTCCTTCATGGAATTCGAGCCGGTCGCCAGTACCGGCGGCAGGCCAATGCTATGAACCATCAGGCTGGCATTGATACCGCCCGCGCCCATGCGCGCCAATTCCTCGGCAGTGACCATCTGAAAAAAGCTGTCGGCGACCGGCGTTCCCCCATATTCTTCCGGATATCCGAGCCCAAGCAGGCCGACATCAGCGGCTTTCCTGTAGAGCTCCCGCGGAAACTCCCCGGCTTCATCCCACTCATCGACAAAGGGCATGATCTCCTTGTCGATAAAGCTGCGCAATGTGGCCCGCCAGGCCGCATGGTCTTCCGTGTAGTTCGGGCCGAGATATCGATGGTCAAAATCGAACGGATTGTCTCCGTCTTCAAAGCGGGGCGCCATTCTGTTTTCCTTTTTATTGAGCGGCGGGCCATTCCTGTTTTCTGCGGGTATCATGCCCAATTTTCTGGAAATAAAAAAGGAAATTGAATCCCCTAACTGATCCCCGTACACTCCACATCGAACAAACGGCCCTCTTTCGAGATAAGGAAAAATCCCGTGACCTATAGCTGCTTCGATGTCGAGATCGACAATAATATCGCCCATATCATTCTCAACCGGCCCAAAAAGCGCAACAGCATGATCAAGGAATTCTGGGATGAACTGCCGGAAATCGTCCGGGACATCGATAATCATGCCAAGGCACGGGTAATTGTCATTTCCTCCACCGGACCTCATTTTACCTCCGGTCTGGATGTCAGTTCCTTCATGCGGCCGGAAATCTCGGACCCTGAAGAGCAACGCGCCGCCCGCATTCGCGCCGGGGCCGATTTCTACGCCACGGTTAAGAATATGCAGGATAGTTTTTCGGTGCTGGAGCAATGCCGGATCCCGGTCATCGCTGCCATTCAGGGGGGCTGTATCGGTGGCGGTGTCGATCTGATCACCGCCTGCGATATGCGCTATGCCACCGAAGATGCCTTTGTCACCATATTCGAGACCAATATCGGCATGACCGCCGATGTCGGTACCTTCCCCCGTATCACCAAGCTGATTCCCGATGGTATCGCGCGGGAGCTATCCTATACCGGTCGCCGTATGCCCGCAGATGAGGCGAAAGATTGCGGCCTCGTCAATAAGGTGTTTGAGAATCAGGAAGCGATGATGGAAGCCGTTATGGCCCTGGCGGCGGAGATTGCCAGCAAGGCGCCTCTCGCCATTACCGGCTGTAAACAGATGATGAATTATTCCCGGGATCACTCGGTCGCTGACAGCCTCGATTATATCGCCATTTGGAATGCCAGCATGCTGCAGCGGGAGGAAATCTTCGAGGCCATGAAAGCCAATGCCGAGAAGCGGCCTGGAGAATTTGTCGACCTGCCGCCGGTGAAGAAGCAGATCGGCTGATCCCCTCCTGTCAGGGGCGGCTCCTTTCGCGATCCGTATCCCTCGTCAAGGAGCCATAGAGCGGTGCATGTCCCTGGTAGACGAGCCTAAAAGAGATATCCTTCCCGCCGCATTTCTTGCATCGAAGACTTTTGCGAAAGACGCCGAGATCGTAATCGGCGCCATACATCATTTCGAGATATTCCGGAGTGAACTGCACCGCCCGCTGGCATTCCAAGGTGCCGCAGAAGACCCAGAGGTGATTGTTCCCTTGTTTCAGTTTTTTGACCGTAAGCATTCAAAACCCATAGCATTCCGATCAAAAGGGACGTCAATGGGATTTCCATTAAATAGGATAAAAATGTGACATAAGTCATACTTTAGAAAGAGGCCTTTACCGCTGATTTTGACCATAGCGGTGAATGTTTGTTGACTTAGTCAACAAGTTAGTGGACTGAGTCAACAAAAAAGCCGGAGGAGACGGGTGTCTCAACTCCGGCTTTTGATGTTGGTGGCTCCTCCCAGACTCGAACTGGGGACACATGGATTATGATTCCATTGCTCTAACCAACTGAGCTAAGGAGCCATCGATATGCGGACCGATCGGATCAGGAACCCGTGCGGCACGTCATTTAGAGCCCGGTTTTTAGGGCTTTTACAAAGGCCTGTCAAGCGACGAAATCGGAATTTTCAGGCCGACGCCCGAACCTTTGAAGACAGCTTGACCGGGGCTTCGGTTCCAACGATCCAGCCGCCGCCGAGCAACCGGTCTTCATCATAGATCACACAGGCCTGACCGGGGGAAACCCCCTGCTCCGCCTCGTTTAACTCGACCTCGGCCCAGCCGTCGGCGGTGCCGTAAAGGGTCGCGGCCACCGGTTCCTGGGTGGAGCGGACTTTGACAGTGACGGGAACGCCTTCCTCCCCAAGGGGCTGATCGCCGATCCAATTAAGTTCCCGCAGGGTGATTTTGGAGACGAGCAACGCTTCCACAGGGCCGACAATGACCCGGTTCTGATCGGGATCGATGCGCACCACATAAAGCGGGCTGCCTGTCGCTACCCCGAGACCGCGACGCTGGCCGATGGTGTAATTGATAATGCCTGTATGACGTCCGAGAACCGTCCCGTCCATATCGACGATATCCCCGGCAACTCCCGCCCCCGGCCGCATCCGCTCGATCACCGAGGCGTAATTGCCATTCGGCACAAAACAGATATCCTGGCTTTCGGGCTTGGCGGCAACGGCGAGATTATATTTATCCGCGAGTGCCCGCGTTTCGTCCTTGGTCAACCCGCCGAGAGGGAAACGGAGATAATCCGCCTGCTCCTGAGTGGTGGCAAACAGGAAATAGCTCTGATCCTTGACGGCGTTCTGACCGCGATACAACCGCGCCTGGCCATCCACTTCGTCCCGCCGCAGATAATGCCCCGTCGCCAGCGCCTCCGCCCCGAGATCCTGCGCCGTTTCCAACAGGTCGCGGAACTTCACCGTCTGATTACAGCGCACACAGGGCACAGGGGTTTCGCCGCGCAAATAGCTGTCGGCAAACTCTTCCATGACACTGTCCTGAAAACGGCTTTCATAATCGAGCACATAATGGGGAATGCCAATGGCCTCTGCCACCCGCCGGGCATCATGGATATCCTGACCGGCACAACAGGCGCCTTTTTTCTGCACCGCGACGCCGTGATCATAGAGCTGCAAGGTGATGCCAACCACGTCATAGCCCTGGTCTTTGAGCAAGGCAGCCGTCACCGAACTGTCGACGCCGCCGGACATGGCGACAACGACACGGGTGTCTTCAGGGGCAGAATTTAGACCAAGTGAATTCATGGCGGGCAATATAGGGGCACCGCGCCAATATGCAAGCTTTTCGGTAGAGGACGGACCACTCAAGAGGCCCGCCAAAAAGCGTTTTAAATGAAGTTGAGCAGACTCAATCGGTTAATCTGGCTCAAGACATTATAGGAGGCTTCGAGCGCGAAATTTTTCTGATTGAGATTGGTGATCGCTTCCGCCGCATCGATATCCTCGATATTGCTGATCAGCTCCTCTGCCTGATTTTTCTGCAACATTAGAGAGGCCTGCGCCTCCTCAATGGTTTTCTGGTTCAGACCATTATCGCCACGAAAGGCACTGATATTATCTATCAGCTGTTCAAGATTGGCGATCTCACCGACCAGGAAATCCTGATCTTCCTGACTGAGAGGTGTACCAAAGTTGCCGGACGGGCCAACCGGTACCGGTGCCGTGGTCGGCACAATCCCGTTTTGCCACATGGCCAACCGCTGGAATGCGGTCATGATTTCAAGGCCGAGTTCGTCGGCAACAATTCCAGTTTCCAACGTCCGGTTTTCATCAATTCGAACGGCGGTTTTAAGATCATTATTCTGGAAGATATCGGTTGGCGGTTCCGCCGCGACCAGCAAATCATTTATCGAGGTGATGCTGACCGGTGGTGTATCCCGGTTGGTACCACCGAACAAATATCCTTCCGTATTCTGACTGTTGAGAAAATTCAGCACATTCTCAAACGAGCCTTCAATGGTCGAATATAGCCCTTGGGTCGAGGCCGTGTTGATGGCCGACATCACCGCACCCAGAACATCCCCTCCTGAGCTTTCAATACCAGCGATAGCCTGGTCGTAACTGGCGAGGCGGCTCAGGATCCGGCTGTTATTGACCTGATGCTGTTCCAACCGCGCCAGCAATGACTTGGCACCGGTCAGGCTGGTGATATCCATATGGATATCCTTGTAATGCTCCGCAACATGGCCAGTGGTCACCTGAAGCTGGGCTTTAGCGGCCTGTTTTTGAGCCGCCAGCATTTCATTGAGAAGAACCTGGCTTTGCTGAAAAGTGGAAACACGTGTCATCGATTTTCTCCTAAACGATATTCAGCAGAGTGTCATACATCTCGCGGGCCGTGGTGATCAGGCGCGCCGAGGCGTTATAGGCATTCTGGTAAATGATAAGATTGGCAAGTTCCTCGTCCATATTGACGCCGGAGACTTCCTGCATGCGGGTGTCGAGAGCGCCGGCAAGAGCTTCACGATCTGACTGCAGGCTATCTGCCCGAGCGGCATCTAGACCGGCCTTGGCCAGGATCTGGGAAGCATATTCCGAAGTGGTCACCGTCGATCCAGTAAGCCCGCCCAATGTCTCAAAGGACATGGCTGAGGTGGCAAGATTCTGAAAAGCGAGCGCACCGCGGTTATCCGCGATGGTCAGGGACGGCGTTCCCGTCGGATCAACTCTGGCCAGAGCGAGGGTCTGGGGATTTTCTGATATTGAGGCGACAACGCCAAACTCCAGACCGGCATCTGAGGGATAGCGCCTACCGACACCAAAGGTTTCTGGAAAGCTTACACCCGTACCGCCGCGATCCGAACTATCGGAAATCACATTGATCGAATAGTTGTCATAGCCGCTGGCATTGGTAAAGACCAAGGCACCTTCGGCACTCAAAGACGCTGTGACATAGGGGCCCAAATTCGAATTGATTTCATTGACGACATCGGCCATCGTGCCGCCAATCGCGCCAAAATCGATTGTCACCGTTGCCGGTTCCTGCCCGTCCGGACCTTTGACTAAAATCTCAGTGATGCCGGAAAATCCATGGGCATCTCCTGCAACCATTCCCGTATCATACGAAGTAGGAACCTTGGCTGAAACCAGGTCATTCATGCCGAAATAATGGGAAAAGCCCCGGCCACCCCGTTCCGACGGAGTTGTAGGGTCCTGGGCAATACCAACGCCGCTCGCCCCGCCTTGAGCGGACATGGTCAGTGACCCGCCTGTCAGGGTCAGGGTTCCAGCGCCAAGCGCACCGTTCACTTCTGCCATGACATCGGCAATCGTGTTGGTGCCGGCATTATCAAAGTCGACCGTGTAGGACGCCTGGATATTATTGCTGGCATCGAAGCTGTAAAAAGTGGCCTGTCCCGTAAAGCCATGCAGGTCGGTCGCCAGTGCACCGGTGTTGCGGCCATTTAAGATTGCAGGCGGCGGAACGGCAATATTCTCGTTATGAATGGCGTTGAACTGTTCCGCAACAGCGGATGCCAGCGCGCCGATCTGAGCGCCAAAATTAGGGAGTTCGATATTCCGCATATCCAGCCATCCGCGTAAAGATCCGCTCTGCAGTTCCGGATCAAGGGCCTGGCCTGTGGCGGCGACAGTTTGGGATTCGACATCATAGACATTAATGGAAATCTGATCGAAGGTGGTTTCAGACGTCACGATGGCCGCTGGCGCATAGACCAGTTGCCGCGGCTGAAAGTCCAGCAGCTGCTGACCGGCATCGGTTACAACCGCGATGCCGCCATCTCCCGTCGGATAGGTTTTGATATCCATAATCTTGGCAATGCTGTTGAGAGCCTGGTCACGCTGGTCTTCCAACTCACCAATTGGCTGATTACTCTGCGATGCCGATTTGATATCGAGGTTAAGCTCATGAATGCGCAACAGCGCATCATTGACGATATTCACTTCACTCTGAATATGTGTATCCGCTTCCTTGCGAAGGGCTTCTACCTGGGTCAACAACCGGTCAGTTTCAATACCAAAATTGGCAAACTCCGCCAGCGCCGCCGTGCGGGAAATTGACATGGACGGATCTACTGCCAAAGACGCAAAGGCCGTATTGAGACTGTCGAGTTTTCCGGTCAGGGATTTGTTGTCCGCTGGATCGCCGAGCAAGGACTGCAGTTGGGTATGAATTTCTGACATGGCCCGATACTGCTCTGATCCGGCTGTCGATAGCCGCAATTCCTTGGCAATAAACTCATCAGTAATACGCCGAACTTCAGAAACCTCGACCCCGGATCCGATACCATTGAGAACCACGGAGCTATAGTCCACGGTTTTGCGGGCATATCCCTCCGTCTGGACATTGGCGATATTGTTCGAAGTTACGTTGAGGGCCGCCTGATGGCTCAACATCCCCGTAACACCTGCATTGAAAATTGCATTCAAGCTCATTTTATCGGCTCCCCGCAGCTAGCAGATCGGTCAGAATATGGGGAAAAAACGTCCCGGGCCGGGCAATTCCTGCCGTTCCAAAGCGATTTTCCATGGGCTCCTCATGTTCCACAAGAGAACCGGTAACCCTTTGATTATAATATCGTATCATCGATCTACTCATATTCTGTCCGGCCTTTTCCAGCCAATATTGACTTTCTATCTGGACCTATAGGAGCAAATTCGATGCCAACTCCACATCCCCATATATAAGAGCGGGATTTGTTCGCCTTTTTATGCAGCCAGGATCTCGTCAAAATTTATTCAGCGCGAACAGCAACCTCCCCGGCATTTTTCGCACCCGACAGTGGAAATTATTGCCTGAAGGAGACATTTTTTCCGCCTTCGCGAGAACAGCCTATTTTCTTCAAACTATTGTTTTTATTGAATTAAACGCCTCCTCATAAAACTGGCCCGAAGATTGCTTTAATGAACGGGAGATAAAACCGCGACGGCGGTAAACCAGTTGAAGAAGAGTTGAATTATGGATGTAGCACAGATCATTGGAACGTCTTCCGCGCAAACCCGGCGCGAGCCGGACTATCGGGATACCGACTACGACGATTACTCGAAGGATGACTTCGCGTCCTATCTCGATGACAGAGACGACAGACCTGACACGCGTCCGGACCAGGCTGCTGCCGCGACGCCCCCTAAAGAGGCGGCGCCGACAACGGAACATGACCAGGCGTCCGCGCCTCAAGAAACTTCCGGCTCTTCAGAGAAACCTACATATACAAGAGAGACTTCTGAAGAAGCCGCTCCTGCCGATCCAAAACCGACGGAAGCGAAGACGGAGTCAAACGCGCCTCAACAGACGGGAACTGAAACTACTCAGGCTGCCGCTGCCCAGCCTGCAGTGACACCTGTTGTACCTGCTTCTTCGAATGCAGCTGAGACTACCAGCACGGCTGCCAAGCCAACGGAGACGGCGGCGCCCGCACCGACGGCGCCTGCCGCTGATCCGAAAGTGGCCGCGCCTGCGACAGAAGCGGCAAGTAAAGCAGCAGAGGCTACGGCGCCGACAACACCTCAAAAAGCGGCAAATGCAGCTGCGGCTGTTGTCCCGCCAGCCCCGACGGAAACCCAACCGAAAGCCACAGCTCAGAACTCACCTTCTACTAAGACCGAAGCTTCATCTGAGAAAACGCCTGCGGTCTTTACGACGGAAAATACGACCAAGCCACCCTCAGCTGAGGCGCTTGAGAAGATCCGCACCGATGCAAATGCCCGGCTGGCCGAGAAAGATATTCTCTCGACCAAGATCACTGAGCTTTTGCATAACAGCAAGGGCAAGATCAGCCTGAGCGCAGCAGCGACAAAAACTACCTTTCAGTCAAACCTTGCCAGCACGACAAATATTGTCTCAGCAGCCATGACTGAAAATGGCGCCGTCGCCGGAGCGATGACACAACAGCTGGGACTGACAGAAAATCCAGCTGGACAAGCTCTTCCAGCTGTCGCCACTGAAGGTATCGCCACTGTCAAGGAAGTCATGACAAATGTCGTGCCGACCAGCACCGGCGCAGTCCAAGGGGTCGACAGCAGTGCGGCCAATACAGCCAGCCAGACCGCCAATGCCATGCGCGCCGCCGGACAGGCTGCAGTCTCCGATCAGGTCGCCATGCAGATCAATAACGCCGCCAAGGATGGTGTCGATCGCATCAAGATCAGCCTTCATCCATCAGAGCTCGGCCGGGTCGAGGTCAAGATGGAGCTTGGTCATGATGGCCGGGTCCAGGCCGTGATCAGTGCCGACAAGTCGGAAACGCTTGATATCCTGAAACAGGATTCCCGCGCGCTTGAAAAGGCGTTGCAGGATGCAGGATTTGAAACCGGCTCCGGCAGTCTGAAATTCGCCATGAGTGAGCAAGGCGGCGGGGAGACCCCGAATTTTGCCGAAAGTGGCCCGGGCAGTTCTGACCTTGCCGATGACATGCCGCTCGAGGCTGAGATGCCGGCTGAACTCGCCTCATCACACCTTAACGACGGAAATTTGGATATCCAGGTTTAATGAAAATTTTGACAGATACATTTATTGAAAGAGGACAAGAGCATGGATTTAGCTGAAATAAATCGCTCCCTGGGCACAGCGGAGACGAGTGCGGCGACCCAGGCGTCGACCAATCTCGCGAGCAATTTCGATGACTTCCTGACATTGCTGACAACTCAGTTGCAGTATCAGGATCCTCTCAACCCGACCGACACCAATGAATTTACCAATCAGTTGGTGAACTTCACCAATGTCGAGCAGTCGATTGCTACTAACCAGAATTTGGAAGCACTTGTCCAGCTGCAGCAGATTGACCAGCAGAACAGCCAGGCGGCTACTCTGATCAATTATCTCGGCAAGGAAATCGGCTCCAACCTGAATGTCACTGACTTCACGGAAGGAACAGCCTCCTGGAACCTCGACTTTGGTGCCAGCGCCGCAAGCGTGACCTATGACATCTATGATGAGAACGGCAACAAAGTCTTCACGGAAGAAGCAAGCGGAGCTTCCGCTGGAGCCCAGACTTATAGCTGGGATGGCACCACAACGGCCGGCACAACGGCTCCGGACGGCGCCTATTATCTGGTCGCCCAAGGTCAGACATCCGGGGGTAGCGATGTCGCCGTTTCCTATAGCTTCAGAGGCGTTGCTTCAAGCGTCGAAACAGTGAACGGCCAGCCCGTTCTGAAAATCGGAAATGTGTCCATTGGCCTGGCCAATATCACATCCGTCCATGTCACAGAAGAAAGTAATCCGTCCGCCTGAGCGCGGCCAACCCAAGCGCTCCGGTCTTATTTAGACGGGCGGTAATTAAGGAGTAGAAAAATGAGTCTTACAGCAGCAATGTTTTCCGGAGTATCCGGTCTGGCAGCCCAGTCGACTGCCATGGCCACGATCTCTGACAATATTTCAAACACAAATACTATTGGTTATAAGGGTACAAATGCCATTTTCTCCACTCTGGTGACGGAAAGTGCCACAGATACAACCTATTCTGCCGGTGGTGTTCTTGTTCATCCAAGAGCCCAGGTCGATCAGCAGGGTCTGATCACCGCCTCTGATTCAACCACCCATATGGCGGTTGCCGGGGACGGCTTCTTTGTTGTTCACACATTGGCGGATCCGACATCTTCTGGCGGTAATTACATTTATACCCGCGCCGGCACCTTTGAGCCTGACGCAACAGGCCTGCTGCGCAACGCCCAGGGATATTATCTGCAAGGTTGGGAAATTGACCCCGATGGGAATATCCCGGCCAACCAGTCTGACCTGGCGGCACTAACACCGGTCAATATCACTGGCCTGACTGGTAACGCCGAGCCAACCTCGACTATTAACCTGAAAGCAAATCTCTCCTCGGATCAGGTTTCCTTTGGTGCCGGTTATGTTGCCGGTGATATGACAAGCGGAACGACACCGCCACATTTCGTGCGTTCTTTCCAGGTCTATGACAGCATGGGCTCTGCTCATAGTGTCTCCTTTAACTTCCTGAGAACCGGTACGGGCGGGACGCCGAACGAATGGACCGTTGAAATCACAGCGGACATCGATGGCGACGGAACCGAAGATATGCTCGGCTCACAGATTGTCGCGTTTAATTCCGACGGTACTTTGGATACGGCCAACACAACCCTGTCCAACACCATCAACATTCCCTGGGCAGCCGCCCTCGGTATTGATACACCGCAGGCCATTAACCTGAACTTCGGGTCCGATGGATTGTCTGACGGCTTTACTCAGTTTGCGTCCAACTCAGAGTTGGTGTCGTCTGAAGTCAACGGTGCGCTGTTCGGAGCCTTCAACTCTGTCTTTATTGACGAAGAAGGAACCGTGATCGCCAAGTTCGATAACGGCACCTCGAAAGAGATCTACAAAATTCCTGTCGCCACCTTCGCCAACCCGAACGGGCTCAGGAACCGGGATGGCAACTCCTATGACGAGACACCAGACTCAGGTACCTTCACCTTGCGTGAAGCCACATTAGGTGGTGCCGGCCGGATCATCTCATCCGCAACTGAAGCCTCGACAGTGGATATCGCCGAGGAGTTCACACGGATGATCATTACTCAGCGGTCCTACTCTGCCGCCGGTAAGATTATCACCACGGCCGATGAGATGCTGGAAGAACTAATCCGACTGAAACGTTAGATCGGACCTTAAGTAACCTGCTGTCTTCATGGCAAAAACTCGCTGATTTGCCATGAAGACAAAATTAACCAAGCTCTTTAGCGGTTTGTTAAATCGAACCTCGTATTATCCAAATTCAAGACGAAGAGTTTTAATGAGGTAATGTAAACATGCAGTCGCACATTGACCGCAAAGTTAACCGGATTATCGGATTGGATGGCCAGCCAATGACCATTCATGACCTTCCGCCGAAGGATACGAAGCGGTGGGTCATCAGACGCAAGGCTGAAGTGGTCGCCGCTGTTCGTGGCGGACTGATCAGTCTCGACGACGCTTGTCGCCGCTACACTCTTTCTGTAGAGGAATTCCTGTCCTGGCAGAAAGCAATCGACAGACATGGACTGCCAGGATTGCGGACGACACGTATTCAAGAGTATCGTCCCGGTGACACGCTGCACAATAACGATTAATCAATTTTCACGTTAGTTCCTTTTTAAAGACCCGGCGCCTTTTTCGCCGGGTTTTGTTTTTCAATTACCGCCCTCGCCACACCCTTACCAAATCGAACCAGAAATCCGCTAGGCAAAAAATTCCCAACACCCGGCAATTTTTGCCCCCTGTTAACTTCTTGTTTATCAAGTCATCGTATTTTCTTTCTGTGGAGAATAATTTTACGCGTTTTTTACTTATCATCGGGTGTCTGCAGTGAATGGATTGAGCCAACTACTTCAAAGTTTGGGAGCTGTACGGATTATCATTTTGGGGGGTGTTGCAGTTGGTTTGATCTCGCTGATCATGCTCATGGCAACTCGGATTACCGCCCCAGATTACTCTCTTCTATATGGAGGGCTTGAGCCATCAGATTCCGCCGCTGTTGTTGCGAGACTGGAATCCGAGCAAATTCCATTTCAAATCAAGAATGATGGACGGGATGTTCTGGTCCCCGAAGACCAGGTCGCTCGCTTACGCCTCAGTATGGCAGAAGTCGGACTGCCAAATGGTGGATCCGTCGGGTATGAGATCTTTGATAACTCCGATACCTTCGGCACAACAAGCTTCGTTCAGAATGTCAATTTTGTTCGAGCCCTGGAAGGGGAACTTGCCCGAACCATTCGGGCTCTTAACAATGTCTCCGCCGCCCGAGTGCATCTAGTTCTCCCAAAACGCGAAGTCTTTAGCCGGGATAAAAGAGAGGCAAGTGCTTCCATTGTTCTAAAGCTGAATGGCCGCGGTCGTCTGTCGGACGATCAGGTTGCAGCAATCCAGCATCTGGCGGCAGCGGCTGTCCCGACCCTGACACCTACACATATCTCCATCGTCGATGAAAACGGTAACCTGCTGGCACGGGGAGATGGCAAGGATACACCAGGGACAAGCGGTAGTTCACAAACAGACTTTATGAGGGTCACATATGAAACGCGCGTGAAGGAACAGATTGAACAGCTGCTGGAAAAATCACTTGGCCCGGGCAACGTTCGTGCTGAGGTCAGCGCCATCATGGATTTCGATCAACGCACTGTCCACTCGGAAACATATGACCCGGACAGTCAAGTCGTTCGATCCACTCAGCTTGTCGAGGAGTCCAGCTCTTCCAACGAGGGGCTTGCGGGAGATCAGGCGGTCACTGTCGCCAACAACCTGCCTGAGGCGGATGCTGATGTGGGTGATGGGTCCAATTCCGAAAGCGCCGCCTCGCGCACCGAGGAAACCGTTAACTACGAGATATCCAAAACCATTACGACTGAAACACGCGAATCCGGGTTGGTCCGACGCCTCACTGTTGCAGTGCTGGTCAATGGCCGTTCCGATGTCGCCGAAGATGGCACCAGGTCGTATCAGCCGCTTGAAGAAGACGCACTGCTGCAGGTTGGCCGTCTTGTAAAATCTGCAATCGGCTTTGATGAAGAACGCGGCGATGTCGTTGAAGTCGTCAATATGCAATTTGCCCAGGTCATCGAGGATTTCTCCGAAGAGGAAATTGTGTCCGACGAGATCTTCATGGGTTTGACCAAGGCTGATCTATTCAAAATGGGTGAGATGGGCGTTCTTGTCGTTGTCGCCATCCTGGCATTGCTTCTGGTTGTCCGGCCACTCTTGAACCGGGCGTTGAGCACGGAAGGAAATGTACCGGCTATAGCGGGCCCTGGTGGAAATGCTGCTGCAGCTGGCGCTGTTGCCGGTATTGACGGAAGTGGCGCTGCTGCCGCCTTGGCGGGACCGCAACGCGCCGGGGACCTGGCCATCGGGTCAGAAACACTGAGTGAAGTCGACAGCATGATCGATATCGACAAGGTCGATGGTCAGGTAAAAACGTCAACTTTGAACAAAGTCAGCGAAATCGTTGACAAGCATCCAGACGAAGCGATCTCGATACTTCGTAGCTGGCTGTACCACGACGCGTAAGGGAAAGTGATTAATGGTCGTATCGGATCCAAAATATCTTAGCGGGCCAGACAAGGCCGCTGTCATGATGCTTGCTCTTGGGGATGAGCATACGAAAGACTTGTGGCCGCGCCTGGACGAAGAGGAGATCAAGGAAATCTCCCAGGCCATGTCCAATCTGGGGTCTGTGTCTTCTGAAGCCATGGAATCTTTGTTCGTCGAGTTCGCCGGAAAGATTTCCTCAACAGGGAATATCGTCGGCTCGTATGAGGCGACGGAACGACTGCTGATGAAGGCCCTGAACGGGGATAGGGTTGAGACCATCATGGAGGAAATCCGTGGTCCAGCCGGTCGTACCATGTGGGACAAGCTAGCCAACGTGAATGAGCAGGTCCTTGCAAACTACCTAAAGAATGAATATCCGCAGACCGTTGCCGTGGTTATGAGCAAGATCAACTCTTCTCACGCCGCCAAGGTTCTTGCGACCTTGCCAGAAGATTTCTCCCTGGAAGTGGTCAACCGCATGCTGCAGATGGAATCCGTACAAAAAGAGGTATTGGACAAGATCGAAGATACTTTGCGCAGCGAGTTTATGAGCAACCTTGCCAAGACCAACAAGCGCGATAGCCATGAAATGATGGCTGAGATCTTCAATAACTTTGACCGTAACACAGAAGGGCGCTTTATCTCCGCCCTGGAAGAGCGTAATCGCGACTCCGCGGAAAAGATCAAAGCCCTGATGTTCACTTTCGAAGATCTGCTGAAACTTGATCCCGCTGGTGTCCAGACCCTGCTGCGCAATGTCGATAAGGAACGCTTGGGAATATGCCTGAAAGGCGCTTCGGACAGTCTTCGGGATCTTTTCTTTACCAATATGTCGGAACGGGCGGCAAAAATCCTGCGCGAAGACATGGAGGCCATGGGGCCTGTCCGTCTCAAGGACGTTGATGAAGCCCAGATGGAAATTGTCAATATCGCCAAGGATCTCGCCGATAACGGAGACATCCTGCTGGCTGACGGCGGCGGCGATGACGAGTTGGTTTACTAAGTGCAGGGGCAGATGAGCACAAACACAAAATTCATGTTTGATACGGAGTTTGGCGGCGCAGCTGGAAACGGTTCTGCGGCAAAGAACCAGCCTGTGCTTTACACGGAAGCAGATGCCACTCTGATGAAGACAGAAGCCTATGAAGAAGGCGTTCGCGCAGGGCAGGCTCAGGCCGAGGCCGGCGTGGAAAGCTCAATGGCAGCCTTGATCGAAAATCTGGGATCCCAGCTTGGGCAGATGATGCAAGGCCAAGGAGAACAACTGACACAGGTTAAGCAGGAGGCGGCCAGCCTCGCCTTTGCGATCGCGGGTAAAATTGCCCCCGCCCTGTTGCAGGTTGCCCCTCAGGCGGAAGTCACCCGGATGATTGAGGATTGCTTGTCAGATCTGCCCGAAGAACCAAGGGTCGTGGTCCGGACCAGCGAACATGTAACCGAAACATTGATGCCAAAGGTGGAGCAGATATCAGCCAAGGCCGGTTTTCCCGGCAGTATCATCATGCTCCCTGACCCGGACATGCAGCCAGGCGACTGCCGCATTGAATGGGCCGATGGCGGCGTAGAGAGAAGTCTTGAAGATATACAGAAACGGCTGAGCGGCCTTTTGGAGCGGTTTATCCAGGCAGGCAATCAGTCAGATATGAACGACGTGGGGAATGATCACGCTGAGTGATCGAATGCGAGGAGTAGGAACGTGGCAGAAGAAGACGAATTAAATCTGGAAGACCTCGACGCGACGCCGGAGACCCCGGAAAACGCGGATTTACCCGCAGAAACGGGTGCTGCGGAAACACCGGCCGAACAGGCACCGGAGGAAGACACTGAGCTGGCGCGCACAGCGACGGACCTGGAAGCCGTGTTTGATATTCCGGTTCATGTCTCTGCTGTCCTCGGGAAATCCCGGATGCAGGTCAGCCAGTTGATGAAGCTGGGCCGCGGTGCGGTTGTCGAGCTCGATCGCAAGGTCGGCGAGGCCATCGATATCTATGTCAATAACCGCTTGGTTGCCCGAGGTGAAGTCGTGGTCGTCGAAGACCGGCTGGGTGTGACCATGACTGAAATCATCAAGTCTGACAGGCACTGAGAAAGTCGGGTATCGTCGTGTATAAAGTAGATTTCGCAACAATTATCGGCCTGTTTGGCGGCTTCGCGGTGATCACCACCGCTGTCATCCTTGGCGGGTCTATGGGATCGTTCTTCAACCTGCCTGCGGTCCTCGTGGTGCTGGGCGGAACCTTCCTGGTGACCACCGTCAGCTTTTCCATGGGAGAAGTTATCCGGGCCCAAAAGCTAATCGGATCAACCCTGCTCGGGCGCCATCTCGCCCCGGATGCCGCCGCTTATTCGATGTTGGATCTGGCAGAGCAATGCCGAGGCAAAGGCGTCCTGCACTTACAGAATTATATGCAGGCCTTAGACGAAGAGAGCTTCCAGCGCAAATCTTTGCAGCTTGTTGTCGATGGGCTGCCTGCTGACGAGGTCAATCGCATTTTGCAAAATGATCTTAACGGCATGATCGCCCGTCATAGCACCAGCTCTGGCGTCTTGAGAAAAGCGGCCGAGGTTGCGCCTGCAATGGGCCTGATCGGTACTCTTGTCGGTCTTGTCCAAATGTTGGCGAATTTGAACGACCCTACCACAATCGGTCCAGCAATGGCTGTTGCCTTGCTGACCACCTTTTATGGCGCCGTGCTGGCCAATATGTTTTTTGGCCCGCTGGCATCGAAGCTCGAGCGCAACTCGGCAGAAGAGGTCCTGCTCAACAGGGTCTTCATGCTGGGCGCCGCGTCCATCGGCCGACAGGAAAATCCCCGTCGTCTGGAAATGTTGTTGAACACGTTGCTGCCGCCTTCAAACCGCGTCCAGTATTTTAGTTAAGCTTGTTAGGAGAGTGAGCAAATGAGGTTGCTTATAATTGGTTCCCTGAATGGTCAGATTGGTGCGGCAAGTCAAATCGCGATGTCGCGCGGTGCCAAAGTGAGCCAAGTTGACGATATCGAGATGGCGCTTGGGTCGCTCCGGTCTGGTAAAGGGGCCGACATGGCGATGATTGATGTCAACCTGCCCATCAGATCTCTGGTCGATAGCCTGACAAACGAGCGTATCAACCTACCGATCATCGCCTGCGGGGTGAATACGGATGCAACTTCAGCCGCCAACGCGATCCGTGCCGGTGCCAAGGAGTTTCTGCCTCTCCCTCCCGATCCGGAACTGATCGCGGCAGTTTTGGAGGCGGTTTCGCAAGAAGACCAAAATCTGATTTTCGCTGATCCAGCCATGAAGGATGTTGTTGCTCTGGCCGAGCAGATCGCTCCCTCTTCCGCCTCTGTGCTCATCAATGGCGAGACAGGAACGGGTAAGGAAGTTATGGCCAGCCATCTGCATGCCAACAGCACCCGTTCAGACAAGCCCTTTGTTTGCGTCAACTGCGCGGCTATTCCGGAAAACCTTCTGGAATCTGAGCTGTTCGGTCACGAAAAAGGCGCTTTCACCGGCGCGGTCGCCCGGCGGATTGGAAAATTCGAGGAAGCCAATGGCGGCACCTTGTTGCTCGATGAGATCAGTGAAATGGACATTCAACTGCAGGCCAAACTTTTGAGGGCCATCCAGGAAAAGATTATTGACAGGGTTGGCGGAACCAAGCCGGTGCCTGTCGACATCCGGATCATTGCCACCTCCAACCGCGACCTGGCGGAGGCTGTCGCCGAAAAATCTTTTCGGGAAGATCTGTTGTTCCGGCTCAATGTTGTGACTTTGAAGATCCCGGCACTTCGTGAGAGATCGCTCGATATCGAAGTTCTCTCCAAACATTTCGCCAAGAAATATGCAGAAGCCAACGGCCTGCCAGAACGCCTCATCAATGACGATGCCATGGCCATGCTAAAAAGAAATCCGTGGCGCGGAAATGTGCGGGAGTTGGAAAACACCATCCACCGGGCCGTCCTGCTCTGCCGGGGAAATGAGATCGGTGAAGATGCCATCCTGATGCCCGATGGCACCGCGACGCCTGCCAGTGCTCAACCCGCGGTCCTGTCCAATGGTTCTGCAAGCGATACGGCAGCCAGCAATGGTCAACTCGTCGGGCGCAAAGTCGCGGATGTGGAGAAGGATCTTATCCTTAACACCTTGGAGCATTGCCTTGGTAACCGCACCCATGCGGCCAACATCCTTGGCATCTCAATTCGGACATTACGCAATAAACTCAAACTATATTCCACAGAAGGTGTCCCCGTCCCCATGGCGGGTTCTGAACATCGCACCCCATTGGGCGTTTGAGACAAACAGTAGCCGGAAAGCACAAAATAAATGAGTGACATTCAGCAACCAGAAACCACAGCAAGCGGAAATGGTGAGTTTCTGGGGCGTGTTATAAAGGCCCTGGGACGAAGTGATATCGGCCTCGCCCTGGGTGTTGTCTGCATCTTGGTCATCTTGATATTGCCGATGCCTAGCTGGCTTCTGGATTTCAGTCTGGCCATCTCCATCACCTTCTCAGTGGTGATCCTGATGACCTGCCTGTTTATTTCCAAGCCTCTTGATTTCAGCTCCTTTCCGACAGTCCTGCTGATCGCAACAATGCTGCGTCTTTCTTTGAACCTGGCCTCGACCCGACTTATTCTGTCCGAAGGGCATACGGGTCCGGACGCCGCCGGTCACGTAATTGAGGCTTTCGGCAGTTTTGTCATGAGCGGCAATTTCGTCATCGGTATCATAGTCTTCTCGATCCTTGTCCTGGTGAATTTTATCGTTATTACCAAAGGTTCTGGGCGTATCGCTGAAGTCGCGGCCCGGTTCTCCCTTGACGCCATGCCTGGCAAGCAAATGGCCATCGATGCCGATTTGTCTGCCGGTATGATCAACGAAGATACTGCCCGCCAGCGCCGCAAGGAGCTGGAGGATGAAAGCAGCTTTTTCGGCGCCATGGACGGGGCGTCGAAATTCGTCCGTGGTGATGCCATTGCCGGATTGCTGATCACCTTCATCAATATCATCGGCGGGATAATCATTGGTGTCGCCCAGGAAGATCTGACTTTCACCGCAGCGGCCAACAGCTACACTTTGCTGACCGTTGGCGATGGCCTGGTCAGTCAGGTCCCTGCCCTAATCGTTTCTGTTGCCGCCGGCCTGCTGGTGTCCCGCGGCGGTGTTACTGGCACCACGGATAAAGCCCTGATGAGTCAGTTGGGGGGATATCCCCGGGCTCTCGGCGTAAGCTCCTTCTTGCTTGTGGGTTTGTCTTTATTGCCGGGCGTTCCCATGATCCCCTTCCTTATTCTGGCCGGAGGAACAGGCTATGCCGCCTTCGTCCTCAATCAGCGAAAAGAAGCTGTTGCGAAACAGGAAGAGCAATTATTGCTGGAAAGCCAGAAAACGGCTGTTCCAGCAGAAGAACCGATTTCTACGGCTCTCGCCATTGACGATCTGCGGCTAGAGCTGGGATATGGCTTGCTGACATTGATTAATGATAATGAAGGCTATCGTCTCACGGATCAGATCAAGGCCCTGCGCCGACAGATCGCCAGTGAAATGGGCTTTGTCATGCCCAGCGTACGCATTCTCGATAACATGCAGCTTCCGGCCAATAACTATCTGGTTCGGGTTAAGGAAGTCGAAGCCGGAACCGGTGACGTGCGTCCCAATAACCTGCTAGTCATGGATCCACAAGGTCTGCCTATTGATTTGCCGGGTGAAGAAACATCCGAGCCGACTTTCGGGTTGCCCGCTGTGTGGGTTGATGATGGACAGAAGGAAGAAGCCTCTTTCCGCGGTTATACGGTCGTGGATCCGGCAACGGTTATCACCACTCACCTGACAGAGATCCTGAAAGATCATATGCCGGATCTGCTCTCCTATGCAGAAACCCAAAAACTCCTGGATGAGCTGCCAGACGATCATCAGAAACTGGTTGCCGACCTGATCCCGACCCTGATTTCAGTGAGCGGTGTGCAACGGGTATTGCAAAGCCTTCTGGCGGAGCGTGTCTCCATTCGCGACCTGCCCACCATCCTTGAGGGAATTTCTGAAGCCACAGGATATACACAGAATATCAATATGATCACAGAACATGTAAGGGCACGTCTCGCCCGGCAGATTTCCGCTGTCAACTCGGCTGGCGACGGCTATATCCCGCTGATCACCTTAACCCCGCAATGGGAGCAGAATTTTGCCGACGCCATTATCGGCCAGGGAGATGATCGTCAGCTTTCCATGGCACCCAGCATGCTGCAGGAGTTTATTGGAAATGTGCGGGAGATTTTCGACACCCTGGCCAATCAGGGCCATAATCCGGTGATGCTGACCAGCCCGGCGATCCGGCCTTATGTCCGATCAATCGTTGAGCGGTTCCGTCCGGCAACCGTGGTCATGTCACAAAATGAAATCCACCCCAAAGCCAAGCTCAAAACGCTGGCGCAAGTTTAGGGTCCTGGTTAGATGCGGATAAAGACATTTGTAGCGACCTCCATGGAAAAGGCGATGAACCAGGTTCGCCTTGAAATGGGAGCGGAAGCAATCATCCTGTCAAAACAGGAAACGAATGCGGGAGAAGTACAGCTGACGGCCGCCGTCGAGCAGCAGACCCCAGCTGTCTCTAAAAATACCGGTATCTGGGCGAAGAACTGGGACGACGACTGGAAAACGGAAGCACCAAAGCCAGCTCCAGCCGAGCAGATGCAGGCGCCAGCCACAAAAGAGGCAGCGGCTGATGGTGGCGCAGCCCTGTCACAAGCGGCCTATTCCGAAACAGCAGAACTTCCTTCGGCCAAGCTGGAGATCCTGATCAAATCCATGGCCTATCATGGTATCCCGACGGAATTAGCAGAGAAGTTTTGCCGCCTTGCCTTGGCGGTGGAATCCAAGGACGCAATGATTTCCCTGGCCGCAGCCCTCGATAATCGGTTCAATTATTCCACCCGGCTGTCTGCCGGTGGCCAACCGGTCATGCTGATCGGCGCGCCGGGGGTTGGTAAAACCGTTACACTCGCGAAAATCGCCGCTCAAGCCAAACTCGATGGTCGCCAGCTGCAGCTTGTTTCAACAGATACAACCCGGCCCGGCGCCCTTGAGCAGTTACAATCCTACGCCGACATTCTTGAATTCAAGCTGCATCTTGCCAAGACACCGGAAGAGCTGAGCACTCTTTTATCCTCCGGCAAGCTCGATAATAAAGCGGAGATCATGATCGATACGGCCGGGGTCAATGCCTATGATGATGAGGAAATCTCGAACCTGACCCGGCTTATCGTCGCTTCAAAGGCAGAGCCGGTTGCGGTTATTGCCGCCGGGACCGATACCGCTGAAATGGGGGACATTGCGTCCCGGTTCGCCGCCATTGGTGCCAAGCGCATGATCGCAACCCGGCTCGATACCACAAGACGGTATGGGGGTCTTTTCACGGCCGCCAATGCCGCAAAACTCAGTTTTTCCTATGCCAGTGTGTCGCCGTCCGTCGCGACAGGCCTGCATGCCATCACACCCGTCAACCTCGCCCGCCTTCTCTTAAGAGATCCGTCTCAAACCGGCGTCAGTAATGAATTTATCAAGGTAGCCTCATGATCCAGACAGAACCCTCCCTTCGCAATCGCCCGGTCGCCCACCCTGCGGCGGGAACTTCGGCGGCCAATCTGATTACTGTTGCATCCGGCAAAGGCGGTGTCGGCAAGACGATCCTTGCGGTTAGTCTCAGCCAGTCCCTGGCCAAAGCTGGAAAGAAGGTTCTGCTATTCGATGGGGATGTCGGCATGGCGAATGTTGATATTCAACTCGGCCTGATGCCGGAGATGGACCTGGCAACCGTCATGAGCGGAGAGCGCGGCCTGAGTGAGGTCGCCTTTCCCTATACCGATGGCGGCTTCGATATTATTGCAGGTCGTTCTGGCTCAGGCTCCCTCGGCACCCTGCCGGCGGATCAACTCAAACATTTGCGCGGAGAACTCGGGGGGCTGGCCGACAATTACGACTATGTCATTCTCGACCTCGGCGCCGGTATTGATGAAGCGGTGCGAAGTCTGTCGGAAGGCCTGGGGCCCAAACTCGTCGTTACCACCGGCGATCCGACATCCGTGACCGACGCCTATGCCTATATAAAAGTTATGACCCAGCGCAGCGCCCAGGTTGATATCCGTATCGTCGTCAATATGGCGAAGTCGCAGGAAGAGGGTCAGAAGATCTACGAAAAACTCAAAAATGCCTGCAGCAATTTTCTCGGGCTGGAGCCGGAACTCGGCGGCATTATCGAGCTCGATGAGCGGGTTGCCAACGCCATACGGTCGCAAACCGCCCTGCTCACCCGTTACCCGACAACAACCGCGGCGTCGAACATTGATCGGCTCGCCCGCACCATCATGGAAGGACCTGCCTGACGTGCAGTAAAGAATATGAGTGGCATTCGATCCACATCCGGTGTACCGCCAGCGGTGGCGGGCACTTCTCAGACACCCTCCAGCGGCCCCGAACAAGTCGCGCCGGTCAATCCGACGCAACCAGCGGGGCAGCAGCCCAGTCTTCCTGCGTCAAATCCACCTCCAGCGGCAGGCGACTCTCCGGAAATCGCGCTCATTAATGCCGTTGTTACGGCCAAGACCGCTCCTAATAACGTTATTCTGCATACGGAACTCGGAAATTTCAGGGTGACCAGTGAAAGCCCCCTGACTGTCGGCAGCCAGATTACGTTCGAGCTGAATAAAAGCGAAGACATGTTCCTCGCCCGCCTTGTGTCCATTGACGGGAAAACCTATTCACCGCTCCTTGCCCTCAAGCTGCTGCAAATCGTCGACAAGCCCGCCAATCCGACCGACGGCTATGTTCGGGCCGGTCAGCTGCACCCGATGGAGCTGAAATCAGGGCTGCAGAACCTCGCCGCGACCCTCGGTTCATCTGGTATTACTGACGAAAAATTACCGCAAAATCTAATACCAGTTTCAAAATCCGATAATACCGGTTTAGCCGCTCAAAACCCCTCCCGGGGGTTGGAGAAGCTGTCGATTTACACCCGATCCGGCCTACAAAATCCGGAGGCCTCTATTTCGCAACCCGGCCAAGCAGCCATTCCTGCAACCCCTGCGAACGCGTCGGTGCTCCGCGAAGCGACCGTGCAGTTGTTACGGCATCACCTGGTAGAAGCCCGTTTTCAGAATGCTCTTACGGAAAGACAGCTGCCACAAGGTCCCGTTCCTGCAGCTTTTACCAGGGCGGAAAAAACCAGCCTTATCTTGCAAGTGACGGATCCCGGAAAACCCGTCCCTTCTGCCAAGCCGAATTTATATAGTGGCACTGTTATCGCCATCAGCAAGCCCGATGAGACAATCGGCCTTCGGCAGGTGCAGATAAATTCGGCCGCCGGATCTTTTACCTACAAGACGGCCAATCCGCCCGCACCCGGTGCCACGGTTCAGTTCACTCCAGCCGACAAGATTTCGAGCTTCCCGCTCCCGTATACGGATATCCAACAACCGGGCCCGCGCCCACCCCTGATAAGACTGATGGGGGACTGGCAAAATCTGCGGCTTGCGCTGAATGTTGTTGCCCATCAGGATCCGATCGCCGCCCAGTCGGTGATCAGTTCGGTTATTCCGCAAGCCAATGGCCAGATGTCCAACAACCTGTTGTTTTTCCTGACAGCGCTGCAGATCGGGTCGATCGGCAAATGGCTGGGCCAGGATTTCCAAAACGCGCTGAAAGAGGCTGGCCGGCCACAGTTGCTGCAAGCCCTGGACGACGATTTCGCAACCTTGCAACGCCTGCAATCCGATAACGGCGGGCAAGACTGGAAAAGCCTTAATTTCCCGTTCTTTGACGGCAGTAATCTCCGCCAGGTCCGGCTCTTTCATCGTTCCCATCGGGATGGCGAACAGGAAGAAGGCGATGCGGACGGATCCCGTTTTGTCATTGAGCTGTCCCTCACTAAAACCGGTCCTATCCAGCTAGACGGTATTTTTACACCAAGCAAGTTTGACCTCGTGCTACGCAGTGAAGCGGAGATCCCGGCGAAGATGAAAAACGATATCATCGCCCTGTTCACCGAGAATATGGAGATATCCGGCCTCACCGGTCAGCTCGTCTTTGCGGCGGTTCAACCCTTCCCGATCGACCCCCTCACCGAGTGGGAGACGGAAAGCGCCAAACCTACTGCTCCGATAGACTAATCCCCATCGATCCCCAGCTCCCGCCGCTTTGCCCGGGTCAGTTTCGCCTTGATAATGGTATGAGCTTCCGTGATATATGCCTGGATATCGTCATCACTCATCGCTGCCTCGGATACCAGTTGCACCCATTTGGCCCGGGCGAGATATGGGGCGGGGATAATATGATCCTGCTCGCACAGGATCGAGAAGGATAAATCACTGCATTTAAAGCTGATTTTCTGTTCCTCCCCCTCACCCCAATGGGAGCAAATCGCAAAAATCTTGCCGCCTACCTTCCAAACCGACGCATTTCCCCATTGAATAACGTTGGCGACGGCGGGTAAAGATCCGCAATATCTGTCAAATTCCGTTCGTGTCATTCGCCTATTTCCTACCTAAAACTTGAACCGAAGCCGCAGCTGCGCCATATTCCCCGGCAGATTTTTATACAACTGGAATTGCGTCCATGTTTGTCGTTGCGGCACTCTATAAATTTGTTGACCTCCCTGATTATGAGGATCTGCAAGGCGATCTTTTAAACCTTTGTAAATCCAACAATATTCAGGGCACTCTCCTGCTTGCCCGGGAAGGGATCAATGGTACCGTCGCCGGCAGTCGGGCGTCCATCGACGCGCTCCTCTCCCATCTCACATCGGACCCGCGATTCGAGAACCTTCAGCACAAGGAATCCTTCAACGAAAACCAGCCCTTCTATCGCATGAAAGTGCGCCTCAAGAAGGAAATCGTTACCCTCGGTGCTCCGGACCTCGATCCCAGGAATTCTGTCGGAACCTATGTGAAGCCTGAGAACTGGGACGCGTTGATCACCGATCCTGACGTTCTCCTTATCGATACCCGAAACGACTATGAGGTCGAAGTCGGAACCTTCCGTGGCGCCGTCAATCCCGAGACCAAGACCTTTCGGGAGTTCAAGCAATTTGTCGAGGACAAGCTGGATATCGACAAGAGCAAGAAAGTCGCCATGTTCTGCACGGGCGGTATCCGCTGTGAAAAATCCACCTCCTACCTGCTCTCCAAGGGATTTGAGAATGTCTACCATCTGGAAGGCGGCATCCTGCAATATCTCGAAGACGTACCGAAAGAGAATAGCAGCTGGGAAGGCGAATGCTTTGTCTTTGACCAGCGGGTCACGGTCAATCATGATCTTGAAAAAGGTTCCTATGATCAATGCTATGCCTGCCGCTATCCAATCACCGAGGAGGATAAATCTTCCCCACTTTATAAAAAAGGCATCTCCTGTCCGCGCTGTCATGACAGCTTGACGGACGATCAACAGCGCCGGTTCTCGGAACGTCAGAAACAGATTGAGCTTGCCGCCCAGCTAGGGAACAGTCACATCGGCTCCAAAGCCTGAGACCTCTGACCTGGCAATCGCACCTCCTTTCACTCTTTTGCTCCGCCTAAACTAATAAGTTTCGCGAGACGGCCAAACGACGCCGCCGAGTGAAACGGATCGAAAGATCCGGTTTCCTGGATGGTTGTCGCCGCCTCCACCATCATTCCATAGGCGACGCGGGCCAGCGCCGATCCCGCACTGACCCGGCGCACTCCCGCCTTTTCCAATTCATCCAGAGTGACCCCTGGCAATCCGATGCCGGCAACTATATTGACTGGCTTGCCGACAGAAGAACAAACGGCCGCGATTGAGGCGAGATCCGGCAATCCAGGCGCATAAAGCACATCTGCTCCGACCTCCTCATACCCCTGCAGCCGCGCCAAGGTGTCGTCAAAATCATCACGCCCGAACAGATAATTCTCGGCCCGGGCCGTCAGCATAAAGGGCTGATTTAAGGAATTCACAGCCTCAACCCCGGCCGCGATCCGCTCGATGGCATGGCTACGGTCATAGAGCGGATTGTCCTTATCACCCGTCGCATCTTCAATCGTGCAACCGACAAGTCCGATTTCCGCAGCCATTTTAATAGTTTTCGCCACATCTTCCGGCGCATGGCCGTAGCCATTTTCAAGATCCGCACTGACTGGCAGATCAGTCGCTTGGACGATCTCCGCCGCATGGGCCAGCGCTTCATCGCGAGAAATATCCCCGACCGTCAAACCAATCCCTTTCGAGAAGGCATATCCCGCACTCGTCGTTGCCAAAGCCTTATAGCCCAGAGCCGAGAGCATTTTCGCCGACCCCACATCCCAGGGGTTCGGCAGCACGAAGATGCCAGAGGCATGCAAATCCGCAAATGCCTGCGCACGAGAAGCTAAATCCATGAAGGAAACCCCTTTAATTTGTTCATGTTTTGTTCACTTTATCAGGCAAGAATGGCAGCTGCAAGAAGAATTCAAGAAAATGATAAACTTTAGGATGTGAAGATCAGCTCTGGCGCCTAAATTGTTCAATCGCCAGATCGTCAATCTCCTGCTGCTCAGTTTTCAACTGCTTTTGACGCCATTGTTTGTCGCGCAAGTCAGCGACTATTTCGTATTTCTTCAGTTCCTGAAAACACTCAGCGACTTCTTCATTAAGCAGGGATATCTTCTCTTCTATTTCCGAAACGCTTCCTTCCAGATTTTCCCGCCGAAGCCGATTGGCATTGGCAAAGCCTGCATATGTGAAACTTATTTCTGGAAATTCGGCGGCGATTTCCTGCTCCTGTTCCTGGGATTGTGCGAGCTGATCAAGCTGAGCATAGAATTCATAGCGCAAGCTTTCCATATCGCTGAGCTCTCGCCGCTTCTCGTCGAGCTTCCATTTATGCACACGGATAAGATTGGCGAGTCCCTTCATGATCTATGCCGTTTCCATTTCCGGCGTCATTGCCAAAATCTCGGCAAGCTTTGCATAGCATTCCTCCAGGCTCGTCTGATCCTGTTTCTGCTGAGTCATGAAATCCTCCAGCAGCGGATAGTAATACATGGCCTCATCCACATTGGGATCGGTTCCCTTGCGATAAGCTCCGAGACGGATCATTTCCGCCATATCTTCATAGGTCGCCAGATATTGCCGGGCTTTGGCGACAACCTGGTTTTCTTCCTCCGTATTGCATCCGGGCATGGTCCGCGAAACAGATTTGAGAACATTGATCGCCGGGTAGCGTCCACGTTCCGCGATTTGCCGTTCCATTACGATATGCCCGTCGAGAATACCCCGCACCGCATCTGCGATGGGTTCATTATGATCATCACCTTCCACCAGTACGGTGAACAAGCCGGTGATTGTTCCTTTACCAGCCGAGGGCCCTGCCCGCTCCAGTAATTTCGGAAGCTCGCTGAATACGGTAGGTGTATAACCTTTACTCGCTGGTGGTTCACCGCCCGACAAGCCGATATCCCGCTGAGCCATGGCAAAACGGGTGACACTGTCCATCAAGCAGAGGACATTATTATCCAGATCGCGGAAATATTCGGCGAGGGTCAAAGTGAGATACGCGGCCTGCCGACGCATCAAAGCGGATTCATCTGAAGTGGCGACGACGACAATGCTTCGCTTCAGTCCTTCTTCACCAAGGTCATCCTCAATAAATTCCTGAACTTCCCGTCCCCGCTCTCCGATCAGGCCGATGACATTGATGTCCGACTCTGTATTACGGGCAAGCATGGAAAAGAGAACTGATTTACCGACACCGGATCCGGCGAAGATACCCATCCGTTGCCCCTTGCAGCAGGTCACAAAGGAATTTAGAGATCTCACTCCGAGATCGATTTTCTTACCAACCCGTTGTCGGGCATGAGCAGGCGGAGGAGAGTTTCGGTAAGGAATACTAATTTTTCCTAACTTTAATGGTGGTCCACCGTCGATTGGTTCGCCCATGGCATTAACCACACGGCCAAGCCAACTAACATCCGGATAGACCACAGGCTCCGCATCTGCGATCTCAGCTTTACAGCCAATACCGATCCCCTGAAGTGTGCCAAACGGCATCAGCAGTGTCCGGTCATCCCTGAACCCCACAACCTCACAATTGATCTGACCGCCGTCCCGCGCCCAGATATTTACCCGGCTACCAATACTCAGGCGCCGCTGTATTCCGCCAATTTCTACAAGGAGACCCTGAATAGCAGTGACCCGGCCATAGTAGCGGCCTGAAGGCAATCTGTTTACTTCTGAAATGATGCTTTGCACGCAAAGGCTCCGGTATGACTCATTTAAACTATAGTATGCAACTGAGATTCTATTCTGACGGAGACCTTTTAAAGATTAGTAAAGAGCCGACAATTACAGTTAACAAAGATAGTTAATTTTTGTCTTTGGCTTTAACCAATTGTTAAGTTAAGTTGTTAATACTATCCGGGTACAGGAGGTCTAGCTGATGCGGGTACTATTAATTGAAGACGACAGCTCAATGGCACGAGGCATCGAATTGATGCTAAGCGCAGAGGGCTTAAATGTTTACACAACTGACCTTGGTGAAGAAGGTGTAGATCTGGGTAAACTCTATGACTACGACATTATTATCCTGGATTTGGGCTTGCCCGATATGTCTGGATACGATGTCTTGAAGAAGCTACGTACCGCCAAAGTGACCACCCCCATTTTGATTCTGTCCGGAATGTCGGAGCCAGATGACAAAGTGAAGGGTCTTGGTTTTGGCGCGGACGATTACTTGACGAAACCCTTCAACAAAGATGAGCTGGTGGCACGCATTCATGCGATTGTCAGACGCTCCAAGGGACATGCACAGTCAACGATCCAAACCGGAAAGCTGACAGTGAACCTGGATTCCAAATCTGTTGAAGTCAGTGGCCAGCGGCTGCATCTTACCGGCAAGGAATATGGCATGCTCGAATTGTTGAGCTTGCGCAAGGGAACAACCTTGACAAAGGAAATGTTCCTCAACCATCTCTATGGCGGTATGGATGAACCTGAGCTGAAAATCATCGACGTATTTGTCTGCAAGCTCCGTAAGAAGCTGGCAGCGGCAACGGCCGGTGACAACTATATCGAAACGGTTTGGGGGCGCGGATATGTGCTCCGTGATCCTGAAGAGCATTTACAGGCGCAGGCGAGCTAACCTGTAAGTCTCTCACAAAAACACCCGCGGTACTGAAAATACTGCGGGTGTTTTTTTGTGTTATTTCCGATTTACTATAATATAACCGGTTAAAAATAATTATGCAGACTTGGCAAGTAATCCGCCGGCTGCAGAGGTGTAGACACCCTTCTGACCTTCGACTGGCTTGAAGTCATCGCAGATCCCAAGGACAGTCTCTGCACCACCCAGGAACAGAGCGCCGTCAGACGCGATGATCTTGTGGATCTGTCCGAGGACTTTGGACTTCATCTCCTGGTCAAAATAGATCAGCACGTTGCGGCAGAAGACCACATCGAACTGTCCGAGGCTACCAAGATCCTCCAAAAGGTTCTTGTTCTGGAATTTCACCATAGCCCGGATAGAGCTGTCGATCTGCCACATCTCACCCATTTGCTGGAAGTATTTGACCAGCAGTTGGATCGGCAGACCGCGTTGAACTTCAAACTGGGAATAGAGACCAGCCTTGGCTTTTTCAAGGACTTCATTAGAGATGTCCGTCGCCATGATCTCAACCCGCCAGCCTGCCATTTTCGCCGCTTCTTCTTTCAGCAGCATGGCAAGTGAATAGGGTTCCTGCCCTGTCGAGCAGGCAGCGTTCCAAATCCGCAAAGATTTCTGGGCCGCCCGTTTCTCCAACAGCTGTGGCAACACCAGGCTCTTGAACGTATCGAACGGCTTGTTATCGCGGAAGAAGAAAGTCTCGTTGGTGGTCATTGCCTCTGTAATCTCAGACAACAACCGCTCATCCCGATGACGCCGTACTTCTTCAGCAAGATCTTCAAGGCTGTCCAGTCCACGACGCCGGGCAAGCGGCACCAAGCGACTTTCAAGCAAATAAACTTTTTCCTCTGTCAGGACCAGGCCTGACCGTTCACGAACGATGTCGCCAAAAAGCTGGAAGTCCTGACTATTCATGACGGCCTCCCGCTAACTGCTTGCTCGATCGCATTGGAAATTTTAGGCAGCGGCAAGACGGAATTACATATTCCGGCATTGGCGACAGCGCCAGGCATGCCCCAAACAACACTTGTTTCTTCATCTTGACCAATCACGACCGCTCCTGTTTCTGCCAGTTCCTTACAGCCATTCAATCCGTCCTGTCCCATACCGGTCAGAATAACTGTTAATACACCGCTATCGTAAACAGAGTGTAAACTCCGCAGCATCGGGTCGACCGAGGGGCGACAGAAATTCTCAGGAGGATTCTGGTTGAGACGGATCCGGGGCACACCGTCATCTTTGACGACTGTCATATGCCAGTCTCCGGGTGCCACATAAACCTGACCATCAACGACCGGGTCCCCGTCTTTTGCTTCAACGCATGGCTTATCATAAATTTTGTTCAGATGTTCTGCCAGAATGGCCGTAAAGGTCGCTGGCATATGTTGGGTGACAAATATCGGCAGATTCAACTTGCCTTTCAGATCTCCAAACAACTTGAATAGTGCCTGCGGTCCCCCTGTGGACGATCCGATTGCCAGTACTTTTGGCAACATGCTCGTCATCTGGCGACGCAGTTCAAACGGCTTCTTCTCCGGGAGAATAGCTTTCAGCCGATCTTGTGTTTTGACCGGGTCAACCCGTGACGGCCCCTTGGCCTGCACTGGCACCCCTGTTCGGGCTCGCCTTGTCGACCCCAATGCCCGGACTTTTTCTGTCAATCCGCGTTGAAACTCATCTTTGTCAAGAGCTGTACGCGTGGATTCCGGCTTGGCAATGTAATCCGCAGCCCCTTTTGCCAGTGCAGTCATGCTGACAGTGGCATTTCTCCGGGTCAGGGTGGATGCCATGATGACCTGGACATCTTTGTCTTTGCCGATCAATAGCGGCAATGCTGTCATCCCGTCCATTTCAGGCATTTCAATATCCAGAATGACGATCTCGGGATGAAATCTGTCAAATTCTCGAAGCGCCATTGCCCCATTATTGGCAATTGCAACGACCTCAATATCGGGTTCTGCTTCGAGCCATTTTCTCAAAAATCCCCGGATGACAGCAGAGTCATCGACGATCATGACGCGGTAGGGTTCTCCGGCAGAATTTTTACTTATTACTGATGTGCTGAGTTGCGCCACTTAGAGGACCCCCACTTGCGAAAATTTGGCTTCGATGATCGCCCGGTCGAAGGGCTTCATGATATATTCGTTAGCGCCGGCAGAAATTGCCTCACGGATGTGAGCCATATCGTTTTCAGTCGTGCAGAAGATGACAACCGGGTCCTCTCCGCCCTGGGATTTGCGCAGACTGCGCAGGAAATCGATGCCGTTCATGACTGGCATGTTCCAGTCCAGCAAGATGACGTCCGGCATCTTTTCAAGACAGGTGCTCAATGCCCCTTTGCCATCTTCGGCTTCCTGAATTCCAAATTTGAGATCTTCAAGTATCCGGCGGGCGACCATCCGGACTACTTTGGAATCGTCAACAATCAAACATGATGGCATTATTATTCTCCGATGTGCTTATGCTGCAATGTCTGAACTTCCTGCGAAATCCAGAAGCCGCTCAATCTGCAAAACGACCAGTAGTTTTTCATCAAGCCGATATATGCCAGCGGAGACATCACGCCAGCGCGTGTCCAATGTCACCGGATTTTGTTGCATATCTTCGGCGTTCAAACTTAGTACTTCTCCGACATTGTCGATCATCAGGCTGTAAGGTTCTCCATGATGCTCAACAACGACACTCATTCCCTTCATATCCTCATCAAGGGCCGGAAGGCCAAGGCGTTTGCGAACGTCAATGGCGGTTACAATCCGCCCTCTGAGGTTAAGAGCACCTGCAACTTCGGCAGGAGCCAAGGGTATTTTCGTTAAGGATAGATTGCGAAGAACGTCATGGACTTCCAGAACTGGAATTCCGAAGAGTTGATCTGCAATCGTGACTGTTACATATTCCTGTAGATTTTCTTCGCTCATTTCGCGCTCCCCCCTGCTCTTAGGGTCTGTGAAAGTGTTTGCATCAGACTATCGCGATCGAACTTCGCAACATAATCGGTAAAGCCGACCTTGCGGCCCCGATCAAAATCCTGTGGTGTCGTATGGGAAGACAAGGCGACAATCGGTGTATCCTGCCATCTTTCATCTCCAAGAACTTCTTCAGCAAACTGGAATCCGTCCATTTCCGGCATTTCGATATCACTGATGATGATGTCGAAGGATTTGCCATGCTCACGTAATTCCAGAGCACTCATTCCGTTATCCGCTGTGCTGACATCATAACCGGCTGTGCTCAGAAGCGGGACAAGCATGTTGCGGAAGAACGGGCTATCATCGACCAGCAAGACTTTCTGGCGGGACCCTTCTTCTCCGTAAGGCGCAGTATCACCGGCGCCGAACCATCCTCCGAAGCATTTTTCGAGGTAATAACCGACATCAATAAGGTCTGTAGCTTTTTCCCGAATAACGGCGCTACCAATAAAGCCGTCAGTTTTCGAAGCCATTTCCACATCGAGGTGATCTTCGACAATATCAACGATCTCATCTACGACCAGGCCCATAGTCCGTTCCTGATCGCTAAAGACCAGCACCGGCTGGCGACCTTCAGAAACCAGCTCTGTTCCCTCGTCAATTGTTGTCAACGGCATCAACTGACCGCGATATTGGACAACCATCTTGTCATCTGCAGTTTCAATAGTTTCGACATCAATTTCTTCGAGGCGGGCGACGAGCGAGAGCGGTACAGCTTTCGGTTCCTCACCACCAGCACGGAAGACCAGAAGTGCAATTTTGTCTTCAAGACGGGCACTTTGGTCGATTTCTTCATTGACGGTCTGTTCTGCACCGGCAACCGCTTCACCGGACTTGGCAGCGATACCGTTTGGATCCAGGATCATAATGACACTACCGTCACCGAGAATGGTGTTCCCAGAGAAGATAGACAGATTTTTAAGGATCGGTGCAATCGGTTTGACGACGATCTCTTCTGTATCAAACACGCGATCAACAACAATCCCGAAAGTATAATCGCCCACTTGTGTGACAACTATAAACTCTTCTGGACCTTTGACTTCACTCTTGTCCGCAACCTCGTCAGCAGCTGTCTCCAGGCGTAGAATATCGTTTAAATGAACAAGCGGCAGCAGATGATCACGCAACCTTAATACCGGACTGTCGTTGATCATCTCAATGGTATGAACGCTTTCCTTGTCCATAGAAGCCCGTACGAGTTCCACGACGCTTGTTTGCGGAATGGCGAACCGTTCGGAGCAACATTCAACAACAAGGGCAGAAACAATAGCAAGTGTCAGTGGGATCTTGATCGTAAAGGTGGATCCGGACCCTTCTTCTGACGTCAAGGCAATGGTTCCGCCGATCTTCTCAATGTTAGAGCGAACCACATCCATGCCGACACCACGGCCAGACACATTGGTTACTTTCTCAGCAGTAGAGAAGCCCGGCTTCATAATGAAGTTCTGGATCTGCTGGGTGGACATGGCATCCAACTCAGCTTCTGTTGCCAGGCCGTTTTCGATCACCTTGTCTTTGATCTTTTCACTGTTCAGTCCGCGGCCATCGTCCGTGATTGTAATAATGATATGTCCGCCTTCATGGAAGGCATCGAGGACAATTCGTCCGGTTTCCTTTTTCCCGTTGGCCACCCGATCTGCAGGTTGCTCCAAACCATGGTCGGCCGAATTCCGAACCATATGGGTCAGCGGGTCTTTGATCAGTTCAAGCACCTGGCGATCAAGCTCGGTTTCTGCGCCGTTCATGACCAGATCAATTTTCTTTTCCAGTTCATGGCTCAGATCGCGAACAATCCGGGGCAGTTTGGACCAGGCATTCCCAATCGGCTGCATGCGGGTTTTCATTAACCCTTCCTGTAATTCCGTGGTTACATGGCTCAGGCGTTGCAGCGGTACGGTAAATTCATTGTCATCCATGCCGCGCACCATCTGTAAAAGCTGGTTACGTGTCAGGACAAGCTCGCTCACCATTGTCATCAGATTTTCAAGCATCTCGACATTGACGCGAATGCTCTGATTGGCGATAGATTCTTTCGGGGCGCCATCGGCAGCCGCCTTTTCTTCCTTCTTCGCTTTTTTCTTTTCCGCCTTGGCAGGCTTTTCGGCAATGATATCGTCAGGACCTGGTGCGGCGTTAAAGGCTGCTTCCAGTTCATCCAGAGATACTTCACCTGGTTTCAGATCTTCAGCGGGACTCTCATCGGGACCGTCCGCTGCCTGGAATGCCGCTTCCAGCTCTTCCTCGGAGACATTGCCGTCAGCTGATTCTGCTTTGGCTTCCTCAGGCTGCTCAGCAGGCGCTTCCTCAGCCCCTCCGAAAGCAACTTCATTCAGTCGAGCAATAAGGTCCGCATCATCTCCCTCCGGCTCCTCCTCAGTTTCTTCGATGACCGCGAGAATATCCTTAATGATGTCCATGGCTTCCAGGATGATCGTTACGACATCGGCCGTAACAGTCAGTTCCTTGTCACGGATTTTCCCAAGGACATTTTCCCCTGCATGCGCAACAGCTTCCAGCCGGGGCAATCCCAGGAACCCACAGGTTCCCTTGATGGTGTGAACCAGTCTGAAAATATTGTCTATCTGGCTTTCATCACTCGGATCTTGTTCCAAAACAACGAGGGACGCATCGACAATGCCGATGTTTTCGTTTGTTTCTGTCAAAAACTCACTTAGCAGGTCATCCATGGTATTACACTCTTCACTCTTACTCATTTTGCCTTTTCAGGCGTACACGTACTCATTACTTGATATGAGAATGAAGGATATAGGTTAACAAGCGGTTACGAAGACCGGCTGAAAACGGGCTTTTTTTGACCTGCCTAAAATTTTTCTAGAATTTTTGCTAATGCAATAATCGGACTAATGGCAAGGCATGAATTCAATTCAAGCCATTGCCTTTTTCTGTCGTGGAAAAAGCACCGTTAACTATGAGCGGAAAGAACCACCTTCTCTTCTTCCATAGAAACGATTTCGATTTTCGCTCCACTATTTTCACAGAGCGCCATTACATAATAGATACCGACATTAAGGGCACTAAGTTTGTCGTTATCGTATCCGGAAAGGATTGCGCTTGTTATCTCTTCTCGTAAAGTCGCCCTTGCACCAGAGGCGGTAAAACTAAAGTTCCAATCTGAACCTGAGACAGTTCCATCGACCTTAAGATCGCCCCCTCTAGGCAACGCGGAAGCGGCTAAGACAACAAGGTTACACAAGATCTTGACGGCATCCTTAGACATATTCTCCGCACCACCAGCGTCATCCGGCCAATCAAGGGTTACTTTCCCATACGACATAAAGTCGCGGCTTAACTGACGGGCGTCGCGAATGGATATTTCTTGACCCATGCTGCCGGCCAGGCCGAATGCCAGACGGTAAAACTGAAGTCGTGCAGATGCTTCCCCAGCACTCTGGCTGACAAGCTCGAGCGCCTGGTCCCGCATATCTTCATTGCCTTCGTCCTGAAGCAACTCAATACCGTTGTTCACAGCTCCAATAGGACCAATGACATCGTGACATAACTTGGAACTCATTAAGGCTGCCAGTTTCAAATCAATCATGATGTCTCCAATTTAAGCTACTACCCGAGTATAGGGGAAAAAAACGGAACAACCTTTGTCGTCCCTACGATATTTTGATAAAAGGAATATGCAACAATCCCGCATATCATGTTAAGTGAAAAATCATGCTCGCTTTGTTTTCACCAGGACAGCTTGTCCGCAATCCGCTCGAACCGACTTGGGGTATAGGTCAGGTCCAATCCTCTGTCGCCGATCGAGTGACGGTGAATTTTGAGCATGCTGGAAAGCAATTAATTATCACGAGCGTGGTTGAGTTGGTCGCGGTGAGTGAGGCAGAGTTGCAAGAACGTAACTCAAAAAGTTAAGGAAGGCTGAGATGGCGGCAGGTAAGATGACATTTGCAGTTCCAAAAGCCCCCGGCAAGGGAGGCCGTAAGGCACGCTATCAAAAGAAGGGCCGCCAGGTAGACCCAAAAGCAACTCGTGAGATATCTGCGTTGCTCGGGGATCGGTCACGTCAGAAAGATCTGCTGATTGAGCATCTCCATCTCATTCAGGATACGTATGGTTATCTGTCTGCCTCGCATCTTACAGCCCTTGCGGAAGAAATGCGCATGGCCCTGGCCGAAGTCTATGAAGTCGCCACCTTTTATCACAATTTTGATGTGGTTACCGAGCGTGACGCTGTGCCTGCCGCACTGACCATCAAAGTCTGCGATAGCCTGAGCTGTGAAATGGCTGGATCCGAAAAACTCAAACAGGACCTTGCCGCCAAATATGGCGCCAATATCCGGGTCACTCACGGAGCCTGTATGGGCCGCTGTGAATGCGCACCCGTTGTCCGGCTCAAAGATCGCTATGCAGAAAATGCCACTCTGACTAATGTCGATGAGATGGTGGAAGCGGCCAAGTTGGATGATCCCCTGCCGGAATTGCACGCGCCTTCCCTCAATGCATACCAGAAGGACGGCGGCTTTAAGGTTCTGGCTTCTTTGCGAACCGGAGAGCTTACGGCTGAGGCAATTATTGAGACCTTGAGTGATAGCGGCCATCGTGGACTTGGTGGCGCAGGCTTTCCCCATGCGCTGAAACTGAACTCCGTCCTCTCGGTCCCTGGACCTCGATTGATGGCTGTCAATGCCGATGAAAGTGAGCCGGGTACCTTCAAGGACCGCCATTTCATGAACAGCAACCCTTTGCAATTTCTGGAAGGGATGCTGATTGCTGCCGAGATTGTCGATGCGAAGGCGATCTATATATTCCTGAGGGATGAGTATCCCGAAACAGCTCAACTACTGACAGCCTGCATTATGGATATTGAAGGAGCGGGACTAGACGGTGGACGGCCGATCCATCTGCGCCGCGGTGCCGGGTCCTACATCTGCGGGGAAGAAAGCGCCATGCTGGAGAGCATTGAGGGCAAACGCGGCCTGCCCCGGCACAAGCCGCCCTTCCCGGCTCATGTCGGTCTGTTCGGTCAGCCGACACTGATTAACAACGTGGAAACTCTCTATTGGTTACCAGATATTATTAACAAGGGTGCCGACTGGTTTAAAGAAGGGGGACGTCACGGTGGTACCGGCTTCCGTACTTTCTCTCTGTCCGGCCATGTCAACAAGCCTGGGGTCTATATCACCCCTGCAGGAATCACGGCTCAGGAACTGATCGTTGAATTTGGTGGCGGCATGAAAGACGGCCACCAGTTCCGCGCCTATCTCCCGGGTGGGGCTTCTGGCGGAATTCTTCCGGCCAGCATGGCCGATATTCCGATGGACTTCGGGACATTGGAAAAATATGACTGTTTTATCGGCTCGGCGGCCGTCATTGTGCTTTCTGATCAGGATGACATGAAAATGGTCGGGCGCAATCTGATGCATTTCTTTGAAGATGAAAGCTGCGGCCAATGTACGCCTTGCCGTGCCGGCACCGAGAAAGCCCTCAAACTAATGGAAGCAGACAGCTGGGATGAAGATCTCCTCATTGAGCTCAGTGACTGCATGCGAGACGCCTCCATCTGCGGATTAGGCCAGGCGGCGCCAAACGGATTGCTTTCGATCCTCAAACATTTCCCGGAGGACGTCAAATGAGTGAGACGATTAGCTTTGAACTCGACGGCAAAACAGTTACCGCTAAAGACGGCGAGTCCATCTGGGAGGTGGCCAAGCGAGAGGGGACAAAGATCCCTCATCTCTGTCATACCGATCGAGTAGGTTTTGCTGCCGATGGCAATTGCCGCGCCTGTATGGTGGAAATTGAAGGCGAACGGGTCCTCGCCGCCAGCTGTATTCGCAAGCCGACGGACGGCATGGTTGTCAATACGGCAGGTGAACGACCAGCCAAAGCCCGCAAGATGGTTATGGAGCTGCTGATTGCTGATCAGCCGGAGCGGGAAACAACCTACGCAAAGGATAGTCATTTCTGGCAGATGGCGGATCAGCAGGATATTGCCGATAGCCGCTTTGAGAGCCGGAAGATGCCAACAGATGATCTCTCCCATCCGGCTATGGCCGTCAACCTCGACGCCTGTATCAACTGCAACCTCTGTGTCCGCGCCTGTCGGGATGTTCAGGTTAATGATGTGATCGGTATGGCCGGTCGGGGCGTTGATTCGAAGATCGTCTTTGATTTCGATGACCCTATGGGTGAAAGCTCCTGCGTCGGCTGCGGGGAGTGCGTTCAGGCCTGCCCGACGGGCGCGTTGCTTGAAAAAACAGTTGTGGGCAACTCGAAGGTAGACCGCGAAGTAAACAGTGTGTGCCCGTTCTGCGGTGTGGGCTGTCAGTTAACGTTCAAGATCCGCGATGACAAGATCCTCTACGCAGAGGGACGCGATGGCCCGGCCAATGAGGAACGACTCTGCATCAAAGGGCGCTTCGGTTTTGACTATATCCATAACCCGGAACGCCTGACGGTGCCGCTGATCCGAAAGGAAGGCGTCTCTAAATCCGATGTCGCCACCCTCGATCCAGCCAACCCGCTCACCCATTTCCGGGAAGCGAGCTGGGAAGAAGCCCTTGAGGTTGCGGCCTCAGGTCTTAAAAACGTTCGTGATGGAAAAGGCGGCGGCGCTCTTGCCGGATTTGGCTCCGCGAAAGGTTCCAACGAGGAAGCCTATTTGTTTCAAAAGTTGGTACGTACCGGCTTTGGCACCAACAATGTCGATCATTGCACGCGGCTCTGTCATGCCTCGTCCGTGGCGGCCTTGTTGGAAACCGTTGGTTCTGGTGCAGTGTCTGCGCCGTTCAACGAAGCCAAGAACGCCGAGGTGATCATGGTCATCGGATCCAATCCGACCATCAACCACCCGGTCGCTGCCACCTTCTTCAAGAATGCGGTGAAGGAGGGAGCGAAGCTGATCATCATCGACCCGCGGGGTCAGTCCCTATCACGCCATGCTACCTATATGCTGCAGGAAAAGCCGGGCACCGATGTGGCGCTGCTCAATTCCATGATGCATGTCATTGTCAAAGACGGGCTGACAGATAAGGATTACATCAAAAACCATACGGAGAATTTTGAAGAGCTGAAGGTCCATCTGGACGCGTTCAGCCCGGAAGCCATGGAAAAGGTTACCGGGATCGATCCAAATGTCATTCGGGAAGTCGCCCATGCCTTCGCCAAATCGAAGGCTTCGATTATCTTCTGGGGAATGGGCATCAGTCAACATGTTCATGGTACGGATAATTCCCGCTGCCTGATCAGCCTGTCCCTGATGACCGGACAGGTGGGCCGGCCTGGCACCGGTCTGCATCCCCTGCGCGGTCAGAATAATGTCCAAGGCGCCTCCGATGTGGCGCTGATCCCGATGTTCCTGCCCGACTATCAGTCAGTGGAGGATCCTGTAATCAGGGGCCGCTTCGAAAAATTCTGGGGTGCAGAATTAGACCCTAAAAAGGGCCTGACAGTGGTCGAGATTACTGAAGCGGTGCATAAGGGCGAGATCAATGGCATGTATATCATGGGCGAAAACCCCGCCATGTCGGACCCCAATGTCAACCATGCCCGCGAAGCGCTCTCCATGTTGGATCATCTGGTCGTCCAGGACCTGTTCCTGACGGAGACTGCCGCCTATGCAGATGTTGTCCTCCCGGCCTCCGCTTGGCCGGAAAAAGATGGCACTGTCACCAATACCAACCGTCAGGTTCAGATGGGCCGCGCTGCCGTGCCCATGCCCGGTGATGCCCGTCAGGATCTCTGGATCATCCAGGAGATGGCAAGGCGGCTGGGTCTCGATTGGCACTATGAGCATCCGAAACAGGTATTTGCTGAAATGACCCAGGTGATGGACAGTATCCGGGGCATCAGCTGGGACCGGCTGGAGGCAAACGATGCGGTTATCTACCCTTGCGAAACACCGGATGATCCGGGTCAGCCCCTGATCTTCACCGGGGACTTTCCAACGCCAAACGGGCTTGGCAAATTTGTCCCCGCCAGCCTCGTTTCACCGGATGAAATTCCAGACAACGAGTTCCCCTTCGTGCTGACAACCGGTCGTCTGCTGGAGCATTGGCATACCGGATCCATGACCCGTCGATCAGAAGTGCTGGACGCAGTGGAACCTGAACCAATTGTTCATATGCCGCCTGGCATGATGGAGCGGATGGATGTCGAGCCTGGAGACCTGGTAACAGTTCAGTCGCGTCGCGGCAAGATCGATATCAAGGTTCGGGCGGACGGTGCCGTGCAGAATGGCATGATCTTCATTCCCTTCTGCTACGCAGAATCCGCTGCCAATCTTCTGACCAATGATGCCCTCGATCCGTTCGGAAAAATCGCTGAGGTTAAGTTCTGTGCTGTTCAGGTTGAAAAGAAACTGGTAAGTGAGGGAGCTACCTAGCCTCACCTACCAGTTCAGACATTTATCATGACCAATTCACAACATATAGGCATATTGCAAACAGGCCATATCGGCGGTTATCTAGGCGAAACTTACGGCGAGTATCCGAAGATGTTCATGAACTTGTTGGAGCCAGGCCAGTTTGAATACACGACTTACGATGTCGTTAATGGAGTATTCCCAGAAAGTCCAAACGATTGTGACGGTTGGGTCATTACCGGATCAAAACACGGCGTCTATGAAGACCATCCCTGGATCAAACCATTAGAGGAGTTCTGCCGCCAGTTAGTCGCGAGCGGTCGGCCGACGATCGGCATTTGTTTCGGTCATCAGATCATGGCCCAGGCCCTTGGTGGCCGAGCCGGGAAATATGCCGGTGGATGGGGCATTGGGGTCCGGGAATATGTGATGACGAAAAGCCAGGAGACAGTGCATCTTCTCTCCTTTCATCAAGACCAAGTGCTGGAAGCGCCGAAAGATACTGAGATCATCATGTCATCGGATTTTTGCAAGATTGGTGGCCTGAAATATTCTCCCACCTGCTTTTCCCTACAGCCTCATCCAGAGCACACACTGGCTTTCATGGCCGACCTGATCAAAGATCGTCGGGGTAGTAAAGTTCCTGAATCTGTAGCGGATGAAGCTCTCGCAAAACTTCAGCAACCTAATGATCAGGAGCGTTTTGGCAATCTGATGGTCGATGTTCTGTCGGGTGACAAGACGCTATAAAATATGCCGAACTCTATCCTTTTTTGAAACCAGAAAGCCGCTCTTCTTCACCTTTGGCGCGGCCAGGGCTATTGTCCCGCTCGAACTGAAGTCCTTCTTTCAAGCCGAATTCCTGTCCCTTAGTTATCAGCATCTTGTCCGCCCTGAGGGTATGCCAGGAATTTTCAACAATGTTTCGGGCCAGAGCAAGAGCGGCATTTGAGAGGTCGGCATCCGGAACACATTTGTTCACGAGACCGATTTCAAAGGCTTCCGCGCCATCGACAACCCGACCGGTGAACATCATTTCCTTGGCACAGAGCACCCCGACCCGTCTGGGTAATCTCTGACTCATACCCCAGAGTGGCGTAAGCGCCCATTTACCATGGGTATCTGCAAACTTGGCCCCTTGCCCGCACAACATCAGGTCACAGGCCAGCGCCAGTTCCAACCCACCCGTATAGCAATGCCCAGCGACTTCGGCGATGACGGGCTGCGGCAGATCTTCGATCATTTCGACGGTTTCGGCCTGATAGAGAGGATGCGGCGCCTCGTCACCCGCTTGCATGGCCTTCAGGTCATTTCCGGCGGAAAACGAGCGGCCTTCCCCACGTAAAATAACGCATCCCACCGTTTCTGTTTCCGTAGCGAGATTCTTGATATGGGCATTGAGCTCAATAAAAAGTGACGGGCTGAGGGCATTCAGAGCCTCCGGCCGGTTGAGACTGATGATGGCGATACCGCCTTCATCTCGTCGGGTTACCAGGTCTGTCATCTTGATATGCCTCTTTTTTTAATTCTTTGTATTGTCTTGCTTTTGGCTTACGGAGCGCTCGCGATAGAATGTGTAAATTCCGGTTATAACAATAATCCCACTTCCGAGCAGCGTCCATTGATCTGGAACATCTCCAAACACAAAATATCCTAAAATGATGGCCCAGAGCAGAACCGTATAGCGAAACGGGGAGGAAAAACTAATATCCCCAACGCGCATGGTCATCACACTGAACAGATACCCGAAAATAATAAAGACGGAGGCCGCGGCAAGCAGGCTGATTCCCTCAACTGACACCGGTTTCCATTCCGTCACCGTCGAGAAAAGCCCGCCAACAATCATAATCGCTATGGAGGTAAGCAATGCGACCATCAACGACGGGATAGCGGGGGATAAACGCCGAGTGAAAAGATCTCTCACCACGATGAAGAAAACCGCTGCGATGGCCCATAGTGAATACTCATTAAATCCGTCGGAGCCGGGCCGGACGATGATCAACATGCCCGCAAACCCGATACCTATGGCGAGATATCTGCGCCAGCCAACCGCTTCTTTCAGAAACAGTGCCCCGGCCAGGGTGACCGCAAGGGGAAGGGCTTGCAGGATGGCAGTGGCATTTGCCAGCGGCATGTGAAAGAGCGCATTCAGAAAACACAGGGTACCCCCGATTTCTCCTATCAACCTGAAAACCAGGGTTTTGCGATCGGCTTTCGGCACATGAAAAACCAGAGCCTTCTTGTAGTAGGCCAACATGGCGAGAAGAATTGTCGTAAAAATTCCGCGCAAGAACAGAGCCTGGAACAGGGTCAAATGCTCTGCCGCCAGTTTCATATTTGCATCATTGATGGCAAAGGCGGCCATGCCGATGGCCATAAAGGCCCCGCCCCGCATATTCTCGGAGAAAGTGGAAGTCATGGAAATATTAGTCGCCCAATACCGGGCCAACTGCAAGTGCTATTATCGTTATAGTTCACCGATAAACTTGACGGTTTGATCCAGGACTTGCTGTCTCTTCTGCTGCCAAGGGGAATGACCGCAGCCTTCCAATAAATGTTTCTCAAATGACCCGACGACAGCCTGCTCTATCATATCGATCTGGGCAAGCGTTCCATACTCGTCATCAAGCCCTTGAATAGCTAGGATCGGAGTTTTTATTTTCGGCAGGTATTCTTCGATCGTCCAGTCCCGAAAGGTCGGGTTGAGCCATGCGTCATTCCAACCGTAAAAGGCACAGTCCGTATTCATTCCATGGAATTTAAATAATTTGCCCCGAAGATCGCCCTGTTCGTAGGCCCGCTTCGCTGCTTCTATGCCCTGAACCGAAATATCTTCACAGATGATATGGGGTGCCATGGCAATCACAGCCTGAGGCGCATCGACGGGATTAAGCCCTGCATATGCAAGGGCGATCGAGGCTCCATCAGAGTGGCCGATAAGAATAAAATTTCGAATGTCAAAATGGGAAAGAATTTTTGGCAGCATAGTTGCCGCTTCCATTTGCATGTAATCCAGAGGGCGCGGAAGGTCGCAAGGATCAGACCCTCCATATCCCTGTCGACTGTAGATCAGGCCACCACAGCCAGCCGCGTCACACAGTGCATCGGGAAAGTCCCGCCACAATTCGACGCACCCCAATCCCTCATGTATAAATACAAGAACTGGAGCTTCGGGATTGGAAGCGGCAATCAAGCGGGTCTCAATTGCCACTCCCGAAATGATAGTTTTTTGACTGTCCGCCCTCGTCACGATTTCCGGATCATATTAACAATACCTGAGAAATCCGCCGCTTCGCCTTCCCCGCCAACATAGGATTCATACAAATCCATAGCTGCCTTGCCGAGAGCCGTGGAAGCGCCAAATCCTTCTGCGGCTTCCTGGCTCAGATGCAGATCCTTCAACATGTTCTGAGCGGAAAACCCGGGCTTGTAATCGTTATTTGCTGGGCTTGCCGGAACGGGTCCCGGAACCGGGCAATAGCTGGTAAGGGACCAGCACTGACCGGAAGCCGTGGAAACGATATCATACATTGTCTGATGTTCCAGCCCGAGTTTCTCGGCCAGGACAAATGCCTCACAAACCCCGATCATGGAGATCCCGAGAATCATATTGTTGCAGATCTTGGCGGCTTGACCATTACCAGCCCCGCCCGTATGCACAATGTTCTGGCCCATGGCATCAAGAATGGGTTGAGCCGCGGCAAAAGCGGCCGCTGATCCGCCGACCATAAAGGTCAGTGTCCCGGCAGCCGCACCGCCAACACCGCCGCTGACCGGGGCGTCGACCATCATCATGCCAGCGGCTGTTGCGGCAGTTTCCACCTCGCGCGCGGTTGCCACATCAATTGTTGAACAATCGATAAACAACGTGCCGGGATCGGCTGCCCCCAGAATTCCATCTGAACCCATATAGACAGCGCGGACATGATCACCCTTTGGCAACATGCTGACGACAACGCCAACGCCGCTCGCCGCTTCCGAAGCCGTTGCCGCAGCTTCCGCTCCCTCTGCCACGCAAAGAGCAACGGCTTCTTGCGACAGATCGAATACTTTGACGGAATGTCCCGCCTTTAGCAGGTTGAGGGCCATGGGCCCGCCCATATTTCCAACACCGACAAAACCAATTCTGGCCATGTAATCCTCCCTAATCATTGTGACCCGGCTATAAATGCCGGGGCATTATAGTGGTCGTCTATTTAAAGGTCGGAATGGAGAACTCGGCCCCGGCCTTGATGCTGTCCGGCCATCTTGAGGTCACTGTCTTTACCTTGGTGTAAAAACGTACTCCTTCTGGTCCATGCTGGTTGTGATCGCCAAATGCTGAATTTTTCCAGCCTCCAAAGCTATGGAAAGCAAGGGGAACAGGGATCGGTACATTTACGCCAACCATGCCAATTTCCACATTGTTAGAAAAGGCCCGCGCGACATCGCCGTTGCGGGTAAAGATAGAGGTACCATTCCCAAACTCATGGGCATCGACCATATCAATAGCATCATTGAAAGTGTCAGCCCGGACGACGGAGAGAACAGGACCGAAGATCTCTTCCTTATAGATCCGCATGTCTGTGCCGACCTTATCAAACAGGCAGCCGCCCATGTAGTATCCGTTTTCATAGCCTTGCAAGCTGAGATCACGGCCATCGACGACGAGGTCAGCCCCTTCTTCCACTCCAAGATCCACATAGCCTTTAACCTTGGCCAGATGATCGGCGGTCACTAGCGGACCCATATCCCCATCGGCGGCGCTCGGCCCGACTTTCAGGCTGCGGACACGCGGGGCCAATTTTTCGACAAGCTCCTCACCGGCATCGCCAACCGCAACCGCCACTGAAATCGCCATGCAGCGCTCACCGGCGGATCCGTAACCAGCGCCAACCAAAGCATCAACGGCTTTATCCATATCTGCATCCGGCATAACCAGCATGTGGTTCTTGGCGCCGCCCATGGCCTGGACCCGCTTACCGGCAGCAGCCGCGCGAGAATAGACATATTGGGCAATCGGCGTGGAACCAACAAAGCTTACGGCCTTTACCCGCGGATCATCAAGAATGGTATCCACTGCGACCTTGTCTCCGTTGATCACATTGAGAACACCTTTCGGCGCCCCTGCCTCAATCATAAGTTCCGCCAGTCTCATAGGCAGAGACGGATCTTTTTCCGAAGGCTTCAATACAAAGGTATTACCGCAGGCAATGGCGACCGCAAACATCCACATCGGCACCATGGCCGGGAAGTTGAACGGCGTGATACCGGCGACGACACCGAGAGGCTTGCGCATGGAATACATGTCAATGCCGGAAGAGACATTGTCTGAGAACTCACCTTTTAGAAGATGCGGGATCCCGCAAGCAAACTCGACAACTTCAAGACCCCGAATAATTGAGCCTTTGGCATCAGAATGAACTTTACCATGTTCGCTCGACAATAGGGCAGCAAGCTCCTCGATATTTTCTTCGATCAGCTGCTTGAATTTGAACATAACCCGGGCGCGGGTAATGGGCGACGTATCAGCCCAGGCAGGGAAGGCTTCCAGGCTATCTGCAATGGCGTTGCCAACTTCTGCCTCTGTGGCCAGTGGAAGATCACCGGTCTGCTCCCCTGTGCTTGGATTATAGACAGGACTAAAGCGTCCGGAAGTTCCGGCGACATATTGACCACCGATATAATGTTTCAATTGTTCTGGCATTTATTCCGCTCCCAAGGGTTGGTTTTTCCGCAATTCTGATCCTGCACTTTACATGGGTAAAAATGCAAAGTAATTAGATAAGATTGCACAATCTATGTGTATTTTTACACATCAGGAGATTAAGATTTTTGACTGGAACGATGTCCGCTTCTTTCTGGAGCTAAGTCGCAAGGGCCGACTCACTGAAGTGGCCCGGGCCCTCAAGGTGGATCACACCACTGTCAGCCGCCGGGTTCTGTCCTTAGAAGAGAAGCTTGATTCAAAACTTTTTGAAAGTACGGCCCGCGGCTATGTCCTGACCCAAGCCGGAGAGCGCCTTCTCCCCCAAGCGGAAGCCATGGAGAGTGCCTCCGCTGCAATTCAGGATACTGTTGGCGGGGAGAACAAGACGTTGACCGGCACCGTGCGGCTCGGGGTGCCAGAGGGGTTCGGCAGCCAATTTCTGGCCAAGGAGCTCACGGAGTTCCAGGAGCTTCACCCGGAAATCGAACTGGAATTCGTTGCCAATGACCGCTTTGTCAGCCTATCGAAGAGAGAGGCTGATCTGTCCATCACCCTGGCTCGACCGCAATCGGGGCGGCTGATCTCGAAGAAGCTGACGGATTATCGCTTACGGCTCTATGCGACGAAAGACTATCTGAAGCGTCATGATCCGATCACCTCCGTTGACGACCTTCGGAACCACAATTTTATCTCTTATATTGATGAACTCGTTCCCGATCCTCAGCTTCTTTACCTGAGTGACATTATCGGCAACCCGCAGGTGGGCCTTAAAAGCTCCAGTATCGTCTTTCAGTTTCAGGCAACACTCGCTGGAGCAGGCGTTAGCATCCTGCACTGTTTTGTCGCCGAGGAATATCCGGAGCTCGTCTGTCTGCTACCCGATGAAATCCAGATTGAGAGGACCTTCTGGCTGAATACACCTGAAGACATCCACGACCTTGCCCGGATCAAAGCGGTCAGCCAGTTTCTGAGCGAAGTCGTCCGACGCCGGCACAAAAAACTAATGGGAGAAACTTAGGTTCTTTAAAACCGCCGTTGAACCTGATAGACTATCGCCATGAAACACGAATCCTGGATACTCGGCATTACCCGAATTATGAGCCCGGCTCTCTTTAGCTAGAGTCGGGATAACCGGCTGCGTTGCAGCCTATCCAAACAATTTCCAACTTTTTTGTTATTCGTGGATCGATCTCATGTCACCCCAGACTGCCCTTCGCTTAAGTCCTATAGAGGACGACTTATCAAGCATGGTTCATGTTGCCCAATTCGTCATTCGCGCCGATATAGAGCCATCAGTGCTTCCGCGCATTCTAGAAAATTTTGCTTTGCGTAACCTAACCCCGCTTCATTTATCCGCTAAACAAGATAATGGCGAGCTGACTATCGAGCTGACCGTAGAAGGTCTCTCAAATACAGAAGAAGCACATTTACAACTACGGCTGCAAAACATTCTTCCGGTGAATTCCGTTAATCTCGACAGGTGCATCTGACCATAACGGTCAGATCATTTTATACATGTAAGTCGTTGCATCAAGCTGCTGAGAATCCGGCGCCCGGCAATAGTCCGGAATACTCCCTGCTGTCTTATAAGAGAGTGAATGATACAAAGGTTCAGCAACGTCTCCAGTACGTGTATCTAAAGTCAGCAGAGATTTTCCGAGTGCTTTCGCTTTTGCCTCCAAAGCGGACATTAGCTGCTTGGCAATTCCTTGTCTGCGGCAATCGGGATGCACCAAAAGTTTTGCAACTTCGGCTCTATGAGCCTGATTTGGAAACAGGTCAAAATCCAGTTGAACAGTGCCAACAATCTTATCATCGACAACGGCTACCCATAGGGTCCTTCGGTCAGAGGATAAAGCTGGGGCAACCTTATCTTTCCAAAAACCCTGACTGTCTCCTTGGGTAAAAGGCAAGATAAATCCGACGCTGGCTCCAGCATGAACACAGTCATGCAGCAGTTCGCTCAAACCCTCAAGATGATCCTCGAGACTTTCAGAATCCAATTCACTGATCAAAACTACCACTCCCTCCTCTTACACCATGACAAGCAGATATTTCGCCGGGCTATCAGCAGGCGTACGAAACTCACTTGCACCATAAAGCTGGTATCTCAGGCAATCTCCTGTTGAGAGTTCATGTGTTTGGCCGTCTACGGCAATACTTAAACGCCCTTCCGTGAGATACAGATGATGTTCAAGGCCCGCGACCGGCGGCGACTCATACGCTATCCGAACGCCGGCTTTCAACTCACAAGCAACTACTTCGGCCGCCAGAGGTCCCGCGGGCGGCGAAACAACGCGGCGAGTAAAACCAGCCTTGCTATCTTCCCAGATGGACTGATCCTGCTTGCGAACAAGGGGTGGAAATTCTTCCTCCACCATCAGGAGCAACCGTGACAGAGTAAGCCCATAAGCTGAACAAAGCTTTGCAAGTGCTTCTGTCGTTGGACTGACCTCACCATTTTCAAGGCGAGACAAAGTTGCTCGGCTGACACTGCTTCGCTCTGAAAGTTGGTCGAGCGACCATTGCCGTTCCTGACGTAATCTTTTAAGACGCTTTGCAAGTCTTGAGGTGACCGTGCCTTCCATCAGTTTCCCTTATATGGAATTTTTTCTCATAATAGAGAATTATCGTATCTCGCGGGTTCGGTCAATTATTTATTACCTAACGCGCTAATTCTCTTTTCGACATTGCATCAAATTTATATTAGATTTACATGATATTATTCTGACAACATATTCCTTTCCTAGGAAACGGTCATGCTTCAGATTTCAATCGAAAAAGTATGCGACCTGATTATCAATTCCTTGGCCTTGAACGCTACCAATCCGTTCGAGGAAACAGACCTCGACACTCTCCCGGATATTGATGAGGACATGGAATTCAAGGTCCCTGAAGACGGCAAGCAGGATGAGCTCAAAAAAGTCATAGAAAAGCTGAATGAGGAAGAAAAGGTAAATCTGGTAGCCCTGGTCTGGGTAGGGCGCGGCAGTTTCAGCGCAGAAGAATGGGAAGACGCGTTAGAAGAAGCGAGAGATTTGAGCCCCGATCACATTGCTGAGTATCTAGTCGGCATCAACCAGCTAGGAGATTTTTTGGAAGAAGGATTGGCTGAGCTAGGATATTCTTCGGAAGAATTTGAAACCGGGGTTCGCTAATACCCGGCCTCCGAACGGCGACATCGCGTCTCGGCTTCCACTAGGTCTTCGGGACTGTTGATATTGAAAAACGGATCGCCCTCCTCCTTTTCCCAAACAACATTGACTCGCTGATAGCGATCAGCAAAGACAAGGATTTTGCGTAGATCCTCCTCTACCAAAGCGTGACGTAAATCCTCCGCTAGTGCCAATGGCCAGAGGGCAACAACCGGGTGGACCCGCCCATTTGACTCTGCCATTACAATTTCATTCCGATTTGGGCCCAGCGCGGACAGCAACCGCACCACAAGATCATCGGGGATAAAGGGCGCATCTGTGGGCAGACTCAGCATATGAGTATGCTGCTCATTTTTCTGATTAAAATACTCTAAACCGGTTAATATACCTGCAAGCGGTCCTGCAAATCCTGTCACCGTGTCTGAAATAATGGGAAAACCAATATTATCAACGTGATGCTTCTCTATATTCATGTTTAATATGAGTTCTTTTGATTGTGGTTTAATCGTCTCGATGATCCGTTCGAGCAAAGATTTTCCGTTGAGAACCTGCAGGAATTTAGCGCCGCCTCCCATGCGTCGCGACTGCCCGCCAGCCAGTAAAAGGCACGGCGGCATCTCTGCTGATCCGCTCATGTAGCTGCCTTTCTCTGATGCCTTCTACCTTCGTCAGGAACTGTCTCAGGATCGATGTCGTATTGCAGGCGGTCGTTGCCGGAGAGGCAAACAAAGCGCTTTCCCTTAGCCCGACCAATCAAAGTCAGTTCTGCCTGGCGGGCAAGATCGACACCCCAGGCGGTAAATCCAGACCTAGATATAACTATGGGAATTTGCATCTGCACAGTCTTTATCACCATCTCGGAAGTAAGGCGGCCTGTCGTATAAAAGATCTTGTTTTGCGGAGATATACCCTGACGCCACATATAGCCGGCAATCTTGTCGATAGCATTATGTCGCCCCACATCCTCCATATAAACCAGCGGCGTATCCCCTTCACACAAGACGCAGCCATGGATAGCCCCGGCTTCAAGATAGAGAGACGGCCGCATGTTGATCTTGCGTGACAACGCATAGATCCAGGACGTCTTCAAGATCGCATTCTCATCCAGGACAATATCCTCAAATTGCTCCATGACATCGCCAAAAACTGTGCCTTGTGCACAGCCGGAGGTCTGAGTTTTCTTCTTCAGTTTATCTTCAAAATCTGTTTCATGCTCGGTTCGGATGACGACAACATCAAGGTCATCATCATAATCAACAGCCGTTACCTGATCCTCTCTACTCAGCATATTCTGGTTCAATAAATACCCAAGGGCGAGATATTCAGGGTAGTCGGAAATCGTCATCATGGTGACGATTTCCTGAGAATTCAGAAAGAGAGTCAAAGGCCGCTCGACGACAACAGACAGACTCACAGAGCCGCCTGTCTGATCGGTTCCAGAGAGCTTTTCAGTAAGATTTTCGGCCTCCGGATCTGGCGAAACGGTAAATTCTTTCATCAATTCTCGATTTGTAATATAATAGTATAATTGTACGCATTAAGTTATGTCATTGTAACAGCGTAATATTTCCCTGTCATTGTAGAGTAAAGGAGACTTAACGGAGTACCTAGAGGAAATTGTATTTGAGCGCCAGATTTCTGAACGAGTTTTCGAACGGTCGTGACAATAATTTAAATCTGATCAGGATGATCGCTGCTATCGGTGTCCTGATATCCCATGCATGGGCGGTCTCGTCGGGCCTTGCCAAGGAACAGCCATTTTCCGATACCCTCAAAGGCATTGATCTCGGAACCATCTCCGTCTATGTGTTTTTTGCGATTTCCGGTTATCTCGTCGCCCAAAGTTTTGATCGCACCCGCAGCTTCAAACGCTTTTGGTCAGCACGCATTTTCCGAATATTCCCAGCTCTTCTTGTCGTTCTTTTGGTCACAGCCCTGGTTCTCGGGCCTATCTTTACGGTGGCCGATGCAGAGGAATTCTGGCCCGCCATTCCCGCATACATCGCAAGAAATTTCACTCTCTTCTCCCTTCAGCAATATCTCCCGGGGGTATTCAATGAAAATCCGGTCGGAAGGGCAATCAATGTCCCGCTCTGGACGCTTAATTACGAGCTTCTATGTTATATCTCAGTAAGCGTTATGGGATTAGCTGGTTTCCTTAGAAGTCCGCGGCTTATGATCATTGCACTGACGGCCTTTGTCGTCGCCTATGCGGTGGTTCTATACTTTGAACCTCACCACCGGCTCACGTCCCTAGCCAAACTGGCACTGCCATTCATGACTGGCGTTTCCTTCTTTGTCTGGCGAACAAGAATCATTCTGCATCCCTTGATCGGTGTTGGTCTGGCCCTGTTGGCCGCACTCACCTATGACACCATTCTGTTTCGAGAGGCATTCGTGTTGTGCCTGACCTATATAGTCTTTCTGTTAGCCTATTTACCGGGAGGAAAAATCAGGCTCTATAACCGCCTTGGCGACTATTCATATGGTATTTATATCTACGCTTTTCCCATCCAGCAGGTTGTCGCATCTCAGGGCATCGACAATCCCTATCAGAATATTCTGATTTCCCTGCCCATTGCCCTGCTGTTCGCGGTATTATCCTGGATACTCGTAGAGCGCCCCTCCCTCAGTTTTTCAAAATCAATCAAGTAGGCCGCTACTCTTCCTCTATATTTGCATTTTTGAAAGTTTTACAATCGGTATGGGTGACAGATTGAAAATTCTCGGTATGGTACGGCCGAAGCATCTTACTCGTTCAAGGAATTCTGTCATGGCGCTGGATCGATCCGCCCTTCTCACCGCAATATGCGATCTCGCACGTCAAGCCGGTGATAAGATCATGAGCATCTATGAGCAGGATTTCGATATTAAAACCAAATCTGATTCCTCTCCGGTGACAGAGGCGGACACTGCAGCCGAAGCGATCATTCTTGAGGGGCTCAAGCGGCTTACGCCGGAAATCCCGGTTCTCGCTGAAGAAAGCGCTGCCGCTGGTATGTCCCCCGATTTGTCGGGGGGTATATTCTGGCTCGTCGACCCGCTGGACGGGACCAAGGAATTTGTCCATAAGCGCGGCGAATTTACTGTCAATATTGCCCTTATCGAAGATGAGCGCCCGACCATGGGTGTCATCTTCGTCCCCGCCAAGGGGACCCTGTATTTTGCAGAAGGTCCCGGAAGAGTCTGGCGGCAGCAGGACGGCGCCTCGGCGGAAGCGATTGTGGCGCGGGAAGCTCCGAAGGACGGCCTGACGGTGGTTGCCAGCCGGTCCCACCGGACCCCGGAGACTGATGATTATATCGGCAAGTTCGAAGTGGCTGAGCTGATCTCAGCCGGATCCTCTTTGAAGCTCTGCCTGCTCGCAGAAGGTGAGGCGGATCTCTATCCCCGCTTCGGGCGCACCATGGAATGGGATATCGGCGCCGGCCAGGCCATTCTGGAAGCTGCCGGCGGCAGGGTGGAAACACTGGACGGACAGCCCTTGCGCTATGGCAAGGACGGACATGACAATCCGTATTTTGTCGCCAGAGGTCGCCACTGAAAAGCGACCATTCCTTTAGGCATTGACGTCAATAACAACGCGACCTTTGACCTGACCAGCGAGAATTTGTTCCGCGAGAGCTGGTAGATTGCTCATGGGCTCTAAAGTGGTCATATCGTCAAAGATTGATTTATCTAGGTCTGTAGCGAGGCGGGACCACGCCTCTTCACGCAAGGCCTTCGGTGCCATAACACTGTCAACGCCAAGCAAAGAAACATTCCGAAGGATAAAGGGAAGAACGGAGGTCGGCAGGTCATTACCACCTGCCAAACCACATGCTGCGACAGCGCCACCATAGTTAATCTGGGCAATAACAGAGGCAAGGATTGAGCTGCCGACACAGTCAACGGCTCCAGCCCAGCGTTCCTTGTCAAAAGGACGGCCTTTGCCCATGGTTTCTTCGCGACTGATGACCTCGGACGCGCCCAGCTTTTTCAGATAATCATGGGTTTCCTGCCGGCCACTCGAAGCAATGACCGTATATCCCAGCTTGGCGAGAAGGGAAATGGCAACAGAGCCAACCCCTCCGGCAGCACCAGTGACCAGGACCTCTCCCTTGTCCGGCGTAACGCCGGCTCTCTCCAGCGCCATAACACAGAGCATGGAGGTATAACCCGCCGTACCTATAGCCATCGCTTCCCGCATGGTGAAAGCATCCGGGAGTTTGATCAGCCAGTCGGATTTGAGCCGTTGTTTCTGGCTATAGCCACCCCAATAAAGTTCGGACAATCCAAATCCGTTAACCAGCACCTTGTCGCCAGCCTTGAATTCATCGGAGGCGCTTTCGAGCACAGTGCCAGCCAGATCAATGCCGCCAACCATGGGCAGGCGACGGGCAATGCCCTTTCCGGAAACGGCCAGACCGTCCTTGTAATTCAGGGTCGAGTAAGAAACCTCCACCAGAACATCATTATCCGGAAGGTCACCCACCGTCAAATCTTTGAAGGTCGCTTTCTGCTTACCGTCCTGGTCTTCAATAACCAGGGCCCTGAACGTATCACTCATTGGAATTTCCCATTTTTATCGGTGTTGGATTTCACTTCTTATACCCCGATCACAGTATGTTGCGAACCCTTAATTGCCGTAAGCAATTGAATGTTAATGAATTTAATCTAATATTGTTTCATGGGCTTTTGCTCGCCGCCCTGTGTCGCGTAACAACCATAGGAGTGCAACATGTTGGAAATGGAGAAAAAATTAAACGGATTTGTGCTGACGACCGCTGAAATCCTTTACCACTTACCGGATTATCCTGAGTTACTACAGAGTTATATCTGGCAGGAATATGATAAAGCACCGAGTTATCCTACTTTAAAGAAATTCCTCGATTTTTGGGAAGCAAAGCTGGACGGACGCCTTCACTCGGTCAGGGTCGCGTCAAATAAACTGATTTATCCAAATGAATTTCGAATTGCGGATACTGAATATAATCTGCATTAAGTAAATCGGCAGACTTTTATCTCAGCTGCCCCGACAGCTGATTACAATGTACAGGCTTGGCAGCCCTCCTCCGCCCTCTATAACTCCCTATATGTTCAGAGGTATGTATCTGTTCATCCAACTTGCAATCCAGACTGGAGGGATATGGGATGGCCGAGAAAACAAACGGATCACAAAATCCGCAGCAAAAAGTTGTTAATGTTCCGGGCTTCTATATCAACGGCTTCAACGTTGGCGGTTCCCTGTCAGATGTGAATTGCACTCTGCTAGTTGACGGAAAAATTACTGGGACGCTCCATATGTCTTTCAATACTGCCAAAACTCTGGCCGAAAACCTGAACGCTGTCGTTCAAAATGTGGAAGCTAGTACCGGAAACAAAATTCTGACTATGGAAGCGATTAAATCCGGCCTGGACAAGCAAGCAACGCCAAAACAATAGCTTCTGAAGAATATCACAGAAAGAAAAAGATCCTCCGCGCTCTTGAAAAATCCCTTGCAATTCAAATATATCTGTGGTCTACGGACGTTTGAGTGTGCTGCGCGTAACTGACAATCTTGTTTTTGCAGCATATTTCGGTAGCAGTTATTCTGAATGATCGTTGCTGATAAATCGTACAATTTGTACATAAAATTATTGCAGCTGATCTACGCTAACCTGCCATAGAACTTACGTCATGACCCGGACATGGATTGTCCCGAATTGGGTTATGATAGACGAAAGACCCCTTTTGAAAAATTTTACTACGCTTGGCCTGGCTGAGCCACTTCTTCGCGCAATTGCTGCGGAGGGTTATACAACTCCTACTCCCATACAACAGGAAGTCATACCGGCCCTACTGGCTGACGAAGATGTCCTTGGGATCGCCCAGACGGGAACTGGAAAAACCGCTGCGTTTGTCCTACCCCTTCTCCATCGGTTCTCGGAATTAGCCGCACGTCCGCAAGGCGGAACATGTCGTGCTTTGATTCTGACCCCAACCCGTGAACTCGCCTCGCAAATTGCAGCGAATATCAAAGCCTATGGCCAGTTCACCAAAGTCACGACCGTCGAAATCGTCGGTGGTGTCAAACCGGGCCCGCAAATACGGGCCTTAAAGAATGGCGCAGACATTGTGGTTGCGACGCCAGGCCGGCTGGAGGATCATGTCCGCACAGGCGTTCTGAAACTCAATGATATTTCTGCAATCGTTCTCGATGAAGCAGATCAGATGCTGGATCTGGGTTTCGCCCCGTCGATCCGGCGGATTATATCCAAGTTGCCACGTAGCCGGCAGACCATTCTCTTGTCCGCAACCATGCCAAAGCAAATACACAAGCTGGCGACTGATTTGCTGACAAACCCGGTAGAAATCTCTGTAACGCCGGTATCCCGGCCAATTGAAAGAATTGACCAAACGGTTCTCGCCATTGATAGCGCCGCAAAACGGGACGCCCTGATCCGATATGTTTCGGGCACCAAAATCGACCGGGCAATCGTCTTTACACGTACTAAGCGCGGCGCTGATAAAGTGAAAAAATTCCTGGTGAACGCCGGGTACGAAGCAGAAGCCATCCATGGCAACAAAAGTCAGGCACAGCGCGAACGAGCCCTCAACGCTTTTCGAAAAGGTGATACCAGATTACTGATCGCAACGGACATTGCCGCTCGGGGAATAGATGTGGACGATATCAGTCATGTCATCAATTACGACCTACCGGAAGTCGCGGAAGTCTATGTCCACAGGATTGGACGCACAGCGCGCGCCGGCAAAAGCGGCATAGCCATGTCTCTTTGTGCGCCAGCTGAAGATGGGCTTTTAAAAGCCATCGAGAAGCTGACCAAAACCCAGATCAAAACAGATGATCAGCGCACCGAAGGCCATACAGAGGCACCGGTTCAAAAAGCTACCTCTCAGCCACAACGCAAACCCAATGCCAAACGCAAAAGGCGGGTCCGCAGACAGGCTGACAACGCCACCGGGAATACCGCAAATGGCAAACAGCAGCGCAGCCGCGGACCGGAACTTCCGACCGCCGGTTTGGATAGAATTATGAAAAAAAGGGCCAAGCGCCCAGATACCCGGCCCCGGTAACAGCCGCGACACCCGTCAACTTGGTTATCAAACATTTATCACTTTAGAAAAGGATAGTTATTATGGAAAAAGGTACCGTTAAATGGTTTAACAGCACCAAAGGTTTTGGATTTATTGCCCCTGATGCAGGCGGAGCAGATGTCTTTGTTCATATCAGCGCCGTAGAACGCGCTGGCCTAGACGGCCTCGCTGATGGTCAGAAAATTGGCTACGAAATCGAGGTTGATCAGGCGCGGGGCAAGTCTTCCGCCGTTAATCTGCAGGCTGAATAAGCCCAAAGACTCCAAAAAAAGAAAGCGGCGGGACCAATATGGTTTCGCCGCTTTTTTATTTTCATCCTAGTAGGACAAAGCGGGAGCCTGATGCAGATACGCATCTGATGCCACTTGCCCCAGCATAAAATCCGCCACATCGGCTGGAGATATCTTGATACTGATGGATTTATCAATCTCCGTAAAGCCATGCTTATAGGCCCCTGTATGAGTGCCCTTTGTGAAGTTTCCAGGACGCGCAAGGACCCAATCCAGATCACTCTGTTTGACCAGGGCTTCCTGATTTTCATGATCGTTGAACACATGACGCAATATGAGCGGCAGGATCAGGTAACGATAATGAAGGGGCAGCATCTCCAGGCTCTCCCCGGCGCCTAAGCCCGACAAACAAACCAGCTTTTTCACATTCGCCCTTTTCATGGCCTCAATGATATGACGGGTTCCTCTGGCCCGCAGTCCCTCCTTATTGCGAAGCGGCATACCAAGGGCGCAAAGAACCACGTCCTGACCTGCGACCGCCTCTCTAACAGAGGTCGAATCAAGAACATCTCCTTCCACAATTCGTAAATTTGGCCCTTTGGCCTCTATTTTATCGGCGCGGCGCGCATGAGCAGTGACTTCATGTCCCAGGCTAAGGGCTTGTGTGACGATCTGTTGCCCGACTTTTCCTGTTGATCCAAATACAGCGAGTTTCATCATTTTCTCCTTTTACTTGACACGGTGTCAATTGACATCATGTCAAGTAGGTGCTACTTTACAGTATGTCAAGCCCCATATCTGAAACAAAAGTACGAATCCTTCAGGCCTGCCTGAAATTGCTGGTGGCCAGCGAAGGAAAAGACGTCCGTATGTCGGACATCGCCAAGGAGGCGGGCGTCTCACGGCAGGCCCTGTACCTGCATTTTGCTACCCGTGTTGATCTGCTGATTGCAACGACCCTATATCTGGATGAAGTCAAAGGGAGTGATGACAGGCTTGTTCCCAGTCGAACGGCGACATCCGGCTTGGAGCGACTGGATGCTTTTGTCGAAGCTTGGGCCAATTACATTCCGGAAGTTTATCCCGTCGGCAAGGCACTGCTCGTCATGAAAGATACGGATGAGGCAGCGGCGACCGCCTGGAATAAACGCATGCAGGATATGCGCGAAGGCTGCGAGGCCGCTGTGTTGGCCCTGAAAAAAGATGGACAGCTCAACACAAATCTTAACGAGGACAAGGCCACTGATATTCTTTGGACCTTGCTCTCTATCCGCAACTGGGAGCAACTCACTCGGGATTGCGGCTGGTCACAAGCCGAATATGCAAAGACCCTCAAGGCATTGGCTCGAAAGATTCTGTTGAATGAAAGCCCTTAAGGCTAGAGAGGATCGCGGTTAAAAGTCGATTTTGACCGAAACAGAGCCTCCATCCTGCTCACAAAGCCTGGCATACCATTGAAGATATAGGTCATGACTGATTTGGCATAAGCTGAGGCAACGCTGGAATTGACCTGCCCTTTCGGTACCACGTCTTCGACATCCGGCATTGGGTCAATACCCTGATAAGCGATCTCGCTAAATAGAGGGAGTTGATAGCCGAAAATTCGAGCCACAAAATCCCGGTGCTCCAGTCCCATAGCAACAGCAAGATCAGCGTCGGCTAGCATTGTATGTGTAAGTATTCGGGGTTTGTGGTTTGAAAGATCCACACCTTTTTCCTCAAAAAACCGGATCACATATGGGGCAGTATCCTGGCTCGGCGCTCTCATGCCAGCGGAACCAACCGCTATCTCTAAATTCTGACCTAAGGCGGTTTTGAGTGCATATTCGGCTGTCAGGCTTCGAAATATGTTTTCCGTGCTTATAAATAAAATGTTCGATCCACCTGAGATTAGCCATACTCCCCATCAATTACATTCACCCCTCTTTCAAAATCAGGAAAAATGTTACCGGGGCTAATCTAGAATGATTCACGCTGGATTAGGCCTGAAACATTGTACCAACAATATATACCTGCCAAACAGCATGGATTTAGCTATTCACATTTCTGCGGTAGAAAGAGTCTATCTTTGGGAAATCAGGAATGGCAATATGAAACATCAATACTTCTGCGGAAGGATCAAGAAGAAAATGATCGCAAGGTCTCTTCTGGTCTTCCTTTATCTTCTCTCTCATCCTGGGCTAGTTGCAGCAGACACCGTCTTTTTGAAGAACGGAGACAGAATTTCCGGGCTTGTCATACGCATGACCGAAGACACCTTGCTGTTCGACACCGATATAGCCGGTAAAATTGAGATCAGCCGGAACGAGATTTATCGGCTTTCCACAGAAGAAGATGTCCAGATACAAACAAAAAATGGACAGAAAATACAGACCGGCACCCTGGCTCTTTCCGCAGACTGGAACACTGCCATTCAGAACCTTGTGCCCGGTAAAAGTATCGATATGCCCCTCTCAGAAATTGCAGCGATCAACCCGCCAGATGAAACCGGGCTCAAATATACCGGGCATTTGAATCTTGGCCTGACCCGACAACGGGGCAATACCAAGGATGATACTTATCATGTGGACGGAGAAACGGTTCTACGCTGGCCGGATGATCGTGTTATTGTCTCTTTCAATGCGGATTTCGAAACGACGGATGATGTCGACACCCAGCAGTCCATAAATCTCTATGGCACTTATGACCATTTCTTCAGTGAAAAATGGTTCATGTATAACGGCCTCTCTTTCGAGCATGACAAATTCTCCGATCTGAGGCTTAGAACCACCGCCTCCATCGGCGCTGGATATCAGGTTATCGAAACGGAAGACACCAATCTATCTGTTCAGTTGGGCCCAGGTTATGTTTGGGAGGATCTGTATGGCAGCCCAGATCAAAATTTTGCTGCCGGCGTCTGGTCACTCCGCTATGATCAGCTTCTGGTGAAAGACTGGAATCTCAAGGCCTTTCACAATCACCGCCTGAGCCAGAGCCTTGAATCCTCATCCGACTACGTCTTCATTTCCCAAACTGGCCTCAGAGCACCCATTTTTGGTAATTTTCAGGGGACATTACAGTTCAATTTTGATCGGGACAATGAACCTGGCGCAAATACGAAGAAGAATGATTACAAATATCTGATCACCTTGGGCTATGCCTGGTAGATGGAAGAAAAATTTGTTTTAGAGGTTTTCCCCCTCTGTTGACGGCAGACAGCTCTTGCCCCATATGCTAATGGAATGTTTTCCATTTCCAATTGGCGGTGAGACGTTGCGTAACTTTCAAACGAAATTGCGGCTTGTGCTGCAGAAGCCGATTGTTGATCGGTTTATCATGGGCCTGATCGCTTTTAATGCGGTTACCCTCGGATTGGAAACCAGTGACTGGGTCATGTCCCGGGCTGGCAGTCTGCTCTTAGGTCTTGATCGTATTATTCTCGCGGTATTTGTCATTGAATTGGCGGCGCGCATGATCGCCGATTTCCGTGGCTTCTGGCGAGACCCTTGGCGCATTTTCGATTTTATCATTGTCTCTATCGCCCTTGTACCGACAGCCGGAGCATTTTCCGTGCTTCGGGCATTCCGGATCCTCCGGGTCTTGCGGCTGCTCTCAACTGTTGAGGCAATGCGGCGGGTGGTCAGCGGATTACTGGCGGCGTTACCAGGTATGGGCTCGATCCTATTGCTGCTCTGCCTGATCTTTTATGTCTTCGCGGTTATCTCTACCAATCTGTTTGCTGCTACTTTCCCTGAATGGTTCGGTAGTATCGGTGCGTCCGCTTACACCCTGTTCCAGATTATGACTCTGGAAAGCTGGTCGATGGGAATTGTCCGTCCGGTGATGGAGGAATTCCCCTACGCCTGGGCCCTGTTCGTCCCCTTCATCATCGCCACGGCCTTCACCGTCCTCAACCTGTTCATTGGTGTCATCGTCGATGCTATGCAATCGGAACATGCCAGCGAAGCTCATGCGGAACGTGACGCCATGAAGAATGAAACCGAAATGATATTAAAAGAAGTCCGGGCTTTGCGGGCGGAAGTTGCTGAGATGAAAGCAGAGAAATAGATCCGCCCTCCCGATCCCAAGTTAGCAGTTAGCTCTTCCAGTAATCATTGGCCTTGGCCACGGTCTGGAAATTGGTAGCGACTACAAGAGACACTTGGGTCAGGCTGTCCGCATTATTGGCATAGTCGGGACGCATCCGCTCCCTTGCCGCATCATCCGGTTGAGTTTTCTTGACCGCCATGCGGGACAGCTTAATCGCCAATTCATAACCTTCTTCAGGGGTAGCCGTTTTCAGACTTGGTAGCCAGGACATCTTCATCTCCATTTTTATATTGTAAAGCATTAAATCGCGTACGATATAAATATCAGTCTTTGCGATCCTGTCAAGGATAATGTATCGTGCGCGATTAAATATCCAAACCGCTAAACAGAGGACCCATTGGATGCCCGCTAAAAAAAAGGTATCAAAAAACGATTTACCCACCAGCGCCGGTGACCTGATCTGCTTTACCATTTATTCCGCTGGCCATGCCTTCAACCGGGCCTATCACCCGATGCTTAAAGAGCTTGGCCTGACCTATCCTCAATATATTGCCCTGACGGTTCTTTGGGAGCAGGACGGGCTCTCAGTCGGTGAGATGGGGGAGAAGTTGAAGCTCGAATCAAGCACTCTCACCCCGCTATTGAAGCGCCTGGAAAAGCTGGGTCATGTAGCGCGCAAGAGAGGCACGACGGATGAACGGCAGGTTTTTGTCACTCTCACAAAAAGCGGGCGGGACCTGAAAAAATCATCCCCGGATATCACCAGATGCATTGTTGAAGCGACAGGCTTTGATCTGAAAAAACTCGATGCGCTGGTCAAAACGGTGGCGAGCCTGAGGGACAACGTATTGGACACAACGGAGAAGACTTAGCTAGCTGCTATGGATTTCGAGCAACCGGCTCCAGGCAGCCCGGCCCCGCTTAAAACCTTCTTCCTTGCCTAAAAGCTGATGGTGCCAGTTGGCGGACATGCCGATGGCGTTGAGCTCAAATGCCAGTTGATCCGGATCCGTATCAGGCGACAGCTCACCGGCTTCAATCGCTCGACTTACGTTGGTTGCTAGCAACCCGAGCCATTCCTTAAACACCACCGCCACCTCGTCCCGCACGGCACCAGGTCGGCCGTCCATCTCAAACGAAGCGGATGAGATCAAACAACCCCCGTCAAACGTCCTCTTTTCCAGATAGGCCATCCAGGCTTCCCCAAGCGCCGCAAGCCGTTGAGTTCCCGCCTTGGCCGAGCGGGCCGGTCGGACAACCAGACGGATAAGGATCTCCCGGGTCCGGTGAATCACCGCGAGCTGCAACGCCTCCTTTGAGCCGAAAAGCGCATGAACAGAGCTTTTTGACATTCCAGCACGGTGTGCAAGGCGGTTAATGGACAGTCCCTCAAGCCCTTCAACCGAAGCCAGTTGCACGGCGGCATCCAAGGTCTGCTGTCGGCTGCGCGCGCCTCGTAACAAGCGTCCGTCGGTTATCTGATCCAAGTCGGCTTCAAAAGTCACAACCCATCCCTTCATTCCTGCTTGCATTCCATAAATAACTCTGGTTAACATTATGGACGATCGTTCGTATATATTCAATAACAAAAAGGAAGATATGATGCCTGATGTAACAATAAAGGGTCCGGATGGCAGTTTTTCGGCTTATCTGGCACTGCCAGAGACTGGCAGCGGCCCCGGGATCCTGATGATCCAGGAAATCTTTGGGGTGAATCAGGATATGCGGGATCACTGTGATGCCATGGCCGGGCAAGGCTATGTCGCTCTCTGCCCCGATCTGTTCTGGCGCCTCAAGCCGGGTGTGCAATTAACCGACCAGACAGATGCAGAATGGCAGCAAGCAGCGGAGTTGTATCAGGCGCTCGATACGGACATGGCGGTCGAGGATCTGAAACAGTCCCTCACCTATTTACGGGGATTAGATGCTTGTAGTGGCAAGGTCGGTAGCATGGGGTTCTGCCTAGGTGGTCTGCTCGCCTATCTAATGGCGACCCGGTCCGATACGGATTGCAATATCGGCTATTATAGTGTCGGCATCGAAACCCGTCTGGATGAGGCTGCGCAGATCACTGCCCCTACCCTGTTACATATTGCCGAGGAGGACAAGTTCGTGCCGCCAGCGATCCAGCGTCAGATCCACGACGGATTAAAGGATCATGCGGCGGTGACCCTCTACAGTTATCCGGGGATGGATCACGCCTTTGCCCGCCACAACGGCACTCATTACGACGCGGACGCCGCTTTGCTTGCGGAGACCCGCAGCCGGGATCTATTGCAGACCTGTCTGCAGGAGTGACGAATACCCGCCCATAACTTGCCTTCCTCTTCCGCAACCGATAGCCTCCTTTTGGGGGTACAGTAGCGGGAGAGGGTCGCATGAAGCTTTGGAAGAAAATTGGATTGGGAATCCTTGGGGTCATTGTTCTTCTGGTCGCCGCAGTCCTCTGGTTCGGATGGTCTTTAAGCGCTGATATTAAGGGGGAGCGGCTGGCAAGGGTTCAGACTTCAGCGCAGTATCAGGAGGGGACATTCGTCAATGTTGAACTCCAGGCGGCCAATGATCTCGGATGGGATTACCTGCAGGATCAATTCTTCGGAGGTCAAAGACGCGAACCCGAAGGCCAAATCCCGGTTATTCCCTTTCCTTCCGATCAGTTATCGAAGCCGCCTTCCAAAGGCTTGAAAGCCACTTGGCTCGGACATGCCACAGTTCTGCTGGAAATTGACGGTTATCGGCTTCTGACGGACCCCGTCCTCTCGGAACGGGCATCTCCCTTTCATTTTGTCGGTCCGAAACGCTTCCATCCCTCTCCTATCCCACTGGAGGAATTGACCGGGATTGACGCAGTGATTGTCTCCCATGATCATTATGATCATCTCGATGAACCCACAATCCGTCATCTGGCTGCGCAAGGCACCCAATTTTATGTTCCCCTCGGTTCCGGTGCTCATCTGGAGGCCTGGGATGTTGCCCCGGATCAGATCCATGATCTGGATTGGTGGCAGGAAGCAAAGATTGGGGACCTGACCATTATTGCCACGCCGACCCGCCATTACTCCGGCCGCGGCCTGTTTGATTATAAAGCAACCCTGTGGTCCTCCTGGGCATTGATTGGCCCGGACAACAGAGTGTTTTACAGCGGAGATTCCGGTTATTCGAAATTGTTTTCTGAGATCGGCGACAGGCTCGGGCCTTTCGATCTGACCCTCGTCAAGATCGGCTCCTACGGTCCGGGGCAGGCCTGGCTTGATGTCCATATGGATCCGGAAGACGCGGTGCAGGTCCATCTGGACGTCGGCGGCAAACAGCTGCTACCCGTCCATTGGGCGACCTTCAATCTGGCCTTGCATGAATGGGATGAGCCGATCCTCCGTACCCTGGACGCCGCAGAGAAACATAACGTCGATATTGTGACCCCGAAAGTCGGCGAAACCATCACCAGCGGCACGCCACATACCAATACCCAGTGGTGGGACTCCGTGAATTAGGTAAGGAAAAGGACGATGTCGCGTAATCTTTTCTTTGGTCTGTCAGCCCTAATTACCATCATCGCTGTTGGCGCCATTGTCGGACTGACGATACAGAACCAGGAAGACGATCTACGTGTTCTCTTTATTGGCAACAGCCTGACCTATGCCAATGACCTGCCGGAGATGATCGAGGATATCGCCGACAGTCAGAACCTGTCTCTTAGCCATCAATCCCATACTCCAGGCGGCAGCCGTCTCCTTGATCATTCCAAGAATAGTGATGCCCTTGATTTGCTCCAGTCGGAGCCATGGGACGTGGTCGTTTTGCAGGAACAAAGTCAGTTCCCAGCCTTTAGCGACCAGCAGGTTGCCCGCGATGTTTTTCCTTTCGCCAAGCGCCTTGTTGCCCTGGCGAGGGAGGCCAATCCAAACGTGAAGATCGTCTTTTATATGACCATGGCCCGCAAAAACGGCGACCCGCAGAATGTCAAATATGTCTCGGCTCTTAAAACATATGAAGGGATGCAACGCCGTATCAACCGAAGCTATGTGCAAATGGCCAAGGACAACAAGGCCGCCGTCGCTCCGGTTGGGGATGCCTGGGAAACCTTTCGCATAAAGCATCCGTCTGTCGATTTATATACGGACAACGTTCATCCCAATCAGGCTGGTAGCTATCTCGCAGCCTGTGTGTTTTTCTCGAGCCTGTATGGGAAGCCCTGCCTTGGGACCAATCTACCGGACAGTCTGGACCCTACCCTTGCCGCCGATATTCAGAAAGTCGCCGACAAAACGGTTCTTGGGTCGCGCCAGAAGTGGAGCTGGCAACAACCCGCAAACTAAATTGATTACGCCAGTATCTGCCAGAGAAGGTAGATGCAGACGAGCCAGCCGACGGAATAGGCGACGGTCCGCAAATACGGCACACCAATTGTATAAAAAATAGCATGAGCAACCCGGGCCAAGAAGAAGGTAGCCGCCGCCGTCACTGTCGACGGGTCAGCCTTCCCCGACACATTGAGGATCAGCACCAGAATGGCAAAGGGTGCCAGGGATTCCACCATATTCATATGGACCCGACGGCTGCGCTTTCCCCATTCGGGCAGTTCTGAAGATTTGGGAACATCCGTTGTTCCAGTCCGAAAGCCGACGATACTGGCATGAACGGCCCCATAGGGGATCCAAAGGACGATACATAAGGCAGCGCTCAAAGCCAGCCAGAAAAGTTCACCAGACATCTTTTTCCCTCCCATAAAAAGACCGGCATAGACAGCCGGACAGGACATCTACATCGCAATTCTATCGTGAATTAGGAGAGGAGAAGAAGTAAATTATTTCTATCTGACCCCAGCACTTGGCATGCAGCAGATATTAATATTCCTTGGTATTCAATTCGGGAGAGGCTTGTTCACCTCTCCCGTAACTCGATCTATTTAGCTTTCAGAAGGCTTCTCGGCCTCGATTTTATCCTGGGTTTTATGCTCGAAATCACTGGCATCGTGACGCTCGCGCAGTTGCTCATGCAACGGTCCCATGGCCCGGTTGACCATGCGGCCCCGCTTCACGGCCGCGCGCTCACCGATCATTGCGGTCCAACGCTGCATGTTCTTGTAGCTTTGGACATCCAGGAACTCACCGGCTTCATAGGCTTTGCCGAGGGCAAGACTTCCATACCAGGGCCAGATGGCGATATCGGCGATGGTATATTCATCCCCGCACATATATTTGCTATCGGCGAGATGCCGATCGAGGACATCTAGCTGGCGTTTGACTTCCATGGCGAAGCGATTGATGGGATATTCGTATTTCTCCGGGGCATAGGCATAGAAATGGCCAAAGCCACCACCGAGATATGGCGCGCTGCCCATTTGCCAGAACAGCCAGGAAAGCATTTCCGGGCGCATAGCCGGATCACTTGGCAGGAAGGCGCCGAATTTTTCTGCGAGATACAGAAGGATGGCGCCTGATTCAAACACCCGGGTCGGCGGGTTGGTACTGGTGTCATTGAGGGCGGGAATTTTGGAGTTGGGGTTGATCTCAACAAAGCCGCTGCTGAATTGATCGCCCTCGCCGATATTGATCAGCCAGGCGTTATATTCAGCTTCTGTATGGCCGAGGGCCAAAAGCTCTTCCAGCATGATGGTAACTTTGACCCCGTTCGGCGTGCCAAGAGAATAAAGCTGCATCGGGTGATCGCCGACGGGAAGCTCTTTCTCATGGGTGTGTCCGGCGATCGGCCGATTGATGCTGGCAAAATGGCCGCCGCTCTCCGAGTCCCATTTCCAGACTTTCGGGGGTTCGTAGGTATTTTGTTCTGACATGTAGGAAGCTCCATTCCTTTATTTCTTTGAAGTGGCATTGCTGCCGTCAAAAGCGATTATTTCTTGATCCACCTGGCTGGCCCCGAACGCCCGGCAGAGTTTTTTGAAACAAACTCCCCTAGATTTGGACCATCTGGCCTTCAAGATCAAGGGGGCAGACAATGCAAGCTCGCATTTTGTGCATTCCGCCACATCCTCCTCATTGGGAAATTCTCTATATGATGCTAGCCTCCAATCATGGAAATGCCGCCCGAAACACAGCTGCGCGCCTATCGCGACAACGATCTTGATGCCCTCTACAGGCTTATCTCGGAAACCATTGAGATCAGCTATTCGCCAGTTTATCCGGCGCGAGCAGTAGCATTTTTCAAGGAGTTTCATTCCCGCGAGAAAATCCGGGAGCGCAGCCAGTCAGGGCAGGTTCTGCTGATTGAGCAATCCGGGCAGCTTGTCGCCACTGGCAGCCGTGTTGGCAATGAGATTTTTGCCGTCTTTGTTCATCCGGACTGTCAGCAGGGCGGGTTCGGCAAGCAGCTCATGGCAGATCTGGAAGCAAGCGCCCGGGCGGAAGGGCAAGATCAAATCACCCTCAGTATCTCCCTGCCCTCCCGCAGGTTTTATGAAGCTTGCGGATATGAAGTCACGGAAGAACTCTCCCGCGATCTTGGAGACGGTCAAAAACTGGATTTCTGGAAAGCCCGCAAGCTTCTTTAATAGAGATCCTTACTTGACCTTATGCGTCTCAATGGTGCTGTGAAACTCTTCGGGGCGGTTTTTGTGGGGATAGGGCTCATCCGGGATATCACAGCCTAAAAACCGGCAAAGCGGCTCCCAGCCATCGCCGATATGATAAGTCAGCAAACGGTCTTCCGAAAAGGCCGCCTGCACCGCCGCGACATTATCATTGAAGGTCTGGATGATATGGTCGCGATCCTCGAGCCTGCCGCCGAAAACCTGTTCCCCGATCAGCTTAACCCCAAGGGACTCCCGATCCTTGCTGTTACGCACCACATCAAGAATGGTCTTGTCCATACTTTTATACCAACCCTCAGCATCGCGGGTGCTGAGGAGGATCTTGGCCTCAGGATAGTAATCCGCGAGTTCCCGCCAGTAAAAAGCCGCTGGCCAGTCAACGGTCGCATTAAAGCCGGCAAAAGCTTTGTCCCAATCGGGGGTGTCACCCCTGGCCAGCCCCCGCCAGAGCTTGATCTTCTCGGGGTCGGCCATGACTTCATGCATATGAAAGCACGGACCGAACCCCAGTCTTTCCAAAGCGGATTTGAGCGAGTCAGTGCCCGTGCGTCCAAAGCCCGCACCAATAACGGAAAGTGCCATTTCGTTCCTCCTGGATATGTCTTGACCGGGACGTTAGGCCGCGATTGATCCGGGAGCAAGGGAAAGCAGCTACAATTGTGCAATCGGTCAACTGCTCCGGTCAACCCGGGCGGCGAAGCAGCCGGGCAGCGCATAATGCAGATGGATATAATTGACCTTCGGATTGGTCATGAATTTCTCCAGAACGGGTTCAAGATGCTTGCCTTCAACCGCGTCGGCATCGACCATCATATGGTTTTTGCTGAAGGCCCGAACAGACATCAGCCGATGGTGAAACTGGTTCGGAACTTCACCAGGTAACAACACCTGCTTCTCCACATCCTTGCGGATAAACACCGCATGATTTGATCGATATGGACTGTCTGAAGGCTGATGCTGATAATTGACAAGAATAACCTCCTCACCAACCTCGGCATCCTCAAGACTGACCCGGCACGGCGTTCCGGGGTTTTCTGCAACAGTCATGCGGCGGGCTTGATGCGCACGTAACTCCTCATCAGTCATGGAAAAAAGCGGCTCAAACGGCGCGGGATCTAAAGCTTGAATAACAAACGACATTTCACTCTCCTAATGCTTGGGTTCTGAAAGCACCTTAAGAGAAACCTGCCACCAATCCCTATCCGCTTTCCGTTTTGGTTTTTCAAACCCGTTCAGCATCGTGCTTCTTACCCGTCCATCCGTCACTCGCCTCTTTCATTTTTTTATTGTAGCGATCGCTACATTCCTGTATAGAAAAATGTAGCACTCGCTACGGAGAATGAAAATGGCAGATGTATCAAACAAGGAAGTGGTCGCCAACGCCCGGCTTCCCATCACAACGCAGCAAACGGTTCTGATGGTCATCATTGGTGTGGTTTTATGGTTTTTGGCGGCGAATTTGCTGCGCTATCTTGGTCCCCTCGGGATCTATGAAGGGGGCTGGCGTCTCTTTCTCTATGCCGCCATTATCCCCGGCACCTATCCTTTTGTGGTGATGACCCAAAAGATCGCACGGCTTGAGCGCAACCAGATCGGCATCGCCTACTCCCTTGCGACAGCCGCGGCGACATTGTGTGATGGCATTGCTCTGGCCTGGTTTCCAGCGCTTTACGGCACCCTGCCCGAATTGGTGGCCGGGGCCGGAGCGGTTATTCTGTGGGGTGCTGGTGTCGGCATGGTTTTGGCTTTCGTCATGAACCGGGCTTAAGAGGCATCCTCGCAGACATCCTCAAGCCCGACTGATTTTAGAAAAACCATGCCCTCAATGGTGACCAGCAGTCGGGCTGCTTCTCTCTTACGGATTTCATCGCTGGGGCAGTCCAGCTGCGCGGCTCCCCAGGCCAGAAATCCACGCGCGATCTGCTCTCCCACCGCCCGATAGATTGGATCCCGGCGGGCCGCCCTTGCCGCAATTTCCATCCATAACGTCATGAAGGGAACCATCTCCTCAGCCATGACGATGCCCACCAGCTTATCGCGCAAGGCTTCAAACGGCATCGGTTCCGCCGCCATCTGCGCCGTCAGTTCAGTGACCAGACGAGCGGCAACGGTTTCAAGGGTGGCGGTTATGATCTCGGCCTTGTCCTTGAAATAATAAAGCAGCATCCTGTCGCTGGTACCGGCCGCCTTTGCCAGCGGCCGAAGACTGGATCCGGCCAGGCCCTCCGCCACCATATGATCCGCCAGCTTGTCCAGGATCGCAGCACGCCGATCGTCCGAATTTGTCACCTTGAGATCACCCTTGTCATTCTAGAATGACCAGAGTCTAGACTGTCCACAAATGCAGCTCAAGCAAAGACCGGACGATATGGCTATAACCTGTCAGACGAGGTTGATCTTCCCGGTTTTGAGATCATAAACACCGCCGACCACATCGATCTTTCCGTCGTTGTAATACCCGTTTACGATGGGCCGTTCCTGCTTGATCTCCGCCACTTGCGCCCGAACATTCTGGACGATGGAGCGATTGAGCAGGTTTCCGGTTTTCTGCTCCCGCGCTTTGAGCACGGCGGGTTTGATCCGACCGATGAGGGATGGCAGGTGACCGGGGAGATCGGCATTATTGTCCACAACACCGATGGCGGCACTGACCGCCCCGCAATTGGTATGGCCAAGGACCATGACCAACGGGATATTCAGAAACTTCACACCATATTCCAGGGACGCAAGCAGATCCCGGCTCATGACATTCCCCGCGACCCGCATGACAAACAATTCGCCCGGATCCTGGTCAAAGGCCAGTTCCGGCGCGACCCGGGAATCGGCGCAGCTGAGAATGGCGGCAATCGGATATTGCGCTTTTGCGAGGGCTGCCCGGTTGGCAGAGAAATCACGATGTTCGGGGGTGTTCGCCGCATAGCGCCCATTGCCGTCCATCAACTGTTTCAACGCCGCTTCCGGGGAAATGGCGTTGGCTTGGGCAGGGGTATCGGAGGCTGCTGCAGCCCGTATGCCCCAGGGGGCCATAGCCGCCAGTGATCCGGCCGTCAGGAAATGGCGGCGGGACAGCCCCGTCGCGTCTTTTGAGTTTGTATCATCCTCGCACATATATCCTGCTCCGTTACCGATTAAATGACTGTCCTTGAGCCTTTCACAGGCGCAAGCGGGCGTCAAGGACAGGAACAGGTTCTATGGAAGGGCTAAGGAGCGGAGCCGCAGTGTAGTTTTCAACTTTAAACTGAGTGTTTCCTAAATCACATCAAATAAAAATACGTATTCTAAAAAAAACAATAGATAAACAGCTGAGCATCGCAAGTTTGACTCTAATATTAGGGGTGTCTACTATTAATTCCCTAAACAATAGGGGGCGGAAGATGAGGAAATTTGTCACTGTTCTGATGATGATTGCAATGCTGTCAATGCCAAACAACATGGCTTTGGCGGTGAAATCCGGAAGCGGCAGCGGCAGTGGCGAGGGCAAAGGTGGTTTTGATGCCAATGTGACATTGGAGCAAGCAATGGCCCGACCTGCCTTTTTTGTCTCCATTGCACTGATCCAAGTCTTCTCTGCAACAAACCTGTTTCTGCCCAGCGGCCTCTTCGGTAAGCAAGACCGAAGAACATTGATTAGCCTCCTGGCAACTGGAGGCCAAACCGTCGATTTTTTCCTGTCAGCCCTGTCAGAATATGTCCGCTACTTCGTCTATTACTTTCTGTTTACAAATCCATATTTTGCTGAAAATGACTCTACTAATTCACAGCAGACGGCACCCAAAGATGATGTCTACTCTGTTGCCGTGCCGGAGATCAGCACGGTTTTTCGCAGAGTCAGCGATACTAAGCCGCCACCGTTTGTTACGAAAAAGCAGAGAGCCATTAATGCAGCAGTGGAGCGCGCCTTGAGAGACCCGGAGTTGGCAAAGAAATATCTCGAATTTGCAAGCCCAGATGTCCGGCACGCTGTTCAAAACGCCCTCAATAACCAATTCTCCGATGAAGACCAAAGCCGCTTTAACATTATAGAAGGGCGGGAAGGTGATTATGGCGCCCTCCTCAGTGAACTAATGGAGAGGAAATAAACATGCAAAAACACATCCGCGTTCCTGTCCTAATTCTGGCCCTGGCCTTCACCCTGACCGCTTGCCAGGAAGGCAGTTCCGTTTCCGAAAGTGTTGGCGGACTGTTAAAGCAACTGCCCTTCACCGGTTCCGCCGAAGAAAATGTGGTGGTCAAAGGCAGCCCAATCAAATCCACCGACCTTCCGTGGCATCTGAAATCGGCGATAGCTGCCACGGTTCTTCGGGTAAAGGGCTCGGCTCCGGGTCCGATTGAAGCCGACCTTAACGTCATCGGCAGTGGCGGCATCGCCACAGACGCCGCCGCTAATTATGAGAATTTCGGTGTGCAGAATGTCATGATCAATGATTTCTTTCACCCGCAAGGTGAGCCAGAGATATATCGGCTCGGCGCCCGGGTGATCATGGTCGATCCCAGCGGTCGGCGCTTTGCCCTGTCCTTCGTCGCAGATTACGAACTGGCGGAAGACCAGGTGATCCTGAGGGGCCATGATTGGGGCTATATTCGCTCGATTTCTCCTGGTCTAGAGACCTATATAATCCCGGCGGAGGCCCTTAAGACTCTCAATGAGAAAACGGCCCGTGATTACATCGCCTTTCGCAAAGCTATCCTGTCAAACTCGATAAACCCTGGCAGCAGCAGCGAATACGCACCAAGTGCCGATTATGCCATTGTCACCTTTGTTCTCGACCGGCTACAGGAAGGAGATAAGTTCGAGCTTCGCATCAGTGATGTGAAGAAAGGCCTAAAAGTCCTCCGCGATCCGGTGGAGGGGTTCTCAGAAGACAGCCGGTATATCGTCCATGACAATGGCTGGGTGACCGGTGTGGTTGCCGGCAACTTCTCCCTCGGCGCCGGCAAGGCCTTCTTTATCAAGGCGATCTATACTCCGAAAGAGGACGAAGGTGCCGTCATCACCTTCGCCAAAGGGGAACAGCTGATCGGCATGTTCAATACGGCCAATATCACGACGGCGCGGAACGAGTAGGCTTTAGCAACGGCACGGAAGGTGTGCCCGGGTCTCGGGTGGCCAGCCAGATGCTGACCAGAACCAGGCCAATACCGACGAGTTGCCAGGGGCCGAGAGGCTGGGACAGGAACACCCAACCGAGCAGAACCGCACTGGCCGGGCTGAGAAATCCCAGAGGCGAAATCGTGTTGGGATCCAGCGCGGCAATTCCTCGGAACCACAGGATGTAAGTGAGCGCCCCGCCGATCAGGCTTAAATACGTATAACCAAGGATATTAGCGGTGGACAGGCTTGGCAAAGCCGGCTCCAGCATCAGAGCCGGCGGGACCAGCAACAGCCCACCCGCCACCAGTTGCCAGGCCGTAAAGGTCAGCGGAGACACCGGGGGCTGCCATTTCCGTGTCAGAACGACCCCAAACGCCATGGACGCCGCACCGCCAAATCCGGCCAGGATCCCGATCAGATCAAAGCCCGCCTCCGGGGTCAGCAGAAGCAGGGCCACCCCGGCAATACCGCCAATCCCCGCGATCAGGGCTGTCACACGGATGGCCGAGCCAAGCAGGAAATAGGAGGCGAAGATGACAATCAGGGGCTGCAGGGAGCCGAGGGTCGCCGCAACCCCGCCCGGGAGCTTATAGGCCGCGACAAACAGCAGCCACCAAAAGAGAGAGAAGTTAAGCGCGCCGAGCAACAACAGCTTGGCGATCCAGGCTGCGGACGGCAGCTCACGGGCAATCAGCAGTAACAACAGGCCCGCGGGCAAGGCCCGGATCGCCGCCGAGGTTAGCGGCATATCGGCGGGTAGAAACTCGGTCGTGACAAGATAGGTGCTGCCCCAGATGGCGGGGGCAAGCGCGGTCAGCAACAGAAGGACAGGTCTGGTCATGGGTCGTCTCCAATTTATCTTGACATCAAGATAGTTACAATAATCTTGACGTCAAGATAAATTTATCAGAAACTCCTTTTCATGGATTCCGTGGATAAAATTATCGGGCAATGGAACAGAGAGCGGCCGGAGCTGGATGTCGAGCCCATGTCCCTGATCGGGCGGGTTCTGAAGATCGCCCGTCACATGAATGCGGGCATGGAGAAAACCTTCGCTGCCCATGGCCTCAATTTCCCGAGCTTTGACGTCCTCGCGACCCTACGCCGCAACGGCCCGCCCTATGCCCTGTCACCAGGGGACCTTATGGATGAGATGATGATCACCTCGGGCACCATGACCAACCGCATCGATCAGTTGGTGAAACAGGGTTTTGTCGAACGGGTGCCAAGCGAGACCGACCGCCGCAGCTTCCTCATCCGCCTCACCAAAGACGGCAAGGCCCTGATCGACACCGTGGTCAGCGATCATGTCGCCACCCAGAAAAAACTGGTGAACGGACTGTCAAAATCCCAGCGTAAAGAAGCCAACGCCCTGCTCACTGCCCTCCTCTCCGGTTTCGAGGAAACGAAAGAGAGCTGACGGCGGTTCCTAGCTCTTCAAACGCGCGTCGGTATTTTCCTGAAATCCCTTTTGGCCTTTTTTCTCGAACGCTTCCCGCCAGCTTGCCGACAGGGCGGGTAGCCGGGACAGGGCCGTTGCGTCTTCCGGGCGTATATTCCGATCGAAGCGGGCGCTGATGACCCGGCTTAAAGGCCAGGCGGCATGGGCGCGGTGCTGAAGGCGTATCTCATCGCCCGCCTGAACGATGCCAGGTTCTTTCACCCGGTAATACCAGCCAGTCCGGCCCGACTTTTGAAAGACGGCCGCCATCTGTTTGAGGCCTGTATGGGCGCTCAGCTTCCAGCAGGGCTGGCGGCCCTGGCAGATTTCGACCGTGGCGGTGCCGAGGGTGAGGATATCGCCAAGGCACAGGGTCTCCTCAATCATCCCGACAGTGGAAATGTTCTCACCGAAGCAGCTGGGAACAAAAATCTCGGCCTTGTCCGGGAACATCCGGCGCCAGAAGTTCATATGATCGGCCGCATAGTGATGCAGGGCTTTTTCCGGACCGCCATGGACTTTAAGGTCGGCTTGCGCATCCTCAACAAAGCCGTTTTCCTCCAGATGCAAGGGTTCATTGGTCGGCTTTTTGCCAATGGCCGAGGGAGCCTTGCCGGGCCAGCGTTCTTCGACCTTGCCTACATACAACGCCGTGATTTTTGCGGATAACTCAGGAGGGGTCGTCATTCAAACAGTCTCAACATATTCATGGCAGATTTGGCGGGTTTCTGCGGCTGTCAGGGGCTCTTGCAGCAATTTGCAAAAGCCGCCGCGCGCTTTTTTCTGATGATGGACACAGCTTGCGCAAATGCCAAAGGGGCGCTGTCCCCGTTGCTTCAAGGCCGTGCGGACAAGGGTTTCAAGACCGCTCATCAAGGCCTCCGCCTCGGCATCCTCCATCTTTGACGCGGCCGCCTCAAGGGCGCTGCTACGTTTTAGATGGGTGCCGCCCTCCCCGGTCACCTGATAGGAGATGGACCGCTTGTCGCCACCGGTCGGCGCTTCCTCTATCAGGCCCTTGCGGGCGAGCGCCTTCAGGGTTTGCGAGACCGTCCCCCGCGTCGCCCCCATAAAGTCAGAGACCTGGGAGGGGGAGCGGGAAAAGCGGTTGGCCCGGGCCAGATAGTTCAGCGCCGTCCATTGGCTCGGATTGAGATCCTCGTCCCATTCCTCCGCCTGGAGTATCCGGCTGAGCCGATCGGCCAGTTCCTTGATGCGTTTGCGGGTTTCTTTGCTCATAACTATATTTCTTTGCTCAGGGCTATATAGTAGCGAGTCGAAATTATTATTGCAATACCGAAATTTTCTGATATTAGTAGCGAGTCGATACTATTTAACTCCTTACCAATTTACCTGGAGAAGAAAATGAAATCTCTATTGCTGACCCCCCTCGCCCTGCTCTTGATGTCCGGCGCGGCTGTTGCCGGTGGCAATCATGCCTCCCATGCCGTCCATCAGGACGGGGCGGTCCTGTCCCCGGCGGACACCTCAAAAACCGCGGCGTTTGACATTCTCGGCGCCCATGTCCATCGCAATGGCCGCACCGTTACCTTTCATATGACCACCAATGGCGTGGCCGGCTCCGAGACCCCGACCCCCGCCGGATCCCTCGGCGGGGCGCCGGTGCTCTCCTATGTCTGGCCCACCTCCCTCGATCCCAGCACCGTCGGGTTCGAAGGCAAAACCGGCATCCTCGCCCTCGCCGCCACCAGCCATCCCGACTTCGATGACACACCGCTCTATGATGAGGATGGCGACGGCAATCCCGCCAATGACGGTCGGAAGTGGCATAGCCACTGGGTGGTTCTGACCCCGACGGAGGCCTGCGGGGAAGGCGCGCTCGGAGTGCGGGATATTGCAGACGACGAAACCCCCGCCATGCCCGCCACCTGGCCCGGGCTGCCCCTGTTCCTTGACAGTCCCGGTTTCACGCCGCTATTCGATGGTCCGGAGATCAAGATCAATGTCTCCTTTGCCGACGCTGATGCCATTTCCAACGCCGCCTATGATGGCGTCACCGCGGCGCTGAAGGTCAACGCCAATGTCCATGCACCCTTGCTTTGCGTGGTTGACGTGTTCGACGTCGCCTCCGGCGATCTCAGCCTGCCAGGCAAAATAAAATAATGGACAAGTAAAAAACCCGAGAGGCAGAAATGCCTCTCGTCCCCAGCGCAGTTTTCATGCGCAAATATTAAGCGAGAGAATAATATTCAACTATAATCAATTTAGACGGATGATCACGGAAGTATTACCTGACCTATTTGACTCTAATATTAGCAATGGTTACTATAAATCATACAAATAAAGGGGGCTTCAATGAGGAAATTTATAACCATCCTGATGATAGTTGCCATGGTCTCCCTGCCGGGCAGATACGCTACTGCTTCGGGAGGCGATGGCGGCATCACGGAGATAATCGTTTCAGCTCTGACAAAACCGGGTGGTTTTGCCTCTGTTATAATTCTTCAAGCTGTGGTTTTTACAGCAATGATGGGCCCGCTGCCAAAAATCAAAGCCCCAAATATCTCGCCTATTCTAGGCTTATCACTTACGGTCACTTTAACGGTGGTCTACTTCCTTTATGCAATCTTGAATTACGCGCGATACTATCTTTTTTATGTCGCCTATATTCAGCCATTCTTTATGCCATTCTCAACACCGGGCAGCACCGTCTCAACGCAAACTGAGCCTGAAGAGCCGACCTGGCAGGTCTCGGATCCGAAGGCAGCGACCACAATGGCGGCTGTAGCTGCGGAGGAAGAAGATGATGAACAGGCGGTTATCGATGCGGCTGTGGAGCGGGCTCTGAAGGACCCCGATCTTGCCTTTAAATATCTCGAATTCGCCTCCCCAAAAGTGCAGGATGCCGTCCTTGCCGCCATCAACAATCAGATTTACCAAAGTCTTAGGGGTGAATTGGGAACGGAAAATACCCTGCTGACCCCGGCTGAGACCGGCAACTTCAGCGGTGTACCTGCCGCAGCGGGGCAATGATCATGACAAATCGTATTCGCAAAACAACCTCGATCATCCGCCTGATTCCGATCCTGCTCCTGTCTCTGTTTCTAACCGGCTGCCTTGATGGGGCCGGAGAGAGTGTTGGAAATCTATTCAGTAGCGGCCCCTCCGCTCCCGAAGACATCGTCGTCAAAGGCACTGCCCTGGAGCCTGAAAATATCCCCTGGCATATGAAGGCGGCCGTTGCAGCCACTGTTCTGCGCATGAAGGGCGGCGACCCGGCCACTATTGATGCTGAATTCAAAATGCAAGGCAGCGCCGGCATCGGACAGGATTCCGAAACCGACATCTCGGATTTCGTCGTCTATAACGTCATGATCAATGATTTCTACCAGCCGGAAAAAGCCCCCGGGGTCTTTCGCCTGGGTGCCCGTCTCATCATGATGGACCAGACCAGCCGCCGCTTCGGCTTCTCCTTCGTGGCCGACTATGAACTCAGCGGCAAGCAGATGGTTCTCAAGGGCCATAGCTGGGATTATATCCGCTCCGCCGCACCGGGTGTGGATACCTATGTGGTGCCGACGGAAACCCTGGAAGCCCTCGATCTCGACCAGGCCCGTGATTATGCCACTTTCCGCGGCCATGTCCTCGAGAATGCGGTGAAAACCGGTGATGGCGCCGCGGTCGGTAAAAAGAACTACACCATCGTCACCTTCATCCTCGACAAGATCCTCGAAGAGGACAAAGTTGAAGTCTCCATCAGTGACGTCAAGGAAGGCAATGAGGGCTTCAAGGATGACACGCGCTATGTGGTTCATGACAATGGATGGGTGACCGCCGCGATCCCGGGCAGCTTCTCGCTTGGCACCAATGAGGCCTTCTGGATCAAAGCCGTCTATACGCCCAAAAAGAAGGATGAAGGCGTCTTGGGCTTCCTTGATACAGGGACCTTGATCGGTCTGTTCAACACCGCCAACCTGACCGTCTCCAACACGCCTGATAGCTGATTGGCGAGAGGACAAATCGAAGGCAAAGCTCTCTAGACCCTAGAAAAGGCCAAATTCCCTTTGACCCTTGTGGTTCAGTATGCAATCCATACGATAGTGAGATATTGAGCCACACTTTTTAGGGGCTGTCCTTTGCGGTATTTTTTTGTTGCGTTTCTGTTGATGTTTTTGAGTGCCTGTGCGGCTGGAGGGCCGCTTTATACGGAGGGTGCTCATAGCGCGCAGGTTGATCCCGATAAAAGCCGGGTCTTCATGTATCGGGTCAAGCAGTTCAAGCTTTCCGGCGTTATCGCCACCATCCTCGATAATGGGGAGGATATCGGCTCCATCACCAATGGCGGATATATCACCTATCTCGCCGACCCCGGAACCCATTATATCCATAGCAGCACAACCGCCCGCGATGAGCCTCTGACCATGGAATTCGAGGCCGGAAAAACCTATTATATCCGCATGAAGGTGATCGGCGGCGTCTGGAATATTGGCTTGGAGGCCACTCCCATGCTGGAACGAGACGCCCTCCCCGAAATCTCCCAAACCCGATATCAGGAGCGGTAGGTCAGCTCCCTCACACAGTCTCTAACCAATATTTCAAAAATGTCGCTCCCTTATAGTCGATCTCCTCAACGAAAGTTGCCCCCATCCGGGAAAGGGCGCCGAGGTTGCGGCGCGACGGCGGGAGGAGGAAGGTGACAAAAGGGATGCGATCATCCTGGCGGGCGAAGGTTAGGGCTTTTTCGGTGATCCGCCGGCCAAGCCCGAAAGCCTCCGGCTTCAGGACCAGCCCGTAATCCCACTCCTCCCCTTCCTTCTGAAAGCCGCCCCAGCCGACATAGTCCCCACCCCACAGGATCGCCCAATGCCCGAGCCCGTCACGGTGCCAGCCTTCCTCTTTGGCGGCCACAAAATCAGCAACGGCGGCAAGATCCCAATTGGAGGTAAGAAGCGGCATATGCGCGGCCATCCGTTGATCAGCCATATGCCCCAAAATCTCTTCAGGTGACGCCTCCGGCAACCGGACGAAGGAGATAACCGGTTCAAATCTATTGTCCATAGATACAAAAAACTTTCAAAATCCGCATATTTGCTTTGACTCAACCTCTTCAGATTTTGGCTATTTATCGCCAGTTTTCCAGAATGGTTGGAGAGGTGTTAAACGCCCGGTTCCATTCACGCCATTCTCAATGTTACTGATGGAACGCGCCAGCTCTTCGCACGCTTCAACGCCAGTAATTGTCAGTTGTCGCTGGTTTGGCAAAATATTTCGCCAACTATCCCAATCCGAAATTTCCTGACCGGTCAAGGAAAGGAAATCTCTGGCCAGATTAATCCATAGAAACCAGGCGCCGATTGCCTCCCCATGCCCGAAAGAATCCGGATCACAATCTTCATCACGATAATGGTGCCAGGCCTCGACTGAGGTCAAAAATTCTCCGGGCGGGAGGTCGGTTGTGTCAAACTCTATTCCGAGATGTTTCTGATGTGCTTCATCAAGTTGCGTATCGATCTGCCGCCACTTTCCATCGAGAGGTTGCCAGGCTTCGCAGATCCAGTGATCCTCATATTTGTGCGGTATAAAATACCGCGCAAAGCCGCACCGAACCCTTGCTGGAATATCTTTTTCACGAAGAATACCGCAGGTCATCAAGGCATAATCCCGACAGGTTCCGATTGCCCGCTGAGACAGGTCCCGCTTCTCTGACAACGGTTTTTCATTAAGAACAAGAATTTGATCCAGCCTTGCCTCCAACGGCAGCGTCTCGCGGGAAATGTCCTCTAAATCGACATTCTTCACGTCATACAATGCCAACTGATCGCCATGGAGAAGCATGTCGCGAACATGATTGACGACTTCGCCGACGTCCCCTGATATCGCGGCAATTGCTCCGGCGTGCTTTCCTGGAGAGGAATTAGCACTATGCGTGAGAAAGGCTTTCAATCTTCGGCTCCCTCATACCTGACTATGAACCCGGGTGAGGAGGCGGGTGGTGGATTGGAGGAGGAGGGCTTCCATTTCGGTCGGGCTGAAAAGCGGTTTGAATTTGAAGAGATATTGCGGCAGCAGGCTGCGCAGCAAAAATACGGCGCGGTCGGCGGCCTCGCCTCCTTCATCGGTAAAGATCGTCTGCCCCGTATCGATATGATAGAGCCGCGCGGTCACCGCCACGCGGGGTCGGCTGAACAATGTGCCGGTATGATAATGGGGCACGGTGATATCGAGGGCGAGATCCTCCGGCTTGGCGCCCTCCCTGGCCTCTATTCTTGGCAGGGTTACCAGTTCCATCAGGGCGTCAATCAGGCGGATTTGCAGCGCCTCAGAAAACAATCCGCCGCTTCCTTTATAAGCGCCCGGGGCAATCACCATGGAGCCGAGAAATACCCGCGGCGGCGCCATATTCGGGCGCTTTTTCAGACTGCGGGAGGGATCTCGGTCTGTCACCCCAGCTTCTCCTTCAGGTTCTGTGAAAGGGCATCGAGCAGGATTTCATATTCACTATCGAGCACACATTCCATGGCCTCTTCGCGATTACTGATCGCATCGTCATAGGGGATGGGCTTATCGAACTGCTCATCGGTAAGATCAACCACCACGCCGTCGATGCGGTTATAGAAATGCATCACCTCAGGCAGCTGGGTTTTCAGAATATCGCCGCCAAACAGCTCCTGCGCCACCACCGCCGTGACATTGCACTGCCCCGAATAAGGCGCCTCCGCCGTCCATTGCTTCGCCGTCTCAAGGGACCAGGACTGCCAGAGCGCGGCGCGGGTTTTTGGCTCATCGAATGTCATTCGGATCTCCCTTTAAAGCGCCAGCCGAGGGTTTCGCCCGCATGGAAGGGGATGAGGCTGCCGCCCGGGGCGGTGATGCTGTCCGGGACCGGGCTGTCGGCTTTTTCGAGGGTGACCGTGCCGTCATTGAGGGGCAGGCCGTAGAAGGCGGGGCCGTTTAAGGAGGTGAAGGCTTCGAGCTTTTCGAGCGCCCCTTCTTCTTCAAACACGGTCGCATAGCTTTCAAGTGCATAGGGCGCATTGAACAGCCCGGCGCAGCCGCAGGCGCTTTCCTTGTCCGCGGCCATATGCGGGGCCGAATCGGTGCCGAGGAAGAACTTCTCCGAGCCCGAGGTCGCCGCTTTTCGAAGCGCCAGCCGATGGATTTCGCGTTTGGCGATGGGCAGGCAGTAATAATGGGGGCGAATGCCGCCTTCGAATATGGCATTGCGGTTGAACTGCAGATGATGCGGGGTGATGGTCGCCGCGATATTGGGCCCGGATTCGGCGACAAATGAAGCCGCATCGGCCGTGGTGATATGCTCGAACACCACTTTCAGCTCCGGCATGTCTTTGAGGAGCGGTGTCATGATCCGCTCGATAAACACCGCCTCACGATCGAAGATATCCACTTCCTTATGGGTCACTTCCCCATGCACCAGAAGCGGCATGCCGATGGCCTGCATCCTCTCCAGCACCGGGTAGATATGTTTGATATCCGTGACCCCATGGGCCGAGTTGGTGGTGGCATTGGCCGGATAGAGCTTGGCTGCGGTGAACAGACCGGCTTTATGACCGGCCGCGACTTCATCTGCATCAATGCTGTCGGTGAGATAGCAGGTCATCAGCGGCGTGAAGTTGCTGGCCGCCGGAAGCGCGTCCAGTATCCGCTGACGATAGGCTTCCCCCGCCGCGACAGTGGTCACCGGCGGTGCCAGGTTGGGCATGATAATGGCCCGGCCGAACTGCGCCGCCGTATAGGGCATGACGGTCGTCAGCATCTCCCCGTCCCGCACATGCAGATGCCAATCATCGGGGGTGCGCAAGGTCAGGGTTGTGGTCTCAAGGGGAAGCTCGGCGGTATCCGTCATGGAAGCCTCGGTAAATGTGCGAAAAGTCTGTGCCTATTACATAATCCGGTCCGTCGCTCTTGCCAAGGGCGCGTTCGTCCCTTACCTGTAGAAATGAGAAATTGTTTTCGGGGGCGCCCGCAGCAGGATCGAGAAAATGACCGGGTTAAAATTGGCACGTCTGGAAGGTCGCACCGTTCTCAAACTGAGCGGGGCCGATGTTCATGACTTCCTCCAGAACCTGATCACCAATGACATGGATCAGGTCAGTGAAGCCGCCGGTATTTACGCGGCCCTGCTGACGGCGCAAGGCAAGTTTCTGCATGATTTTTTTATCCTTGAGCAAGGTGATCATTTTCTTCTTGATGTCGCCAGCGACCGGGCCGAGGATCTCTATCGCCGCCTGAGCATGTATAAACTCCGGGCCGATGTCGAGATCAGTGACAGCGGGCTCAAAGTGACGGCGTTGTTCGGGGATGAGACTGCCGAAAGCGCCGAGCCCGGATCCGTTGCCGCGACAGACGACCGGCTTGTCTTTGCCGATCCGCGCCTTAAAGCCATGGGTTTGCGGCTGCTGGCCCCTGAAGATTACAACTGGCAGACCGGCTATGCGGACGCCCAACCCGCCGCGCAAGTAGACTATGAAACCCATCGCCTCGCCCTCGGTGTGCCCGATGGCGGTATTGATATCCTGCCCGAAAAAAACTTCCTGCTGGAGGCGAATTTCGAGGAACTCAACGGTGTCAGCTTCACCAAGGGCTGTTATGTGGGACAGGAGCTGACGGCCCGGACCAAACACCGGGCCAAGATCAAGAAACGCCTGTTCCGCTTCACCAGCCCGACTCCCCTCGCCCCCGGCGACAGCATTACGCTCGCCGGCAAAGAGGTGGCGGAGGTGCGCTCGACCTCCGATGCGGGCACAGCCGGCATTGCCCTGACCCGGATCGAGCCGCTGGCAGACGCGGCGCCAGCCGACTTCGAACCCGCCGGGGTTGTATTACACCAGCCGGATTATTTATCCCTGAATTCAACGAATTCCTGAGCCCATCGTCCCATAACCTGGTTGGACAGGAGTATCCGTACCGTCTCGCCGGGCCCGATGGTTAGGCTTTCGTTTTCAGGTTATCTTCGGAACAGTTTCAGTCGGCGACGGAAATCTCACATAAAAAGGGTTGTATTCTGCGTCATTACGTCGCCTGGCCACAGACCGGTATGCGCGGGACGAAGCCCGGAGGGAGCGATCCTAACCTAACATAAAAGAAACCTCGGCACTCCCATCCCGGAAGCCCATAACGTTCCAGCGCCCCTTCCCGGGACCTCCAGAACATCATCCGAATTACCCTTAATACTAGCAAATAGAGATTTATATGTCAAGGGAATTCTATCGGACCGTCTTCCCGGCACGTAACGTCGCCACAAACCCGGCCCGATCTTTGAGCGCTTTCTCCACCATCACCCGGCTGGCAACCGGGCGGTCATCATGGGCACCACTCCAGAGGATAATCTCCACCAGAATGGGAGCCAGATCCCGTCCCTTTTTGGTCAGGTGATAGAGAAAACTGCGGCGATTTTCCGGGTCTCGCGTTTTTTCGACGATGCCATCGGCCTCCAACTGCTTCAGGCGATCCACAAGGATATTGGTCGCGATCCCCTCCTCCGCTTCCAGGAACTCACTATAGGTCCGTTTTCCGCCCAGCATGATCTCGCGGATGATCAGAAGGGTCCAGCGGTCGCCAAAGGTATCCAGGCCGAAAGCGATCGGGCAGCCGGAGGGCCGCTTGTCCATTTTTTGTTTCATGCCGCTACCTTAAAAAAATAGCTTGCAAAATGCAATATGTAACTTTATGTAATCTACGTATTGCATTTTGCAAGTTAATTAGAAAGGAATCCCCAATGCCCCTCGCCCTGACCTATACTGACGGTGTTCTGCCCACCGGTGCCGAAGCGGAAATCGGCCGGAAGATTACTGATACTTTCCTCAAATGGCATGGTCTCACCGGCAATAAAGTGATGACGGAGAATGTCACCATGCATATTCAGGCCCTACCGCAAGCGGGCTCCCTTGCCGGTGGCAAGCCGGTCGTTGGTGCCTGGCTGGAATGCAAGACGCCCTCGTTCGCCTTTGCTGATCGCGAAGTTCAGGAGGGCTTCTTCCGCGATGCCACTGACATTATCGAGGCAGCTGCAGGCGGCAAACTGCCGCGCAACCAGATCTTTTCCAATGTTGTCCATACGGTGGATGGCACCTGGAATATGGACGGACGGGCCCTGACCAATGAGGAAATTGGCGCTGCGTTGTCTCGTGGCTAGCCTGCCGCATCATCCGACAGTAAAGGAGGGCCGGTTCCGCGTGCCCTCCTTTACCTCAAAATCCGCATGCAAACCCGACCTGTCAGACACTGCCATCCGCCATCATCTTCAGGTCAGCCACATTCTGCGCTCCCGCTGTTTTCACTATTGGACGGGCCGACTGTTTAAATTTCTCGGCCGAACTCTGAGAATACGAGACATCCGCCGCCTCTTCTTGTGCGGCCCGAAATAAACCCCTGCGACAACATGGACATTGAACTGATGCTATGGCTGCGGGATGATGCGGGCAGCGAATCAATTCCGGGCTGAGGAGGGCAAGCAGTGGGCGAAAATGTCTTTATGGTGGAGGATTTCCTGGCCTATACCCTCGGCATTGTCGTCTATTTCCTGGGGATGAAGGTCAATGACCATGTGCCGATCCTGCAGGAATATAATATTCCCGAGCCGGTGACCGGCGGCATTCTCGCCTCCCTCTTCTGTCTTGGATGGTATCTTGGTACGGGGGTCGAGATTGTCTTCGATCTGCAGACCCGGGACCTGTTTCTCGTTTATTTCTTCACGGCCATCGGGGTCAATGCCCGGCTCAAGGATCTGGCCTCTGGCGGCAAACCGCTGGCGATCCTGCTCGGCATTACCGTCTGTTATATCCTGTTTCAGGATACCATTGGTCTTGCTGCCGCGCGGCTGATCGGGGTGGAAGATGCCATCGGTCTGCTGGTCGGCTCGGCCTCCCTGATCGGGGGGCATGGGACAGCCATTGCCTGGGCCCCGGAAATTGCCGCCAATCACGGGGTGCCTAATGCCCTCGAGATCGGCATTGCCTCGGCCACCCTCGGCCTGGTTATCGCCTGCCTGATGGGCGGTCCCATCGCCAAGTTCCTGCTGGCCCGGCACCGGCTCTATGGCAGCTTTGAGAGCCGCCTTACCGTCGGTATCCCCCATAAGGTCGAGGACACGGAGCGCATCACCCATGTCAATATCCTGGGCGCCCTGCTGCTGATCCATATCGCCATGATCATCGGCTATGTGATCAGCGAGAGTATTGCCGCCGCGGGCTTCAAGCTGCCGCTGTTCGTCCCCTGCATGCTGGTAGCCATTCTGCTTTCCAACCTTGGGCCCGCCGTCCTGCCGAACATTCGCTGGCCCGCCAAGTCCCGGGCTCTGGCGGTGATTACCGATTTCTCCCTCAGCATCTTTATTGCCATGTCCCTGATGAGCATGCAGCTTTGGGACATCGCCGATTTGGCCGGGCCCCTGCTGGTCCTGCTCGGCGTGCAGGCAGTGGCCACGGCGCTGTTTATTATCTTTGTATTTTTCCGTCTCATGGGCGGCGACTATCAGGCGGCGGTGCTCAGTGCCGGCTTTGCCGGATTTACCTTGGGCGCCACGCCGACCGCTATCGCCAATATGACGGCTGTGACCAAGTCCCATGGCCCGGCCCCCATGGCCTTCATCATCCTGCCCCTGGTCGGTGCCTTTTTTGTCGATATCGTCAACGCGTTTGTCATTCAGTTCTTTCTCGGGCTTTGAGCGGCAGATACCCGGCCAGAGGGTGACATTCCCGCTGCTCCATGCAAAGATATGGGAAGATAACCCAGCGGGAGAACAGAGCCATGGCAGAGGTCAGATATCTGGTCACAGATGTTGAGGAAGCAATTGAATTCTACCGGGACAAACTCAGCTTTTCCCTCAAGCAGCAGTTCGGGCCGGCCATGGCCATCCTTGAGCGCGGCGATCTCACCTTGTGGCTGGCGGGACCGATGGCCTCAGCCAGCAAGCCCATGCCCGACGGCACTGAGCCCGCCCCCGGCGGCGGCTGGGGACGGTTTGTCCTTCGGGTCGATGACCTGGACGCCCTGGTCACCCGCTTGAAAGACGACGGCGTCAGTTTTCGCAATACCATCCTCGAAGGCCCCGGCGGCAAACAGATCCTCTGCGTCGATCCCTCCGGCAACCTGATCGAACTGTTTGAGGTGGCGTGAGGCAAGGTCGTGCTCCCCATGCGATTATAGAATACGAATCCGCACCCCATTTTATTGCTTTTTCTGGCTTTTTCTGCTATATTTTGCCTATCTAAAATCAAGGCGTTCACAAAGGGTGCCTGATCCCCATTGAACGTGATAGTCGGGTTGGGCATATTCCGGACGCCGCAGTTTTCTGGAGGTCTCGATATGCATGTAATCCTCAGATGGCTCAGCGACTTTCTCGCCGTTCTTTGCAAGATTTTTAGTGTAGATTCCACAACCTTGCGCAATGGCCGGCGGGGCAATCTACCCCCACCCACCGGCGGCATTGCCTCGGAATAGCTGACATCAACTGCCTGAATTTTTGAGCCAGGTAGCGAAAATATTCTTGAAATTCCGATGGCCCGATGCTACTTGCCCAGCATCGGTTCGGATGACTGCGTCCGGGCCGGATATCGGAGCTTTTATGTTAGAGATTGTAAAATAGCCACGTCGTTCCCAGTGGTTTTCCGGGGACAACAGCACCCATCCTGACCTCCTCGCCTGTTGGCGGGCGGCGGCGATGTGGTATGGCAACTCTCACGCTTCGAGTAAATCCAATGAATATTTCAAAGTTTGAACAGCGCGTGCTGCACGTGCTGGCTCAGGGCGGGCATATCCTGTATGAACGCGGCCCCGGCGGCAAGATCCATAAGATCCTTTGCGTCACCCGCGACGGACATGTGCTCTCCGATTGTTCCATGACCGTGTTCACACGGCTCAAACAGCGGAAAATGATCCGATCCACGGGCGGCAAGCCCTATCAGATCAGCCAGCTCGGCCGCCGCTCGGTGCGGGCCCAGCTCGATAACCGCTAAAGCTCTCCCCTTTCGTCTCAGTAGAGGCGAGAGGGGGATTTATTTCAGATATTCTGCCGCTTCGGCGCCGGTGAAATCCACATGGATATGATTGCCGTCAGGATCATGGATATTGACCTGGAGAATACCGAAATCCCTCACCCGGCCAAGCCGATAGTCAATTCCCATGCGCTCAAGTTTTTCAAGGAAAGCCGCCAGACCGGTGGCGCTAAAGGCAAAATGCTCAAGCTTGAGATTTTCGCCCTCCGCCGGATCCTTGTTGACCCCAATCAGATGCACCGCCGCATCCGCCCCGGTATAGAGCCAGGCACCCGGAAAATTGAAGTCCGGACGACCCCCCGATTCCATGCCAAGAGCCTCCTGATACCAGGCCACCATCGCCTCAAGGTTCGAGGTACGAATATTGACATGATCAAGTCTGCCGAGCTGCATGGGGTCTCTCCTGATTGCGAGGTTTGAAATCTTACGCCCCGGCCCCGTATAAAAACAAGTCTTTTGACCTGTTCAAAATTTACCTTGTATACATGTTAATTGTATACTAGTTAACTGCCAAAGGGAGAAACCATGGACCAGATTGAATCCTGCATCAGTTTTCTGGCCGCCAAGGCCAGCCAGCAAATTTCCCGCCGGGCCCGGAAACTTCTCGCACCCTATGGCGTGACGCCGGGGCAATATGCCGTCCTCAACGTCCTCTATGAAGACGGCAAGGTCAGCGGGGCGGAGCTTGGCAACAGACTGGCGCTCGACAGCGCCAGCATTACCGGTGTGGTCGACCGCCTGGAAGCCATTGGCCTGTTGGAGCGCGGTCCGGATGATATCGATCGCCGTGTTCACCGCCTCGCCGTTACAAAGAAGGCTCTGCTTTTGCGGGCTGATCTCGACGCGGCGATGGATCAGCTCAATGCCGAGGCTGTCAAGATTGTTGGCGCCTCCCATAAACATATTGTCTCGGGACTGAAAGCCTTTGGAAACGCAGAAAACTGGATGAAAAATGAGTGAGACAAAGATTGCCATCATCATTCGCAATGATCTGGAAACCTGGCAGAAGCTGAATGTCACGGCCTTTCTGACCGGCGGTGTGTTGAGCACCTCAGATGGGCTTTTGGGAGAAAATTACGAGGATGCGGACGGGGTCACATATACCCCGCTGATCATCCAGCCCATCATCATTCTCGGCACCGACGCAGCAGGCCTGAAAAAAATCCATGCCCGGGCGCTCAGCCGTGAATGCCCCCTCTCCGTCTATATCGAGGATATGTTCAAAACCGGCAATGACACCGCCAATCGGGCTGCCGTCAAACAATATGGGACCGACGATCTGAACTTCGTCGGTCTCGCGTTAAGGGCCGAGAAGAAGATCGTCGATAAAATTACCAAAGGCGCGAAAATGCACCCTTAAGACGGGGTACGCGCGCTGAAGAAGTTAAGGGACGCCGGGACCGACAAGCCGGTCTCCGTCTTGAAGCGGGCAAAGCCTTCGGTGATGCCTGCCTGAATGGCTGCCAGATCCTCGGGGCCGCCATCAAACTCACTCATGATGCGGGACGCAACACCGAGGCTGCTGCCGAGGATCGACGCCTCTTCAACGGTTCCGGTATATTTAAGGTCAACACCTTCTGTACTCGCCTGGCAATCGGTGAAACCTGCCTCTTCCAAAAGTCCGACAACCCGCGCGCCATCAGCGAAGGCGAAGGGCCCCGGCGCATCGGGCGGAAACGGCGGCGGTGTCCCCAGGCGGGCGACGGCGACATCGCGGGGCACAGTAAACCAGGGATTATCTGGGAAGGGGCCCCAGCAGGCGAACTGAATCCGCCCGCCGGGACGCAGCGCGCGAGCAAGATTGCGAAAGGCCGCAATATTGTCATTGAAAAACATGACCCCAAAGCGAGAGGTCACGGCATCGAAGCGCCCTTCTGCAAAGGCGTGGGTCTGTACGTCGGCTTTCATAAACTGAAGCGCCCCACCCTCAGCGCCGGTCACCCGGGACTCGGCAAAGGACAAAAGAAGATCTGAGATATCGGCGCCAATCACCGATCCACCCTCGCCCACCTGCCGGGCGATCTCCAACGTAGTCGCGCCGGTCCCACATCCGATATCGAGGACATGCTCCCCGGGCTGGAGATTGGCTTTTTCCAGCAACCGATCCTTTACCGTCGAGAGCAGGTTATCCATTTCCGCCTGATGGTCGATCCATTTCTGACCGGCGGGGGAGTTCCAGTATTCTTCCTGATCGTCATTATTCTGCACTGCGTTCAAACCCTCTGTCACGTTCGCCTGCTCCTTGGCCAAAAAAAGCCAGCTTAACAGGAATTTTCCCGCCTGACAGGTACGGCAATCACAGATGGGTGGATTTACGAGGAGGAGGCAGGGCGTTGTACCCGCTTGGCAATCAGGTCCGCCAATCCCGTGGCAAATAAAATACCAAGGGATGTCAGGGCAATGCCCATAAGAACCGTGGGTGGGCTCGGCTCTGCCAGAATAAAGATCCCGCCGACGGCCGTCAGCGGTGGCACCGCCGCGCCGCTCGTCGCAGCAATGCCCGCCCCCAGATGACGAATGGCGAGGGCAAAGACTGCGAGGCCGATCACGCCGGCCAGAACTCCCTGCACCCCGACCTGCAACAGAATATCAGCGAGCGGGGCCGTCTCAAATCCGGAAGGCCCGGCCAGATACCAGGCCGGGATCACCATCAGCGACGACCAGAAACAGATCACCGCCGCCATATGCCACGGATCTAACCCGCTCTTGCGATAGGCGACGGTGTAGACCGCCCAAAGCAGCGCCGCACTCAGAAACAGAAGATGCCCGCGCCAGTATCCTCCCTCAGACGCGTCCGAACCCGGCAGCAACTGCGGCCCGACAATCAGGGAGAGGCCGACAACAATGACGCCAAAGCCGAGGATTTGGGAGAGGCTGAACCGCTCTTTCAAAAATACCGCGGCCAGCACGGCGACAAACACCGGCATGGTCCCCGGCAACAATGCTCCCATATGCGCCGCCGGGGCATACTGCGCCCCGGCAATGCTGAGAAATCCAAAAGGAAATCCCGCCCCGAGAATCATGATCAGCACGAGCCATTTATGATCTGTCTTTGGGATAAAGCCGTAACGGAGCAATAAGGGCGCCAGGATAAGCGACGGAATAACATAGCGCAGCAGGGCAAGATCCATGGGCTGCAGATTGGTCGAGACGCCAAAGCGGGTCGCCAGCTGCCAGCCCGAAGCGACCAGGACGGCCAGCACCCAGCCGGTGATGCCGATAGTGATTGACGCTGATCGGTCTGCAACCAAAGCTCTTCTCCCTCCAGTCCGTCCACAATTTGAACGGCCTGCATAGATTAGAAGAGATAGCTCGAACTTTATGGTGCATATATGGTCTATTTTGGTCTATTATAGTCACCATGAAAAACCTGCCCCTCACCTGGCTTCGCTCCTTCGCCGCGCTTTATGAAACTGGTGGCATCCGCCCGGCTGCCCGCCTTCTCGATGTCTCGCATTCAGCGGTCAGCCGCCAGATACAGGATCTCGAACATTGGCTCGGCAGCGCCCTGATCAATCGCCGGGAGGGGAAAAAGCGCCTTGAATTCACTGCCGCCGGGGAGATGCTGGGCCGTGATGCCTTGAGCTGCCTCAACGGTCTGGAGCAGGCCGTCACCACAGTTCGCGAAGCCCGGCAAGGGAATTCCGTGACCATTGCCTCAGTCCCCTCCTTCGCCGTGCGTTGGCTGCTGCCGCGCCTCGGAGACTTTGAAAAGCAGCATAGCTGGGTCGAGGTGTCCGTCATCGTCGACCAGCGCCGCAATGCCCCCGTCGACTATTCCGCCGATCTGATCCTCCGCATGGGCCCGGGCGCCTGGCCGCGGGAGCGCACAACTCCGCTGATGGATGATTTTCTGTTCCCGGTCATGAGCGAAAAATACTGGATCGCGCAGGGCCGACCGCAGAACCCGGGAAGCCTCGCAAGCCTGCGGCTATTGCATGATCGGGACCCGGGATCTTCCTGGAGCCGCTGGAAGCAGCAGATGGGTCCCTCAGATTTTGACATCCGAAAGGGCCCGCGCTTTACTTCCTCCGATCTGGTGTTGAGGGCCGCGGAACAGGGGCTCGGCGTCGCCCTGGCCCGCGGCTGCCTGGCCGAAGAAAGCCTGCGCTCCGGCACTTTGATTGCCCCTTTTGGAGATCACAAAGTCCCTATCCCCAACGCCTACAGTCTTATCCGTGGCGACGGAACGTCAAGCCGCACAGCCATGGAGACAGTCGTCAACTGGCTCTTTGCCGAAGCGGCAGGATCTTCAGCTATTCCTGAAGAAAAGAAAGGCAAATAGAAGCATATTTCCAACAGCCACAAATGACGCGATGATGGCAACCGGCTCAAACTCGGGATAACCTGCATATAATCCGCCGATCCCGACAGAGAGCCCGATAACAGTGACATGAGCGAGCCAAAAAGTCAGGTTCGCCAGCTTCGCGGCTGCTACCTCCGGCCAGTTTTTGTAAACCAGGCCCATCAGGGCCATCGTCACCCATCCCAAAAGGTTCATATGCGCATGGGTTGGCGATTGTGAATGATCCTGTGACGCCGCCATATAAATTCCAATGATCATCCCCAGGATCACATATACAACGGATGATTTGATAAATTTTTCCGCCAACATACTACTCTTCCCCTCAAAACTTCGTAACGCGCCACAAAATATTAAATAATACTAATTTGCATGAAGCAATATTTTTTTAGGCGTGTTTCAGTGCCCCCTAAAATTCTTGTCCGTTTGCCTTTCCCTAAATTTTCTCGCATAAAGGAAGAAAAGAAGCTCGAACCCTGAAACAGGAAAGGAAGAGCCATGCCAGCAATCGCCTTTGACCTCCCGGAAAATGTCGACCAGATCCGTGACGGCATCCGTGCCTTCGCCGAGACCGAGGTCATTCCCCGCCATGAGAAAAGCCGGGAGCTGTTTGAAAATGCTCGCGAGAAATATGACGAGGATGGACGCCTGTCGGCACCGGTGCGGGAGCTGATCCGGGAGATCCGCATGGCCTCAGCCGAGGCAGGCTATTACCACATGTGTGTGCCTGAGCATCTGGGCGGCGGCGGCCAGGGCATGCAGGCCTATTATGCCTGTTGGGAGGAATTGTTTCACACCTGCGGGCCCCATAATTGGATGATGCTCTATGCCCTCTCCCATTGGGCTTTCGGACCGAGCCGACTTCTCGAAAAGGCAACGGAGCGGGCGCGGGAGGAAATACTGGCGCCGCTAATGTCCGGTGAGAAATCCATGTGTTTTGGCTTATCCGAGCCCGGCGCTGGATCCGACGCCACCATGATCCAGACCAAGGCCAAACCTGACGGCGACGGATGGGTCATAAATGGCCGCAAGATCTGGACCTCCAACGCGCCAATCGCTGACTACTGCATCCTGTTTGCGGTGACAGACCCGGAGCGCAAGGGCGGGATCTCCGCTTTTCTGGTGCCGACCAATGCACCGGGATTTCATATGCAGCGGGTGGTCAAGCTGTTCGGTCATATCGGAGGTGATGAGGCGGAGCTTTATTTCGAGGATCTCAAAGTGGAGCCCTGGCAGCTGGTCGGAGAACTTCACGAAGGATTTGCCGCGGCCCTTTATGGGGTGTCTCTGGGCCGCATCTATAACTCCGCCCGGGCCGTTGGTCTTGGCCGCTGGTCGGTAGAGCTGGCGCTTGATTATGCCAATACGCGGGAAGCGTTCGGTAATCTCATCGGCCAGTATCAGGGGGTCTCCTTCCCGCTAGCCGAAGCGGCGACGGAATTGCATGCGGCCCATTTGATGGGCCTGAACGCAACCCGATTGATGGATCAGGGGCATGCTGCGATCAAGGAGTTATCCATGGCCAAGGTCTATTCCGTACAGGTTGGTCTCAAAGCTGTCGACCGGGCCATGCAGGTTCATGGTGCCATGGGTCTGACCAACGAAATGGGGCTGGCGGAAGCCTGGCAGTATTTGCGGATCATCAATATCGCTGACGGCTCCAATGAGATCCTCAACAAGACCATCGCCCAGAGATTGCTGAAAGGCGATACGGACCTGTAACGGCTCACCAGTTGCCAATGCCTCCTCTAATCCTCGTGACTTTGGGAGCTGTCTCACTTAGGCTCGCTTGGGGTGTCAATTTGCTGGGGAGCATATGGGATGCAGGATCTGTATGGCAATGAGGTGAGCACGTCCTCCGCCAACGCGCTTGAAGCTTATAATGAAGGTGTCGATCTGTTTTTGGCGGCGCAAGTCGGGGCGGATACGGCGTTTGAGAGGGCGGCCCAAGAAGACCCTTCTTTCGCCATGGCCCAGATAGCCCATGCTCGCAGCTTGCAGATGATCGCTCGCCCGGCGGACTCAAAAGCTGCCCTGGAGCGTGCCCGCGCCCTTGCCGACGGATTGAGCGCCCGCGAGCAGGCACAGATCTCGATCCTCGGCCATGTCCTTGAAGGCCGCGGCGGCCAAGCCTATCAGGAGATCCTTTCCCATGTCGGCGACAATCCCAGGGATGTAATGGCCATTCAGCCTTGCGCCGGGGTGTTCAGCCTGATCGGATTCAGTGGCAAGGAAGGGCGTGAAGCAGAAAGCCTCTCCTTCTTCAACGCCCTCAAACCGGCCTATGGAGACGACTGGTGGTATCTCTCTGTCCTCGGCTTTTCCCAAATTGAGGTCGGGCAGTTGGAGCTAGGGGAGAAGACCATAAACGCCGCCTATGATGCCAATCCAAAAAACGGCAATGCCGCCCATTATAAGTCCCACTATCACTATGAAGTCGGCGAAGCAGAGGTTGGACGGGCGTTTATTCATGACTGGATCAAAGGCTATGACAAACAAGCCGTTCTGCATTGCCATGTCAGCTGGCATGACGCGCTTTGGGCATTGGAGGCCGGTGATCGGGACGAGGCCTGGGAAATTGCCGAGAGGGATATCCGCCCGGGTGGCGCCTGGGGTCCGCCGGTGAATGTGCTCACTGATATGGCGGCTTTTTTACTCAGGGCGGAATTGTTAGGCGAGCCGCGCCGGGACGATCTCTGGCAGGAAATCAGTGAGTATGCCGCGACCTATTTTTCCAATCCCGGTATCAGTTTTGCCGACGCCCATGCGGCGATCGCCCATGCCATTGCCGGTAACGGTGAGGCGCTCGCAAAACTGGCCGAGACGTCGGCAGGAACCGCCGGTGATATCGTCAACGCCCTCGCCCATGTCTATGAAGCCTTTGCCCAGGGAGATTGGGAGGCGGTGATGGAAGGGTTGGCCCCGGCACTCGCCACCCATGAACGCATTGGCGGCAGCCGGGCCCAGCGGGACTTTATGGAATTCACCTATGTCAACGCCCTCCTCAAACTGGGACGGCTTCCCGAGGCTCGCCAGATGCTGGCCATGCGTCGCCCTCGGATCAGAACCGGGCTCGTCTAGGAGAAGATTGAGCGTCAGGCCCAATTCATCCTGTCCCTTGACATAATTGTTACCGTGGTACATATGTACCTTATGAAAACATCTATTGAAAGAATACAAACCGGCGTCCGCATCGAAAAAAGACTGCTCAAGGTCCTGAAAGGTCTTGCGGAACAGCTCGACATCTCCTTAGGCGACCTGATAGAGGGCATGGCTCTGCACTGCTTTGAAGGCAAGACTTCCTTTTCCGCCGAGACCTTGGAGAAAATCCAGCAACTCAAAACAGTTTATGATCTCGATCTGACGGCGGCAGACAGTCATAACCTGCAGGAAAGCAACGACAGAAAATGACCTATCCGGAATCAGATTTATTGCGCGAATTCGAGACGCGCACCCTCGATCCATCCACCTTCAGCCATCGCCGCCATCTTGAAGTAGCCTTCGAGATGCTCCGTAAATATCCGTTTCTGGAGGCGGTAACCCGATATTCGGAGAATATCGATGCTATCGCCACCGCGGCCGGCGCATCCCAGAAATTCAATTTGACCATAACCCTTGCATTCCTGAGTCTGATAGCAGAACGGATGAAGACGGCGGCCCATACAGATTTCGAAACTTTTCTCACCATAAATGAAGATCTGCTTGATACCGGCTTGATGAACCGTTGGTATTCCCGCCCAAGACTACAACAGGACCATGCCCGCACTCACTTCCTAATGCCGGACCTAACGGGCTAACCCGAACTTCCCTCCCACGCCTTAAAAAAAGCTGTTGACATGATACCTTTTGGTATTATACATAAATGATACCTTTTGGTTTCATATAGGGCAGCAACATGAACATTTTGAACGACGATGGCATTCAAGGCGCCTTTCGCGCTCTTGCCGATCCAACCCGACGGGAGATCCTTGTCTATTTGAGCAAGGAAGACATGACCATCGGGGATGTCGCGGGTCATTTCGCCATAACCCGGGCCGCGGTTAAGAAGCATCTGACCATCCTTGAAGCAGGAGACCTGATTACCGTTCATCCGCGCGGTCGGGAGCGGGTAAATCGCCTGCGTCCGGAAGGACTGAAGACAGCGACCGACTGGCTCGATTATTTCCAACAATTCTGGGATCAGCGTTTGGACGCCTTGAAAACGGCTGCCGAAGCAGAAGAAAGGAAAAACAATGACTGAGAGCACATTAAAGAAGACTTTGTTTCTCAACGCCTCACGGGAAACCGTCTGGACTTTCCTCACCGACAAGGACAAACTCGGGGACTGGTATCATCCGGCTGAGAAAAACCTGGCAGAAGGACAGGACTATCAGCTCTATCGGATAGCCGATGATGGTGCGAAGATCCCTCAGATCTGGGGCAAGGTCCTGAAGATGCAGCCTCCGGCCCTCCTGATTACCACTTTTGATATTGAGCCGTTTGAGGGGCGCTCCACCACCCTCACCTGGGAATTGTTGGAGGCCGCCGGCGGCACGCTTCTATCCCTCAAACATGACGGTATCCTCGAAGCGGCAGCGGAAAAGGCGAATCATATGTTCCAGGCCCTCGATCAGGGTTGGGACCAGCATTTCATCACCTTTCGCAAGGCTGCTGGCTAAGAACAAAAAGCTTTTCCGGCTGCGTCCAACCGACTACCATGCCCCTAACCCATCAGATAAGGAGCAGCCGGTGACAGCCTCTCTCGACACGGTCATCAATCTTGAGACCTATCCTTTGCAAGAATTGGACTTTCAGTCTCGCTGCCGGAAAACCCTGGAGGCGGACGGCGCTCTTGTCATGCCGGGCTTCCTTCGGGCCGAGGCAATTAAATCCATAGCCCGAGAAGGTCATGACAATCGTCAGCATGCCTATTTCTGCACAGACAATCACAATGTCTTCCTGACCCCACCGGACCCGGATTTCCCCTCGGAGCATATCCGCAATCGGGAAGTTATCTCCTCAAAAGGGTGTATCCCCGACGATATCATTCCTAGGAATTCATCTCTCAGAACGCTGTATGATTCGGATATTTTCAAGGCGTTTCTCTCTGCCGTTCTCGATGAACCTCAACTCTATGAATATGCAGACCCTCTATCCTCCATCAACCTGCATTATGCCGATGAAGGACAGGAGCTGGGATGGCATTTCGACAACTCCTCCTTTGCCATCACCCTGTTGATCGAGGAGCCTGAAGCTGGCGGTCAGTTTGAATATGTGAAAGGCCTCCGGGATTCGGCTAAAGGGCAGACAGATTTCGAACGGTTGGAACAGGTTCTCGAGGGTAACCTTGACCCCGATCGTCTTTCCATCTCCGCCGGAACCCTCGTCCTGTTCCGCGGCCGTGATGCCCTGCATAGGGTTGCCCCGGTCACCGGCGACCGTACCCGCATGCTGGTCGTCCTCGCTTACAACTCAGAACCTGGCATCGCCCTGTCAGAGTCCGCGCGGATGACATTTTTTGGCCGACTGGGGTGATAACAAAAATCCTCCCGTCCCCTTCCCGAGACAAAATAATTTACGAAAAGCAACTTGCAATGGTGTGCGGAATGAGGTAGTAAATTTAGAACAAAACAGGAACAAAATAGCTTAGGAGAACACCAATGCTTGATCATGTCTCTCTCGCAATTACGGACAGGGAAAAATCGAAAACCTTCTATAGCGCAACCCTCGAGACCCTCGGCCTTAGGAAGGTGATGGACTTCGGAGAAGCCTTCGCCTATGGACCGTCAGAAGAACAGCCCTTCTTCTGGCTGACGGAGACCCCTAAGGCCGGGGACCCTGCCGGGGTTCACTGGGCCTTTCGCGCGACTGATCGGGCGGCCGTCGACAAATTTCATGCGGCGGCTGTGGCCAGTGGTGGAGCGGATGACGGGGCGCCGGGCCTCCGGGATTATCACGAGAACTATTATGCCGCATTTGTGCTTGATCCGGATGGCAATAGGATTGAAGCTGTCTGTCACGACCCTGCATAGGAAAATCTGACCACATGATTCGCACATCGGCAAAAGACTGGTATCGGGTTCGGAAACTGGGGAATGACATTACCCTGATTGACGAACCGCAGATCAAGCCTTTCTATCGCTGCAATATCTGGCATGTTCGCGGGCGCGACCGGGACTTGCTGATCGATAGCGGCATGGGGGTGGTAAGTCTGCGCGAACATGTGCCGTTGGTAACAGAAAAGCCATTAACCGCCGTGGCCAGCCACAGTCATTTCGACCATGTCGGCTGCCATCATGAATTTGACACCCGCCTCGCGCATCGGGCAGAGGCGGAGATTCTGGCTGCCCCAACCCGCCGTAACACCCTTGCCGAGGACTATGCGACAGACCAGATTTTTGAGCAACTGCCGCCTGCCCCCTATAGCTCCGAGACTTATGCGGTAAAGGCGGCGCCGGTGACCGGCTATCTTGAGGATGGGGATATCGTCGATCTCGGGGATCGACAATTGCGGGTTCTGCATTTGCCAGGCCATTCTCCCGGGGGCCTCGCCCTCTATGAATGCCGGACGGGAATTCTCTTTTCCGGAGATACGATCTATGACGGTCCGCTGGTGGAGGATGTCTATCATTCTGACCTCACAGACTATCGGGCCTCGATGGAGAGATTGCTGACCCTGTTTCCGCGAGTCGTCCATGGCGGTCATTTCCCGAGTTTTGATGGACGGCATTTCACGGGGTTGATTGAGCACTGGCTCAGAACACATGACAAGCAGGAGGTAGTTTATGAGCGACGGCTGTAGTTGGTATGGTGACGACCCTTTTTACAAGGCCTATCATGATGAAGAATGGGGGGTCCCGATCTATGACAGCCGTGCCCTATTCGAGAAATTGATTCTCGATGGATTTCAGGCCGGGCTGTCCTGGATCACGATTTTACGCAAACGGGAAAATTTTATCGCCGCCTTCGATGGTTTCAAGCCTGAGATCATCGCCCGCTACGACGACAAGAAGGTGGAAGAGTTGATGCAGGACAGTGGCATTGTCCGCAACCGAGCCAAGATTACCGGCACCATCATTGGCGCCCAACTCTATCTGGACATCGAGGAAAAGGAAGATGGCTTCTCCAATCTTCTCTGGCAATATCTAGATGGAAAGCCGCTACAAAACAGCTGGGTGTCCATGGCCGAGGTCCCGGCGGAAACAGAACTCAGCAAGGCCATTTCCAAGGATCTTAAAAATCGCGGATTTAAATTTGTCGGCCCAACCATCGTCTATGCCTTTATGCAGGCTGTGGGTATGGTCAATGACCATGTCGTGGGTTGCCCCCGGCATCAGGAGTTGCGGGATCTCGTATGACCATTGAACGAAATTTTAAAGAGATTCATGATCTGACAGGAAATGTCGCCCAGCATTATATTGAGAAATACGGGAAAGAGGCCGTCCCTGTCCTCGAACAGGCGGCCCAAGTGTTTGAGGATAATAATGATATCCGCGGGCGCAATCGGATATTGCGGCTTCGGGATGAAATCCTGATTGCGCAATTCGGGACAGGTTAGGATAGGCAGAACATGACCCCGAGAGTAACGGCAGAGCTTTGGGTCAAGGCCCATATCCGTAAATGCGCTACCCATAATGTACCTGTCATGGTCACCCGGCGGGGGGATGAAACCGCCGGCATTGTGCTGCTCAAGATCAACCGTCTCGGCCCTGGCTGCATGGTTCTCTCGCCGACGACAAATTTCACCGACGGATCTCGCGCCTGGATTCGGGGCACCGGACCGGACTGGATCGACGAGCAGGAGGCCGATGCCTATATCGAAAAACAGCTCCGCCATGATCCGGATATATGGGTGCTGGAAATCGAGGATCGGGACGGGCGCCCATTTGTTGATGAAGATATTATATAATTTAACCGGTTAATTTATATTATTAAAATTATAAATGTATATCAATAGATTATATAATTTTTATAATCCTATTTATGATCAATAAATCTAAAATTTGAGCAGATGCAAGTATCATGATCAGGGGCTTAATCTCGGCCCCGGCTATTATTTATTGGCAAGCTCACAAAAAATCCCGCTTTCCTGCTGACAACAGCGGGGCATATGACTTATCTTATCTGCACCGCCCATTGCGATTTTAAAGGCTCGACTGAATGCAGCAATATCTTGATCTTCTCCGTACTGTAAAGAATACCGGCGTCTTCAAGGAAGACCGGACAGGAGTGGGCACCTATAGTATTTTTGGTCATCAGATGCGGTTTGGTCTCAGTAAGGGATTTCCCATGCTGACCACCAAGAAGTTGCACCTGAAATCAATCATACATGAGCTGCTCTGGTTCCTGGCGGGCGATACAAATGTCAATTATCTACAGGAGAATGGCGTCCGCATCTGGGATGAATGGGCCGATGAGAATGGCGACCTCGGCCCCGTTTATGGCTACCAGTGGCGGTCCTGGCCCGCACCGGGCGGAGCCTCTATAGATCAGATATCGAAACTGGTGGACCAGATCAAAACCAATCCAAATTCCCGCCGGCTGATCGTCAGTGCCTGGAACCCGGCCGAGGTCGACAATATGGCCCTTCCCCCCTGCCACTGTTTGTTTCAGTTCTATGTGGCGGACGGTCGGTTATCCTGTCAGCTTTATCAGAGAAGCGCCGATGTCTTTCTTGGGGTGCCGTTTAACATCGCGTCCTATGCCCTGCTCACGCAGATGATCGCCCAGGTTTGTGATCTGGAGCCCGGAGAGTTCATCCATAGTTTTGGCGATACTCATCTTTATGCCAATCACCTGGAACAAGCGGACACCCAGCTCTCCCGTATTCCGGGAAAACTGCCGACGATCCGCCTCAACCCGGATGTCAAAGACATCTTCGCTTTCTCCTATGATGATTTCGAGCTTCTGAATTATGAAGCCGCCGCCCATATCCCGGCCAAAGTCGCCGTCTGAAGCATCGGAATATCCCCTATGATTCTGTCTGCCATTGTCGCCGTTTCCGAAAATAATGTCATTGGCGTGGGGAATGGCCTGCCCTGGCGTCTCTCCAATGATTTGAAGTGGTTCCGTCAGACGACGATGGGCAAGCCGATCATTATGGGGCGCAAAACCTTTGAATCGCTACCTAGGATATTGCCGGGCCGCACGAACATCATCATAACTCGGGATCCTGACTATCAAATAGAGGGAGCAATTGTCACCCACTCCCTGGAGGCGGCGATTGAAGCGGCAAAAAACCTTGAGAATGAAAGCAACTCAAGCGAAGTTGTGATTATTGGCGGCGCTGAAATTTACCGGCAGAGCATGTCTCTTTTGGATCGCATCTATCTCACGCGGGTCCACGCTGACGTCGCAGGCGACACCTATTTTCCTGACCTGGAGATGGAAAATTGGTCTAAGGATTTTGCTGAACGGCATGAGAAGTCTGAAAAAGACGCGTATGATCATAGCTTTACGATTCTCAACAGGGTTAACAAGGATTAACCAATCGACATTTCCCCCCTTTTAAATTAAGCGAAAAATGCCTATATTAAGGCTGTTGGGTAACCAACTATGGCGATAAACGTTGCATGAAATAAACGTTGCGGACCCGGGGGCGGTACCCGGCGCCTCCACCATAAATACAGTCAGACCACAGAATTCCTGTATTTTTGATGGGGGCGAAATAGGCTCGACGCGCGCAGTAAAGATGTTATTTTCGCTCGGTATGATACCACCGTTATCGGGTCAATTTTATAAATGCTAACGATAATGACGAAGCATTTGCAGTAGCTGCTTAATTGCACTACACGGGGTTCGGAGGGGCACCTGGCAACAGAAGCCCCTCCACTTATTTTGGGAAACTGCATAAAAAAATTCCACCTGTGGCCGACTCTTACGATATTATGATGTGAATGGCGCAAGTGAAGGGAGTAGGGTCAGGGCATGGACGACGAAATCAACTACAATGATATGGTTGAGAAGGCGCTCTTGGAAGTGGTTCGCGAATCGTTGCGGCATGTTGCCAAGAACGGGCTGCCCGGGGACCAGCATTTTTACATTACGTTCAAGACTCACTTTCCCGGCGTTGACCTACCAAGTCATCTTGCCGAACGCTACAAGGACGATATGACCATCGTTCTTCAGCATCAGTTCTGGGATGTGATTGTGGAGCAGGATTATTTCAGTGTTGATCTTAGCTTCAACCATAATCGTGAGACTCTGACCATCCCGTTTGCGGCCTTGACGGCCTTTGCCGATCCATCGGTTCAGTTCGGCCTGCAATTCACCTCCACCCTCCCCGACCAGGAAGACTCCTCGGTTACCGAGACTGAGGCAGCTCCGGAAGAGGAGGCAACTGAAGATCAGCAGGAATCCAAACCAGGCGAAGTAATCGCACTGGATGCCTTTCGCAAGAAATAGCGGGTGCACATAAGGCCCTTTTACACCACCACTTTCATGTATATGGATAGAGCTTTCCAATGCCAGAATTTCACTATCAGGATATCTTCTCTCCGGGCAAAGATGCGACCCCTTATCGCAAACTGACCGACAAATATGTTTCAACCGTCACCGTAGAGGGTCAAGAGATCCTGAAAGTCGAGCCCGAGGCCCTCTCTATGCTTGCCGCTGAGGCCATGCATGAGATTTCCCATCTACTACGTCCCGCGCATTTGCAGCAATTGGCAAATATTCTGGAAGATGACGAAGCATCGGAAAACGATAAGTTCGTCGCAACAGAGCTGTTAAGGAATGCCAATGTAGCTGCTGGGATGATTTTACCAGGCTGCCAGGACACGGGTACGGCCATTATCATGGGTAAGAAGGGCCAATATGTATGGACGGATGGCTCAGACAAAGAGCAACTTTCCCATGGGGTGTTCAAGACCTATACGGAAACCAATCTTCGTTATTCCCAGCTTGCGCCGCTCAGCATGTTTGATGAAAAGAATACAGGCACCAATCTACCGGCTCAGATCGACCTCTACGCAACCAATGGCCAGGAATATGAATTTCTATTTGTCTCCAAAGGCGGCGGTTCCGCCAATAAGTCCTTCCTTCATCAGGCCGTCCCGAGTGTCCTAACCCCGGACCGGCTTGTCCCCTATATTGAGGAGAAAATGCTGGAACTCGGCACGGCCGCCTGCCCGCCTTATCATCTCGCGGTGGTCATTGGCGGCACCTCAGCCGAGGACACCATGAAGACTGTCAAGTTGGCCTCGACGAAGTATTATGATGAGCTGCCGACCAGTGGCAATGAATATGGCCGCGCCTTCCGCGACCTCGAACTGGAAGAAGAAATTCTGAAGGTGGCGCAAGGTATCGGTATCGGCGCCCAGTTTGGAGGCAAGTATTTCTGCCATGATGTCCGGGTCATCCGCATGCCCCGTCACGGGGCCAGTGTTCCTATCGGCATCGGCGTCTCCTGCTCTGCCGATCGGCAGGCAAAGGGTAAAATTACCAAAGATGGCGTGTTTCTGGAGCAGCTGGAGACAAACCCAGCTAAATACCTACCGGAAGTCGCCGAGGGCGATCTCAACACCCAGGTTGTCAAGATTGACCTGAACCGGCCAATGAAAGAGATCTTGGCAGAGCTATCCAAGCATCCGATCAAAACCCGATTGAGCCTGAGCGGGACAATTATTGTCGCCCGCGACCTGGCCCATCGTAAACTCCGGGAGTTACTGGAGAACGGCGAGGGCTTACCGCAATATTTCAAGGATCACATCATCTATTATGCCGGTCCAGCGAAAACACCGGAAGGCTATGCTTCCGGTTCCTTCGGGCCGACGACAGCAGGACGCATGGATGGATATGTGGATCAATTCATGGCGGAAGGTGGTAGCATGGTGATGCTGGCGAAAGGGAACCGAAGCAAGGCCGTTGTCGATGCCTGTAACAAGCATGGCGGCTTCTATCTCGGATCCATCGGCGGCCCGGCGGCAATCCTTGCCCAGAACAATATCAAGAAAGTCGAGGTCCAGGCCTTTGAGGAGTTCGGCATGGAAGCCATCTGGCGGATCGAAGTTGAAGATTTCCCGGCCTTTATTGTAATGGATGATAAAGGAAATGACTTTTTTGCCCGCAAACCTCGAAAGCTTTGACCTTTTGATTACCTGATGACGGATCCCATTGCCAAACATTCCGTAACCATATCGGGTCATCGGACGAGCTTGTCCGTAGAAGCAGAATTTTGGGAATTGCTGCAGGATATCGCCGCGCGTCGACGAATAAGCCTCAATCAACTTGTTACCGAGATTGATGCAGGTCGGACGGGAAATCTGTCGAGCGCCATACGGCTTTATGTGCTTCAGGACCTGCTTGATCGTGTAGATACCCCCGAATGAGGACTTAGTTTTCGCTGGGAATAGCCGCCTGACACCCTATATTGAAGAGAACGGACCAATACCGGCAGGCGGAAAGAACCATGGGCGACGTTGTCAATCTGAATAAGTTTCGCAAGAAGCGTAAAAAGGCTGAAGCAGAAAGTGTTGCTCGCGAAAATCGAACCCGGTTTGGCCGCACTAAACACCAACGCAAATCTGACGATGCCCGGAAACGAAAAAATGTCACCGAGCTGGATCAGAAAAAACTACAGACCCCAACACAAACTGATGACAAAGATGGGTCTGAATATTAGCATTTTGTTCACATTTTTTTCCTAAAAATGAACTGGTGTTGTCATAGATATGACTCAAGCTTCTTCTAGGTAAGGGCTCAGCTTTACCCTTACATTCCAATTGGAGATGGAAATGGCAAACGCGTTGGAAAAACGTAACGAACCTGCTTTGACGGAACTGCTCTCAGATCCGGTCATGCTTGCTGTGCTAAAGCGAGATGGTCTTACTGTTGAAGACGTGAAAAAGGTTGTCAATTCCTATCAGATGAGTACGCGTACTAGGCCCTCCTGACCCAACACCCGCCGTCCTTCAGTTTTGTGTGATATGTCACAATTGCCTTCTTTTGTTGTGCAACTGTTCCCTCACACGCTATTATCTCTCATCTGGACCTTTCATGGGCACGTAACCGGAGAAGCAAACACGTCATGACAGCTGTTTCGAAATACAAGAAAAAGTCGGCGACAATCCGCGGTCTGAAGATGGCCTATATAGATGAAGGTGAAGGCGATCCGATTGTTTTCTTGCATGGAAATCCGACCTCGTCCTACCTGTGGCGCAATGTCATGCCTCATCTGGAACAATGGGGTCGGGTCATCGCCCCTGACCTAATCGGCATGGGGGATTCAGAAAAGCTTCCTGAAAGCGGGCCCGATAAATATACCTTCAAAGAACATCGCAGTTTCCTTCACGACCTCCTCGCGTATCTCGATGTGACCCAGAATGTCACGTTAGTTATTCATGACTGGGGATCAGCTCTTGGGTTCGATTGGGCCTATCAGAACCAGGGCGCGATGAAAGGGATTGCCTATATGGAAGGTATTGTCCAACCGGTCGCCAATTGGGATAATTGGCCAGAGGCAGCTCGTAATATTTTCCAAGGCTTTCGTAGTCCTGCCGGAGAGGATTTGGTCCTTGAGAAGAACATTTTCGTTGAGAGGGTCTTGCCCGGATCCATTATCCGTGATCTTGAAGAAGCGGAGATGAGAGAATATTTGCGTCCGTTCAGAAAGGCTGGAGAAGACCGACGACCAACACTAACCTGGCCCCGCCAGATCCCGATTGCCGGAGAGCCTGAAGATGTGGTTGAGGTTGTCGATACCTATTCTAAGTGGCTGGCCACCTCAGACCTGCCCAAGCTGTTCATCAATGCAGATCCAGGTTCTATTTTAATTGGAGAGCAACGGGAGTTTTGTCGAAGCTGGCCAAATCAGACGGAAGTCACTGTGAAAGGGTTACATTTCATTCAGGAAGACAGTCCGGATGAGATCGGTCAGGCGGTTGCGGAATTTCTCCGAAAAATCTAGCGCCTTGTTTAAGGAGACTGCATGGCGTCACAAATGAAAAAGATGAAGCTAAACGCATTGCAAAGTAAAACCCTGGTCCTTCTCCAGATACTGGCAAGGGATGAGGAAAGTTCTGCACCGGTCGAAGGAACGGAGAACGTACGCATTACCCGCCTCCCTCATGCTCACGGCAATCACATGCATGTCGGGGAATTTGTTGTCTCTTCCAAAGACGCAAGCGGGCTTACAAATAAATCCGTCTGGATCGCTCTCGCTCGAAAGGGCCTTGTTCAAGAAGGTTGGGAACAGGAAATTCAAATAACACCCGAAGGCCTCGCGTTTTCTACCGGCCTTGAAAGTAAGTTTGTCGAAATGTCAGATCACTAAAGGACAAGACAATGGGCGCAAACACTGAAACTACTCAAGAAGATCGCAAGCTGACAACCATACTCTGCGCTGACGTCGTCGGTTACAGTAGATTGATGAGCCATAATGAAACCGAGACGTTACGCCAGCTCAAACAAACCCGTGAGGTGTTCCGAGCTTTTATTGAGCAGTATGGCGGGCGCATTATCAATATGGCTGGTGACGGGCTGATTGCAGATTTTTCAAGCGTTGTGAATGCCGTACATTGTGCCATTGAGACTCAGAACAAGATTAATGATGACAGCAAGGCCATTCAGGACGATACCAAAATGCTGTATCGTATTGGCCTTAACCTCGGCGATGTCATCATTGAGGGGGACGATATCTTTGGTGAAGGCGTAAATGTCGCTGCCCGGCTGGAAGCTATGGCGCCAACAGGTGGGATTTGTATATCCGGCACAGTTTTTGATCAGGTCAAAAACAAGCTTCCCCAATCCATGGAGTTCCTCGGAGAAAAAACGGTGAAGAATATTTCCGAGCCCATTCCGGTCTATTCTATTGCCTTGACCAATTCACCAGACGAGAGTCGATCAGGTCAGGCTTCCTCTGAGACCACTGCCCAAAATGTGGAGGATGCTGAAGACGAACGGATCCGAAAACAAGTGCAAAAGGAATCAGCCTTTTATCGGTTGGTGATGACATTCGGAGCGATTTCAGTCTTTCTGTTCATAATAAATATGGCCACATCCAGCGGTTATTGGTGGTTCCTCTGGCCAACGGGATCTTTCGCACTAATGCTAGCCTTAAGAGCTATCCCCATTTTTTGGAAAGGCAGCAATCTTGGTGAATGGGAGGAACGCAAGGTGAGTGAGCTTAAAGCCAAGAAGAAACGTCAGGCTTAAGACTCGTCAACAACAATCCGCGACGCTAGATCGTCCAGCGCCTGAATATCCGGATTGGTGATATTCTCGAACGCGACTGTTAGACCGCCATTCGCAGAAACCGTCAACACCGCTTCACCATTTTCTTCTGAAAGTGTCCAGGCATCTCCCTCTCCTCTATCACTGGAAAGCAAGCCAAGCTGGTCAAAAATCTCGTCCAGATTAACTGTATCAGCCTCAATATCGAAGTCAGTGATAACCGAACGCCCAAGATCATCAACGGTGAAGGCAAAAACGTCATTACCTTCGCCCCCTGTCAGGGTATCATTCCCGCCATTGCCCTGAAGTACATCATCTCCGCCAAGGCCAAGGAGGGTTTCACTATCTGAAGTTCCCTCCAATAATTCAGCAAATTCTGTTCCTGTAATTTCTGTGGCTGCTGGCGCAAATGCCGCTGCTACTGCAAGGCCCGCTCCTGCAGATTCCACGAAATTGAACGAGAGTAGTGCGGTGCTAGTATCGCCATCTCCGTCAGTGATCGTATATTCAAAGACCTCAATATCACCGGCTACCGCAAACTTTGGCGCCTCATAGATATAGTTTCCGTCCTTATCAATGCTTATCCGGCCGCCAAGTTCCGTATCTACGATCAAGCTGTCGCCATTCTGCGGGATCGCAAAAAGCACGGAATCATAAATCAGGGATGTGAGCGTTCCGCCATCAGCCCCCAATAAATCAGCGACGCCGGACGTAACCACATTGTCCACTTCAACAATAGGGACCGTTTCTTCAAGAACGGCTGACAAGTCGTTGGGATCTACAACTATCGTTGGTTGCTCACCGCCATTTTCGACCTTAGCAAGTTCCTCAGAGCTCGTGTTGTTCCCAATTCCAACCGCGATAACTTCAACATTGTTTGCGTCCACGAAGTCCTGCCAGGAATTACCACCATCTGTTGGAACTTCCTGATTGGCCGTTGGTTCCCCATCCGAAACAAAGTAGACAACTGAGTTATAACCGTCCAGATTCGGGTCAGCGAAATTCCCGGCCAGAACACCTTGCGCCCCGCCATCATCATTTGCAACCGCGGCGGCGTAGTTCGTCAACCCAGTCGGAGTAAGGCTGCTAGAGCTATTTATAAATGCTTGAGCGTCGGAAATAGACGCCCCCTCAAACACTACGCTTGATGCAGTGGAAAACGCGATAATTGTAATATTGAAAGTTCGAGCTTCCTGCCCGTACTGAGTTAGCAGATTGCTCACCGCCGCTTTCAGCACATCAATGCGTGACTCGTCGCCTCCCGAAACAGATTCCCGCATAGACCCAGATGTATCAAGGGCAAAGACCAAGTTATAGGCCGGCAAATCCGGAGCCACCAAATCTGTTATATCCGGGCTGGCAATCGGAGCGTCATCTACCAAAGAGACCGTAAAAGAACCACTATCTGCAGTGCCATCGCCATCAACCACGCCAAAACTAAAGTTCAGCGCAATTGCATCCGGGCCCGCATCCGGATGATCCAGTACATCCGCAAGGGTTATCGAATATGCATAATTATCGCCAACACCAGTCGGGGCGAAATCCAGTGTAAAGACCGGCCTCGGCGCACCTCCATCCGCTGTCGCCGTCGCCGTCACCCGCTGGGTGACCCCGTCAGCCAGGGTCGAAAGATCATACTCAACCGTATCGCCGCGCGAAGTAAGATCAGGAAGGCCGCTGATATCGAGGATAACTGTACCGCTGCCATCCAGACCAAGATCCACATCTACAGTGCCGGTCGCAGTGAGGGAATCTGGCGTTAAATCCGTTCCGCCAATCAAATCATCTTCGTTAAGGACCGCATCTGTCGCTGTTCCAACTAAGGGTGCACTGTCATCTACAACAATGGGCACCACATTTCCTGCGACAGAGCCATTCTCATCAAGAGCAGTAAATGTCAGGCTAAAAGCAAGGCTACCGACAGGAGAACCAGTACTGTCAACATGGTCAAGCGGACCCTGCAGAGTAAAATCATACGTACCGTCCGCATTCAAGGTGACAGTGAAGACAGGCTGCCCGCCAGCTGTGCCAATGACAGTGCTTGTGCCAAGCCCTGTGAGCACGACTGGTACGCCGCCCGATGTCAGATTGAGACCCGCAAAATCTGGCTGCGCCGCGTCAAAGCTAATGGACTCATATGTACCGCTTCCCCCTGTCAGCCCCAGAGACAGGCCTTCAACAGTTCCTCCACCATTTACTTCATCCAAACTTGCCGTATCAACTTCCTCAAATTCAAGTGGAGGCTCATTATCAGCAATATTGATCGTGAAGCTTGTATCGCCTTCCAGCACAGCATTGCTAGAGGCTCCAACGAGGTTGAGAGTAAGGCTTTCTGTTGGTTCAAAAACGCCATCATCCACTATCGGAATATCGATGGTAATAGTGGCCCCTGGTTCAAGGCCCGTCTCACCACCATCAAAGGTCGCAGTCTGAATTGCAGCGGTCGTATAGTCGGAGCCCGCTGTCGTCGTTCCACCCACGACATAATCAATTGACAGAGTGACACCGGGAGCCAAAGCCTTATCGAGCACAAGTTCGTAACTCAATACACCTGCGTCTTCCGAAACAGTTGCACCGTCAGCAATTGCGACGCCATCAATTGTAGCTGCACCGAGGGTAACAATACCAATATCATCGTCGGTGATAACTACGACAGCCTGACTGAAGGCGACATTGATATCTGCATTATCAGCTCCAACCAGGGCGACAATGAAAAATTCAAGATCTTCAATGACTTCATCATCAACGACGCTGACGGAAAAACTTGCTGAAGTTTGTCCTGGTTCGATGACAACAGTACCGGTTCCACCGTCAATAAAGTCCACATCACCCGGTGCGCCACTACCCTCTCCGGTCGCCGTGCCAGGTCGAATTTCATAGGTAATGGTAACCGGAAGACCGGTTGGCTGATTCAGACTAATGAGGACTTCAAAGGAATCCAGATTGCCGCTTTCAGGGTCGATAATAGCGTTGACGTTGAGCTCTGTCTGAACACCAACTCCGACAATTTCTTCAAGGTTATCAAGATCATCAAGACTAAACTGAGTTGGATCCAACAGATCGCCAGCACCAAGCAACTCACCTAGTTCCAGACCGCCAATAATGGCACCGGCAGCAAAATCCTGAAAATCCGCCCCGCCCCCATCAGTACGGCGCTGACCCGCTTCCGGTGCAACCTTGTCCGGGTCAAAGTTATCCTCATCATCAAACCATTCCGGATTGATAAGTCTGAGGGCTTCCCCGTAGATATTGAACAGTTGTTCACCTGTCAGAATAAACGGGACACTCGGCGGAGAGCTGAAACTGGTGACGACAACGGACTGGTTCGCAATACTTATTTCTTGAGATCCGCCTTCATTGACGACGACAATGGCGCCTGTAAACAGGGTGAAAATGGATTCTTCACCAACGGCTTTCACCTGTCCGGACCAACTGGTCCCGCGAATTCCAATGGTGCCTACCGGGGTTTTGACACTGACATTTTCAGGATCGTCTTTAGCAATCTGTCCGCTCACTAGAGAGAAGACACCCTGAAGCAGAGAAATCCCGAATGTTCCATCCCCCCCGGAAGGATTATAAATCATCTCATCGAGAACCGCCCGACCGTTTTCCCCCATGGAAAACTGGGTGTCATCGGCGAAAACAATAGCGAATGAGGCTCCCGCCCCTGTTTCAAGCACGTCACCCTGAAAGACTGCCGCGCCTTCGACAAGCTCCTCTCGGGTGCCATCGGTATGCTGGACCGTTACCGTTCCGCTAAGATCTGTTATCTCGCCAATCGCCTGTCCAGCATCTGTTTGCGCCGTCGTCGTTTGGGCAACTGGTCCAGGACCAGCTAGTTTACTAACCACATCGTAAGAGAGCTTGGCACCGCCGACCGTCAACAGATCGGGGCCAGGGACCATACTGAAGTAGCCTTCAATCGTAATGAAGTCACCATTTTCAGAGGTAAGGGTCAGGTCCGTCCCGTCTCTTGCAAAATCCGCAATGAGGGGTTTGATCTCATTTCCGAGCTGGAGAGGGCCAGTTTCAGGGGCTGAATATTCAACCACTTGGTTACCGTCAGACCTTGTTATATTAAAATCAAGCATCACCGAAATCCTAAAGGCCCGCCACAGTAGCCGTTATCGCCGACCTTCAAATAAACCTATCAAGGTCAGTCTTTTTATCTCTTGGTGAAAGAAAAGTTAGATTTCTTTATTAAAAAATTTAAATAAACAAAAAAACAAGAGATCACTGCGAAAAGTATTATAACATCAATATTTGAACTATGCCACATTTCGGACAAATTTCATAAAATTTTATGATTTATAGTTAATCGGGCAAAAATCTGTAAACTCTGAATTGTCTGTTTTTCGCGAAGTGGTTTAAGCTGAAGTATGATTGGTTCCGCCTTAAAAAAATCCTTCGCATCCCTGACACGCCCATTGCGGTGGGTATTTTTTGTTGGAAGTGGGCGGTTTTCAGCCATTCTTTTTTTGATAGCGGCTCTTCTTCTTCAAATATATGACCCTCCTGTATTAGCGAATTTTCGTGACCGTGTTTTCGACTTTTACCAGCAGTCCCTACCCCGAGTAGCGAATGAGCCGCGCCCAGTTGCCGTCATTGATATTGATGAAAACAGCCTTCTTAATCTTGGGCAATGGCCTTGGCCGAGATCCTATCTCGCTCAATTGGTCGCAAATGCCATGGAAAAAGGGGCTGTTGTCATTGGGTTCGACATGTTGTTCGCCGAAGCAGATAGACTGTCACCTGATAAGATGTCTGAGAGCGTGGGGGGACTTTCCGAGGAGGTTAAACAAACCCTTGCACAACTGCCATCCTATGACAGTATTTTCGCTGATGAGATCAACAAGGGCCGGGTGGTTCTTGGCATTTCGGTCAGCGCAGAAAGCAAAGGCGCCAATAATTATGGGCTGGATCGCATCCCCTCCTTCGCAGCACTTGGCCAGGACCCTAAGCCACATTTGAGCAAGTTCCCGTCCCTTATCGGCAATATTGATGAGCTGGACATGGCGGCGGCTGGTCGCGGCATGGTCAGTCTAGATCAGGATTTCGATGGCATTGTCCGGCGGGTCCCCCTTGCCAATCTAGTTGGGGATAGAATTATTCCTACTCTCGCCCTTGATATGCTGAGGGTTGCGACCGGCCGCAATGTGGTCATTCAAACCGGCAAGAATGGCATCGATGGTTTTAAAATTGCCGGAACCCTGATCCCGACGGATACCAAAGGACGGATCTGGATAAAATATTCGGAGTTTGATCCTGATCACTATGTCTCCGCTCTTGAGGTCATAAATGGGACGGTTGCTCCTGAAAAACTGGCCGGCAAGCTTGTACTTGTTGGCACCTCCGCTACGGGTTTGAAAGACCTGCGGGCATCGCCTCTCACCTCCAACCTGCCTGGGGTCGAGATGCATATGCAGTTGCTGGAAAATATTCTGACCCAGTCTTACATGTTCCGGCCCGAGTTTATCGCCTTGTTCGAATGGCTTGGGACCTTGCTTACCGGTCTGACCCTGATCGTTCTTGTCCCTCTTGTCGGTGCCCGAACCACACTCGCGCTGTTGGTGTTCGTTGGGACAGTTGCCGTCACGTCATCCGCTTATTTCTTTGTCGCCCATTCCACCCTGATCGACGTCACCTATACGGTCGTAATATCGACCCTGATCTATATCATTCTGGTCTATTCGAGTTATCTCTCGACGGAGCAGGAACGTACCCGCATCCGAACGGCTTTTGCTCACTATCTGTCCCCAGATCTGGTCAACCGTCTCTCTGCCTCTCCGGATAGCTTGGTACTCGGGGGTGAAGAGAAGGAAATGACCTTCATGTTTTGTGATGTCCGGGAATTTACCGTTATATCAGAGGGCTACAAACATGATCCGCAAGGCTTGACCCATCTCATCAACCGATTCCTGACCCCAATGACCGGAGAAATCCTAGAGCATAACGGCACCATCGATAAATATATGGGCGATTCCATCATGGCCTTCTGGAACGCACCTATCGAGAATCCACATCACGCCAAAGATGCGGCGGACGCGGCCCTTAAGATGATCCCGCAACTGGCAGCCCTCAATGCGGTTCTGGAAGAAGAAGCCATTACGGAGAAACGCAGCTTCAAGCAATTAAGGGTTGGCATCGGCCTCAATACGGGAACCTGCATTGTTGGGAATCTGGGTTCCGAGCAGCGATTTGACTATTCAGTTTTAGGCGATCCCGTGAATCTCGCCTCTCGCCTTGAAGGGCAAACAAAGGAGTATGGATTCAGCATTATCCTCGGAGAGAGCACTGCTGTGGAAGTCCCCGACTATGCCATGATTGAACTCGATCTGATTGCTGTGAAAGGTAAGCAAGATGCCGTCAAAATCTTCGGTCTGATTGGGGGTGCCGAGCGGGCAAAACAGCCGGACTTCCTTGAAATGCGGGATTTGGTTCATGGCTTTCTGGATCTGTATCTCAGCAAAAAATGGGTCGATGCACTGGCGAAAATTGATATCATGAAGACCCATGATCGCCATCTGGTCAAGCTCGCTTCTCTCTATGAGGAGCGAATTAGAACCTTCCAGCAAACACCACCGCCCGAAGATTGGGATGGTGTCTTCCGAGCGGAAACCAAGTAACCTTAAATTTAGAAGCTGTTCCCTGCGGACAGGGCGCCAAGTCGACCTGTAATTTCGTGAAAGCCTTCAACCGTTTCCCGAATGATGTCAGCAACTGCTTTCTGTTCGGTGATTAGCCCGGCCGACTGGCCAGACAGTCCCACGCTTGCTTCCATATCGCCCCCGAAATACAGGTCCTGGATATGTTTGAAGGTATCCGGCGGCATCAGCCCTTCTTCATGAATGGCGATGGTCCGATTGGTTTTCAAAGCGCGGATACAAGGTGTTGATTTCTTGTTCAACACATAGGTCCCGGTATCCTCGGCATCGATGATCGCCTGCTTGTAATTTGTATGGACCGGGCTTTCCTTGGAGGAGACGAAGCGGGTTCCCATCTGTACGGCTTCGGCCCCAACGGCAAAGGCTGCCGCCATTCCGCGACCGTCGACAATACCGCCGGCTGCGACCATCGGCACATCCACCTTATCGCGGATGGCTTGCAACAGAACCAGGGTTGAGACTTCTTCGGGGTTCTTGAACCCGCCACCTTCGGAGCCCTCCACAATCAAGCCGTCAACGCCAGATTCGACCGCTTTCAAAGCGGCTTTGACCGTGGGAACGGCGTGATAGACGATAATGTCATGGGCTTTCAGGATTTCGATGAGTTTGGCCGGGTTACCGGCTGACGTAGTGACAAATTTGACACCGCATTCAGCTACAAATTTGACCATATTCTCATCACGCAGGAAAAGCAGTGGCAGATTAATGCCAAAAGGCGCATCCGTGAGCTCCTTCATTTTTTCGATCTCGCGGATGCAGTTTTCGGTTTCTCCCGACGAGGTCTCGATAATACCGAGACCGCCAGCTTTGCAAACCGCAGAGGCCAGTTGCGAGCGGGCGATCCAGCCCATGGGAGCCTGAATGATGGGATATTTCGCGCCTGTATGTTCCAGTACCCGGTTCATGATTATTCCTTGAATTATGTCTTTGTCAGAAGGTAAGGCCGACGGCCTTTTCCAGATCGGCAAGGGCCTGGTCTTCCGTGACCACCTTGATCGTCCGCATCCCCATTTTCGCGGCCGGTTTCAGATTGATGCCGAGGTCATCAAGATAGACCACCTGATCCGGGGTCACACCCATCTCGGAACAGGCAAACTCATAGATTTTCGGATCCGGCTTGCGCAGGCCGATCTTGCTGGATTCGATGACCTGATTGAACAGGCTCATGACGTCCTGTACTTCGGCATGGGCTGCGGGATCACGGGTCATGCCGGGGCCTTTACCGGCAGCGACATTGTTTGTAAGACAGGTACAATTGAATTTCTCGGCGCAGCTTTTAAGAGCCTGAACCATCCTAGGCCGCACATCACCTGCCAGCAGCTTGATGATTTCCGTGCCGCGAATGGGATGGCCGAGGGCACGGCTTTCTGTCTCGAACAAAGTATCAAACTCCTCGAGGGATACGGCACTACGCTCAAACTGAGCCCAGGCATTGGTGTCTGGATTGGTTGAATTGACCTGGCGGATGAAATTCTCCGGCAGGCTGCTTTCCTTCTCGAACCGGGCGAAGGCTTCAAACGGGCTCGTAGTCAAAACGCCCCCAAAATCCCAGAGGATGGCAGATATCATGGCTTAGGCAATCCTTTTCAATGAGACGAAAATCGCAGGTAACACGGACCTGCCGTCCTTATTCTTACTTTTGCCGGGATACTGACAGCCCCAAAATAGCTTGTCAAATATCAACATGCTTTGAATTGAGATTATTATTAACTAAGTTAGGATACTGTCGAAGTAACCAGTATTTGAACTTGCGGGAGCATTCCGTATGAAACGATCAGCCGTGACCCTTCTCACCCTCTTCCTGGCGATGCCGGTGGCCCTCGCCTATGATGCCGATGACCTTGAGAAGCTCAAACAGACCGGAAGCTGCGCGGGCTGCGATCTCAGGGCGGCAAAGCTGCAGTCAGAGGATTTCACTGATGCCTATCTGAAAGGCGCCAACCTTCGGGACACGATCCTGAAAGAGGTCAAGCTGGGGAACGCTAATCTTGCCAATGCGGATTTGCGCCGGGCAGATATGGAGAAAGCAAACCTGAGCAATGCCAATCTCGAAAGCGCCATATTGCAGGACGCCGATATGGAAAAAGCGACCATGGAAGGCGCCAATCTGCGCCAGACGGATTTACGCGGCGCGGATTTTGAGAGTGCCAAAGTCCATGGTGGCAAGTTCCAGAAAGCGGATATCCGAAAGGCAAGTTTCAAGCGGGCTGTCCTGTCGGAAGCCAATTTCAGCGACGCCAATGTGACGGATACGAATTTCAAGCGGGCTGTGATGATTGGCGTCATTATGACCACTGCTGAGTTGAAAGATGCAAACTTCGCCCGAGCCAATCTCACCGATGCGCGGCTTGAAGAAACTGATCTGCGCCACAGCAATTTTCACCGGGCCAAGCTTGTGAATGCCAGCCTCGTTGGAGCTGATCTGTCAGACGCTACTTTCTGGGGCGCCAATCTTTCCGGTGCTAATCTGGAGGATGCTGAAGGGCTGGAACAAGAGCAGTTGAACGATGCCTGCGGGGACAGCAAGACTGTCCTGCCAGACGATCTGATCATTTCCAACTGCCAGGAATAGACGGCGCAGCTCTTTAAGCGAGACCCTTGATCAACTCTGGCAGATCCCCCAAATGCGGAATCTGGCGAAACAACGGATCCTGTGTCGGTACGTCGGCATGTTCCATGGCCCAGGTCAAATCATGAGGCACATGAACGCCCCAGCTTCCCGCGGCAATTGCTGGCAGAATATCTGATTTCAAGGAATTGCCGACCATCATGCTCTGGTCGGGAGCCTCCCCATGCTGGGTGAAAATCCGATGATAAGTCGATGCGGTTTTCTCGCTGACAATCTCGACCGCGTCGAACAACTCCCCCAGCCCCGATTGTGCCAGTTTGCGCTCCTGATCAAACAGATCCCCTTTGGTCACCAGCACCAGCTGATACTGCGAGGCCAGTTCTTCCAGGGTTTCCTGCACATGGGGCAAGGTCTCAATAGGATGGCGCAGCATGCCGCGCCCCAAATGCAATATCTCATGCAATACGGCGGCCGATACCTTTTCATCGGTGACTTCAATGGCTGTCTCGATCATCGACAGGGTAAAGCCTTTCACCCCATAGCCGTAGAATTCGAGGTTACGCCGCTCCGCTGCCAGCAGCCGTTCGTTGATATGATCCCGCTCAGCGTGATCGCTCAGCAGATCAGCCATTTTATCTTCGGTGATCCGAAAAAAAGTTTCGTTCTGCCATAGGGTATCGTCGGCATCAAAGCCGATGGTGGTCAGCGCACCGACAGACGGCATGAGCTATTCCGCCGCCATATCCGGAAGGATTTTTCCGGGGTTCATGATGTTGTCCGGATCGAGCGCCGCCTTCAGGGCCGCCATCACCTCAACCGCATCGCCATGCTCCCGATACATATATTTCTTCTTGCCGATGCCCACACCATGCTCACCGGTACAGGTGCCATCCATGGCCAGCGCCCGCTCGATCAACCGGCCATTAAGGCGCTCCGCCTCTTTCAATTCCTCCGGATTTTCTTTCTTAATGACAAAAGAAAGATGGAAATTCCCGTCCCCCACATGACCGACCAGCGGCGCGATCAGGAAGCTCTCGTCCAGATCCTGCTTGGTCTCCATGATGCAGTCCGCCAGCCGAGAGATCGGCACGCAAACATCCGTCGCCCAGATCTGGGCGCCATTACGCAGGGCAATCGCCGCATAAGCCGCATCATGGCGGGCCTGCCAAAGCTTGGTGCGGTCTTCCAGTTTGGTTGTCCATTGAAAGCCTTCAGCCCCAAACTTGGAACAGATATCATTCACCTGTTCCGCCTGTTCTTTGACATAAGCGTCGCTGCCATGAAACTCCAGGAACAGGGTCGGCTGCACAGCCAGATCCAGATTGGAATATTTGTTGATGGCATCCACCTGGACATCATCCAGAAGTTCAATCCGCGCAATGGGAATGCCGGACTGGATTGTCAGGATGACAGATTGCACAGCAGATTCGATATCCGGGAAAGAGACAGTCGCCGCCGAAATTGCTTCGGGGATGCCATAAAGCTTGAGAGTAATCTCGGTGATAATTCCAAGGGTGCCTTCCGATCCGATATAGAGCTTCGTAAGGTCATATCCCGCCGCACTTTTCTTGGACCGATGACCGGTGGAGATAATCTTACCATTGGGAAGTACCACTTTCATGCTGAGAATATTCTCCCGCATGGTGCCGTAGCGAACCGCGTTGGTGCCAGACGCCCGGGTCGAGGCCATGCCGCCAATGGACGCATCAGCGCCGGGATCAATGGGAAAAAACAGTCCGGTATCGCGCAGAAATTCATTGAGCTGCTTGCGCCGAACCCCCGGCTGTACCGTGCAATCGAGATCTTCCGGGCTGACCCGCAAGATTTCATTCATTTCATTGAGATCTAAGGACACGCCGCCTTGAACAGCAGTCACATGGCCTTCCAGGGAGGTGCCGGCACCAAAGGGAATGATCGGCACTTTATGGGCGGCACAGATCTTGACGATCTCGGAGACCTCTTCCGTACTGCGGGCAAAACAGACCACATCGGGGGCTTCGGGAAAATGCCAGCTTTCGTCCTTGCCATGTTGCTCCCGCACCGCCGCCGCGGTACTGCATCTTTCGCCGAGCAGGTGCGTCAGTTTCTGAATGACCTGATCCAGATCAGGATATCGTGCCGTCATTATTTTTCCTCATGCAGAGTTCCGGTCTCTGGTGTCCTCGGATAAAAGACAGTATTATGGCCACCAGAAATCACTTCGTTGCAATCATTATAGCCCAAGTTCCCGTTAATAAGAAAAGGTAAACTAAATGACCGGACCCGCTGTTCCTGCCATCCATCATCAGGCCGTGCTTCCCGACTGGATCGACTATAACCGCCATATGAATGTCGCCTATTATGTGCTGGTGTTTGATAATGCGTTGGATGTCTTTCTCGACGACATTGGCCTGACCCGGGAATATCGCGATTCCTCTGGCCGCACAAACTATGTGCTGGAGACTCATGTCACCTATTTACGGGAAGTGCATGAGGGTGATCCGCTGGCGATGACGGTTCGGGTCCTTGACTGCGATCAAAAGCGCATGCATCTTTTCCTGGAAATGTATCACAAGGACAAAGGCTATCTCGCCGCCACGTCAGAGCAGATGCTGATCCATATCGACAAGGCGGGCCCGAAAGCCTGTGCCATGCCGGATTTCATCCTGGAAAAAATTGAGGAAAACAAAGCCCTCTATGAGGACGTCCCTGTTCCCCCGCAAGCCGGTGCGGTCATCGGGATCCGCCGCAAGTCCTGATCAAAAACAAAAACGCCGCTTATCCAAGCGGCGTTTTTTTTGAGGCATAATCGACTGAATTTTAAGCGGCCTGGGTATCCCCATGGTCCGGATTTCCGAGCTTGCCGATCAGGTAATCAACATTCTCACCATCGAATTCATCTTCGAAATGAGTGAGAACGCGCTCAATCACCTGGTTGCGATAGCGCTCGCGGTCACCCGGCGCACCATCAAAATCAAGTTCATTGGCAACTTCCAGTCCGACTTTCATGATTTCCTGAAGTCCGCCTGGAATATTGGATTTAGTGCAAAGCTGTTTGAGGCCCTGACCACCGGCGTCGTTGACCAGGATATGGACATTGGCAACGGCAATATCTGAATATTTGGCCATGGCAGTCTCGAAGAAATCGACATCACCGACACAAAGGGCGCGCAGGATAATAGTGGGTGTCAGGCGGCCATTGGCATGCAGCTGATCAATCAGTTTGACCAGGTCCGCATGGGCGGCGCCGTCCCTGATAAAGCCGATCATGGTTTTTTCACGGTTTTCAAGGATCAGGTCTGTCGCCACGGAGGGCGGCAATTCATGATGGGTCACCAGATGATCACGCAATTTGTCGGAGACCATGGTCACCAGACGTTCTGTTACCGTGATCGGCAGCTTGCTGCGATGAGCCATCGGGGCGTTTATTTTTTCGCTATCGCCGAAATCATCGAGAACCTTCTCGAAGGTGCTTTCGGAAATCTCCGCACCGTCGTTCCCCATCAGGGTGGCGACAACATCTTCATTGGCGGTTTCCGCCAGCTTTTCGGAGACGGCCTCAGAGACCCTGTTGCGTCCGGCAACCGCCATCTGATGCATTTCAGATTTGGAGCTGATGATCTCGAAAAGATCTTCATCGGAGAGAGCTTCAGAAAAGCTCAACATCGGTGTCGCGACATCGGCGATGTCACTTGCCAGGGTCTTGGCAATATCGTTAGGAAGATCCGGAACGGACTTCAGGGTTTCGGCCAAAGTCTGTCTGACAAGAACTTCGGCATCGTTTACAAGCAGTCTGAAGATCTCTTCTGCTTCACGGCGTTCCGTGTCGCTGAAGTCGTTGCCTTCCATGCCGCCTGCGATTTTTTCAACTGTTTCTGCCCGCACCTCAGCTGAACGATCTGTAAGTAACCGCTCTACATCTGCTGGACTTAGTGACCCGTTATTTGACACCTTGGCTCCATCACTTGAGTTAATCCCGACCCTCAGTGTCGCCAAATAATGTTAATATACCCTTAATCCAGACGGCCTTCGATGACTTCTTTTATGCTACGGATCTGATCCTCGACCTTGATATCCAGCTGGCTGGCGATTTCCATATCCCGGTCTTCGAAAATGTCTTCTCCTGGTTTTTCCGCTTGCCAGGCAAGAATCTGCTCATCCCGGGCGATAATCAGACGCTCGATTTGTGGCCGATAAAGGACAACCAAGGCCGTAATCCAGCGGTTTGTGGGCCAGGACGGGGTGCAGTGATCGATGATAAATCCGTCGAGCATATCGATAACGTCTTTCTTATCGTACCAGTTCTCCCCCGTGACCCACCGGTTGGTGGTGAAAAGCTGGGTTGGAAAGCCCGCGTTATCCATTGAAATAGCGACAAGATGGGAGAGGATTTCATCTTCCTCTGTCGGCCATTCGGCCTCCCCATCATAAGGAATGGGCTCAACTCCCTTCTTGATGCCTTTCTTTCGCAAAAAGGTATGGAAATGGCCGTGCTCGCCTTCCCGGTGGGCATGGTAATAATATTGGGCATGGGTCTCGTCATCATAGACATCCCCTTCCGGGTAGTGATCCCATTCATAGAAGGTGCCCTGCCCCTTCAAAATCTCACCGACGATATTGGCGCCGCCCTTCTTGAGAACCCGGTAGCATTCCAGTATCTCGTCCGCCGCCGCATCCATTTTCTGCAGCCGTTCGGGCGGGAGGCCTCGCAAAATTTCGCGCAGCTCCGCTGCATCCATCTCAACCGACACGTCTTCTTCCTTCATCAAGGTCGCTGTTTCACTCATATGCTATTTCTCTTCCTCTTTTACCACGCGAAATCCTACCAGAATATGTTTTAGATCAACGGGGCGGGTATGCCAGGCGGCGGCTCGGCAGACGCCACAGCCCTTATCATCCCAGGAACCACCTTTGACAACAAAGCGATCAGCTCCAGCCGGGGTGGCCGTCCATTCAAATACCTGTCCCGCCGCATCGTGCAGGCCATAGGGGCTCACCCCAGCGGGAAACTGTCCGACGGATACCGTATCGAAAGGTCCGTTATCATGACTGTTCAGTTTGGTCGCATCATAGCCGTTGCCCCAGGGAAAAATCCTGCCTTCGGTCCCGCGGGCTGCCTTTTCCCATTCTTCCGCGGTGGGTAAACGCCAGGATTTTCCAGTCTTTTGTGACAGCCAATTCGTATAGGCAACTGCACTATTATGATCGAGGAGAACCACCGGATGATCCTGTCGCTCCGGCGACGGTACCGATCCCGGCCACTGGAATTTCAAGGTTCGCTCATAGGGGTGGATGAGGCCATAAGAGTTCCAGACTGTCTTTGAGACCTTCGGGGCGGGATGGCCTGTGTCGGCGACGAATTTGGCATAGTCGGCATTGGTGATCAGATTGCTGGAAATGCGATAGGCCGGTAGCTCAACTGTCTTTTCATCCGCCTCATTCTCATACCATTTCTGATTTCGGGTCACCGAATGGCCATAGGCCGCCTCATCCAGTTTGTACCCGTATTCCTTCTCCTCGCGGGTTGAGCCCATGAGGAAAGGGCCCGCCTCGATCAGGACGGTTTCGGGGCCGATTTCCTCTGCAGTGACAGGGATCACCAAAGCCGCGGAGATTGCGATCACTGCCAGAAAACTGTTTGGATACACTTTCATAAGGCGACAATATAACCACTCTGTTCAGCCGGGGCATGCTCCCTCACGAGAAGGTGATGGATTGTGTCCATGGATGCAAGGAAACCGCGACATATTGCCACTGTATTCAGGCGGTCCGCTGTGCTATTCAGACGACCTGTTTAATGTTTCGGGCTTTGGCCTTAACAGGAGAATTTGATGCGTATGATGAAAATTGCCACCCTCGGGTTGTCCCTCGCCCTGGCACTGTCCGCGACGACAGCGTTTGCTGAAGGGGATGTGGAGAAGGGTAAGAAAGTCTTCAAGAAATGCAAGGCTTGCCATACCGTTGATGCGGGCGGCAAAAACAAGGTCGGCCCAAACCTGTTTGGTGTCTATGGCCGCGAGTCGGCCCAGGCTGAGGGCTTCAAATATTCAAAGGCCATGAAGGCCGCTGATCTTGTCTGGGATGACGAAAATCTGGATGGTTATCTGACCAAACCAAAGACATTCATTCCTAAAAACAAGATGTCTTTTGCCGGCATCAAAAAGGAAAGTCAGCGTCAGGACGTGATCGCGTACCTGAAAACCCTGAAGTAGGAATTAACGGGTCCAAGACCCTGATACCGGAATAGTTTGTTGACTGAGTCAACTAGTTTGTGGACTCAGTCAACAATTTTCCGGACTTTTTCCGCCACCAACTCGCCAAGTCGCTGATGGGCATCCTGCTCAAAATGCACCCCATCCACCGGACTGGAGGCGATATGATCGCCGGTATTGAGAAAATGCACATCCAGCGCTGAAGCGGTTTTTTGCAATATCGGTGCGAGCTTCTTTGACGTCACCCCGCTCCCCTCAAACATCCCGGCGAGGGCGCTGAGCTCCCCCAGAACCGGAGGGGCCATAAGCAGGACCTCCGGCACCTCCCCAAGCCATTCCGCCGGTCGGTTTTTGACCATGCGAACAAGCGCCGCCGCCCCGCCCGCAATGTCGAAGGCATTGGCGGAAAATCGCGGCTTGAGATCATTGGTGCCAAGCATGATGATGACGAGATCGAGCGGCATATGGCTTTGCAGGCACGGCTCCAGATAGGTTCTGCCATTCCGATCAGCGCCGAGTATGGGATCATCAAAGACCGTGGTCCGGCCGTTTAGCCCTTCCTCAATAATTGTGTAATCCGGCCCAAGGATGCCCTGCGCAACGCCAGTCCATCGTTCCGTCGCTCCATAGCGGCTGAAGGCACCACCAAGGGAGACAATCGGAACGCATCCCCAAGTGTTGGAATCACCGTAACAGAGGACCCTCCGGGCCATTTCAACCGTCCTTAATCGCGAACGATCAGTACCGAGCAGGCGGCATGTCGGGACACCCGGGCGGTGTTTGGACCGATGAGATAGTCCTGCATATTCGGCCGGTGGGTGCCCATGACAATGAGATCCGGCGTGATCTCCTCGGCCACGCGCAGGATCTCTTCATAGATCGATCCATGACCGACAATATGCTGCACCTGGATTTCCGACGGGATATGGACTTTGGTGAAATCATGCAGGGTTTCCGTCGCCTTCTTCAGCACCTCTTCCTCATAGTTCGCCGGGAAAAAGGTGCTGACGATGCTCATGCCGAAATTCGGCACCACAGTCATGACATGCAGGGTGGAGCCGAAGGCTTTGGCATATTCACAAGCCACATCCAACGGCTTTTGCCAGGTTTTGCCATCTTCTAGATCCACGGCAATCAAGATATGTTTATACATTCAAACTCTCCTTAATTAAGCCGCGGAAGCCACGGGACCCGACGCTTTCTGACGGCGCCGCTGCAGAAGGAAAATCCCGGCCAGCACGATCAGAGCCGGAATATAGAGCAGCTCTTTCGCAGGCTGGCTGACCGGCACCAGAACCGTCAGGATCTTCTGATCGAAATCGAGACCGGCATTCTGAGCGGGGCTGTCGAAGGCGGCGTTGTCTATGAGTACATCGCCATCCTCAATCAGCAGCTCAAGACCATAGGCCTCCAGCCGTTCCTCCCCGGTCGGTTCATCCCCGATGGGCATGATCGCGGTAAAGACAAGCTCATCCCCGACATCATCTTCCCCCTGGACAATCAACCGCATCTCCGAACCTGCCTGCGCTTCCTGCACCGCCTGCACGATCTCCGTCGGATTGGTCTCGGCATAGGGCGGAGAAATTATATCCATCCAGAAACCCGGTCGGAACAGGGTGAAGGCAATCAGGATCAGCAACAAGGACTCCCATAACCTGGATTTAGCCATGAAGTAGCCTTGGGTTCCCGCGGTAAACAGCAATATCGCCACCGTCGCGATAACGAAGACGATGACCCCCTGCACCGGCGTCACATCTATCAGAAGAAGATCTGTGTTGAAGATAAACAGGAAGGGCAGCACCGCCGTTCGCAAGGAATAGAAGAAGGCGACAAAGCCGGTTCGGATCGGATCCCCGCCCGACACCGCCGCCGCCGCGAAGGACGCCAGCCCCACCGGAGGCGTGACATCAGCCATGATCCCGAAATAGAAGACGAACAGATGCACCGCGATCAGCGGCACGATCAACCCGTTCTGCTGACCAAGACTGACGATCACTGGTGCTAGCAGAGACGAAACAACAATATAGTTGGCCGTCGTCGGCAGACCCATACCCAGGATAAGGCTGAGGATGGCGGTGAAAATCAGGATCAGCATGATCTGGCCCTGGGACAGGAATTCAACCAGTTCCGCCAATACGAGGCCGACACCCGTCTGAGAGACGGTTCCAACAATGATGCCAGCCGCGGCAGTCGCGATACCGATGCCGATCATATTGCGGGCACCTGCAATCATGCCGTCGATCAGCTCTTCAAATCCCTGTTTGAACCGTCCGCCCAAAGACTGCTTGCGGAACATGGCAAACAAATAGCGTTGGGTCAGAAGGATAAAGATCATCAGGGCAACAGCCCAGAATGCCGATAGCTCCGGTGACAGTCGCTCAATCATCAAACACCAGATCAGCACGCCAACCGGCAGCACGAAATGCAAACCGGCCATGACCGTGGGACCTGGCTCCGGCAGTGCCGTGACAGGCGCATTAGGATCATCAACAACCAGATCCGGATGCCGGGCACAAATGGAAATCAGATAGACATAGACCACCAGAATGGCCGCCCCGGCAATCCAAGGGGTCAGGGCCGGACCGGCGAGCTGTCGGATCAGGTCAATGGCGAAGAAGACAGCAAAGCTGACAATCACCATATTGCAAATAACCAGCGCCCCCTTGGAAAGGATCTTGGCTTTGGTCCCCTCTTCGGTCTTGGCGACAAAGCCTTTAAAGACACCGACCTGCAACAGGATCAATACCGCAATAGCAATTAGACGATTGAGGGAGGTGTCCAGTAGATTGAATATCTCCGAGAGATAATAGATCGCCCCACCCAGCACCAGAATAGAGGCGAGTGTAATGCCGAAGGACAACAGCGCGATTTTACCCGGTTTCACTTCACCAGCACGGGGCAGTCCCTGCATATTAAGCTTCATAGCTTCCAGATGAACAATATAGACCAGCGCAATGTAAGAGATAATGGCCGGCACGAAGGCGTGCTTCACCACTTCGAAATAGCTGATATCCACATATTCGACCATCAGGAAGGCCGCGGCCCCCATGACTGGCGGCATGATCTGACCGTTCACGGAGGAGGCCACCTCAACGGCGCCTGCCTTTTCTGAGGAAAACCCAACCCGTTTCATCATCGGAATGGTAAAGGTTCCCGTGGTCACCACGTTGGCGATGGACGATCCGGAAATCAGTCCTGTCATGCCTGAGGCAACAACCGCCGCCTTGGCGGGACCGCCGCGCATATGTCCCATCAGGGAGAAGGCGACCTTGATAAAATAGTTTCCGGCGCCGGCTTTATCCAAAAGCGCACCGAACAGAACGAACAGGAAGACGAGACCGGTCGAGACCCCAAGGGCAATACCGAATACGCCTTCAGAAGACAGCCACTGATGATCGGCTACCGCGCCAAAACTCGCACCTTTCCAGGCGAGAATGCCGGGAGCGTATGGTCCCAAGAAGGTATAGCCCAGGAACACCATGGCGACGATCATCAAGGGCGGACCAAGCGCCCGTCGGGTGGCTTCGAGAAGAACAACCATACCGATACAGGCAATGACGATATCCGGTGTTGTTGGATTACCGGGCCTGTCTGAAAGGCGAGATCCCATGATAGAATCGGCAAAGACCGTATCAAAGAAAACCAGATACATGGTTGTGACGATGCCGAGAATGGCGAGTATCCAGTCAAAAATCGGAACGTGATTGCGCGGGGACTTCTTAAAGGCCGGATAGGCCAAAAAGGCCAGCAACAGTGAAAAAGCCAAATGAATTGGACGCGCTTCTTTTCCGGAGAACACCCCCCAGTTCAAAAGAAACGGTATTGGTGAGGCAATCCAGACCTGCCAGATCGACCATATGAGCGCGACCGCAGCGATAAAAAGGGCCACATTTTTGTTCGATGGTGCCCGGCCGCCTACATCTGTAGAGGCGACAAGATCTTCAAGTTCCTCGGCGCTGAGTTGTTTGTTCTCTTCTCCGCTGCTCATGGAATTCTCCCCCTGTTAAACTGTTGTCCGCCCCTGTAAAAGCGGATCAACACGCAATCTTAAACGAAAAGAAGGGCGGGTTCCCTAGGCCCGCCCTTCCCTTTTTATTACATCCAGCCTTGTTCTTTGTAGTACCGGACAGCTCCTTCATGCAATGGAGCAGAAAGGTTGTTGACGATCATCAGCTTCGGATCAAGATTGGCAAATGCAGGATGCATTTTCTTGAACCGCTTGATGTCATCAAAAACAGCTTTGGTGATCTGATAGACAACTTCAGGATCCGTTGCAGTGGAAGACACGAAAGTCGCGCCAACACCAAAAGTTTCAACGTCACCATCGGTACCGTTATACATGCCGCCTGGAATGGTCGCCATGGCATAATAGTCATTGTCCGCTGCCAGTTTCTTGATCACGTCATTATTGACATTGACCAGAACCGCATCACAAGAGGTTGTTGCTTCCTTGATGGAACCATTTGGATGACCAACGGTGAAAACCATGGCATCGATCTTGTTGTCGCAAAGGGCTGCGGACTGCTCGGAAGATTTAAGCTCTGATGCGAGCGCAAAATCATCCATTGTCCAGCCCATTTTCTCCATGACAACTTCCATGGTGCCGCGCTGACCGGAACCCGGGTTCCCGACATTTACGCGTTTGCCTTTCAGGTCATCAAAAGACTTGATGCCGGAATCGGCGCGGGCAACAACTGTAAACGGCTCAGGATGCACGGAAAAGACAGCCCGAAGTTCTTTGAACTCACCGTCCGGGAACTGTTTTGGAGCTGTACCGTTATAGGCATGAAACTGCCAGTCTGACTGGGCAACACCCATGTCCAGATCGCCAGCGCGAATGCCGTTGATGTTTTTCGTGGAACCACCCGTCGTATGGGTGCATTTGATGTCGTGGTCTTTGGTACCACGGTTCACAAGGCGGCAGATAGATCCACCCACCTGGTAATACACACCTGTCTGTCCGCCTGTGCCGATCGTGACAAAGGTTTCAGCACTTGCCGGAGCGACCAGCAAGCTGGCACCTCCCAGTGCCGCAACAGCTGCAGTAACTTTAAAAAACTTCCTCATTATTCTCTCCTTAACCTGTCGACTAAACTGCTAGTATAACAACTTCTCCCCTAGCAGCGGTTGGCGCCGGTTCTTCTCGTCTACTCCGAAACGAGCCGATCCGACTATTCCCTACAATTCGCGAAATGCGAGCAGATAGGGAAAATTCTTTGATTAGGCCGGCTGCGGATTCGCTACGCGGCTAAATCTTCTCCTCATATCTTCAGCGGTGCCGATAGGCCTTCCTATCGCCTCCGCCACATTCCGCGCCTGACGGATGAGATCCGCATTCCGCCCGGCCCTTGTGCCGTCTTTCAACAGCATGTTGTTTTCAAACCCTACCCTCACATGGCCTCCCATTGCAAGCGCAGCGCTCGCCGAGGCATGCTCGTACGGGCCAAAGGCGCAAACAGCCCAAGGTATTTCGGATTTCAACTCCCCTAAAAATGGAAGAATATCAGTGGGTTGCGATTGCTGACCTTGCGTATACCGACCCAATACGAATAACAGGTAAGGAGTATCAAACGGGATTATTCCACCCTCAACCAAAGAATTGTAACGCGCGAGATCCTCTGCTGAATAGAGAATGAACTGGGGCATGATGTTGAAGGAATCGAGATCTTTGAAAAAGTCGGCGGCTGTATTTTCGAGTCCTTCCGGCACCAGTTCCTTGATGGCAAGAGAGACAGCCTCGGGCTTTAATTCCCGCACCATGTCCATCTGTTGTTCCGCCGAATAGATGCCGACTGCTTCCGTAGTGACCTGGATAACGATGTCATCGCCAAGATCGTCACGAACGGCCCGAATGGCATCTTCGTAGCGCTTGACGTCCAGACTGTGCTTCTCGTCTTCATCCCTTACATGCAGATGGATCATGGACGCACCCTCTGCCTGGCAAGCCCGGGCTTCCGCAGCCAATTCCAACGGCGAGATGGGCAGCATTGGATGGTCAGCTTTGGTTTTGCGGGCCCCATTTGGGGCCACCGCCAGAAAAACCGGTCCGGCCACAGAAGGTTTCATTTCCACGTCATTCTCCATTTCAGGCTGCCTTCACATTCTGGGTAACGCTCTCGACCGCGCTGCCAAAGGTATCGACGATTTCTTCGACATGACTATCGTCAATGATAAAGGGGGGCACAATCAGGGCATGGTCCCCGATCCGGCCATCGATGGTTCCACCCATGGGGTAGCACATGAGGCCGCCCGCCATGGCTGCCTGCTTCAATTTCACATGGGTTTTGAGAGATGGATCCAGCGGCTCTTTTGTTAGTCTGTCGGCCACCAGCTCGACACCGATGAACAGCCCGCGCCCACGGATATCACCTACAAAGGGATTATTGCCGAGGCGAGCCTCAAGCCCTTCTCTGATCTGCCTGCCGCGACGCACGACATTCTCGAGCAGGTTATTTTCTTCAATATAGTGATGTACCGCGAGGGAGGCGCTACAGCTTACCGGATGCCCCATATAAGTATGGCCATGCTGAAAGAAACCCGATCCCCCGACAATTGTCTCGAAGATCTGTTTGGAGGCCAGCATGGCGCCGATCGGCTGAAATCCGCCACCGAGGCCTTTTGCGGTCACCAGGATATCCGGCACCACTTCTTCCTGGTCAATGGCAAACAGGGTGCCGGTGCGTCCCATACCGCACATCACCTCATCAGCAATGAACAGCACACCATAGGTATCGCAGATTTCCCGGATGCGCTTGAAATAGCCCGGAACTGCCGTCACGGCTCCCAGTGTTGCGCCGACAACCGGTTCGCAGATAAAGGCGCAGACGTTCTCCGGCCCCTGCGCCAGCAAGGATGCTTCCAGCTCATTTGCAACTCTCTGGCCGTAATCCCATTCGCTTTCTCCCTCTTCCCGTCCGCGATAGTCATAGCAGGGAGAAATCAGATCGACCGGCATTAGGAGGGGCGTAAACGGCTCTCGTCGCCACTGATTGCCTCCTGCGGCCAGCGCACCAATGGTATTGCCGTGATAACTCTGGCGGCGGGAAATAAACCGGTTTCGAGAGCTTTCTCCTTTTTCCAGGAAATACTGCCGCGCGAGCTTGAGGGCAGATTCCACTGCCTCAGACCCACCGGAGATGAAATACACCCGATCCAGATCACCGGGTGCGCGTTCCACCAGAAAGTCCGCCAGATCTTCCATCGGCTGATTGGTGAAGGCACCGCTATGGGCAAAGGCAATCTTGTCAATCTGCCGCTTCATGGCCTCGGCGACAATCCCGTTGCTATGACCAAGGCAGGACACCGCCGCATCGCCGGCATTGAGATAGCGCTTGCCTGCTGTATCGAAGATATAGGGTCCGTCCCCGTAATCGGCGGTGGGCATCGCCAGCTTCGGGTTGCGATGGAATACATGTGTCAATTTTTGTCTCCGCCTTGCCAATAGGTGTCGTTCTCACGAAGCCTTTTTTCTGAAATTTCAAGTCTCTTAACTGCCTCGACGCCCAACTCATTGACGATCGCCGCGACCATTGATTGAACCAGCGCCAACGCCCCGACCAAGGATCGGTAGAAGGAGGGGCTTCTGTTGGCGACGAGGAATACATGATCCGCACCATCTGCGAGCGGAGAGACCACGCTGTCCGTAATCACCACCAGCTTGGCGCCTGACTTCTTCGCTTTCTTGGCCGCCATCACCGTCTCGCGGGTATAGGGATCATAGGCCACTGCGAAAACCACATCACCGCGGGTTATGTGAGCTATTTCCTCACTGAACATTCCGGCCTGCCCCTGGACCAGCTTGGCCGACGGGAAGAAACTGCGCGTGGCATAGTGGAAAAAATAGGAGATGGGGAAGCATTTTCGCAGCCCCACAATATAGATCTGGTTCGCGTCAATGAATGTCTGAGCTGCCGCTGCCATTTCTTCGTCCGAGATCGGCTCGAAGGTTTGAACAATATTGCTCATCTCGGTGTTCGACATCTCCTCGACAAATCCATTATTGGCGTTGAGGGCGTTGCGCAGCTGCAATTGTCGGGCCCGGGCAGCATAGGATCCCGGTGGCGGGGCAATACGCTCCCGAAATTTGTTTCTAAAAGCATGATAGGTGTCGAAGCCCAGCCGCTTAGCCAATCGGGTCATTGTCGGCGGCAGCACATCGGCCTGCACTGCGATTTCCCGCATGGAATGCAGGGCCAGGCTGTCAGGACTGTCCAAAGCGAAGCGCGCGGCCAGTTTAAGCTGCGGACTCAAGTGATCATATTCGCGTCGGATGACTTCGAGAATATCGCCAGATTTCGCCACTTTGGGCCCTGCTCCCTATCCCATAAAGCGTTGGTCAAACTCTGTTTGCAACACAATGTACAAAACCCTATCCCGATCGATCTGCAATTGCAACATTTGAATCATTTATCAATTCTCTGATACATATATATCAATACTATTTTAAGGCCTGTTTCACTTGCTTGCATTTTAGAAAAATTAAGACCTTCTTTACGCTCTAGAGCTATATCTGTTTGACTAAACACTTTTTTAGGCGTCTTGCGCGCCCAAAACGATACTTGCAGAGAATTAGTTCATTGGTTTCAACACGTTTGGCATCATTCAAATCCGGAGATAAAGCGGGGGCTGAGAATAACCAAAATCAGGCAGCCGAACTCCATGAACTGCGTCTGAACTATAGCAAGCTTCGTTTACTCGTTATTGAACCTGAAGAGCGAATTCAGACATTCTGCAATTCCTCCTCCATTCCCGTATCCGCTCATCATGACCGTTATCAGGATAGTGTTGTCGACGACATCAAAGGCGGTGCCTTTAACTGCATATTGATTGATGGTGCTAAGGGCATGCACGGATATGAGGAAGTTCTCACAGAAGCCGCCACCCATCCCCCTTATACACCCGTGATCATGATCGATGGTTCTCTGCAGTTTTTACGAAAGGGCGTCTCGGAAGTCATCGCAGGTGACGATCTTAGCTTGCCGCGTATGGAGCGAGCTTTGTTCAATGCGGACCGGCTCTGCAAGCTCAATAACCGAGCAGCTCATTTACAGGTCGAACTGGCCACCTTCATCGAAGAAGATCCACTGACGGCTCTGCCAGGTCGGCGTAAGTTCCGGCATAAAATGGCCAAGATCATTGAAAAGGCCCATGCGGGTAGGATTCCGGTCTCCCTAATCATATTGGATCTCGATAGTTTCAAGACGCTCAACGAAAGTAGAGGGCATGACTTTGGCGATCAGATTCTGCAAACCGTTGCCAAGCGGCTGTTCCGCTTTGCACCGGACAATGCCATTGTTGGCCGCTTGGGAGATGACGAATTCGCCTTGCTTGTCAGCGAGCAGGATTATACGGGACCCTCGTCAACCACAATTGCTGTCCGCCTGTCCCATGAGCTGAGAAAACCCTACGAAGTGGACGGTCAAAAAACCGATGTCAGTGCCACGATGGGGATCGCCAAACTTGATGAACATGACACGCCGGACGCCCTGCTCCATAAATCCATGGCCGCACTGTATTCTGCAAAACGGGACAAGACCCGCTTCATGGTTTACACCCAGGAAGATGACATAGAGCGCCGCCAGCAATTACAGTTGGCCCAGGATCTTCCTGACGCAATTACTGATAATCAGTTGCGGCTGCATTTCCAACCCATGATCCGAATGTCAGATAAGGCAGTTATTGGTGTGGAAGCTCTCGTGCGCTGGCAACATCCGGAAAAAGGTCTTCTGTTTCCTGATAGTTTCATTCCTCTTTCGGAAAGCTCCGGGTCCATCGAGGGGTTGACAAGATGGGTGCTGGAAGCAGCCCTGATGCAAGCCAGTAAATGGATGCAGGATGGGACACCCCTATATGTGTCTGTCAATATTTCAGCGCTCATACTCCATAACCCGGTTTTTCCGGACACCGTTGCGCGTCTATTGGAGCAAACAAAATTCCCGGCGGACCAGCTCAAGCTTGAAATAACCGAGAGCGCTATTATCGCCGATGTCACTCGGGCGACTGAGGTGGTAAACAGCTTGCATGACATGGGGGTCCGGGTCTCGATTGATGACTTCGGGACCGGCTATACTTCCCTTGCCTATTTGCGCAAACTGCCAGTCGATGAAATCAAGATCGACAAGAGTTTTGTGCTCAACATGAATACAGTCGCCGATGATGCTGTCATCGTCCGAACTCTGCTCGATCTTGCCCGCAATCTGGATATGTCCGTTGTTGCGGAAGGCGTCGAGGATCTTGAAACCTGGCAAACCCTATCAGAACTGGGGTGTGACGTTGCCCAGGGCTATTTCATGAGCCGCCCTATTGACCTAGAAGCCTTCGATCAATGGATCGACACCCAACCCTGGCTCAAGGAATTCTGAGCCTCTCTCCCGTTCAAACTCTGTTTGACCCCAAATAGGCCCGCCTGCTATTATTGACGAGTATTTTTGGTGTCCGTCGTCTGGATCACTGAAAGTTATCTGGCATACGGCAGATATCTCAAATAGCAAAAATAACGGGAGTGCCCGATGTCAAGATTTGGTCCTGATGTCACGATTGATGACGCCACTTATATTCATCCGACGGCCTTGGTCTATGGAAAGGCACGCATAGAAAACGGCGCCTCCCTCTGGCCTTACACGGTCATCCGGGCAGAGTCCAAGGAAGTGGTTATCGGAGAATATACCAATATCCAGGACTTTTGCATGATCCATGTGGGAGAGGATACCGGCTCCATCATTGGCTCCCACTGTTCCATTACTCATCACTGTACGATCCATGGATGTACCATCGGCGATAACTGTCTGATCGGCATCAACACCACGATCATGGATGGCTGCGTCATTGGCGACAATTGCATTGTCGCTGGACATAGCTTCTTGAAAGAGGGAACCGTTATACCCGATAATTCCATCGTTATGGGCACCCCGGGTAAAGTAGTACGCACCCAAAATAACTATGTCCGTTGTCGCCTTAATGCCTTCATGTATTATCGCAATGCCCTGGCCTATGCCAAAGACGAACATCGAGAATGGGCAAGTCAAGACTGTGCGGATGCCCTTAAAATTGAAATCGAAAAGCTATCAGCCGAACAGGCTGCACTCGAGGCAAAAAACTGAGCTTTTAATCTTGACCCTGAGAGCAGGAGACACAATGACAGAAATGCACTCCCCCTATTTGATGTTCCTGGGCGACGTCCAGGATCAGCTCGGTGCCAAAACGGCGCAAGGTATAGTTGACTGGCGTCCTGAATGGTGTATTGGCCAGCTCAAGCTTGAAGGTTGCGTGGCGGATCTCGGATTACAGAATGTGTCCATTGAGGAAGCCGTCGCAGCCGGCGCCAAGACCATGATTATTGGTATCGTGAACTCTGGCGGATTTCTTCCGGATCACTGGATCTCTGTTATCGTAGACGCTCTGGACGCCGGCATGGATATTGCCAGCGGCTTACATATCCGGCTTGGCGATCTTCCTGAAATAAAGGAAGCGGCCACGCGCAACAACGCGTCCCTCTTTGATGTCCGGCATCCCACCCATGCCATCGCCACAGGCAAAGGCAACAAGCGCTCCGGCAAGCGTTTACTTGCGGTCGGCACAGATTGCTCCGTTGGAAAAATGTATACAACGCTGGCCATCGAAAAGGAGATGCGCAGCCGAGGCATGAAAGCGGATTTCCGGGCGACTGGCCAGACCGGAATTTTCATTGCTAAATCCGGTATCTCAATCGATGCCGTTGTTGCCGATTTCATCTCCGGGGCCGTCGAGGAGCTATCGCCGGAAAATGATCCGGATCACTGGGATATTATTGAAGGACAGGGCTCTCTATTTCACCCCTCTTTTGCCGGGGTGAGCCTTGGGCTGTTACATGGCGCCCAAGCGGACGCTCTGGTTCTGTGCCATGAGCCAACACGAGGGCACATGCGTGGCCTGCCGCATCAGCCATTGCCTGACTTACAGGAATGTATGGATCTAAATCTGACGACTGCCAAGCTGACCAATCCAGCGGCAGAGTTTGTCGGCCTTTCTGTCAATACATCCGGCCTGACCGATGAGGACGGGGCGGCTTATTTGAAGAAACTGGAAGATGAGTTCAATTTGCCCTGTACTGATCCGTTTCGTAACGGAACGGCAAACATTGTTGATAATCTCTCATGAGCGAACGCCAGCTAACGGCAACAGCTGAAAGCTGGCCAATTCGGGGAAGTTTTCGCATCAGCCGAGGCGCAAAAACCGCGGCAGATGTTGTTGTTGTGAGCATCACAGAAGATGGTGTTACGGGACGCGGAGAATGCGTGCCCTATCCTCGTTATGGTGAAAGCTCAAAGTCAGTACTTGGAGAGATCTCCGCTGCCCGCAAATTCATAACAACCGGGCTCACCCGAGAAGGGTTACTGTCTATTATGCCGTCAGGTGCCGCACGTAACGCTATTGATTGTGCCTTGTGGGATCTGGAGGCCAAATTGACAGGCCGGTCCATCGCTGACATCGCGGGAATTGCCGAGCCTGGCCCTGCGATCACGGCCTATACATTGTCCCTTGATACACCAGAGAAGATGGGACTGGCGGCAAAAGCCAATTCGGACCGGCCCTTGATGAAGCTGAAACTCGGTGGGGAACAAGACATCGAACGGGTCACGGCTGTGCGCAGCAATGCCCCGAAATCCCGACTGATTATCGATGCCAACGAAGGCTGGACGCCCGATATGATGCGCAGCTTTTGTCCGAAGTTGGCCGACCTTGGCGTCGAATTGATAGAGCAACCATTGCCAGCCGGTGAGGATAGTGTCTTAGCGGAAATGGAACGACCGGTGCCAATTTGCGCAGATGAAAGCGCTCATGACACGGCAACCCTTGATGAAGTCACACCCTATTATGATTTTATCAATATCAAGCTGGACAAGACCGGTGGGTTGACGGAAGCGTTGCTGCTCGCGGAAGCGGCACGGGGATTTGGTCTCGGGGTGATGGTCGGTTGCATGCTGGGAACCAGCCTGGCGATGGCCCCTGCCACAATGCTCGGCAGTTTCGCTCGATTTATCGATCTCGACGGCCCTCTCCTCCTCGAAAAAGACCGGGAGCAGGGCTTGCGGTTCGAAGGCAGTGTCATGCACCCACCATCAAGGGAGCTTTGGGGTTAGCGGAAATTATGCCCGTGTATCCAGCCGACGATCGAATGGCGGACACCTCTTTTTATTTCTGAAATACGATGCAGCCAGTATCCTGGAAACACAACAATGTTGCCTTGCTGGCGAATAGATTGCGCATCAGGAGTCACATTGTGAAACACAATATCTCCCCCTTCATATGTATCCGGATCCGTTAGCTGGAGAATGAAACAAAGCTTTCGGGAAGAAGTAAAGGAGGGGCCGAGTGCGACTTCCCAGCTTTCCTCATCCACTGTACCGGCTGAATGCTTAACCAGCCAGGGCAAATCATCAGCTGGTGTTCCGGTTAGCTCAAACCGCCAATGATCTGCATTGACTTGGCCAATACCAAAACTGATCTGATCCAATGGATAAGCATTTTGCCCAAGCGGTAAAGGCTGCCTTTCTATAGTGGAGGTAGGTTTCACATCGATGAAAAGCGGAACATTTCCCGCACCACTAGGCGGGGCTTTCGTCCAGGCGATAGGTTTCGCCTGGGATACAATTTCTTTGCACTCCTGAGGCGAAAATACGGGCCAATGCATTACCAAAGACATATTGGTATTGCGCATTGGGGACATGGTAATCGGGGTCATCTATTTCACCAGGCCGGTTAACGATAGCTTGGGCCATGCACCCAGCCAACAACAACTTTTCTCGCTCCCTTTGTCATAGCGGCAACCTTGTGGAGCCAATAGGCTGGAAAGACGATCAAAGTTCCTTTCGCCGTGAGATCTTCTCTTGGCAGATCGAACCTATGAAACTGAAGGTCTCCCCCATCATATTCGGATCCGTCTGTAAGTTGCAGCGAAAACCCCAGCTTTCTGGAGGCAGTTGCCGATTGTCCGACATCAACATGCCAGTCATTATGATCCCCAACTCGGCAATAATGCATCACCCAAGGCATATCATCCTCTGCAAAACCGTCTAAATCGAAGCGCCAGTGACTAGAGTTTGCGTTACAGATTTCCTGGGCAATCCGATTTAATGGAAAGCCATCTTCAGACACGGGAACCGGTTGCTGAAAATTACTGCGAAAGTCTTTCTGAACTGTGAACACACCTTTTCCACCATGGCCCCCTACCATGGCTTCTTCCCATTTGTCTTCATCTAAGGAATCTAGGATTCTGTCACATTCTTGTTCTGAAAAAACTTTGTTTACATATACGGACACGGATCCGGTATTGCGCAGTGGCGCAATGGGCATCACGATCATTTGGTACTTCCCTATTTATTCTCCCCGTCATGCCGTCACTGCTTTTTGGTTTTTTCTGAAAGTGTGACGGTCATCACATTCCCAAGGTTATCACACTAACGTGATATCTGCCAATACCTCTTTAAGAACGACGACAAGTAGCGCCTTCTATTTGGTTCGTGCCAAAGAAAACCAGCAGCTGAGAGCCGTTCAGCCGCTGGTCAAAAATAAATCCAAGAGTGGAGAGCTTCAACTAGCGCCCATTGAAGACCGGCGCCCGTTTTTCAACAAAGGCTTTCGCCGCACTTTGATGATCTTCCGTCTCAAAGGCTCGGACCATGTTATTGGATTCCCAATCGAGAACGTCGCTGAGGGATCCTTCTAGGGCAACGTTAAGGTTCTTCTTCATATATCCTATCGCAACCGTCGGCAAACTCGCCAGTTGCTTGGCCATAGCAGCCGCGGCAACCGGCAGTTCTTCTGCGGGAACCGATTTATTGACCATGCCCATAGCTGCGGCATCTTTTCCCAACACGACATCGGCAGAGAAATACAGTTCACGGGCCTTGGAGGCACCCAGGAGCTTGGTCAAAAAGTAGGAACCACCAAAGTCACCGGAAAGACCTACTTTGGAAAATGCAGTCGTCAATTTGGCTGTATCGGCGGCGATGCGCATGTCGCAGGCCATCGCTAGGGAGAATCCGGCGCCAGCTGCTGGACCCGGAATAACTGCTAGAGTGGGTTTTGGCATCTCATGCAGGAGGCGGCTGACTTCGACCCGGCTGCGCAGGTCCTGCATACGTTCATCGAGATTGACATTTGCGCCGGCATTAGCGGCAAAGCTCTTTACATCCCCGCCCGCACAGAAAGCGTCTCCAGCGCCGGTCAGAACAACGACCCGCACGGAGCTGTCCGCCGCCAAGCGCGTAAAACTCTCTGAGAGGCCGGCCATCATTTCAGCGGTGAAGGCATTCCGGGCTTCAGGGCGGTTCATGGTGACGGTTGCGATACCGTCTTCAATCACTTCGATCAGGTCTTCAGACATCTTGTTTATCCTTCTTTTTTGCTGTTCTGAAAATTTGCTTAGTTATTTTCTTGGTAACTGTTGTTCAACGAGCTTCGCCCAAAGACTGGCGCCAACAGAAAGCACCTCATCGTTAAAATCGAACTCCGGATGATGGACCGAGTGAAAATGGGTATCATCCCGAGTGCCAAGGAACAGATATGCACCGGGGCAGGCTTCCAACATAAATGAAAAATCCTCGCTTCCCATGCGTATCGATGTATTCAAATCGACATTATCAGGGCCGACAACTTCCGCAGCTGCTTTGGCGACGATATAGGTCTCTTTCTCATGATTGACCGTGCTGGGATATCCCCGGACATAGTCAACATCAATCTTGGTTCCATGGGTTGCTGCTATTCCCGCGCAGATTTCATGCACTCTGTTTTCTATCAAATCCCTCGTCTCCGCAGTCATTGTCCTGATGGACGCCGTCAATTTGGCACTATGTCCAATAATATTGGATCCTGTCCCACCTTCAAACATGGTAACGCTGACAACGGCATTGTCCACCGGACCAACATTGCGCGCGACAATAGTTTGCAGTGCTGTATATAGCTGCACCCCAACGGCGATAGGATCGATGGTCAGATGGGGATGAGCGGCATGTCCGCCTTTGCCGTGAATTGTCATCTCAACTGTATCCGCCGACGCCATCAAGGGGCCAGGGCGTAAATTAATCGTTCCTTTCGGCTTGTCCGGATTATTATGAAGGCCATAAACACCATCGCAGGGGAAGCGCTCAAAAAGGCCGTCCTTGACCATGGCATCGCCACCACCGCCGCCTTCCTCAGCGGGCTGAAATATAAAATGCACAGTGCCGTCGAAGTTGCGACTCTCCGAAAGGTATTTCGCTGCACCTAGCAAAATGGCTGTATGGCCATCGTGGCCGCAGGCATGCATTTTCCCGTCGATACAGGATTTATAGTCAAAATCATTCAGCTCCTGCATAGGCAATGCATCCATGTCAGCCCGGATACCAATGGTTTTCTTGCTATCCCCCTGACCTTTCAGGACACCTACAAGGCCGGTGACACCAATCCCTTCATGCACCTCAATACCCCAGGATCTCAGCTTTTCCGCTACAACTTCCGCCGTACGGCGTTCCTCGAAGCAAAGTTCAGGATGTTTATGGATATCCCTGCGCCAGGCCTGCATATCCTCATGTATTTCAGCGATCCGATTGTAAACAGGCACGCGGCGGCTCCTTTATTATTGTTGATTATTGAACCCGCATGTTGCCATTGTTTGGCAGACTTGGCAACGCCCAGGCCCCGCCAGAAAAATCCTCAAAACCTCAGTCATAATCTTTTAATTCGAATTCCCTAAACTATATATCAGGATCTTGTGTGCAGTTGCGAAAGGATTTCTTGCCAATCGGCGGATCGACGCTATACTGCGCGCGCTTTTGACAGTTTAGATAAGTAGTACACTCATGGAAATTCGGAACGTCGCGATCATCGCCCATGTTGATCATGGGAAGACAACACTTGTGGATGGCCTGCTCAAACAGAGCGGGACGTTCCGCGATAACCAGCAGGTGGCTGAACGAGCCATGGACAGTAATGACCTGGAGCGTGAGCGCGGGATTACAATCCTGGCCAAATGTACCTCTGTTGAATGGGAAGGCTATCGCCTGAATATCGTTGATACACCTGGCCATGCCGATTTTGGCGGTGAGGTGGAGCGCATCCTGAGCATGGTCGATGGTGTCGTGGTTCTTGTGGATGCCGCTGAAGGCCCAATGCCGCAGACCAAGTTCGTCACCCAAAAGGCCCTTGGTTTGGGTCTCAAACCGATTGTTGTGATCAATAAGGCAGACCGTCCTGATGGGCGCCCTGAAGAAGTTCTCGACGAATGTTTCGATTTGCTTGTTGCCCTTGACGCAGATGAAGATCAGCTCGACTTTCCCGTATTATATGCCTCCGCTAAAGAAGGCTGGGCCGTTACCGATCTGTCCGAACCGAAGGAAAATCTGCATCCGCTTTTTGATTTGATTGTTCAACATGTTGCTGCTCCAAATGTAGATGAAGACGCACCGTTCCGCATGCTGGTAACTACTATTGAAAGCAACCCGTATCTCGGGCGCCTTTTGACCGGACGTGTCGAAAGTGGCGTCTTGAAAACCAACGAGCCGGTTAAGGGCCTTCGCCGTGAAGGCGGTAAGGTCGAGGATGCCCGCGCCAACAAGATCATGGCGTTCCGTGGCCTTGAGCGAGAAACCATTTCCGAAGCCCGGGCTGGAGACATCGTTTCCATTGCCGGCCTTGTCAAAACGACAGTCGCAGACACCATTGGCACGCCTGACGAGACTGAAGCAATTGATGCTCAGCCCATTGATCCGCCAACCATCTCCATGACTTTCGCTATCAATTCCTCACCACTTGCCGGACGGGATGGTGATAAAGTCCAAAGCCGTGTGATCCGGGATCGCCTGATGAAGGAAATCGAAGGCAATGTTTCGATCCGTGTTGAGGATAGTGAAGACGCTGATTCCTACATCGTCTCCGGCCGCGGCGAATTGCAGCTTGGCGTTCTGATTGAAACTATGCGCCGGGAAGGCTTTGAGCTTTCCATAAGCCGTCCGCGAGTCCTGTTCCGTGAAGACGAAACGACGGGTGCAACACTAGAACCTCGAGAAGAAGTTGTTGTCGATGTGGATGACGAATTTTCCGGCGTTGTCGTCGAGAAAATTGCTTTGCGCAAGGGAACTATGACCGATATGCGGCCTTCCGGGGGTGGCAAGACGCGGATTACCTTCCTCTGCCCGACCCGTGGTCTGATTGGATATCATGGAGAATTCCTGACCGACACCCGCGGTACCGGTATCATGAACCGCCTGTTTGATTCCTATGTCCCGCATAAGGGTGAGATCCCAGGTCGGCGCAATGGTGTTTTGATTGCCAACTCAACGGGTAAGTCCGTCGCTTTTGCCATCTGGAACCTGGAAGCTCGTGGCTTCTTCTTTATTGGTAGTGGCGTGGATGTCTATGAGGGCATGATCCTCGGTGAACATAACCGCCCCAATGATCTTGAAGTCAACGCCCTTAAAGCTAAACAGCTTACCAACATTCGCGCCTCCGGAACCGATGAGGCGGTCCGCCTGACGACACCGCGCAAAATGACGTTGGAGCAAGCCATCGCCTATATCGATGATGATGAGCTGGTCGAAGTCACGCCAAATTTCATTCGCCTTCGCAAGCGTCATTTGGATCCCCATGAGAGAAAGAAAGCCTCTCGGACAAAGATCGCAAGCTAAGGCCTTCTGCCAGAACCCGCTTTATCCTTGCAAAGTCTTTTTTGAGGAAAAAAGCTAGCGCCCGCCTGCGTCTTATGGAAACATAGCGGCAATGGCGGGGCATGCGCCCTCTAGAACAATAAAAACAAGTGAGGACTAAATGGCGTTAGTAGATGTAGTTTCGGAAATCACCGGCAAAGTCTGGAAAATCGAAGCCGAAATCGGCGAGGAACTCGAAGAAGATGATCCGGTGGTTATTCTGGAAAGCATGAAGATGGAAATCCCTGTCATGGCTCCGGAAGATGGCAAGCTGACTGAAATCCTGGTTGGCGAAGGCGATGCGGTTGCCGAAGATCAGGTCATCGCCCGCATGGAAGTCTGACCTTTACTACCAAAGCCAGGTAGTCGGATTGGGAACCGGTTGTTCGCGGGTCAGGAATTTAAGACCTTTGGCGCAGCGGATGATTAGCCAGACGGCAGCGCCCAGAATGATGATAAAGCCAATTCCTGCAAAGAGAGAAATTCCTCCGATCACAAGATAAAGAGTGAACATCCAGAACGTGCGGATCTGATATTGGAAATGCGTCTCAATCCATTCGGCATTTTCATAGCGGTTCATATAGGCCATGACGGCGCCGACGAAATGGGCGATCTGAATGACCAGGGTGGCGAGATATAGGAAATAGATAATCTGCGCCATTTTGGCGGCACCCTTTTCCTTGGCAATATCCTCCGCTGACGGATTTTCTGTAATATCGTTCATTCATTTACCCCTGATCAGGATCAACATGCATAGACAAGTATATGTATAGATTTCCGCCGAACGAAGCGAAAATATTTATATAGGCCCGTCTCGCCTTCACGGCGATACTTGTCTAGTATCTGCTGAAATTTTCTGGGTGTTAAAGTATGCTTGCCGTCTTCCTTTCGATCTTCCTGGATCTTGTCGGATTTGGAATTGTCATTCCTCTGCTGCCTTTCTATGCAGAGCATTATGGCGCCTCTCCGTTTATGGTGACATGGCTGGCGACGGCCTTTTCCATCTTTCAGATGGTGTTTTCGACCATTTGGGGGCGCCTATCCGATAAATGGGGACGCCGCCCAATCTTTCTCGCCTGCCTTGCCTTGAGCGCCGTCGCCTATCTTTGGACAGGCCTTGCAGAAACTTTCACAGCCCTGATTATCGCGAGATGCGTGAGCGGGATTGCCTCAGGTAAGATTTCTGTTGCCCAAGCCATCATTGCGGACATTACAACGCCGGAAACCCGTGCCAAAGGTATGGGAATGGTTGGTGCTGCCTTTGGCCTCGGCTTTGTCACAGGTCCAGCACTTGGTGGTCTTTTAGTTGGCACCGATCCGCTGAACCCGGACTTTGCGACGCCCATGTATGTGGCCGCTGCCCTTTCCTTCCTGGGTCTTTTATTGGCCTTTTTCACCGTAAAGGAATCTTTGAGTTCTGAAGATAAGGCTGCCTCTCATGCTACAGCCCGGTTGCCGGTCAAGGAGCAGTTTCAGATCATCGTTTCCTCGCAGGTGATCGCGTGGCTCATCGGGATCTTCTTTATTGTCAGTTTCGTGTTCAGCCAGGTAGAAATTCTCTTTCCCCTATGGACGGCGCGCACGTTTGACTGGACACCAAGGGATCTTGGATATTGTTTCGCTTATATCGGCATCCTGATGGTCTTGATACAGGGCGCACTAATCGGTCCGCTCACAAAGAAACTGGGCTCAAAAAAGCTTGTTATTGCGGGGCTTGTTCTTTTGGGATCCGGCCTGTTACTCACCATTTTTTCCGCCAATGTTGCCATCTTTTTGGTCGCAACTACCGTTATCGTCTTTGGAATTGGTATCCTTACCCCCACGCAATCCAGCCTCATCAGTCTCTGTTCAGCAAAAGGACAGCAAGGGGCGACATTGGGAATTGCCAATACCGCAGCCGGTTTTGGCCGTATCGCTGGCCCTCTTTGGGCAGGTATCCTCTTTGATTTTGTCCATTTTGATGCCCCGTTCCTCATCGGCGGAGCCATTTGCTTTGTTTTCCTAGCCCTTCTCCTTCGGGCGGTTTACAGTGCTATTGATCAAGAACCACAAGAAGCCGACGCATCGTAACGGCTCGAAAGCACTGCTTTCATAGAAGGAGATTTTCCATGTTCAAAGAAGACCTGTTGAAAGGTAAACGTATCCTCGTGACTGGAGGCGGAACCGGCCTTGGCAAAACCATGACCCGCGGATTTTTGGAAGTGGGCGCCGAGGTGATAATTTGTGGCCGTCGGAAAACGGTTGTGGATGAAACCGCAGAGGAACTGATGAAAGAAACCGGCGGCAAGGTTTCAACCTACCAGATTGATATTCGCAACGCAGACGCGATCGAGGAAATGATGGATGACATCTGGCAAGGGGGACCTCTGGACTCTCTGGTCAATAATGCCGCGGGCAATTTCCTGTCAAGAACAGAGGATTTAAGCAGCCGCGCCTTCGATGCCATCGCCAATATTGTTTTTCATGGCACCTTCTATATGACCAATGCGTGCGGTAAGCGCTGGATTGCGGGTGGTCATAAAGGGAATGTCCTCTCTATCGTCACGACATGGGTCTGGAACGGTTCAGCATATGTGGTGCCAAGTGCCATGTCTAAGGCCGGCGTTACCGCGATGACCCAAGGACTGGCGGTAGAATGGGGCCCAAAAGGTATTCGACTAAACGCCATTGCTCCCGGCCCATTCCCGACGGAGGGTGCCTGGGCAAGACTGCGTCCGACGGGAAGCTATGGCGATAAACTGCCTGGCAAAGGCACCGATCAGATCCCCTTGCGCCGTGACGGCAAGCATCCGGAACTGGCCAATCTCGCCACTTTCATGATGGCGGACGAATGCTCCTATATAAATGGAGAGGTTATTGCCATTGATGGCGGTCAATGGCTCAACAGTGCTGGAAACTACGGCCAGCTCGATCAGCTGACCGACGATGACTGGATTGGCATTCGTGACCAGATTAAATCTGCCAACGCCCAGGATAAGTTACAGCGAGGCTAACTCGTTCAGTTATTCAAGACCGTCGAGGGCCTCTTGCAACAGCAGATAGACCTTGCCAACGTCTGCGGTAATGAACGCATCTGACAGAAGCTCGGAATGTTCGATTGATCCTGCCTCTGTCATGATTTCCCGAAACTCCGCAACATACTGATCCGTATAGCGGCGAAACTCGCCGTTATCCCGATACTTGCTTCTGATCTGTTCTGCATCACGGGCCTTCAGGAGCTTGCGGGTGAAGATCCCCTTCTCGCCTTTGCGGTAGCGGCGCCAGAGATCGTCGGACAGGCTACTGTCGAGAATACGGCCCAAATCAATGGTCAGCGAATTCAGATTCTCAAGAACGAAGGCGGAAGATTTCATGAATTGCTCGTTCTGTATCTTACGCTTGTTCTCGCCGATTTTCTCTGCAAGCTGCCGAGCCTTTTCACCAGCCCTTGTTAAATTTTCTGTCTGCTTTTCGATCTTCATACCAGAGAGAATGGTCTCTTCCGCTGCCTTTTCCGCCGCGGATTTGAAGTTCCGGCTTTCTTCCTGAAGAATACCGGCCGACTTGCTCAACGTGGATTCAATTTGTTGAACAGAATCCGATAGCCGCTTTTGATGCTCATCAAATTGGGCGCTCAGTTCCCGGGCGTTGCTATTTGCCTGGGTAGTGAAATCGATGAGGTCCTTGGCATTACCGTAGAAGTCCTGAGCGGCACCTGATCCGACTTCCCTGACTTTCTCACTCGCCTCAGCAATTTTGGCAGAAACATCGTTCAGATCATCGTGAATATGTTTGCGGGTTTCATCAATGCCCTTTTTATGGCGCTCCAGTGCCTGATCTGCATACTGAATTCCTTTGATCATCAATTCACTGGCACGAGCGAATTCAACGGTTTTCTTTTGGAAACTATCTCCGGCAACAGCCGCTCGATCGACGGAATCATCAAGCAAGGAAGATCTTTCCGTGAGGGACTGCTCGACTGTTTCAACCTGCCTCGCGAGTTGCTCAGCAATTTCTGAGAGAGCTTCAGTTTCCTGCTGAAGGATCTCTTCCATAGCTTCGGCATGTTCTTTCGCCCGTACGGAAATATCTGCGAGTTCTTCCATATGAACCTTCGCCGACCCGCTTGCTTCATTTATATTGGCGAGGGATGACCGGGTAACATCCGCCAATTGGCTCCCCTGACTTTCAGCTTTTGAAGCTGCCAGGTTGAGCTGTTCAATATGATCTGACGCCTTATCGCCCATGGCTCGCAATTCAGCTGAGGCCCGCTCCGCCGTTTTTGCAAGTTCAGCAGTTTGAGAATGAGCCGCCTCCCCTGACTGTCTTGCTTGCTGGGAAGCCCGCTCCGCTGTTGCCATCAGGTCCTGATGATAGCGGATTGCCTCTTCTATGGCGGCTGTCAGTTTGACTTGAGACTGCTCCGCGGAAGCCGCAATTTCTTTTTGCCGCTTGTCCAGCTGTTCGGACGCAGAACCAATGGCACGAGAGGCCTTGTCAGCGCTCATCTCAACATCGGCACTCTCGCGACGGAGTTCCTCACTTGCTTCCCGCAAACTTCCTGTCGCCTTTTCAGAAACTTCGTTGAGGTTTTCAGCCTGTCGCTGTAGCGCGGTTCCGGCATTGTCAATTTCGCTATTGGTCTTAGAACTGACCTCAGAGAGGGCAGCAACATCTTTTTCAAGCCGCGAACTGATCTCTTCTGACATTTCTAGTATTTGCTGAGATGCCTGTTCCAGGGAGGCAACCTGGCTGCGCAGCTGCTCCTGAATCTCGGTGGTCTTTTCTCCAGCAGCTTCAGAAGCTCCCGTCAATGTGGCGGCATGAGTAGCGATTTTTTCTCCGAGTTGATCGGCATTACGAAGTGATTTTTCACCCGCCGAATCTAAAAGCTCCTGCCCCTTATCAAGGGCCATATTCACTTCTTTCAATCCAGCTTCCGTTGATTTGAGTATTTCCTCCAGCTGAGTGGTCTCATCCCGCAACTGATTGCTGGAATGCAACATTTGTTGAGTCATTTCGTCAGCTTTGCCTGTCAGGGAGACCGTATCCTGCTGCAATCGCGTCGCTGATTCCAGTACGCCGCTTTCAGCCTCCTTAGCAGATTTGAGAACGCCGCTCTCTTTACTTTCCAGATTTTCAATCGCTTTTTCGACATCTTCCGAGCTGCTGAGGAGAGTATTGCGAAGTGCCGTCAGACGGGTCACGCTTTCATCACTTGATATGCTGAGATCCGTCGTGCTCTGGAGCAACATATCTGTAGTTTTCGCAATTTCTGCTGTCGCCTTGTTAGACATCTCGATGATTTCTTGGCCCCGATCCTTAAGATGGTCAGCACCTTCATCAAGCCCGCTCCGAACTTTCTCTGTCGCAACGTTGAGATCATCTATTCGGGTCCGCAATGTATCTGTTGCTTTTTCCGTTTGCTCTAACGTTTCAGTGGCACCGCTGAAAATTTTCTGACTGGTTTCCTCCAGAATATGCGTGAGATCCTGTGATTTTTCGTCCGCCGTCTTGATCGCATCTTTCAATGCCTCGATCTGTGTCGAAATTGCTTCGCGAACCGCTGCGCTGCGCTTTTCAGTTTCCTCGGTTGCCTTGTTCAAATCATGGGTCTGTAAGGTTATCGCCTTTTCGAGCCGCTCCCCTTGTGCATCTACCTGATCAATCAGCTCAGACAGCAAGGCATTGCGATTCTCAAGTTCTTCTTTCAGGCTGTCTGATGTTTTTATTAGGCCAGAGGTCACCTTTTTGGCCGATTTTCCCTGATCTGCCAGTTTGGAACTGGCTTCCTGAATACGGACCGCCGCGTTTTCAGTTTCTTCCTGAACAGAGCGGGTTTGACGCCTCAGTGTGTGCGTCAAGCTGGCAACGCGGGCTTCTGCTTCCGGTCCCGGATAGCCTAGCTCCGACATCAATTCATCAAGCGCAGCCCCTTTTAGCCGTGCCTCTGTTCCCTGCCTGAAATAAGCAAGGAGAAGCCAGATAAATGCAAGAGGTGCGAAAGTCCCAAGCAACAGGCCACCGATCTGTTGTGGTGGTATCTGCAAAACAGCGGGCCAACCGATTCTCGAATAAATGAAAAATCCGATGCCGGCCAGCCAAGTAATTGTCGCAAGTATTCCTAATCCCAATAATAATTGTGACCCGAGAGATTGCCTCTTTTCCGCCGCTTTTTGCTCCTGTATTCCCAGTATCAAAGGGGCGTCTTTCTTACTGTCCAATCTTTCCTTTTCGGGATGCTCGTGCAACATCAACTGTCTCCTGCAAAATACGGCGAGAGAGTCCTGCAAAAACAGCGTTACGTCAAGTTTTCAAATATGCCGAAATTGTGGCATGAGGGGTTATTTTATGACCCCGGCAGCCATCAGCTCATCAATTTTTTGCTGATCGATCCCCCAATCCCGCATGGCTTCCTCTGTATGCTCCCCGGGCAAGCAGGGCGGTCCTTGAATTTCCGGGACAGTTCTACTGAATCTCGGTGCCGGTGCGGGCTGCACAATGTCGTCATGTGTCACAAAGGTTTGCCGATGTTTATTATGAGGATGCTCCGTCGCCTCAACGATGGAAAGAACAGGCGCATAACAAACATCTGTCCCACCGAGAATCTCATCCCATTCATCTCTTGTTTTGGTCTTGAATACGGCGGCGAGTTTTTCTTTGAACATCGGCCAGCTTTCCTTATCCATCTGTGGAGGCAGATCTTCCTTGTCGAGCCCAGTGAGCTCCAAAAGCAATTTATAGAATTTAGCCTCGATGGAGCCGATAGAGATATGCTTTCCGTCTGACGTCTCATAGACATTGTAGTAATGGGCACCCGTATCCAGGATATTGACCCCTCGTTCATCTTTCCACATCCCTGCGGCCATCAATCCGAAGAAAGTTGTCATCAGGGAAGCCGCACCATCGACCATGGCCGTATCAACCACCTGACCTTTTCCGGATTTCTGTGCTTCCAAGATCCCGCTGACCAGGCCAAGGGCCAAGTAAAGGGCACCTCCCCCAAAGTCACCGACAAGATTCAAAGGCGGAACAGGAGCGCCATCCTTCGGTCCTATTGCATGCAGGACACCTGATAAGGCGATATAGTTGATGTCATGTCCCGCATCCTTTGCCATAGGGCCGTCTTGCCCCCATCCGGTCATCCGACCATAGACAAGCTTTGGGTTGCGAGCCAAAGCAACGTCAGGGCCGAGGCCTAATCGCTCCATCACGCCAGGGCGAAATCCCTCAATCAAACCATCTGCTTCTTCAATCAGGCTAAGGACGAGTTCCCGCCCTTCTTCAGTCTTGGTATCAACAGAAATGGAGCGCCGGCTTCGCATCAACAAGCTGAATTTCGAATTTGCCAGAGTACCAAGGCCCGCGTCGACCAACCGATCGATCCGGACGATCTCGGCCCCGAGATCCGCCAGCAGCATGGCACACATCGGTCCCGGCCCAATTCCACCCATTTCAACAAATTTATATCCAGCTAACGGTCCCATTCTTTTTTCCTTTTTATTTGTCCCGGTTATTTAGGGTGCAGTTTAAACCGACTGTGCGCGATCTGTCATCCCTCTATAGCAATACAATTTGCTTCAGTTTGCGTAAATAAACCGCAATTAAAAGAGCAAGCAAACAAGCAGCTGCCATATAAAAATAGGCGAAAGACGCAAATTCCTGATAAAGGAAACCGGAAAGAAACAGACCCCCACCCATAATAATCCCAATTGAGATTGCAGAATACAGGCCCTGGGCCCTTGCTGATACTTCCTGTGGCACTTTTTCGGCAATGAAGCGCATTGCTCCTAAATGAGCTGCAGCGAAAGTCAGCCCATGAAAGGCTTGAACAACCACTAAGGTTTCCAGGCCAGGCTCAAAGGCCATGGCAACCCAGCGCAACAGTCCGGCTATTGCACCAAGTGACAAGAGGGCGACCGGACTGAAGTTTACAAAAAGTCTCTTTGCGAAGGCAAAGAGGAGGATTTCGACAAATACGCCTTCCGCCCATAAAAATCCGATGGCCGCGTCAGAAATACCTTGCGACTGCCACTGCAAGGTGCCCGAGGAATATAAGACAGCATGGCTTGCTTGCACCAGCCCCGCCATAACAACGAAACCCAGAAATCCTTTGTTCCTAAGCAAACGTCGCAGTCCGCGCTTGGTTGGCTGTGCTTCAGATTTTTCGATTTCAGGCAAAAACAGACTGCAGAGGACAAGTAGAAGCAATGATGCCGTGATCATCACGGGAATAAAATCCGGGGAGCGTCCCGTAAGTAGCTGACCCCCAAAAACGGAAGCAAGAATAAACGTAATCGATCCCCATAGCCTGATGCGAGCATAATCAATTTGGTGAGTTTGTGAGAGTGTTAGAACCAGGTTGTCGGCCAGTGGCGTGAATGAGGAAAAGAAAATGCCGATCAGGAGTGCCACGATCAGGATTTCCCAAAATCCATCGACGAGAAAGTAAATATTGAACAGCCCGAAACAGATGATAGCCAGTATTACAAGCGGCGCTTTCCGTTTGCCGAAATGATCGGCAGTACCCGCAATCAAGGGAGTGAAGACAACCTTGACCCAGACCGGGGCCGCCAAGACGATTCCGATCTCCTGCAAGTTCAACCCTTTAAATTCGAGCCAAACCGGCCAAAAGGGCAGTTGGAATCCGATGGTCAGAAACAATGCTCCATATAACGGAGCCAGTCGGAAAGACAGGATCTGGCGGGCAGATAGAAACGCAGGCAATCGGGGATCTTTCAAAAAGCCGAAGGAATCCAACAGTAAGCAGATAGTTTGCTTGAGTAAAGATAAGCGGTTTGTTTCATAATTATTTGCGTATGTTGCCATAGTCTGGCTAAATTGATCGGTAATAGTAGGAAATCTCTTAATCCATATGGGGCATGCAGATCATGGGAAAAATAATTGGCGGAATTCTCGCGGCCATCATCGTAATCATCGCGGTTGTTATCGCAGTTTTTTACTTCAATATCGATAAGGTCATCATTGCGGCGGTCGAAGGATATGGTTCGGAAGTAACAAAAACAGATGTTGTCCTGGAAGAGGTTGACCTTGATCTCACCAGCGGTAAAGGGGCCTTAAAAGGCTTTAGTATCGGCAATCCATCTGGCTTTGAAAGCGGTGATGCCGTGGCCTTTGATGAGGTTTCCGTAGTTGTGAATATTGCCAATACCAATGACAAGCTGATCCATATTTCAGAAATTCGAGTGAATCAGCCAGCAATTACCTATGAAGTCAACCAAACTTCCAACAATCTCGATACTATCAAGAAAAACGTTGATGATTTCCTCAAGGAAAACGGGCTCGCAGGTGATAGCCAAGCTAGTGAAAGCAGTTCGGAAGAAGGCCCGAAGGTCATCATAGATAACCTTTACATCAACGGCGGAAAGGTCAGCGTCAAAGCTCCGGCTTTGCTGAACCAGAAAGTCGAAGGGACGCTGCCCGATATTCATATGAAAGACATTGGCAAGGAAGATGGCGGGGAAAGCCCCGGTGAGATTGCTGCCAAGATCGTCAATGAGATCTCAGGCAAAGCCATGGCCGTGGTGACTGATCTCGGCATCGGAAAAACCCTTGGAACTCTGCTCGATAATGCCGGTGATCTAGCCAATAAAGTCGGTGTTGATAAGGCAGCTGGGGCCGCAGGAGAAGTTGCAAAAGATGCCGTAAAAGGGGCCGCTGGGGCTGTAGAAGGAGCTGCCGAGGGAGCCGGCAAAGGGCTCAAAAAGCTGTTTAATGACTGATTTAGCTTGGTATTGCTTGAGCGATAAAGATGGAAACCGTCAACGAAAATATTGAAACCGTTTCTGTCTGGGTGGACTGGCTCATAGAATTTGGGATCGAGTATGGATTCCAGATTCTAGGGGCTTTAGTCTTCTTGCTGTTCGGTTTGATTGTAATCAACTGGATAGGCAATAAACTTTCCGCCTTGGCTCAGGCTAAAAACCTGGATGTCACCCTGTCTCAATTTATTGGCAGTGCAGTCAAATTTGTTCTGATTGTCCTGCTGATTATCATTACTCTCGGTAACTTCGGGATCAGCATAGCCCCTCTGATTGCCTTGGCGGGCGCTGTCACCTTTGGTGCCACTCTTGCCTTACAGGGGCCTATTTCAAACTTCGGGGCCGGTGTTGCCATTATTATTACCCGCCCGTTTGTTGTTGGAAATGTGGTTACGGTCCAGGGGGTAAGTGGAGTAGTGGATCGCATTACACTTGGACTGACCTTTTTGACCGGTGAGGATGGAGAACAGATCGCCGTCCCTAACAAAGAGATTGTAGGCCAGGTCATTGTAAATTCCATGGAGCTTAGAATAATCGAAGGGAAGTTCTGTATCGCTTCAGATGAGGATGCAAATGCCGTCATCGAACTTGTCCGAAAGACCTTGCAAAAAGTTGAAGATATCAATCAAGAACAAGCTCCCCAGGTCGGCATTCAGGATTTCACTTATGGCGGACTCGTCATTGGCTATCGGGTCTGGGCGCCGGGTTTGACTTATTTTCTGGCGCGCTACTCTGTGAACGGCGCGGTATTCGATGCACTTACCAAGGAAGGGATCCATCTCTTGACTGTTGGTACGGCAGGCGTAATGATGCCGTCATTGGACGCGGAGGATACCTCACTCAGGCCACCACCAACCCTCTGAAACAAGGCCCTTTCCAACTCGTCAAACCATTAACAGGATGTGACCTTACCTATGGAAAATGCGCAAGCAGGGATTTTTATTGAAGGTACTGCATTTAATCGTTTCCTTGAGTTTTCCCTAAAGCCGGAAGTTTCGACCTTTTCGTTGAAAGCAGCACTCAAAGATGTCGTTCAATTCGATCTGGACAACACACATAAACCACCACATGTTGTCTGGGGATTTGGACCTGCAGTTGCGACAGAACTGTTTGAGGGAAATATCCCGGATGACTTGTTGGATTTTCCAGGTTATGGCAACGGGACTCTCACGGCTGCAGCAACCCAGCGAGATCTTATCATGTGGGTCCATGGTGGGCACGAAGATGACGTGTTCGATTGCACCAGGGAACGCTATAGTGCGCTCCGTGACCTCTGTGATCTAGATCTGGAAATAGTTGGCTTCAAATATAAAAAGGACCACGATCTGATTGGCTTCGAAGATGGTACGGCAAATCCGAAAACGGATGATGCCCGCATTGCAGCAGCATTAAACGAAAATAGCGGCTCGATCCTTCTGACCCAAAAATGGATCCATAACCTCTCAAAATTTGATTCCTTATCTGTGCCGGAACAGGAACAAGTTGTCGGACGGACGAAATACGAGAATTTAGAATTGGAGGGTGACGATATGCCACCTACATCCCATGTTAGCCGCACGGATGTGGACGTAGATGGGATCGCTCAAAAAGTATATCGTCGCAGTGCACCGTTCGGCACTATGCATGAGCATGGCCTTTACTTTGTCTCTTTTGCCACTGCGCTTTCTCGCCATGATATCCAGCTGAAGCGTATGTATGGTTTGACAGAAGACGGCCTCAAAGATCGGCTGACGGAGTTTTCTCAAGCTGTTACTGGATCTTACTGGTATGTCCCGCCCGTATCCGAATTACAAATTCTTATCCAGCCCTGACTTGGCAGTATAGCTGAACAAACTGAAATTCCGGTTACTTTGTTCTGGTTTTCGCGATACCATGCTTTCAAATGTAGTAAATAGGCATATATAAAAAACATGAGCAGAGTATCAGGATCGATCATATGAAATACTGTCTATTTGTCGGCTTAATCGTCATCTTGACGGGGTGTCAGAATTTCTCCATCAATAATCCCAACCCTTATAGTGAGTATAATTACAGATACTCAGAATGCTGCTATGAAGGTAACTTGCCGCGGCCATAGGGCTGCTTAGACAGAACCTGTTTCTTTTAATTCTCCCAAGACTTGAAATGACATCTTCGTAATGAAAATATTTGGTACGTCTGAAGGCTGGCATGTGGGCAGAATAATCGCGTGCCATATCCTGGCTTTCCTGATTGGAATGACGATGCTTTGGCAACCTCTTGCCGATATTTGGCACATCGTCAGTGCCGAGGTTTTTTATATCGTCAATGGTTCGCTTTTCTGGCAACACTGGTGGGCTGTGCTATGGGCAGCCCTGAATACGGGCACCTTTGATATTGTCGGTGCCGTCCTGATGTTTCTTCCCTCTGTCTGGTATGTATTCTATGGCAAGGAGTATGCGTTTGAGGAGCGTCTGGCCCGCGCCAGCGTTGCCTGGGCGGGTGTCATCGTCACCGTCATAATTTCCAAACAAATTTTGCCGGAGATAGTTTTCCATAGTCCCTCCCTTACTCTGGAACCAGCTGCGCTCCTTAATGAAATGGTTCCGTCAATCGATGCTAAATGGGAATCCAAAAACAGTTTTCCGGGTGATCATGCTGTTGCAGCCTTTGCATTTGTCGGGCTGTGTTTCATGCTTTTGGACCGGCAGACAGCCTGGATTTCGGCTTTGTTCGGCATCCTCTATTCTGTACCCCGGCTGTTTTCGGGGGCGCATTGGTTGAGTGATGAACTTGTAGGTGGAGGTATTGCCTTGTTCGTTGCCCTTGGTTGGACAACCAATATTCCGTCCCTCACCTGGTCTCGGGCCATTTGGCTTCGACTTCTAGGCCTCCTCAATAAGGCTAAGGGCACCTCCTAACCAGTTATCGTCCTTATGCTTTTAAAACCCCTTGTCTTTGCTATAGTTTTTTAAATTGATCCTATTCAGAAGAAGAGGCCAGCAATGTCCCAGATTACCCTTAAACCGGCATTTGAAATTGCTTTAACCGTGAAAACTCCTGTGCTCAATCTTGGGAAAACTCCCTATGGGAATCGTTTGATTGCGGAAGTAACGGGCGGAACGGTGTCTGGACCTTTGCTGCAAGGTAAAGTTCATCCTTGCGGGGGAGATTGGTTGTTGCTTCGTAACGATGGCGTTATGCAATTGGACGTTCGTCTAACGATAGAGGCGTCAAATGGTGACTTGATTTACACAACTTATCGCGGCCTTCGGCATGGTCCGAAGGATATCATGGACAGGATGGCTGCGGGTGAGCAGGTAGATCCTGGCAGCTATTACTTCAGAATGGCTCCGGTTTTCGAGACTTCTTCGAAAACTCACGACTGGCTCAACAAAAACCTGTTCATTGCGACAGGATCACGGCAGCCTGAGGGGCCCGTATATCAGGTATCCATGGTCGAGTAGTGCCCTAAGTTCAAACGATCAACACTGGCCGTCCCAGGGTATTGTGATGAAGGTGGTTTTACCATTGGCACCGGGAAAATCCTCGAACAGTGCATCAAGAACCTGATCGAAGACTCCAGCCAACGTGGGACATCGACCCACCGACTGCACCCTTCCCTCATAAATTCTTACCGGATTTTCGGATTTGGCTGTCTTTGCCTCAACGATATCGATCGCTATAAAGCGGCTGTATTCCTCCCATGTCCGGGTATTATAGGTCTGACCGACGCCCCCAAAAACCGGTCCACGGCCGACACCAACGCCAACGCCTAAAGATCCAAACGTGGGGCCCGAAGAGGTTGTAGATGATCTTTGCTCCCGCCCATCAATACCATAGGAAACAAAGGCAATGAAATCGGGGTTAGGAATATCCTCTTCGACTTCAAACCCCACCAAAAAGAGCTTTGCCGCAATCTTTGGCCTGTAGGAAATAAATTCAAGGCTGGATTCCTTTTCAGCCGGATGTGCCTTTACACTAATAGTTTTACCGCTGATGGTATTCAGTTCTGGTGTGTAGAACGCAGTAACATTTGCTTGAATAGTCGGTTTTGAACAGGCAGCAACAAAAAATAGAATTGCTAAAAGGGTCAAAAATCTCATGTTCAAACTCCCAATGAGTATAAATTTGATTGTGGATCATTTGCCGGAACCACTCAAGCCCTATTGACCTCTACCCCAGACAAGTCGCCAATTTGTGATATCTCGCCCAGTTTCCACGTTAACTATAAACATAGTTTTTTTTTACAATTGTCTCTTTTCAAGATAGTATCAGCTCACTACTCGGATAGATGGGGCTTGCTGTCTGAATTGATAAGTTGTTGTTTTAAAATATAATTTGTCTTTGATTTTCAATTTTTCCAGAGTACAGATTATACGTATAATTTAGGCAAAGTTGTATCCAAATGAATATAGAAATCATCGGTAAACCCGCGTTTCTGACGGACATTAAATATGGTGACTTCTTTTACTCCCAGCTCGGGGATAGAGTTCGTCCCTGTTTGAAAGCTTTCATCGTCGAGAACGAAACCCAAATTACAGACTATGTTGTTTCCTTCACTCCAGGCGAGCGAGAGATGGCAACCCTGCCTCGGCTTTTCGATACGAATTTAGTGAGTGGGAATACAGCTTACCGAATATCCCAACCTTCCTTTCGACACATTATTTCTGACAGAACACTGCTATTGAAGACTGAATACTGGCCCAAACCCGGCATTTTGATTGAAAGTTCCAGTGCCTCTTACCTGACTATTAAGTCCGGACGTATGGCGCATAAGATCATGTATCTGAACATTAGTTCCGGAGAACTCGTCTCCTCTCCTCCAAAAGCGCCGTTCGCGTTTGTCACAGAATGGAAAATTGTATTCCAAGGGGCGGAAGGCGAACAGCTGCTCGTTAGATTTCCCCCGGCAAAAGAAGCCGCAGCCGTTCTCTAATTCAACTAATTAGGACCGTTATTTCCTGGATGCCAATGATCCTCTGTTGACAGCGTTTTTTATATTAGAATACGATCATGAATAGAGTTGGGGTTTTCAGGATTAGTCGGGGCATGATTTAATCTGTTTCCGACCTGCCTGATGAAGGAAGGTAGGGAAGATGTTTTTACAAAGCGCTCTTAAGCAGGTTCTTGTTCCAATCTGCGCACTATTGATGATATCAGCCTGCGATACAGTGCCCCCGGAAGCCGTTGAACTCTCCAATACGGTCGGCAATGATCTCGAAGAAGTGCATCGCGCCCACAAATCCTTGGCTGAACTTCATTTCGAAAATATCGAAGCTGAAATCAATCAGTTTATTGATGAGACCTATCGTCCTGCCTACATCCGTACTTTCGCCGCTGAATTCAAATTGAATGACCGGGTAGCACAGATTTTAGACCAGGATCCGGACAAGCTATTGCCAGTTCTATCCCGGTTCGTTGAAATTTCTGTGGAGCAGATAGAGAGTAAGCGTGCGGAACTTCTGGGCCCCATTCTGGAGCAAAAAAAGGAAGTACTTTCTGATATTGATTTGGCCCATCGCCAGATACAGTCTGCACAGGCGATTGTGACTGGCCATCTCGCCTCGGTCAGGCGGGTGCGGGAAGTCCAGAATGAGATCCTTGCCGATGTCGGGCTTGGGGAAGTCAGAGAGAGGATTACTGTGACCACGGCCAAAATCTCAAACAAGGTTGCCGAATTTGTGGAAACCGGGAATGAGATAGATGTCCGTATTGATGATGCTGCGGAAAAAATTCAGGCGCTCGACGAGAAAATTGACGATCTAAAATCCGCCATCGGCAAATAACCGAAAGTCAGAAAGGGAATGAGATATGTCCGGAGACCTTAACCTTGACGAGATTTTTGCGGAAATGGATGCGGCTGCAGCGCGGGCGGAAGCGACCCTGAACGGACAGTTTGCAACGATTTATGAGGAACTGCGAAATCTCGCACCTGCTGATATTGATGACATCACACCGGATATCTCGGATCAAAAAGAATATGAAAGGATGATGGCGTTGGTTCAAGCAGCCAGCCAGCAGAATCTCGATCAGGCTGAATTAATCAACCGAATTCGGGAACTGGGGGATGTCGCAAAAAAAATCGCCCAGAAAATACCAAGCCTTGCAGCCTTAATTTAGAGCCGTTCAGCTAGTCCCCTTTAGCATTGGGTGTAAACAGGGTTTCTCCATCAATCTCATAGGCACCAATCATCTTTTGACCTTTTTCTCCGGTCAGCCAGTCTTCCAGTTTGAGAGCTAGATCATGTTTGGCATGGGGATGCTTTTGCGGATTAACGGGCAGATACCCATATTGATTGAAGAGAAGCGGGTCGCCTGAAAACAGTAACGACAATTCTCCCTTATTTTTGAAATTGAGCCAGCTGGCCCGATCGGTAAACACATAGCCATCAAGGGCGCTGGCTGTATTCAAGGTTGCTCCCATGCCGGCGCCTGTTGCCCGATACCAGACAGAATCAAATTCTTCCGGGTCTTTACCGGCGTGTTTCCATAAGTATAGTTCCTTGCGATGGGTACCGCTGTCATCTCCGCGACTGACAAATATGGCGCGGGTCTGAGCTATAGAGTTGAGAGCGTCTGTCACCTTTTTTCGGCTTTGAATATCAGCAATGTCGGAAGTCGGACCGACAAGGACGAAGTCATTATACATGATGTCCCGACGATGTGTGCCATACCCTTCCGCTACAAATTTATCCTCAGCGGTGCGGGAATGAACAAGGATGGCATCGACGTCGCCAGATCGCCCTAGTTTTAACGCTTGCCCAGTTCCAACAATCAGCAGATGAACTTCAAGATCCAGGTCTTTTTTTATCTCGGGGATCAGCCTGTCTGACAATCCGGAATTATAAAAGGAGGTTGTCACCGCCAGTTTCATTTCATCAGCCGGAGCGCTTTCAGTAGCGAATAGTACACCTAAGCAAACTGCCAGCGAAAGCAGGGTCTTCATACCAGGATGTCTCCGTCTATAAAGGTCCGGGCTTCCTCCGTGGTGGGATGGTCGAAGAAGTCCTCGACTTGTCCTCGCTCATGAATTTGCCCCCGATATAGAAACAGTATCTCATCACCCAGCCGACGCGATTGACCGAAATCATGTGTGGCCATGATAATTCGGACCCCGTCTGCCTTTGCTCGCAAGATCAGAGCTTCAATCTCCTGGGTCGAGGCACCATCGAGATTGGTTGTTGGCTCATCCAGGAACAAGACATCCGGGTCCGTTATCATAGCACGAGCCAGAGCCAGCTTCTGGCGTTCCCCACCGGAGAGGATATGCGCTTCCTTATGGCCTGAAGCCGAGAGGCCAACCTCGTCAATCCAGCGGTCCGCCTCTACCAGGGCCTCCTTCTTGTGACGGCCGCGGACAAGCAGCGGATAGGCAATATTCTCTCGCACCGTTCGCCGCATCACCACCGGTGTTTGAAACACAAAGGACTGCCGCAGCCGAACATCTTTTTGTGTCCCATTCCATGAGACAGAGCCAGATCGTGCCTTTTCGAGCCCATGCATCAGGCGCAACAAGGTGGTTTTCCCGGCACCATTAGGCCCTATGAGAACGCTGCACCCGCCCCCTTCAAGAGCAAATTCTACGGGGCCGACGATCTGAACACCGCCCTTACGAACCACCGCATCTTTCAAAGTTAAAGGAAGGATTGAGCTTACCATCTCCCCTCCCTCTCTGTTCTAGACAGAATATGGATGGCCAGATTGATTGCGATGGCGAGGGTGATCAGAACAATACCGAGGCCAATAGCCAGCGGAAAATCTCCTTTTCCTACCTCCAGAGCGATGGCTGTCGTCAGCACGCGGGTCAGATGATCGATATTCCCGCCGACGATCATAATAGCGCCAATTTCGCCGATGGCCCGGCCAAATCCGGTCAGGGTCGCCGTCAACAGAGACCGACGGCCATCCCACAGTAGCGCCTTCATGCGCTGCCATTTGCTGGTATTTAGCGAGATCAGAAGATCATGATAGAGATACCATAACTCCCGGATGGCCTGATGGGAGAGAGAGGCAATGATCGGCGTAACAATAATGACTTGGGCAATAATCATGGCGGTCGGCGTGAACAACAGGTTGAACACACCGAACGGTCCAGACCGGGACAGAAGGATATAAACAACAAGGCCGACGACAACCGGAGGTAAGCCCATCAAGGCATTAAGCACAGCAATTGCGATACGCCGGAACCGGAACCGGGTGACAGAAAGCCAGGCACCAAAGGGCAATCCGATGGCCGCCGCAATAACAACCGCCGTCACCGTTACTTGTAGAGAACGCAAGGAGATTTCCACCAGATCATGATCAAGGGTCACGATTAGATGGAACGCCGAGATCAGCCCGGCTAGCAGATCATTCATGCTGGCTCCCCCTCAATAGTGACGTTCTCTAGTGCCGTTTGTCCTACGAATAGGTCACCCGATACCGTCTCGATATCTTGTATCCGACATCTCCTGACCGGATCCTAAACAGCTGCTGGCCCAAAGGAATAGGCTCCACCCTTTTGCAGTGCCACAAGATAAGCAGGGCGCGATTGGATTCTGTCGACAAAACTACTTAAATCCGGAAAAGCGGCCAAACCGCCTCGGGCCTTCGCCGCTTCTAAAGGAAAGGACATCATTATGTCAGCCCCGGAGAGCTTGTCCCCTGCGAAAAACTCCCGGCCCTTCATCTGCTCGTTCATATAGGAGAAATGATTAAGGGTTTCGCTGTCAATTCGCGGGTTAAGCGGTTCTGCGGCATCTCCAAGCCGGCCCGTATATAACCGCAGCAACAAGGGAAGCATGGCGGATCCTTCCGCATAATGCATCCATTCCATATAGTCGATATAGTCTTTGGTGCCGCGCGCCGGGGCTAGAATTCCTTTGCCATAGGTCTGAATCAAATAATCAACAATGGCACCGGATTCATGGATCAGGATATCCTGGTCAATCAGCACTGGCGATTTTCCGAGCGGATGAATTTTTTCCAATTCCGGTGGTGCCAGTCGGGTCGTTGCGTCTCTCTCATATTTGACAATCTCATATTCCAGATCTAGCTCTTCCAGCAGCCATAAAATCCGTTGGGAGCGCGAGTCATTCAGATGATGGATGGTAATCATGGGCGGCAGACTTTCTTTTTATGTATTTGTGGAAACTTGATCCTCAAATAGCATAAAACACCCCCTGCCACACCCTCTTCTTAAAGCCTGATCTATTTCAGAAATTCTTCCGGATCAAATTCCTGCAGATAGGAGCGAAAGGTCGTTGCGGATGCTGCCCAGTTATGCCGCTGGGCAAAGGCCAAGCAGTCTTCGCGCTTTAACGTGAGTGCCCTTGAGACGGCCAACTCCAGATCCGGATCAAGACAGCCGATTTTGTTGTCGGTGATGACGTCTTTGGGGCCGGTCACCGGAAAGGCCGCGACTGGCACTCCGCATCCGAGTGCCTCTAGCATCACCAATCCAAAGGTATCTGTCAGGCTGGGAAACACGAAAACATCAGCAGCATTAAAATAAGAGACAAGTTCTTCCCCATGCTTTGCGCCCGCAAAGATGACGTCGGGATAGCGTGATTTTAGGCTTTCCAGCATCGGACCGTCCCCAACAACAACTTTGGTTCCGTCATGTTTCAGATCTAGAAAGGCAGAAATATTTTTCTCGACAGCAACCCTGCCGACGGAGAGCAAGACCGGCTTAGTGCTGTCGATAGGAGCTTTTGGTCCAGGTTTGAAAAGGTCCGTATTTACCCCTCGGCCCCATAACCGAGCCTTATCAAATTTTCTATCACGCAAGTTTTCGACCACCGCCGGTGTCGGCGCCATGACGACCCCGGAATGCTTGTGGAACCAGCGCATCAACGGATATGTCCAGGAAATGGGAACCCGAAACCGTGCCTCGATATACTCCGGGAAACGGGTATGAAAAGCCGTCGTAAACGGAATTCCCCGCTTGACACAAAACCGTCTGGCCGCAAGGCCAAGAGGACCCTCAGTTGCGATATGGATGGCGCATGGCAGAAATTGGGCGACAACCTTACCGACAGATCTGGAGCCGGCAAGGGCCAGACGAATTTCCGGGTAAGTTGGGCACGGGACCGAAGTAAAGCCTTCCGGGGTCAGCATATGGACGTCATCCCCCATGGCCCGCAATTCATCGCGCATAGCCGTAAGGGTTCTGACTACACCGTTAATCTGCGGGTACCAGGCGTCCGTAACGATCAGGATGCGCATACGATATTTTCTTTAGAGGTTTCTTTTGCAGTTTGAGGCTCGGCCCATTTCACTAATTCAATCTGGCCGTTGCGATGCTCAACAAGAGCGGAGCAACTCTCCACCCAATCCCCGTCATTGCAATAAAGAATACCATTGATATATCTCATCTCAGCGTGATGGATATGACCACAGACAACGCCATCAACACCTTCCTCGGCCGCCGCCTTGGCAATGGCATTTTCAAACTCTGCTATAAACTGTACGGCATTTTTGACTTTTAGTTTCAGATAGGCGGACAGGGACCAGTAGGACCAGCCAAAATGCTCCCGAAGTTTGTTGAACCAGTTGTTCAAGGTCAACAATATGGTATAGGCGCCATCCCCCAGCAGTGCCAGCCAGCGGGCATATTTGACAACGACGTCAAATTCATCCCCATGAATGACCAGCAATCTACGGCCATCCGCCGTCTCGTGGATGGCCTTCTCTTTGACTTCGACGCCCCCAAAGTTCAATTCAACGTAATTCCGCGCAAATTCGTCATGGTTCCCGGGCACGAAGATCACCTTTGTTCCCTTACGCACCTTTCGAAGAATTTTCTGGACAACATCATTATGTTCCTGCGGCCAGTACCATGAGCGTTTCAATCGCCATCCATCAACGATATCTCCAACAAGGTAGAGATATTCGCTTTCATTATTTTTCAGGAAGTCGAGTAGCTTGGTCGCCTGGCATCCGCGTGTACCGAGATGAATATCGGAGATCCAAATCGCACGATACACCTTTATTCTGGGATCGATCGACATGTTCCGCCCTTTCTTTACTCATAAGATTACGCAACGGAATCGAATTACCACAAAATCTGGTGGGGTATGTGTTAAACAAATACGACAGAGTGAAATGTCATCAGGTCAAAATAATTCTGCAACAAAACGGACATACAAAAACTTCCATAAGGGGTGCATGTTGAATCGCGTTCTCGTAATTCATAACCCGGTCGCCGGGCGCCGCACGAAAAAACGGCTCGATCAGTTTTTGACACTTCTTCATCAAAGCGAATTTGAAGTCCGGGTTTGGGAAACGACTGCAAGCGGAGATGCCCGTGTGCAAGCCGCCAATTCTTCCGACATCGATATCATAATTGCCGCAGGGGGCGACGGCACCGTAAATGAGGTCTTGAACGGAGTTTATGAGCGTGAAACCGATCAGCCATTGCCGGCGCTCGGCTTCTTACCGCTTGGCACCGCAAATGTGCTGGCTTTAGAATTGGGACTGCCTAGTGATCCACAGCAGTTATTTGAGCTTTTGCAAGCGGGTCGCACGTATGACATACGTCCTGGTATTGCCAACGGCAGGCGATTTCTTCTCATGGCCAGTGTTGGTGTGGATGCCCGTGCTGTCGCCGCTGTCACACCGCCGCTCAAACGAAAATTCGGTGCCTTTGCTTATATTATTGGTGCGATCCAATCCATGGGATCCGGTGCACCGACCTTTCACGTTACGATAAACGGCGAGGAACTAACGGCCAAAACGATCATCCTGACCAGATCACAGAAATATGGCGGCCCCTTTACCCTGGCCGAGGATGCCGGATTGAAAACCCAGATCATGCAAGCCGTTTTGTTCAGGTCTTCCGGCTACATCGCTGCAATTAGATATGGCATCGGGCTCGCTCTTGGGCGGCTCAAGCATCACAAGGACATTGTTTTCCTAAATGTCGATGAGGTAGAGGTAACGTGTGAAGTCCCGGATCCTGTCCAGATAGACGGAGATGTTGCCAGCCAGCTCCCTCTAAAAGTTTCTATCGATGTCCAGCCGATCCGGTTTCTGGCGCCCTAGGGTCAGGACCCGTCAATCCGGAAGGGGACGTTGACTGGTTTGAGCTGTGATTAATCGAGTTTAAGTTCCTGCAGGTAAGCCTATTTAACCCCTGTCACGACATTGACCGCATCGGGATAGATAAGTTGATTGCCAACGATGTGACAATTTAGTGTTTGGGCAACATCGCTTATGAGTGCTTCTTTTTTGTTATCAGGAAGGCTATGAAAAGCGTTTGCTATTGGCATCGATCCAAGATGCAGCGGGACAAACTCAGCGGCTAAGGGAACTTCAATTGACAACTCTTGGCGTACAACTTCCGTATTTCGGAAACCAGCTTTGGAAACCTGAGCCAGCAGCGTTTCTGGTGACGGTGTTTCGCGTTGACTGCGCTGTTTCATTGCTATCTCTGGTGAAATGAATTTTTCAACGGCTGCGCATATTGCTTTGGTATATGCGCTATGTCCGTCCCATATGGACATAACTATACGTCCGTTAGGCGCGAGTATACGGTAAAACTCTTTTAAAGCAGCATGTTGATCAGGAAAATAATGGTATCCGTGCTGAGAAATGATGGCATCGAAATCATCAGACGGTAATTCAGTTCCTACAACATCGCTTTCCACCCACGTAATGTCCATGTCTGGGGCTAACTCGCGCGCCTTCATGAGCATACTTGCGTTGATATCTAGCCCGGTAACACTTCCATTCGCACCCACATCTCGCTTGGCAAGCCGAGTAGTGACACCGGTACCACAGGCAACGTCTAGGACCCTTTCACCTGCATCAAGTGAGGCGATTGTCATTAACGCCTTGGCCCAACGTCCAAACCAGAGCGGCACCATGGTATTTTCATAAATATCTGGTGCGCTACCTGATAATTGAAATGACATTAAACATCCTCCCTGCCCGAGCAATTCCCAAACGCACTGTACGCCTGGACGGTATTGCCCGCAACATTAGGTGGATGGGACGGTGAAGGTCAATTGGGTCTCGAACTCGGTCATTGGAAATTTCATTGAAGCAGTTTTACCGCAAGATGTGAAACAAGTGGATTGGAGAAACTAATCCAAAACCATATGCAAACACCGTCATCTTCTGGATCAATCAATAAGTCCTGACCCTAGGCCTCACCTGATAAAATATTTGAAAGGGCGGTCACATTTGGTGATTTGAATCCCTTGCGCCAAATAAGCAATGTCCTGAGGACGGCTTCTTCTTCTGGCAAAACATGGCATTTGAGGCGTTTTGCTTCGGGAAAAGTATCTAGGACGCTTTTCGGCAGTAGCGCAGCTCCCATTCCTGCGATCACACAGCCTAGCATAGCGTGATAGGAACCAAGCTCGATGGTTCGTTCCGGTAGTTCGTTGCGCTCTGTATACCAAGCTTCCAGGCGGCGTCGATGGGGACAGCCCTGCTCAAACACAATCATGGTTTTAGGAACGCCTTGTGGTCCGAAAATGGTCGGATAGCTCTCGGCTGTGACGATAACAGTTTCCTCCTCAAACGCGATCCTGTTTTCAACGCGCGCATCTGAAATAGGCTCTGCAACTAATGCCGCATCAATTTCCCCGTCCAACAGGGCCTTCAGAAGCTGCGTCGGATTACCTGTTTGGAGTTCGAGTTTGACATCAGGAAAGTTCTTGCTGAATTCAGCGAGAGGTGCTGGCAACCGCACGGCGGCTGTGCTTTCCATGGATCCCAGCCGAAACATGCCTCTTGGATGGCTATCCTGGATGGCATTGAGTGCCTCTTCAGAGAGTGCCAGCAGTTGGTCGGCATAGGTAAGGAGCAACTTGCCGGTGGGGGACAAATGCAGGCGTTTGCCTTCGCGCACAAACAGGTCGACACCAAGCTCTTCTTCTAGTTGACGAATACGGGTGGTCACGTTGGACTGAACCCGATGTAGGCTTTCAGCAGCCCGGGTAATACCGCCTTCACGGACGACGGCTTTAAATATTCTAAGGTCAGAGAGTTCCATATCATCTCAAATAGAGATTATAAATATCATAATTATTCATTTTTATTAATATAGGTCAAGGGGTATATACCCGCCAGCTGTCCGGGTATGCTGGCAACAGACGCCAAGGTCAGGCTGGAAATTTGTCAATATGGAGAAATAAGATGCCAAAAGGTTATTGGATCGTCCGTGTGTCGGTCAAAAATGAAGAAAACTATCCGGATTATCTCGCTGCGGCCAAGCCCGCATTTGAAAAATATGGCGCCCGTTTTCTGGTTCGGGGTGGTAAGTTTGAAGAAATGGAAGGCACTTCTCGCGGCCGTAATGTGGTTGTTGAATATGCGGACGTCGAGACTGCTCGGGCCTGTTACAACAGCCCCGAATATACGAAGGCCAGAGCCATTCGCCAAGCCAATGCAGAAGCAGACATGATCATCATTGAGGGTGCTTGAGCTATTTTTACCTAACTTCCGTAAGACATCGTGAAATCCGGGCATGCCACCACCGCATGCCCTTTTTTTTGAATTGCAAATCGGAATTCGGAGATATCGAACCCCCACCCCCTTCTATCCTCCAAATCCTCATTTCGAGACTGTCTATTCATGAAGGAAACTCATAAATGAACGACCTTACAAGTAAAGTTGCGATTGTTACGGGGGCTAGTTCGGGGATTGGCCGGGCGAGTGCTCTGTTGTTTGCGAAAGCGGGGGCGAAGCTGGTTGTTGCGGCGCGCCGAAAAGACGAACTTGCAAATCTGGTGGAGGAAATTCAGGCTTCCGGCGGGGAGGCTGTTGCCTTGCCAGGGGATGTTCGGGAGGAGAGTTATGCCAGGGATCTGGTGGATCTGGCTGTCTCAGAGTTTGGTGGCCTCGATATCGGATTTAACAATGCTGGCATCATGGGCGAGATGGCCACGGCCCCAGACCTCAGCGAAACTGCGTGGCGAGACACTCTTGATACAAACTTGACCAGTGCTTTTCTCGGGGCGAAATATCAGATTCCAGCCATGTTAAAGCGTGGCAGCGGCTCCCTGATCTTTACCTCCAGCTTTGTCGGATACACCGCCGGCATGCCGGGCATGGCAGCCTATGCCGCCAGCAAGGCTGGCCTGATTGGTCTCGTGCAATCTTTAGCCGTTGAAGTCGGATCGGAGAATATCCGGGTCAACGCCCTCCTCCCCGGCGGCACCCGCACCCAAATGTATACCGACAATTACACTTCCGAGGAGGAGATTGCATTCGTGAATAATCTTCATGGATTAAAACGCATCGCCGAACCCGAAGAGGTGGGGAGGGTGGCGGTGTTTTTGGCCTCAAGTAACTCGTCTTTTGTGACGGGGTCGGCGATGCTGGTGGATGGCGGGGTGTCGATTACCCGCACCTGATTTTATGATGCAAATCTTTTGGCAGCGAGTTGCTTGCGCTTTAAGGCTTCAACTTCGCGATTGCGCGGCGGCGCGGAAGTTTCGAGATTTTCGAGGAGCTTTCGAGCCGCTGCCGCCACCTCCTCGACCGCCTCTGCGAAGACCGCTTCATTGATTTGTGACGGCTTCGTATAACCACTTAGCTTGCGAACAAATTGCAAGGAGGAGGCCTGGATCTCCTCTTCATTGGCCGGTGGGTCAAAGTTAAACAAAGTTTTGATATTTCGGCACATGGCTCCCTCCTCTCGTTACTCCTGATCTTCACTAACGCCTCTGACGCTTCAGTTTCTGCAAGACATTCTCTAGTTCCCCCAAGAACTTTGAACGGTCCTTCTTCGAAAAAGGCGCGTTCCCACCGGATATCTCGCCGGTCTCCCGCAGATGGCTGTTGAGATCCCGCATCGCCAGCGCCATACCAATGGACTGGCCGGTAAAGGCCTTGCCCGTCGGCCCCAACACTACGGCCTTGTTTTTAAGGCACCGGTCGGCCAGCGGTATATCGGAGGTAATGACCACATCCCCTTCCCCAACCTTATCGGCAATCCAGTTATCCGCTGCATCGAAACCATCATCGACAACAACCTGCTCTATCAACAGACTTTGCGGGATTCGCATCCAGCTATTGCTGACCACATAGGTTTTGAGTTTATGCCGACCGGCCACCCGATAAATCTCTTCCTTAACCGGACAGGCATCCGCATCTATATAAATCACCGTCATAGCAGGCTGAAGCTCCTAATTATCGGCGTCATGACGAGCCCGACTATCTTCCGGGGCCTGATCCCGCTCGTTCAAGCCATAGTCTCTGATGACCCCGGCAATACGAAGCCGGTAGTCAGCGAAGAGTGCCTGCCGACCCTTTTCCTGGGCCTTGCGATGGGATTCGATCTGGCGCCACCTTTCAATCGCCTTCTCATCTTCAAAAAATGAGAGGGAGAGAATTTTATCCTCATTGGTCAGGCTTTGAAACCGCTCTACAGAGATAAATCCCTCTATTCCCTCCAGGATCGGTTTGAGGCTGGCAGCGATATCCAAATTTTGCTGACGATGCTCCGCTTTCGGCTGAACTTCAAAAATTACGGCGATCATTACTGCTCCTTTTGACGTGCTGGCGATAGTGCCACGATGTGCAGTATAAGTATTGAATTTCTTTCATAGTTCGCTTATAATCGAACTATGAAAGAAGGACCTGATATCGCCCTTTTAGGATCGCTTATTGGCGATCCGGCCCGGGCAAATATGTTAACCGCGCTGATGACCGGCATGGCCTTGACGGCCAGTGAATTGGCGGCTGAGGCAAGTATTACCCTACAAACCGCAAGCTCCCATCTTAGTAAGTTAGAAGCTGGCGGTCTTATCCGGCAGCGCAAACAGGGACGTCACCGTTATTTCTCCATCGCCGATGATGATGTCGGCAACTTGCTGGAAACAATGATGGGACTAGCTCAAAAGAAGGGCCATATGCGTACCCGCACCGGTCCGAAGGACCCCGCCCTGCGCAAAGCCCGTGTTTGCTATAACCACCTTGCCGGCGAATACGGCGTACAGATGCTCGATAGTATGAAGGCCCGAAATTTTGTCCTCGAAGGCAAAGATGAGCTTGAATTGACGGATGCCGGACGTGACTTTGTCACGGCTATGGGCATTGACATGGAGCCTCTCTCCAACTCCCGCCGACCGTTGTGCAAACCGTGTCTCGATTGGAGTGCGCGACGCAGCCATCTCGCCGGTTCAATCGGCACGGCTTTCTTGGAGCATTTCTATCACCAGGGTTGGGCCCGACGAATATCCGGATCGCGCGTTGTCGACTTCAACCGAAAGGGAGAAGCCGAGTTTAAATCGCTTTTCAATACCTAGCCCACTGGTATTGCTTAACTTTTCAGTTGCCAGCCCTGACGAATTCTATACTCTACTTATATGAAAAGAGAGTATCCGATGTTTGACGAGATGTTTGGCAACGACAATTTTGTTCGAGAGCCTTACCGTCAATACCAGCATTGGATCGATGATGAAGACATCACAAGGCTTCACAAGAAATCCGCTGAAACAGAAGCGATTTTCAGACGCACCGGGATCACCTTCAACGTCTATGGGCGGGAAGAGGCAGCGGAGCGCCTGATCCCTTTCGACATCGTGCCGCGGGTTATATCTGCGCGGGAATGGACGCGACTGTCCCGAGGGATTGAGCAAAGAGTGCAGGCGATTAATGCCTTTTTACATGATATTTATCACCGCCAGGAAATCATCCGCGCTGGTCGTATTCCGGCGGAGCTGATTGCTAATAATGAGGCCTATCTTCCCGAGATGATTGGCGTCTCCCCGCCGGGAAATGTCTATACCCATATTGTCGGGACCGACATTGTCCGAACAGGTGAGGATGAGTTCTTTGTGTTGGAAGACAATGCCCGGACCCCATCGGGGGTCTCCTATATGCTGGAAAACCGGGAAACCATGCTGCATATGTTCCCGGAGCTGTTTTCGAAGATAAAGATCCGCGCTGTCAGTGACTATCCGAAAAATCTGCGTCGGTCCTTAAGCGCCTGTGCCCCGCGAGCCTGCACAGGCCGACCGGTCCTCGCGGTTCTGACCCCGGGCATCCACAATTCTGCATATTTTGAACATTCTTTCCTGGCCGATCAGATGGGGGCGGAGCTGGTTGAAGGACATGACCTTAGAGTCGTTGACGGACGTATTGCCATGCGGACAACAAAAGGTTACGCGCCAATTGATGTCCTGTATCGACGGGTCGACGATGAGTATCTGGATCCCTTGACCTTCAATCCGGACTCTCAGCTTGGAGTGCCGGGGATAATGGATGTCTATCGTTCGGGCGGCATCACCATTGCCAATGCGCCAGGAACCGGCATAGCCGATGACAAGGCAATCTATTCTTATATTCCGGAAATTGTCGAATTTTACACTGGGGAAAAAGCGATCCTCAAAAATGTGCCGACCTGGCGCTGCGCCGAAGCTGACTCTCTCGCCTATGTTCTCGATAATCTTGAGAGTCTGGTAGTCAAGGAGGTCCACGGCTCCGGCGGGTACGGCATGCTGGTAGGGCCTGCGGCCAGCAAACGTGAAGTTGCAGCCTTTAAGAAAAAATTGAAAGCTAGGCCTGGAAATTATATTGCCCAACCAACCTTATCATTATCGACGGTTCCGATCCTGACCAAAAAAGGACTGGCGCCGCGCCATGTTGATTTGCGGCCCTTTGTTCTGGTGTCTCCCAACGAAACCAAAATCACCCCCGGCGGTCTGACAAGGGTCGCTCTCAAGGAGGGCTCTCTTGTGGTCAATTCCAGCCAGGGCGGAGGGACTAAAGACACATGGGTCCTGGAGGAATGACAGACATATGTTAGGGAAAACTGCAGGCGGTGTGTTTTGGATGTTTCGTTTTCTGGAAAGAAGCGAAAACACCTCGCGCCTCCTGGATGCCGGGTTTCGCATCGCCCTGACGCGTTCCAGCGCTGCGGAGAATGAATGGCAATCCGTGGTGGCAACGGCGGGATCAAAGCATGTCTATGCGGAAAAATATGATGTGTATGAAGCCGCCAATGTCATCGATTTTCTGCTCCGGGACAAATCAAACCCGTCGAGCGTCATGTCCGTCATTGAAGGCGCTCGGAATAACGCCAGGCTGGTGCGAACAGCGCTGACCCGAGAGGTCTGGGAAGCTACCAACGAATGCTGGATGACTTTGAAAGCCTTGTTATCCAGACCAACTCGTGAGCGGGAGCTGCCGGAAGTCCTCGGGACCATTCGCCAACAAAGCGCCCTTGTGAGAGGTGCATTGCATGGCACGATGCTGCGCAACGACATATATGACTTTGCCCGCCTTGGGACGTTCCTGGAGCGAGCCGACAATACAGCCCGCATTCTCGATGTGAAATATTATGTCCTGCTTCCTTCCGCGTCCTTCGTCGGATCCTCCATGGACAATGTTCAATGGGAAACCATATTGCGCTCGGCCTCTGCTCAACGTGCCTATCGATGGCTCAATCAAGGGGAAATAAATTCCTTAAGCATTGCTGATTTTTTGATATTGAGCCGCCATCTCCCCAGGTCCCTCGCCTTTTGTTATTCCAAGGTCACAGACAATTTAAAATATCTGGAAGATGACTATGGTACCCGGCATGCCTGTCACGATCTGGCCGCTTCAATAGATAAAAGATTAAAAGACCAGACGATTGATTCCATATTCGAAACCGGCCTGCATGAATTCATCACAGGTTTTATTCGCGACAATAATACCCTCGGCTCGCAAATCGAAAACGACTATCGGTTCAACGGATAACATCATGCACCTGAACATTTCCCATGTAACGCATTACACCTACAATGAGCCCGTGCATTATGCGCTGCAGCAGGTACGATTGACCCCGAAATCCACAGGTGGTCAAACAATTCTCAGTTGGGATATCAGCCTGGCGGGTGGCAAAAAAGAACTGGAATTCAGTGACCAACATAATAATCAGGTGCTGTTGTTCAGCATTGAACCGGAATCGACGGAAGTCACTCTTAAGATCGAGGGGGAAATTGAAACCACCAATTCCGACGGTATTATCGGCAAACATGGCGGGTTCGCACCGCTCTGGTATTTCAACCGTTCAACCCCTCTCACCAAGCCCGGAAAGAATCTGCGGAGCCTGGTAAAGTCACTTGATAGCAGCATTGAGTCCGATGTTGCCCGCCTCCACAGCCTCTCTGAGCTTATCGCTAATAAGGTTGCCTATGAGACCGGGAAGACCCATTCGGAGACAACAGCGGAGCAGTCCCTTGAGGCCGGTCACGGAGTCTGTCAGGACCATGCGCATATTTTCATTACAGCATCGCGCCTGATGGGATTTCCCTCTCGTTATGTCAGCGGATACCTGATGATGAATGACCGGATTGATCAGGATGCCACCCATGCCTGGGCGGAGACACATATTATGGGTGTCGGCTGGGTCGGGTTTGATATTTCCAATGGCATTTCGCCGGATGAGAGGTATATTCGGGTCGCGACCGGCCTTGATTATCGGGATGCGGCTCCGGTTTCGGGATTGCGGGTTGGCAGCAGTGATGAGACAATGAATGTCTCACTTCAGGTACAACAGCAGTAACTTCAAACAAGAAAGCACGACAGACCAAAAATGACATATTGCATCGGCTTGCGCCTGAACAAGGGCCTCGTCTTCATGTCTGACACGCGCACCAATGCCGGGGTGGACAACGTCTCTCAGTTCAAGAAGATGCATACCTGGACAACACCGGGAGAGCGGGTGATTACTTTGCTCACCGCCGGCAATCTCGCAACGACCCAAGCGGTTGTCAGTATGCTGGATGAGCGAACCAAAGCGCCCAGTGATCGCAGCCCCTCCATTCTCGAGGCGCCGTCCATGTTCCAGGTGGCACGGTTGGTCGGCGAAACCTTGAAAGACGAGATACAGGCCAACGATCCTGCGGGTCAAACAGCGGATTCGGCCTTTAACTCGACCATTATCGTTGGCGGTCAAATCAAGGGCAGCCCTCCAAGGCTGTTTCTTGTCTATCCTGAGGGCAATTTTATCGAAGCCTCAGATGAAACGCCGTTTTTCCAGATCGGGGAGACCAAATATGGCCGCCCTATTTTGGTGCGCGTATACGATCCAGAAATGGGATTTGAGGATGCGGTCAAACTGATGATGGTCTCATTCGATTCGACAATAAAGGCCAATCTGTCTGTCGGACTGCCATTGGATCTGCAAGTCTATGAAAATGACAGCTTCACCCTCGCCCATGACCGGCGGATCGAGATGGATGATCCCTATTTCAATACGATTTCAGATGGCTGGGGCGATGCCTTGAAGCAGGCGTTTTTATACCTGCCGAATTTCTCCTTCTAGAGGCCTAAACTGCTGGTTTGATCAGCGCGGCCAGACTTGCGGAAATAAGGGATCTTCAAAGCGGTCGCCGTCTTTCATGGCAAAGCCGGGAAGAAGCGTCATCACTTTGGTATTTTCAACGAACGTTCCAGGCCGGCCATCAAACTCCGCATCATCGCCAAGATATCTGAGAGCTAGTCCCCGGCGGCGCCCGGTTGATGAGGCATTGCCCGATGCGTAATGCAGAGTCAAAGGGTGATGGATAATGACGTCGCCAGGGTCTAGCTCAAACGCCGTGAGGTCATAGCTCTCCCGGTTAGCTTCCACATCCGGTAACGGCTCCAGCCCCGCTTTGGCGTAAATTTCTGCAAATCCCGTATCTTTGCCAAAGGCCGAAGGCGCGAACATCTTGCCCCATTTATGACTGCCTTTGACATAGGTCACGACACCCGTCTCCTCGGTCGCCCGGTCAAATGGTACCCAGAGGGAGAGGATGTCATTGCCGCGCACCGGCCAATAAGGCAGGTCCTGATGCCAGGGTGTTGGCTCCTTGGTATTGGCTTCCTTCACCAACAGCTGGTCATAGAAGAAATGTGCAGATGTCGCCTTCATCACCTGAGCTGCCAGTTGGGGCATGGGCGAGTCTTTCATGAAAGCTTTAAAATCCGGATCGCGCATCCAGACGAAAAAGTCTCCGTAATAGCGGCCCTTCTCACCCTCCGGCGTATATTCCACCGATGCCGATCCCGGATTTTCAAGGATCCGATCAATGGCGCTGCGCATCTGCTCGATCCATTCCATTGGCACGACATTGCGAAGGACTGTCGCCCCGTCCCTCTCATAGGCGGCTATTTCCTCCTCAGTAATTGTTCGCGCAAGGCTTCTTGGCAATGTCTGCGTCTCCATAACCATCCTCCCATTCTGTTCGATGCATTGTGTTGACATGACAACAATGGTCTTTTTATGTTGTCATGTCAACACATAACGGTCAAGATACTGTTTATCGACAGTTTCACCAGTCTGACCCATGAAAGGCCTCATGCCCCTAGATCCAACATTTTTCCTGAGTGATCCAACCGGCCCCGGCGACCTCTTGCCAACTCTGGAGTTTGACAGAAATCCGACGGTGCTGCTGGTCTTCGCCGCCAATCGCTTTACTCGCAACGCGGCCCGCTTCCTCCATCAGCGCTATGGAATAGGTGCCATGGACTGGCGCATGATGGTCATGCTGACGAAAGAACCAGATATCCCGGTCTCCCGTGCCAGCAAAGTGATTGGCATCGACAAGGCGGCCGTCAGCCGTTCCCTCACCCGGCTTCATAAAAACGGCTTGGCAGAACCAAAGATACCTTCTGGGGATAGTCGCCGTAAAAGCTGGAGCCTGACAGAGAAGGGGCGTCAACTACATAAAGAAATTTTGGACCTCGCCCTTCATCGGCAACAGAAAATCCTCGAGGGCTTTAGTGAAGACGAAGTTCTGACCCTCAACGCGATGCTGGGACGATTACTGGAAAATATTTCAAGCCTGGACAACGGAGAAGAAGAATCCGAGTAGCCGCCCCGCTTACGGCTCCGCCTCGACGGTCGCTCCTGCCGCAGCCATCTCCGCTATTTTTGCTGAAGAATACCCGATTTCTTTTAAAATCTCGGCGCTATGCTGACCCAGCCTGGGCGCCGGCAAAGACGGGGCCGGTTGGGTGACCGACCATTGGCTTGGATAAGCCATCTGCCGCAGTTTTCCCTCGGTCGGATGATCAATCACCGAGAAAAACCCCGTGGCCTTCAAATGCGGATCTTCCAACAAGGACTCCAAACTATGTAACGGGGTTGCAGGAATATCGGCCGTATCAAAAAAGGCCAGCCATTCTGCTGTGGTCCGTTGCAAAAGCTCTTCTGCCAATTCCGCGTAAATGGAGGCAATATTCTCCGTACGGGTCGTCATGTTCTTAAAGCGCGGGTCCGACTCATACTGCTCCACCCGCCCCAAGGCCTTAAAATAGCTTTGCCAGTGGCGGTCTGTATAAACCACAACACAAACAAATCCATCTTTGGTCTTAAAAGGGCGACGATCGGCGATAAGCAAACGCTTGTAACCCATCGGACCAAGGGGAGGCTCGAAAGTCTCACCTCCCATATGGTCCCCGAGAACGAAACTGGCCATCATTTCAAACATCGGTAGATCCAGTCTCTGCCCCTCCCCTTTGCGGACTTGATGAAACAGCGCCGCGTTAATTTGCCCGACTGCCCAGAGCCCGACCCCTCTGTCAACAATAGCAGTGGGAGTGTAGGCGGGTTCATGGCCAGTGGCCACATGGGACAACCAGGGAACCGCAACAGCGCCCTGAATCAGATCATCAAAAGCCGGCATATGGGCATAGGGACCTTCCTGCCCATATCCATACAGACCCGCATAAATGATCCGAGGGTTTATTTCGGAGACAGTCTCATAGGAAAGCCCCAGGCGTTCCATAACTTGAGGCCGCCGATTATATACCAGGACATCCGCGTCTTTCAGCAGGTCCAGCAGAGCCGCAAGACCGTCCTTCTGCTTGAGGTCTAAAAGTATGCTGCGCTTGCTGCGGTTACAGTTGAGATAAATCGTCCCCATGCCTGGGGACCGTTGTGGTCCGATCCCGCGGACGGGATCACCACCCGGCGCCTCTATCTTTATAACATCTGCGCCCATGTCGCCCAGAATCTGCGTCGTGTACGGTGCCATCAACATATTGGAAAGATCGATAACGCGAACACCGTCAAGGGGCCTACTCATCTCATTTCTCCTGTGTCGGTCCGCGCTATCAATAGGATTTGGGCAAGTCTAACGCTCTTTCCGCCAGATAGCACAAAATGAGCTGTGGGCTGATCGGGGCGAGCCTATGGATCATGCATTCACGCAAATATCTCTCCACGTGAAATTCCTTGGCGTAGCCCATACCGCCATGGGTCATGACAGCTGTCGTACAGGATTTGTAGGCGGCTTCTGCAGCCAAATACTTCGCGGCATTCGCTTGCAGCCCACACTCCTGACCGGCGTCATACATCCCTGCTGCCTGAAAGGCCATGAGATTGGCGGCTTCCAGCTCGGCCCAGGATTCGGCCAGTGGATGCTGGATGGACTGATTCATGCCGATCGGCCGATCAAAGACCACTCGCTCCCGTGCATAGTTTGCCGCCTTTTTGAGCGCGCAGCGGCCCAGACCCACCAACGACGCGGCAATCAGTATTCGTTCCGCGTTCAGACCATGTAGTAGATAACGGAAGCCCTTACCCTCTTCACCTATCAGATCTTCTTTCGGGATACGAAGCCCGTCGATAAACATCTGATTGGTATCGACACATTTACGGCCCATCTTCTCAATGGGTCTGATCTCAACATAATCACGATCCAGATCTGTATAGAATAGAGAAAGCCCGTCGATCGGACGCTTTGTTTCCTCTTCAGGTCGGGTGCGGGCAATAAGCAGCATCTTGTTGCATTGCAGGGCGGTTGACGTCCATATCTTCTCCCCTTTTACCACATAATGATCCCCGTCCTTCACGGCCCGGGTTTTCAAGCGTGTGGTATCCAGGCCCGTATTTGGCTCAGTCACGGCAAAACAGGCGATGTCCTCGCGCTTGATAACGGGGGGAAGCCATCTCTGTTTCTGCTCTTCCGTACCGAATACAACCACCGGGTTGAGGCCAAAAATCCCGATAGCAACGGCCGCAAAACCGGCATTTGCCGCCCCGGATTCTGTAATTCCCTGAGCAAGGATTGCCGCATCAGCGATCCCCAGGCCGCTACCGCCATACTTCTCCGGCATGGCAATTCCCATCCAGCCTTCATCCGCAATGGCACGGCAAAAATCTTCCGGAAAAACGCCATCCGTGTCCCGGTCCAACCAGTATTTATCATCGAACCTCTGGCAGAGCTTGCTAACACTTTCTTTTATCTGCTGTTGCTCAGTGGTGAATTCTATTCTCACGTTTTCTCTCCTCCTCTTGCCCCTCCGAGTACACGGGTCAATGCCACCGCGACCTTTCGGAGATGTTTTTCATTGTTCTTGGCATTTTTATTCATTCGGTCCGACGGCCCAGCAATCAGAAGACCGGCGATAACTTCTCCGTCCCCTGAAAAGACCGGCGCCGCAAGGCCACTAGCCCCGCTTATGCGTTCGTCCCGGGTCCGTGAAAGACCCTGGTCTTTTATCAAAGCGACCTCGCTGCTCAATTGAGATTTTTCCGTTAAAGTGGATCCGGTAAACTGTATTCTCTTGGTCGATTTGAGATAGGATTTGAGTTTTCCTGAATCAAAATATGCCAATAGAACCTTGCCAAGCGCCGTACAGTAAAGCTCCCTCTGCTCCCCAACCTCAACCGCATAACGAATGGGGTTGGTGCTTTCGACCTTATCCAGATAGACCAGCCAGTTAGGATCCGTCGCCAGGGTTCCAATCACCGCTGTTTCGCCCGTAAGCTCAACCAGTTCGGAAAGAAACGGACGGGCCAAGGTCACGAGCTCGCGGCCAGCAACAGTTCGCATGGCGAGCGAGATAAAGGCCGGACCCAGAATATATCGACCTGTTCCTTCCCGCTTAACAATTCCATCCTCGGTCAGCCCCGCGAGCAGTCCGACAAGGCTCGTCTTTGGCGCTCCCACTCCTATAGCCAGTTCTGACAAGGTCGCGCCCGCCTGACCCTCTGCCAGAAGATTGAGTATACTGAAAATCCGACCCACCGATTGAGGGGCCGATCGGGATGCAGTTGAATTTCCTCTTGAGCTTTCGGCTGATTTTCGCATATACGTATCCTATACGCATATAAATACATCTGGCAAGATCTTTGCGTTGCAGATATTTTGTCACTGGATAATAACAAGAAAGGAAAATCCGGATGTCAGGTCTTTATTACGATGAATTTGAAGTGGGAATGGAATTCAATCATTCCCTTACCCGTACGATTACGGAAATGGACAACATCATGTTTTGTGCCATGACCCATAATCCCCAACCTCTTCATCTGGATGAGGAATTTTCCAAAGGCACCATGTATGGTCAACGGATCGTCAACAGTCTTTTTACGTTGGGACTGGTCATTGGCGTCACTGTCGCCGAGACCACATTGGGCACCACCCTCGGCAATCTCGGGATGACCGATATTCGTTTCAAGAACCCGGTGTTTCATGGGGATACCATTCGCGTTGTCACCCGGATCAAAGAGATGCGGGAAAGCAAATCCCGGCCGGATACGGGCTTGGTCGTGTTTGAACATATCGGTATTAATCAGCGGGATGAGGAAGTCGCCTATGTGGTCCGAACCGGCCTGATGAAGAAGAGGCCCGCGTGATGATTAGATCCTGGCTATTTGTCCCTGGGGACAGCGAGCGAAAGCAAGAAAAAGCGAAGACAAATCCCGCCGACGCTTTGATCCTCGACCTCGAAGATTCTGTGTCCGATGATCGGCAGGAAATTGCCCGGGCAATGGTCTGCGCGTTTCTGAAAGACAATCCGGATCGTAGTCGGCAACAGCTCTGGGTAAGAATAAACCCTCTTGATACACCGTTGTCTTTGCCGGATCTGGCCGGTGTGATGGCCGGGGCACCGTGTGGGATTGTCTTGCCGAAAGTCTATTCAGCGGCCGAAGTCGATACTCTGGATAAATATCTGTCCGCTCTTGAAGCGAGAGAGAATTTGCCCTTGGGATCGACGAAAATTCATTGTGTCGCGACGGAAACCGCGGCGTCCCTGCTCACCTTCCATACCTACCTTGAGAATGTGACGGACAGGCTCATTGCCATGACCTGGGGAGGTGAGGATCTCGCAGCGGCTCTTGGTGCCAGCGATAATCGTCACCCGAAAACCGGGGAATATGACGATCCGTTTCGCCTGGCGCGATCTTTTTGTCTGTCGACAGCGCGGGCAATCGATGTTCAGCCAGTCGGGGTAGTTTTTGTCGATTATCAGGACCTGGAAGGCTTGGAAGAGGAATGCCTGCGGGATCGTAAGAGCGGATTTATTGGTAAGATTGCCATTCACCCTGCCCAATGTGAGGTGATCAATCGGGCCTTTACGCCAACAGAAGAGGAAATCGCTCATGCCCGCAAAGTCATAGATCTGTTTGAGCAGAATCCAGGACTGGGCACCATCGGTATGGACGGAAAGATGCTGGATATGCCTCATCTCAAACAGGCGCATAACGTTATGGATCTGGCTCGAAAGACAGGAGCTGTTCCCGTCGCCTAAAAGCTGTCCGTCTGCTATTCACCCTTCGGGTCGGCATGGAGCATAACGATATCCTCCGTGCCGCCATCGATGGTCGGATAGATGGCGCTGACGATGGGATCATGGCCGGGAATAATATGATCATCCGAGTCCGAGAGGGCCCTTAGCTTGTCATATCCGGCCAAGGTCTCCTCTATATCAACGACAATCGGGAACGGTTTTGCGAGCCGATAGTTTTCGTAATAGTGACTTGAATCCGACGCTAGAACGACCCAGCCGCGCCGGGTTCGGACTCGCACGCATTGCTGACCTCGGGTATGGCCGCCAATAAGATGGACCTCGACCCCTGGGGCAATCTCTTCGGCGCTTTTGCAAAAATGCACATTACCCATGTAAAGAGAACGGATCATTTCGCAAATATGCTCACCGGTATATGGCATACGCAAAATGTCATGGCACATGCAGGGACCTGTTGTATAGGCAACCTCTTCCGGCTGAACATAAAGCTGCGCATGTCGGAATTCCCCCAAGGATCCTGCATGGTCATAATGGAGGTGAGTGATGACGACCTTGTCAATGCTGGACGCTGGCAATCCGAAATCGCTGAGAATAGTCGTCGGGTTATGGAGGATCGGCCGGTTCCGGAGTTTTGCCTCCGCCATATCATATCCCGTATCAATGAGGATGGACTGGGTTTCATTGCGTACAACCCAGACAAAATAGTCCATGGGATGAGGTGACGCATGATGATCATCCATGATGAAAGAATCGGCCCGGGTGCGATTATTCCGCTGCGCGTATCGAAGGGCGAAGATTTCCCAAGTATCGCTCACTTTTTTCTCCTTTATAGAACCTGCAAGTCATGCTTGGCGATCAGGTCGACCAGGACATTTGCGGCTTTCTGGCGATGTTCCCGATGTATTTCCCGCGCCTTGGGGCCATTGCGTTCTTCAATTGCCTGCAACAATCGGCGATGATCCCGATTGGAATCAACAGGCTTATCCCGCATCCGCAATGTCACCTTGCGAGCTCGATAAACCTGGTCCCAAAAAGTCGCCACCACCCAGACAAGGCGCTTGTTGCCGGAATAGCTGACCAAAAGCTGATGAAATTCATGGTCCGCATTGGCCCAGGCATCAAGATCATCCTTCTCAAGTGCCGTCTCCATGTCATCGACGCATTTCTTTATCTTCTTGTGCTGGGCTTTTGTTAGCCCGCGCTCCGCCGCCAGCTCAGCGGCCAGAGGTTCAAGTTCCGTCAACAGGGAATAGATTTCCGCCATATCCTCCAAAGAGATCGGCAGTACTGTAATGCCATGTCGCGGCCTGATCTCAACAAAACCTTCGCTTTCCAGTTTGCGAGCGGCTTCGCGGACAGGTGTTCGGCTCATATCCAGCATTTCCGCTAGTTCGCGTTCCAGATAGAAGGCGGCTGGCACCAACTCATTGTCCATAATCGACCGCTTCAACGTGCGATAAGCCCGCTCCGTCTGGGAGTTGGCCTTACGGTCAGCATTTTGTTGTGTCGGTTTTATCAAAGTCTTACAGCCTGCTTACGCCCAGAGTCGCTCGATTGATAGACAAGCTCCTCGAGTACGAGATTTTTTAGATAGTCGCCTACAGAATTTTCGAGAGGACCTCGATCCAGGCAGTAGTCCACGACATGTTTTTGATAATGATAAACGCAATCCCCTCCGAATCCTAGGGGTTCAAAGTCATATGGAACTTTTTCCGGGACCAGTTCTCCCTTTTTTCGAATGAGGATCTGACCCAGGCCATCTAACGACAGAACCGCTTTTGTTCCCTCAATCAAAAACTCTCCCATGGTCAGGCGATGATTTTCAGCTGCGTGATCTATCAGCCGATTTCCATCAAACAAGACCCGGACACCCGTATCATAGCCAAATATAAAATATCCGGCATCTTCCCCTTTGATGGCAGGATTGGCTCGCCTCAAATCCGCATAAATTTCACTCGGCATCCCAAATAAAAATTGAAAGACATCAATCCAATGGATACCCGTTTCGTGAATCAGAAATCTCTCCATTTCCCTGAAATATGGTTGCCTATCCAGATATGCAGAAGGACCAGCACCATCTCCGGGGCGAAGCCGGAAGTCCGCTTGCTGCAATTCCCCCAAAATACCTTCGTCAAGAATAGTCTTGATTCGCCGATACCAGGGCTGAAAACGGAAGTTTTCATGAATCGCCAGTTTCGCGCCTCGCCTGTCAGCGAGCTCCGCAATTTCCTGAGCCTGTTCAAGTGTGCTGCAGAAAGGCTTCTGACAGATCAACATAGGAACTCTTCCCATAACCTGCTTAAGAATTTGGCTATGGGTTATCGGAGGCGTAGCGATATCCAGTATGTCTATTTCATGGTCAAAAAGGAGTGTCTCAATATCTTCACAAATACTGATATCGGGAAATTCCTGCGACAATTTCTGTCTTGTTTCCGGGTTTGTATCGACGATGGAAACGAGATTAACGTCATTGAGCCTTTGCCATGCATCAATGTGAAACCGGCTGAAAAATCCTCCTCCGACCAGACCCACTTGAAGCATTCAAATCTCCTTCTATGCTCTAACCCAAAGCATCCAGTACGGCAGCCACACAGTCATCCGTTCCGGCACTTCCTCCTAAATCCCGAGTGAGTATCTTACCTTCACTCAACACTCGTGATACGGCAGCATCGACAACTTCTCCGCATTCTACCATTTGAGACATTTCATGTTTTTGTCCCAGCCAGGTCAACATCATCCCCGCTGATAATATCATTGCCAGAGGATTAGCAATACCTTCACCCGCGATATCCGGTGCGCTCCCGTGGCAAGGCTGAAATACAGCATGGTCCAAGCCGATATCCGCAGAGGGAGCAAGGCCTAAGGATCCCATCAATCCAGCCCCCAAATCCGATAGAATGTCACCAAACATATTTTCCGTAACCAATACATCGAAGTCCCAAGGCCTCTGTACCATCCACATGGCCATGGCATCCACATAAGCAGCGTCCGCCTCGATGTCTGGGAACAGTTTTGCTCTTTCTTCAAAAATTGATCTGAAAAACCAGAAGGACCTGAAGATATTCGCCTTGTCCACGCAGGTCACTTTTCCCGGCCGGTTCTTCTGCGCTGACCTTTGCTGCGCGAGCTTGAAGGAAAAATCAAAGAGCTTTTCGCTGGTATCCCGAGTGATTTCCAGCGTTTCAATTGCTGATTGATTATCTATCACCTTGCCATCATGCATATGGGCGAAGAGCCCTTCTGTAGATTCGCGTACCAGGACAAAGTCCATTTGTTCCACCCTTGGGTCTGATAGTGGGCAATTGGCACCGGGGAAGAATCGCACAGGACGAACGCCAGCGAACAATTCCAGCTCAAACCTCATATCCACTTGTGGGCGAATTTCGGTCCCATCGTCATACCTGACATCGGGCAGACCTATCGCGGAAAGAAGAATAGCATCTGCATCCCTCGCTTTCGCCATAGATTCCTCTGGGAGAGCCGATCCGGTGTCCCGATAGTGGCCGGCTCCAGCCGGAAGTATCTCAAACTCCAGGTCAAACCCTTCAAATCGCCGAGAGACCGTTTCCAGAACCTTGAGGGTTGGCTTTGTAATCTCCGGGCCAATACCGTCTCCTTCGAAAACGGCGACACGGAAGCTGTTACTAATGTTGCTCATGATATCCCACCTGACCCTGTAAGTTTCTTTTTTTGAGGCCCCCAGTTTCATATTATTACAAACTGTGCATATAATCGGGGGCCGCAAATAATTGACAACGGTTTTTTTTACGTATACGTTGTTGCGCATCAATAAATCAAGTACGGAATTTAATTCGTATTTTTTTCTAGGGAGGAAACATGAAAAAATTATTGGTAGCTGCAGTTCTCGCTGCGTCACTGACAGGTGTTAGTGCCCCGGCTTCTGCTGAAGAAGTTAAACTCAACATGCCATCGACATTCCCGGGTAGCCTGATCCAGCTTGGACAGGCAGGTGTTCGTTTCGCTGACACAGTGAACGAGATTTCCGGCGGTGATATTGAAGTCAAGTTTTTCGAGCCCAAGGCACTTGTCCCACCGCTTGAAATTTTTGACGCTGTTGCCAATGGATCTGTCGACGCAGGTTGGTCCGTCTCCGGATATTGGGGCAGTAAGAACTCTGCTCTGAACCTGTTTGCAGCCGTTCCGTTCGGTCCTGCCGCAGGTGAGTACCTCGCCTGGATGTGGTATGGCGGCGGAGAGAAGATGATGAATGACATCTATAATCCGTTTGGCATTCAGTCTCTTGTTTGCGGTGTGATCGCTCCGGAAGCCTCAGGTTGGTTCCGCAAAGAGATTAACTCTCCGGAAGATCTGAAGGGCTTGAAAATGCGCTTCTTCGGTCTTGGTGCGAAAGCCATGCAGAAGCTTGGTGTTGACACTCAGCTCCTCGCAGGTGGTGACATCTATCCTGCCCTTGAGCGCGGAACCATTGACGCAACAGAGTTTTCCATGCCGGCGATTGACCAAAACCTTGGCTTCTACAACATTGCCAAGCATTACTATTTCCCAGGATGGCATCAGCAATCCACCATCCAGGAACTACTGGTCAATAAAGCTAAATGGGACGGCATGACCGATCAGCAACGGGCGATTATCACCACTGCCTGTAAGGCTAACGTTGCGAATCAGCTTGCCGAAGGAGAAGCAATCCAAGGTAAAGCACTTGCAGAAATGGAAGCCGCTGGTGTGACAATTCACACTTGGTCACCTGAGATGCTGGCAACATTTTCCAGCGCCTGGGATGAAGTAGCTGCAGAAGAAGCCGCCGCAAACCCTGACTTCGCTAAAGTCTGGGGTAACCTAGCTGAGTTCCGCGAAGGTTATAGCAAGTGGAAGAATCTTGGATATCTCAAGTAATATCCTTTTACCTTTCTAACCTACAGACCTTACCCGCCGCCTCTCTTTTAGCGGCGGGTAATTTCTGAGAAGGTAAAAAAGAACAAGAATGTTACCTGTTGAGTTGAATGCGCTTGCTTGCATGAGAATTTGCTGATGGTATTCTTGAGAAGAACATTCTGGGAGGAGTGGCTTAATGAATAGCTTACTGAGTGTGAGTCAGTTTATCGATCAGCTGTTGGGGCGTGTTGCCAAGTTCGGCGGGTGGGCTGGCATCATTCTGATTGTAGTCGTTTGTTATGATGTCGGGTCCCGATATTTTGGCATACCAAAACCGTTCGGTCTTAATTCAACGATGATCCAGGAATCAGAATATTGGTTCCATTCATATTTGATCGTTCTTGTTATCGGATATGGCTATATCAGGCAGGCGCATGTTCGTATCGACCTCCTAAGAGAAACACTCTCAGAAAGTAAGAAATATTGGATCGAGATTATTGGGACAGTTCTATTCCTTGTTCCTTACTCAATATTGGGGATTTTGCTCTCCCTTCCCTATGCTTACAATTCCTTTCAACAGGGCGAAATTTCCAAATCTCAAAACGGCCTTAGCAACATATGGATGCTGAAGGGCGGGCTCGTTGTCTTATTTGCACTTTTGCTTTTAGCCGGAATTTCTCAAATTATTAAAGCGGCGGCGGGTGTTCGCGGACAGCTGCCTCAAGAACTGAAACAAGGTGTTATTGGAGGAGATCACTGATGGAAATCTCCGAACTCCTCCCCGTATTAATGTTCGCCGCGCTTGCGGTTCTACTTTTCTCAGGATATCCAGTTGCCTTCATCCTTGGCGGTGTCGGGCTTGCCTTTGGATTTATTGGTATTTTGGCCGATGAATTCATTTTTATTCAATTCCGGTCCCTTCCCTCTCGAATATTCGGCGGGATTATGGAAAGCCTGATCCTGACCGCCATCCCTATGTTTATATTTATGGGGACGATGCTGGAAAAATCTGGCATCGCCAGAGACCTCTTAAATTGCCTGCAAGTTCTGTTACGCCGGGTTCCCGGCGGACTGGCTCTCGCTGTGACCTTGATGGGAACAATCCTCGCTGCGACAACCGGGATCATTGGCGCCTCCGTCATAATGATGTCTCTCCTGGCGCTGCCGGTAATGTTGAAGCGTAACTATGATCCCCAGCTTGCAACAGGAACAATTGCGGCTTCCGGAACACTCGGCATTCTTATACCGCCCTCTATCATGCTAGTGATTATGGCTGATCTATTAAGCCGGTCCGTCGGCAATCTGTTTGTTGCAGCCGTGTTTCCCGGCCTGATTTTGTCCGGTCTGTATTTTACTTATATCGTCATTCGCTGCACGATTAACCCGTCTCTAGCCCCGCCATTACCGAGCAATATAGGTCCACAATCGACAGCCGGTATCCTGGGTATGGTCTTGAGAAGTTTTGTCCCACCGGTCATTCTTATTGCCTGTGTTTTGGGATCTATCCTGGCCGGATTGGCGACACCTACAGAAGCCGCTGGTGTGGGGGCAATGGGTGCCATTTTGCTCGGCCTATTCAATCTGGTGATATTACCGTCTCTTGGGGTCAAAGAACTCCATTTTGAGGGTGAGGTAGATTCAGATCTGGTGGAGCATGCGGTCGAAGGCGGGTTTCGTAAGGAACTTAGTCATTTCTGGGTAACCCTTAAAGATGTGGTAGAGCGCACTGCTCTGACCAATGCCATGATCTTCGGCATTTTTATTGGCGCCACTCTTTTCTCATTTGTATTCCGGTCTCTCGGCGGCGATGACTTAGTGATTGATGCCGTTGAAGCATTGGGCCTTGGCTCCTGGGGATTGCTGTTCCTTATCATGGGTATTGTCTTCGTCCTTGGCTTCTTCTTTGACTGGATCGAGATTACCTTGATCGTGCTGCCGGTTTTTGCCCCAGCGATTGCGCTATTGGATTTCGGAGATCATGTAGCCAAGTTTGAAGTGACTTACTGGTTCGCCATTCTGCTGGCCGTCAATCTCCAGACATCCTTCCTGACGCCGCCCTTTGGCTTTGCCCTGTTTTATTTAAAAGCTGTGGCACCGAAGACTGTCAAGATTCAGCAGATCTACAAGGGCATCATTCCCTTTGTTCTGCTGCAGCTTGTTGGTTTGACCCTGGTTGCGATCTTCCCTGAAATAGCCTTGTGGCTACCGCGACAATTGCTTAATTAGCGAAGTTCCGGACTTCCATAGGAGACCTATAATATGACAGTCCTGTTGGGTGCCATAGCAGATGACTTTACCGGTGCGACAGACCTTGCCAATACCTTGGTGCAGCAAGGCATGCGGGTTGTGCAGGTCATCGGCGTCCCGCATGCCGATCTCGATATCGGTGATGTTGATGCAGTTGTCGTCGCTCTCAAATCGCGGATGGCTCCTGCCGATGAGGCAGTCAGTTGGTCTCTTCATGCGCTCGCTTGGCTCAAAGCACAGGATGTTCAGCAGTTCTTTTTTAAATACTGTTCAACATTTGATTCGACGACAAAAGGCAATATCGGTCCGGTTGGTGATGCCCTGGTCAATGCGGTTGCAAATAGTATCTCGGTCATTTGTCCAGCTTTCCCCGATAACGGACGTACAATTTACAAAGGAAACCTTTTTGTCGGCGAGCTACCTTTAAGTGAATCTTCCATGCGCGACCATCCACTGACACCGATGCGGGATTCCAACTTGATGCGTCTGATGTCGGCTCAATCTAACTTGAAAGTGGCCAACATCAATTTGGAAACCGTTCGCGCTGGCCCGACAGAAATCAAACAGAAAATGACGGAGCTTGAAGCTGTTGGACATGCCTATTGCGTGACGGACGCCATTTTCAATGAGGATCTGGATGCCATCGGCAAGGCTATTCAAAACCACAAACTCGTCACAGGTGGCTCAGCAATCGCTCGCGGATTACCGGCAAATTTTCGGGAGAAAAATCTCTTGGGCAACCCACTTGAGCCCTCCCTCCCCCAGTTACCGGGCCGTTCCTTGGTGCTTGCCGGAAGCTGTTCCGTCGCCACCAGAAGCCAAATCGCCTATGTCAGTGAGAAATGGCCGTGCCTGAAGCTGGATGTGGATGCGCTTGTTGAGGGAACCCAGGATGCGGCAACGGTGCTTGACTGGGCCGCTACTCAGTCTGATGAAGCGCCCCTCCTCATCTATGCGTCCGCCGACCCTGCTGAAGTAGCTGAAATGCAAGATAAGTATGGCGTCGAACGCGCAGGCCAACTCGTTGAAAAGACCATCGGAGACGTGGCATCCTCGCTGGTGACATCCGGGATTACCAAGATCGTTGTCGCGGGCGGGGAAACTTCAGGTGCGGTGGTTGAGGCATTGGATATCAAGGCCTTACGGATTGGACCGGAGATTGATCCGGGAGTTCCTTGGACGGAAAGTGTCGGCGTACAACCCGTTGCCTTGGCGCTTAAATCAGGGAATTTCGGCTCAGAGGACTTCTTCGTCAAGGCCTTGGACATGTTGCCGTGACCATATCCAAACTTCGCGACCAGATGGCGGCCTACGGAAAATCCCTGTTCGATCGAGGACTTACCTTTGGCTCAAGCGGAAATATAAGCGTTCAGTTGGACGATGGCTGGTTGATGACACCGACGGGCTCTTCTCTTGGTTCTCTTGATCCTGGAAAGATCTCTCATCTGGATAGGGACGGGCGGCATATAGATGGTGACGCGCCGACTAAGGAGGCCTTTCTCCATAGCTGTATTTATGAGGAGCGAAGGAGCACGGGAGCGGTTGTACATCTACATTCTACTCATAGCGTCGCAGTCAGTTGCCTTGCAGATATCAATGAAGAGAATGTCCTGCCGCCTTTAACTGCTTATTATGTCATGCGGATCGGTACCCTGCCCCTAGTTCCTTACTTCGCTCCTGGTGATGTGGATCTGGCGAAAGCTGTGAAAGAAATGGCCTCCCGTCATCATGCGGTTCTGCTTGCCAATCATGGTCCCATTGTTGCAGGCCAATCGCTAACAGATGCTGTCTATGCAATTGAGGAACTAGAAGAGACTGCGAAACTTTTTCTGCTGCTCAAGGAGTTCCGCACCCGTCCCCTAACCGAAGTCCAGGTTGCGGACCTCAAGGAAAAGTTTCCTGGGAAATATTAAAAGGAGAAAGCGACATGTTTGTCGTCATCGTTGAGTTTGACCTGCATCCCGAACGGTTTGAAGACTTCAAAGCCAGAGTTCAGATACAGGCAGAAGAGTCCCTCGATAAGGAAGACGAGTGCCATATCTTTGATGTTTGTATTGAACCCACGCGGCCCAATAGCATCCTTCTTTACGAGATTTATGGCAGCGCTGAAGCCTTCCAGATACATTTGGAAAGCAATCATTTCAAGGCTTTCGATGCGGAGGTTGCGCCTTGGATCACATCAAAGCAAGTCCGTCAATTTGAGAGACTTGAGCGCTGACATCAAGCGAGCTGCGACTTAATCGGTTGTGTTTTCCTGGGGACCTGTTTTGTCCAAATTCTTGGGTGCGAAAATGTCTCCAAAGGCCCCTTTACCTGGATTTTTAGGCTTACTGTCCTGCTGAGAATCCGGAGCTGTTTTCTCAAGGTTCTTTGGTGCAAATATATCCCCGAATGCCCCTTTGCCTGGGCTTTGCGGCGCAGAACCAGATCCTGAAGGCGCCTTTTTATCACTGCCGAAAATATCCGGACCTTGCAATTTCTTTTGCTGTTGTTGCTGGAGCCGTTGCTGCCGAATTTCATCGATCTTTTGTTGCTGCAAGATGCGTTTTTGCTCGCGTACATCAAGGATACATTCCTGCGGACTGTATACCTGAGCGAACCAGATCGTGGAAAAACCACCGAGAGCCAAAAGGACCAGAATGATGGCCGCCGGATTGCCCTGGAAAATTCGAGGAAGTTTAAATCCATTGGCGACTGCTTTTACAGGCGCACCGTTGGCAAGAGCCAGTTGCTGGCGGCGAATATAAATTTCATGGGCCAGGGCGCCAATTACCGTCAGGACGATGATGATAAAGGCCAGAGAAGAAATAGAGGGATTGATCCCGTAGCGAACCTTCTGTGCCAGTTCAATGGTTAGCGTCGGAAACTTTCCGAATGTGAAGGTTGTTGTATTGTAGTTCTCGAAAGAGGCAAGAAAAGCCAACACTGCTGCCGACCCGATGGCCGGCTTCATGAAGGGCAGTAGAATTTTTCGAAATGCCTGAACATTGGTAGCACCGAGGTCGAGGGCGGCTTCTGTCAAGCCTGTGTCAAACCGTTGCAATCGAGCGATAAAGACCAGCATGCAATAAGAAGCAATAAAGGTCGACTGGCCCAGGATCGTCAGGAATATACCGTTGTTGAGGAAACTGTCTGTCTCGAAACCCAGCATGACATTGATACGATCCCAGAACACCAAAGTTGAAATACCGAGGACAACCCCCGGGATCAAGATCGGTGCTATGACGATGGTATAATAGGTAGCCCGCATTTTCGGCCAGATCTGCGTCAGCATCAAAGCCCCGGCCAACCCGAGAATGACGGACAGAATGACAGTCCCCACGCCGATAATCAGGCTGTTCTTTATGCCATTGAGGATCCTCGTATCATTGGCCAGAACGTCAAACCACTCAAAGGTCAGGCATTCCCAGGGGGTCATTTTCGGAAAACTGGGGGAATTGAACGCCGTAATACTCATGACAATGAGCGGACCCAGCAGATAGCCAAAGAAGACAAGCAAATAGACGACAAGGAAAATTTTAAGCAGATATCCTTCCGACCTCATTTTCCGATATCCCCGATCTTGACCTTAAAGAGTCGCATCATCGACAGAACAATGATGATACAGGTCAGAAGCAATACGATGGCAAAGGCGGCGCCTCGCGGCCAGTTACCACCCTGGTTAAACCATTGATAAATAATCTGAGTAAACCAGAGGCTTGAGGGCCCCCCAAGGATTTGGGGTGCCGCCAAGGCACCTGCCGAGAGCATGAACACCATGGTACAACCGGAAGAAATACCCGGCTTGGCATAAGGAATAACAACCCTCCAGTGGATCCGCCACCAAGGCGCACCCATATCCCGTGCTGCCTCGATCTGATTACGATCCAGGCTTTCGATGACATTGTAAATGGGGAAAATCATCAAAAGGATATAGGCATAGCCAAGACCCGCATACAGAGCCACATTTGCGCGGATGAAATCTATGGGGTCATTGATAAGACCAAATGTCAGCAAAACCTCATTTATCAGTCCGCTGTCCCCAAAGATGATGCGGAAGGCAAAAGCCCGTAAAATCTCGTTAATCCAATAAGGAATAATCAACAGCAGAACCAACACCCGGATAAAGCCGCCACCCTTGGACTGGCCCAGATAATAAGCCAGCGGGTAGCAGAGGATAAGGTCAAGAATTGTAACAAACACCGCGGCAATCAGCGTCCGCCCGAATACGCCCAGATCCACCACATTATAGGACGTATCTGCCCCCGGTGCCCCGAGAACGAGGTATTTGTAGTGTTCTATTGTATAGGTATCTTTTGGCCCGCCCATTTCCGGTGGTGGCAGATGATGCCGGAAGGAGAAGTCCAGCATCGACAGCTGCGGCAGGATGATAAGGATGACAACCCAGATAAAGACTGCGACCAGCAGGAAAGTGCCGAGACCTATTCCGTTCTTCTCAAAGAAGTTTCTCAATATCTGCACAGCGCTCATCGGACCATCCTACTCGCTGGCAAGTTCGCCTGCGGGCAAAACGACCGCATGCTCAGGTGCATATTCCAAAGTCAGGTCTTTGCCTTCCGCCGACTGGCGATTCTGGCCAATATTGACAAGGGACATCTTGATCTCCTTGCCCTCGGACCCTTCCAGAAAGACGTTATAGATCTGTCCTTCAAACTCCTCATGCTTGACCATGGCAGTCAGTCGGTTTTTACCTGGTGCATCATCCGGAGCAATATTACAGGCTTCAGGGCGGACAAACATCATGGCCGCATCACCGACTTTCAGATTCGATTTTGCAGAGGTCGCAATCCGTGCCGCCAGCTCGCCAGAACGATTTGTGTCAACGATGGCAAACTCGCCATCAATAGATTTTACAGTTCCACGGAAAACATTGTTCTCACCCACAAATGACGCGACGAATGGCGTTGCCGGGTCATCATAGACCGTTTGGCCATCAGCAATCTGATCAATCACGCCGGCCCGCATTACCGCCACATTATCCGACATGGTCAGGGCTTCCCCCTGGTCATGGGTAATATAGATGAAGGTGATGCCAACCCGCTGCTGGATCTCGCGCAGCTCTGTCCGCATATGCTGGCGTAATTTCAAATCAAGCGCCGACAGAGGTTCGTCCAGCAGGAGTACATCCGGTTCCGCACAAAGAGCACGGGCGATGGCCACCCGTTGTTTTTGCCCCCCAGATAGTTCGGAAGGTAGTTTGTCGCCTTGATCCGGCAGGGCAATCATTTCAAGCAATTCATCTGCCCGCTTGCGCCGATCAACCTTACTAAATCCTTGAACTTCAAGGGAAAAAGTAATGTTTTCCCACACTTTCATGAGGGGAAACAGAGCCAAATTCTGGAAAATGAGAGCGGTGGGACGCTTATTGGGGCCTATGCCTGCCATGTCCCGGCCGCCAATTTTCACAGTGCCTTCGCTCGGCTCTAGAAAACCGGAGACAGCTCTCAGGATGGTTGTTTTGCCACATCCTGACGGGCCAAGAAAAGAGAAGAACTCGCCGCCTTTAATACTGACATTTGCCTCACGAACGGCAACAAAGTCGCCAAACCGGATCCAGACGTTATCCAGATTGACTTCTACCCCTCTGCTCATCAATTTCTCCCCGAAAACCGCAATGTCCCCTTCGCGGCACCCCTTTGGCTAGCTGTTACATCGCATCCAAGTAAAAATCCCGGATCCACCAAATATGGATCCGGGATTTCTTCAATGAACTAGGAGCTCTTGAACTTGTTCACATATTCGGTGCGAATTTCAGCATACCAAGGCGCTTGTGGTGGCCAAGGATTGAGGTTGCTGAGAGAATCTCCCGGATATGCATCCGCGAAATTCTGTTTGTAAGCAGCACCGGCAAACTGGTCAGCACCGATAACCGGTGAATTGTAACCATGCTCGTCAATTGCCTTACCAGCATTTGCCGCTTCATATGAGAATTTAATGAACTCATACATCTGATCGACATTCTTTGCACCAATCGGCATGGCCATACCGTCAACCCAAGCCATGGAGCCTTCAATCGGTGCCTGATACATAATTGGATCACCAGCAGTTTTGAGAGACATTGGAGGTCCATCCCACGTCTGGCCAACAATCACACCTTCGTTCAGCAGGCCGTTTTTCTGGGTATCAGCGTCATTCCAAAGTAGTTTGATATTCTTCTTCCGGTCAATGCACCAAGAAGTCACTTTTTCCCAGATCGGGCGCATGGTTTCTTCAGATTCATAGGCTTTCCACATATCGCCCTGATCCAACTGCCCGATGGCTTCCATATACAGACCTGCGCAAAGCATCATTGAATGCGGACGGCCCATAGTTTTGCCGGCATTGGCATCTGCCCAGACATCGCCATAGCTGGGTGCGTTACCATTCGGCGCCCATTTATCGGTACGCCAGGCAATGCCTTCAGTCCCCCAGATATGCGGCAGCCAGTGAGATCCGGTACCACCGAAATCCCAATCCTTAAGGCCAATATTAGTCATGGCCGGATTAACTTTATCGACGGGCACCCGGTTCATATCAAAAGGCTGCAGAAGCTGCAGCGGGCCCCATTCCAGGCCCTGATTATTGGTCGGAGAGACAATGTCAAAACCCTGTCCCTTGTTGGCCTTCATCTTGTTGATGATTTCTTCGTTGGAGCCGATACCTGTGTAATTGACCTTGATACCGGTCGCGCCTTCAAAATCCGCGAGGAACGGTTTTGGCAGATAATCTGACCACATCAAAATGTTCAACTCACCCGAAGAAGAGAACGCGTTCTTTACAAATGCCGGGCCGGCCATAGTGACGGCACCAACGGCTGCCGCGCTCTTCAATAATGTTCTTCTGTTGAAGGATTTTACCGCCTGCTGAGTGGCGATAGATGATTTCCTGTTTTCACTTGTCATTTTGCTCTCCCTAGTAAACGTCATGTCAGAATACACATAAATGCACAAAAACTACTCACCTTTTGTTACATTTTTTTGTTATTCTGACCGATAACAACACTCCCATGAAAAACGATAGCACTTGTTACATTTTGTGAAAACAAAATTTCGAGAGTCAGACGGGATCAAATCTACTGTTTCACTCGTTCACTCTTCGGATCATAGAGAGGGCGCAGGGAGGCCTTGGCTTTTACCTTCTCTCCAGCCACACCAATTTCGTAAGCTCCAGAATTGACATAGTCCGGGTTAACTCCATCCGGATTCTCTACGTAGCCAAGCCCGATGGCTCCGCCAAGACTGTGGCCATACATGCCGGACGTCAGATATCCGACGATTTCGCCATCGCGATAGATCGGCTCATTGTGATAGAGCATCTTTTCAGGATCTTCGAGGAGGAACTGGACCAGACGCTGCTTCACGCCTTCTTCCTTTTGGCGCAGCAAGGCGTCCCGACCGATAAAGCCACCATTTTTCTCCCAGGCTACAGCAAATCCCAATCCGGCTTCCAGCGGCGATTCCATATCGGTGATATCATCTCCCCAATGGCGATAGGCTTTTTCCATGCGTAAGGAATTCATGGCATGCATCCCGGCATGTTTGAGATCAAACTCAGCACCGGTTTCGACCACGGTGTCATACACACCTTGTGCAAATTCCGTTGGAATATAGAGCTCCCATCCGAGTTCGCCCATATAGGTGATTCTGGAGGCCCGTACCAGTGCATAGCCCAGCTCGATCTCCTGGGAACTGCCGAAGGCAAAAGCGTCATTTGACATATCAGTACTCGTTAATTTCTGCATCAATGCCCGAGAGTTAGGGCCCTGAATCCCAAGTACCGCCATGGAAGACGTGACATCAGTCAGGATACAACGAGCATCTTCCGGAATCCGGTCCTTCAGATAATGAAACTCCCGGATCTGCGACGCACCAGCGGTGACGATTAGATAGGCATCCTCAGCAAGACGGGTCACTGTGAGATCTGCCTCGATACCTCCACGCTCATTGAGCCATTGGGTATAAACGAGACGGCCGGGTTCGACCGCCACATTGTTGGCGCAGACCCGATTGAGGACTTTTTCAGCGTCCGGTCCTTCAAGACGGAATTTGGCAAAGGAGGTCTGATCAAAAAGTCCGACATTCTCACGAACAGCATGATGTTCCGCGGCAGAGAAATCGAACCAATTCTGTTTTGTGAAGGAATAGACATATTCTGCCTGTTCTCCCTCAGGTGCGTACCAGTTTGGTCGCTCCCATCCGGCGACTTCCCCAAATACTGCCCCCTTCTCTTTCATTCGATCATAGAAAGGTGATTTACGCACATTCCTTGCCGTCTCATACTGATAGAAAGGCCAGTGCACGGCATAAAGAAGTCCGAGGGTCTCGGTAACCCGATCATGGAGATAGTTCTTGTTGCCCTGGAAAGGAAGGTTCCGGCGGACATCAACACTGGCCAGATCACTTGGCGGATGGCCGTCCCGCATCCACTCAGAAATAACCTTACCAATACCTCCAGCCGACTGGATGCCAATTGAATTAAGACCTGCTGCAACAAACAAGCCTTTCATATTCGGTGCTTCGCCAATCTGATAGCGGTCATCCGGTGTAAAGCTCTCTGGTCCGCAGAAGAATTTCTGGATACCGGCGGTCTCCAGACTAGGGACACGATAGATGGCATCTTCCAAGATCGGACTGAAATGGTCGAAATCATCCGGCAGTTCATCAAAGCAGAAATCTTCCGAAATGCCGTTCATCCCCCAAGGCTTCGCCTTTTTCTCGAACGCCCCCAGCAACAGCTTTCCGGCATCTTCCTTGTAATAGGCGCATGCATCATAATCGCGAAAAACTGGTAGGTCCGGGGTCACCCCTTCAAACGGCTCGGTAATGATATAAAAATGCTCGCAGGCATGCAGGGGAACGGTGACGTTAATCTGCTTGGCGAAGTCCCTGGTCCACATCCCACAGCACAAGACCACGTGATCGGCATTAATAGTACCGCTTTCTGTCTCTACTCCAGTGACTTTGCCGCCATCATGCAGCACTTTTGTCACCTTGGTATTCTCGAAAATCTGCGCACCTCGCATCCGTGCGCCCTTTGCCAGTCCTTGAGTAATATCGATGGGATTCGCCTGTCCGTCCGAGGGAATAAAGATGCCACCGATGACATCCTCTATATTCATCAACGGATAATAGTCCTTACAAGTTTGCGGGCCGATCACATCAACATCCAGGTCAAAGACCTTTGCCATTTCAGCGCGCCGCTTCAAATCCTCGAACCGCCCTTCATGCGTGGCAATGGAGAGAGAGCCGTTGACTTTATACCCATTCGCTTGCCCGGTTTCCTCCTCGAGGCCGAGATACAGCTCAGCTGTATATTTCGCCAACTCCGACATGTTCTTGCTGTCGCGAAGCTGCCCGATCAGACCGGCTGCGTGCCAGGTCGTTCCACTAGTTAGCTGCTTGCGTTCGACGAGCACGACATCCTGCCAACCGAGCTTGGTCAGATGATAGGCGATAGAGCAACCTATTACGCCCCCACCCACAATGACGACCTGTGCTTCTTTTGGTAGTTCCTTTGCCATAACATTCATTTCCTCTTCTCGGTGCCGTCAATTCCGGCAGCATGGGATCAATAAGACGGTGGTGCCACCACCCACAAGACAACAGTAACTTCTGGTCCGTCATTCCAGCTGCGATGCGGATCCGTGCTTGCATGGGTGAAAGCGTCCCCAGGATTTAGGGTAAAAACCCTGTCATTAATTTCCAGATTGAGATTTCCAGACACAACAAATCCGCCGACCACACCAGAGCGCGAATATTTTACGTCGCTGGTATGGCCTCCGGGATCAAACGTACCAAGAATAAATTCGAATGGCCCGCTCAGGCTCGGCGATAAAAGCTCTTCCATCATGCCGGTTCCCGTAAAATCAAGACGGCGGCGATTATCCCGGCGGACAATATAGTCCCGCTCTTCGGGTGGAGCATTCACCGTCCCTTGAAAAAACCAATTGATGTTCACACCCAAGGCATCAGCAATTTCTTTAAGGGCTGGGATGGTGACGGCGGACAAGCTTCTTTCGACCTGAGACACATAGCCAACGGAACGACCGATTTGATCGGCAAGTTCCTGCAAGGTGAGGCCCCGCGCTTTGCGCAGATCCCGGATCTGGAAACCGACCGGTTTCATGATATCGTCATCCGGAATTTCTACTGATTGAGGCAATGGTCTGAGTCCCTGAAGTTCTACAAGGTCAAACCATATTTTCCTAAAATGAAAATTTCAAACTTTTTTTCATTTTTGTGAATATAAAATGAAAAATGAGCAAGTTTGAAATACTTACACTTTTCTCACGCCCTGTGCATCTTCTCCGCAGCGCGGCGCCAAGCGCCGAATAACAGGGAGGAAGCAGTCAGTATCCCGAATACCGTCATGCCCAAGGCGACCGAAATAGAAAGCACGGTGAACCCACCTTCCGACAGGCTTAACGCATAAAATCCCCCGACTATAACGATGGAAAGGCGTATGGCACTGGAGACGACAGGCCATGTCACCGTCCCGGCCCCTTGAGACGCGAAGTAAAGGGATAGTCCCAAGCCAAAAAAAGCATAAAAAGGCCCGACAATGATCAGGAATATGGTCGCTGCCGCAATCACTTCAGGGTCATTTGTAAAAAGACCAGCCCATTCATGCGCCCATATGGCTGTGGCAGAGCCAATAAGACCGGCAAAGAAGGCAGCAAACAGCCCGCCAGTCCAACCCACCTTATGGGCCCGGTCTACATTTCCCGATCCCATACTGGCTCCAACTAGGGACAACATCGCTGCCCCAATTCCAAAAACGATTGGAATCAGCAAAAATTCTATCCGTGCCGCTACGCCAAATCCGGCTAATGGCGCGACGCCAAACTTGCTGACAATGGCGGCCAGAAAGATGATCGAAGTCACCGTCAGGAAAGGATTGACGCTGGCAATTGCCCCAATGCGCAAGATGTCCTTGAATAATGCCCATTTAAAAGAAGGCAGGCGGGTAGACAGCGTAATGCCGCTTTTCCCAGACAGCAAACGGCTCCCGAGAAATACAGTAGAGACGGCAAAGCCGATTAAAGCACCCCAGGCAACGCCGGAAATACCCAACCCCTCAAAACTTCCCCACCCCAAGGCAAGAAGCCCGCTCACGGGGATTTGGATGACAGCTGCGAGAACGAGGGCAATGGCCGGGGATTTCATATCGCCAGCTCCACGCAACAAACTGCCAAATGTATTGAGGAGCCAGATCGCGACACAGCCAAGGAAAACGATATCGGAATATTCGAGTGCGGCTTGCAGAGTCTCATCTCGCCCGCCAAGCAGGTAGAAGAATTCTGGCCCAAAAGCCAGATAAAGCAAGGCAAGAACAGTAGAGGCAATCAAGGCAATCGCGACTCCATGCCAGGCCAGAGCATCTGCTTTGCGACGATCTCCCGCTCCGGACGCACGGGCAACTGACGCTGCAATGGCCCCGCCCATAGACCCTGCGCTCAACATCATCATCAACATGAACATGGGAAAGCCCAAGGCCAAACCCGCGAGTGGGGCCGTCCCCAATTGACCAACGTACCAAAGCTCAGCAACTGTAACGCCGCTACCGACGAGGAAACCGATTGTATTGGGAGCGGACAGCCGGGCAAGGGTGATGCCGATCGATCCACTAACCAGACGTTCGACATTTTGGTGAACCGGCTTGGTATCTTCAGTGGACACCTGCGACGGTGATGCGAGTTCTCCGGATGCTTGTTTCAAGTCGGGCATTTGCTTTCCTTCTTATTCTTTATAAGCCTTATCTTTAGATGAAACCAAGCAGCCATTGAAGCGCAATAGCCAGCGTCACACTATTTCCTCATAACTCACCATTTTGATCTCAGCCCCCTCTTCGCGAAGCGGAATGAGAGGTTGATAGGCATCCGACTCAAACCAGGCATGAATTTTTTCTAAGGACGGAAACTGCACGATTACAGTCATGCCGTGATCTTGGTTGTCACCGGTTAGAGTTCTCCCATAGGATCCCCGGAAAAGAAGCTTAGCGCCATAGGGGGCTGCCACCTCTTTTGTTTTCGCAAGATATTCCTGAAAAATTGCTGGATTCTTGACGTTTATATTCGCGATCATCAATGCAGACATTTGATTTTTCCATTTTTATTAAAAAGATGGGGTTTCGATCTTTACGCCTGGGAATGTTAGCTTCTTATCGCCCCCATCCTTGGTTCAACAGGCCGATCGCTCTGATCCGGTACATAGCCTGACCCAGGGTCATGGGACTTGAGCCAATCATCACTCTCTTGAACAAATTTCGGAGATTTCAGTAGCACGTGATCTCTTTCCTTCTCCACCTGGTCGGGATCGACATTTGCGGTTGCCAGCATTTTCAAGAATCCCCTAAACGCAGCGATCTTGTTTCGCAACGCAGGCCTTGAGATTTCACTTTGCGCAATCGTACGCTGAGTAATCTCTTCAAATTCTAGGGGTTGTCTTCCAGTCAAGTCAGCAACAACTGTATTTGGGGCGTGAACGGCAAATGCGCCCTTTCGATACTCCTTTAGATACAACAGCAGCTGGGTAGGCATTGCCCCCGAAAAGCCCTGCGCTTTTAGTGCCTTTAGGAGCATTTTTTCTGAGATATTATTGTAGGTTACCTTTCTGCCCAAAACCTTCCCCATGATGCCGGCTATTTCATTAGGGGAAAGGAGTTTTGGGCCTGTTGGCCGATAGGTTTTTCCGGCATGGATCCCAGGGTCTTGTAGAGCAGCAACCGTTACTGCCGCTATATCCTCATTTGATGGTGGCGCGTCCTTTCTGATATCGCCCTCACCGAGAGGCATCGGCAACATCCCAAGCTGTGCAACGGTTTCCAGCACCATAAAATAGTTGGCCGCAAACCAACCAACATTGTTTATGGTTACTGCTGTATCGGGGAGAAGTTTTAGAATTTCTTCGTTGAGCCAGGTTTCACGAGTGAGCATGGAAGGATGATCTGCATCACTCAACCATTGGCCTAACATGACGACTTGCTCAAGTCTCGCCTCTTGAGCCGCAACGACAAAAACACTCCCGAAATGAAGGCCGTTTGGCGCTGTCGGGGCACAGTGATAGGCCCTCTGTACACCCGTCATGGCCTGCCGCATATCTGCTAGGGAAAACTGATCTGCGATCATAACCTCCGCACCTGCGTCGGCAAGTAACCTTGATCGATCATCCTTGCGATGAAGCAAAGCTCTTACTGGAAATCCCTTTTCAAGAAGTTGCAGTGTTGTCGGAATGCCGGTATTTCCGCCAGCGCTGGTTACAAGAATTTTTGCCTCTCGCATTTAGAACTCCAAATTCAATTTGTGTATAAACACATTCCAGGAAAAATATTATCATTCTTTTGTGGCGCTGATAGTAGATGACAGATCGTCAAGGAGCCCGCCCCATCGGTCCTGACCCAGATAATTTTTAATTTGGGCTTGCGCTTTTTGCCAATGAGGCAAGGCCTTTTCCAGTCTTTCCTTTCCAGCCCTAGTAAGGACTAAAACACTGTAACTGGTCCGATCATCTGTAGCTGTTTGCACCAGTTCCTTCTTTTCAAGGAGGCGAACATTCCGGATCATTGTGGTTCGATCAATCTCCAGCAACTTGGCCAGTTCTGTAATGCGCATCTGTCCGTGAATTGACAGTGCCGCCAATACGGTAAACTGGCCTGGTTTTATTCCCACGGGCTTCAATGCAGTATCATAGAATTGTGTAACCACCCGGGTCGTTTTTCGCAGGTTTCCACAAATGCAAGTGGAGACCTGCAGCTTATCTAGTTTCGACGCCAAGGACATATCATCTACCATGACTGTGTATATGCACACGACTTCTTGACATGTCAAGAGGTGGAGGCAAATTCCGTGGCTGAGTGACCTGAAACGCTAAGTTACTGCTCGCCCTGTGGAGGATTATTGATCCAATCCACTGGCTTTATAAATTTGACATTTGTATCGATTGCATTCTGGACATCGGCCTTCCCGACGAAGACATATCCCTTGTTGCGGACGGTCTTGATATAGGAGGGGATTTCTCCGTGAGGTTCGATGATCTTGCGCAG